>NZ_JBPJZK010000009.1:0-265025 GCF_051216475.1 Variovorax nivicola | reverse complement strand
TGTAAAGCGCTAACCTGCCAACGTGTTTCCTATGTCCGCGCACACCTGTTTCCAAGGTCCCCGGTCCATACAGCGAAGCAAAAGAAAGTAGCTCGCCCGCCGGGGCGAGACCCGGCCCCGGGAAATAAACCAAACCCAGCAGCCAATTCAAAGCGTATGACTGCGATCCCCCTCAACAAACCCCATCGCATCCCAAGGCTCGCCAACAGCAAAGCCGACGACCTTGAACAGCTCCCCCATCTCATGCTCATGAATCAACCGCGCAGCCATCGCCCGCTCAGCGACAGACCCGGCTTCCATCCGAGCCAACAACCCGCAATTCAGCAGAAAGCGCGCCTGACTCGTATAACCCAGCACCTCAAGCCCCGCGTTCTGGCCAGCCAGCGCGATCCCGGTGAAGTCGACATGCGCAGTGATGTCCTTGTAGCCCACGTCGGACAGCGGATCACCATCAGCCTGATGCGCCCGATGGCACATCACCGTACCCATGTGCCGCTGCGGGTGGTAGTACTCGGCCTCGGGAAACCCGTAGTCGATGAGAAAAGCCGCCCCCTTCCGGAGCCGGTCCGCCAGCGTCGCGATAAACGCCCGGGCCTGCGGATGAGCCTCCGTCAGGTAGTCGTGCTCGCCAGCCACATCGAGCGGCGGGCGAAGTTCGGTGGAACGATCCGCCCAGATCCAGCCGTCATCACTCGCATTGCGCACCACGCCACGTTCGAACCACTGCCCTCCCACACGCGCCAGCAATTGCACTGGCATCGCATCGAGCACCTCGTTTCCGACAACCACGCCTTCCATCGACTCGGGCAGTTCGTTCAGCCACTCGACGCGATCCGCATACCGCACCAGCGCCTGCTGCTGCCGCTCTCGCAGCGTCCCCGACAGATCGACGATGCGATAGCGCACATCGCTACGCCCCATCTCATCGAGCGCATGCAGCAGCTGAACCGCCAACGCACCAGAGCCGGCACCGAATTCCCACACCGTATCGGTCCCCGTCTTCTCCAGCGCCTCGGCCACCTGCGCCGCCAGGGTCTGGCCAAACATCGGCGTGAGTTCCGGCGCCGTCACGAAGTCGCTGCCCGAAGACGGCATGTGTCCGAACTTGGCCGAAGTGTTGGCGTAGTAGCCCAGGCCGGGCGCATACAACGCGAGTGCCATGAAGCGGTCGAACCCGATCCATCCACCCGCGCGTTCGACGGAACGCGCGATGAGGTGATCGAGGGCGGTAGGTAAACTGCTGGGGGTCGTCTTTGTCGTCACAGCGCCATTCTCCCTCTCCCCGCATGAGCCCCGTTTCCCAAGCCCCTGCCTCCCGCCGCACCGTTCTCGTCACGGGCGCAGGCCGCAGGCTAGGCCGCGAGATCGCGCTGGGGCTTGCCGCAGGCGGCTGGCAAGTGGCGGTGCACTACCGGACTTCGCTGGCGGAAGCCGAGCAAACAGTGGCCGACTGCGCCGCGCTCTCGGGCGACTCGGCCCTGTTCGCCGCCGACCTCGAGGACGAACAGGCCACGCGCGCCCTGCTGCCCCGCGTGGTCGCGCGCTTTCGCGGCGTCGACGCCGTGGTGCACAGCGCGGCGCTGTTCGAACACGACGAAGCTGCCACCTTCGGCTACGCACTCATGGAGCGCCATGCGCGCAGCAACACCGGTGCGGCCATCCTGCTGGCGCAGGCGCTGCATGAACACGTGACGGCGCGCGACGCGCAAGGCGCGGTCGTCCATCTGCTCGACCAGAAGCTCTGGAACCCGAACCCCGACTTCCTGAGCTACACGCTGTCGAAGGCCGCGCTCGAAGCCGCCACGCCGATGCTGGCGCTGGCCCTTGCGCCGCGCGTGCGCGTGGTGGGCGTGGCGCCCGGCCTCACGCTGGCAAGCCACATGCTGGACGACGACAAGTTCGCGCAATTGCACAAGCTGTCGCCGCTGGGCCGCTCTTCCACACCAGACGACGTGGTCGCCACTGTGAAGTTCGCGCTGGAGAACCGCTCGATCACCGGCACCACGCTGCTGGTGGACGGCGGCCAGCACCTGATGAAATTCGAGCGCGATTTCTCGCTCATGTGAGCACCACCACCATGTCCATTCCCTCGCAAGGCCACCAGACACTCACCCTCCAGGGCCTGCGCTTCGACGCCAACCTGGGCATCCTCGAACAGGAGAAGACGGCGCCGCAACCGATCCTGGTCGATGCCGAACTCAACCTCGGCCCACAGCCGCTGCTGCCGCAGGACGACGACATCTTCCACGTGCTCGACTACCGCAAGGTGCGCCGCATCATCATTGACGAGTGCACGGCCGAGCACGTCAACCTGCTCGAAAGCCTGATCGGCAAGCTGGTGCAGCGCCTGCTGCAGCTGCCCGGCGTGCTGGGCGTGCGCGTGAAGATCGCCAAGCTCGAAATCTTCGACGACTGCGAAGTGGCGATCCGCATGGAAGCAGGCGAGTGGTGAAGAAGAACAGCGCCTCAGGCTGCTGAACCACAGGCCACGGCGGGCTTGACGGCCACCGGCCACATCCGCACGGCAAGCGCACCCAGCCCCGACACCGCCCCCAGCAAGGCCACGGCCGACCAGCCCCACTGCGCCAGCACCAGGGCGCCAAGCGCGGAACCCGTGGCCATGCCGATGAACACGCCGGTGAAGAACACCGCATTGAGCCGGCTGCGCGCACCGGGGTCGATGCCGTAGACCACGGTCTGGTGCGCAATCAACGCGGCCTGCAGCCCGAAGTCGAAGCCGATGGCACTGGCCACGATCAACCCCAGCCGAGCGGCAGGCGCCATCAGCGGCGCAAACAGCATGGCCGCGAACGACACCACGACAAGCACGGCGCCCATGCGGATCACCAACTCGGGGCCACGGCGGTCCGCCAGGCGCCCGGCGAGGGGTGCGGCCAGCGCACCCGCTGCGCCGGCCAGGCCGAAGGCCCCGGCAGCCGCGCTGCCGAGATGGAACGGCGCGCCGTGCAGCATCACGGCCAGCGTCGACCAGAAGGCGCTGAAACCCACCGACAGCAGGGCCTGCGCAAGGGCGGCGCGGCGCAGTGCGCCATGGCGCTTCCACAGATCCGCCAGCGAGCCCAGCAACGCGCCGTAGCCCAGCTGCGTGGTCGGGCGCAGGTGCGGCAGGCCGCGCGCCGCGGCAACGCCGATGAACGCAATGCTGGCCGCCGCGACCACGAACATCGTGCGCCAGCCGAAGTGCTCGGCCACGAAGCCGCTGAGCACGCGCGACAGCAGGATGCCCAGCAGCAGCCCGGTCATCACCGTGCCGACGATCTTGCCGCGGTGCGCTTCGGGCGCCAGCGTGGCGGCGGCCGGCACCACATCCTGCGCCATGGTGGCCGCAAGGCCGATGACGAGGCTGGCCGCCAGCAGCGGGCCGACCGAGGGCGAAAAAGCCGCGCCGAGCAACGCCAGCACCAGCACCGCAGCCTTGACGAGGATGATGCGGCGCCGGTCGAAGCGGTCGCCCAGCGGCGCCAGCAGCAGGATGCCGAGCGCGTAGCCTAGCTGCGTGAGCGTGGGCACGAAGCCCACGGAGCGGGCCGAGGCGCCGATGTCGGGCCCGAGCACGCCCAGCATGGGCTGGCTGTAATAGAGCGCCGCGACACCGAAGCCGGCGCTGGCGGCCAGCAGCAGGATCAGCGAGCCGGGCAGTCGCTCATGCGTTGATTGAATGAAAGACATGGTATTAACCCTAATAACCAGAAAGCGAGGGCTGGAGTTTGCAGGGTAGTAGCGGCCAAAGGTAGGCTCCCGGGCCGAACAATTGATATACGCTCGGCGCATGCAAAAGCCCGCTCCCGCCGACCGCATCGAGCTGATGCAGACCTTCGTGCGCATCGTCGAGGCCGGCAGCCTGTCGGCCGCGGCCACG
This sequence comes from Variovorax nivicola, assembly GCF_051216475.1. Lineage (NCBI taxonomy): Bacteria > Pseudomonadati > Pseudomonadota > Betaproteobacteria > Burkholderiales > Comamonadaceae > Variovorax > Variovorax nivicola. Next base: position 261,145 of record NZ_JBPJZK010000009.1, on the reverse strand, counting down.
CAGATGGGCACCACCCAGCCCACCGTGAGCCGCCGCCTGCAGGCGCTCGAGCGCTCGCTGGGCGTGCGGCTACTGCAGCGCTCCACGCACGCAATGAAGCTCACGGAAGACGGCGAGCGCTGCTTCGACCGCGCCAAAGAGCTGATCCAGAGCTGGGGCGCCTTCGAGGCCGAGCTGCGCGGCGTCGGCGACCAGCCCGAGGGCCGGCTACGCGTGGTGGCGCCGCATGCATTCGGGCAGCAGTTGCTGGTCGGCCCGCTGGCCGAGTACCTGCAGCGCCATCCGCAGGTGACGGTCGAATGGCTGCTGCACGACAGCCCGCACGACCAGACGCCCGACTTCATCGCCGAAGGCGTCGACTGTGCGATCCGCGTCGGCGAAGTGACTGACCCGGCCGTGGTGGCGATCCGGCTGTCCGAGGTGCCGCGCATTGCGATTGCTGCGCCTTCTCTTTTCGAGGGTGCGGCCGCCGTACCCATGCACCCCCGCGAGCTGGAAGCCCTGCCCTGGCTGGCCGCACGCAACTTCTACCGCACAGAGGTCGTGCTCACGCACGAGACCACCGGCGAGGTGTGCCGCGTGCCGATCCGCCCGCGCATGACTACCGACAGCCTCTACGCCCTGCGCAGCGCCGTCGTGCTGGGCCTGGGCGCGGGCGTGTCGTCGACATGGATGCTGACCGAGGAAATCGCCGCGGGCCGGCTGCTGCATCTGGTGCCGCAGTGGCGCGGGACGCCCGCGCCGGTGTACCTGGCGTACCCGTATGCGCGCTTCTACCCGGCGAAACTGCGGCTCTTCGTGGAGGCGATGCGCACCGCCTTTCCCGCCGCGTAGCGTGCGGAATGGGGATCGGGGACAATCACCCCCTTCCCCCGACTCCCCGAAGTAGCCAGCCCATGAACGCCGTCTGGATCGACGAGGCGCCCGCCGCCGCCGACGCCACTGTCAATTCCCTGAAGATCGAGCGCGAAACGCACAAGCTCGAAAAGCGCCTGTGCCGCCAGGTCGGGCAGGCCATCGTCGACTACAACATGATCGAAGAAGGCGACAAGGTCATGGTGTGCGTCTCGGGCGGAAAGGACAGTTACGCGCTGCTCGACATCCTGCTCAAGCTGAAGGCGCGCGCGCCGATTCACTTCGACATCGTCGCGGTCAACCTCGACCAGAAGCAGCCCGGCTTTCCCGAAGAGGTGCTGCCCAAGTACCTGAGCGACCTGGGCGTGGACTTCCACATCGAGAACCAGGACACCTACAGCATCGTCAAGCGCGTGATTCCCGAGGGCAAGACCACCTGCGGCCTGTGCAGCCGGCTGCGCCGCGGCATCCTGTACCGCGTGGCCGACGAGCTGGGCGCCACCAAGGTCGCGCTGGGCCACCACCGCGACGACATGCTGCAGACCTTCTTCCTCAACATGTTCTTCGCCGGCAAGCTCAAGAGCATGCCGCCCAAGCTGGTGAGCGATGACGGCAAGCACATCGTGATCCGCCCGCTGGCCTACGTGGCCGAGAAAGACACGGTGCGCTGGGCCCAGCACCGCGAGTTCCCGATCATTCCGTGCACGCTGTGCGGCAGCCAGGAAAACCTGCAGCGCAAGCAGGTCGGCGAAATGCTGCGCGAGTGGGACAAGAAGTACCCCGGCCGCGTGGAGAACATGTTCACCGCGCTGCAGAACGTGGTGCCTTCGCACCTGCTCGACGGAACGCGGCACGACTTCAAGGGTCTGAAGGCGACCGGCGTGGCGGATGACGACGGCGACAAGGCCTTCGACACCCCCTCCTTCGATCTGCTCTCCCAGGCACCTGCCGCCCTGCGCATCGTCCAGGGCTGACCGGGCAACCCAGGGGAATTTTGGGCTTTGCGCCCGGAGACCCTCATGAAACTTGCGTTCTCTGCTCTTCTTCTTGCAGCAAGCCTGACGGGTTGCGCCACCTCCTGGGTGGTCGACAGCGACGTCAAGAGCTTTGCCTCCCCCGGCACCGTGGCGCCCGGCGCCACCTACCGCTTCGACCGCCTGCCCTCGCAGCAGGCCGACGGCGCGCGGCAGGAATCGCTCGAAGCCATGGCCGCCGCGGCGCTCGACAAGGTCGGCCTGCGCCGCGACGACGCCAAGCCCCAGTACACCGCGCAGATCGGCGCACGCGTGACGGCTGGCCTCTCGCCCTGGGCCGATCCGTGGCTCTACAACGGCCCCTGGGGTTATGGCTACGGCGGCTATGGCTACTACGGCCGGCGCTGGTACGGCGGCGGCTGGTATGGCGGCCCGGCGTTCGCGCCGCCGGCCAACCCCTGGTACGAGCGCGAGGTGAGCGTGGTGCTGCGCGAGGTGGGCTCCAACCGCGTGGTCTACGAAACCCGCGCCCGCAACGACGGCCCCTACACCTCGAGCGCGGCGATCCTGCCGGTGATGTTCCAGGCCGCGCTGCAGGGCTTTCCGAACCCGCCGCAGGGCGAGCGCCGGGTCAACATCGAGCTGTCGACGGCCAAAAAGTAGCGCTTCTAGAATCCCGCGAATGGAAGAAGCCACCCGCCTGATCGCCGTTCGCCACGGCGAAACCGCCTGGAACGTCGACACCCGCATCCAGGGGCAACTCGACATCGGGCTCAACGAGACCGGACTCTGGCAGGCACGGCGCGCCGGCGGTGCGCTGGCTGACGAGCCGATTGGCGTCGTCTACGCCAGCGACCTGTCTCGCGCCTGGCAGACCGCCGAGGAAATCGCCAAGCCACATGGCCTGGCCGTACAGCCCGAGCCGCGCCTGCGCGAGCGGGCCTTCGGACATTTCGAGGGCCTGAGCTTTGCCGAGATCGAAGCCACGCTGCCGGTGCAGGCCAAGCTCTGGCGCGAGCGCGACCCCGAATTCGAACCCGAGGGCGGCGAGAGCCTGCTGGTGTTCCGCGATCGCGTGACGGGCGTGGCTACCGAACTGGCGGCGCGCCATCCGGGCGAGCTGGTCGTGCTGGTCGCGCACGGCGGCGTGATGGACGTGCTCTACCGCGCAGCCACCCGCCAGGAGCTGCAGGCGCCACGTACGTGGCAGCTGGGCAATGCAGCCATCAACCGCATGCTGTGGACGCCGGAAGGTTTCAGCCTCGTGGGCTGGAGCGACATCGCCCACCTGGCGGCGGACACGCCGCTCGATGAGCCCACGACCTAGCGCGACGGCACGATGGGCCGCTTGCCTTTCTCCGACCCGGGCAAGACGCTCCCATGAAAAGAACAAATTCGCCCCCCTCGGCGTACGCCAGTTGGGATGCATCCCAGACGCTGTCTGCGCCGTGGACCGACGCCACGCATCTGGGAAGCTTCGTCACCCTGGAGGCCGGCGACACCATTGCGCGCGAAGGCGAACGGCACGACTACTTCTATCTTTTGCGATCGGGGTTCGTTCACTCCACGATCCAGCGAAGCAACGGCTCGGAGTTCCTGCTCGAGATCTTCGGACCGGGTGCGATTTTTGGCGAAGGCCCGGCGTTTGCCGACAGTCCTCGGCCCACGACGATCCGGGTGGTCGCGCCGGCCATTCTCAGTCGCTATCGCCCGGCGGAAGTCGCGCAGCAATTTTCGGAGCTTCCCGAACTCGCGACCTCGTTGATCCAGCTGCTCGGCTTCAAGAATCACATGATCGTCGCCAAGCTTGCCGGGGTGGCCTCGGCGGCGCCCAAGGAGCGGATCATCGATTTGCTGCTGCGTGTGGCACGCCTGCCATCAGCGCAGGCATCGAAACAACTCACCGTCGATCTGACGCATGAGCAGATTGGCGCCATGACGGCATTGAGCCGCGTCACCGTCACCCGCACGTTGAATGCGCTGGCGGGACACGGGCTCATTGAAACGCGGGCCCGGCAGGTCAGCATCCCGAATGCGCCGGCCTTGCGGCGTTTCCGCGATGCGTCACCGTAAGAAAAAAGCCCACTTCCTGTATCGCTGGATACCGTCGAGACCTTCACCCATCGCCATCATTCATCCCGTCACACACATGGATGGGAAGAGCGGAGGAGGGAACGGGAAGAGCCGTTGGAGAAGAGGCCCGCCTTCAATTGACGATGGCCCGGGTGTGACGTTTCGCAGGACTGCCAAAGTCCTTTCTGGCCGGGTGGCTCACGCTCATGACCATCCGGCATCTTTTGGATCGCCGTCAGGCGTGCGAGGCGGCGTGACCGCCCGCTGCAGCTTCGGCCTTGGCCTCTCCCGGCAGGTCGACCATCGGCCCCGTGCCGCTGTAGCGGTCCAGCGCCAGGTAGATGGCCGGCGTGATGTACAGCGTGATCACCTGCGAGAAGATCAACCCGCCCACCACGGCCACGCCCAGCGGCTGGCGCAGTTCGGCGCCGGCGCCCAGGCCCAGCGCGAGCGGCAGCGCGCCCATCAGCGCGGCCAGCGTGGTCATCAGAATCGGGCGGAAACGCAGGCGGCAGGCCTCGCGGATCGCGTCCACCGGCTGCATGCCCTCGGTGCGCTGCGCGTCGAGGGCGAAGTCGATCATCATGATCGCGTTCTTCTTCACGATGCCGATCAGCAGCAGGATGCCGATGGTCGCGATCAGCGTCAGGTCGAAGCCGAAGATCTTCAGCGAAATCAGCGCGCCCACCGCCGCCGAAGGCAGCCCCGCCAGAATCGTCAGCGGGTGGATGTAGCTCTCGTACAGCACCCCCAGCAGCACGTAGATAACGAGCACCGCCAGCACCAGCAGCACGGCCTGGCTCGACTGCGAACTCTGGAACACCGCCGCATCGCCGCCGTAGGTGGTGATGATCGACTGCGGCATCTTCAGCTCGTCCTTGAACTGATCGATCTTCGCGGTCGCGTTGCCCAGCGGCACGTCGGGCGCAAGATTGAATGACACCGTCACCGCCTGCAGCTGGCCCTGGTGGTTGACCGAAGTCGGGCCCACGGTGCGCTTGACGGTCGAGAAGGCCGACAGCGGCACCAGCCTGCCCGTGGTGCTGCGCACCGACAGACGAGAGACGTCTTCCTCGAACTGGCGGTCGTTGTCGGCGGCCGAGAGGATCACCTGGTAGGTATTGCTCGAGCCGTAGATGCTGCCGATCTGCCGGTCGCCGTATGCGTTGTAGAGCGCTGTGCGCAGGTCGCCCACGGCCACGCCGAGCACGCCGGCCTTGTCGCGGTCGATGTCGAGCGTGGCCTGCAGGCCACGGTTCTGCGAGTCGCTGGTCACGTCGCGGAAGGCCGCATCGGCCCGCATGCGCTCCATGAGCTTGGTGGACCAAGGCACCATCTCGCCCGCGTTCACGCTCTGCAGCGTGTACTGGAAACGCGCCTTGCTCTGGCGGCCGCCCAGTCGCAGGTTTTGCACCGGCTGCATGTAGACAGCAATGCCCGGAATCTCGCGGAAGCGCTGGCGCAGCGATTCGAGCACCTTCGCCATCTGCGGGCGCTCGCTGCGCGGCTTGAGCACCGCGAACAGCCGGCCGGAGTTCTGCGTGGCCGTGGGTCCGCCGACACCGACGAAGGAGCTCACGTAGTCGACGCTCGGGTCGTCCTTGAGCGTGGCGGCCACGCGGTCTTGCAGCGCCTTCATGGCGGTGAATGAAATGTCTTCGGCCGCTTCAGTGGTGATCTGGATCTGGCCGATGTCTTCCTCGGGGAAGAAGCCCTTCGGGATGGTCGCGAACAGCCAGCCCGTGATGACGAAGGTCAGCGCCGCCATCATGAGCATCACCTTGCGATGCCCGAGCGTCCAGTCGAGCGTGCGCATGTAGCCGCCGTGCACCGCGCGGTAGCCGCGCTCGAATGCGCGGCCGATGGCGGTGCCCGGCTCGGGGTGTTCTTCTTCGTGGTCGAGCGCGCCTTCCTTGCGCGGCACCTGCTTGAGCAAGCGACTCGCGAGCATCGGCACCAGCGTGAGCGACACCACGGCAGACACCAGCACCGCCAGCGCCACCACCACCGCGAACTCGTGGAACAGCAGGCCGATCACGCCCGGCATGAAGAAGATCGGGATGAACACGGCCACCAGCGAGATCGAAATCGACACGATGGTGAAGCCCACCTCGCGCGCACCGCGCAGCGCCGCCGCGAACGGGTCCATGCCCTTCTCGACGTAGCGCATGATGTTCTCGAGCACCACGATGGCGTCGTCCACCACCAGGCCCACCGCCAGCGTGATGCCCAGCAGCGAGATGTTGTCGAGGCTGTAGCCAAAGGCGTAGAGCAGTGCCACCGCGCCGATCAGCGAAATAGGAATGGTCGCGGCCGGGATCAGCGTGGCCACCAGCCGGTGCAGGAACAAAAAGATCACCAGCACCACCAGCGCGATGGTGCCGAGCAGCGTTAGTTGCACGTCGTGCACGGCCTCGCGGATCGACAGCGAGCGGTCGTTCACCATCTGGATTTCTACCGACTGCGGCAACTCGGCCTTGAAGCGCGGGATGAGCGCGCGCACCGCGTCCACCACTTGAACAGTGTTGGCGTTGGGCTGGCGCTGCACGGCGAGCGAAATCGAGTCCTGCCCGTTGAAGCTGCTGGCGGTCTTGACCGATTCGAAACTGTCTTCGATGGTCGCCACTTCGTCCAGCCGCACCGGCGCACCGTTGCGCTGGCCGACGATCAGCTTGGCGAAGTCGGCCGCCTTCATGAGCTGACGATTGGCCTGGATGGTGAGCGTCTGGCGCGGGCCGTCGAGCACGCCGACCGGCGTGTTGGCATTGGCCGAGTTCACGGCCTTGGCGAGTTCGTCGAGCGTGATGTTGCGCGCGTTGAGCAGGTCGGCGTTGGCCTTGATGCGCACCGCAAAAGCCTTGCGGCCATACACGCCCACCTGCGCCACGCCGTCGATGGTCGAGAGCGTGGGCGAGATCAGGTTCTCGGCGTAGTCGTTGAGTTCCGACGGGTTCATCGACGGCGAGATCAGCGCGATGAACAGCACCGGCGCATCGGCCGGGTTCACCTTGCGGTACGAGGGCAGCTGCGTGAGCTCTTGCGGCAGCTGGCGCTGGGCGCGCAGCAGCGCGGCCTGCACGTCGACGGCGGCGGCGTCGATGTCGCGGCTACTGACGAATTCGAGCGTGAGCGAGGTCACGCCCTGCGTATTCACCGAGCTGATGGTCTGCAGGCCCGGGATGGTCGAGAACTGCTTTTCGAGCGGCAGCGCCACCGACGACGCCATGGTGTCCGGACTCGCGCCCGGCAACTGCGCGTTGACGTTGATGACCGGCGTGTTGTAGCTGGGCAGCGCGGCAACGGGGATGCTGAAGTACGCAAAGATGCCGATGACCACCACGGCGGCAGACAGCAGCACCGTCATCGCGGGACGACGGATGCAGAGCTCCGAAATGTTCATGCGCGTTCCTGCGTCGGCGGCTTGATGTCTGCACCGTCGGAAGACGCCGCACTGCCCGGCGTGACGCCGGTGGTGCCATTGCCAGGTGCTGCAGGCTCGGCGGGCGCACCCGGCGCCTTGACATCGACGCGGACCTTGCCACCCGGGCGCACGTTCTGGCTGCCCTCGATCACCACCTGCTCACCGGGCTCCACGCCGCTGACCGCGACCTGGGTGCCGAAGGTGTGCAGCGTTTTCACCTTGCGGCGCGTGGCGGTCTTGCCCTCGTCGACCACATAGAGCGAAGTTCCCTCGGACAGCATCATCAGCGCCGCGGCCGGCACCACCGTGGCGCCATTGAGCATGCGCACCGTGATGCGCGTGCCGACGAACTGGCCCGGCCACAGGCTCTGGTCGGCGTTGGCGAACACGGCCTTGGCGCGCACCGTGCCGATCTGCGGATCGACGGTGTTGTCGACGAAGTCGAGCGTGCCGCTCAGCGGCGCCTTGCCGCCGGTGACGACGGCCTCGACCTTCGAACGCGAGCGCGCGGCCTCCAGCAGGTCTTGCAGGTTGCCTTCGGGCACCGGGAAGCTCACTGCGATCGGGTCGAGCTGCGTGATGGTGACCAGCGACAGGGTCGGCTGCACCAGCGTGCCCGGATAGATGTTGACGGCGCCGATGCGCCCCGCAATGGGCGCCCGCAGCGTGGCGTAGCCCAACGCCACCTGCGCCGACTGCACGGCCGCGCGGTCGGCGGCCACGGCGGCGCGCTGTGCTTCTAGCTGGGAGAGCGTGGCGTCGGCCGCGCTCTTGGCGATGAAGTTCTGCGCCACCAGGTCCTGGCTGCGCTTGTACTGGCGCTCGAGGTCGGCCATGGTGGCCTCGTCTTTTTGCTGCTGCGCGCGGGCGCGGGCGAGGTTGGCCTGGTCGTTACGGTCGTCGAGCGTGAAGAGCAGTTGGCCGGATTTGACGAACTGGCCTTCCTTCACGTGCACCGCGCTCACCGTGTTCGTCACCTGCGGGCGCAGGTCGACGCTGTTGAGAGACACCACGCTGCCGTTGACCTGCACGGTCACCGGCACGTCCTGCTTCTGCGCCGTGGCCAGCGTCACGAGCGCGGGCGCGCCACCGCCGCCGTTGGCGGTCGGGGCCTTGGCACTCTTTGTGGCGGACTTGTCGCCGGACATGCTCCACCACCCGCCTGCGACGGCTACGATCAACACACCCGCAAGGGCGACCGCGACATTTTTCTTCATGGGTTCTTTGTGCACTTTGGGCTGACAGCGACTATTGGATCAGCGGCTGACTCTCGGTGTTCATGGGGCCCGTAAAGAAATGTAAAGCAGGTCAACCCAAAGCCCCGCATAACTGACTGTGGCCGGCGCGAGAGAACCACACCCCCTCGCTAAAATCGCCGCTCCACAGCCTCTGGATAAACCCCATGAACCGCTGCAAGACAATCACGAATGCTCTCACTTTCATAGCAGTTTGCACAGCAGCCATTGCTGCCGCAGGCCTTTTCCCGCTCACCGCCAGCGCCCAGGACGAAGTGCCCCGGCCGCAGACCCAGAACGAATCGCTCGTTGGCGGCCGCACCTTCCCTATCGGCACTTTGCGCGGCAAATTCATGGTGACCAACGCGCCCGAGGTCGAGCTCGACGGCAAGCCCGACCGCCTGGGCGCTGGCGCGCGCATCCGCAGCGGCCAGAACATGCTGGTGATGCCCGGCGCCATCATCGGCCAGAAGTACCTCGTCAACTACACGCGCGACGCCGCCGGGCTGCTGCGCGAGGTGTGGATCCTCACGCCCGACGAAGCCATGGCCAGCCGCGAGTCGCTGGACAAGCCGCTTCTGAACATCTGGCCGTTCACCTCGAACGACACCGTCAACACGCAATAACGCAGCGGCGCGCCGCGCGCACCTGCAGCCCTTCCACCCTCGGAGGGCAGAGAGAGCTCCCCATGAAAAAAGTATTCATCAAGACCTTCGGCTGCCAGATGAACGAGTACGACTCGGACAAGATGGCCGACGTGCTGAACGCCGCGCAGGGCTACGAGCCCACACAGAACGTGGACGAGGCCGACCTCATCCTGTTCAACACCTGCTCGGTGCGCGAGAAGGCGCAGGAGAAGGTGTTCTCCGACCTCGGCCGCGTGAAGCACCTGAAGGCCAAGGGCGTGAAGATCGGCGTGGGCGGCTGCGTGGCGAGCCAGGAGGGCGAGGCCATCATCGCGCGCGCACCGTACGTCGACATCGTGTTCGGCCCGCAGACGCTGCACCGCCTGCCCGAGATGCTGAACGACCGCGAGCGCCTGAACCGCCCGCAGGTGGACATCAGCTTCCCCGAGATCGAGAAGTTCGACCACCTGCCGCCCGCGCGCGTCGAGGGCGCGACGGCCTTCGTGTCGATCATGGAAGGCTGCTCCAAGTACTGCAGCTACTGCGTGGTGCCCTACACCCGCGGCGAGGAAGTGAACCGCCCGCTCGATGACGTGCTGGTCGAAATCGCCGGCCTGGCCGACCAGGGCGTGCGCGAGATCACGCTTCTGGGCCAGAACGTGAATGCCTACCGCGGCAAGATGGGCGACACCGCCGAAATTGCCGACTTCGCGCTGCTGATCGAATACGTCGCCGAGATCCCCGGCATCGAGCGCATCCGCTACACCACCAGCCACCCGAACGAGTTCACGCCGCGCCTGATCGAGGCCTACACCAGGGTGCCGCAGCTCGTGAGCCACCTGCACCTGCCGGTGCAGCACGGCAGCGACCGCATCCTGATGGCGATGAAGCGCGGCTACACCGCCATGGAATACAAGAGCACGGTGCGCAAGCTGCGCGCCATCCGCCCCGAACTCGCACTCTCCAGCGACTTCATCGTCGGCTTCCCCGGCGAGACCGACGACGACTTCAACAAGATGATGAAGCTGATCGACGACTGCCAGTTCGACGCCAGCTTCAGCTTCATCTTCAGCCCGCGCCCCGGCACGCCCGCCGCCGCGCTGCACGACGACACGCCGCACGAGGTGAAGCTCGCGCGCCTGCACACGCTGCAGGCCGTGATCGACACCAACGTGAAGCGCTTCGGCCAGGCGCTGGTCGGCACCACGCAGCGCGTGCTGGTGGAGGGCGCCTCGCGCAAGGACGCGAACGAGCTCATGGGCCGCACCGCCTGCAACCGCGTCGTCAACTTCGAAGGCGACGCAAGGCTCGTTGGCCAGATGACCGACCTGCGCATCACGCGTTCGCTGGCCTACACGCTGCGCGGCGAGGTCGTCACGAGTGAATCGCTGATGCCGGCGCTCGCCCACTGATGGCGAAGCGACCTTCCATACGGGGCTCGTTCCAGCAGCTCCTGCTGTTTGCCTTCTTGCTGATCACCGCACTGCTGGTTGGCGTGGCGCTGCGCTCGGTGCTGCAGTACGACGTGCTCATGACGCAAAGCCGCGACGCGGCCGCGCGCGCGCTGCGCCTGTCGGGCGCGTCCCAGTCGCTGGCCGAACGCAGCGCGGCCATGGAGCGCGCGGGGCGCCAGTCGCTGGTGCTGAATGACGCGGTGCTGCGCCGCCGCTTCGACGATGCGGCGCGCGAGGCGCACCAGGTGCTGGAGCGCCTCGAAAAGAACGGCCTCGCACCCGCGGGCATCGAGATGTGGCGCACCCAGCTCGGCGTGATCGAGGGCCTGATGAGCGGCAACGCCGACAGCGCCCTCGCCCGCGAAAGCACGATGGCTATGCAGTTCCGCGAACTCGACGCGCTCAACACCAACCTCGCGCAGCAGGCGCAGTTTTTGATCGAAACGCAGAACGACGCGCTGGCCAAGCGCATCGAGAACGCGCGCCGCCGGCTGATGCGCGAAGTGGTAGCCGCCAGCGTGCTGGCCGTGTCGCTGGCGCTGGCCTTCGGCATCTGGCTGGCGCGGCCGTTCAAGCGGCTGGAGCACGCCATCGTCGGCCTCGGCCAGAACCGGCTCGACGAGCCCATCGACATCCGCGGCCCGGCCGACGTACGGCGCGTGTCGCAGCAGCTCGAATGGCTGCGGCTGCGCCTGACCGAGCTCGACGCCGACAAGGCGCGCTTCCTGCGTCACGTGTCGCACGAGTTGAAGACGCCGCTGGCCGCGCTGCGCGAGGGCGTCTCGCTGCTCGAAGACGGCGTGACCGGCCCGCTGAACCCGGCGCAGCTCGAAGTCGCGCAGATCCTGCAGCAGAACACCGTGGCGCTGCAGGGCCAGATCGAGGCGCTGCTGCGCTTCAACGCCGCCGCCTTCGAGGCGCGCGAACTGCGCCGCGAGCGCACCGAACTGCTGCCGCTGATCGAGGAGCAGATCGAGGCCCAGCGCCTTCAGTGGCAGTCGCATGGCCTGCGCGTGCGCGCCGAGGGCGAGCCCATCGCAATGACGGTCGATCGCACCAAGCTCGGCACCGCCATTGCCAACCTGCTGAGCAACGCCATCCGCTTTTCGGTAACGGGGGGTGTCATCACCCTGGCGGTGTCGGGAACGCCCGAGGCGGTGCACATCGACGTGAACGACGCCGGGCCGGGCATCGCCGAGGGCGACCGCGACCGGATCTTCGAACCTTTCTTCCGCGGCGAACGCCAGCCCGAGCACACGGTGAAGGGCACGGGCATCGGACTTTCCATCGTGCAGGAGTACATTGCAGCCCACGGGGGCCGCATCACTCTGCAGCCCGGCGGACCCGGTGCTCGCTTTCGCATCGAACTGCCGCGCACGGCCTGACCACCCCGGCTTCCCCTCTCCAACATTGCCTGACCGCCTCGCGTCCTTTTTTCGACCCATGTCTTTTTCGTTCGTCCGCCGTTCCTCCTTCGCCGGGGCGATGACCGTGCCTTTCGTCCTGCTGCTGGCCGCCTGCGCCACGCAGCCCAAGCCGCCCGCGGAGGCCGATGCGCTGCCGCCGCCCCCGGTCGTGCCGCGCGTGATGCCGGTCGAGGCCGAACCCAGGGCGCCGGCCACGCAGCCCGCCTCTTCGCTCTTCACATTGATGACGCAGGGGCCGCAGGCGGCCATGCTGTCGTATGCCGACAAGGTGCGCCCGTTGAATGGCGCCGACCTGAGCACGGAAATCGCGCGCATCGGCGACCCCGGCGATTCGCCCACGGCGCAGATGCAGCTGGCGTTGCTGCTCTCGCAGACCCGCGTGCCAGCCGACCTGGCGCGCGCGCTGGGCCTGCTGCAGCGAGTGATCGCCAACCCCGCGCCCGAGGCGCAGGCCCTGCAGCCGCTGGCGCGCGCATTGGCCGCGCGCTACATCGAGCAGCGCCGCGTTGAAGACGATCGCGACAAGCAGGTGCAGCAGCTGCGCGACAGCCAGCGCCGCATCGACCAGCTGAACGACCGCATCGAAGCCCTGCGCGCCATCGAGCGCAGCTTCGCGCGGCCCAACCCCACCCCGGCCGCAGCCACACCGGCAGCGCCGCCGTCCAGCGGAAGCAAACCGAACCAATGAGCACCTCTGGCGCCCGTCTTCTCGTGGTCGATGACGACCCGGACATGCTGCGGCTGCTCTCGATGCGGCTGAGCTCGGCGGGCTACCAGGTCACGGCCGTCACCTCGGCCGAGACAGCGCTCACGCAGCTCGAAATAGAGCATCCGCAACTCGTGCTGAGCGACGTGCGCCTGCCCGGACGCGACGGCCTCCAGCTGTTCGACGAGATCCGCAAGCGCCACCCTTCGCTGCCGGTGATCTTGCTCACCGCGCACGGCACCATTCCCGACGCGGTCGAGGCTACGGCGCGCGGCGTGTTCACCTACCTCACCAAGCCCTACGACGGCCGCGAGCTGCTCGACAAGATCGCACAGGCGCTGGCGCTCGGCGCCCCCGCCACCACGCCGAGCAAGGCCGGCGACGACAGCTGGCGCGCCGAGATCGTGAGCCGCAGCAACCGCATGGCCGAGCTGCTGGCCGAAGCACGCATGGTCGCCAAGTCGGATGCCTCGGTGCTGCTGCGCGGCGACTCGGGCGCCGGCAAGGAACTGCTGGCGCGCGCCATCCACAAGGCCAGCGCGCGCGCCGACAAGCCCTTCGTGGCGGTCAACTGCGGCGCCATTCCGGAAGCGCTGCTCGAGTCGGAACTGTTCGGCCACATGAAAGGCGCCTTCACCGACGCCCACGCCAATCACAAGGGCCTGTTCCAGCAGGCCGACGGCGGCACGCTGCTGCTCGACGAAATCGGGGACATGCCGCCTGCCCTGCAGGTCAAGCTGCTGCGCGTGCTGCAGGAGCGCGCGGTGCGGCCGCTGGGCGCGAGCCAGTCGATCGAGGTTGACGTGCGCATCGTCTCGGCCACCCACCGCGACCTCGACGCCGCGATGGAGGCCGGCCAGTTCCGTGAAGACCTGTATTACCGCCTGAACGTGGTGACGCTCACGCTGCCACCGCTGTCGGCGCGGCGCGAAGACATTCCGCTTTTGGCCAATCACTTCCTGCAGCGCCTGTCGACCAAGTACGGCAAACGCCTGTCGGGCTTCGCGCCCGAGGCACTGAAGGCGCTCACCACGGCTGCCTGGCCGGGCAACGTGCGCCAGCTGTTCAACGTGGTCGAGCAGGTCTGCGCGCTGTCTAGCTCGCCGTTGATTCCGCTAGCGCTGGTGCAGCGGGCGCTGCGCGTGCCGACGGTCGAAGTCCAGACGTACGCCGAGGCCAAGCAGCGTTTCGAGCGCGATTACCTGGTCGGCCTGCTGAAACTGACGGACGGCAACGTCGCCGATGCGGCCCGCCTGGCCGACCGCAACCGCACGGAGTTCTACCGGCTTTTGCAGAAGCACGAACTCACGCCGGGCCACTTCAAGGCCGATGCTGTCGCTCCGGGTGGGGACCCTGTCGCCGAGTAGCGACGCACCTAAGTCGTTGATTTATATGGCCTATCCCCACCAGCCCGCGAGGCTTGTCGGGATTCGGCGACAAAAACAAGGGTTTTGAGGCCTTCCGGTGGCCTCCTCCCGCGAAAAACACTTCCGGATCGCCCCAAGTCGTTGATCTGAAAGCGTTTTTCCAGCCTGGCACAGGGTTTGCCCCTGTACAGGCATGACAGCACTCACCAGCCCATCTTTCGCACTGCGTCAGCAGCGCGACGGCCTGCGTCAAAAGCAGTTTTCCCCCTCGCGGCCCCGTGCCGCGGGTCATTCGCTGGCCGCGCTCGCAAGCGCTGGCGGCGCTGAGCCGGATTGCGTGATCAAGCGCTTTCCTGCCATTGGCGACACCCCTTCCCTCGACAAGCAACGTTGGTAAATCACATGAAGCCGAACGACTTCTCCCAACTGAATGTGCTGGCCGATACCGATTTTTCGCGCCGCAGCCCGGTTCGCGAAGAACGCCATCCCAACTCGGTCACCGCTCCCCCCGTCAACCGCGGTTCGATGGCACCCCGCCCCTGGCGCGGTTTCTGGAACAGCCTCGGCACCGCCGCGCTGGTCAAGCTCGGCGCAGGCCGTGACGCCGAAGCCGGCGTCCACGACGCCCGGCAGGCCAAGCAACCCTGGCAGCGCGCCGCCGCCCAGCGCCGCTTCGCCTTCATGATGCTCACGCTGCTGAGCACCGTGATCGCGTCGTCGCTGTTCGCCAGCGTGCAACCCGACTACGACAACCTCTGGCTCGAATACGGCCAGATCGGTCTCTACGGCCTGCTTTCGGGCTGGGTCGTCACCGGCTTCGTGACCGCGCTCATGGGCTTCTACGTTTCCGTGCGCGGTGATAAGCACGCCCTCTCGGCGAAGCAGGTGGTCAACCACCCGATGAACCCCGAGGCACGCACCGCGATCATCATGCCGATCTGCAACGAGGACGTGGCCACCGTGTTCGCCGGCCTGCGCGCCACCTGCGAATCGGTCGCGGCCACCGGCCACGCCAAGCAGTTCGACGTGTTCGTGCTGTCCGACAGCTACAACCCCGAGACCGCCGCCGCCGAGCATGCCGCCTGGGAAGACCTGCGCGCCGCACTGGCCGAAAGCCCGAACCAGCCGCAGGTCGAGGTTTACTACCGCCTGCGCACCCGCCGCACGCACCGCAAGGCCGGCAACGTGGCCGACTTCTGCCGCCGCTGGGGCAAGGACTACCGCTACATGATCGTGCTCGACGCCGACTCGGTGATGAGCGGCGACTGCCTGACCTCGATGGTCAAGCTGATGGAAGCCAACCCCACCGCCGGCATCATCCAGACCGCGACGCAGGCCATCGGCCACGTCACGCTGCACGCCCGCGCACAGCAATTCGCTTCCCGCGTGACAGGCCGCCTGTTCACGCTGGGCATGCAGTTCTGGCAACTGGGCGAGTCGCACTACTGGGGCCACAACGCCATCATCCGCGTCGAGCCCTTTATGAAGCATTGCGCGCTGGCCCCGATCAAGGGCACCGGCGGCATGTCGGGCGGCATCATGTCGCACGACTTCGTCGAAGCCGCGCTGATGCGCCGCGCCGGCTACAACGTGTGGCTGGTGTCCGACCTGGTCGGCAGCTACGAACAGCAGCCGCCGGACCTGCTGGCCGAGCTGCAGCGCGACCGCCGCTGGTGCCAGGGCAACCTGCAGAACGCCCGCCTGATGGCCGAGCCCGGCATCCACCCGGTGCACCGCGCGATGTTCGTGACCGGCACCATGGCTTATGTCTCGGCTCCGCTGTGGCTCGCGTTCCTGACGCTGGGCACCGCCCTGTGGCTGAGCGGCTCGAGCCTCGTGTCGAGCTGGAGCGTGCTGCCTGCCGAACTGGCCGGCCTGTGGATCTGGACCCTGTGCCTGCTGTTCCTGCCGCGCGTGCTGGGCATCGCCGCCGTGCTGATGCGCGGCGAGCAACGCCAGTACGGCGGTGTTTGGGGCCTGGTGAAGAGCTCGGTGATGGAAAGCGGCCTTGCCATCGTGCAAGCCCCGGTCCGCATGCTGGCCCACTCGCTGTTCGTGCTGGTCGCCCTCACCGGCATCAAGCTCGACTGGAAGTCGCCCCCGCGTGAAGCCGCTGCCGTGCCGTGGAAGGTCGCTGCCTCGCAGCTGGCCCCCATGACGCTGGTGATCGCCATGCTGGCCGTCGGCGTCGCGATGATCGACCCGAGCGCGCTGATCTGGCTCATGCCCGTTGGCCTGCCGCTGCTGCTGGCGATCCCGCTGACTGTGCTGACCAGCCAGATCGCGCTGGGCACCACGCTGCGCGACCGCGGCTACCTGCTGATTCCCGAGGAATCGCGCTCGCCGGCCGTGCTGCGCCGCGCATGGATGCATGCGGTGCGCCTGGCGCGCCCCGCACTGGCAACTGCCTGATGCGCTGAAGACACAGCACCTCGAAAAGCCGGCCTCAGGGTCGGCTTTTTTCATGGTGCGTGGCTAGAATCGCGCCTTCCTTTTTTCAACCCACGGATCCCTCGATCCCCTGGAGCGCCAAGTGCCCCGATTCGCCGTCATCACCCTCTGACGCCGACAACACCGCTTCATTGCTGGTCATGTCGGGCGCCTAGCTGCGTTTCCCGCTGACCACACTCCGTCCCAGCTTCGCTCCCGCACGTTGTCGGTCTTTCCTGATTTGCATCTGGAGAACCAACGTGTTTCCTCTCTCTTCTTCTCTTTCGTCAATTCCGCTGCTCAAGTACCCGCGTACTGCGCATCTGGAAGGCTCGCGCCTGCAAACGGGCGACAGCGACGACGGCCAGACGCCGCTGTCGGCGCTGCACGGCCTGCATGTGGTCATCGAGGAAAAACTCGATGGCGCCAATGCGGCCGTTTCGTTCACGTCAGCAGGCGAACTGCTGCTGCAGTCGCGCGGCCACTACCTCGCAGGCGGCGCGGGCGAGCGGCAGTTCAACCTGTTCAAGCACTGGGCCGCCGCCCATGAAGCGGCGCTGCTGGAGCGCCTCGAAGACCGCTATGTGATGTACGGCGAATGGTGCTTTGCCAAGCACAGCTGCTGGTACGACCGGCTACCGGCCTTCTTCCTGGAGTTCGACATCTACGACCGGCAGGCGCAGCGCTTTCTCTCGACACCGGCGCGGCATGCGCTGCTCACAGGCGGCCCCGTGCTGCCGGTGCCCGTGCTCTACGAAGGCGAGATGCCGCGCCATGCCAAAGCATTGCGTGCCCTCGTGCGGCCTTCGCTGGCACGCAGCGCGAACTGGAAGACGACCTTCGAGCACGCGGTGGCGCACGAAGGCCAGCCGCTCGATCTCGTGCGCCAGCAGACCGACCTGTCCGACCTGGCCGAGGGCCTGTACCTCAAGACCGAATCGGACGGGCAGGTGACGGGCCGCTACAAGTGGGTGCGCCCGGACTTCGTCCAGACCATCCTCGACTCGGGCTCGCACCACAGCCGCCGGCCGGTGCTGCCCAACCGGCTCGCGCCCGGCGTCGATCTCTACGCACCGACACCGCCGGTCACCTGGCAAGACCTGGGGCTGCGCACCTTGCGCGACCCCGCCGAACTCGCAACCCAAGGGAGGCCGCGATGACATACGACGATCTGCGCGCCCTGGTGCCCGCGCCCGACAAAGGCACCGACTGGGCGCAGTGCTGCGACCTGCTGCCGGCCTTGCTGCGCCTCGAAGAGACGCCGCAAGACCCGTACTACCACGCCGAAGGCAACGTCGGCATCCACACGCGCATGGTGCTCGACGCGCTGATGCAGGACGCGTACTACCGGCGCGCCGATGCCGACAGCCGCTTCGTGCTCTTCATGGCCTGCCTGCTGCACGACATCGCCAAGCCCGACACCACGGTGATCGACGAAGCCAGCGGCCGCATCGGCCAGCCCGGTCACTCGCGCCGCGGTGCAGTCGACGTGCGCGTGCTGATGTGGAAGGCCCGCGTGCCTTTCGCGCTGCGCGAGGCCGTGTGCCGGATCATCGCCGTGCACCAGATGCCGTTCCACGCCTTTGCCTCGCGCAAGGGTGTGCGGCCGGAATGGCTGGTGCACAAGCTCTCGTGGGAGCTGAGCCTGCCTGACCTGTGCTGCGTAGCGCGCTGCGACATGCTCGGCCGCCACTACGAGAAGCGCGCGGACAGCATGGCCGACATCGCGCTCTTCGAAGAGCTGGCGCAGGAAGAAGGCTGCTGGGAAGGTCCGCGAAAAATGGCCGACGCCCACACACGTCTGGCCTACTTCCGCGGCGCCGACACCAGCCCCGACTATCCGCTGTTCCAGAACGCGGGCTCACGGGTGACGGTGATGTGCGGCCTGCCGGCCAGCGGCAAGAACCACTGGGTGGCACAGCACCGCAAGGGCTGGCCGGTGGTGTCCTTCGACGACGCGCGCGCCGAACTGGGCCTGAAGCACGGCGAGAACGACGGGCTCGCGGCACATCACGCGGTCGATCAGGCAAAGGCGTTACTGCGCAAACAGGAACGCTTCGTCTGGAACGCCACACACCTGAGCCAGCAGATGCGCGCCAAGACGCTCGACCTGCTTTGGGCCTACCACGCGCAGATCGAACTGGTGTACCTGGAAGCGCCGCACGCCGAGCTGATGCGCCGCAACCGCGAGCGCGACACGACGCTGTCGAACGCTGGCATCGAGCGGATGCTGCATCGCTGGGAATTGCCCGCGCCCGTCGAGGCGCACAAGACAGTCTACGAAGTGCAGACCTGAAGACAGAAGGCCCGCCAATGCGAACCGGCGGGCCTTCTTATATATGGAGGGGCGAAGCCTTCGCCTAGAACGGCAGCTTCGGACCACCAGGGCCACCCATGCCGCCCATACCCTTCATGCCGCCCATGCGCTTCATCATCTTCATGAGGCCTGCGCCCTTCATCTTCTTCATCATCCCCTGCATCTGCTCGAACTCGTTGAGCAGGCGGTTCACTTCCTGAACCTGCACGCCGGCACCGGCCGCGATGCGGCGCTTGCGCGTGGCCTTCAGCAGCTCGGGCTTGCGGCGCTCCAGCGGCGTCATGCTCTGGATGATCCCTTCCTTGCGGCGGATGTCGCGCTCGGCACGGGTCATGTCGGCCTCGGTGGCCTTGGCGGCCATCTGCTGCGGCAGCTTGTCCATCAAGCTCGACAGGCCGCCCATCTGCTTCATCTGCTGCAGTTGACCCAGGAAGTCGTTCAGGTCGAAGCCCGCACCGCTCTTGACCTTGGCCGCGAGCTTCTGTGCCGCCGCCACGTCGACACCGGCCGTGACCTGCTCGACCAGCGCGACGATGTCGCCCATGCCCAGGATGCGGCCCGCATGGCGCTCGGCGTCGAACACTTCCAGGCCGTCGATCTTCTCGCTGGTGCCCGCGAACTTGATCGGCACACCAGTGACCTGACGCACCGACAGCGCCGCGCCGCCGCGCGAATCGCCGTCGGTCTTGGTCAGGATGATGCCGGTGAGCGGCAGCGCTTCCTTGAAGGCCTTGGCGGTGTTGATCGCGTCCTGGCCCTGCATGGCATCGACCACGAACAAAGTTTCAACCGGGTCGAGCGCCGCATGCAGCTGCTTGATTTCGGTCATCAGCACTTCGTCGATGGCGAGGCGGCCAGCGGTGTCGACCAGCAGCACGTCGAAGTAATGGCGCTTGGCGTGGTCGAGCGCGGCGCGCGCGATGTCCAGCGGCTTCTGGTCGGGCGTGCTCGGGAACCACTCGGCGCCGGCCTGCTTGGTAACAGTCTTGAGCTGCTCGATGGCGGCGGGGCGATACACGTCGCCCGACACCGTGAGCACCTTCTTCTTGCGCTTCTCGATCAGGTGCTTGGCGAGCTTGGCGGTGGTGGTGGTCTTGCCGGCGCCTTGCAGGCCGGCCATCAGGATCACCGCTGGCGGCTGGGCCGCAAGGTTGATATCGGACACGCCCTCGCCCATGGTCGCGGCGAGTTCGCGGTTGACGATGCCGACCAGCGCCTGGCCCGGCTTGAGCGAGCCCAGCACTTCCTGGCCGAGCGACTTCTCTTTCACGCGGGCGACGAAGTCGCGCACCACGGGCAGCGCCACGTCGGCCTCCAGCAGCGCCATGCGCACTTCGCGCAGCATGTCCTGCACGTTGCTTTCGGTGATGCGGGCCTGGCCGCTCATCGTCTTGACGAGGCGGGAGAACTTTTCTGTGAGGGCGGTGGCCATGAGCGGAATGCCTTGCTGCCCGCTGCGGCGGGCCGGATGGAAAGTCTTGGAGACGAGGAGAGAACTTGAAGTCGGGCGCGGGGAACGCAAGGGCGAGCCGGTACACTCCGGCCGATGATTTTAGCGATCCCCTCCCCGCTCGGCGTGGCGCTGGGCATCGCCACCGCGGTTGCCTACGGATTTGTCGCTGCGGCAGGTGCCCGAATGAGCCGCCAGGCAGCCCAGTGGGCCCTCGGAATTGCGTGGATTCTGCATGCCGCCGTGCTGGCCCACGGCCTCATCGGCAGCGAGCCGCGCTTCGGGTTCGCGCCCGCCCTGTCGGTCACCGCGTGGCTGGTGCTCACCGTCTACGCGGTCGAAAGCCGCATGTATCCCCAATTGAAGGTGCGGCGCGCGCTCGCCTGGCTGGGCGCGGCCGCGGTGCTGCTGGCCATCCTGTTCCCCGGCACGCCGCTGCACGTCACGGCCTCACCGTGGCTGCCGCTGCATCTGGCACTGGGCATCGCCTCGTACGGTCTGTTCGGCGCGGCCGTGGTGCACGCGTGGCTGATCACCCGGGCCGAAAAGCAGATTCGCCTGGCCACCGCCGAGCCGCAGGGTGGTGTGCCGCTGCTCACGCTCGAACGGCTCACCTTTCGTTTCGTCACCGCTGGCTTCGTGCTGCTGTCGGCCACGCTGCTGGCCGGCCTGCTGTTCAGCGAGCAGCTGTACGGTGCCGCCGGCCGCGTCTGGAAGTGGGACCACAAGACCATCTTCTCGGTGCTCGCCTGGATCACCTTCGCGATCCTTTTGATTGGCCGGGCCCGTTTCGGCTGGCGCGGCCGCACGGCGCGTCGCGTGCTGTACGCTGGCTCGGCCCTGTTGCTACTGGCCTACGTGGGTTCGCGCTTCGTGCTCGAAGTGGTGCTTGCGCGTCCTCCCGTCTGAAATGAAATATCTCCTCGTCCTCGCGGTGCTCTGGGTCGCGATCTGGCTCTGGCGCAAGAACCGCCGCGAAGAAATGCGCGACGCCATGCGCGAGCGCGCGGCCAAGGCACAGCAGCGCCCCCCCACACCAGCCGGCCCGCCGCAGGCCATGGTGCGCTGCGCCCATTGCGGCCTGCACCTGCCGGCGACCGATGCCATCGCCGGGCCCGGTGGCGCGGTCTATTGCAGCACCGCGCACCGCGAAGCCGCAACGCCCCAATGAGCTCCCCCCTCTGGTCGCGCGGCGAGCCGGTCACCGACTGGGACGTGCTCGACCAAGGCACGGGCGAAAGCTCAGCGCTGATCCGGCTCTGGCGTGGCTTCATGGCCGCGCGCTGCTTCATCGCGCTGGTGCTGATGCTGCTGCAGGGCGTGGCCTTTGCCATCGGACAGACGATGCAGCCGGTGGCCATCACCATCTCGGCGCTCTACCTCGCCGCGACGTGGCTGGGCATGCGCTACACACGCGTGCAGCCGCCGATCCGCGGCTTTGCCGCGCTCTGGCTGCTGACCATCGGCATCGACTTGGCCGCTTTCACCGCCTTGCAGGTGCTGCAGGGCGGCAACGTCAACTACACGCCGCTGTTCGCGCTGCCGGTGCTCATGAGCGCGGTGCTGGGCACCATGATCGTGAGCCTGGGCACCACCGCCACGGTCACGCTGCTGCTGCTGGCCGACGCAGGCTGGCACTGGCTGCAGCAGCCGGGCGATTCGTCGGCGCGCTTCGTGCAGGCGGCGCTCACCGGCACCGGCTTGTTCGTGGTGGCGCTGCTCGCGCACGAAATGGCCCGTCGGCTGGCGCGCGAGGAAGCCGTGGCGCAGCGCAGCCGCAGCAGCGCGCAGATGCAGGCGCAGGTCAACGACCTGGTGATCGAGACGCTGAGCGAAGGCGTGCTGGTGATCGACGCCGAAGGCCTGGTGCATGCGGCCAACCCGGCGGCCGATGCCATCCTCGGCCAGGGCCTGGCGAAGCTGACGCTGCCGTTCCCGCTGCATGCCCAGCCCGCCTGGCATGCGCTGGCCGCATTGGCGCGCCAGACCTTCGCGCGGCGAGCGCCGCAGACGGAAGAAATCCCGGTGGCGCAGGTACGCGGCGCGGCGCGCGAAGTGCGCGTGCGCACGCGGCTCACGCCCACCAGCGAGAAGCGCATCGACAGCCTGTGCGTGATGTTCCTGCAGGACCTGCGCGAACTCGAAGCCCGCATCCGCACCGAGAAGCTGGCCGCGATGGGCCGCATGTCGGCGGCCGTGGCGCATGAAATCCGCAATCCGCTGGCCGCCATCACGCAGGCCAGTGCACTGCTCAACGAAGACCTGACCGACCCCGCGCACCGCAAGCTCACGAGCATGGTGCAGCACAACGCGCAGCGGCTCGCGCGCATCGTGGACGACGTGCTCGACGTCTCGCGCGCCCGCCAGCAGCGCGTGCTGTCGCTCGGCGAGCAGGTCGTGCTCGACCCCGCGGTGCAGGTGCTGGCCGAGGAATGGGTGCG
Organism: Variovorax nivicola; assembly: GCF_051216475.1. Lineage (NCBI taxonomy): Bacteria > Pseudomonadati > Pseudomonadota > Betaproteobacteria > Burkholderiales > Comamonadaceae > Variovorax > Variovorax nivicola. Next base: position 238,369 of record NZ_JBPJZK010000009.1, on the reverse strand, counting down.
CCAGACCCAGCGCAAGGGCGTGCTGGTGTCGCTCGACGCGCCCAGCAGCGAGGTGCGCTTCGACGCCGAGCACTTGCGCCGCCTGATCGTGAACCTGCTGGACAACGCCTCGCGCTACGCCGGCAAGCGCGAAGACTCGATCCAGGTGCTGACTGCACTGCAGCGCAGCGGCACCAATCGCCCGAGCCTGATGGTGTGGAGCGACGGCGCGCCGCTGGAGCCGGCGGTGCAGCGGCACCTGTTCGAGCCTTTCTTTTCTTCCGAGAGCCGCTCAAGCGGGCTCGGCCTGTTCCTGTGCCGCGAGCTGTGCCGGCGGCATGGCGCCACCATCGGCTACGAGCGGCGAGCGCTGGTGCCGGGCGGGCCCGAGGGCAACGAATTCTTCGTCAGCTTCGCCCCCAGCGAAAACCGGCTGACACAATAGCGCCGTGAGCACTCCTCCCCCTTCCGCCCAACGACCGGCGCAGATCCTGGTCATCGACGATGAACCCGACCTGCGCACGCTCTATGAATTGACGCTGCTGCGCGAGGGCTATCGCGTCGAGGCCGCGGGCAGCGTGTCGGAAGCCTGGCAGCACCTGGAGGCCGGCCGCTTCGACGCCGTGATCACCGACATGCGGCTGCCCGACGGACAGGGCATGGAGATCATCCACCGCATCCAGAAGGCCCAGCGCAGCGAGCGCTGCGTGGTGATGACGGCCTACGGTTCGGCCGAGAACGCGGTGGAAGCACTGAAGGCCGGCGCCTTCGACTACCTCACGAAGCCGGTCGACCTGAAGCAGTTCCGCGCCGTCGTGGCTTCCGCCGTGCAGGCGCGACTGACGTCGCAGCCCGCAGCCAAACCGGTGCAGGCGGCACCCGCAAGCAACAACAGCGCCGACGCAACGGTGGTCACCTCCGGCACCGGCATCGCCGCGCTCGACCGTCTCGTGGGCGAATCGGAACCCATGCGCCTCGTCAAGTCGCGCATCGCCAAGGTGGCGCGCGGCATGGCGCCGGTGCTGGTGCGCGGCGAATCAGGCACCGGCAAGGAACTGGTCGCGCGCGCGGTGCATGCCTGCAGCCAGCGCAGCGAAGGCCCCTTCGTCGCGGTGAACTGCGGCGCGATTCCCGAGAACCTGCTCGAGGCCGAATTCTTCGGCGCGCGCAAGGGCTCGTACACCGGCTCTTCGCAGGACCGCGACGGCTACTTCCAGGCCGCGCGCGGCGGCACGCTGTTTCTCGACGAGATCGGCGACCTGCCGCTGGCGATGCAGTCGAAGCTGCTGCGCGCGATCCAGGAGCGCAGCGTGCGCTCGATCGGCTCGACGCAGGAAGAAGCTGTCGACGTGCGCATCGTCAGCGCCACCCATAAAGACCTGCACGCCGAAGTGCAGGCCGGCCGCTTCCGCCAAGACCTTTTCTATCGCCTCAACGTGATCGAGATCGCGGTGCCCGCGCTGCGCGACCGCCGCGAGGACCTGCCCGCGCTGTGCGCCGCGCTGCTCTCGCGCATCGCACAAGACGGCGGACTGCCGGTGCCGCATCTGTCGAACGAACTGCTGCGCCGCCTTGCGCAGCATCCGCTGAACGGCAACGTGCGCGAGCTCGAAAACCTGCTGCACCGCGCGGTGGCGCTGAACGACGGCGACGAACTTCATCTCGACCTGATGGGCGGCTTCACCGCTGCGGCCGAAGCCGCGGCGTCCGCGCCTACGCCGCTATCGCCCGTCACCGACGCGCCTGTCGCGCTGGCTCCGCTTCCGGTCGCGCCCCCCAAGGTCGCGCCGCCGCCGCTGCCCTCCGACCTGCAGGCCTACCTCGATCAGCAGGAGCGCGAGATCCTCGTGCGTGCGCTGCACGAGAGCGGCTTCAACCGCACTGCGGCCGCCGCGCGGCTCGGCATGAGCCTGCGCCAGATCCGCTACCGCATTGCGCGGCTGGGCATCACCACGCCCAACGGCGACGATGGCGCGAGCAGCCATGTCGACGACTGAAGCCCCCATGCCCGCCGCCAACGACGGGCTCTGGCAAGCCGGCTGGTACCGCTTCGCGAAGGCGCTGCGCTCGCCGAACTTCGGACCTCGCCCCGCAAGCGCACAGACCGACCTCATCGTGCTGCATTCGATCAGCCTGCCGCCCGGCGAATATGGCGGCGACGCGGTGCAGCAGCTGTTCACCAACCAGCTCGACTGGGACGCGCACCCCTACTTCCAGTCGATCCGCGGCCTCGAGGTGTCCTCGCATTTCTATGTGCGCCGCAACGGCGAACTCTGGCAGTTCGTGAGCTGCGACTTCCGCGCATGGCATGCCGGCGTGTCGTCATGGCGCGGCCGCGGCAACTGCAACGACGACTCCGTCGGCATCGAACTCGAAGGCCTCGAAGGCCAGCCCTTCGAAGAGCCGCAATACGAGACGCTCGCGAGCCTGTGCGCCGCCATCGCGCAGCACTACGCGATCGTGCACATCGCCGGTCACGAGCACATCGCGCCGGGCCGCAAACAGGATCCGGGCGCGGGCTTCGACTGGCGCCTGCTGCGCGAACAACTCGGCTGGAATCCACAGATGTTTCCGCCACAGGTGGAGCAGCGCTAATTTTTTCAATCGTGCGGCGCCTCGCGATGTGCCGCTCTCGCAGCGCAGCAATGCGAAAATAGCGACCGCACGATTCAGCAACCATGCGGCCTGCAGGCCCAAATCGGCTTGCAAGCCACGCCCCATGCGGGTTGAGAGACCATAGGCCAGTATTCAAGCGGCATCGCTGGCCGTGTCCTATGGCGGAAGTAATACCGGCAATCCTTGTATCCATAGGAAAACGCTACATCTAGTGGGTTGTACACCCCCTGCACCCTAGATATAGTGTCCCCTGTCCGGTCATCTACACCGGCGCGGCACCCGGCCCAGGCGCCGCCATCCAACAAGAATTGCCAACCGAGAGGAAGCGAATGCAAACTGCCCTGAACCCCCAATCGACCCCGCGTGCCGTTCCCTCGACGCCACCGCAACAGCAGCGAGACACTGCTGGCTCCCCCACCGGCCAGAACCTGGCCCACTACCAGATCATCCGCCGCAACGGCGCTGTCGTGCCCTTCGAGCCGAACAAGATCGCCATCGCGATGATGAAGGCCTTCCTGGCCGTGCACGGCACACAGGGCGCGGCTTCGGCCAGCGTGCGCGAAACGGTCGACGTGCTCACGCAAGGCGTGATCCGCGCGCTGGTGCGTTCGCGTCCGGGCGGCGGCACCTTCCACATCGAAGACGTGCAAGACCAGGTCGAACTCGGCCTGATGCGCGGCGGCCACCATGAAATCGCCCGCGCCTACGTGCTGTACCGCGAACGCCGCACGCAGGAGCGCTCGAAGCAAGGTGAACAAGACGTGCCGGCCACGCCCGCGCTGCACGTGCTGGACAACGGCGAGCTCGTCACCCTTGACCTGAACGAACTCAAGGGCCTGATCGAGTCGGCCTGCGAAAACCTGGGCGACAGCATCACGTCCGCACCGATCGTCGCCGAGACGATGCGCAACCTGTACGACGGCGTGCCGCTCGACGAGGTCTACAAGGCCTCGATCCTGGCGGCCCGCACGCTGATCGAGAAAGACCCCGACTACACCTTCGCCACCGCGCGCCTGCTGCTGCACACGATCTTCAAGGAGATCATCGGCCGCGAAGTGATGCCGGTCGACCGCGCCACCGCCTACGCCGACTACTTCCCGCAGTTCATCAAGAAGGGCGTGGACAACGACCTGCTCGACGAGAAGCTGCTGCAGTACGACCTGCCCCGCCTGGGCGCGGCGCTGAAGGCCGATCGCGACAACCAGTTCGACTACCTCGGCCTGCAGACCCTGTACGACCGCTACTTCCTGCACGTGCGCAAGACCCGCATCGAGCTGCCGCAGGCTTTCTTCATGCGCGTGGCCATGGGCCTGTCGCTGAACGAAATCGACCGCGAAGCCCGCGCCATCGAGTTCTACGAAGTGCTGTCGTCGTTCGACTTCATGTCGAGCACGCCCACGCTGTTCAACGCCGGCACGCTGCGCTCGCAACTGTCGAGCTGCTACCTCACCACGGTGCCCGACGACCTCGACGGCATCTACGAGTCGATCAAGGAAAACGCGCTGCTGTCGAAGTTCGCCGGCGGCCTGGGCAACGACTGGACCCGCGTTCGCGCGCTCGGCAGCCACATCAAGGGCACGAACGGCGAATCGCAGGGCGTGGTGCCGTTCCTGAAGGTGGTGAACGACACGGCCGTGGCCGTGAACCAGGGCGGCAAGCGCAAGGGCGCCGTCTGCACGTACCTCGAAACCTGGCACCTCGACATCGAGGAGTTCCTGGAGCTGCGCAAGAACACCGGCGACGACCGCCGCCGCACGCACGACATGAACACCGCCAACTGGATCCCCGATCTGTTCATGCGCCGCGTGATGGAAAAGGGCACCTGGACGCTGTTCTCGCCCTCCAACGTGCCCGACCTGCACGACCTGTTCGGCGCCGACTTCGAGAAGGCCTACGTCGCCTACGAAGAGAAGGCTGCCCGCGGCGACATCAAGCCCGCGCGCACCATCCAGGCAACGGACCTGTGGCGCAAGATGCTCACGATGCTGTTCGAGACCGGCCATCCCTGGATCACGTTCAAGGACGCCTGCAACGTGCGCTCGCCGCAGCAGCACGCCGGCGTGGTGCACTCGTCGAACCTCTGCACCGAGATCACGCTGAACACCAGCGACACCGAAACCGCCGTCTGCAACCTGGGTTCGGTGAACCTGCTGCAGCATCTGAAGGACGGCAAGGTCGACCAGGAAAAGCTGAAGAAGACGATCTCCACGGCGATGCGCATGCTCGACAACGTGATCGACATCAACTACTACGCCGTGAAGAAGGCGCGCGACTCGAACCTGCGCCACCGTCCGGTCGGCCTGGGCGTGATGGGCTTCCAGGACGCGCTGTACGAACTGCGCATTCCGTACGCCTCGCCAGAGGCCGTGCAGTTCGCCGACGAGTCGATGGAAGCCATCTGCTACCACGCCTACTGGGCGTCGACCGACCTGGCACGCGAACGCGGCAAGTACTCGAGCTACAAGGGCTCGCTGTGGGACAAGGGCATCCTGCCGATCGACTCGCTCGACCTGCTGGAAAAGGCACGCGGCGGCTACGTCGAAGTCGACCGCTCGGCCACCCTCGACTGGGACGCGCTGCGCTCGAAGATCAAGGCCGACGGCATGCGCAATTCGAACTGCGTGGCCATCGCACCGACCGCGACCATCTCGAACATCATCGGCGTGGACGCTTCCATCGAACCCTGCTTCGGCAACCTGTCGGTCAAGTCGAACCTGTCGGGCGAATTCACCGTGATCAACCACTACCTGGTGCGCGACCTGAAGCGCCTGGGCCTGTGGGACGACGTGATGGTGATGGACCTGAAGCACTTCGACGGTTCGCTGCGTCCCATCGACCGCGTGCCACAGGATGTGAAGGCGCTCTACGCCACCGCGTTCGAAGTCGAAACCACGTGGCTGGTCGAAGCCGCCGCGCGTCGCCAGAAGTGGATCGACCAGGCGCAGTCGCTGAACATCTACATGGCCGGCGCATCGGGCAAGAAGCTCGACGACACCTACAAGCTCGCATGGCTGCGCGGCCTGAAGACCACGTACTACCTGCGTACGCAGAGCGCGACGCACGCCGAGAAGTCGACGGTGCAATCGGGCCGTCTCAACGCGGTGTCGTCGGGCAATGACGCACCCTCGGGCATGAGCGCACTCGAAGCCGCTGCTGCTGCAGCGAAGGCACAGATGAGCGCAATGCCCGCCACCGACATCGCGTTCTGCGGTGTGGACGATCCGACCTGTGAAGCGTGCCAATAACGCGTCGATGCTCGCGACAGTGAGTCAGTGAGGTGCATGCAAAAAATCGCGCGACGTTCACTCAATGAAGGCATTGACTGACATCGCGCGATGCATGCGAGCAACATAACAACCACATAAATGGCGTGCGATGTGAACGAGCACTTTGCAACTCACATCGTTACTCCGATAATTTGAGCATTGGATTTTTCTATGTTGACCTGGGACGAAGAAGTCAAGCCCTCCTTACCAAAGGATATGCAACAAGGATTGCAGCACCACAACGCATCGACCAGCGGCTTGCCCGCAGGCCGTTCGGTGGACGCTCCGACTTCGTCGATTGCGCAACCCGCCCTTCGTACGTTCAGCGCGCTCGATGACGGCGCTGCCGTACGTCCGGTTGCCGCAGCAGCAGCAACGCCCGCTGCCACCCAACGCGTCAAGGCTTCCGACAAGCGCATCATCAACGGCCAGACCGACGTCAACCAGCTGGTGCCGTTCAAGTACAAGTGGGCGTGGGAAAAGTACCTCGCCACCTGCGCCAACCACTGGATGCCGCAGGAAGTGAACATGACGCGCGACATCGCGCTCTGGAAAGACCCGAACGGCCTGACCGAAGACGAACGCCGCATCGTCAAGCGCAACCTCGGCTTCTTCGTGACCGCCGACTCGCTGGCCGCCAACAACATCGTGCTGGGCACCTACCGCCACATCACGGCTCCCGAATGCCGCCAGTTCCTGCTGCGTCAGGCCTTCGAGGAAGCGATCCACACGCACGCGTACCAGTACATCGTCGAGTCGCTCGGCCTGGACGAGAGCGAGATCTTCAACGCCTACAACGAAGTGCCGTCGATCCGCGAGAAGGATCAGTTCCTGATCCCGTTCATCGACGCCATCAGCGACCCCAACTTCAAGACCGGCACCCACGAGACCGACCAGACGCTGCTCAAGTCGCTCATCGTGTTTGCCTGCCTGATGGAAGGCCTGTTCTTCTACGTCGGCTTCACGCAGATCCTTGCGCTCGGCCGCCAGAACAAGATGACCGGTGCTGCCGAGCAGTACCAGTACATCCTGCGCGACGAGTCGATGCACTGCAATTTCGGCATCGACCTGATCAACCAGCTCAAGCTCGAGAACCCCGGCCTCTGGACCCCCGAGTTCAAGGCCGAGATCAAGGCGCTCTTCATGCGCGCCGTCGAGCTCGAATACAAATACGCCGAAGACACCATGCCACGTGGCGTGCTCGGCATGAACGCCTCCATGTTCAAGGGCTACCTGCGCTACATCGCCAACCGGCGTGCACAGCAGATCGGCCTCGAAACGCTCTTCCCGAACGAAGAAAACCCGTTCCCCTGGATGAGCGAAATGATTGACCTGAAGAAAGAGCGCAACTTTTTCGAAACCCGCGTGATCGAGTACCAGTCGGGTGGTGCGCTCTCCTGGGATTGAAGCTTTCGACAAGAATTAATGAATTCAAGAATTGCCCTTGCCACCGATCGCGCCAAAGAGCGCGGCATGGACTGGGGCTCAGGTGTTCATGGTGCTGGGGCTCAGATCTCAACGCCATGAATCGCTTCACGCTACCCAACGTGCGTGGAGTGCTTCAATAGGTTGATTTTTTCAACTTGATCAAGGAGAAATAGAAATGGCAACTGCAAAGAAAGCGCCGGCTAAGAAAGCCGCTGCAAAGAAGGCTCCGGCAAAGAAGGCTGTGGCCGCCAAGAAGGCTCCGGCAAAGAAGGTAGCCGCCAAGAAGGCTCCGGCCAAGAAGGTCGCTGCCAAGAAGGCTCCTGCGAAGAAGGTAGCCGCCAAGAAGGCAGCACCGGCCAAGAAGGCCGCTGCCAAGAAGGCTCCGGCGAAGAAGGCCGTAGCGAAGAAGGCGCCTGCGAAGAAGGCTGCTGCCAAGAAGGCGCCGGCAAAGAAGGCCGCCGCCAAGAAGGCGCCTGCGAAGAAGGCTGCTGCCAAGAAGGCGCCTGCGAAAAAGGCTGCGGCCAAGAAAGCCGCGAAAAAGCCTGCTGCCAAAAAGCCTGCTGCGAAGAAGGCTCCCAAGGCTGCTGCGCCCGCCAAGGCTGCAGCCGTAGCGCCTGCCCCTGCGGCGCAAACGACGCTGAATCCCCAGGCAGCCTGGCCGTTCCCCACGGCCAGCAAGCCCTGAGTTTCTCAGCGGCCTTGAAGGCGCAAAGCCCGGCACCTTGCGGTGTCGGGCTTTTTTATTGGCGCTTCTTCAGGAAGACGATCGAGGACCGAATCAGAGGCCTAGGGCCTTGCGATCGATCTCATAGTTTTGCGGGCCACGCTGCGCGATCTTGATCGCACCGACCTTGTTGCCCAGCGCCGCGCACTGCGCCAGCGGCCAGCCCTTTTCCAGACCGAACAACAGCGCACCACGCCATGCGTCACCACAGCCCGTGGGCTCGACCACTTCGGTGGCCACCACGCCCGGCACGTGTTCGCGCTCGCCGTCAGTCCAGATCTCGCAGCCCTCGGCCGCCAGCGTGACCACCAGGCCGCGCACGCGCTTCGAGATCTCGGCCAGGCTCCAGCCGGTACGCTGCGACAGCATCTTGCCTTCGTAGTCGTTCACCACCACCCAGCTCGCGAGATCGACGAAATGGCGCAGCGCCTCGCCGTCGAACATCGGCAACCCTTGGCCCGGATCGAACACGAACGGAATGCCCGCAGCAGCAAACTGCTCCGCGTGCTGCAGCATGGCATCGCGACCATCGGGCGCGATGATGCCGAGCTTGATGTCGTCGCGCGCGGCCACCTTCGTGATGTGCGCCTGCTGCATCGCGCCGGGGTGGAAGGCGGTGATCTGGTTGTTGTCGACGTCGCTCATGATCATCGCCTGCGCGGTGAAGGTGTCGTCGAGCTGGCGCACGAACTCGGTGTCGATGCCCAGCGAGCGCATGCGCTCGAGGTACGAGGCGCCGTCGCTGCCGAGCGTGGCCATCGGTAGCGCAGTACCGCCCAGTGCATTGAGGCTGTAGGCGATGTTGCCCGCGCAGCCGCCGAAGTCACGCCGTAGCGTCGGCACCAGGAACGACACATTGAGGATGTGCAGCTGGTCCGGAAGAATCTGGTCGGCGAACCGGCCCTCGAAAGTCATGATGGTGTCGAACGCGAGGGACCCGCAAATCACTGCTGCCATGGTTGAGCCGTTGGTTGAATGGTGGATGGAAAGAGAAAAGGACGCGTGCAGGCAAGCGCCCCGCTCAGGGATAGAAAGCCTCTACGCGGTAGCCCGCGATCGGCGGTAGCGCTGCGGCTTCCGAAGCGGACAAGGTCAGGGGCAGCGAGGCTGCGCGGTCGGCGCGGGCCTGCAGCACCGTCGGTGCGCCGTAGTCCGCCGGCAACAGCACGCGGCGCACCACGGCGCGCTCCTGCGTGTCGAGCAGCGAGAGTTCAACGGCGGGCATCGCGAGCGGCACAGTGGCGCCATTGCGCAGGGTAAAGCTCAGGCGGTAGTCGTTGCCTCCACTCTTCTCGCGCGCGAAGGCCGCGCCTTCAATCACGATGTCGCCAATCTGGCGCAGGGCCGCGAGTTCGCAGCCTGTGTACTGGCACAGCGCCGCGAGCGCGGGCCGCAGATTGGGCTGGCGCGCGGCAATACCGTCGCGCTCGTGGCGAATGATCTGCAGGATGAGCAGCAGCACAGCAATCACCGCCAGCAGGACCAGCACAACGCGCACACCCTTGCGCTGCCAGAAGCCGGTTGCCTTCTCGAAGGGCTCGTCGTCGTCCGCGAAGGGATGCCCTATTGGCAGTTCGAAATCCGGAGAGTGCGCAAGGTCGGACTCACTTTCGGCCTGCACCACCACAGGCGAAGCCTTCGCAGCTGCACGCTCCTCACGCGCCTTGGCGCTCGCGATCTTGGCCGACTTGATGCGAGCGCGGCGCAGCGCCTTCTGCATCTGCACCTGGTCGTGGTCTTTTTCTTCCTGCTCGCGCTCCCCTTCTGCGCCGTCGTCGCTCGCGCGCTCGATCATCAGCCCGCGCGTTGCCTTGATGCGCGGGGCGACGGGCAGCGGCGGCGCCGGGGGTGGCGGCGCGGGCGGCGGCGACGCGAGGTTCAGGTCGATGTTCGGGAACGGCGGCAGCGTGCTTGGTGGCGGCTTCCACTCGGGTTCGCTGACGTCGAGGTCGGACCATGGCTCGTCGGCGACGATGCCGTGTTCGGGCAATGACAGCGAGAACTCGAGCGGCGCTGACGGAGGTGGTGGTGGCGGCGCTGGTGTCGGTGCAGGCGCCGGAGCCTCCGGCGGCTGCACATGCCGAGGTTGCTGCTCGGGCTCGTCGTCGAAGAAATCCGCATCTTCGGCCGGCGAGTGGGGCTCCAGATCGGGCGCCGCCTTGGGCTCCGAGGCGGATTCAACCAGCCCCGGCATATAGCCAGCACCCTGCACCACCGGCGCCGCGTTCGCCGCAGCGCCATCAGGCGCCTCGTGCAGATCGAGCGTAGCGTCGAACACATGGCTGCACCGGCCGCAGCGCACCCAACCGTCCGAGATGCGAAGCTGGTCGCGCACCACCTTGAAGGTGGTGGTGCAGGCGGGGCAGCGCGTGACGAGACTCATGACCGGGCGATTGTAGGGTCGAGCCCTCGCCGCGGGAGGGGCGCAAGGCGGCTCAGCAGCGTGCGGTCATGAGGATCCAGCCGTCCTCGGTGTCGCTGACTTCAAGCGTTGCGTACGGCGCGTAGGCCTCTTTCAATTCATCGGCCTGGCGCTCGAGGATGCCGGCCATCACCAGCGATCCGCCCGCCTTCACATGGCTGCGCAACAACGGCGCGAGCACCTTGAGCGGCGTGGCCAGGATGTTGGCGAGCACGGTGTCGTAGAGGCCCTTCGCCACTTCGGGCAGGCCCGCGTTGAGCCGAACGCCGTTGGCCTCTGCATTGAGCCGGGTCGACGAAACCGCGGCTTCGTCGATGTCGACGGCGTCGATGTCGGCGGCGCCAAACTTCGCCGCGCCGATCGCAAGAATGCCGGAACCGCAGCCGTAGTCGAGCACGCGCTGGTTGGCCAGCACGCCGTCGCCTTGCGTCGCGATCCAGCGCAAGCACATGCGCGTGGTGGGATGCGTGCCAGTGCCGAAGGCCAGGCCCGGATCGAGCCGAATCACCTGCTTCGCCTGCTCGGGCGGCTCGTGCCACGTCGGCACGATCCAGAACTCGGGCGTGATCTCGACTGGCGCGAACTGCGATTGCGTCAGGCGCACCCAGTCCTGCTCGGGCACCGGCGCAATGCCAAGCACCTCGCAGCCTTCGAAGAAATCTTGCAGCGCGAGCACCGACGCAGCCTCTTTGGCGAGCGCCTCGTCGGGGAACAGCGCGATCACGCGCGAACGCTGCCAGCCCTCCTTCGGCGGCGGCATGCCAGGCTCGCCGAACAGCGCCTGCTCTGCGTCGGTCTGCGCGTCGGCGTCTTCCACCGACACGCTCAATGCATCGAGTGCATCGAGCGCTTCGCCGAGCGTTTCGACCCGGTCTTCCGGCGCCATCAGGCGGAGTTCGAACATCGCGGTGTTCCCGGCTCTCAGCGCTTGTGTGCGGCCAGCCACTCTTCGAGGTAGTGGATGTTGGTGCCGCCGGTCATGAACTTGGAATCGACCATCAGCTCGCGGTGCAGCGGGATGTTGGTCTGGATGCCTTCGATCACGGTTTCGTTGAGTGCCGTGCGCATGCGGGCCATGGCCTGCTCGCGTGTGTCGCCATAGACGATGATCTTGCCGATCATGGAGTCGTAGTTCGGCGGCACGAAGTAGTTGGTGTACGCATGCGAATCGACGCGAACGCCAGGGCCACCCGGCGGATGCCACATGGTGATGCGGCCCGGCGACGGCGTGAACTTCCACGCGTCCTCGGCGTTGATGCGCACCTCGATGGCGTGGCCGTGCATCTGGATCTGGCGCTGCGTGAACGGCAGCTTCTCGCCGGCCGCGACCATGATTTGCGTCTTGACGATGTCGATGCCCGTGGTGAACTCCGTCACCGGATGCTCCACCTGCACGCGCGTGTTCATCTCGATGAAGTAGAACTCGCCGTTCTCATAGAGAAACTCGAAGGTGCCGGCGCCACGGTAGCCGATCTTCTTGCAGGCGGCCGCGCAACGCTCGCCGATCTTCTCGATCAGCTTGCGCGGAATGCCCGGCGCGGGCGATTCCTCGATCACCTTCTGGTGGCGGCGCTGCATGGAACAGTCGCGCTCGCCCAGGTAGACGGCGTTCTTGTGCTTGTCCGCGAGGATCTGGATCTCGATGTGGCGCGGGTTCTGGAGAAACTTCTCCATGTACACGGCCGCATTGTTGAAGGCCGCGCCGGCTTCCGCCTTGGTCATCTGGATCGCGTTGACCAGCGCCGCCTCGGTATGCACCACGCGCATGCCGCGGCCACCGCCGCCGCCCGCTGCCTTGATGATGACCGGGTAGCCGATGGCGCGCGCAATGCGCTTGTTGGTGGCGGCGTCGTCAGAGAGCTCGCCCTCGGAGCCGGGCACGCAAGGCACGCCAGCCTTGATCATGGCCTGCTTGGCCGACACCTTGTCGCCCATCGTGCGGATGTTGTCGGGCGTCGGGCCGATGAACTGGAAACCGCTCTGCTCCACGCGTTCGGCGAAGTTCGCGTTCTCGCTCAGGAAGCCGTAGCCGGGGTGAATCGCTTCGGCGTCGGTCACTTCGGCCGCTGAAATGATCGCCGGCATGTTGAGATAGCTCTGCGCCGAGGGCGCCGGGCCGATGCACACGGCCTCTTCCGCGAGCTTGATGTACTTCGCGTCGCGGTCGGCTTCGGAATACACCATCACGGCCTTGATGCCGAGTTCGCTGCAGGCACGCTGAATCCGGAGGGCAATCTCCCCCCGGTTTGCAACCAGGATCTTCTTGAACATGGTCACTCGATGATGAACAGCGGCTGTCCGTATTCGACCGCCTGGCCGTTTTCGCCGAGGATCTGGGTGATCGTGCCGGACTTGTCGGCTTCGATTTCGTTGAGGATCTTCATCGCTTCGATGATGCAGATGGTGTCGCCTTCGTTGACCTTGCTGCCAACCTCGACGAACGCAGCAGCGCCCGGGCTGGACGAACGGTAGAAGGTGCCGACCATCGGCGACTTCACGGCATGGCCGGCCGGAGCGGCTTCGGCCGCCGGTGCGCTGGCCACGGGTGCCGCGGGAGCACCGGCTGCGGCCGGTGCGGCAGCCGCCTGAGGCGCCGCCAAGGTTTGCACATACTGCACCGGAGCGGCGCCGCCGCCCTTCACGATGCGAACCTTGCCTTCGGTTTCGGTGATTTCCAGCTCGGAAATATTCGATTCGGACACCAGATCGATCAGTGTCTTGAGTTTGCGCAGATCCATGGGACTCCAGTGCCGGCTGAGCCGGTCTTCAGGACATAACTTGTTCGAAAATCGTTGATTTTCGGCGTTCGGCGTCTAACGCCAGCGTAAGGAACTGATTCTAACCATGAACCAGTTCGCGCCGCCAAGTGTCCAGGTCGGTGGTCTCGAGCTTGCCCATTTTACGGGCGGCCACGGAGCCATTCGCATTCAGGACCAGCGTGAAGGGCAATCCGCCACCCGTATTGCCCAGATTCTTGACCAGTTCAGTGCCCTGAAGACCGGCCAGGCCGGTTGGGTAGGTGACGGGCGTGCGCTGCAGGAACTTGCGCACGGCACTGGGTTGATCGATGGCCAATCCGACCACTTGCCAGCCGTTAGCGCCATTTGCACGGAAGAAAGCGTCGATCATCGGCATTTCTTCAACACAGGGCGGGCACCACGTCGCCCAGAAGTTGAGCAGCAGCGGCTTGCCGCGCAGGCTCGACAGGACCAGGTCACCGCCCTCCGGGCGCTCGAAGCTCTGGGCCCAGAAAGCCGCGTCGAGCATCTCCCCGCTCGCTGCACCACTGCCGCGCTCCTTCCACCATGCGCCGCCGAGCCCGGCGGCCGCAGCCGCTGCCGCCACGCCGGCATAGAGCATGCCGCGTCGGGTGGGCGAAGAAGTCATTCACTTGTCCTTTTCTCGTTCAATCAGTCGGCGCAATGCGGGCAGATCGCCACGGGGCACGCGCCCCTGGGCATCGGGCTTCAGGGCCCCGCGCAGGTCGTCGAGGTCGTAGACCAGCAGGTGTACGCCGATTTCCTCGCCGAGCGCGCGACTCGGGGCGTGCACGCTCAAGGCCTCGACCTGCTCGCCATGAAAGCCGGTCACCATGCGCGGCTCGTAGTCCACGTGGTGATCGATCAGGGCGATTTCGGCCGATTTGGAATCATCGCAAAACAACTGAATATAAATGTCTGACAACCGCGTGGCCGTTCCATGCCACACGGCGCCGCCCACATGGGGCCGGAAAGCGGCCATGCGCTCCATCCATTCGAGCGCGAGCAGCCGCAATGCATGCAATTCCTGCGGCTGGGTGTCGGCGCAGAAAAGCTCGATGTACTCGCGCACCTCGGCCTCGACCTCGTCGTTGTTCGGCAGCGCGGTGCGTGCCGAAAGGCCCAGGTCACGCAGGGCCCGGCGCTTGGCCGGACCATATTCCAGTCCCTCCTCGACAACGAGGCGGGCTGCAGCGGCGGCAATTTCACGCTTGGACGTGTCCATCGGGGCATTTTGCCCGCAGTAGGCGCCCCACACATCAACATCAGTACGAAGCGCGGGACAAACACGTGGCCCAGGCACGGGCGCGGCACATCGCTTCCCTAGAATCGACCGATGCACATTCATATTCTGGGTATCTGCGGCACGTTCATGGGTGGCGTGGCCGCCCTGGCGCGCGAGGCAGGCCACCGGGTCACGGGCTGCGACGCTGGCGTGTACCCCCCGATGAGCGACCAGTTGCGCGCCCTCGGCATCGACCTGATCGAGGGCTTCGGCGCCGACCAGCTCTCTCTGGCGCCCGACATGTTCGTGGTCGGCAACGTGGTGTCCCGCGCTCGGCTGCCCGACGAAAGCCCCAAGTTCCCGCTGATGGAAGCCATCCTCGACGCCGGCAAGCCCTACACCAGTGGTCCGCAGTGGCTGGCCGAGCATGTGCTGCTGGGCCGCCACGTGCTGGCCGTGGCCGGTACGCACGGCAAGACGACGACCACCTCGATGCTGGCCTGGGTGCTGGAAAAGGGCGGCAAGGCGCCCGGCTTCCTGGTGGGCGGCGTGCCGCTGGACTTCGGCGTCTCGGCCCGGTTGGGCGACGGCCCGGCCTTCGTGATCGAGGCCGACGAGTACGACACGGCCTTCTTCGACAAGCGCAGCAAGTTCGTGCACTACCGGCCGCGCACCGCCGTGCTGAACAACCTCGAGTTCGATCACGCGGACATCTTCGATGATCTTGCCGCCATCGAACGGCAGTTTCATCACCTCGTGCGTACCGTGCCGAGCACGGGACGGTTGGTTGTGAACGCCACTGAAGAAAGCCTACAGCGTGTGCTGGCCCAGGGCTGCTGGAGCGAGCTCGCGCGCTTCGGCGCGAATGGCGAATGGCAGGCGCGCGGCACGCATGACGCCTTCGATGTGCTCCAGCGCGGCGAGGTGGTCGGCCGGGTCGAGTGGGAGCTCTCGGGTCTGCACAACCAGATGAACGCGCTGGCCGCCATCGCCGCAGCCGAACACGTGGGCGTGGCGCCAGCCGAAGCGGCCCGTGCACTAGGCAGCTTCCGCAACGTGCGCCGGCGCATGGAGCTACGCGGCACGGTCGAGCGAGGCGGCGGAGCGATCACGGTCTACGACGACTTCGCCCACCACCCGACAGCCATCCGCACCACGCTCGATGGCCTGCGCAAGAAGCTGGATGCTGCTGGCAAGAAAAGTGAGCGCATCCTCGCAGCCTTCGAGCCGCGCAGCAACACGATGAAGCTGGGCGTCATGGCGGCGCAGCTGCCATGGAGCCTGGAGGCGGCCGACTTGTCGTTCTGCCACACGGCCGGCCTCGACTGGGACGCCGCTGCGGCGCTCGCGCCGATGGGCGACCGCGCACAGGTGGCCGGGGCCATCGAGCCGCTGGTGAAGCAGATCGTCGCCGCGGCCCGGCCGGGCGATCACATCGTCTGCATGAGTAACGGCGGCTTCGGCGGCGTGCACGACAAACTGCTTGCGGCGCTGCGCTCGGCGGCGGCATCATGACCGCCATGTCGCCGCTCACACGCGCCCGCGAATTAATCGAAACCCTGAAGCTGCAGCCCCACCCCGAGGGCGGCAGGTACGGCGAGGTGTTCCGCTCGACATCGAGCGTCACGCCCGCCGACGGCCGCGCGCCGCGCAGCGCGCTGACCAGCATCTACTTTCTGCTCGAAGCGAATCAGCATTCGCGCTGGCATCGGGTGCTGTCCGACGAAGTCTGGGTGCATCTGGAGGGCGTGCCGCTCACGCTGTGGACCTGCGACGCCGCAATGCGCACGGCGCCGGCCCATGTGCGGCTGGGTCCGGTCGATGCGCACGGCACGCGTCCCCAGCACGTGGTGCCCGCCGGCCAGTGGCAGGCGGCCCGGCCGATCCAGGGCCACAGCTCAGGCGACTACACGCTGGTCGCCTGCATGGTCGGGCCGGGCTTCGATTTCGCCGACTTTTCGATGGTGCCGCCCGACAGCGACGAAGCTGCGTCAATGCGGCACCACTGGCCCGACCTGGCCGGAATGCTCTAGCCCGGGCTTCAGCCCCGGCGTTGCTTGACCGCCTTCGAGAGCGTGTCGAGCACCTGCACCGAATCGTCCCATCCCAGGCAGGCGTCGGTGATGCTCTTGCCGTATTCGAGGCCCGCCAGCTGGTCCTTGCCCGGCGTGAACTTCTGGGCACCCGGCTGCAGGTGGCTTTCGACCATCACGCCGAACACGCGGTTTGATCCGCCGGCGATCTGCGCAGCGATGTCCTTCGCCACGTCGATCTGCTTCTGGTGCTGCTTGGAACTGTTGGCGTGGCTGCAATCGACCATCAGCGTGGGCGACAGCTTGGCGGCTTCGAGGTCTTTGCAGGCGGCTTCGACGCTGGCGGCGTCGTAGTTCGGCGCCTTGCCGCCGCGCAGGATCACGTGGCAGTCGCGGTTGCCGTTGGTCTGCACGATGGCGACCTGGCCGTTCTTGTGCACCGACAGGAAGTGATGGCCGCGCGCCGCCGCCTGGATGGCGTCGGTGGCGATGCGGATGTTGCCGTCAGTGCCGTTCTTGAAGCCGATGGGCGCCGACAGCCCCGAGGCCAATTCGCGGTGCACCTGGCTTTCGGTCGTGCGCGCGCCAATGGCGCCCCAGGAGATCAGGTCGCCAATGTACTGCGGCGAAATCACGTCGAGGAACTCGCTGCCCGCCGGCAGGCCGATGCGGTTGATGTCGATCAGCAGCTGGCGCGCGATGCGCAGGCCTTCGTCGATGCGGAAGCTTTCGTCGAGGTACGGATCGTTGATGAGCCCCTTCCAGCCGACAGTGGTCCGCGGCTTCTCGAAGTACACGCGCATCACGATTTCCAGCGTGCCGGCGTATTTCTCGCGCTCGACCTTGAGGCGGCGGGCGTATTCGAGCGCGGCGGCCGGGTCGTGGATCGAGCAGGGGCCCATGATCACCAGCAACCGGTCGTCCTTGCCGGCCATGATGTTGTGGATGTTGCGGCGGGTGCCTTCGATCAGGGTTTCAACGGGCGTGCCGCGGATCGGGAAAAAGCGGATCAGATGTTCGGGAGGGGGCAGCACGTTGATGTCCTTGATGCGTTCGTCGTCGGTCTTGCTGGTTTTTTCGACGCTCGCATACCAGCTGTCGCTGGCCGGGGCAGTGTTCGTGCTCATGGTTGCTTCCTTGTTTGGAGTGAATATCGCAGGGGCAAAAAAAAACCGCCGGGGCTCAGGGCACCGGCGGTTTTGGGAGGGTGTTCGTTTGCTTTACGCGCTCGCCTCTCGTCCGCCGGAAACCGGGAACCAAAAGTAGGCAAAGAAATAAGCGCGGAGGGCGGACATGTGCGCGGAATGTAGCACGGAAAGCAAAAACCCGGTCAAGCGACCGGGCGTGGCGTTGTTTACCGGTAGCCTGACTCGTTGGCGTTGTGGATGATCCAGATCAGGTTGCCGCTGGTGTATTCGCCCATGCCGCCACCCGCGAAGATGAGGCGGCCCTGGCCCTTGTAGGTCATTTCGAAACGGTGGCGGTCGCTGCCGAAATAGAACGGGATGAAGGCCTTGCCCGTCACGTAGGCGCCCTGGTCGGTCGGCTGGCCCGCGAGGTCGGTGACCTGCCTGGCGCTCATACCGATCTGCAGACGCGCGAACTTGCTGTTGCGCGCCGGGTTGCCGGTGATTTCGCCTTCGTAGCCGTTCAGGCCCTTGACGGTGCGGCCGCTGCCGGCTTCGACCTTCGACGAGTCGACCACGTTGCCCTGGGCATCCATGCCGGCCTTCGAGCCGCCACGGGCCGGTGCCGCGGGGGCGGCAGCGGGTGCCGGCGCAGCCGCAGGCTGGCTGCCCCCGGAGCCGCCGCGCGACGCGCAACCTGCGCTTGCCAGCACCACCACGGCAGTCACGGCCCACAGAGCCGCGGACGAATTGATCCTGATCCTCATCGAACGCTCCTTGTTGTGAAAGGAGCGCAGCTTAACAAGCCCTCAGGCCGTACCGCCTACGGTCAAACCATCGATGCGCAACGTCGGCTGGCCGACGCCCACCGGCACGCTCTGGCCTTCCTTGCCGCAGGTGCCGACGCCCGAGTCGAGCGCCATGTCGTTGCCGATCATGGTCACGCGGGTGAGTGCGTCGGGGCCGTTGCCCACGATGGTCGCGCCCTTCACCGGATACTGGATCTTGCCGTTCTCGACCCAATAGGCCTCGCTGGCCGAGAACACGAACTTGCCGCTCGTAATGTCGACCTGCCCGCCGCCGAAGTTCGTGGCGTACAGGCCCTTCTTGATGCTGGCGACGATTTCCTTCGGATCCTTGTCGCCGCCGAGCATGTAGGTGTTGGTCATGCGCGGCATCGGCACGTGTGCGTAGCTTTCGCGGCGGCCGTTGCCGGTGGGCTTGACCTTCATGAGGCGCGCATTGAGCGCATCCTGGATGTAGCCCTTGAGGATGCCGTCCTCGATCAGCACGTTGCGCTGGCTGGCATTGCCCTCGTCGTCGACGTTGAGCGAACCGCGGCGGTCGGCGATCGTGCCGTCGTCGAGCACCGTGACGCCCTTGGCCGCCACGCGCTGGCCGATGCGGCCCGAGAACGCGCTCGAGCCCTTGCGGTTGAAGTCGCCCTCGAGCCCGTGGCCGATGGCTTCGTGCAGCAGGATGCCGGGCCAGCCGGAGCCGAGCACCACGGTCATTTCGCCGGCCGGTGCCGGGCGTGCGTCGAGGTTGGTCAGGGCGGCCTTCACGGCGTGGTCGACGTATTCAGCGATCTGCTCGTCGGTGAAATAGGCCAGGCCGAAACGCCCGCCGCCACCGCCGGAGCCGATTTCGCGGCGGCCGTTCTGTTCGGCGATCACGGTGACCGACAGGCGCACCAGCGGGCGCACGTCGGCAGCCAGCGTGCCGTCGGCACGTGCCACGAGCACCACGTCGTACTCGCTCGCAAGGCCCGCCATGACCTGCGCCACGCGCGGATCGCGCGAGCGGGCCAGCTTTTCGACCTTTTCGAGCAGCTTCACCTTGGTGGTGCTGTCGAGCGTGGAAATGGGGTCGATACCGTCGTAGAGCGAGCGGCTCGATGCGATCTTGCGGGCCGGCGTCTTCACACGGCCGGTGCGGCCGGCGGAAGAAATGGAGCGCACCGTGCGCGCCGCGTCGAGCAGCGAGGCTTCGGAAATATCGTCCGAATAGGCGAAAGCGGTTTTCTCCCCGCTGACCGCACGCACGCCGACGCCCTGGTCAATGCTGAAGCTACCGGTCTTGACGATGCCCTCTTCGAGGCTCCAGCCCTCGCTGCGCGTGTACTGGAAGTACAGGTCGGCGTCGTCCACCCGGTGCGCGGTGATCTCGGCCAAGGCCTTGCTCAGGTGCGATTCGTCGAGGCCGAACGGCGTGAGAAGGAGTTGTTGCGCCGTGGCGAGGCGCTCGATGGTGGGTTCGCGAGAGATCATCGTGACATTCTAGGCAGCCGCCCTCTTCCGCGCAGCCCCAAAGGGCACTCTGGCGCTAGTTCTGCGCCAGCTTCCTCGCCCGGGCGATCGACATCAGGATCCCCAGCCCCAGCCCCAGCGTCACCATGGCCGTACCGCCATAGCTGATGAACGGCAGCGGCACCCCCACCACCGGCAGGATGCCGCTCACCATGCCCATGTTCACGAAGGCATAGGTGAAGAAGATCATGGTGACCGCCCCCGCCAGCAAGCGCGAGAACAAGGTCGCCGCATTGGTCGCGATGACCAGCCCCCGGAAGATCAGCAGGATGAAGGCCGAGATCAGCGCCAGGTTGCCCATCAGCCCGAATTCCTCGGAATAGGCGGCAAAGATGAAGTCGGTGGTGCGCTCGGGGATGAATTCGAGGTGCGTCTGCGTGCCCTGCATGAAGCCCTTGCCGCCCACCCCGCCCGAACCGATGGCGATCATCCCCTGGATGATGTGGAAGCCCTTGCCCAGCGGGTCCTTGCTGGGGTCGAGCAGCGTGCACACGCGCTGCTTCTGGTAGTCGTGCAGCACGCGCCAATCGACCCCGTCGGCGCACAGCTTCGACTCGAAACCCACGATCAGCGTCACGGCCACCGCGCCGATCAGCACCGGCGGCACGATCAGCTTCCACGGCAACCCGGCAAAGAAGATCACTGCCAGCCCGGCGGCCAGCACCAGCAGCGAGGTCCCCAGGTCGGGCTGTTTCATGATGAGCCCGACCGGTACCGCCAGCAGCACCGTCGCCACCACGAAATCGAGCGGCCGCAACTGGCCTTCGCGCCGCTGGAACCACCAGGCCAGCATCAGCGGCATCGCGATCTTCAGGATTTCGCTGGGCTGGATCACCACGCCCACGTTGATCCAGCGCTGGGCGCCCTTCTTGGTGATACCGAACAGCGCCACCGCCACCAGCAGCGCCACGCCCATCGTGTAGAGCGGCACGGCGGCCAGCATCAGCCGCTGCGGCGGCACCTGCGCCACCACGAACATGATGAAGCCGGCCAGCAGCATGTTGCGGCCATGGTCGACAAAGCGCGAGCCATGGTCGTAGCCAGAGGAATACATGGTCAGCAGCCCGGCGAACGCGAGCAGCAGCACGGCGAAGGCCAGAAAGCCGTCGAAGCCCTGGAAGATGGGCGCAATGCGACGCGCCAGGGAGGGCTGATTGAACACGGCAGACATGGGGGCGGATTATCCCCGCCCTGCCTGCGACCTCAATCGAATTCGAGTTGAACGACCGTGCGCCCGGGTCGGCTTTCAACCGTCAGCCGGGCCCCGATGGCCCCCGAACGCTCCGCCAGCGCCCGCGGCCGATGCTTCACGGCGTCGAAGCCCTTGCCGTTGTCGATCACCCGCAGTTGCACCGTCGTGCCCTGCATGCCGGCTTCGAACCTCAGTACGGTGGCCTGGGCGTGCTGCAGCACGTTGGAGATCGCCTCGAACAGCAGGAACTGCAATTGCCGCATGCCTTGCGCGCCGAGCCGCTCTACCGGCTCCACCTCGTCCACCGCCCATTCGAACTCGATGCCCGAAGACGCCAGCCGGGGTTCCAGCCGGTAGCGCGCCGCTGCCAGCAGCGCACCCACGTCGCCCGGCGGCAGGTGGATCGAATCGATCTGCAGCTTGAGCTGGTCCAGCGAATCGCGCAGCGTGCGCAGCAGGTCGCCCGAGCTGGTCTGGCCCGACTGCAACTGCCGGATCGCCGAAGTGATGTGCGAGCCCATGCCGTCGTGCATTTCGCGCAGGATGCGTTCGCGCTCGTGGGTGCGCGCCTGGTCGCGCGCCGCGGCCTCGAGTTCGGCATATGTGGCCGCCAGTTCGCGTTCGCGCTGGGCCACCCGCTCGGCCAGGGCCGCGACCGATCCGCGCGCCAGCACGCTCGCCGCACGAAAGCGCCGCAGCACGATCAGCAGCAGCGCCACGCCGAAGAACACCGACGAATAGCGCACCCAGGTGGTCTCGCCATAGGCATCGCTGAGGCGGATCACCAGCCAGTCGCGCACGCCGAACATCACCGTCACCATGGCCGCACCGGCCACCAGCAGCCGCTCGGCACTCGGATTGCGCAGGGTGGCGAGGGCGAAGGCGCTGACAAAAGCGAGGACGAACACGATCTGGACAGCAAGCCAGCCGGTGAGCCACATCGGCTCCTCGCGTTGCAGCGACAGCGCGCTGAACAGCACCGTAGCGGCCACGATGCCCGCGATTGGCCAGCGCACCCACTGGTAGCGGCGGTCGCGCCCCCATCCTGCGAGGTGGTAGACGAACATCATGGAAGAGGCCGCCCAGCCCGCATAGCAGGCGGCCATCAGCACGCCCCACGGCCCCCAGGACAGGGGAGGCTCGGCGATCACGCCGTCGGCCACCCGCACCGCCCAGCAGAACTCCGCCAGCGCGGCCCAGAAGTAGATGCCGTCGCGCCGCTGGGCGCCCTTGGCATCGACGTCGACCTGCGTCAGCCACAGCGCCAGCGCGATGCCGCCGACGATCAGGCTGAACGCCATCAGCAGCACCGAGCCGGTGAAGCGCCATGCATAGGCGCTCTCGAAGAGTTCGGTGCGCACCGGCGCGGCCGGCCCGATGACCACTTGCGACAGCCCCGCACGCCGGGCGGTGTCGGCGTGCAGGCGGATCTGCAGGAGGTTGTCGCCCTTGCGCAGCAGGCGCCCGGGCACCGGCACGTAGATGGGCGCCTTGGCGTAGTCGGCGTCGTTGCTGCGGTCCAGGTCGCCGTAGACCTGCAGCAGCGCGTCGTTCAACTGCACCTCGAAGACGTTGCCGACGCGCGGGATGAAGATGCCCCACGGCGTCTCGGGCTCGGCCTCGAGCGTGAACGGCAGGTCGAAGCTCGCCATGCCGGGGCGGCCGTTGTGCTGGCGGTCCCAGTGGTAGGACAGCTCGACCGGCTCGGTGCGCGTGACGCCGTCGACCGTGGTCGTCACGGTGCCCTGGCGCAGTTCGATAGGAGCCTCGGACGCGGCAGCACCGGAGGCGCCGGCAATACCCGCGAGGAGCATCGCCAGCCATAGCATCAGCAGCGACGCCCATTTTGGTCGCATCTGTGCTCAGCCCGGATGAGACAGCAGGCCGAGACGCGTCGCTTCGAAAACGGCCTCGCTCTTGGAATGCACGGCGAGCTTTCCGTAGAGATTCTTGATGTGGGTCTGCACGGTGTGCACGCTCAGGCCTTTGAGTCGCGCGATCTCCGCATACGAGAAGCCGCGCGCGATCAGCGTCAGCACCTCGTGTTCGCGAGCCGACAACAGCCCGCGGTCGGATTCGTCCGCGGCTGCTTCAGGCGCCGCACCCGGCGGCGCGCCGGGAACGGCCGCCGATTGCAGGCTGCGGTACTTCGCGAGCACGCGCCGCGCGATCATGGGCGAGATCGGCGAGGCGCCTGCCTTCATCTCCACGATGGTCTGCGCAATGTCCTCCGGCGCGGCGTCCTTGTGGATGTAACCCACGGCACCCGCCTCGATGCTGGCGAGCACGTTCTCTTCGTCGCCGAAAACAGACACCACCAGCGGCTCGCAGCCGGGAAAGCGCGCCACGGCGTCGCGGATCACGTCGAGCCCGGTGCCGTCGGGCATGCCGAGATCGACCAGCAGCACGTCGGGAATGGTGGTGGTGCGGGACAGCCAGCCCAGCGCTTCCTGCACCGTGCCCGCACTGCCGAGCCAGAAAAGGCGCGGGCTACGCTGCACGCTGGCCTCGAAAAAGGCACGCGCGCGGCTATCGTCTTCGACGACTAGCACGCCCCAGCGGCGTAGCGTCGCGTCGTCCTGAGCCTCAGTGTTCATGGGCATGAGCATAAGCCCCGGCGCGCACCGGGAATCCATACACGCCCTCCCCCGTTCATGGGATGCCCACGATGAAGCATCGCCGCGAAACTTTCGCCGCTTTTTGCAGGGCATATCCCCCCTTCCCATGCAAATGAAGTAACCCGAACGTAGGCCATTCATGCCGCAGTGGTCAAGGCCTTAATACTTTTGAATTCCAGGCGCACGGCATACCCCGAACCGGGGCACGCGAAATGCCGGCGCGCCTCGGGCTCTCAGTAAGCTATGGCCTTACCGAAGAACCTCGTCCGGCGGGTTTTTTGTATGTTGGAAGCGGCCTCGCGAGAACAGACCTCATGCAGAATTACCCGTTCCCGGCAAGCGAGGTGCGACGCCCGCACCTCCCGTCTTTTCCTCGCATGGATCCGCAAACCACACACCTGCTTTACCTGCACGGTTTCCGTTCTTCGCCTCGTTCGACCAAGGCCCGGATCGTCGCGGAGCGCGTGGCGCGGCAGCATCCGAATCTGCAGTGGTGGTGCCCACAATTGCCGCCGTCGCCGCACGACGCCATCGACATGGTGATGAAGGGCATCGCGCACTGGCCGCGCAAGTCGATGGCGGTGGTGGGCTCGTCGCTCGGCGGCTATTACGCCACCTACGTGGCCGGCATGACGCGTTGCCGCGCGGTGCTGCTCAACCCGGCCGTGCATCCCGCGCGCGACCTCACGCGCTACATCGGCGACCAGACCGTCTGGCACGACCCGGCCGAGCATTTCTACTTCCGTCCCGAATACATCCACGAGCTTCGCGCGATGGAAGTCGGCCCGCTCACGCGGCCTGAACGCGTGTTCGCGATCATCGCCAAGGGCGACGAGGCGCTCGACTGGCACGAAATGTCCGCGCGCTACCCCGACAGCAACATCAAGCTGCTCGAGGGCAGCGACCATGCCCTGTCGGATTTCGAGAAAGCCCATCTCGACGACGTGATGGCCTTCATCAACCCGGTCTAGAACTCACCCCCAGTCTTCGCGCACTTCGTGTCGCTTCGCCAACCCCCTTGCAGGGGGCGATGCCTGCGGCCCGGCAAAGCCGGTTCCCCGGCATCCCTGGAATGGGATCGCGCCCGTTTCAGCGTGGGACAATCGAGAAATGTTTGTATTGTTTGAAGAAGCCGGCAAGTACCTCGGCGGCCGCGTGCTGTCGGAGGCCGAAGCATCGGCACAAGTCGAGCTCGAAACCGGCAAGCGCGTCAAGGTCAAGGGCGCCAACATCGTGCTGCGTTTCGAGAAACCGTCGCCCGCCGATCTGATCGCCGAGGCGCGCTCGCTCGCCGCCGCCCTCGATCTAGACCTTGCCTGGGAATTCGCGCCCGAGGGCGAATTCGCCTTTGCCGAGTTGGCCGCCGAATATTTCAGCGAGAAGCCCTCGCTTGCCCAGCAGGCCGCCGCCCTGTTCGCGCTGTTCGAAGCGCCGCACTACTTCCGCCGTGCGGGCAAGGGGCGCTTCAAGAAGGCGCCGGCCGAGATCGTGCAGCAGGCGCTGGCCGCCATCGAGAAGAAGAAAGTCATCCAGGCACAGATCGCCGAGTGGGCTGCGCAGCTGGCCGAGGGCGTGTGCCCCGCGCCGGTGCGCGAGCAGCTCTACAAGATCCTGTTCCGCCCCGACAAGAACGCTCCCGAATACAAGGCCGTGGTCGACGCCGCGCGCGCCACGCAGCGTCCGCCGCTCGACCTGCTGGAGCGTGCCGGCGCCATCGATTCGCCCTACCAGTTCCACTGGCGGCGCTTCCTGTTCGAAAACTTCCCCAAGGGCACCGGCTTCCCTGCGCTCGCGGCGCCCGCCATCGTGGACGACCTGCCCGTGGCCGCCGAGGTGCAGGCCTTCTCGATCGACGATTCGCAGACCACCGAAATCGACGACGCGCTCTCCGTGCAGGGCCTCGGCACGGGCACCATCACAGTGGGCATCCACATCGCCGCACCTGCTCTCGCGCTCACGCCCGGCAGCGCCATCGACAACGTGGCGCGTGCGCGCATGTCGACGGTCTACATGCCGGGCTACAAGATCACGATGCTGCCCGACGAGGTAGTCAACACCTACACGCTGCTCGAAGGCGGCGACCGGCCTGCCGTGTCGCTGTACGCGCGCTTCGACGAAGCCACGCTGGAGCTGCAAGGCACCGAAACGAAGCTGGAGCGCGTGCCCATCGTGGCCAACCTGCGCCACGACCAGCTCGACACCGTCGTCACGCAGCCCTGGCTCGAAGACGCTTCTTTCCAGAGCGACAACACGCCCGAAGCCGCCGCCAATCTGCGCACCCCGCTCTCGTTCCTGTTCCGCCTTGCCAAGCAGTTGAAGGCACAGCGCGAAGTGGTGCGCGGCAAGCCCGAGAACTTCAACCGGCCCGACTACAACTTCCGCCTCGTTGGCAACGAGGGCGAGCCCATCGGCAGCGAGCAGGTGCAGATCAGCACGCGCCAGCGCGGCGCACCGCTCGACCTGATCGTGTCCGAAGCGATGATCCTGGCCAACAGCAGCTGGGGCGGCTGGCTCGGCGAGCTGGGCGTGCCCGGGCTCTACCGCAGCCAGGCCAGCCTCGCGCCCGGCATCAAGGTGCGCATGGGTACGCGCGCGCTGCCGCACGCGGGCCTTGGCGTGAAGAGCTACGCCTGGAGCACTTCGCCGCTGCGCCGCTACACCGACCTCGTGAACCAGTGGCAGATCATCGCCGCCGCACGCCACGGCAAGACCGCGGCGCTGGCCGCGCCCTTCAAGCCGAAGGACGCCGACCTGTTCTCCATTCTCTCGGGCTTCGACGCGGCCTATGCCACGTACAACGCCTACCAGGGCGGCATGGAACGCTTCTGGACGCTGAAGTACCTGCAGCAGCAGGGCATCACCGAGCTCGAAGCCACCGTCATCAAAGACCTGCCGAACGGCGCGCTGGTGCGTGCCGAAATGCTGCCGCTGGTGTTCCCCGTGGCCGGCCAGCAGGAACGCGGTGCGCGCCTGCGGGTGAAGCTCGGCGAGATCGACGAGATCGCGCTCGACGTGAGCGGCACGGTGCTCGAACGCCTCGACACGCCGAAGGCCGATGCGGCCCTCACAGACGAAAGCGATGAGGGCGACGACGAAGAAGTGGTGGCCGGCCCCATCGCCATTGCCGTCGACCTGAGCGACAGCGAGGCCGCGCCCGAAAACACACCTGCATGAACCCCGGCGGATCGTCCGGAGAAATGCAGCCCCTGGAGGAATTTCGAGAATGAACTTCAAGGACCTCAGCACGCTACAGATTGCACTGGGCGTGTCGGTCATTGCGCATGCCGCACTGCTCGCGGTGCGCTTCGTCGATCCCGAGTCGTTCAACAAGGTCTTCAGCGACACGCCGCTCGAAGTGATCCTGGTCAACAGCAAGACCAACGACAAGCCCGACCCCGCCGCCCGGCTGCGGGCGCAGACCTCGCTTGCGGGCGGAGGCGATCTCGACAAGGGCCGCGCAACCAGCCCGCTGCCGCCGTCGAGCTTCACCACCATCGGCGACTCGTTCGAGGACGCCCAGCGCAAGGTCGATGCGATGCAGACCGAGCAGATGCAGATGCTCACCCAGCTCAAGCGCGACCTGGCCGCAATGCCCGCGCCCGACCCGCGCAACCCCGGAGACCCGACCGAGGCCACGGCGCAGGAAGAAAAGCGCCGCCAGATGATCAATCTGCTGGCCGAGATCGAGCGGCGCGTGAACGAAGAAAACGCACGCCCGAAGAAGCGCTTCCTGAGCCCCTTCACACGCGAGGCGGCCTTCGCCACCTACGTCGATTCGCTGCGCCGCCGGGTGGAAGCGCAGGGCACCGCCAACTTTCCGACGCTCGCCGGCAAGAAGCTCTACGGCGAGCTCACGATGACCATCACGGTCAACTTCGACGGCCGCCTGCTCTCGACAGTGGTCGATGAAAGCTCGGGCATTGCGTTGCTGGACAAGCGCGCCCAGGCCATCGTTGCCAGCGTCGGCAACTTCGGCACCTTCACCGACGCGATGCGCAAGGAGCACGCCGACCAGATCGTGATCCGGCCGCACTTCCGGTTCGCGCACGACGGGTCGGTCGAACTCTCCTCGCAGTAGAAGTAGACGCAACAAAAGAAGGCAGACGCCATGGACCTGTATTGCGTCATGGGCAACCCCGTCGAGCACAGCCGCTCGCCCCGCATCCACGCGCGCTTTGCCGAGCTCTGCGGCCAGCAGATGAGCTACGGCCGGCGGCTGATTCCGCTTGGCGCATTTGCCGAAGGCATCGCGGCCTTTTGCAGCGAAGCCGCCGAACGCGGCGACACCGCGCGCGGCTGCAACATCACCGTGCCCTTCAAGTTCGAAGCCGCCGCGCTGGCGCAGCACACCAGCGAACGCGCCCTGCTCGCGCAGGCGGTCAACACGCTGCGCTTCGACGCCGACGGCAGCATCCATGCGGACAACACCGACGGCATCGGCCTGGTCAACGACATCGTTCGCAACGCGGCCGTGCCGCTGCAAGGCAAGGCGCTGCTGCTGATCGGCGCGGGCGGTGCGGCGGCCGGCGTGCTCGGGCCGCTGCTCGACGCGGGCGCTTCGCGCGTCGTGGTGGCCAATCGCACCGTGGGCAAGGCCGTCGAGCTGGTGCGTCGCCATGCGGCCATTGCGCTGCGCCATGGCGCATCACTCGAAGCCTGGACGCTAGACGAAGTACCGGGTGCCTTCGACGTGGTGGTCAACGCCACCGCCTCCAGTCTTGCAGGCGACGCGGTGCCCGTGAAGGCCAGCGTGCTGCGCGCCGGCGGACTCGCGGTCGACATGATGTACGGCCCTGCGGCAGCGGGCTTCATGGCCTGGGCCAAGGCGCATGGCGCGGTCGCGCGCGACGGGCTCGGCATGCTGGTCGAACAGGCGGCCGAGTCCTTCGAGATATGGCGCGGTGTGCGCCCGCCTTCCGCGCAAGTGCTGGCCGAAATTCGAGCCGAGCTGAAATGAAGGCAGTGCTGCGCCTGATCGCCTGCCTCGTGGTGGCGGGCGTGGCACTCGAGCTGTTCTTCGTGGTGCGCATCGCGACGATGGCGGTGATCGATCCGCAGAGCACCGCGTTCCAGCGCTCCGAGGCTTTCCAGATCGCCATCCACCAGGGCAGCGGCGGCGGATGGCGGCAGGAGTGGGTGCCCTACGCGCAGATCAACGACACGCTCAAGCGCGCCGTCATCGCGAGCGAAGACGCCGGCTTCGTCGACCACAACGGCGTGGAGTGGGAAGCCATCGAGCGCGCGCGCCAGCGCAACGCCAGGGCCGAAGAGCTCGCGGCCAAGCGCGCAGCACGCGCGGCGGCGCGCGGAAGGCCGGTGCGGCCCGTGCAGCTGCGCGGCGGCTCGACCATCACGCAGCAGCTCGCGAAGAACCTGCTGCTGTCCGGCGAACGCACCTTGCTGCGCAAGGGCCAGGAGCTGGTGCTCGCCACGCTGCTCGAAGTGCTGCTCGACAAGCGGCGCATTCTCGAGATCTATCTCAACAACGTCGAGTGGGGCGAAGGCGTGTTCGGCGCCGAGGCGGCGTCGCAGTACTACTTCCGCAAGCCGGCCTCGCGCCTGAGCACCAACGAGGCCGCGCGCCTCGCGGTGATGCTGCCGAGCCCCAAGTTCTTCGAGCGCCGGATCGGCTCACCCTACCTGAGCGGTCGGGCGTCGACGGTCATGGCGCGGATGCCTGCGGCCGAACTGCCCTGACGGCCGCATCGCGCAGGCCCTCGATGGCCAGCACGGCGAAGAATCCGATCACATAGGCCAGCACGTCCCACCAGTCGGCCGTACTGCCGAGCACGATGCGCAAGGCGCGGTTCGAAATATGCAGGTGCCACGCCGCAGCAAGGTACTGCCCGAGCTCGACCGCAAGGCCCACGCCCAGCGCGGCCAACGCCAGCGGCAGCACGCGCGTGCCGATCACCGTCCGGAAGACGAAGTAGACCCACACCACGGCCAGCACGTCGCCGAAGAAGCTGCGCAGCCAGCCCCAGCGCGCACCGACGGTGGCCAGCAGCACGAGAACAAGAAACAGGGCCACCGCCCACACGAGTGAAAGAGGATCGAAACGCCATCGCATGGCCCGTATCATCGCGCCCATATGCTGGCAAAGCTCACGGGTTGGTTGTTGTTGGGAATCGTCCGGTTGCTCACTGGCGCGCAGGCGCGCTGGTATGGCTGTCCGCCGAAGGCCGAGCAGCGCATCTATTTCGCCAATCACCAGAGCCACGCCGACCTCGTGATGATCTGGGCGGCCCTGCCCGAAGAGCTGCGCAGCATCACGCGGCCGATCGCGGCGCGTGACTACTGGGCGAACACCCCGGTCAAGCGGTGGATCACGACGGAGGTGTTCAACGCGGTGTATGTGGAGCGACAGGCGACGGCGCCTGCTGCAGCCGCGGCACCTCCTGTACCCGCATCTGTGATGGCCGAAGCCCCGCCACAGCAACGCCCGTCGATGCCTGCCGAGCGCATCGAGCCCTCGATGGAGCCGCTGCTGCCCTTGACGCCGCCGGCACCGCCCGCAGAGACCGTGCCCGAAGCGCAGGGCCGACTCGACCTTCCCGAGCCGCCCGCTCCACCGCCGCCTCCTCCTCCAGAGCCGCCACCGCCCGCGGCGTCCGAAGAAGTCCCGGTCGCTGCACCGGCCCCAGCCATCGATCCACTCGCACCGCTCGTCGAAGCTCTGCGCAGCGGCGACTCGATCATCATCTTCCCCGAAGGCACGCGCGGCCACACAGGCGAGCCGCAGAAGTTCAAGTCGGGCCTCTACACGCTCGCCACCATGTTCCCCGACGTGGTGCTGGTGCCGGCATGGATCGACAACGTGCAACGCGTCATGCCCAAGGGCGAGATCGTGCCGGTGCCCATCCTCTGCTCCGTCACCTTCGGCGCGCCGATCCGCGTCGAAGCAGACGAAGAACGCCGCCCCTTCCTCGACCGGGCGCGTGCCGCCGTGATCGCCTTGCGCGACGTCTGACGACATGAACCAGTTCCTGCGCAGCCTCAGCCCGACCCAACAGGTCGCGGCACTTTTCCTGATCATCTTCGGCGTGCTCGTGATCGTGAGCACCACCGCCTTCTTCCTGAGCTTCAGGGAAAAGCGCAACCCCGTGCACGACGCCACCTGGCAGGCCGAGCTGGCGCACTTCCGCGCGCTGCTGGGCACGACCTGGTTCATGGTCATCATTTTCTGGATCGGCTGGGCGCTGGGCGAAACCGTGGCTACCGTGCTGTTCGCGCTGATCTCCTTCTTCGCGCTGCGCGAGTTCATCACGCTCTCGCCCACACGGCGCGGCGACCACCGCAGCCTCATCCTCGCCTTCTTCGTGGTGCTGCCGATCCAGTTCTGGTTGGTGGCCACGGCGCGCTTCGATCTGTTCACCGTGTTCATTCCGGTCTACGTATTCCTCGCGATCCCCGTGGCGAGCGCGCTGGCCAACGACCCGAGCCACTTCCTGGAGCGCAACGCCAAGCTGCAGTGGGGCATCATGGTCTGCGTCTACGGTATGAGCCACGTGCCGGCGTTGCTGCTGCTGAGCTTTCCGGGCTACGAGGGCAAGAGCGCCTTCCTCGTGTTCTTCCTGGTGTTCGTGGTGCAGACCTCGGTGCTGGTGCAGCACCTGATCTCGCGCCGCATGCAGCGCGCGCCCTTCGCGCCCAACGTGAGCCGCAGCTTCAACTGGACCAGCTGGGGCATCGGCATCGTGGTGGCGAGCCTGGTGGGCGCGCTGTTCTCGTTCATCACGCCGTTCAAGTTCGGGCAGGCGCTCGCGGTGTCGGTCATTGCGTGCATCGCGGGGTCGATGGGGCATCTGGTGATGAAGGCGCTCAAGCGCGACCGGGGCATTCCGAACTGGGGGCAGAAAGGCGTTGGCGTGACGGGGGCCAACGGCCTGCTGGACCGGGTCGATGCGCTCTGCTTCGCCGCCCCGATCTTCTTTCACTCCATCCGCTGGTACTTCAACGCCTGAACTTGGCACACCCCCAGGCTGCGCGCACTTCGTGTCGCTTCGCCACCCCCCTTGCAGGGGGCAATACCTGCGGCCCGGCAAAGCCGGTTCCGCGGTATTCCTGGAAGAACCCCAAGGACAGTTCGGGCCGCAGAGCGACGTGAACTGCTCAAGCCTTGCGGCGCACCACTCGGTCGAAGGCCTGCTTCGCCGCGCGGCCGAAGGCCTTGGCCTTCAACGCCTGCAGCTCGCGCGTCAGTCGCGTGCGCTGCTCGGCCGACAACGCCGTGCTGAAACGACCCAGCGCGGTTTCGAGCGCCGCGCGCTGCGCCTCCACGCGCCCCTGCCTGCCCTCGGCCTCGGCCAGCCATTCGCAGGCATTGGCAACGCGCTCGCGCAACGCGGCATCGCCTGTATCGCCGAAGCGCGCAATGAGTGCGCGATACGCCTTGACCTGCCCCACGGGATCGCCGAGCTTGTCGAGCGCCTTGGCCTTGTTGATCATCGACTTGGCGGCCCATAGCTGCAGCGTGCCTTCCCTCGCGCCGGTGGTGCGCGCGATGACTTCGTCGTAGCTGGCCACGGCCTCCTTGAGGCGGCCGGTGCGGCGCAGGGTGGCGCCCTTGCGAAACAGCGCGCCGACCACGCGCCCGCGCAGGTCCGGCAGCTCGGAGTTGCCCCAGCGCGCGACGATCTCGTCGTGCACCCGCATCTCGTCGTCGTGCAGGCCGAGGCGGTCGAGCGCGGTGCTCTTGTACTGCAGGCACAGCGCGACCGTCTCCTGCATTTCCGTCGACGGGTCGGCGCCGTAGCGTGCGTCCATTGAATCGGCGGCGGCTATCACTTCGGCAAAGCGGTCGAGCGCCACCAGGCAGAAGGCCTTGTGGACGAGCGCCCGAGCGCACTGGCGACGCAGCTCCGGGTGGGGTGATGCGGAATACGCGGCCAGCACTTCGTCGAACAGTGCGATGGCCTCTCGCGACTCGCCCGCATCGCCGTGCTTGCGACCCTGTTTGACCTTGTCGCGCACCTCGTCGCGCAGCTCGGGCGGCAGCTCCGTATCGGCCTTGCGCAGTCGCTTCAGGCAGGCCTGGCGGCCGGCGGTGGTCTTGGCCAGGGTGTCCTGCAGTTCGGGCGTGGGCGTGTCCTTCAGCTGCTTCGCGAGTTGCTCGTACACCGCGAGTGCATCCTCGGGCCGGCCGAGCCGTTCGAGCAGCACGAAGCCCTTGTTGAGCAGTGCGCCCGCCACGGTGCGCTGCACGCCGGCGTCGGTGTCCGCACCGAAGGTTACGAGCAGCCGCTCGCAGGCGGCCAGCGCGGCTTCTCCATCGTCCTGCTCGCGCAACCCCACCGACCAGTCGTAGGCACGGCGCACGGCCATGCGGCGCACCTGCGACGACTCGTCACGGCCGTAGCGGTCGAGCAGCCAGCCGACCAGCTCGGCGCGGTTCGCGTGCTCGTCGATGCCGAAGCCGTCGAAGAACAGCGTCAGCGCCCGCACGCCCTCGATGCGCAGCTCGGGCGCCGCGTCGGCGAGGCTGGCCTCGATCTGGTCGGCCACGGCCAGGCACATCACCTGGGCCTGTGCGTGCTGCGCCAGTTCGCGCAGGTTCAGCACCGAGGCCAGGCGCGCACGCGCCACGCGCAGCACCACGCCGGGGTCAGTGCTGCCATCGAAGCGCTCGATCACCGCTTCCAGCGTGGCAAGCGCGTCCTGCGGCAGGCCGCGATGGTGTTCGATCTCGGCCTTGAGCAGCCGGGCCTCCACGCGCCACGCGTCGAGCGCGGCATCGGGCTGGCTGTCGAGCAGCTCGCTCATGGCATCGCAGGCTTCGCAGCGCGCCTCGGGCTCGTCGATCCACCAGGTGCGCTGATACAGCGCGTGGGCGATGTGCTCGCGGATCGCGGGCTCGCTGCGCTGGCCGTGCGCAGCGATCAGGCGATCGAGCGTGGCGAGCGCGTCGGCGGGGCGATGCATCTGGCGCAGCATGTGCGCCAGCAGGCGCAGCGCCTGGCAGCAGGGCACGACCACGCCAACATCGGGCCTGGCTGCGTACTCGTCGAGCAGACGGGTACAGGCGGCCAGCGCCTCGTTGCGGCGACCCAGGTCGTTGAGCAGTTCGATGCGACGGAAGCTCGCGGCTGCGCGTTCGGCGGGGTGCTGCTGCAGGCGTTCGATCAAGGCTTGCGCCTCGTCCAGTTGCCGCTGCGCGGAGGACTCGACTACATTCACATTCGCTTCCTTGTGTGGCGCGCCCTGCGGAAAGCGGGGCAGACTGTACGAATCGGCACGGATTCTGCCCGCGATAGCGCTGCTTTCGAGCGATAGTTCGGTCCCTTCTCTCTTCTCTTTGCACTGGCGTAAGCCTTTTCGCTTCCTTTCATGCGCATTCTTGGCATCGACCCCGGCTTGCAGACCACCGGCTTCGGCGTGGTCGACGCGGACGGCCATGCGCTGCGCTACGTGGCCAGCGGCACCATCAGTACCCGGCACCTGGGCACCGGCAACCTGCCGGCCCGCCTGAAGGTGCTGTTCGACGGCATCGCGGAAATCACCGCGCGCTATCAGCCCGATGCGTCGGCGGTTGAAATCATTTTTGTCAACGTCAATCCGCAGTCGACGCTGCTGCTGGGACAGGCGCGCGGCGCCTGCGTGACCGCGCTGGTGAGCAACAACCTCTCAGTGGCCGAGTACACCGCGCTGCAGATGAAGAAGGCCGTGGCCGGCCATGGCCAGGCCGCCAAGGCGCAGGTGCAGGAGATGGTGCGGCGGCTGCTCGAGCTGCCAGGCCTGCCGGGCGCCGACGCGGCGGATGCGCTGGGCATTGCCATCACGCATGCGCAGGTGGGTCGGTCGATGGCGCGGCTCGCTGAAGCGGCCGAGCTGTCGAAGACGCATGCCGGCACCTACCGGCAGGGGCGCTCGCGCTGATGACTCAGCGCACGATGTAGCGCAGTTCGCCGAGGCGCTTGCGGCGCTCTCGCACTTCGACGGCCACGGCGGGCGCATCGCCTGCCAGAGCCCGCGCGATCCAATCGGCCAGCTGCGGCATGTCGTCAGGCGTGAAGCCCAGTCGCACGATCTCCGGTACGCCGAGCCGCAGGCCATTGATGTCGCCGTCCACAGGTGCGATCGGCAGGCCGATGCCGCAGGCCAGTAGGCCGCCTTGCGCGAGCTTCTTCGCCGCATGCTGCCCGCCACCCCAGCGCGCCGCCTCGACCGCAAGCTGGTGCGACTGCGTGAAGCCGCGCGCCTTCGCGAACACGGGCAGGCCTTGCGCATCGAGCGCGCGCGCCAGCGCCTGCGCGGTCTCGCGCATCGCGGCCGCATAGGCAACGCCGTGCACCTTCCAGTCGAGCAGCCCGCGGGCCAGTGCGGCGGTGCGGCCCGCATCCGAGTTGGCCGTGAGGCCGGGGTAGGCGATGGCGTCGATGCGCTCCATCAGCGCCGCGTCGTTCGACACGATCAAACCGCCGGCCGGGCCGCCCAGGCTCTTGTAGGTGCTCATGGTGATCGCATGCGCGCCCTGTTCGAGAGGCTGCGGCCACGCCTTGCCGGCCACCATGCCCGAGAGGTGCGCGGCATCGAACAGCAGCTTCGCGCCCACGCTGTCGGCAATCTCGCGGATCGCGGGTACCGGGTGCGGGAACAGGTTCAGGCTGCCGCCGATGGTGATGAGCTTCGGCTTCAGCTCGCGCGCCAACTTCGCCAGTGCAACCACGTCGACCGTGTAGCCGTCGGCATCCACCGGCGCGGAGACCGGCTTCAGGCCATAGAGCCCGGCCGCGCCCGCCGCGTGGTGCGTGACGTGGCCGCCGATGCTGGGCGGCGGCACGATGATCGTGTCGCCGGGCTGGCAGGTTGCCATGAACACGTAGAGGTTCGACAGCGCGCCGGAGCTCACGCGCACTTCGGCGAACTTCGCGCCGAATACTTCGGCCGCCAATTCGGCGGCGACCACCTCGATGCGCTCGATGGCTTCCAGCCCCATCTCGTACTTGTCGCCCGGATAGCCGAGCGAGGGGCGCGAGCCAAGCCCGCGCGACAGCAGCGCCTCGGCGGCTGGGTTCATCACGTTGGTCGCGGGGTTGAGGTTCAGGCCCTCGACATCGTGGATGCGGTGGTTGTCGGCCACCAGCCGTTCGATCTCGGCGGCGACGCCCGCTGCATCGCGCGCAGCGGCGTCGGCGGCGATGGAGAGCACGTGGTCTTCGCTGGCGGCGGGAACCCAGGGGCGGCGTTGCAGGGCGGCTGGCATGCGGCGGATCTCGCTGGAAGTGGTGAGTGGCTGCATCGTCGCCTGCCGCCGCCGGTCGGGCAAACCGGATAATCTGGGCCTGAGCCCTAGAAAAACTTGGCCTGAAGGATTGCTCCGATGCCGCTCGCACCGCCCCGCCCTCGCCTGCCGCCGCACACGGCCGTGCGCGCCTTCGAGGCAGCAGCACGCCACGGCAGCTTCGCGCGTGCAGCCGAAGAACTCTTCGTCACGCCGGCCGCCGTCGCGCAGCAGATCAAGACGCTAGAGACCTGGGCCGGCGGCGCGCTGTTCGAGCGGCACAGCCAGGGCATTCGCCTGAGCGCGCACGGGCGGCGCGCGCTGCCGGCGCTCAGCGCGGCCGTCGACCAGCTCGGCCTGGCAGTGCAGGCGCTGCGCCACGAGACACAGACCGCCGCGCGCCGCAGCACGCTGCAAGTAGCTGCCCTGCCGGCCGTGGCGCAGCTGTGGCTGTCGCCGCGGCTCTCGCGGCTGAAGGCTGCGCTGCCCGGCGTGCAGGTGTCCGTCACGGCGCTGGAGCAGCCGCCGAACTTTCGCCGCGAGCCTTTCGATCTTGGGTTGTTCTATGCGCGGGCCGGCGAGCACATCGAGACCGCTGTCGGCGCGCAGGCGATTCCGCTCGTGCGCGACCGGCTGCTGCCCGTGTGCAGCCCGCGCCTGCAGCAGCCGCTGCCCAGCGGCCGTCCTCGCTCACTCGATGATCTGGCGGACTTGCTCGCGCGCTGCGGCGGCCTGCACGACACCGTGTGGCGCGACGATTGGCCGCGTTGGCTGCAAGCTGTTCGCCCCGGTGTCACGACGGCCGAAGCCGAAGCAATGGCCGCCGGCCCGGACTTCTCGCTCTACAGCCTCGCGCTGCAGGCCGCGCTCGATGGCGAAGGCGTGTTGATGGGCCGTGAGCGGCTCGTTGTGCCATTGCTTGCGCAAGGCAAGCTGCATGCGCCCTGGGGACGACCGAAGGCGCTGGGGGACACGGTCATGCTGCTGGTGCCTGCGCATCGCAAGGGGCCGCTGCTCGCGCAGCAGGTGCAAGCCTTGCAAGCACTCGCCGCAGCCTGAAGCAGGCCTATCGCCTGAAATCCAGCCGCCCGTTGGGCCAGCGACCGTCGATCCTGCGGTTGTCGACGATCAGGCCCACCCAGGGCTGCGTGATGGCCGGATTGCTCAGGTTGATGTAGCGGCCCACGAGCGTGTCGGGATCGACATAGCGGACATCGAGCAGGGCCTGCCGCGCGCCGCCATCCCAATCGAACAGCAGATAGAACCGGCTGCCGGCCACCCGCACAGTGGCTGTGCCCTGCTTCCATGCAGCTTCGGAATCACCAGGAATCGTCGGATCGGCGCCGCCATTCCAGCGGCTGGACCATGCGCCGACGATCGAGGATGGCGCGTCGTTCACCGATGTTGTGCCCCACGCAGGCGCGTTCGGGTCATCGGGCCCGCCGTGAAGTTCGATGCTCTCGGCAAACGCTTCGATATCTGCGCCATCCGGGTCGGGCGCATCTTCGACGCCGAATGGGTTTCGGCCGGGGGAGGTGTTGGTGTTCATGGCGCCATCGTGCGCCGGAGCGTGCCGCCACGCATGCCGTTTCCGGACATGCGAACGAGGACGCAAAGGCTACGCCACGCGCTCGGCGATCAGCACCGCGAAAAAGCCGAACGCCGCAAGCAGCGTCCACTTCAACACGATCCATCCGATGCGCCGGTACTTGGCCTGCCCCGTGCCCGCATAGAACGCAAAGCACACGCCCGCCACCAGCAGAAGCAGCAGGATGGCCCAGCGGAAAAGAAGCATGTGAGGCGGAGAGACGGGCGTGGCCTACCAGGCCCGGGCAACTTCGCCGAAACCGCGCGGTGCGCGCTTCTCGTCCTCGAAGGTCACGACTTCGTAGGCGTCGCTGTGCGAGAGCAGTTCGCGCAGCAGCTTATTGTTGAGCGCATGGCCCGAACGGAACGCGGTGTAGGCCGCCAGCAGCGGCTTGCCGATGATGTACAGGTCGCCCATGGCGTCGAGGATCTTGTGCTTCACGAACTCGTCGTCGTAGCGCAGGCCGCCCGCATTGAGCACCTTGGTGTCGTCCATCACGATGGCGTTGTCCAGGCCGCCGCCGAGCGCGAGGCCCTTGCTGCGCATGTACTCGACTTCCTTGGTGAAGCCGAAGGTGCGCGCGCGCGCGATGTCGCGGCTGTACGAGTCGGTGCCAAGGTCGAACTCCACGCGCTGGCCGGTGGAATTGACCACGCGGTGGTCGAAGTCGATCTCGAAGCTGAGCTTGTAGCCGTGGTACGGCTCCAGGCTTGCCCACTTCTCGTTGGCGCCCTCACCTTCGCGCACTTCGACCTTGCGGGTCACGCGGATGAAGCGGCGCGGCGCCTTCTGCAGCGCGATGCCCGCGCTTTGCAGCAGGAACACGAAGGACGAGGCCGACCCGTCGAGGATCGGCACTTCGTCGGCCGTGATGTCGATGTAGAGGTTGTCGATGCCCAGCCCAGCGCAGGCTGACATCAGATGTTCGACGGTCTGCACCTTGGCACCGCCGGTGGAAACGGTGGATGCAAGGCGCGTGTCGGTGACCGCCTCGGCGGTCATGCGGATCTCGGCCGGCTCCGGCAGGTCGACGCGGCGGAACACGATGCCCGTGTCGGCAGGGGCCGGTCGCAGCGTCAGCTCCACGCGTTGGCCGCTATGGAGCCCCACGCCCACGGCGCGGCTGATCGACTTGAGGGTTCGTTGTTGCAGCACGGCCGGGATTTTAGGCGCGCGACGGGCGTGGCGCCCTATGCCCCTCGCTATGGCACCGATAGACATGGGTTCTATGCAATCCCGCCAAATTGGCGCGAAATGGACGCAAAGGGCACGAGGTGAGCGCAGCGCCTAGAGCCAGCAGACGTCCCTTTCAGGTCGTCCCTGTGCCCCTTGCGAACCCTCGTGCCCTCTGCGTCTGGCCGAGTTCACCCCGCGATGGCCTCCAGCGAGACCATCGAACGGGGTGTCCTCTTAATCAGCCTGGCGACGAAGGAAGGCCGGAATCTCGAAGTCGTCCATGCCGCCCGAAGACAGCGCGTCCACCTTCGCTGCGGCCATCGTGCGGTTGGTGCGCCACACGCTGGGAACGGCCATGCCGTCGTAGTTGGGCTGGCTGTGGCCGCCACCACTGGCGTGCCCCGTACCACCGAGCGTCGGCACGTTGAACGGGATGTTGTCGGTGCCGGTGCGGATCACTTCCAGCGTAGGTGCCTGGCGGCGGGCATCGGCACGCGACAGGCCCGTGGCCACCACCGTCACGCGCATCTCGTCGCCGAGGCTGTCGTCGTAGGCCGCGCCGTAGATCACGTGCGCGTCCGGCGAAGCGTAGGCGCGAATGGTGTTCATCGCGAGCTTCGATTCGTTCAGCTTCAGCGAGCCCTTCGACGCCGTCACCAGCACCAGCACGCCCTTGGCACCCGAGAGGTCGATGCCTTCGAGCAGCGGGCAGGCCACGGCCTGTTCGGCGGCGATGCGCGCGCGGTCCGGACCGGCTGCGGCAGCGGTGCCCATCATGGCCTTGCCGGGTTCGCCCATCACGGTGCGCACGTCTTCGAAGTCGACGTTCACGCCGCCGTACTCGTTGATGATTTCCGAGATGCCGCCCACGGCGTTCTTCAGCACGTCGTTGGCCTGCGCGAAGGCTTCGTCCTGAGTGACGTCCTCGCCCAGCACGTCGAGCAGCTTCTCGTTGAGCACCACGATCAGCGAATCGACGTTCGCTTCGAGTTCAGCCAGGCCGGCGTCGGCATTGGTCATGCGACGGCCGCCTTCCCAGTCGAAGGGCTTGGTCACCACACCCACGGTGAGGATGCCCATTTCCTTCGCGACGCGTGCGATGACGGGCGCGGCGCCGGTGCCGGTGCCACCGCCCATGCCGGCCGTGATGAACAGCATGTGCGCGCCGTCGATGGCCGCGCGGATGTCGTCCACCGCGAGCTCGGCCGCTTCACGGCCCTTGTCGGGCTTGCTGCCGGCACCCAGGCCGCTGGTGCCGAGCTGGATGATCTTGTGCGCGCTGCTGCGCTGCAGTGCCTGTGCGTCGGTGTTCGCGCAGACGAACTGAACGCCCTGCACGCCGCGCTCCATCATGTGGGCGACCGCATTGCCGCCGCCACCGCCAACACCGATCACCTTGATCTGCGTGCCCTGATTGAACTCTTCGACTTCGATCATTTCGATGGTCATTTTTAACTCCTTGAATCTTGCAGTTGCCGTTATGTGTCTATGAATAATTCTTGTGCCGTGACGAGATCAACGATGCGTCCGTCACGATGGTGGACCTGTTCGTCGCCATCGCTCGTTGAAATGCAATGGGGGGCTGCCACGCGCGAGCCAGAGTGGAGACTTGATCATGGCTAGAAATTCCCCACGATGAAGTCTTTGAAACGTCCGAATGCAGTCTTTACCGACCCATTCTTCTGTGCGACCTTGAAGCCACGCATGCGCGCGAACCGTGCCTCTTCGAGCAGGCCCATCACCGTCGCTGCACGAGGCTGCGCAACCATGTCGGACAGCGCGCTCGAATACTTCGGGATGCCGCGGCGCACGGGCTTCAGGAAGATGTCTTCACCGAGCTCGACCATGCCGGGCATCACGGCGCTGCCGCCCGTGAGCACCACGCCCGACGACAGCACTTCTTCATAGCCCGACTCGCGCACCACCTGCTGCACCAGCGAGAAGATTTCTTCGATGCGCGGCTCGATCACGCCGGCCAGTGCCTGCTTGCTCAGCATGCGCGGGCCGCGGTCGCCCAGGCCCGGCACTTCGACTTGCGTGTCGGGGTCGGCCAGCAGTTGCTTGGCATAGCCGTTCTCAACCTTGATGTCTTCCGCGTCTTTCGTCGGCGTGCGCAGCGCCATCGCGATGTCGCTCGTGATGAGGTCGCCCGCGATCGGGATCACGGCCGTATGGCGGATCGCACCGTTGGTGAAGATCGCCACGTCGGTCGTGCCCGCGCCGATGTCGACCAGCACCACGCCGAGCTCGCGCTCGTCTTCGGTCAGCACCGCCTGACTTGAGGCCAGCGGGTTCAGCATCAGCTGGTCGACTTCGAGGCCGCAGCGGCGCACGCACTTGATGATGTTCTCGGCCGCGCTCTGTGCGCCGGTCACGATGTGCACCTTGGCTTCGAGCCGCATGCCGCTCATGCCGATCGGCTCCTTCACATCCTGGCCGTCGATCACGAACTCCTGCGGCTCCACCAGCAGCAGGCGCTGGTCGCTGGAGATGTTGATGGCGCGCGCCGTCTCCACCACGCGGGCCACGTCGGCGGGCGTCACTTCCTTGTCCTTCACCGCCACCATGCCGCTCGAATTGATGCCGCGGATATGGCTGCCGGTGATGCCGGTGTAGACGCGGCTGATCTTGCAGTCGGCCATCAGCTCGGCCTCTTTCAGGGCCTGCTGGATGCTCTGCACGGTGGCGTCGATATTCACCACCACGCCGCGCTTCAAGCCGTTGCTTGGCGCGATGCCGAGGCCGGCCAGCTTGAGCTCGCCTCCAGGCAGCACTTCGGCCACGACCACCATCACCTTGGCGGTGCCGATGTCGAGTCCTACGACCAGGTCTTTGTATTCTTTAGGCATTGAGATATGTCCTCGATTTCTCGATGAGCGCTACTTGATTTTTCTTGGGGCCTCTGGCGAGACCGTGGTGACGCCGCGCAGCCGCAATGCATACGCGTCGTTGTGTCGCAGGTCGGCGCCCTCCACGTCGGCCATCGTGCGGCGGTACTGGCCCGCGACCTGGGTCACGGTCTTCAGGAACCGCTGCAGGCGGGCCGTCACCTCCTCGCTCTGGCCGCGGCCGAGCTCTATCTCGGCACCGCTGTCGAGCACCACCTTCCAGCTGCCCCGGCTCGACAGCGTGAGCTCGTCGATGCTCATGTCGTAAGGCTGGAACTGCGGCTGCAGCACGCGGTACATCCCCAGTACCTGGCCGGCCTGTTCGATCGGGCCGTCCAGGCGCGGCAGGTTGTCGTCCACCTCGGCCACGTTGGCCTCGAACACGTCGCCGAAACCGTTGATCAGCTTCGAGCCCGCGTCGTCGCCCCAGTTGGCCACCGGCACCTGCTCGGTCAGCGTCACGCGCAGCTTGTTGGGGAACTCGCGCCGCACCACCGCGCTGCGCACCCATGGCACCGACTCGAAGGCAGCGCGTGCGCGCCCCAAGTCGATGGTGAAGAAGTTGCCC
The DNA here is from genome assembly GCF_051216475.1 of Variovorax nivicola. Taxonomy (NCBI): domain Bacteria; kingdom Pseudomonadati; phylum Pseudomonadota; class Betaproteobacteria; order Burkholderiales; family Comamonadaceae; genus Variovorax; species Variovorax nivicola. The sequence goes on along the minus strand of NZ_JBPJZK010000009.1, from coordinate 196,231 downwards.
GTGAGCTGCGGCGCCACGTTGGCACGCAGCGTGACCGCGTTGTTGTGCGTGACTTCGCCGTCCACCTTGATGCCGCCGATGGGGAAGAAAGGCTGCCGCAGCACCCACCACGCGCCCGCGGCCAGCAGCATGAGCGCCACCATCGCGAAGGCAATGTTCGCGACGATGTTCATGAGCTTGACGTCGAAGGGCGCTGGGATGCTGTCGGCCATGGCTATAGCGAGCCTCCCGTTGCGTCGAGCGCGGCCGAGGCCAGCACCCGCAGGCACAGGTCTTCGTACGCGATGCCCGCAGCGCGGGCCGACATCGGCACCAGCGAATGGCTGGTCATGCCGGGCGAGGTGTTCATCTCCAGCAGGAAGGGCTTGCGGTCGCTGGCGCGGATCATCACGTCGGCGCGGCCCCAGCCGCGGCAGCCGAGCGTGCGATAGGCGGCCAGCGTGATGCGCTGGATCTCGTGCTCTTCCGCCTCGGGCAGGCCGCTCGGGCACTGGTACTTCACGTCGTCGGTGAAGTACTTGTTCTGGTAGTCGTAAGCGCCTTCGGGTGCAGAGATGCGCACCACCGGCAGCGCGCGCGCATCGAGCCCGTGGCCGAGCACGGCACAGGTCACTTCCTCGCCTTCGATGAATTCTTCGCAGAGCACGTCGGCGTCGTACTTGGCCGACAGCGTGATCGCGTCCTGCATCTGCGAGTAGCCCTCGACCTTGGTCACGCCGATGGAGGAGCCCTCGCGCGGCGGCTTCACGATCAGCGGCAGGCCAAGCACGTCGGGCACGGCCATGATCTGCTCGCGGCTTTGCTGGTCGAAGGCCAGGCGCACGTACTTGGGCGTCGGCAGGCCGTCGGCTTGCCAGATGCGCTTGGTCATGACCTTGTCCATGGCCACGCTGGAGGCCATCACGCCCGAGCCGGTGTACGGAATGCCGAGCAGTTCGAGCGCCCCCTGCACGGTGCCGTCCTCGCCATGGCGGCCATGCAATGCGACGAAGCAACGCGCGAAGCCTTCGCGCTTCAGGTCTGCCAGCTCACGCTGCGACGGGTCGAAGGCATGCGCATCGACACCGCGCGAACGCAGGGCTTCGAGCACGCCGGTGCCCGACATCAACGAGATTTCGCGTTCGGCGGAACTGCCGCCGAACAGCACGGCAACCTTGCCGAAGAGTTTGGGGTCCTGAAGGCTCATGAGGCCCTCCCTTTGCGCGAATCGCGCTGCGATGTTGAAGGTGCGGTGGCTGTAGCCGTGGCCGCGCCGAGTTCGACGACCTTGCCCGGCACCGCGCCGATGGAGCCGGCGCCCATGGAAAGCACCACGTCGCCCGCGCGGGCGTTGTCGAGAATGGCTTGGGGCATGGCTGCGATGTCGTCGACGAACACCGGCTCGACCTTGCCGGCCACGCGCAGTGCGCGCGCCAGCGTGCGGCCGTCGGCCGCCACGATGGGTGCCTCGCCCGCGGCATAGACCTCGCCAAGCAGCACAGAGTCGGCCGTGCCGATGACCTTCACGAAGTCTTCGAAGCAGTCGCGCGTGCGGGTGTAGCGGTGCGGCTGGAAGGCCAGCACCAGCCGGCGGCCCGGGAACGCGCCGCGCGCGGCGGCGATGGTGGCCGCCATCTCGACCGGGTGATGGCCGTAGTCGTCGATCACGGTGAAGGTGCCGGTGGCATCTCCGCCTTGCACAGCCACGTCGCCGTAGCTCTGGAAGCGGCGGCCCACGCCCTTGAAGCCCGCAAGGCCGCGCTGCACGGCTTCGTCTGGAATGCCGAGCTCCACGGCCACCGCGATCACCGACAGCGCATTGCGCACGTTGTGCTCGCCCGGCAGGTTCAGCACGATGGGCAGGTCCGGCAGCGTCACGCCGTTGCGGCGCTGCGCGGTGAAATGCATCTGGCCGCCGACGGCACGCACGTCGATGGCGCGCACCTGAGCGTCCTCACCGAAGCCGTAGCTGGTAACGGGGCAGGTCACGTCGGCCACAATCTCGCGCACCGCCGGATCGTCGGTGCAGAGAATGGCCACGCCGTAGAACGGCATGCGGTGCAGGAAGTCGACGAAGGCTTTCTTGAGCTTCGCGAAGTCGTGCCCGTAAGTCTCCATATGGTCGGCGTCGATGTTCGTGACCACCGCCATCACCGGCAGCAGGTTCAGGAACGAGGCGTCCGACTCGTCGGCCTCGACCACGATGTAGTCGCCGCTGCCGAGCTGCGCGTTGGCACCGGCGCTGTTCAGGCGGCCGCCGATCACGAAGGTCGGATCGAGCCCGGCGGCGTCGAGCACGCTCGCCACCAGGCTGGTGGTGGTGGTCTTGCCGTGCGTGCCGGCAATGGCAATGCCCTGCTTCAGGCGCATCAGCTCGGCCAGCATCAGCGCGCGCGGCACCACCGGAATGCGCTTCTCGCGCGCGGCCAGCACTTCGGGGTTGTCCGACTGCACGGCGGTGGAGGTGACGACCGCGTCCGCGCCGTCGATGTGCGCGGCGGCGTGGCCCACGAAGGTGCCGATGCCAAGGCCCGCGAGACGGCGCAGCGTGACGCTGTCGGACAGGTCGGAGCCCGTGATCTTGTAGCCCAGGTTCAGCAGCACTTCGGCGATACCGCTCATGCCGGAACCACCGACGCCGACGAAGTGAATGTGACGAATCGCGTGCTTCATTTGGCAAGCTCCTCGCAGGCGCGGACGACCGCCTCGACGGCTTCGGTCTTCTGCATGGTCTTGGCCTTGGCGGCCTTGTCGATCAGCGCGGTGCGCCCGGTGTTCTGTAGCAAGTCAGCCAGCAATTCAGGAGTGAGGTCGGCCTGCTGCACGAGCCATCCGCCGCCCGCGTCCACGAGGAAGCGCGCGTTGGTGGTCTGGTGGTCGTCGACCGCCGAGGGGAAAGGCACGAACAGCGCTGCTGCGCCGACGGCCGCGATTTCTGTGACGGTGCTGGCGCCGGCGCGCGCGACGATGATGTCGGCGTCGGCGTAAGCCTGCGCCGTGTCTTCGATGAACGGCGTGAGTTCGCCTTCGACGCCGGCCGCCGTGTAGTTGGCGCGCAGTTCGTCGATCTGCTTGGCGCCGCTCTGGTGCAGCACCTGCGGGCGCGTGGCCGGCTCGATGCGTGCCAGCGCCTGCGGCACCACGGTGTTGAGGCCGCGGGCACCGAGGCTGCCGCCGACCACCAGCAATTTCAGCGGACCGGTACGGCCCGCGAAGCGCGTGGCCGGATCGGGCTGCGAAGTGAAGGCCGCGCGCAGCGGGTTGCCCACCCACTGCGCCTTCTTCAGCACATTGGGGAAGGCCGTGAACACACGGTCGGCCACGCCCGCCAGCACCTTGTTGGCGAGACCTGCCACCGAGTTCTGCTCGTGCAGCACCAGCGGCTTGTTGAGCAGCACGCCCATCATTCCGCCCGGAAAGGTGATGTAGCCGCCGAGGCCCACCAGCACGTCGGGCTTCACGCGGCGCACCACGCGCAGGCTCTGCCAGAAGGCGCGCAGCAGCTTCAGCGGCAACAGGAACAGCGTGAGCGGGCCCTTGCCGCGCACGCCGCCGAACTGCACGGGCTCGAAGGCGAAGCCGCGCGGCGGCACGAGTTTTTCTTCCATGCTGCCGGGCGCGCCAAGCCAGTGCACCTGCCAGCCGCGCTCGCGCAGGGCCTCGGCCACCGCGAGTCCCGGGAAGATGTGGCCACCAGTGCCGCCTGCCATGACGAGTGCGGTACGGCCGGTCATACGCGACCCCCACGCATGAGCACGCGGTTTTCGTAGTCGATGCGCAGCACGATGGCCAGCGCCACAAGGTTCATCAGGATGGCCGAGCCGCCGAAGCTCATCAGCGGCAAGGTCAGGCCCTTGGTCGGCAGAGCGCCCAGGTTCACGCCCATGTTGATGAAGGTCTGGAAGCCAAGCCACACGCCCACGCCCTGTGCCACGAGACCCGAGAACACGCGGTCGAGTGCAATCGCCTGGCGGCCGATGTGCATGATGCGGCGCGTGAGCCAGAGGAACATGCCGATGATCAGCAGCACGCCGACCAGGCCGAACTCTTCGCCGATCACGGCCAGCAGGAAGTCGGTGTGCGCCTCGGGCAGCCAGTGCAGCTTCTCGACGCTGCCGCCCAAGCCCACGCCGAAAATCTCGCCGCGCCCGATGGCGATCAGCGAGTGCGACAACTGGTAGCCCTTGCCCAGCGCGTGCTCTTCGCTCCACGGATCGAGGTACGCAAAAATGCGCTCGCGGCGCCACGGGCTGCTCGCGACGATGGTGCCGAAGGCCACCACCACCAGCGCAGCAATCACGAAGAACATGCGCGCATTCACGCCGCCCAGGAACAGGATGCCCATGGCGATCACGGCGATCACCATGAACGCGCCCATGTCCGGCTCGGCCATCACCAGCATGCCAACCACCACCACCGCGATGCCCATCGGCAGCACGGCGCGGAAGAAGCGCTCCTTGATCTCCATCTTGCGCACCATGTAGCTGGCGGCGTAGAGCACCATCGCGAGCTTGGCCAGCTCCGAAGGCTGGAAGCGCATGAAGCCCATCGGCAGCCAGCGGCGCGCGCCGTTCACGTTGATGCCGATGTGCGGAATGAGCACAGCCACCAGCAGCAGCAGCGAGGCCACGAAGAGCCAGGGCGCGGCGCGCTCCCAGGTCTTCATCGGGATCTGGAAGGCCAGCAGCGCGGTGATGAACGCAAAGATCACCGAGGCCGCGTGTCGCGTGAGGAAGTACGAGGCGCTGTAGCCCGCGCGCGCAAAGCGCGGGTTGTCGGGCAGCGCGATGGAGGCCGAATACACCATGATCAGGCCCCAGGTCAGCAGCGCGACCGTGACCCAGACCAGCGCCTGGTCGAAACCCAGCACGCGCATCGGCGTGGCTTTTGTCTGCGCGATGCCGGCGCCGCCCAGCCGCACGGGCAGGTGCACGGGCAGCGAGTCGATCCCGCTGCGGGCGCGCCTGAACCAGCCGCCGAAGCGGCTGGTGGATGCGTTGGGCGTGGCGCCTGAGGCGGCAGAGTTCAAACCGTGTCCTCCGTCGTCGAATCGCCCATGCCGCGCGGGTTGTCCTCGTAGGCCTGCACGGCCTCGCGGAACACCTCGGCGCGGTGCGCGTAGTCCTTGAACATGTCGAAGCTCGCACAGGCCGGTGACAGCAGCACGGCATCACCGGGGTTGGCGCGCGCGGACGCGAGCTTCACAGCCTCGTCCATCGAGGCGGCATGCAGCAGCGAAACGCCGGTCGATGCCAGCGCGGCCTCGATGATCGGCGCGTCGCGGCCGATGAGCACCACGGCGCGCGCGTACTGGCGCACGGGCTCGGCCAGCGGCTCAAAGTCTTGCCCCTTGCCGTCACCACCGAGGATGACGACCACGCGGCGCTCTTCGCCCAGGCCGATCAACGCGGCCACGGTGGCGCCGACGTTGGTGCCCTTGCTGTCGTCGAAGTACTCGACCTCGTCCACGATGGCGATGGGCTCCACGCGGTGCGGCTCGCCGTGGTATTCGCGCAGGCCGTAGAGCATCGGGCCCAGCGGGCAGTCGGCAGCACTGGCCAGCGCGAGCGCGGCCAGCGCGTTCATGGCGTTGTGGCGGCCGCGGATGCGCAGCGCGTCGGCGGGCATCAGGCGTTGCAGGAAGATTTCTTCTTCCACCACGGCGCCGCGCTTGCGCTTCTGCGTTTCGTCGGCTTCCAGCGCGCGCACCAGCCAGGCCATGCCGTTGACGCGCTCGATGCCGTAGTCACCCGGGCGCAGCGGCATGGCCGCGCCGAAGGTGACGTGCGTGCGGATCTGCGGGCGCTGCAGCTTGACCCTGACGGGCGCGGGCAGCATCGCCATCACGCCGACATCGTCGCGGTTGAGGATCATCAGCCCGTGCGCGCCGAAGATGCGCGCCTTGGCCGCCGCATAGGCCGGCATGTCGCCATGCCAGTCGAGGTGGTCTTGCGTGAGGTTGAGCACGGTGGCTGCGGTGGGCTCGAAGTCCTGCACGCCGTCGAGCTGGAAGCTGGACAGTTCGAGCACCCACACGTCGGGCAGCGTGTCGGCATCCATGTGCGCCGAGAGCGTGTCGAGCAGCGTCGGGCCGATGTTGCCGGCCACGGCCACGGTCTTGCCCGCGCGCTCGACCAGTTGGCCGGTGAGCGAGGTGACGGTGGTCTTGCCGTTGGTGCCGGTAATGGCGAGCACCGCGGGCGTGTAGCCCTTGGGGGCTTCGGGCTCGACGATGGGCGCCAGTTCGAGCTGGGGCGATTCTTCCTCGACGGCGGCCGAGGCCGGGTTGGTGGCGGAGATTTCGGCGATCTTGGCGACGAACTCGGCGGCCTCCCTGGCGGCGGTCGGGACGTAGGGCTTGCCGGTAGAGGGCAGGCGGGAAGCGGTGGCGGGTGCGGGAGCCTCGGGAACAACGACGGGCACTTCCGGCGTTTCGGCCATTGCCTCGGTGGCTTCCGGTGCGGGCTCGGCCACCGGCTCGACGACTTCTGCGGCCTCGGGCGGCAGTGGCACGGCGACGCTCATCGACGGATCGCGCGGCATGGCTTCGGCCTGCGCGGGCACGGTTTCGGCGGCGACCTCAGGCGTTTCGGTTTCGACAGGCTCGGGCTCTTGCACCGGCTCGGCCACGGCTTCCGCTTGCTCGGCGGGCGCGGGCTCGTCCAGCGGCAGTTGCGCCTGCGCCTCCGGCTCGGCGGTTTCCACGGGCGCTTCTGCTTCGGGTGCGGCTTCGGGTTCCGGCTCGGCTTCGACCACCGGCACTTCCACAGTCCGCAGATCCAGCAGCGCACGCGCGAAAAGATCCAGCTCGCCACCAACCGGCAGACCCACAGCGCGCGCCGCATCGGCCACCAACGCGATGGTCGCGGGCGAAAGCCCCGGCGAGCGATACACCGCGCGGATCGGCGTGCCTTCAACCAGCGCAGCCGTGAACGGCCCGCCGACGAACGTCACCCCGGGCAGCTCCGCCCGCAGCGTCGCGAGCAGTGCTGGTGCCTCGCGCGTATCGGCCACGGTCACGACGGCACCGTGGCGCGCGCACCAGCGCGTCATCGCCAGCCCGGACGCACCGAGGCCGAGGATGAGAACGGGGAGGTCTTTCAGATGCCGCATGGTTCCGTTACCGCAGCTTCAACGTCGAAAGACCCACGAGGCACAGCAGCATCGTGATGATCCAGAAGCGCACCACGACCTGCGTCTCGCGCCAGCCGCTCTTCTCGAAGTGATGGTGCAGCGGCGCCATCTTGAGCACGCGGCGGCCTTCGCCGTAGCGCTTCTTCGTGTACTTGAAGTACATGACCTGCGCCATCACCGAGATCGCCTCGACCACGAAGATGCCGCCCATGATGAAGAACACGATCTCCTGACGCACGATGACCGCGATGGTGCCCAGCGCGCCGCCGAGCGCCAGCGCGCCCACGTCGCCCATGAAGACCTGCGCCGGATGGGTGTTGAACCAGAGGAACGCGAGCCCCGCGCCGGCCATGGCCGAGCAGAACACCAGCAGCTCGCCCGAGCCCGGGATGTTGGGGAACAGCAGGTACTTGGAGTACACAGCGCTGCCCGTGACATAGGCGAACACGCCCAGCGCCGAGCCCACCATCACCACCGGCATGATCGCGAGGCCGTCGAGGCCGTCGGTCAGGTTCACGGCATTGCTCGCGCCCACGATCACCAGGTACGTGAGGATCACGAAGCCGATGCCGCCCAGCGGGTAGCTCACTTCCTTGAAGAAAGGCACCAGCAGGTTGATCTTGGGCGGAAAGTCGAGGTCGAAGCCCGACTGCACCCACGCGAAGAACAGCTGCACCACGCGCCAGTTGGAGCTCTCCGAGATGCTGAAGAGCAGGTAGAAGGCCGCAATCAGGCCGACCACCGACTGCCAGAAATACTTCTCGCGCGAGCGCATGCCTTCGGGGTCTTTGCGAACCACCTTGCGCCAGTCGTCGACCCAGCCGATGGCGCCGAAGCCCATCGTGACCCACAGCACGATCCACACGAACCGGTTCGAAATATCGAACCACAGCAGCGTGGCGAAGGCGATGGCGAACAGCACCAGCACGCCGCCCATGGTGGGCGTGCCGCTCTTGGTGAGGTGCGTTTCCATGCCGTAGCCGCGAATCGGCTGGCCGATCTTGAGCGCGGCCAGGCGGCGGATCACGTACGGGCCGGCCACGAGGCCGACCACGAGCGCGGTCAGCGCAGCCATCAGCGCGCGGAAAGTGAGGTATTGAAAAACGCGCAAAAACCCGAACTCGGGCGAGAGCGTCTGCAGCCATTGGGCCAGGGTCATCAGCATGTTGTTTCGCGCGGCTCATGCGTCATGACCGGCCTCCTTTTGTTGTTGTGGTTGTGCTTGCGCCTCGACGACCTGCACCACGCGCTCCATCTTCATGAAGCGCGATCCCTTGACGAGCACGCTGCCGAGTTGCGGCAGGCGCGCGAGCACGGCCGCGCCGAGCGCGTCGAACTCGTCGAAATGGCGTCCGTCGGCACCGCCGAAAGCGGTGGTGGTGTGCGCCGTCGCGGCGCCCAGCGTGTAGACAGACTCGATGCCGCGCTGGCGCGCCCACTCGCCGACTTCGGCGTGAAATTCGGGCGAACGGTCGCCCACCTCGCCCATGTCGCCCAGCACCAGCAGGCGCGGGCCCGGCAGGGCGGCGAGCACGTCGATGGCGGCGAGCACGGAATCGGGGTTGGCGTTGTAGCTGTCGTCGACCAGCGTGAGCGCATGGCCGTCGGCCAGCACGATCTCGTTGGCGCGCGAACGGCCCTTGACCGGCTCGAAGGCCGACAGTCCCGCGGCAATGGTCTCGACCGACACGCCGGCCGCAAGCGCGCAGGCCGTGGCGGCCAGCGCATTGACGACGTTGTGCCGGCCCGCGATATGCAGGCGCGCGTCGAAGGCGCCAATCGGCGTGCGGATGCGCACCGCCCAGGCGCCCTGCTTCCATTCGGCGCTGTCGAGCGAGATGTCGGCATCCTCCGGTTCGCCGAAGGTCATGCAGCGACGCGAGCCACCGGCGTGCGCCATGTCGGTCCACAGCGAGGTGAAGGCGTCGCCGTAGGGAAACACGGCCGTGCCGCCTTCGGGCAGCACCGCGAACACGGCGGCGTTCTCGACGGCGACCGCCTCGACGGTGGCCATGAACTCCTGGTGCTCGCGCTGGGCGTTGTTGACGAGCGCGATGGTCGGGCGCGAGATGGCTGCCAGCCGCGCGATCTCGCCGGGATGGTTCATGCCCAGCTCGAGCACCGCGCGCTGGTGCTGCGCGCGCAGGCGCAGCAGCGTGAGCGGCACGCCGATCTCGTTGTTGAAGTTGCCGGCGGTGGCCAGCGCGCGTTCGGCGCGGAAGGCGAACAGCACGGCCGCGATCATCTGCGTGACCGTGGTCTTGCCGTTGCTGCCGGTCACGGCGATCAGCGGCAGTTCGAACTGCGCGCGCCAGCCCGCGCCGAGCGCGCCGAGCGCGGCCAGCGAGTCGGGCACTTCGAGGCCGCAGAGGCCGGCAGCTTCGAGGCCGTGGTGTGCAATGGCCGCAACGGCTCCGCGCTTCTTGGCGTCCGCCAGGAAGTCGTTGGCGTCGAAGCGCTCGCCCTTGAGCGCGACGAACAGGTCGCCCTGCGCAAGCGTGCGCGTGTCGGTGTGCACGCGGGCGATGAGGGTCGAGGCGTCACCCACCAGGCGCGATCCCGGAATCCATTGCTGCACCTGGGCCAGCGTGATGTTGAGAGGCGTCGTGTCGGTCATGCCGAGGCACCCCGCTTTGCCAGCGCCTGCAGCGCATGGGCCTTGTCGGAAAACTCGATGCGCTGGCCGGCGATTTCCTGCCAGGCCTCGTGGCCCTTGCCAGCGATCAGCACCACGTCTTGCGGCGCGGCCTGCGCGATCGCGTCGGCGATGGCAGCGGCGCGGTCGGGCTGCACCTGGGCGGCCTCGGGGCTGGAGAAGCCGCGCAGCACCTGGCTGATGATCGCGTCGGGCTTTTCGCTGCGCGGGTTGTCGCTGGTGACGACCACGCGGTCGGCCTGGCGCTCGGCCACGGCGGCCATCATCGGGCGCTTGATCGGGTCGCGGTCGCCGCCGCAGCCGAACAGGCACCAGAGCGCACCGCCGCGCTGCCTTGCAAGCGGGCGCAGGCCGATCAGCGCCTTGTCGAGCGCATCGGGCGTGTGGGCGTAGTCGACCACGGCGAGCGGCGCACCTTCGCCGGTGCCTGCGCGGTCCATGCGGCCCGGCACGCTGGTGAGGTTGGCGCAGGCAGCCACGGCCTGGGCCAGCGTCAGGCCCAGCGCGCGCAGCGTGCCGAGCACGCCCAGCAGGTTGGCCACGTTGTACTGGCCGATCAGGCCGGTCGACAGGCGCTCCACCGCGGCAGTGCCGTGCTCGGCCACCGAGAACTGCAGGCCCTGCGCGTCGTAGCCAATGTCGCGCGCCACGAGGCGGGCCGGCTTGCCGTTGGCCGAGACGGTCCAGACGTCGAGCGCGCCGATGCCGGCGTCGATCAGGTTCGCGCACAGGCTGGCGCCGTGCGTGTCGTCGATGTTGATCACCGCCGCGCGCAGGCCGGGCCAACGGAACAGCTCGGCCTTGGCTTGCCAGTAGGCGTCCATGCTGCCGTGGTAGTCGAGGTGGTCCTGCGTGAAGTTGGTGAACACGGCCACGGCAATCTGCGCGCCGTCGAGGCGGCGCTCGGCGATGCCGATGGACGAGGCCTCGATGGCGCAGGCGCCGAAGCCGCGCGTGACCAGCGAGCGCAGCTCGCGCTGCATCATCACCGGGTCGGGCGTGGTGAGGCCGGTGTAAGTCAGCTCGGGCGGCACGCCGATGCCCAGCGTGCCCATCACCGCGCAGGGCGACGGCGCATCGCGCTGCATGGTGCCGTCGGGCCGCATGGCGCGCACGCCACCTGCTGCGCGCAGCGTGGAGAGCGATTCGGCCAGCCACCAGGCGGTGGAAGTCTTGCCGTTGGTGCCGGTCACGGCCAGCACATCGAGCAGGGCCGAGGGGTTGTCGTAGAAGGCCGAGGCGATCGGGCCGGTGGCGGCCTTCAGGCCGGGGTAGCTCACGATGCGGTCGTCGCCTTCAAAGCCGAAGGGCTCGACGCCCTCGTGCTCCACCAGGCAGACTGACGCGCCCTGCGCCAGCGCGGCCGCCACGTGCTTGCGCCCGTCGGTGGCGGCGCCAGGCCAGGCAATGAAGACGTCGCCCGCGCCCACGGCGCGGCTGTCGGCGTGCAGCGCAGCCTGCGGCGCGCGCTCCTTGAGCCAGGCCGCGGCGAGTTGGGGGGAAGTGAAGGTCAGCATGCTCAGAAACTCTCGTCGACGCCCTGCGTCATCACAAGCGGTTTGACCGCCAGATCAGGCGGTACGTTCATCATGCGCAGCGTCTGCTGCACGACTTCGCTGAACACGGGCGCCGCGGCAACGCCGCCGAAATACTGACCGTCGCTGGGCTCGTCGATCATCACTGCGACGATGATGCGCGGCTTGTCGATAGGCGCCATGCCGGTGAACCAGGCGCGGTATTTGTTACTCGCGTAACCCTTGCCGACCTGCTTGTGCGCCGTGCCCGACTTGCCGCCGACCGAGTAGCCGACCGTCTGCGCGCGCGTGCCGGTGCCACCGGGGCCGGCGGCCATCTGCAGCATCTTGCGCACCGCCAGCGCGTTCGACGGCGAGAACACGCGCACGCCGACCGGCGGCTCGGAGTTCTTGAGGATGGTCACCGGAATAATCGAACCGTCGTGCGCGAACGAGGTGTACGAATGCGCCATCTGGAACAGCGACGCCGACAGGCCGTAGCCGTAAGCCATGGTGGCCTGCTCGACCGGCTTCCAGGTCTTCCACGGGCGCAACCGGCCCGTCACGGCGCCGGGGAACTGGATCTGCGGCTTCTGACCGTAGCCGAGCGCGGTGTAGGTGTCCCACATCTCGTGCGGGGTCATCTTCTGGGCGATCTTGAGCGCGCCGACGTTGCTCGACTTCTGGATCACGCCTTCGACCGTCAGCGTGCCGTAGTTGTGCGTGTCGCTGATGGTGAAGCCGCCGATCTGGAATCGGCCGGGGCCGGTTTCGATCAGGGTCGAGGGCTTCACGCGGCCGGCTTCGAGCGCCATGCCCACCGTGATCGGCTTCATGGTCGAGCCGGGCTCGAAGGTGTCGGTGAGCGCGCGGTTGCGCAGCTGCTCGCCGGTGAGGTTCTGGCGCTTGTCGGGCACGTAGCTCGGGTAGTTGGCCAGCGCCAGCACTTCGCCGGTGACGGAATCGAGCACCACCACGCTGCCGGCCTTGGCCTTGCGCGCGGTCACGGCGTCGCGCAGCTTCTGGTAGGCGAAGAACTGCACCTTGCTGTCGACGCTGAGCTGGATGTCCTTGCCGTCGAGCGGCGGCACGGTCTCGCCGACGCCCTCGACCACGCGGCCCAGGCGGTCCTTGATGACGCGGCGCGAACCCGCCTTGCCGGCCAGATCCTTGTTGAACGCGAGTTCGATGCCTTCCTGGCCGTTGTCTTCCACATTGGTGAAGCCCACCACGTGCGCGGCGGCCTCGCCCTCGGGGTACTGGCGCTTGTATTCCTTGCGCTGGTAGATGCCCTTGAGGTTCATGGCCGCAATCTGCTTGGCGATGGGCTCGTCGACCTGGCGCTTGATCCAGACGAAGGTCTTGTCCTCGTCTTCGAGCTTCTTGTCGAAATCCTTCTGCGACATCTCGAGCAGCTTGGCGACCTGCTTGAGCTTGGCGCGCACCTCGGGGTCGTCGCGCTCGACGTCTTCCGGAATGGCCCAGATGCTGGGCGCGACCACGCTGGACGCCAGGATGAGCCCGTTGCGGTCGAGGATGCGGCCGCGGTTGGCCGGCAGCTCGAGCGTGCGCGCAAAGCGCACTTCGCCTTGTCGCTGGAAGAAGCTGTTGTTGAGCACCTGCACATAGGCTGCCCGGCCCGCCAGCATGACGAAGCCGAGCGCAATGCCCGCGACGATGAACTTGCTGCGCCACACGGGCGTCTTGCTCGCGAGCAAGGGGCTGGTGGTGTAGCGCACGCTGCGGTTGCCCCGGTTCATCGTGCGGCCCTCGCTGCGGTGACCGGCTTGGCGGTCGGCTTGGGCGTGGTCGGCGCAGGCGCCACCGGCGCAACCGCGGGGATCACCGTGCCGTCGGGGCGCACGTACTGCGTGATCGCCGGCGAGGTGGTGCGCATCTGCAACTGCTCCTTGGCGAGCTTCTCGACGCGCAGCGGCGTGGCCTGTGCGCGCTTCTCGACCTGCAGGCGATCGCGGTCGGTCTCCAGGCGGCGGGCTTCCTGCTGTACGCGGTCGAGCTCGGTATAGAGCTGGCGCGACATGTACTGCGTATGCACAAGGTACAAAGCCGTCGCGATGACGGCCAGCAGCAGCAGGATGTTCAGGCGGGCCATGGTCAGTTGGCCTCGGTGCGCTCGGCCACGCGCAGGATGGCGCTGCGCGAGCGCGGGTTGCCACCCACCTCGGCGTCGGACGGCTTGATGCGCTCCAGCGCGCGCAGCTTCATGACCTTCGGGGCGGCAAACGGCGCGCGGCGGTCGTAGACCTCCTTCGAGTGCTTGGCGATGAACTGCTTCACGATGCGGTCTTCCAGCGAGTGGAAGCTGATCACCGCAAGCCGCCCCTGGGGTTTGAGCACGGAAAGACTCGCTTCTAGCGCCTGTTGCAGCTCTTCAAGCTCGGCGTTGATGAAAATCCGAAAAGCCTGAAATGTGCGCGTTGCAGGGTTCTGGCCCTGCTCGCGGGTTTTGACCGTGCCAGCCACGAGCTCGGCCAGTTCGGTGGTGGTTGAAATTGGGCCCCGTTCTTGTCGGCGAGCAACAATCGCCTTTGCAATCTGAACAGCAAACCGTTCTTCGCCATAGTCACGGATCACCTCTGCAATCTGCTGAAGTTCGGCCGTTGCCAGCCATTCGGCCACGCTCTCGCCGCGCGTGGTGTCCATGCGCATGTCGAGCGGGCCGTCGAAACGAAAACTGAAACCGCGCACCGGGTTGTCGATCTGCGGCGAACTCACGCCCAGGTCCATCAGCAGGCCTGTGACGCTTGCGTCGGGTAGTTCGCCCAGCGAGCGGAATCCCTGGTGGCGGATAGAAAAACGCGCATCGGAGATGCGCGCTGCTTCGGCCACTGCTTCCGCATCCTTGTCGAATGCGATCAGCCTGCCTTCCGGCGCCAGCCTGGAGAGGATTGCACGCGCATGCCCTCCCCGCCCGAAAGTGGCGTCCACGTAGGTGCCGGTTGCCGCCGTGCTGCCGGAAAGAAGGGCTTCCACCGCTTCGTTCAGCAAGACGGTCGTATGGGTCCATGGGGTGTTCACTTGGGTCCTCAGAACGCAAAGTCCTGAAACACATCCGGCATCTCGCCCTGGGTGGCCTCGGCCTCCTTGGCCTCGTACGTGGCCTTGTCCCAGAGTTCGAAGTGGTTGCCCATGCCCAGCAGCAGCGTCTCGCGCGTGATGCCGGTGGCCGCACGCAGTTCGGGCGACACCAGGATGCGGCCGGTGCCGTCCATCTCGACGTCCATCGCGTTGCCCAGGAAGACGCGCTTCCACCACTGCGCCGACATCGGCAGCGCGGCGATGCGATCGCGGAATTTTTCCCATTCGGGACGGGGGAACACCATCAGGCATCCGTGCGGATGCTTGGTGATCGTGAGCTGGCCGCCTGCCGTCGCGCTCAGGACGTCACGATGCCGGGTCGGCACGGAGAGCCGCCCCTTGGCATCCAGACTGAGCGATGAAGCGCCTTGAAACACGACCACGAACCCCTGTGTTGGGAGTGCTGCGGCACCCGAAAGGGGCACTACCCGCACTTTTTCCCACTTAACTGCACTTTTTTGCACTGTAGCAGGAAACACTTCGGAAGCAACTGGCCGTTTGGGCTATTTTTTGTAATGGAATCAACGACTTAGCGCCGATTCCAAAACCATGGAATCGGCGAATTTCGTTGAAAATGAAGTACTTAGCTCACGCAATGAATGTGATGCGTGAAGGATTCCCCCGTTACAGGGGGAAGAGGAAGCGGCTTCAGAGAATGAAGCGCGAAAGGTCTTCGTCGTGACTTAGTGCCGCAAGGCGCTGGTCGACATAGGCGGCATCGATGCGGATCGATTGCCCTTCGAGACGGGTCGCGTCGAAGCTTACCTCATCCAGCAGGCGCTCCATCACAGTCGACAAACGGCGTGCGCCGATGTTCTCCGTACGCTCGTTCACCTCGAAGGCGATGGTGGCCAGCCGGTTCACGCCTTCGGGCGTGAATTCGAGCGTCACGCCCTCGGTGGCAAGCAGCGCCTGGTACTGCTTCACCAGCGACGCGCGGGTCTGCGTGAGGATGCTTTCGAAGTCCGCCACCGACAGCGACTGCAGCTCGACGCGGATCGGAAAGCGCCCCTGCAGTTCGGGAATCAGGTCGCTCGGCTTGCTCAGGTGGAAGGCGCCGCTCGCAATGAACAGCATGTGATCGGTGCGCACCACGCCGTACTTGGTGGTGACGGCCGTGCCCTCCACCAGCGGCAGCAGGTCGCGCTGCACGCCCTGGCGCGACACGTCGGAGCCCTGCGCTTCGCTGCGCGTAGCGACCTTGTCGATCTCGTCGATGAAGACGATGCCGTTCTGCTCGGCATTGGTGATCGCCTGCGTGCGGATCTCGTCCTCGTTCACCAGCTTGGCCGCTTCCTCGTCGATCAACAGGCGCAGCGCCTCGGCGATCTTGAGCTTGCGCGTCTTGCGCTTGCCGCCGCCGATCTGGCCGAACATGCCGCGCAGCTGCTCGGTCATTTCCTCCATGCCGGCGGGGCCCATGATCTCCAGCGGGGTGCGCGTCTCGGCGAGGTCGAGTTCGATTTCCTTGTCGTCGAGTTGGTGCTCGCGCAGCTTCTTGCGAAAGGCCTGGCGGGTGGCGTTGCCGGTGTCGGCCGCCGCGCCGTCGGCGCCGCGCGCAGGAGGCAGCAGCACGTCGAGGATGCGGTCTTCGGCGGCGTCTTCGGCACGCGCGCGCACCTTGGTGCTTTCCGATTCGCGGGTCTGCTTGACAGCGATTTCGGCGAGGTCGCGGATGATCGAATCGACGTCCTTGCCCACATAGCCGACCTCGGTGAACTTGGTGGCCTCGACCTTGATGAAGGGCGCATCGGCCAGGCGCGCAAGCCGTCGGGCGATCTCGGTCTTGCCCACGCCCGTGGGGCCGATCATGAGGATGTTCTTCGGCGTGATCTCGTGGCGCAGCTTGTCGTCGACCTGCTGGCGGCGCCAGCGGTTGCGCAGAGCGATGGCCACGGCGCGCTTGGCAGCCGGCTGGCCGACGATGTGGTTGTCGAGCTCGGAGACGATTTCCTGGGGGGTCATGGACATGGTCAGAGCGCTTCCACCGTGTGGTTCATGTTCGTGTAAATGCAGATTTCTCCGGCGATCGCCAGCGATTTGCGCACGATCTGCTCGGCCGAGAGCTCGGTGTTGTCGATCAGCGCCTTGGCCGCCGACTGGGCATAAGCACCGCCCGAACCGATGGCGATCACGCCGTCTTCGGGCTCCAGCACGTCGCCGTTGCCGGTGATGATGAGCGAGGTGGTGGCGTCAGCCACGGCGAGCATGGCTTCGAGCTTGCGCAGCACGCGGTCGGTGCGCCAGTCCTTGGTGAGTTCGACTGCCGCGCGGGTCAGGTGCCCCTGGTGCTTTTCGAGCTTGGCCTCGAAGCGCTCGAAGAGCGTGAAGGCGTCGGCCGTGGCGCCGGCAAAGCCTGCGAGCACCTTGCCGTGATAGAGGCGGCGCACCTTGCGCGCCGTGCCCTTGATGACGATATTGCCGAGAGTGACCTGCCCGTCCCCACCGATGGCGACCTGATCGCCTTGGGGGGTCTTGCGGCGCACGCTCACGATGGTGGTGCCGTGAAACTGTTCCATCGCAGCCATCTGGGGGTGGCCAATGGCAATGCAACCCGCGCAAGGGCAGGCCGGATCGTTAGTTTTTTCTAACCGCTACCGTGGCGTGATCGGCAATGCCTACCAGGTTGAAGAGCGCAGCGATGAGCCTGTGCGCATCGACGAACTGCACGCGCTCGCCATTGGCATCGCGCGCGCGCACCCAGCTCAGCAGCGTGCCCACGGCAGCCAGGTCCATGCGCAGCAGCGCGGCGCACGAAATGACGGGCGACGTGGTGTGGCGCAGGTCGTTGTCCAGCCGTTGCCAGCTCGATAGCGACTCGCCTCGCAGATCGCCCGCCAGCGCGGCAAAACCGCTGTCGGTGGACGGAAAGCTCTCGGAATCGCCGCCGACCGACAGCAGCGACCACACCGAGCTGGGCCGGCTGGCCGGCGGCGCAGCCAGCGTGGTGCATTCGCCCTTCGGGTCCTGCCAGGAAGGCGGCGACACCTCGTAGGTGATGCAGTAGTTGAGCGCCACCAGCTCGAAGTCGTCGGGCAGGTGCATCAAGCGAAGCGCTGCGAGGTGCAGCTGCCACCAGATGTCGTCGGTGCCGCGTTCGTTGTTGGGCGCGGCCTCGGACAGCACGGCCAACAGTTGCGCCGAGCCCATGAAGCGCAGTTGCACCGGCGAATCGGCCCAGTGGGTGAACAGCACGCGCAGCGGCGCGGCCGCCTCGGGCTCGACGGCGTGCAGCCCGCGCCAGTCGAGCGTCCACACCGAGCCGGCCTTCGACAGCGCACGAGTGAGCTCCATCAGGCCTTCGCGCGCCAGGCGCGTGGGGCAGGTCCAGTCGGCATGGGCGCTGCTGCCCTCGGCGGCGGCCCCGGCCGCCTCTTCGCTGGCAGTGACGGCCTTGACGCTGCGGGCCAGCTCATCGAGCGAGACCCAGTCGGGGCCCATGCGCCGCATGCGCTGCGCATAGCGCATGCGGGCGGCCGCGAACTTGGCAGCATCGCCGGTCGCGCGGTACAGATCGAACAGGGCGCGCCAGCGGTTGTCGTCGCGTTCGGCCGCGGCGTCGTGCCCACCCTCGACGGGCGTCGTGCCCTCGGTGGAGGCCAGAGCCTGCAACAGGATGGCTTCGGCGCCGGCGTCGTCGCCGTGCGCGAAGCGAATCACCGCTTCTTCCAGCGCGCCGTCATGTGCAAGGCGCGACGACAGCAGCGGCACGCTGGCGGCCACCGCCGGGGCGTCGCCACCGGCCTCGGCTGCAGCCGCCGGCGGGATGATGGGCAACACGGCGGGCTCGGACAGCAGATCGTCGGTATGCACCGGCGGCAGCGTCTCGGCGCCGGCGTCGGGCGGCGGGTTGACCAGCGTTTCGCCGTTCGGGCCCCGCCCTTTCCACCACTGCTGCGACATCTGCTGCTCGATCTCGTCGATCTTCTTGAGCGTGAGCGCGCGGCCCTCCGATTTCTCGGAGGTGCTGTTGACGTTGAAGGAAGACGGCGTGACCGTCGCCTCGAAGGCATGGGCGGCGGCCTCGCGCTGGCGCAGCTTGCGCAGCATGTCGAACTCGCGCCGGCGCACGAAATCGTTGCGCTGACGCCGCTCGATCATCTCCTTCAGCATCTCGCGGCTGTAGGTCTGGGCGGGCAGTGAGGAGTCCGAGGTCGAGGCGGAGGCAGGGGCATCCAGCTCCGACCAATCCTTCAGGGGATTGCGGACAAATTTGGCCACCTTGGAAAAAAGGCGGCCCGATTCTTCCTTTGGCATTCGGCGAAGGCTATCGAAGTCGCTGGGCTCTATCTACCTTGACCCTGTTTCAATCCCCGAACATCTTTTGCTTGAGCTCGCGGCGCTGTTGCGCTTCGAGCGACAGCGTGGCGGTCGGGCGAGCCAGCAGGCGGCCGACACCGATGGGCTCGCCGGTCTCGTCGCAGTAGCCGTAGTCGCCGGCGTCGATGCGCTGGATCGACTGCTCGATCTTCTTGAGCAGCTTGCGCTCGCGGTCGCGGGTGCGCAGCTCGAGGGCGTGTTCTTCCTCGATGGTGGCGCGGTCGGCCGGGTCGGGCACGACCACCGTGTCTTCACGCAGATGCTCGGTGGTCTCGCCGGCGTTCTCGAGGATGCCGCGCTTGAGTTCTTCGAGCTTCAGGCGGAAGAACGCCATCTGCTTTTCGTTCATGTACTCGTCGTCGGGCATGGCGATGACTTCGGCGTCGCTCAGCTCCGAGGGCGTCTTGGTCTTCCAGTTGTTGGCCAGCTTCGGGTCTTTCTTCACGGCCAGAGGCGGCGGCGGCACCAGCGCGGTGGAAGGCGCCTGCGAGAAGCTGGACTTGGCGGCGGTCGATGCCACCGATTGCGGCATCGAGGGCACGGTCAGTTGCGACAGCCGGGACACACGGCCACCACGCGCTGCAGGTGCGGGCGTGGCGGTTTGAACGGGCATCGAGGGTGTCGCCGGGGCGGAAGTGGAGGCGGCAGCCGTTTTTTTCATGGGGATCGAGGGGGCAGAAATAACGGCAGCAGGGCGGCCGACGGGTTTGGATGACGATGAGCCCGCGCCTGCGGTCTTGGTGGCGGCAGTTGCAGGCTTGGCGGACTTCTTGGTCGCAGCGGTCGCGGCCTTGGCCGGTGGTGCTGCGGGCTTTTTGGACGGCGCGCTTTTCTCCTTCGCTGCAGAGCCATGTGCGGTGGCGGAAACCTTTTTGGCCGCAGGTACAGCCTGCTTCGCAGCCGGCGCCTTCTTTGTGGCGGGCTTGGGTGCTGGCGTGGCCTTGGCGGCGGGTTTCTTCACGGTGACTGGCTCCTTGGTCGAACTGGAACGCGCTTTCACTGGGTGTCTCCTCCCATGGGAGCCACTTGCGGCTTTCAGACCGCGCAGACTCCCCGTTGTCGGGGTGCTCGCCAGTGGCGAACCCCGGGGTTATACCCCCGAAAGCCCACCAGGAACGTGCGGCGCCCCGTGCCGGAAGTCACATCTTGTCCACGAGAACTGGACATGGCTGCCGGAACAGGCGCGCGATTGTATAGAGAACTCGCAGGCGCGGGCGATGTCTCGGCGTGCCGGCCAACTCCGTTAGCATCGCGCGGCGCTGTCTGTGGGAGCAGCGCGGCCCCGAGCCTTTGTCCATATGGCGCAGGGGGCCTATCCGTTCATTCGCAAAAAGAAAGCAAATCTTGAACAAGAAAGTAGTTTTGGGAGTCCTGGCCGCGGCTATCGCCGTCGCCTACGGCGGCAGCACCTGGTGGGCCGGCACGCAGATCAAGTCGCGCTACGACATCGCCTTCGATGAGCTGCCGAAACAGACCGCGCTGGTGCGCGTGACTGAGCGCAAATACGAACGCGGCTTCTTCGGCGCCGTCAGCACCGTGACGCTGGAAATCGGCTGCGCAACCGATACCGCCGCCCCGGCAGCAGCAGCCGCTGCCGACAAGCCCGCAGAGGGCGAGGAAGCTGAAGCAGACGAAGAGGAAGGCCCCGGCATCAAGCCGCCGAAGCAACTGCGCCTGACCATCCGCGACACCATCCACCACGGCCCGCTGGCCGGCGGCACGCTGGCGGCAGCCACCATCGACAGCGAACTGGTGCTCGACGAGAAGACGCAGGCCGAGGCGAAAAAGCTGTTCGGCGACGCCAAGCCCCTGAGCGCGCGCACCAAGGTCGGCTTCGGCGGCGCCTTCACGACCGACCTGACCGTCGCGCCCGCCAAGCTGGTCGAAGAAGGCAAGGGCCGCCTCGACTGGCAAGGCGTGCAAGCCCGCCTGGAAGTGAACGCCGCGCGCACCCAGGCGCGCTACGACCTGACCGTGCCTGGCCTGGACTTCAGCGACGCGCGTAGCGGCGTGACCATGAAGATGGGCAAGCTCTCCGCCAAGGCCGACATGGACATGAGCGCCGGCTGGTTCCTGGCCACCGGCAAGACCGAAGGCCGCCTCGACACCCTTGAGTTCGCCGTCAAGAAGAAGGCTGCCGAGGACGGCGCCGCACAGGCAGAACCGCCAAAAGCGCTGCCGACGGTCTTGCTCCAGAACATCGAACTGGTCGGCGACGCGAGCACCAAGGACGGCCTCTATGCGTCGAGCGGCACGTTCAGGGGCACCGGCAAGATCGGCGAGACGAAGATCGACAAGTTCGAGCTGACCAGCAGTGCGCGCCGCATCCACGCCGCCGGCTACAAGAAACTGGCCGACGCCTGGATGCAATCCAGCCCTGCCAGCGGCTGCGGCAAGGGCGGCAGCAAAGCCTCCCAAGCCGCCATGCAGGCGCTGGCCGAGCAGTTGGCCCCCGACCTCAAGGCCATGGCCAAGTACGGCCCCGAGGCCGGCCTCGACAAGATGCTGGTCGAGATCGACGGCAAGCGTGCCGAAATCGGCTACACGGTCAGCATGGCCGGCGTGACCGATGAAGACCTGCAGATGCCTGGCACCGCGTTGCTCATGAAGCGCGGCGTGCTCAAGGCTCATGCACGCGTGCCCATGAAGTGGCTCGAAAAGCTGGCCGAGACCGGCGCAGAGAGCGGCCAGACGCCCCCGCCCGAAATGGTGGCGGGCCTGGTCGAGCAAGGCGAAGAAAGCGGCTTCGTGAAGCGGGACGGCGACGACGTCACCGGCCAGGTCGAGTTCAGTGAAGGCAGCCTGAAGGTCAACGGCAAGCCGCTGGGCGGGATGGGCGCGACGGGCAAATAAGCCTGCTACGGCTCAAGTAAAACGGCGCTGGCCTTTTGGGGCCAGCGCCGTTTTCTATTTCAGGAAGCCTTCAGCTCAGACCAGGCACTGCTCCAGCCCCTGCTCGAGAATTTCGCGCGGCAGCTCGATGCCGATGAATACCATGCGGCTCTGGCGCGCCTCGTCCTTGCCCCATTCGGGGCCCAGGTCGCTGCCCATCAGCTGGTGCACGCCCTGGAAGATCACCTTGCGCTCGGTGCCCTTCATGTTCAGCACGCCCTTGTAGCGCAGCATGCGCGGGCCGTAGATGTTGACGATCGCGCCCAGAAAGTCTTCCAGCTTGGCCGGATCGAACGCGCGGTCGGCCTTGTAGACGAAGCTCTTGACGTCGTCGTCCGTGTGGTGATGGTGGCCCTCGTGCTTGTGCGAGGGGTGGTCGCACGCCTCGCCATGCGCGTGGTCATGGTCGTGATGGTCGTGGTCGTCTTCCTTCAGGAAGTCGGGGTCGATGTCGAGCTTGGCGTTCAGGTTGAAGCCGCGCAGGTCGAAGATGTCCTTCAGCGGCACGTCGCCGAAATGCGCCTTCTGCTGCGGCGCGCGCGGGTTCATGTGCTTCAGGCGGTGAATGAGCGCATCGGTCTCTTCGGCCGACACCAGCTCGCTCTTGCTGATGAAGATCTGGTCGGCAAAACCCACCTGGCGGCGTGCTTCCTGGCGATCGTTGAGCTGCTGCGGCGCGTGCTTGGCGTCGACCAGCGTGAGGATCGAATCGAGCAGGTAGCTCTCGGCGATCTCGTCGTCCATGAAGAAGGTCTGGGCCACGGGGCCGGGGTCGGCCAGGCCGGTGGTCTCGATCACCACGCGGTCGAAATCGAGCAGGCCCTGGCGCTTCTTGGCGGCCAGCATTTGCAGCGCTTCGCGCAGGTCTTCGCGGATGGTGCAGCAGACGCAGCCGTTGCTCATCTGCACGATCTGCTCCTTCGACTCGGTCACGAGAATGTCGCTGTCGATGTTCTCCTCGCCGAACTCGTTCTCGATGACCGCGATCTTCTGGCCGTGGGCCTCGGTCAGGATGCGTTTGAGCAGCGTGGTCTTGCCCGAGCCGAGAAAGCCGGTGAGGATGGTCGCGGGAATGAGGGCCATGGAAATAGTGCTCCGGAAGCGGAAAACAGGAAATGGGGCTAGGGAAAGGCGTGGCCCGGCAGTTTAGCCAATGCCACTGAGTTGCGTTGGTGGCAGGGTCAAGCCGGCTTCAGGCAGGCTTCCTGACCACCACCAGGCCCTTCAGGTACTCCCCCTCGGGAAACTCGATGGTCATCGGATGGTCGGGCGCGGCGCCCAGGCGCTCGGCGATGTAGCCGTCGACGCCCGCATCGAGCCCCGCCGAGGCCACGATCTTGTGGAACAGGTCGGCGCTGATGCCGCCCGAGCACGAGAAGGTCAGCAGCACGCCGCCCGGCTCCAGCAGCTTCAGCGCCAGCCGGTTGATGTCCTTGTAGGCCCGCGCGGCGCGCTCGGCATGCGCCACCGTGGGCGCGAACTTGGGCGGGTCGAGCACGATCGCATCGAAGGTGCGGCCCTGGTCGATGAACTCGCGCAGCACGGTGTTGACGTTGGCGTCCAGAAACTCGGTCTGTATGCCCTGCCCCCCGATGCCGTCAAAGCCGTTGAGCGCGAGATGGCCACGCGCCCGCTCCAGCGCGGGCAGCGATGAATCGACCGACACCAGCTCCGTGCCTTCGAGCGCACCCGCGGCCTTCAGCCCCGCCAGCGCTGCGACGGTGAACCCGCCCGTGTAGCAGAAGCAGTTCAGCACGCGCCGGAAACGCCGGTGCTGCGCCAGCTCGGCGAAACGCTGGCGGCTGTCGCGCTGGTCGAGGTAGAAGCCGGTCTTGTGGCCGGTCGCGATGTCGAGCGACAGCTTCCAGCCGTGCTCGCGAATGATGATTTCGGTGGGGCCATCGCCGCGCAGCCAGCCCGTGACGGGCTTCAGGCCCTCGCGTTCGCGACCGCTGGCGTCGGAGCGTTCGTAGAGCTTGCTCAGGCCCGTGGCCTTGAGCAGCGCGTCGGCCAGAACATCTTTCCAGCGCTCGACGCCGGCCGAGAGAAACTGCGCCACCAGCGTGTCGCCGTAGCGGTCGACGATCAGCCCCGGCAGGCCGTCGGCCTCGCCGTGCACCAGCCGCACGCCGTCGCTCTGCAGGTCGAACAGGCCACGAGCGGCCACGGCACGGGCGCACACCGAGGCGAAGAAAGCCGCGTCGATGCGCTGCGTTTCGACGAAGCTCCAGGCCCGCGCGCGGATCTTGGAGATGGGGCTGAAGGCGGCCCATGCGAGGAAGGCGCCCTCATGCGACTCGACGCGCACCGTCTCGCCAGAATCCGCGCCACCGCGTGCAATGGCCGATTCGAAGACCCACGGATGGCGGCGCTGCATCGAGCGCTCTTTGCCGGGTTTGAGGCGAAGTGTTTTCATTGTTCTTTGCTTACTTGTCGTTCTCTGGCTTGGCCTTCGCACGGGGGTGTGCAGCGTCGTAGACCTTCGCCAGATGCTGGAAATCCAGCCGCGTATAGACCTGCGTGGTCGCGATGTTCGCGTGGCCCAGTAGCTCCTGCACCGCGCGTAGGTCGCTGCTCGATTGCAGCACGTGGCTCGCGAACGAATGGCGCAGCATGTGCGGATGCACCGGCGCCGCGAGGCCGGCCTTGAGGCTGCGCTCGCGCAGCAGCTTCCACACCGCCTGCGACGACATCCGCATGCCCTTGGCACTGATGAAGAGCGCAGCCGCGGCTTGCGGGTCGCGCAGCCGGGCGGTGGTCAGCCCGGCGCAATCGCCGCGCACCGCGAGCCAGTCGCGCACCGCCTCGGCCGCCTTGCTGCCCATCGGCACGATGCGGCGCTTGCTGCCCTTGCCGAGCACGCTGGCTTCCATCGCATCCAGATCGACCCAGCCCCGCGCCGTGTTGCTCGCCTGCGCATCGAGCCCCGTGAGCTCGCTCACACGCAGGCCGCAGCCGTAGAGCACCTCGACGATGGCGCCATCACGCGCCTCGGTCCACGGGTCGGCCTCGGGGTCGTACAGCTCGGCGAGCCGCACCGCGTCGTCCACGCCCAGGGCCTTGGGCAGCGGCCGGCCGGCCTTGGGCGCGTGCACGTCCTGCACGGGGTTGAAGCCGATCAGCCCTTCATTGCCCAGCCAGCGGTAGAAGCTGCGCCAACACGACAGCACCAGCGCAATGCCGCGCGGCTCGCGCCCGGCGCTGTGCAGTTGCGCCATCCAGCGGCGCACGTGGGCGGTCTGCACGCGGTCCAGCGGCAGCTTTGCCTCGGCGGCACGCTCGCGCAGGGCCTGCAGGTGAAAGGCATAGAGCTCGACCGTGCGCGCCGCGAGCCGGCGCTCGACGCGCACATGCTCCAGGTATTTTTCGATCCAGTCCATTTGCTCAGCGGGAGTGCCGGCTCAGAAATACCGCGGAACCGGCTTTGCCGGGCCGCTGGTATTGCCCCCGGCGAGGGGGTTGGCGCAGCGACACGAAGTGCGCGAAGCCTGGGGGCGCGCTAGAACAAGTAGCCATGGCCGGCATTGTTGATGATGGCTGCCGGCTCGCGCAATGCGCCTTTGAACAGCATGCCCCAGGTGCGCCAGCAGGAAGTTGGCGCAGCGGCGTACTGCACGTCGAAGGTCTTGTCGAACCCGCTCATCTTCACCAGCCGCTCGGTGCGCCACAAGTGATACGGCTCCGACACGATCACCACGCTTCGGACACCGGCCAACTGCAGGACGGGCGTAGACAGCGCCAGATTCAGGCGCGTGGACGTCGAGCCGCTCTCCAGCAGCATCGGGCCGGCGAAGCCCACGGCCATCGCATGCTGGTGCATGACTTCGGCCTCGATGCGCCCGTCTTCCGAGTCGACACCGCCGGTAAACACCAGCTGTCTGATGACACCGGCCTGCGCCAGCGCGATGCCTGTGTCGACCCGCCCCGTGAGACAGGGGTTCGGTTTGCCGTGAAGGTAGGCCCGGCTACCCAGGATCAGCGCGGCGTCGGCTGGGCGTTGCGGCGGATTCGCCAGCAGTTCCTCGGCACGCTGCCAAGCCACCGCCCAGGCGACCACGTATGCCAGCGCCACGACCAGCACCCCGCCAGCCGCCAGCACGACCTGCCAGGGCCGCCGCAACCAGCGCGGGCGTTTCAAGGACGCAGCCGCGAAAGTCCGCCCGAGGCCAGCTCGGCGATGCGCTCGAGAAAATCGGTGCCCATCTCGGCGTTGAAGCGCTGCGCGTCGGGCGACGCCAGCACCAGCATGCCGAAGGCCGGCGACTCGGCGTCGGGGCGCAGCGGAATCAGCGCGATCGACATCGCGGCCTGCGGCTCGGGCAGCCAGTTGGCCGCCTCGAAGCCCGAATTGAGCCCGCAGTAAGGCGAAGTCAGGGAGGTGGCCAGCGCCTTCACGTCGTCGCTCACCCACTGGGCATAGGCCTCGTTCAGGTATTCGCTGCCGCAGTCCCACACCTTGATGGCCGTCTGCGGCACCAGGAACAGCGACTGCAGGTCGACCGCAATGCGGTACGGCAGGCTGCGCGGATCGCGCGTGGTCAAGAGGCCCTTGGTCCAGCGCTGCAGGCGGTCGGCGATGACGACGTTCTCGGTGCCGTGGCGCACCATGTCCATCAGGCGGTGCTCCAGCGCCTTGATTTTTTCGCGCAGCATCTCGGCCTGGCGCTCCTGCAGGCTCACGGCGCGGTTGCCGTGCGGGCTGGTGAGCTGCACCTGCGCCAGCAGCTGGGCATGGCGCTCGAAGAAGTCGGGCGTGTTCGCCAGGTAGTTGGCGATGTCGTCTTCGGTGATCGGGTTCATGGCGTTGGCGTCGTTGTTGTTCGTGAAGTTGGTCGTCATGGCAGCTCCGGCACCTCGATGTCACCTTCGAAGACCGTGGTGGCCGGCCCGGTCATCAGCACCGGCTGCCCCTCTCCCTGCCACTCGATCGTGAGAATGCCGCCGTGCGTCTGCACGTCGACCCGGCGCTCCAGCAGGCCGAGCCGGATGCCCGCCACCACCGCCGCGCAGGCGCCCGTGCCGCAGGCCAGCGTTTCGCCGGCGCCGCGCTCGAATACCCGCAGCCTGATGTTGGAGCGGTCGACCACCTGCATGAAGCCCGCGTTCACCCGCTGCGGAAAGCGCGGATGGTGCTCGATCTGCGGACCCTGCTCGGCCACCGGGGCGGCGTCTACGTTGTCGACCACCTGCACCGCGTGCGGGTTGCCCATCGACAGGACCGCTACCGAAACGATAGCGGTGCCCGCACGTGTGCCAAGGGCAAGGTGCCACTTGTGCCAGCCGCCTTCAGGCTGCGGGTCGAGCCCGGCGACGTCGAAGGGCACGCGCGCGGGTTCGAAGACGGGGGCGCCCATATCGACCGTCACGCGGCCGTCGACACCCATGCGCGGCTCGATCACGCCGGACAGCGTCTGCACGCGCACCTGCGTCTTGTCGGTCAGGTGGTGTTCGTTGACGAAGCGCATGAAGCAGCGCGCGCCGTTGCCGCATTGCTCCACCTCGCCGCCGTCGGAGTTGTGGATCACGTATTGGAAGTCGATACCTGCCGCGGGCGAAGGCCGCACGGTCAGGATCTGGTCGGCGCCGACGCCGAAGTGGCGGTCGGCCAGAAAGCGGTATTGCGCGGCGCTGAGGCCCAGCGTGCCGCGCGTTTCGTCCAGCACGACGAAATCGTTGCCGGCTCCCTGCATCTTGGTAAAGCGGATTCGCATCCCGGGATTATCGCCACCGGCACTGCCCTTGACGACCACGGGCCCAAAGCTCACGCCGCTCGGGCCCTCCGCCTACAGCGCAAGGAAGTGATGCACCTCGGGCTTGCCCGGCCCGATATGAAAACGCAGCGCCTCGCCCTGCAGGTCGGCATCGGCCTGCGACACGCGGTGGTGCTGGCGCAAATGCTCTGCCCACGATTCGACGAGGAACCACTCCATCACCCGCTCCGGGTCGGCCGTGTGCTCGTGCACGCCCCAGGCATAGGCGCCGTCGCGGCGGCGCTCGAACGACAGGCGCTTCATCGCCTGCAGGAACGCCGGGCGGTCTTCCTTGCGAATGCGGTACTCGACCTGCACCATCACCGGCCCGCGGTCGTGCGCCACCGGCTCGGCCAGCAGCGGCTCGGGCCAGTGGTTCGACGCCTGCAGGTCGGCCTCGCCGGCCGGCAGCCGCACGCGATGGAAGATCAGCCCGGCCACCACGAGCCCCACCGCCCCCGCCACCAGCGTGGCCGGCACGCCGATCTGCTGCGCCACCAGGCCCCAGCCCAGGCTGCCCGCAGCCATCGCGCCGTTGAACACCGTGAGGTACACGGCCAACCCGCGCCCACGCACCCAGTTCGGCAGGATCGACTGCGCCACGCCGTTGAGCGTGGTCAGCGCAACGATCCAGCCCAGGCCCAGCAGCAACAGCAGCAGCACCGCCAGCCACTTCGGCGGCGCGAAGACCAGGCTGCCCATCACGGCCGCGGTGAGCAGCGCGGCCAGCAGCAGCATGCCGTCCGCATCGAGCCGCGCCCGCAAGCGCGGCAGCACCAGCGCACCGCCGATGGCGCCTGCCCCCACGGCACCGAGCAGCACGCCGTAAAAGCCCGCGCTGCCGCCGAGCATCTGCCGCGCCACCAGCGGCAGCAGCGCCCACACCGAGCTGGCGAACAGG
This sequence comes from Variovorax nivicola, assembly GCF_051216475.1. Taxonomy (NCBI): domain Bacteria; kingdom Pseudomonadati; phylum Pseudomonadota; class Betaproteobacteria; order Burkholderiales; family Comamonadaceae; genus Variovorax; species Variovorax nivicola. The sequence continues at coordinate 167,986 of NZ_JBPJZK010000009.1, read as the reverse complement.
AAGAACACCGCCGCGCGCAGCAGCACCACGTGCAGCTCCTTGCTCGCCCGCGTGTAGCGCAGGCCGGCGCGGAAGGCGCCGAAGAAGTTCTCCGACAGGCCGCTGTCCACCGGCGCCGGGCGCTTCCACCACAGCAGCGCCGCGATCACGAACACATAGCTCAGCACATCGACGCCATAGGTGGCAGCCGCACCGAAGCTCGCAAGAATGAGCCCGCCCGCCGCCGGACCGATGGAGCGTGCGATGTTGATGCCCAGCGAGTTCAGCGCCACCGCGCCCTTGAGGTCCGCGCGTGGCACCAGTTCCGGAACGATCGACTGCCACGTCGGCCCCATCAGCGCCGCGCCGATGCCGCCCACGAAGGTCAGCGCGATCAGGTATTCAACCGTGAGCGCTCCGGTATGAGAGAGCACCAGCAGCGCGCCGCTCACCGCCGCGAGCACCACTTGCACGAAGATCAAAAAGCGCCGCCGGTCGAGGATGTCCGACAGCACCCCCGCCGGAATCGCGAGCAGGAAGATCGGCAGCGTGGCCGCCGTCTGGATGAGCGCCACTGCCGTCGGGTTGGCCGACAGGTCCGTCACCAGCCACGAACTGGCCACGTCGCGCATGAAGCTGCCGATGTTGCCGAGCACGGTGGCGGCCCAGAGCACCGCGAACACCGGCTGGCGAAGCGGCGCGAAGGCGCCGGGTTGCGGTGCCGGCACGGTCGCCGCGGGCGAAGATTCAGACATGGGCACGCTCCTTCAGGTCATGCCAGGCGACGAGCAAAAAGCCGCCGACCAGCCCGAAATGTTCGAAGAAGGAGTTTGCCGCCATGAAGCGCTCCTGCCCCGGGGGCATGCCCCAGAAGCGCAGCGCCACGAAAGTCGCCATCAACGTGAAGCCCGCGAGCGCCAGTGCGCCAAGCCAGCGCAGACGCCCCGTGAGGATCAGCGCCGAAGCCCCGAGCTCCAGCACGATGACCGCCACGGCCAGCGGGCCGGCGAGCGACAGGCCGAAGTGCTTCATCTCGGCGAGGGCCGAGTTGAAGTCCATCGCCTTGTTCAGCCCGCCCTGCAGGTAGGCGGCGCACAGCAGCAGCAAGGCGATCCAGCGCAGCGCAGGTGAGGTGGTCCAGCGCATCGTCATCACACCGCCCAGCAGGCACAGCCGAGCGCGCCCCAGAAGCTTTTCAGGTCGGCAATGGGCAGCTTGCTGCTCCAGGCCGTCGCGTGGCTGTGGCCGTGCACGTTGCAGTTGTTGGCGCAGGCGCAGGACATGGCGGCGTTGCGCATTACCTTCTGCAGCGGCGCCCCTTCGGGATCGGCCCAGCCGGCATAGCCGCCGAAGGTGCGCGCGGGCGACCAGTCGGGCATGGCCGGCGGCGGTGCGCCTTCGTCTTGCGCGGCGAAGGGGCCTGCGCCGTAGACCACCTTGCCGCCCACCATCGTGAGCAGCGCCGTGGTGTCGGCGATCTCCGATTCGGGGCAGGCGAAGAAGTCACGGTCGGGCACCACGAGGTCGGCGAGCTGGCCGGCCTGGATGCGGCCCTTCTTGCCCTCCTCGTTCGAGAACCAGGTGACGTTCTCGGTCCACATGCGCAGCGCCTGTTCGCGGTCGAGCAGGTTGCGCTGCGGCGTGATCTGCAGGCCGCCCACCGTCTTGCCCGTGACCAGCCACGACAGCGACACCCACGGGTTGTATGAAGCCACCCGCGTCGCGTCGGTGCCGGCCGAGACCTTCAGGCCCTTTTCGAGCATGCGCTTCACGGGCGGCGTCGCCTCGGCCGCGCCGGCACCGTAGCGCTCGACGAAATACTCGCCCTGGTAGGCCATGCGATGCTGCACCGCCACGCCGCCGCCGAGCGCCGCAATGCGGTCGATCGACTTCTCGGAAATGGTCTCGGCGTGGTCGAAGAACCAGTTCAGGCCAGCCAGCGGGGTGTCCTTGTTGACCTTCTCGAACACGTCGAGCGAGCGGCTGATGGTCTCGTCGTAGGTGGCGTGCATGCGCCAGGGCCAGCGGTTCTGCGCCAGCACGCGAATCACCTCTTCGAGCTCGCCTTCCATCTCGGGCGCCATGTCGGGGCGCGGCTGGCGGAAGTCCTCGAAGTCGGCGGCCGAGAACACCAGCATCTCGCCGGCGCCGTTGTGGCGGAAGTAGTCGTCGCCCTGCTTGTACTTGGAGTTGGCGGTCCAGTTCAGGAAGTCCTGCTTCTCCTGCTTGGGCTTCTGCGTGAACAGGTTGTAGGCCAGGCGGATCGTGAGCTGCCCGTCGTCGGCCAGCTTCTGGATCACGGCGTAGTCGTCGGGGTAGTTCTGGAAGCCACCACCCGCGTCGATGGCGCCGGTTACGCCGAGGCGGTTGAGCTCGCGCATGAAGTGGCGCGTGGAATTGAGCTGGTAGTCGAAGGGCAGCTTCGGCCCCTTGGCCAGCGTGGCGTAGAGGATGGCCGCGTTCGGCTTGGCCAGCAGCAGGCCCGTGGGGTTGCCGGCGCTGTCGCGCACGATCTCGCCGCCGGGCGGCGCGGGCGTGTCCTTGGTGTAGCCCACTGCGCGCAGCGCGGCGCCGTTGAGCAGCGCGTGGTCGTACAGGTGCAGGATGAAGACCGGCGTGTCGGACGCGACGGCGTTCAGCTCCTCGATGGTCGGCAGGCGCTTTTCCACGAACTGGTGCTCGGTGAAGCCACCCACCACGCGCACCCATTGCGGCGCGGGCGTGACCGCCACCTGCCGCTTCAACATCGACATGGCATCGGCCAGGCTGCGCACGCCGTCCCAACGCAGCTCCATGTTGTAGTTCAGACCACCGCGAATGATGTGCAGATGGTTGTCGATCAGCCCCGGCAGCACGCGCTTGCCGTGCAGGTCGATCACGCGGGTGGCGCTGCCGGCCAGCGGCAGCACGTCTTCTGCGCGGCCGACGCGAATGAAGCGGCTGTCCCTGATGGCCACGGCGTCGGCCACGGGGTTGGCGCGGTCCAGCGTGGTGAAACGGCCGTTGTGCAGGATCAGATCTGGGGTTTCGGTGTTGGTGGTCATGTTGTCGGAGAAAGAGGCGACGGCAAGGCCGGGGGCTGCGAGGGTGGCGCCGAGCGCTCCGAGGAGGCGCCGGCGGCTGGGGTCTGCGGACGGCTTCATGCGTCGCGCCTGCCGGAAGACTGGGCTTCGGCGGTGTTCCCCGCCGTCGGCTGCGCGCACTTCGGCAGTTCGCCGAACACGTGCGGCTTGACCTGGTGGTGCAGCCACGAGGTGGCCACCGCATCGGGCTTGATCACGCTCTTGATGAGCGGCGGGATCTGCTCTCCGAGCAGGATCCCGAGAAGCCCCACCAGGGCGATGACCGGCGGCGCCGGCGAGCGCACCTGGAACAGTGCGTAGATCACGCCGACCAGCAGGCCGAGCGCGAGCGACAGGACATAGGGCTTCATGATCTCTTCGGCCTCGGTGTTGTCGATCAACCCTCGTGCGCGCCGAACATGGTCTTGGCGTAGGTCACGCCGAGACCATAGGCGCCGCCCACCTTCTTCGCGATGCCGGTGGTCAGCTCGTAGGTGTCGCCGCGGGCCCAGTCGCGCTGCAGCTCGAGCAGGTATTGCAGCGAGGTCATCGGCTGCGCGCCGGCCTGCACCATGCGCTCCATCGCACGGTTGTGCGCCTCGGCCGACACGTCGCCACAGGCGTCGGCAATCACGTACACCTCGAAGCCCTGGTCGAGCGCCGACAGCGCGGGGCCGACGATGCACACGCTGGTCCACAGGCCCGCCAGCACGATGCGAGGCTTGCCGATCTGATTCACGCGCTCGATCACGGCCGCGTCTTCCCAGGTGTTCATCGAGGTGCGGTCGAGCATCTTCTGGCCGGGGAAGGCGTCGGTGATCTCGCTGAACATCGGGCCCGAGAAGCTCTTCTCGGCCACCGTCGTGAGAACGGTCGACACGCCGAAGCCGGCCGCCGCCTGCGCCACCAGCGCGGCGTTGTTGCGCAGGTTCACGGCGTCGATGGAATGCGTGGCAAAGGCCATCTGCGACTGGAAGTCGATCATCACCAGCGTGTGATCGGTGGGGGTGAGCAGCTTGGCGCCGGCGGTAGGGGTTGCTTTGACGGTCATGGGAAGCTCCTTCGGGTTGAATGGATGTTCGATTCGATTCACAATTTGCTTTCGGAGGCAATCTCCTTGGCACGGGATGAATCATCAAGGTCCATCAAGCCGTCATCGACGAAACTTTTCACCTTCAATCATCGAAGTTTTCGATCATCGATTTCCCACTTAACCCTTCCTTCTTCTTTCAAGGAACCGCAGCGTGCTCAAACTCAGCCTGGAAGCCATCGAGGTCGTCGACGCCATCGCCCGCCACGGCTCCTTCGCCGCCGCCGCCGCGCGCCTGAACAAGGTGCCCTCCACCATCTCTTACGCCGTGGGCAAACTGGAGGAACAACTGGGCATGCTGCTGTTCGAGCGCAACGGCCCACGCGTAACGCTCACCGCCGCCGGCGAAGAAATGCTCAAGGAGGGCCGCTGGCTGCTCAGCGCCGCGAGCGACCTCGAATCGCGCATGCGGCTGATTGCCACCGGCTACGAGTCGGAGCTGCGCCTCGTGCACGACTCGCTGATTCCCACGCACGCGCTCATCGACGACATCCGCGCTTTTGAAGACCTGCGCTGTGGCACGCGGCTGCGCATCGGCTGCGAGGCGCTCACCGGCAGCTGGGAGGCGCTGCGCGAGGGGCGCGCCGACATCGTCATCGCCGCGGGCGAAGGCCCGGCCGGCGGCGGCTACCAGGCGGTGACCGTGGGCAGCCTCGACTTCGCCTTCTGCGTGGCGCCCTCGCACCCGCTCACGCGGCTCGACCGCCCGCTGCAGCGCGGCGACCTGCTGGAGCACAACGCCATCGTGGTGGGCGACAGCGCACGCACGCTGTCGGACCGCACCGTCGGGCTGCTGGCCGGCCAGCCGCGCATCACCGTGCCGTCGATGCCCGCGAAGATCGCCTGCCAAGTCGCCGGCCTGGGCCACGGCTTCTTGCCGCGCGCCTGCATCGCGGACGAACTCAAGCGCGGCACGCTGGTCGAGCTGCCCACCGAGGAGCCGCGCCCGCCCGAGGCCTTCTGGCTGGCCTGGAAGACCGGCGCGCAAGGGCAAGCGCTACGCTGGTGGCGCGAGCGGATGAACCGCACGCTGGTGCCGGCGCTGCTGCCGCGATCGGCCGGGTGGCAGTGAGGGGGAGCGTCAGCCCGCCGCGCGCAGCTTGTCCAGCGCCCGGTCGAGGAACGCCAACCGGTCCTGCCCCCAGAACCGCTCCCCGTTCAATATGAACGTCGGCGCCCCGAACACACCCGCCTCCACCGCCTCCGCGCTGTAGACCCGGTAGGCCGCCAGTGTCTCGGCCGCCTGCTCCAGCGCCTGCAGCGAGGCGCCGTCGTAGCCGGTCTCGTCGGCCACGGCGATGCGCACTTCGGCCTGCGAGGTGTCGCGCTCCTCGGCCCACAGTGCGCGCAGCAGCGCATGCGACAGCGGCTGAGCATCGAGCCCTTGCAACTGCGCAGCGATCACCATCCAGCCCGGGTATTTGTTCCAGTTGGGGTCGATCGGCGCGCCCTTGGGGTAGTGCGCGGGCGCCAGGTTCAGCGGCATGCCGAGGTAGTCGCTCCAGCGAGCGAGCTCCAGCGCGTGGTACGTGCGGCGCGGCTCGGGCCGGGTCTTCAGCGGAATGCCGCCGGTCTGCGGCACCACCGCCTGGAAGTCGTAGGGTTTGAGCGTGAGCCGCACGTGGTGGCGGCGCACGATGTCTTGAAGTTGCGGGCCGCCGAGGTAGGCCCAGGGGGAAGAGAGGCTGTAGTAGCAGTCGAGCGCGATCATGTTTCGATTATCTTCAGCGCATGCCCGACGCCACCGCGCTCCCCACCCTTCTCCCCTCGGGGTCAGCGCAGGCCATGCCGGCACGATGAAGTTTCCGGCTTTTCTCTTCTCGCTCTTCGTCTCCAAGCTGGCTGACCAGATCCTGCTGTTCCTGGTGCCGCTCGTGGTGTTCCAGGTGACGCAGGACGTGGCGTGGTCAGGCTACGCCTTCGCGGCCGAAACGCTGCCGCGCTTTCTCTCGTTTCCCGTTTGCGGCGCGCTGTGCGACCGCATCTCGCCGCTGAAGCTGCTGCGCGGCAGCCAGGTGTTTCGCGCGCTGGTGTGCGTGCTTGTGCTGGGCAACGAGGCCATGGGCGGCATCGGCTGGCTCGTGGGCCTGTCGGCCGTGTGCGGCGTGCTCACCACGCAGGGAATGATGGCCCGCGAGGTGATGCTCCCGCAGATCGCCAGCGGCACCCGGGGCCTGGCCTTCGACAAGGTGCTGGCCTCCGCGCAGACCGCCGACCAGACCGGCATGGTGCTCGGCCCCCTGCTGGCGGCTGCGCTGATTGCCGTGTGGCCGTGGCAGGCGGCAGTGGGCGCAGCGGCGGCGTTGTTCCTGCTGGCCGACGTAGCCACCGCCTGGTGGCGGCGCGGCAACCCCGTCGAGCTGCACGAGCCGCAAGGCGAGCCAGGGCAGCATCTGCTGAAACCCATCGCCACCGCACTCGGCCACCTGCTGCGCCTGCCGGGCCTGCTGCGGCTGACCATGCTGACGGCCGGCGTGAACCTGATGCTCGGCACCACGCTGGCCTCTTCCGCCGCGATGGTCACCGGGCTGCACCAGCGCTCGGCCCCCTATTACGCGTGGCTGCAGACGCTCGGGGCAATGGCCACCATCGTGATCCTGCTGGCGATCATCCGAGGGTCGATCGCGCTGAAGCACATGGGCATTACCGCCTACCTGCTGATACTGGCCGGCGGCCTGCTGACGGCCGCGAGCACCAGCCACTGGGGCTATGCGGCCGGCTTCCTGCTGGTGATCGGGTTCGACAAGATGTTCAGCATCTACATCCGCATCCACCGGCAGAGGATCATTCCGGCGAAGGACTATGGCAAGACCACCGGAGTGATCGTGCTGCTGAACAACCTGACGCAGCCGCTGGCGGGGTTGATCGTCGGAGCGTTTGCCGATGCTACGCAGACGCGTGGGGTGATCTTTGCGCTTTGCCTGCTGGTGGGGGCCATCGGCATCGCCGCTGCCGTGGCAAGTCGCCGGACGCCGGCTACGGAACCTTGACGGCGCGCACGATATCCCGCAACTGCCGCGGCGAGGGAAGCTTGCCCCTCATCTCCGTGGGCAGCTTGCCCTGCAGCTGATACTCGGCCACCCCGATGGGGTTCGACTTGCTCTTGAGAGCGAACTCCACCTCCAGGCCGTCCTTTTCAGCGCACAGGATGATTCCGATGGAAGGGGCGTCGTCTGGCGCACGTTCCTTCTCATTGAGCAGGTTCAGGTAGAAGTCCATCTTGCCCGCATATTCCGGCTCGAAACTGCCGATCTTCAGTTCAACGGCGACCAGGGATTTCAGGAAGCGGTGATAGAAGAGCAGATCGATGAAGTACTCATTGCGCCCCAAAGTCAGCCGATGCTGGCGGCCGATGAAGCAGAAGCCGTAGCCCAACTCCAGAATAAAGTCCCGCAGCTTTTCAATCAGTTGGCTCTCGAGTTCGCGCTCCTTGACGGCCTGGCGTATGCCCAGGAACTCGAGGTTGTAGCTGCTCTTCAGCGCTTCCTCAGCCTGCTCGGCCAGGTGGTCCGGCAACGCAAGCGGAAAGTTATGACTCTTCCCCTCGGCAAGCGACCGTTCGTACGCCTGAGCCTTGATCTGGTTGAGCAGCACGTTGCGGCTCCAACCAAACGCAGCAACCGCTCGCAGATAGAAAAGACGCTGGGCAAGGTCGCCGAGCTTGCTCAGCAATAGCAGGTGATGGCCCCAGGGAACTTCTGCGACAAGCTGCCGCAGAAGTTCTTCGGCTCGAACCGAAGACTGCGCCACAGCACCCTGCTTCGGCGGCCGTTTTCCACCTTCTGCGACAACCTGTCGCAGAATTTCCGACCCGGTGTATTCCTCATACAACCGACGCATGTCCCACACGTTCCGCGCAGAGAAACCCTGCGTGCCCGGAAACGACGCTCGCAAGTCCCGAGCAATCTGCTCGACCACCGACTGCCCCCAGCCCTGCGTGCGTTGCTGCTCGACGATGGCTTTGCCGATGTCCCAGTACAGTGAGATCAGGTCGCGGTTCACCGCACGAGCGGCCGACAGGCGCGCAGCGGCAACGCGCGCCTTCAACTCTCCGATGAATGTGGCGTAGTCGGTCGAAATTTCGGTGCGGTGGTTCATCGTCGGCATGACAGCACGCAATCGCACGCGCCTCGCCAACCCGACAGCAAAACTGCAGCCTGTGTGACAAATTCCTAGCCGGTTGACACTCGTCCACAGTATCAACGCCCGCATCAACCGGCACCGGATCATTCCAGTGCAGGACTACGGCAAGACCACCCCGGTGATCTTTTCGCTGTGCCTGCTGGTGGGGGCCATCGGCATTGCCGCTGCCGTGGCCAGCAGGAAGGCCGCCGCTACATCACCTTGACCGCACGCCCGATGAACTGGATCGGCCCGGTCGGCCGGTCGATCGGCGAGCCGTTCTCGGGCTCCAGCGTGAGCTCGAACAGCTGGTTCGGCTCCAGCGGCGGCAGCTTGTCGATGGGAATGCGCAGCGTCTGCCCCTGCTTGACCAGCCCCAGCGACACCGGGCCACGCCACTGATCGGCCTTGGTCCAGAACTGCAGCGCCTTCTGCGGCGGCACCTCGAAGGTGCCCAGCGGCACGAGGCTCAGCTGACGCGACGAGGTGGTCTGAATCACCCAGCCCGGCGACTTGTCCTGCGGGGCGACCAGCACCACCATGTACTGCGGCTGCGGCAACGGGCGCATGACAAGCACGGCGACCATCAGCGCGGCGGCGGCGAACCCGCCTGCGGCCAGGCCGCGCCACAGTTGAAGGTTGTTCCACCAGCTGGAGAAGGCCGACGGACGCGCGGGCTTCAGCTCCGCTACGTTGCCAAGGCTCTGCTCGATGCGCGCCCACAGTGCAGGCGACGGGTCCGCCGGCGGAGCGAGCGCCGTCAGCGGCAACAGTCGCACCTCCCAGCCCTGCACGGCTTCGCGCAATGCCGGCTCGTTATGCATGCGCGCTTCGACCGTCGCACGCGCACCGGTCGACAGCGTGCCCAGCACGTACTCGCCTGCCAGTGCGTCGATGTCGTCGTCGGTCGGGTTGTTGCTGCCGCTCATGCCATGCACTCCCGCAGCGCACGCATGCCGCGCTGGATCCAGGCCTTCACCGTGCCCAACGGCGTTTGCAGCCGCTCGGCGATCTCGCCATGCGAGCAGCCTTCGACATACGCATAGAGGATGCAATCACGCCGCGCCGGCTCCAGCCCTTTCAGGCAGTTGTCGAGCCTGCCCAGATCGGCGCGCAATTCGAACGGATCGCCGGCCGAGGCGTATGCCGCCAGCGCAGCCTGGTCGTCGATGGCTTCGGCGGCGTCTTCGCTCACGTCCACCTGGCGCGCGCCGCTGCGCACCATGTTCAGCGCCGCATTGCGCACCACGCTGTAGACCCACCCGCGGCCTTCGCCGCGCGCCGGATTGAAACTCTCCGCGCGCTGCCAGATGCTGATGAACGCGTCGTGCAACACATCTTCGGCCTGCTGACGCTGGCGCACGATGCGTAGCGCCACGCCCATCAGATAACGGCTCTCGCGCTGGTACAGCTGCTGCAAAGCCTGACGGTCGCCGCGGGCGCAAGCCATGAGAGCGGCGTCGTAGTCGAAAGGCGCGGCGGTGGGCGGCGGGTTTTGCACCGGCCGATGGTAGTGGAGCCAATGGCCCCACTGCTGAATTACCCGCCGATCAGGACGCCTTCCAGAAGATGTAGTCGGCCTGGTACTGCACGACCTGCTTCTGGCCCTTGGTGGCCGGCGTGCACGGCACGGCAGCCGGAGCCACGCCGCCCTGCAGCGCCACGCGCTGGATGTAGGTAACGCCCGTCATCGCGCCCGAGCCCACGGCCGGGTTGGCCTTCACGAGCTGGAACGGCAGGCTGGTCGGCCCCGAGGGTGCGACAGCCAGCTGCGTGGCCGTGAGCTTGGAGCCGTCGTTCGACTCCCAGGTGGCCGGCGGGCCGTAGTACTTGCCGACCTGCTTGCCGCCGCGGTCCCACAGCTTGGCGTCGGGGCCGACGAACACCCATTCGGTCTGGCCGGGGGTGTTGGCCTTGTCGCGGCATTCGTAGGTGATGTCGCCCTTGCCGACGGTTTCCATGGCGACCTTGTTGCCGGCCGGCACCTGGATGGTTGGCGGCAGGCTGGACTGGTTGAAGGTGGGGCCTGAAGACATCGAGCCGCAGGCGGCGAGTACGGCGGCAGCAGCGGAGACGGCGCCGAGAACGGCGAACGAGCGGGTGGGACGGGAGGTGTGCATGGAAATACTCCTGGGTTGTAGATGGGCAGCAGCAGCTCCTCGCTGCTGAAGGGTCTACACGCCAGGAGTGGGTTTGGATGCAGGGGGTGCGAAAGATTTTTCTTGCGAGCAACGAGCCTTGAATCGAATGTGCGTCGCACCGTGAAATACGAACGGGCGTTTAACGATAGACAACAGTGCTTACTCGCTCGGCCACGTACACCTCCCGAGTCATCAACTCTGGGTGTATTGAATGGATCGAAAGGTTCTTGTGGTCGGCGATCCGCCGGCTTCTGGCGGGCGAGTGCTGCCCTACGACGGCCCGATGCTCGACCTGTTTGGCCATCGCGCCGCATTGATCGGCGGCAGGGCCTACTGCGAGGGATGCAACAGCGTCGGCATCATCGCCAAGGCGGGAGGGCCACGGCGCCCGCAGTTCATATCGGAGGTAGCGCTGGAGGGGGACGTGGTGGTGTGTCACTGTCCAGTGCCGCAGCCGCTCGTAGCAACGCTGCAGTTCTCGGCGATCTACGACGACGGCGTGGCCGCAGCAGTTGGGGCTTTCAGCGCCAGCTTGATCGCATCGCCGGGATGGTTCTCCGGAGACTCCGTGACCGTCGCAGCGAGCAAGAAGATAGTCGACGCGGCGGTGAATCACCCGTCCGAGGCGGAACAGACAGAGAACATCTGTCCCAACATGACCAACAGGCAGTTCTGCGACGGGATACTGGGTTTGCGAGACAAGGCGGTATCGCTCATTGCAAAGAAACGCCTTCCCGAGCTGGCGCGTTGGAACGAGGACGATATGTCGCGGGTAAAGGAATGGTTCGGTGTGGCCGACCAACCCATGCGGGAATATCTGCAGAAGGGCTTGGCCTCGTGCGAATCAGTGTTGAGGGGATTCACTTGCAAGAACTTCGTTCGCCTCACCGATGAGGGCAAGGAGCTCAGCTGCATCGTGCCAAAACATGATCAAAGTACGATCGCGATGGTCTGCAAGCCAGACATTGCAACGCGAACCATCGCAATCAACGTCTCATTTTGTACTCTGCGGGACGTTGCTGCGAATCTCGATTCGCAGCTATCGACGCTCATCCACGAAGTAACGCACTTCAACGATACCTTTGGTAGTCTCGATACGCTGAACCACTTGAGTCAATCTCGTTCCGCAGCGAAAACGGATCCCAAAGGCATGAAAACTAACGCGGACAGTATTACTGGCTATGTTGTGTGGGACGAGGTGTTCTATGCGAGTTAAGTGGCTTCTGATGCTGGCTTTGTTCGCAGCTTGCAGCTATGCCTCGGCATGCCAGAGAATCATTCAGATCACGCTGACATTTGCGGATGGCTCTGCGGATCTGGACCGTACTCAGATCGCGCGGCTAGCCGGATGGATCGGCAACGCGAACGCGATGTTTGCGAAGTACACGAGCGCAGGTGTCGAAGCAGGCGCTACCGCCAAATCACCGGAAAGAACGCCGAAAGAGGCCGCACAACTCGCAAGAGCGCGTGCCGACAATGTGGCGCTCGCACTGAAGAATCTTTTCCCCGTACCTCTCGATGTTGAGAAGTTTGCGCATGGCTACCGAGAGAAGAAGAGTTCCGACGTTGAAGTCAATGACTTCGCTGCGATTCAGCTCTATCCAGACCTGAAGACCTCAAAACTGCCGGACTGCAATCCCGGCCTTCCGGATGGCTTGGAGCGTTAACGCAAGTTCCAAGTGCAAACCGACGTCGAAGCGCTCGACTCAACACAAAGTCAAATTCACAGGAGGGTTTAGCTCATGAAGCCAATAAGCGGCTCAATGCTCATCGCGCTCAGCGCACTTCTCTCGGCCGCACCGCCAGCCTGGGCCGATGGCACTGTCAGTTTCGAAACGGACATCCTGCCCATGATCAGAGCCAGACCGGAATTCGAGAAATTCCTGCTCGGGACACTCAAGGTCACCGATGCCGGATCAGGTACGCGCATCTCCGGGCAAGCAATGCCGCATCTCGGTGGCGCTCGCATGGGGCCTTACGAATTCAGAGCGACTTGGCACAGTTCCAACAGCGACGTTCCGGTCACGCTCATCATCGACACCAACACCAAGTTTTTCGACAGGGCTGGCCGGGAGATCAGGAACGGCAGCCTGAAGCAGGCAGTCAGCGTGAAAGAAACATTCGACTCCATAGAGATCGAGCAACCTCGTTGAGCGCCGTAGTCGCATGAAATACCTCAACGCCATCATCCCCCTTGCCTGCGCCCTCGCGCCCACATGGACCCTCGCTTGCTCATTCGGTGGCCTCGAACACGATGTGCAGTTCGCCCCCGCAAGCACGCGCCTCGAATCGCAGCAGGTTCTCTCGCTAACGAACTGGTTTGTCGAGCAGCAGAACCCGAAAAGGGCGACTGGCGGCATCTACCGCGCCGACATCTATGCCGGCGCCATCAAGGACGATACCGCTTCGCTGAAGAAAGCGAACCTCCGGCTTGCCGAAATCGCCGATCTGTTGAAAACCTTGAGCACCGCGGCCTCCGTCGAAGTGCAGGGGCACGTCGATGAGTTCGAAAGCCAGGCGATAAGGCACCCGGAGCGTCTGGATGTTCTGAACGCAACCGTTCAACCCGCGTGCGCCAAAACAGTCTCGTGCTGCAAATGGTCTGAAGGACCTGCAGCGCCGCCCAAGCAGCAGTAAGCCGGTGCACCGACGAATCATCTGGCCGTTGGCCACGACCCTCGCTGCGGGGCAAGCAACGGCATGCAGCTACATCGTGGCAACTCAGATCAGCTTTGAAAGCGACTCGGCGGCACTGGATCGATCGCAGGTCATCAAGCTTTCCGAATGGCTGAACCGCTCATATGCAACTTTCTCCATGTACACGAGCGCGTCGATCGAAGTCGGGGCATCCGGCGCGGCGCCCCACGAGGCAAAGGCGTTGGCTGAACAGCGTGCAGCCAATACGGCGAGAGCGCTGCGCATGTTGTTGAAGACCGACCTTCCGATTACGACCGTCGCTCGTGGGTATAGGTCACCCATGAATGGCCTGGGTGACAGCAACGACTTCGCCTCGCTCCAGCTCTATCCCGACGTCGAAGGGCTGAAGCTACCGGACTGCAATCCGGTCCCGATTTCCGGCTTCAAGCGGTAGCACGAGGACATTGCTCATCATGCAAGACCAAAGACTTTCCGTTGTGCTTGGATCGCTGCTGGCATCTCTCACCTTGATAGCTACGCCGGCTGCGCAGGCCTGCAGTCCGATCAATGTCATCGGTGTGTACTTCGATCGCGACTCTGCAACAGTGTCAGCAGCACAGGTATCGAGACTGACCCATTGGATGGCCGGGCTGCGCGAGATGTATCCGAACCACGAATCCATCGATATCGGCGCCTCCGCTGAGCCTGGCGAACAGGCTCCGAACAACCTGGCACTGGAACGGGCACGCAATGTTGCGCGCGTTCTCCGGGAAGACCCGCAATACGATGGGACGAAGATTTATCTGCCGGACCGGGGCTATGTCAAAAAACCTGCTTCTGCATATCTGAAACAGCTGGAGAAGAGCCAAGGCGTCAGAGCCGTGCAACTCGACTTTCTTCCCGCCTGTCCGCATGAATGTTCATGTCAGATGGATGCCCCCCTACACACGCCACGGGTTCCTCGGTGATGAAGGAATGAACAACCATCGGCGCACCGCTCTCGGGTGCCTGAGCGTACTGGCATGGTTCCTCACGATGCCAGCGGTATTTGTGGCCGTTGGAGCAGTGGACCAGCACAAGTTCCAGTTGATCACTGACAACATCGCTCCGATCACCGCCACGATCCTCGTTGTCTGGGCGGTCTGGATTTACTGGCGCTTCGTTCCGAGCGCTCCCCGGCTCTGGCTGCGAATCGGCTATCTGGCCGTTTTTCTGACAGGGATGAGCTTGTTGGGGGTGGGTGCGATGTGGGTGACCTTCTGGGTCATGACGGCAATCCACGGTGCGTAGCGCTGGCGCCAGAGATACGTCACCCCCTCCCCCGTATCGCCTGCGCCACCAACGTCAGCACAGCAAACCCCAATATCACCCCCACCCCCGGATAAAGCATCGCCAACTCCGTCCCAGGCGCAATCGCCGCCGTCAACACCGCCAGCCCACAAGCCCCACCCACCTGCAGCGAACTGTTCAGCAGCCCAGCCGCCAGCCCCTGTTCATCGTCGGCCACCCCGTTCGTCCCCGCCACCATCAGCGCCGAAATACTCAGCGCAAACCCCACGCCCCACAGCACCGAAGCCGGCAGCAGCACGCCCCACAAATCCGGCTCAGGCCCGATGCGCAGCATCAGCAAATAGCACGGCACAAACGCCACCAACCCGACCATCAACACGCGCGTTACGCCGAAGCGGCTGATCAGCGCGCCAATCTTCGGCCCGACAACCACCACCATCAGCCCCGCAGGCAGCAGCACCAGCGCCATCTGCCACGGCTTCCAGCCCTGGATGTTCTGCAGGTACAGCGCGATCAGAAACTGAAAACCCATCGCGCCGCCGTACAGCAGCGCAGCGCTCACGTTCGCCGCCACCAGCCCACGGTTGCGGAAGATGCCCAGCCGCACCAGCGGCTCTTTCACCGAGCGCTCGATGACGACGAAGCCGGCCAGCAGCGCCACGGCCGCCACGAACCCGCCGACCGTGCGCAGCGATGCCCAGCCCGCCTCTTCCACCGACACCACAGTGAACACCATCAGCAGCATGCCCGCCACCAGCGTGACGGCGCCGCCAACGTCTAGCTTCTGCTGTCCCTTGATACGCGGCGGGTCGGGCGGCAGGTAGCGCAGCGCGGCCAGCAACAGCAGCACGGCGACCGGAATCGGCAACACGAAGATGTAGCGCCAGTTCAGCGCCGCCAGCAGGCCGCCGATGAGCAGGCCCGACGAGTACCCCGAGGCCTCGAACAGGTTGAAGATGCCGAAGGCCTTGTTGCGCGCCGGTCCTTCGGCGAAGGTGGTGGTCAGCAGCGACATCGCAGCCGGCCCGGTGAAGCCCGCGGCCATGCCTTTCACGAAACGCGAGACGATCAGCAGCCCCGCGTCGGTGGCAAAGGCGCCGCCCACCGACACCAGCGCGAACACCGCCAGCCCCGCCACCAGCACGCGCCTGCGGCCGAACAGATCGGCGCAGCGCCCACCCAGTAGCAGAAAGCCGCCAAAGGCCAGGATGTACGCGCTGACCAGCCACTGCGCCGTGGCCGCGCCAATGCCGAAGGCTTGCTGGATCTCGGGGATTGCCACCGCAATCATCGAGATGTCGAGCCCATCGAGCAGAATCACGCCGCTGAAGATGAGCAGCGCGATCCACATGCGCGCGGGCCAATGCAGGGGGTCTTTGTTTCCCTGCGTCGCGGCAACAGCAACAACGCCTTCATCGTCAGGGCGCGCGTCGCACGGGTTCAAGCTGGCAGACATTTTTCAATTGCTCCAATCAATCCATGGTTTCTTTGATTGGCTCGATCGTCCCGCGCCGCGCGCACCTTGAAAAACGAGTAGTTCTCAACGAACCGTCAAATGGAGCTTGAAGATCGATGCCATCGACGACGCCGATGAACCGCATGCTCCCCGGCACGCGCGCCCTGCGAACCTTCGAGGCGGCCGCACGGCACCTGAACTTCACGCGCGCGGCCGACGAGGTGGGGCTCACGCCCGCGGCCGTGAGCTACCAGATCAAGGAGATTGAAGACCAGTTGGG
This sequence comes from Variovorax nivicola, assembly GCF_051216475.1. NCBI lineage: Bacteria > Pseudomonadati > Pseudomonadota > Betaproteobacteria > Burkholderiales > Comamonadaceae > Variovorax > Variovorax nivicola. The sequence continues at coordinate 151,929 of NZ_JBPJZK010000009.1, read as the reverse complement.
CGTGGTGCTCTTCACGCGCACCAGCCGCAGCATTCAGCTCACTCCGGCCGGCGCCGTGCTGTTCGAGGCGACTGCCGACGCGCTAGACACCCTGCACCGCGCCACCGGCCGCGCCCGCAAGCTCACGCGCAATGCGGCGCACCTGCGCGTGTCGCTGAGCGCGCGCTTTGCCACCAACTGGCTGCTGCCGAGGCTGCCGCAGTTCAGGGCCGCCAACCCGGGGCTGGAGCTGACTTTCGACATCACCGACACGCTGCGCGACTTCGAGGCCGACGACATCGACATTGCCATCCGCTTCGGCACCGGTAGCTATGAGGGTGCGCGCGCAGACCGGCTGTTCGACACCCTCATCGTGCCCGTGTGCAGCCCCAGGCTCATCGAGACCGGGCCGCCGCTGAACGAGCCGCGCGACCTGTTGCACCACACGCTCTGTTATGTCGACTGGAAGACCGAGACCATGACCTGGCCCAACTGGCGCATGTGGATGGCCGCGGCCGGCGTCGATGACAACTTCGACGACAGCCGGTGCGTGGGCTTTACCGATTCGAGCTTCGTGGTGCAGGCCGTGGTCGAAGGTGGCGCGGTCGGGCTGGCCGACCTGGACATGATTGCGGGCGACCTGGCGCAGGGGCGGCTGGTGCGGCTGTTCGACGTCGGCGTGCGCATGGCGGCGCCGTATGCGTATCACCTGGTGTATCCGCAGGGGAGCGAAGAGGACGCGCGGGTCGTGGCGTTTCGGGAGTGGCTGCTGGGGGAGGCAGGCGCACCGACCGCCTGATTGATCGCTCTCACCCAGCGCGCCGAATCAGAGCTCGTTGCAATAGCTGCTGACGGGCGGCCCAGCCAGCTCAGCCGCCATCGTGTCCCAAGCGCCGGACGACACCACGCCCGCGATATGAGCCTGATGGTGGCTGCGTGACTCCCACGACTCGACCAGCGTGAACACGCAGTCGTTGTCGGTGCGCCCAAACAGCTGCACGCCCCGGCATCCATCCGCCGATGGCAGCGACTGCTTGACCTGCTGCATGAGTTTGGCGAACGCGGATGCGCGCTCGGGCTTGGCTTCGAAAGTGATGATGACGTTGATCGGGTTCATGAAAATTTCTTTGTCGTTGGCTTGAAGAAAAGGCAGACGGCAGGTTAGCCAGCGCCCTCCCCCGCGCCAAGGCGCGAAGCTGCGAAGAAATTGACCATGGCTGCGAAAGACGCAGCCGCCCCACATCAATCAATCAGTCAGTCAGTCAATCAATCAGCCCGACTGAACGCGCCGCACGTACTCGGCAGGCGTTGCCTCGAAGCGCCTGCGAAACGCGCGATTGAAATGCGCCGCGCTCTCGAAGCCCACCTTCGCAGCCGCATCGCCGGGCCGCAGCCCCGCGCCCAGCATCAGCATGCGCGCCTCTTCCAGGCGCAGGTCGCGAATGCAGCGCATCGGCGTGACTCCGGCCACCTCGCGAAAACTGTGCGCGAAGTGCGAAGGGCTCATGTGCACGTGGCTGGCAATCTCGGCCACCGACAGCGGCCGGCCCAGATGGCGGCGCATGAAGGCGATGGCCGTCTGTATGCGTGCGCCGGCCTTGGTAACGGCGCCCGCGCTGCGAATGGCGGCCGCGGCCTCGGAGCGCAGCAGCCGCAGCACGATTTCTTCAACCGCCAGCGGCGCGAGCGTGCGGCGGTCCACCGGGTCGTCGGCCGCCAGCAGCAGGCGGGCAAAGGCCTCGACCACCTCCGGCCCCACCGCAGCCGTGAAGTTCTCGGTCACGCGGGCGGGCTCGGCCAGCGTGCCGCTTTCTGCCAGCGCGACAAAAGACTTCACCAGCATGTCGGGCGGCAGGTCGAGATGAATCGCGAGGTACGGATGTTCGGCGCTCGCCCCGACGACCGTGCCGAGGCACGCCACCTCGGCCCCGAGCACCAGGCACTGCGTGGCGCCGTAGTCGAGCGACCGGCGGTCGCCGAGGTGCGCGGTCTTGCGGCCCTGCAAGACCACCACCACGCCCGGCGTGAGGCGCTGGGTTTTCTCGTAACGCACCGGGCGCGAGAACCGGTAGCAGCGCAGCCCCGGATACAGCGCATCGGTGCGGCCGTCCGCAGGGGTTCGCGCCGCGACCATGTCGCGCAGACGGGCCCAGGCGGCGGTGGGAATGGCCTCGGGCTTGTTGTCGGCGACGGGCGGAGCTGGCATCGGTTTTGTTGTGGGGAGAAGAAGAAAAGCGAAGTGCGCAGCGTAGTCGACCGGCGCGTGCCCGTTGCCGGGGTGCACGGCCGGTGCTATTGGGTGCTGCCGATGTTCTGTCGCAGCGCTTCGCGCACTGCGCTGGTGGCGCTATTGACGGTATCGATGCGGACCAGCAGCGCGTCGTTGAGCACGCCCAGCAAGGCGCTCAGTTCGGTGCGGCTGGGGGTGAGCACCTCGCTGTCGTTCAGGGCGCTGGTGTCGACGAGCTTCTTGAGTGCGCTGTAGGCGCGCATCACGTCGTTGAGGGTGTCGGCGTCGTCGCAGGCTTGGAGGGCGAGGTCGTCGAGGTTGGAGGATGCGGGATCGAGGAAAGTGGATCGAGCGCTTGACTTCGATGAAGCGGATGCAGATTCAGCCAAGAGAGGCCTCCAAGAATTTCGGTTTGCTACAACCGCCGCCCCCGCTTCCAAACGAGGGCGGCAGCTCGAACGGGTTGGAAGACCGGGAAACTCTTGCAAGAAACCGGCAGGGCTCGCGCCCTCCCGTCCGAGCCGCCAAAACTTGGCGCGCGAACGAAAAAGCCGCAGACCATGTGCGGTGACTGCGGCTTTCGTCGCAGAGTTTCGACGGGCTTCCAAACCCGATCGCGTTTCACGCGACACGGCAGTATATCCAGGAGGCCGGGCTACGATTCCTCTGGAAGACAGCGTTCTTCGTACTTAAGATGTGGCTATAGTGCTTGCAAAAATTTCAAACGATTGGCGTCGAATTGCTTGAAATTCAAACTCCTTTAGCCCGATTCACTCTATCGGCCGCAGAAATATTTAATTTTTTGATTTTCGACCTAAAGATCAATTTAATAACCGACGGACCAAACACAGAATCCCATGAGAGTTTTAAAAAGCAAATGGCTAGCCTACACGGTGCTAGTAGGATTAATACCAATACTTTCACGCCTGCTTGTATGGATTATTGCCAAAGGCAATGTATTAGCCCCGCTTGCGGCAACAGATTTTGTAGCATTTGGCCTCGTGCTGCACATATCAAACATTAATGAACTAGAACATTTTTCATCACAAAACAAGTCATGGAAGACGGTTCAAAATGGGATTTCCGTCATATTCATTGCGTTCTACAGCGTTCTATTTGCCGTTCTATTAATTGGAGAGAAAAATCCAAATTTGATTGATGCTCAGGCTATGTTATTTTGTGTCGCTGCTCTTGCAGTTGCATCATTTTTTCTCAGTTTAAGCATTTTTCACCGAATAAGTGCTGCATCCAAAGGAAAAGCATGACATCGATCATTTATTTCCTCACCGGAGTGGCGGTAGCTTTAGCAATAGGCATATCCATTTGGTCTTTCATAGATACTCGAAAAAGATACTACGAAGAATATACGAGAAAGGAAGTTAAATGATCCGCAGTATTCTCTATTTGGACGAGCAAAAGCTCTATTCCTTGTCATCGCAAGTATTCGAGGGACTTACCGAATATCTACTTACAGAGACAAGCGAAGACTCTGAAAAATCCACAACCCAAAAGGGTCCAGTGGCAAGTGGGCGACTACTGGCAGATGCGATCAAGCTATCAAGCACCTCCGTAGAACGACGCGTGTTTCATGACCATTCATTTGCCTTATTTGAAAAAAAGATCGAGGAATCTGGAGATATTACAAGCATCTCTCAGTTAGATGAAGAAGCTGTCGAGCAGAAATCATTGAAGTCCTTTATTCGCATATCGGCTCCTGCAAGCTTTATCGACGCAGCGGATTTGAACAATTTATTTGGGATGTTCAACAAAATAGGTGAGGCGATCGCATATGTCACCAACACCGAAATCATCAAATCAGCAAATGAAACCCTAGAGCTCGCAAAAAATAACACAAAAGACAAACACAAAGTCTCAATAATTGCAAAACAACTAAAAGACATCTCAGACCCTTCGCAGCTTGCAAAGAAGTCCGGCCTCTATCAGGATCCCAAGCTTCTTGAAAATCTTTCGCTGTTAACCAAGTTTGCTTTTGCAGATCAACTCGAATTACAACAAAGGGTCGGCAATCTACTCTATACATCGCTCCTTAAGAGAGAGTACCTGCGAGAAACCGAAAGCCTGTTGCTTAGAAAATACTCGCGCAAAACAGAAAAATCCTTGGTCGTCTTAGGATTAGTCACGCAAACTGCATTTGCCCCCAAAGCCCCTCCCAATTCTGGTTTTGAGCCCTCGACCATGAAAGAAGCAGTCACCAATCTAGTCGATCACATTGCGGCAATGGAATCCACTCTGTCGGGAAAAAACGATAACGAGATTGTGATTGACCCAATAGCTGTCTACGTTTCTTTGTAGTTGCACGCCGCATTAATCGAGAGCGTGGAAATTTTATTCTTGCCTTCGAAGCAACTATCTTCTGCCCCAACCCCCATTTATCCGCAAAGGTAACCGCAAGACACTCCTCTACATCCAAGAAGGAGTGCTCTCATGCCAATCGCCTTGCTCGCGCTGACCCTCAGCGCCTTCGCCATCGGGACGACCGAGTTCGTCATCGTTGGCCTCATTCCCACTGTGGCCGCCGACCTCGGCATCGGCCTTCCCTCTGCCGGCCTGCTGGTCAGCCTCTATGCACTGGGCGTCGCCATTGGCGCGCCGGTGCTCACCGCGCTCACGGGCAAGCTGCCGCGCAAGGCGCTGCTGCTCGGGCTGATGGCGCTGTTCACGGTCGGCAACCTGCTGGCGTGGAAGGCGCCGAGCTATGAATCGCTGATTGCCGCCCGCGTGCTCACGGGGCTGGCGCACGGGGTGTTCTTCTCCATTGGCTCGACGATTGCCACCGGCCTGGTGCCGAAGGAAAAGGCGGCGAGCGCCATCGCGATCATGTTCACGGGCCTCACGGTGGCGCTGGTCACGGGCGTGCCGCTGGGCACGTTCATCGGGCAGCACTTCGGCTGGCGCGAGACTTTCCTGGCCGTGTCGGCGCTGGGCGTTGTCGCCTTCATCGGCAGCTGGATCTTCGTGCCCAGCAACATCCGCCACACGCCGCCGGCCTCGCTGGCGCAGCAGGCCAAGGTGCTGGCCGAGCCGCGCCTGTTGCTGGTGTATGCGAAGACGGCCATCGGCTATGGCGGCTCGTTCATTCCGTTCACGTTTCTCGCGCCGATCCTCACCGACGTGTCTGGCTTCAGCGCCGGTGCGGTGGGCTGGGTGATGCTGGTGTACGGCGTCTCGGTGGCGGTGGGCAATATCTGGGGCGGCAAGCTGGCCGACCGCATGGGCCCGATTCCGGCGCTGAAGATCATCTTCGCGCTGCTGGCCGCGGTGCTGCTGGTGTTCAACTTCGCGGCGCCGCACAAGTGGCTGGCTCTACTGGCGGTGCTGATGTGGGGCGCGGTGGCTTTCGGCAACGTGCCGGGGCTGCAGGTGTATGTGGTGAAGCAGGCCGAGCGCTTTACGCCACAGGCGGTGGACGTGGCCTCGGGCCTGAACATCGCGGCCTTCAACCTGGGCATTGCCGGCGCGGCCTGGGCCGGTGGGCTGATCGTGACGCACCTTGGGCTGATGCACACGCCGTGGATTGGCGCACTCGTTGTGTTGGTGTCGCTGGCGCTCACGCAGTGGAGCGGCAGGCTCGACCTCCGTGCCGGCATTCCGGTTCGCGCTTCGGGGCCGGTGCCGGTCGGTCACTGAACTTCGCTTTCTTCTCTTCTTCTCTTCCTCTCTTTTCAACGCACAAGGACAACACACATCATGAACACGAACAACACCATTCCCGCCTTCGGCCTCGGCACCTTCCGCCTGAAGGGCCAGGTGGTCATCGACTCGGTGAAGAACGGCCTCGACGTGGGCTACCGCACCATCGACACGGCGCAGATCTACGGCAACGAAGCCGAGGTGGGCCAGGCCATTGCCGAAAGCGGCGTCGCGCGCAGCAGCCTCTTCATCACCACCAAGATCTGGACCGACAACTACGCCAAAGACAAGCTGGTGCCCAGCCTGAAAGACAGCCTCGCCAAGCTGCGCACAACCCAAGTCGACCTGACGCTGATCCACTGGCCCTCGCCCGGCAACGCGGTGCCGGTGGCCGAGTTCATGGGCGCGCTGGCCGAGGCCAAGGCGCAGGGGCTCACGAAGCACATTGGCGTGTCTAACTTCAACATCGCGCTGATGAAGGAAGCCATCGCGGCCGTGGGCGCGGAGCAGATCGCCACCAACCAGATCGAGCTGCACCCCTACCTGCAGAACCGCAAGGTGGCGGAGTTCGCGAAGAGCCAGGGCATTCACATCACTTCCTACATGACGCTGGCTTACGGCAAGGTGCTGAGCGATCCGGTCGTCGAGGCCATTGCCAAGGCGCACGACGCGACCACGGCGCAGGTGGTGCTGGCGTGGGCGATGCAGCTGGGCTACGCGGTGATTCCGTCGTCTACCAAGCGCGCGAACCTCGAAGGCAATCTGCGCGCGCAGCAGCTGAAGCTGACAGATGCCGAGATGGCGCTCATTGCGGCACTCGACCGCAATGAGCGCCTGACAGACCCGGCCGGTCTGTCGCCGGCCTGGGACTGAGCTCTCAGCCCGCGCTGCCCACGGGCTTGAACCCCCAGGCCTGTGCCCGGAACCCGGTGAAGCTGATGGGGCCGGCCACGGCGCTGGCTTCCACCTTGTTGTCGGCGAGCCCGATGACCAGCGGCGCATTCGAATTGCTCGCCCCGGACTTGCACTGGATGTACCAGTAGCCGGGCTCCTCGGTGGACAGCAGGCTCCAGAGTTGCCTGTCGGCATCGGCCAGGCCGACGGGCATCATCACGACGGGCGTGGGCACGACCGTGGAGCCGGGCAGCAGCGTCAGGACGAACCCGGTGCCCATCTTTGTCTGCAGGTACCACCAGCCCGGTGCCTGGGGTGCGGGAACGAACAACCATTGCTGGTTGCCGACCTGCGGCAGCTTGAGCGTGTACCCGATGACCCCTGCGCCCTTGGCGGGGTTGTTACCACTCACGTCCAGCACGTAGTGGTCGCCTGGCAGGTACTGGATGTTGTAGGGCCCGAGGTTCAAGTTCTCCACGGGGATGGCGGGCGCTGGCGCTGCAGCACCTGTTGCGGTAGTCGACATCGTCGTTTCTCCTTTCCTGGAATGCGTTCGTTTGCTTGCAGGTGGTGCTCAGGTCCGCACCGAGCCGAGCGCGTGTTCGACCCAGTACAGCTGCAGCAGGGCTTCGGCGTCCGCGGTGTCCGCGTTCGCGCCCTTGTCCTGCAACAGCTGCAGGGCCTGCGGGTAGACCGTGTTCTCCGGAATGAAGAAGGGCAGTGTCGGGTTGATGTTGGTGTAGCGATCGCCCAGCAGCATCTTGGCGAGCATCGGCATGAGTTCGGTCGAAGTGCCGTTCAGGCTCATGTCGAGCACCGGCGACGACTTCAACTGGTTCATGAGGAACGGCGGCGAATTGTTGAAGGGATTCGCATCGCCGTTCATCCACTGGTCCGCGCCCCAGCCGTGGGTGTCGCTGGCAACCCAGTCGGGCATGTAGCCAGTGCCGAAGGTGATGGCGGTAATGTCCTCGAGTGCATGGCCCGCCTTCACCGCCAGCGCGATTGCCGCGACCGTGGGGTCGTGGTTGAAGAAGCAGCCGTCGACGTTGCCGTCCAACGAGCCCAGCTGCCCGGGCATCGCGCCGCTCGACGTGGCCGCCTTGGCGATGGCCACGTCACCATGGTCGGGGATCATGTTCGTGTACATGATCGGCTGCCACGGTATGGCCGTCTGCACCGAGTTCTTCACTTCGAGCCCGCCGACATTGAAGGTCACGAAGAGCACTTTCTTCATCAAGATATCCTGGACCTTCGCGTCGCCATGCAGCGCAAGCTGCGAGGCGTAGACCTCGTCGATCGAGTACGCGGGCGCCTTCGGATCGGTATTCATCTTTTGGTAGAACCCGATCTCCCCGTTCTGGGAGGTGAAGAGATTGATGATGTCTTGCGGCGTCTTTCCCGCCAATAGCTCGCTCGTGATGATCGAGCCCGTCGAGCACCCCGCGATGAGGTCGGTGTTGTCGATGATCTGAGGGTACTTCGCGTACAGCTTGTTCAGCACCGATACCGGCATCAGCCCTCGTATGCCACCGCCGACGAACGAGAGGATGGTGAATTTCTGGTTTTCCGCCATTGCCAACTCCTTTCAAGAGAAATGACTTCCATGAAATAAATTCCCGGCCCGGGGAAGCGGAGTCTGGGCGCTGGCCGCGTTTGTCGCTACGAGTGGAATCCCGTTCAATCGATCTCTGTAATTCCGCAAGCCGCGCAACGATTCGGAACGCACCACAGTGGGACAAAAGCTGCGGCGAAGGTAGTCGTCTTCATGCGACGGAATCGCGAAGTGAGTCGAGCGCGTACCTAAGTTCGTGTTCCTCTTCAATGGTCAGCGCTAGTGCCAGTTCGCGGAAGCTGGACTGGTAGCAGGGCAGCATCAGCGCTGCGGTGAGTGCGTTGGCGCTACTCCCGGTGCTGCTGTTGTTGTTGTTTGCGATGTGCGCGTGGCACGCAGCGATGCTTCGATAGATGGCGAGCGCCTGTGCAACCAGTGCGGAGGGTTGCGTTGTCGCGGTGTTCCTGATGCTGCTCATGCCGACTCCTCATCGCGCGCTTCGTATCGCGCCGTGAGGCAACTCTATTCATGCTGGCTTGCGGTGGGGAGTAACAACATCGTCGTGAATTCCACGCTAGCGGCGCTCAAGTAGCAAGCGCAGGTGAACTCTTAAAGAACGCTAGAGCCCGAAGATCGCGACCGAGGCCCAGAACGCCGCCCAAACTGCACCAAAGCTCACCAGAACCATCGCGACCACGAAGACCACGAGACAACTCAGGCGAGTCACGATACTCGGCGTGCTCGGAACGCAGCGCCAGTAGATCAGCGCCGCCCAGAGAAGCAGTGTGACCGCTACAACTGCCGCGACAGGCCCCGACAGCGGCATGATTCGATGCCGCTCCAATGCCGTCAGGCAGACGTTCAGGACCGGGATCGACACGGCCCAGGCCAGCACGTTCAATACGAGGCGTGAGGCGATGCGCCCATAGAGGGTAACGGTGGGCTCCGAGTGCTGCGCCCGTGCAACGGAATTCGCGCCTGTAGTAGTCATGGATCCTCCCCTTTTGAAATCTCGAAACTGATTTTTTCGAGAAGCATACGGGGCGGATATTTCAGCCACTCAAGCAGCTGTCGCAGATGCTTCAGGAGTCCCGTCGCGTCGCAGCCCAGTCCGAAAGAATCTGCACAGCCTCGCGGTCGAGCTTCCGCTCCGCAGGCAGGCTGCGCTGTGCAAGCGTGGCGCCAGCTTCAGCGCGAAGCACATCGACATCGATGGGGTGCCGCGCCGCCACCGTCACGCCCTCGAAGGCCTCGCCCGATTGCGCGAGCGAGGCCGCGTAGTACAGCTTGGCGATGCCCGCGATGTGCATCGCCGCGACGCACATGGCGCAGGGCTCGCACGAGGTGTAGAGCTCGCAGCCTGACAGGTTGACGGTGCCGAGCTTGCGGCAGGCATCGCGGATGGCTTCGACTTCGCCGTGCGAGGTGGGGTCGGAGTGGGCGACTGAATGGTTGAAGCCTTCGCCGACGATCACGCCGTCTTTCACGACGACGGCGCCGAAGGGCTCGGTGCCGGGCTCTTGCAGCGCCTGCGCGGAAAGGGCCAGTGCCCGTTGCATGAAGTGTTCCTGGTACATCGTGTTCAGACCTTTCTGGTGGCCGCGCTCTTCAGCGCGGTGAGAGATGGTGCGCCGGCTTGCGGGGCGCGCGCAACGAACAGGCCCGCCGTGGCCGCGGCATAGCGCCGCGGATCGAAGCACAGCATGAGCGGCAGCAGCGCCACCACGACGGCGGCCAGATAAGCCCATGCGATCGTGAAGCCACCGGTGTGCTCGCGCACCCAGCCGGTGACGAAGGGCGCGAGCGCCGCGATCATGAAGCCCACGCCCTGCATGAAGCCCGCGAGCGCGCCGGCCTGCGCGGGGTCGGGCAGGTGGTCGAGCGCCAGCACCATGCACAGCGAGAACGCACCGCCGAGGCCGAAGCCCAGCACGATCGCGATGGCGACAGCCGGCACGGGCGCGTCAAAGGTCAGTGCGCAGAAGCCCGCGAGCTGTGCAACCAGCGTGAGCACCAGCCAGGGCCGCAGGTCGTGCCCGCGGCTGCGCGCGATGGCGGGCATGGCGAGTGCGGCGACCACCTGCGCGGCCGTCATCAGCGCGAGCACCGAGCCGCCTTGTTGCGCGGTCCACCCCTGCTGAGCGTAGAAATGCGGCAGCCATGCGACGAGGCTGGTGTAGCCGCCGTTGACGAGACCGAAGCACGCGGCCAGCAGCCACGCGCGGCGGCTTGCGAAGCAGCGCAGCCACGAGAGGTTCTGGCGCGGCGCATCGGCGACAGTGAATTCGATGCGCCGCATGTTGAGCCAATACAGCAGCGCGAAGGTCGCGAGCAGGGCCCATATCGCGAGGCCCGCGTGCCAGTCGGGCTGCGCACCGCCAAACGCATGCGCCACCCACGGACTGGCCATGGCACCGAGCCCGCCGCCGCCCATGATCGCGGCGGAGTACAGCCCCGTCATTACGCCGATGCGCGCCGGGTAGGCCTGCTTGACGACGCCGGGCATCAGCGCCTGCACCAGCCCCACACCCGCACCGGCGAGTGCCGCGCTCCACAGCAGCGCGACCGCGCCGCCCGCCACATAGCGGCTCGCACAGGCGAAGGCGATTGCCGCAAGCCCGAGCGCAACACCGCCGCGCGCGCCGATGCGCTGGCCGACTGCCGCGCCGAAGAGCGACGTGGCCCCCATCGCGAACATCGGCAGCACGGTCAGCAGCGCCACCGCATGAAAACCGATGCCGGTCGCAAGGCGTATGGGTTCGAGCAGCGGGCTGCTCGACGTGAGAAAGGCGCGCAGGTTGAGCGCCACCAGCACGATCACGACCGCGAAGGCGACGCCTCCGTCACGGCTGCGCCCTGCCCTCACAGAGACGCCACGTCGGCCTGCAGCACGCCGTTGCGCGCCACGATGCGGCCGCCCGCCACCACCAGCTTGCGCACGGGCCGCGAGACCACGGCCTGCGCGACGGTCTGCGCATCGACCAGCACCAGGTCGGCGCGGTTGCCGGGCACGAGGCCATAAGCCTCGAAGCCGCAGCCGTGCGCGCCGGAATGGGTGACGGTGTCGAGCGCCACTTCGATCTCGTCGTCGCGGCGCAGGTTGTAGCGCAGGCCGATGATCATGGCGCGCTCGAGCATGTCGGGGTTGCCGTAGGGCGACCAGGTGTCGCGGATGCCGTCGTTGCCGCCGAGCACTGTCACACCGGCCTGCCGGCAGGCCATGAGCGGGGGCACGGTGCGCGAGGGCGGCGCACTGGTAATGAGCACCACGCCCAGCTTGGCCATGCGAGCGAGCAGTGCATCGCGCTCACGTTCGCTCACGTCGCCGAGGCAGAAGCCGTGGCTGATGGCAACCTTGCCCTGCATGCCCAGTGCCTCGGTGCGCTGCAGGATCAGGTCGAGCGAGAACGCGCCCATGGCGCCGGGCTCGTGCAGGTGGATGTCGACGGGGCGCTGGTGCTTGTGGGCAATGCCGAACAGCACGTCGAGCGACTTCACCGGGTCACCGTCGATGGCGCAGGGGTCGAGGCCGCCGAGCACGTCGGCGCCCATCGCCAGCGACTGGTCGAGCAGCTCGGCCGTGCCGGGGCGGCCCAGCAGGCCCGACTGCGGGAAGGCGACGATCTGGATCTGCTGCACATCGCGCAGCGCCTCGCGCGTGCGCAGGGTGCCTTCGAGATGGCGCAGGCCGGCCTGCGTGTCGACGTCGACATGCGTGCGCAGCCGCGTGGTGCCGAGCGCAAGAAATGCCTTGGCGAGCACCAGCGACTGCGCGGCCGCGTCGTGCCCGCTGGTATGGCGAAAGGCGCGCTCGTTCTCGATCTTGTCGGTGAGGTTCGTGCCGACTTCGTTGCGGTACCAGTCCATGCCCCACATCGTCTTGTCGAGGTGGGTGTGGCCTTCGACGAGGCCGGGCAGCAGCAAGGCGCCATTGCCGTCTTCGATGGTGGCGCCGGCCGGCGCGGCAAGCGCGGCGCCGAGTTCGGCGATGCGCCCGTCCTGCACCCGCACGTCGACCGGGGAAGCGCCCATGGGGCGAACGTTGCGGATCAGGAGCGATGACATGTGGGAGTCCGTTCTTTCAAGCATCAGGCAGGTTGCGCCGCGATGGAGCGCGGCGAGATGCGCGCCGTGAAGAGCGCCACGATCACGAACACCAGCGCATTCGTCGCGAGCGCCACGAGCCCGATGTTGAGCGACTTGAAGACGACCGGTGCAGCCGGGAACAGCGTACCCAGGTTGGAGCTGGTGGTCATCATGAAAGCCAGCACCGCGCCGCCTGCCAGGATGCCCGCGAAGGCCGCGTGCTTGTTGCCGAAGGGCTTCTTCATGAGGCTGAACAGCAGCGAAGGCAGCAGTTGCGTGAGCAGGCTCGACGCGAAGATGGCCACCGACACGATGGTGCTGCCACCGCGTAGCACGAAGTACACAGCCACCAGCGCGAACACCGGCAGCACGCCGCGTGCCACGCGCGACACCTGCTTGTCGGTGGCGTTGTGCGCAAAGCCTTCCTTGTAGACGTTCTTGCCGATCACGGTGGAGGCGGTGAGCAGAATCATCGAGCCCGGCACCAGCGCCGTGAGCACGCCCGTGCCGCCGATCACGCCGACGAACCACGGATCGAACGTGTGCTTCACGAGGCCGAACAGGGCAAGGTCGACATCCGAGCCCTTGAGCCCCGGCACTTGCAAGATGGCTGCGAAGCCGACGAGGAACAGGAAGGCGATGACCACCTGGTACAGCGGCATCAGGATGGTGTTGCGGCGCACCGCGCTCGCGCTCCTGGCGGCATACACCGAGGTGAGGTTGAACGGGTACAGGTAGTAGCCCAGCGCCGTCAGCAGGATGGTCGAGTTGTACCAGGTGAGGTTCAGGCCCTCTTTCGGGAACTCGAAGAAGCCGGGGTTGGCGGCGTGGATGGCGGTGAACATGGGCGTGACGCCGCCGTAGTAGTGCCACGGCAGATAGACGCCGAGGAACACGGCGAGCGCGAGGATGAGCACGTCCTTCACGATGGCGATGCTGGCCGAGCCGTGGATGCCCGAGAACAGGATGTAGCTCACCATCACCAGCGTGCCGATCCAGATCGCCACTTGCGGCGCGATGGAGCCGTACGACGCCTCCGACACGATGATGCCGAGCCCGCGCAGCTGGATGGTCAGCAGCGCGACCATGCCCATGAGCGCCACGACCGACACCAGCACGCCGAGGGGGCGGCTGTCGTACTTGTGCGCGAAGAAGTCGGAGAACGACACCAGCTTGTGCGCGGTGGCGTAGCGCCAGATGGCAGGCAGCATCCAGAAGGCCATGAGATAGGCCAACCCACCGTAGGCCAGGATGTAGAAGGCCGGCGAGCCCTTGCTGTAAGACCAGCCGCTGGCGCCCAAAAAGGTGAAGGTGGAAAACGATTCGCCCGCCATCAGCAGGAACACCATGATGGCGCCCAGCCCCCGCCCGCCGAGCGCCCACTGCTCCAGGCTCATGGTGCGGCCGCGCCGCGCGAGCACCGCGAGGCCGAGCGCGCCGACGACGAACAGGGCAATCACGCCGAGTGCGGCGTTCATCGGGCGTCTCCGCTCGCCGCGGTGGGCGCATCGAGGTCGCCTTCAGCGCGGTCGATGACCACCATGATCAGCGAGGTCAGCACCAGCCAGCTGACGTTCCACACCATCAGGAAGGGCATGCCGAACACGAAGGTGGGCGCGACGGAGGACAGCCATCCCCCGCTGAAGAAAGCGGCGACCGGCAGCGCGGCCAGCCATTTGGCGGATTTCATGGGTTGCCTCGATTCCTGTTCTGGTTGAGATTCAAATTCAATTTTGGTCAACCATATATAATTATTTTGGTTAACCAAACGAGGCGAATGGTACGAAGCGGGAGGAGCCGAGTCAATCCGGGGGATTTCCCGGAGGCGACACGGCGCGGGCAATAATCCCCACGCCTATGCCCTCCACCGCACGCAAATCCCCCACTTCCGCCGCCCCTGCAGAGCCCACCGACGCCGACGAAGCCAACGTGGACGAACGCGTCTACGCCGCCGTGTCGAAGGCGCTGCTCAGCGGCAAGCTGCGCCCCGGCACACCGCTACGCGAACGCGCGCTGGCCGAGGCGCTGGGCTGCACGCGTGGTGCGGTGCGCAAGGTGCTGGCGCGGCTGGGTTCCGAAAAACGGCTGGTGCTGGAGCACAACCGCGGCGCCTTCGTGCCCAACCCGTCCATCGACGACATGCGCGGCATCTACCGCGCGCGCCGCATCGTCGAAGCCGGGCTGGTGACCACGCTGTTCGGCAACCTCGAACGCGAGCAGGTGGCTGCGCTGCGCAAGCACGTGCAGGCGGAGCAGAAGGCGTTCAAGGAAGGCCGGCGTGAAGACTCGATCCGGCTCGCGGGCGACTTCCACCTGCTGCTGGCAGAGATGGCGGGCAGCGACGAGCTGCTGTCGTACATCCGGCGGCTGATTTCGAACACCGAGCTCTACAAGGCGCTGTACGACTCCGCCGAGGCCGCGAGCTGCGCGCCGCGCGAGCATGAGCAGATCATCGAGGCGCTGACGACGGGCAAGTCGCTCGACAAGGCGCTGGCCGTGGCGCTGGAGCACCTCGACGAGCTGGAGCAGCGCGTGATCGCGGGCGCGGCGGCCGAGCAGGAAGTGGACCTGGCGACGCTGCTGAACGGTGGCGGCTCCACCGCGCACGGCCACAGCCACTGAGGCATCCACGCTTCGCTCGCGGGCGAAGTGTCGGTTGGCAGGTCTCGCGATGATCGGCGCACCATGCACACGCTCTCCACCACCAGCAAGCCCCACACCAACGCCGCCTTCGAATGGGCGCTGCTCGCGCTGCTAGCCACCTGCTGGGGCGCTTCGTACACCTTCATCAAGATCGGCGTGGCGACGATCCCGCCCGTCACGCTGATCGCGGCGCGCACGCTGATCGCCGGCCTGCTGCTGCTCGCGGTGCTGCGCATGCGCGGCGTGAAGCTGCCGAAGGAGCCGGCGATGTGGTGGCGCTTTGTGCTGCAGGCGTGCCTGAACAGCGTGCTGCCCTTCACGCTCATTGCGTGGGCCGAACGCAGCGTCGATGCGGGCCTGGCGACCATCCTCAATTCGACCTCGCCGATCTTCATCTTCCTGCTGGGGCTGGGCCTCGGCGGCGCCGACAGGCCCACGCTGCGCCGCCTGTTCGGCGTGGGCGCGGGGCTGGCGGGCATCTGCCTGATCGTCGGCTTCGAGGCGTTGAACGGGCTCGGGCATTCGCTGCTCGCGCAGCTCGGACTGGTGGCCGCCGCCGTCTGCTATGGCTGCGCCGCGATGTTCGGCCGCGTGTTCAAGGGGCTGGACCCGATGGTGCCGGCCGCCTGCTCGCTGCTGAGCGGCACGGCGATGCTGCTGCCCGCGAGCCTCGTGATCGATCGGCCGTGGACGCTCGCGCCGTCAGCGGCTTCGATGATGGCGGTGCTGGCGCTCGCGGTGCTTTCCACGGCGCTGGCCTTCACCATCTACTTCCGGCTCATCAAGACGCTGGGGCCGATGTCGACGTCCGCACAGGCTTATCTGCGCGTGCCCATCGGCGTGATGATCGGTGTGGTGTTTCTTGGCGAGGCACCGGCGCCCACGGCGTGGGTCGGCCTTGCCTGCATCATGGCCGGCGTGATCGCGATGACGATGCCGGCGCGCCCTGCACGCTAGCAAGCTCCGGCCCGATCACGGGCCGCAGCAGCCGCCAGGCCACGAGCAGCCCGACCACCGCGAACACGGCACAGGCGATGAAAGACGCCTGATACCCGCGATTCAGCACCGCAGCGGCACCGCTGCCGAGCGTGACCGAAATGGCCACGGTCGCCACCGCCGCAGAGCCGAACGCGCCGCCCAGCTGGAACGCCGCCGTGTTGATGCCCGAAGCCAGACCCGATTCCGCCGCACTCACGCTCGTAAAGGCGGCGATCGATGCCGCAACCGCACAGGAGCCGAGCCCCGCGCCGAAGATGAACAGGCCGAAGAAGATGTCGCCGAAGTAAGTGCCTTCCACCCGGATACGGCTGAGCAGCAGGCTCGCGGTGCCCAGCAGCAGCATCGCGGCCATCGCCACCCGCCGGAAGCCCACGCGCGTGACAAAGCCCTGCCCGAAGGTCGAGCCCACCACCGCCATCACCGTGAGCACGGCCGTGCCCAGCCCGAACTGCAGCGCCGAATAGCCGAGCACCTTCTGCGCATAGAGCGAGACGGTGGTGCCCACGCCCCATGCGGTCATGCCGAGCACCAGCATCAGCAGGTTGCCGCCCACCAGCGTGCGCGAACGGAAGATAGCCAGCGGCACCAGCGGCGCGGCCGAGCGTGATTCGATTGCCACGAACAGCGCAATCAGCAGCAGCGCCGCCGCCAGCACGCCCAGCGTTTGCGCGCCAAGCCAGCCCGCGCCGGGCGCCTCGACAAGCGCATAGACCAGCAGCATCAGTCCGGCCGTGATGGTGAACGCGCCAGCGGGGTCGTAACGGCGCGGCTGGGTGCGCGCGTCGGCGCGGCTTTCGCGCAGCAGCACCGGCGCGAGCAGCATCACGGCGCCGGCCACGGGCACGTTGATGTAGAAGATCCAAGGCCAGCCCAGCGCGTCGTTGAGCGGCCCGCCGATCAGCAATGCCGAGGTGGCGCCGATGCCGCCCATGCCCGACCAGATGCCCAGCGCCTTGTTGCGCTCCGCGCCTTCGGTAAACGTGGTCATGAGGATGGACAGTGCCGAAGGCGACATCACCGCCGCCGCCATGCCCTGCAGCACGCGCGCCACGACCAGCACCTGCGGCGTGGTGGCTAGCCCGCAGCCCAGCGAGGCAAGCAGGAACAGCCCCGTGCCCAGCATGAACATGCGCCGCCGCCCCAGCAGGTCGGCCAGCCGGCCGCCGAGCAGCAGCAGGCCGCCGAAGCTCAGCAGGTAGGCGCTCATGACCCACTGCGCGCGGCCCGGCGAGAAGCCGAGCGCGCGCTCGATGGACGGCAGCGCGAGGATGACGATCTGCGA
Source organism: Variovorax nivicola (assembly GCF_051216475.1). Lineage (NCBI taxonomy): Bacteria > Pseudomonadati > Pseudomonadota > Betaproteobacteria > Burkholderiales > Comamonadaceae > Variovorax > Variovorax nivicola. The sequence continues at coordinate 134,610 of NZ_JBPJZK010000009.1, read as the reverse complement.
ATCGAGGATCACCATGAAGTAGGCCGTGCACAGCACGGCCAGGGCTTTCCAGCGGCGGGGGTCTGAAGTGGTGTTCATGCACGGTAGTCGAACGGCATGTGCCCGGATCGACATCGCAGTGCAGAAATTTTGCGCCTGGGCCCGCCCCACCCTTCTACGCTTGCGCTGCCCGCTCCCGCTCCTGCAGGCCGGTCAGTCGATGCTGATGTTCGCGGCCTTCGCGACTTCGGCCCACTTCACGCGGTTGTCGTGCACGGTCTTCTTGAACTGTGCCGGCGACTCGATGCGCACGGTGTTGCCCTGGCTCTCGAAGCGCTCGCGGATCTCGGGCGTCTCCAGCACCGCCTTCACGGCGGCGTTGAGCTTGTCGACGATCTGCGGGTCGGTGCCCTTGGGCGCGAAGATGCCGAACCAGATCGAGCTGTCGAAGCCCTTGGTGCCCGGCAGGCCGCTCGATGCGATGGTGGGCACTTCTTTCACCGCCGGCACGGCCGCGGCGGTGGTCACGCCCAGCAGGCGCACCTTGCCGGCCTTGTAGTGCGGAAGGATGGTCTGCACCTGGTTCATGATGCAGCAGGTCTCGCCGCGAACCACCGAAGTGATGGCCTCGGGGCCGCCCTTGTAGGGCACGTGCACCATGTTCAGGCCCAGGCGCGAATTGAATTCGGCAAAGGCCATGTGCGTGCCCGCGCCGTTGCCTGTAGACGCATAGTTGTACTTGCCGGGGTTGGCCTTGACCAGCTCGACGAATTCCTTCAAGGTCTTGACGTTGATCACGTCGGGATTGATGGTGAGCACGTTCGACACGTCGAGCACCGGCGCCACCGGAATGAAGTCGGCTTCCACATCGAAGGGCAGCTTCTTGTAGAGCGCGGCGTTGCTGCCGTGCGTGGCGGCTGTGCCGAATGCAAGCGTATAGCCATCGGGCTTGGAATGGGCCACGTAGTCGCTGGCGATGTTGCCTGCCGCGCCCGACTTGTAGTCGATGACGACGGGCTTGCCGAGCTGCTTTGCCAGCGGTTCCTGGATGACGCGGGCCACCACGTCGACGCCCGAGCCGGCCGGAAAGCCCATGATCAGCGTGACGGGTTGTTGCGGCCAGTCCTGCGAGGAAGACTGCGAGAAGGCCGCAGGCACGGCGAGCGAGGCCGCGGCCAGCAGCAGTGTGCGGCGGGCAAGACGAGTGAGTGGAGAATGGGCCATGACAGTCTTTCGGTCGTTCAGTCTTTTGTCTTCAATGCACGCAGTGCAGGCGCGGATTGTGGCGCGCCGCTGATGCCCGATTCCATATGAGCTTATGCGCGGCGACATGCATGTATCGCGTCTGCTCCCCATAATTGCCCCATGGTCCGTTCCTCCCAACAACTACACACCCCACGCGAGCCCGCGCCCCTGCGCCCGGCCGCCACGGTGCTGCTGCTGCGCGACAGCGCCGCCGGCATCGAAGTGCTGATGACCCGCCGTTCGGCCACAGCCAGTTTCGCGCCCGGCGCGTACGTTTTTCCCGGCGGCCACATCGACGAAGCCGATGAGGCGGCCAAGCGCATCGCCACGCGCCGCCCCACGCAAAGCCGCGTGCAGCGCACGCAGGCCATCGCTGCCATTCGCGAGGCCTTTGAAGAGCTGGGCATCCTGCTGGCACACCATGCCGACGGGCGCCCTGTGAGTGCCGAAGAAGTCGCCGCAATGGACCGAGGCAACACCGCCGGCACCGCATTCGCCGACCAATGCGCGGCGCATGGCCTGGTGCTCGACTCAGACCGCGTGTTCACCTTCGCGCACTGGATGACCGACCGCGACCTGCCCAAGCGCTTCGACGTGCCCTTTCTGGTGGCGCGCATGCCCGAAGGCCAGGTGCCCACCGCCGACGAGAGCGAGCAGTTCGAGCCCTGCTGGGTGCGCCCGGCCGATGCGCTCGCGCGCCATGAGGCCGGCACCTTCTTCATGATCTTCCCGACCGTGCGCACGTTGCAGCGCATGGCCGCATACCCCACCGTCGATGCTCTGCTCGCGGCCTGTGCCAGCGAGGCCCCGCTGTGGACCAGCTGCCCGCGCGCCGGCCTGCTCAAGAGTGAGGACGCGCGCTACATGGAACACGAGTCGCCTTTCGGCGAACTCGCGCTGGTGTGCCCCGACGGCCAGGTGCTGCACGCGCTCGACTGGCAGAGCGAGCACCCGGTACCGTTGCTGAAGAACGTGATGCGCCTCACCGCGCCCAACCCGAGCGCGATGACCGGCCCGGGCACCAACAGCTACATCGTGGGCGACGCGGCCACCGGCTACATCGTGATCGACCCGGGCCCGAACGACTTCGACCACATCGGCCGGCTGTGGCGCGCCACGAAGGGCGACATCCGCATGATCGTCTGCACGCACTCGCATGCCGACCACTCGCCGGGCGCGGCGCCGCTGCAGGCGCTGTGCAAGAACGGCAGCAAGCCGCCGATCCTCGGCCTAGCCTCGAAGCCAACCGCGCGCGCCACTGCACGCTTCACGCCCGAGCGCGAACTGGCCGACGGCGAACGGCTCGTGCTGTCGGGCACAACGGCCGAAGACGAGCCCGTCACACACACGCTGCGCGTGATCCATACGCCCGGCCACGCAGCCAACCACCTGTGCCTAGTGCTGGAAGAAGACGGCCTGCTGTTCTCCGGCGACCACATCCTCAACGGCAGCACCACGGTGGTCGACCCGCCTGATGGCGACATGAGCGCGTACCTCGATTCGCTCGACACGCTCGATGCGGCCTGCGAGGCGGGCGGCATCGACTTCATCCTGCCCGCGCACGGCTACGTGATCGGCTTTGCCCGCACCGCCATCGGCATGCTGAAGGCGCACCGGCTGAAGCGCGAGGCCAAGATTGCCGCCGCGATGCAGAAGCTGCCCGAAGGCACGCCCGATGACTGGCTGCCGCTGGCCTACGACGACGTGCCCGAACGCATGTGGCCGGTGGCGGCCCGTTCGCTGGCCGCGCACGTGGCGCGCATACGCCAACTGGCGGCGCCCCGATGAACATGAAAACTGCTCCCGTCGAAGACGAAGGCATCCGCCTTGCCAAGCGCGTGGCCGCAATGGCCGGCGTGTCGCGGCGCGAAGCCGAACTGCTGATAGAGAACGGCGCGGTGCGCGTCGATGGCGTGCCGCAGATGCTGCCGCAGTCGCGCGTGCTGCCGCACCAGCAGGTCGAGATAGAAGCTGGCGCCAAGCCGGAGCCGGTAGTGCCTGTCACATTGCTTCTGTACAAGCCTGCCGGCATGGCAACCGACACCGCGCACCGCCTGCTGGTGGCTGCGAACCATCACGAGCCCGAGCGCGCCGGACTGCGTTTTCTACCGGCGCACGCGAAGGCGCAGCGCTGCATGACGCCGCTCGAAACCGGCGCCAGCGGGCTGGTCGCGTACACGCAGGAATTCCGCATCGAACGCAAGCTGCAGGAAGACGCGGGCATCCTCGAACACGAAGTAATGGTGGACGTGGCCGGCCCGGTGAGCCCCGAGGTGCTGGCGCGGCTGGAGCGCTCGCCGGCACGCGTGAGCATCGGCCGCCAGAGCGACGAACAAACGGGCCTGCGCTTTGCGCTCAAGGGCGCGCGGCCGGGGCAGATCGCCAACATCTGCGACGGCGTAGGCCTGCGCATTCTGGCGATGCGGCGCATCCGCCTCGGCCGCGTGCCGCTGGCGGGGCTTCAGCCCGGCCAGTGGCGCTATCTCGCACCCCACGAACGCTTCTAGAACAACAACGAAGAAAAAGAAGAGAAGGGAAAGAGGACGACTACGACGATGCACCGCATGTTCGCGGCCTGCAATTTTCAGCCAGCGGCCCCGATGGGCCGCCGTCAGGGAGACTGAGCCATGAAGTTCGGAACACCGAGCACCGCATTGGCCTGCACCGTGCCTTTGGTACTGGTGGCAGGCTGCACCTATCTCACGCCCGCGCCACCACCTGCGCCACCGGCGCCGCCGCCAGCCGTGATCTCGAAGGACGGCCTCGCGCCCATCACCGAGGAACAGGTCGAGCGCATCCGCGAGGCCATCGGCAGCAAGCCGCCCAGCCCGGCCGTGGGCAAGGTGGTGCGCAGCGCCTCGCCGACCATCGAGTCATTCGTGCGGACCGAGGGCTGCATCACCGCGCGCAACGGCGCGGTGCTCAACCCCTTTGCAGCGTCCGGCCGCCTGTTCGACGGCACGGGCTTCCAGGGCGGCCCGATGTCGGAGATGCAGTACCACGACAAGACCGCCTGCGTGACCGTCAAGCGCATCCAGAACTGGAAGATGGTCACGCCGAAGCTGCTGCGCTTCGAGGTGGTCTACGTGGGCGACGACGGCGAGGAGCGCGCCGTCAAGCGCCACGAGCTGACGCGTCAGCCCAAGGGGGGCTGGCTCTTCACGCGCTGAGGGCTGTGGCCGCGCGCTTCTGCGCGCGCAGCGCCACCGCGAACGACAGCTGCGCCACGATGCCCGCCCCCGCCAGCACGATGGCCGAGGCCAGCGCGGGGTTGCGGTGGCCCATGCCGGCGAGCGCGGTGCACAGCGCGCCCACGGCCATCTGCGTGAAGCCGTAGAGGCCCGAGGCCGAGCCGATGGCCTGCGGGTTCACGCTGATCGCCTGCGTCAGCGCCGCTGGCGAGGCCATGCCGGCGCCGACAGTGAACAGGAACATGCAGGCGACGATGAGCGGCACCGAGAGGTGATCGGTCAGCGCTGCGCCCAGGAGCACGAAGGCCGCGGCCACGCTCAGGGCGTTCGAGCGGATCATGAGGCGGTCGACCCGCACGCGCGAGATCAGGTGGCTGGTGAGGAAGCTGCCGAGCCACACGCCCGACACCAGGATGGCGAGGTAGATGCCCGCCTCGTGCGCCGGCCGGTGCAGCTGGTCCACGAAGATGAAGGGCGCCGAAGCGATGAAGGCATACATCGACGTAGTGGCGCAGCCGCCACCAACCGAGAAGCCGAGAAAGGCCGGCGAGGCCAGCAGCTTTTTGTAGTTGCGCGCGAGCTCGCACGCATTGACGGCCGCGCCGGGCGCACCGGTTTCGGGCAGCAGGCGCCAGGTGAACAGGAAGCCGATGACGCCGAGAGTAAAGAGCGCATAGAAGATCGAGCGCCAGCCGAACGCAGTGGCAAGCGCACCACCGACCAGCGGCGCGAGGCTGGGGCCGATGGTGACCATCAGGTTCATCAGCGCGAGACGGCGCGTGGCCTCCTGCGGCTCGGCCGTGTCGCGCACGATGCTGCGGCCCAGCACGAGGCCGGCGCAGCCACCAATCGCCTGGAACAGGCGCGCCGCGATGAGCGAATGCACTTCGGGCGCGAGCGCAGCCGCAAGGCCCGCCACGCAATAGAGCCCCAGCCCGAACAGCAGCACAGGCCGCCGCCCGTAGCGATCGGCCAGCGGGCCGTACACCAGTTGCCCCACCGCGAGGCCGAAGATGTAGAGGCTCACCGTCATCTGCATGGCGCCGATGCCGGCGCCAAGGCTCTTCGCGGCGATGGGCAGCGCGGGCACGAAGATGTGCATGGCCAGCGTGCCGCTGAAGGTGACCAGCGCGAGCAGCCACAGCGGCGCGTGCGGGCGGCGCTGTAGCGCGGCTGATATCGATGTTGCGGTGTCGGTCATTGCTTCGTGGTTGTCGGCGTTGCGCCTTGCGCAAGGTGCTGGTCGTCGGGCTCCCAGCCGCCGCCCAGCGCCATGAACAGCACGACCTGGTCGTCAGCCAGCTGCGCATCGCTGGCCGCAAGGGCGGCCTCGCTGGCGGCTAGCGAACGCTCTGCGTCGAGCGAGTCGAGGTAGCCGGTGCGGCCGTTCTGGTAGAGCTGGCGCGCCTGCGCGGCCACTTTCGCGCTTTCGTCGCGAGAGGCTTGCAACGCGGCGCGGCGGTCGAGTTCGCGCGCGTAGGTGGCGAGCGCGGTTTCGGTTTCGCGCAGCGCGGTGAGCACAGTGCCGTCGAACTTGGCGAGCGCAGCGCGCGTGCCGGCCTCGGCCTGCGCGATGCGGGACTGCGCGACGCCGGTGTTGGGAATGGTCCACGAGATCAGCGGGCCGAGGCTCCAGGCGAAGGTGTCCTTGCGGCCGAAGTCGTCGGCATGGCCCACCGACGAACCCGACAGCCCCAGCGTGACCTTCGGATAGAGCTCGGCAGTAGCCACGCCGATGCGCGCGGTCGATGCGGCCAGGCTGCGTTCGGCCTGGCGGATGTCGGGGCGGCGGCGCAGCAGCGCGGCGCCGTCGCCGACCGGCAGCGTGCCGGCCACGCGCGGCGGCACGGTGCAGTCGGCCACCTCGCGCGGAAAGTCCTGCGGCAGTGCGCCGGTCAATGTGGCGAGGCGATACAGCGCGCCCTGGCGTTCGGCCTTCAGCGGAGGCAGCGCTGCGTTGAGCTGCTGCAGTTGCGCACGCGCGCGGCCCGTGTCGATGGCACCGGCGCGCCCCGCGCGTTGCAGGCGGTCGGTGACGTTCACCGCGTCCTGCTGCAGCGCGACGGATTTCTGCGCGATCTGCAGGCGCAGGCCGGTCGAGCAGGCTTCGGCATACGCGCGCGCGGTGCCGGCCGCGACGTTCACGCGCACGAGATCGAGCGCGGCTTCGGCCGATTGCGTGTTGGCCTGCGATGCCTCAATGGCGCGGCGGATCTGGCCGAACAGGTCAACCTGGTAGGACAGCGAAGCGCCCGCGCTGTAGTTGAAGGTGCTCGGCGGCTCGTAACCCTTCTGCAGCAGCGACAGGCCCGAGACATGGCCGAACGAAGGGCCGCCGTTCACGCCGATGGTCGGGTACTTGGCGCCGGCCGTTTCGTCTTCGATGGCGCGTTCGCGCTCGAGGTTGGCGACGGCCTGGCGCAGGTCGGTGTTGTGCGCGAGGGCCTGCTCGACGAGCTTGTCGAGCAGCGGGTCGTGGTACAGGCGCCACCAGTGGGCAGGCAGCGGCGCGGCGTTGGCGGGCGCCTCGGCGAAGGGCTTGCCGGCAGCGGGCTGGCTGGCGAGCGCCTCGGGCGGCTGCTTGTAGTCGGGGCCGACCGCCGCGCAGGCCGCGAGCCCGGCGGCGACGGCCAGTGATGCGAGGCGAAATGCGAAGCTGGTCATGTCGTTCATCCCTTCTGCGGCGCGGAGGTTGTTGCCGCCGTTTTCTGCGCTGGCTTGTTCTCCAGCACCTGCACCGTGACCGTCTGGCCCGCTACGAGGCGCGCGCCCTGCGGCAGCGGATCGAGCTTGATGCGCACCGGAATGCGCTGCGCGAGCCGCACCCAGTTGAAGGTCGGGTTCACGCTGGGCAGCAGGTTCGCGCTGGTGGAGCGGTCGTGGTCGGCGATGCCGGCGGCCACGCTGTCGACCGCGCCTTCGAACACCGCGCCGCCGCCCATCGGCGTGACGCGCACGCGGTCGCCGAGGTGGATGCGCGGTAGCTTGGTTTCTTCGAAATAGCCTTCGACGTAGAACGACTGCGCATCGACCAGCGCGAGCACCGGGCGGCCCGCCGCGGCGTAGCTGCCCTGGCGCAAGTCGAGGTTGGTGACGAGGCCGTCGGCCGGCGCGCGCACCTGGGCGCGCTGCAGGTTGAGGCGGGCCGAGTCGAGCGCCACCTCGGCCTGCGCGACGGCGGCCTGCATCTGCTCGACGCGCGAGCGGGTCTGTTCGCGCGATTCCTTCGACACCAGTTCGTCGAGCCCCGTGTTGCGCGTGTTCTCGCGCTGCGCCTGGGCGCTCTGGGCGCGCTGCGCGGCGAGCGCGGCCTGCGCCTGGCGCACGGCAAGGTCGTAGCGCGCGCGGTCCACCTCGAACAGCAGCGTGCCGGCAGCCACCGGCTGGTTGTCCTGGATCGGCACGGCGGTGACGAGGCCCGACACGTCGGGCGCAATTTGTACGACGTTGGCGCGCACGCGGCCGTCGCGCGTCCACGGTGCGAGTTCGTAGTGGTCCCACAGTCGCAGGCCGGCCCACACGGCGGCGGCCACCACGACCACGGTGAAAAGAACGCGCCCGAGGCGCTGGACCCACGGGTTTTCTGCGGAAGGACTGGTGGTGGCTTTCATGGAGATCTCGTTGTCTGTTTGTTTATTGGAGGTAGGAGGTGACGCGGCTCAGCGCGTAGAGCAGCAGCAGGTAGAGCGCCATGTCGAACAGCGCCGGATGCCACACCCAGCGGTACACGCCGGTGGCTGAGAGCAGGCGGCGCACGCCCCACAGCGCCAGCAGCGCGCCGAGAGCCAGCACCATGATCCAGGGCAGGTAGAGGCCGTAGAAACTGGCTTCGCCGATCATGCGGAAGCTCCTTGCTTGGACGCGCCCAGCATCGGCGGCGCGTCGGGAAAAAGATTGCGGCGCAGGCCGACCAGTGCGGTGACGGCGGCGCGCGACGTCGATGAAGCGGCGGTGTCGCGCGCTTCGAGCATTACGTTCAGCGCCTCGTCGATCTGCGGCAGCAGGCCCGGCGGACGCGGGTTCATGCGGCCTTCGGCGCGCTGGCGGAAGAAGCGCGAAATGCCGCCCAGCAGCGCGGCCGATGTGGCCAGCGGCAGTTGGGCGCGCACGCGCTGCAGCACGACGATGTCGGCACCCATGCGCAGGTCGCGCAGCGCATCGTTGGCGGCCACGCCTTCGACGGTGCCGCCGGCCTGCGCGATGCGCGGCGCGAGCAGGCCGATGCGGTCGAGCATGCGCACGGCGTACGCGTCGCTCTGCGCGTACTGCGGTTGAGAAGACGCGGCCATGTCGCCCAGCTCGCGCCAGGTGGCGCGCTGGATGCGGCGCGCACTCCAGTCGGCGCCCACCGAACGCACCAGGCGGGTGACGCGCGCCGCAACGACCACGCCGACGATCTGGCCGATCATGCTGTTGAGGAAGCTCACGAGATCGGAGCTGGCTGTGTCGTGCAGCGCGAGCGTACCGGCCACGCCGAAGATCAGCGCCATCGCGGGCATGAAGTGCGTAGGGCGCGGCAGGTAGAGGCCCAGCAGCAGGAAGAGCGGCGCGCAGATGACCACCAGCATGCCGAAGTCCTGCACCGTGGGCATCAGCACCAGCACATAGAGCGCCGAGATCGGAATGGACCACAGCGTCCATTTCAGGAAGCCGTGGATCGCCGGCACAGGGTCGTCCATGGTGGCGAAGAAGCAGCAGAAGACGGCGGCCATCATGGTCGCGGCCGAGCCCATAGGCCAGCCGGTGACGATCCAGAACGCGCCGCACAGGCAGATGGCGATGACAGCGGCCAATGCGGAGAGCAGCGCCATGCCGTAGTCGCGGTGCAGCACGCGGCTGCCGAGCGCTGCTGTGCGGCGCAGCGGCGCGGCGCCCTTCAGGCCTTCGTCGATGTCGAGGCGCAGCTGGGCGCAGGCGGTCCAGCCGTCGACGAGTTCTTCGAGGCGGCCGGCGAGGCCGATGCGCAGGGCGCGGCTCCACGGCGAAGCCTGTTGCTCGGCGTTCGTCGCGCTCAGTACGCTGATGGCGCGGCGCAGGGTTTGCAGGCGTTCGGCGCGGGTTGCTGCATCGCCGGTGGGTTCAGCTTCTTCACGCAGCCACTGCGCGGCCTGCGCGAGCACGGCGGCCACGTCGGGAGCCAGCCGGCCTTCGGCCTGCTCCAGCGCCTGCAGGCGGTCTTCGACGGCCGACAGGGCCGGCGTGAGCGCGGCGACGCGGTCCTGCATGGTGCGGATGGCTCCGGCGGTCCAGCGCAGGTGCGTGGTGTCGAAGGGCACGTGGGTGGAGAGCAGGCGCAGCTGCGTGATGTCGCCGGCGAGGCGGCGGCGGTCGTCGTCGAGGCGCTTGGGGTCGGCGTTGCTGCTGCGGCCGGTGGGCTGCAGCAGGTCGCCGAGCCACTTGCGCGCGTCCTGCAGCGTGCGGTCGAGCAGGCCGAGCACGGTCGGCGCGAGCCCCGCGGGCAGCACGAGGCTGTGGATCAGCGTGGCGCAGAAAATGCCCAGGCCGATTTCTTCCACGCGCGCCACGGCGGTGTCGAACAGCGCGAGCGGCGTCTGCACCGACGGAAAGCCGATCAGCGCCGCCGTGTAGCCCGCGAGCATGAACACATACGAGCGCGGCGTGCGGTCGAACAGCGAAATGCACAGGCACAGCCCGACCCACAGCGCGAGCACCAGCGTCAGCAGCTCGGGCGCGTTGGACAGCGCGGGCACCAGCAGCACGGTGGCGGTGCTGCCGATCAGCGTGCCGAAGAAGCGGTACACCGCCTTCGAACGCACGGCGCCAGCCAGCGGATGGGCAACGACGTAGGTGGTCATGAGCGCCCAGAACGGGCGCGGCAGGCCGGCGCGGCTGGCAAGGTACATCGCCAGCATGGCCGCGGCAAAGCTCTTGCCGGAAAAGAGAAGCTCCGCGCGGCTGAAGCGCGGCAGGTTGAGCGCGGCCATCCGCTGCTACCTGCGCCCTTCCTGCGGCGGCGGGCTCTGCACGGAACGAACGCCCATGCGCTCCTCGAGCACGCCGAACACGCGCAGGCAGGCGGCGACGTCCTCGTCGGACACGCCGTCGAACAGCGACACCCGCATCAGCGTCAGCGCCGCCTCGATGGGCTCGCAGGCGGCCTTGCCGGCTTCGGTGAGATGAAGCGTCTTGGCGCGGCGGTCGGCCGGGTCTTCGCGGCGCTCTACAAGGCCGGCTTCCACCAGCTGGTCGACCGAGCGCACCAGCGACGGCCCCTCGATGCCCAGCGCCTCGGCCAGCACGCCCTGGCGCACCTCGCCGTTCATGCGCCCGAGCATCACGATCGGGTAGGCCAGCGTCTGCGACACGCCGACGTGCGCCACCGCCTTGTCCGCCGCGGCGCGGTAACCGCGCTGCAGCACCGCCAGCGACGTGCCGAGCCGCATCAGCGCCTGTTCGCGCGTCGGTTGAGGGTTGGGTTGGTCGCTCACGATAGCCGCCTATTAATTAGCATGCTATCGATTGTACGGGTAACTACCAATCCTTGCCAGCGGCAAGGCTACCGCCCGCCTTCAGGGCCGAAGGCGCGAAAAAACGGAACGGGAGAAAGAAGAAAAGTGTGAAGCCCGCCGATAAGCCGGATTCTGTGCATCGAAGGCCTCTTGCGAAGCCTTCGACGTGACCGCCATTACTCTGGGCCGTCTGTCGCCAGACGGCTCGATGCCACCTACCCGCCAGCTCAGCGGAACCACCTCAATACTGGCCTACTTGGTGTTGCTGCGCGCAGAGATTGCCCGTTTCACCCGAACTAAATCGGCTCGTCTCTGTTGCTCTAATCCTCACCTCACGGTGGAGAGTCGTTAACTCCTGCGCTGTCCTATGCAGTCCGGACGTTCCTCCAGTGCGGCCTTTCGGCACTTGCACCAGCGGCGGTCTGGCGTGCTTCACGGGGCGGATTATCGCCTCATGGGCGAAAGCGCCTTTTTCAGGCGATGCTGCAGAACTCGCGCCGCAATTTGTAACCCGGCGCCTCGCCGGCCCGAACTAAGGGCATGACGCAAAACACCAGACGCCGCTTCACCATTGCCGCCGGAACCTCCGCGCTGGGGCTGGCCATTGCCCAATTCTTCGGCTGGGGCACACGCCATGCGCAAGCGGCCGAGAACGAGAAATTCGAGGTCACGCACACCGAGGCCGAATGGCGCAAGCTGCTCACCGCCAGCCAGTTCGCGGTGCTGCGCCAGGAAGGCACCGAGCGGCCCTACACGAGCCCGCTCAACGACGAGCACCGGGCCGGGCGCTTCAGCTGCGCGGGCTGCGCGCTCGACCTGTTCTCCTCGAAGACCAAGTTCGACAGCCGCACCGGCTGGCCGAGCTTCTGGCAGCCGCTCGACAAGGCCGTGGGCGAGCATCAGGACCGGTCTTTCGGCATGGCGCGCACGGAAGTGCACTGCCGCCGCTGCGGCGGCCACCTGGGCCACGTGTTCGACGACGGGCCCAAGCCCACCGGGCTGCGCTACTGCATGAACGGCGTGGCGATGACCTTCACGCCCGGAGCGGCATAAGAGTCGCAGGGGTCATGGGCTGGTCTCACAATGCGCGCTGTCCGTCCGACAAACGCATTGATCCAAGGAGACTCCATCCATGAAGGCCCAGAACATCCTCGAGACCATCGGCAACACACCGCACATCCGCATCAACCGCCTGTTCGGCAATGCGAAGCAGCAGGTGTGGATCAAATCGGAGCGCGCCAACCCCGGCGGCTCGATCAAGGACCGCATCGCGCTGTCGATGGTGGAAGACGCCGAGAAGAGCGGCGCGCTCAAGCCCGGCGGCACCATCGTCGAGCCCACCTCGGGCAACACCGGCATCGGCCTTGCCATGGTGGCGGCCGTCAAGGGCTACAAGCTGATCCTGGTGATGCCCGACAGCATGTCCATCGAGCGCCGCCGCCTGATGCTGGCCTACGGCGCCTCATTCGACCTGACGCCGCGCGCCAACGGCATGAAGGGCTCCATCGCCCGCGCCGAGGAAATCGTGGCCGGCACGCCCGGCGCGTGGATGCCGCAGCAGTTCAACAACCCCGCCAACGTCGAAGTGCACGTGCGCACCACGGCCGAGGAAATCGCGGCTGACTTCCCTGACGGCATCGACGTGCTGATCACCGGCGTGGGCACGGGCGGCCACATCACGGGCGTGGCGCAGGTGCTGAAGAAGAAGTGGCCGAAGCTGCAGGTGTTCGCGGTCGAGCCGGTGGCCTCGCCCGTGATTTCCGGCGGCGCGCCGGCACCGCACCCCATTCAGGGCATCGGCGCGGGCTTCATCCCGAAGAACCTCGACACCTCGCTGCTCGACGGCGTGCTGCAGGTCGACGCCGAACCGGCGCGCGAGATGGCTCGCCGCTGCGCGCGCGAGGAAGGCATTCTGGTCGGCATCTCGTCGGGCGCCACGCTCGCGGCCATCGCGCAGAAGCTGCCCTCGCTGGCGCCCGATGCGGTGGTGCTGGGCTTCAACTACGACACCGGCGAGCGGTACCTTTCGGTCGAAGGCTTCCTGCCCGCCTGATCCAGCTATAGCTTTCATAGCGCCCTCGGCGCGTAAAATGCGCGGCCTGCTTGATAAACACAAGCCCTACGCCGCCATGCTGAGAATCTCCGAACTCAAACTCCCGCTCGACCACGCGCCCGACGCGCTGGTCACCCTGATCGCCAGGACGCTCGACGTTCCGCTCGAGGCGATCGCCTCCCACACCGTCTACAAACGCAGCTTCGATGCGCGCAAGGTCGAACTGCTCACGGTCTACATCTGCGACGTGCAGCTGGCCGACGCAAAGCTCGAAGCCGCCTTGCTCGCGAAGCACGCGGGCCACCCGCACATCCAGGCCGCGCCCGACATGCGCTACACGCCGCCGGCCAATGCGGCCGAAGGCACGGCCCGGCCGGTGGTCATCGGCTTCGGCCCCTGCGGCATCTTCGCGGCGCTGATGCTCGCGAAGATGGGCTTCAGGCCCATCGTGCTCGAACGCGGCAAGACCGTGCGCAAGCGCACCCGCGACACCTGGGGCCTGTGGCGCAAGAGCGTGCTCAACCCCGAGTCGAACGTGCAGTTCGGCGAAGGCGGTGCCGGCACCTTCTCGGACGGCAAGCTCTACAGCCAGATCAAGGACCCGCGCTTCCTCGGCCGCAAGGTGATGGAAGAGTTCGTGAAGGCCGGCGCGCCGCCCGAAATCCTCTACGTCGCGCATCCGCACATCGGCACCTTCAAGCTGGTGAAGGTGGTCGAGAACATCCGCGAGCAGATCGTGGCGCTGGGTGGAGAGATCCGCTTCGAGCAGCGCGTGACCGACGTGCACATCGAAGACGGCCCCAACGGCAAGCATTTGCGCGGCCTCACCGTGCTCGACCAGACGACCGGCCAAAGCAGCGAACTGCGCGCCGACCACGTCGTGATGGCGCTCGGCCACAGCTCGCGCGACACCTTCGAGATGCTGCACGAGCGCGGCGTGCACATCGAGGCCAAGCCCTTCTCCATCGGCTTTCGCGTGGAGCATCCTCAGGGCCTGATCGACCGCGCACGCTGGGGCCGCCATGCGGGCCACCCGCTGCTCGGCGCGGCCGACTACAAGCTGGTGCACCACGCGAGCAACGGCCGCTCGGTCTACAGCTTCTGCATGTGCCCTGGCGGCACCGTGGTCGCAGCCACCAGCGAGCCGGGTCGCGTGGTCACCAACGGCATGAGCCAGTACTCGCGCAACGAGCGCAATGCCAATGCGGGCATCGTGGTCGGCATCGACCCACGCGACTTCCCTGGTGACGCGCTCGCGGGCATCGCACTGCAGCGCGAACTCGAAAGCAATGCCTTCGTGCTCGGCGGCGGCGATTACCGCGCACCGGGCCAGCTGGTGGGCGACTTCATCGCCGGCAAACCCTCTACGGCGCTCGGCAGCGTGACCCCGTCGTACAAGCCGGGCGTGACGCCAACCGATCTGCACAAGGCCCTGCCCGCCTACGCCATCGAGGCCATGCGCGAGGCCTTTCCCGCCTTCGGTCGCAAGATCAAGGGCTTCGACACGCACGACGCGGTGCTCACCGGCGTCGAGACGCGCACCTCGTCGCCCATCCGCATCACGCGCGGCGACGACTTCCAGAGCCTCAACGTGCGCGGCCTCTACCCCGCCGGCGAAGGCGCGAGCTACGCGGGCGGCATCCTGTCGGCTGGCGTGGACGGCATCAAGGTGGCCGAGGCCGTGGCGCATGGCGTGCTGGCCGAGGCCGAACGCGAACGCACCGTGAGCGTCTGATGCAAGTCATGCACTTCGAGCGCCCCACCCTCGGCCAACTGACCGCCGCCACGCTCGCGATGGCAGCCGTGGTGCTGGCTTCCAACATCCTGGTGCAGTTCGCCATCAACGACTGGCTGACCTGGGGCGCCTTCACCTACCCGGTGGCGTACCTCGTGAGCGACCTCGTCAACCGGCGCTTCGGCCCCGGCATGGCGCGGCGCGTGGCGTGGGTCGGCTTTGCTGTAGCCGTGGGAATCTCGCTGCTGCTCGCGCCGGTGCGCATCGCGGCGGCCTCGGGGCTGGCCTTCATCGCCTCGCAGCTGCTCGACATCGGCGTGTTCGACCGGCTGCGGCGCGGCCTCTGGTGGCGCGCGCCGCTGGTGGCCACGGTGATCGCGGCCGTGCTGGACAGCATCGTGTTCTGGGGCATCGCCTTCGCGGGCACCGAAGGCCCGTGGTTCACGTGGGCACTGGGCGACCTCGCCGTGAAGCTCGCCGTCGGCGTGCTGATGCTGCTGCCGTTCCGGCTGCTGATCGGCCGGCAGGCGGCGCAAGCTTCAGCCTTGGGCCATTGAGGACATCGATGGCGAACGACGACTTTCACTTCTACGAGCCCGCCAAGGGCCACGGCCTGCCGCACGACCCGTTCAACGCGATGGTCGGGCCGCGCCCCATCGGCTGGATCTCGTCGCAGGACGCGAACGGCGTGCTCAACCTCGCGCCCTACAGCTTCTTCAACGCCTTCAACTACACGCCGCCCATCGTCGGCTTCGCCAGCATCGGCGCCAAGGACAGCCTGCACAACATCCGCCAGACGCGCGAGTTCGGCTGGAACCTGGCAACCCGGCCGCTGGCCGAGCAGATGAACCGCTCGTGCGCCGCCGTGCCGCCCGAGGTGAACGAGTTCGAGCTCGCCGGGCTCACGACCGCCGCCTCGAAAACCATCGCGGTGCCGCGCGTGGCCGAGAGCCCCGTGTCCTTCGAATGCAGGCTCACGCAGATCCTGCAGCTCGAGGGCGCGGACGGCACGCCCGTGCAAACCTGGCTGGTCCTCGGCGAAGTGGTGGGCGTGCACATTGCGCGCCACCTGCTGAAGGACGGCATCTACGACACCGCCGCGGCGCAGCCCATCTTGCGCGGCGGCGGACCGGCGGACTATTTCGAAGTCAGCCCCGACAATCTCTTCAGGATGTTCCGGCCGCGCTGAAGGCGCCAAACCGGACTTCATTTCTTTCCTCTTTCATTCCATCGCGACCCTCGCCGCGCCCCCCGCATGACCGACGCTTCCACCGCCACCCCGAAGACGAACGCGCGCCCGCCCCGGCGTCAGCAACTGGACATGGCCGATCAGCTGAAGCAGCTGCAGGCCGGCCCCGATGCGGATGCGGGCACGAGCACCAGCGCGGAAACTCCCGCGCAGCAACCTCGCGAACCTCGCCAGCCCCGCCCGCCCCGCCAGAACAACCAGGGCGCAGGCAACCAGCGCCCGCAGCGGCAGCAACAGCAACCACGCAAGCAGGGTGCGCAAGGCCAGGCCCAGGGCCAGGCACCGGCTCAACCGCAGCGCGCGCCGCGCAAGGTCAACCCGGTGCTCGAGCGCCTGTTCGAGCTGTACCCGCAGCTCTTCGGCGCGCGCTTCGTGCCGCTGAAGCTCGGCGTGTACGAGGAACTGCTCGCGCGCCACCCCGAAGACTTCAAGGCCGAAGACCTGAAGATCGCCATGGGCCAGCACGCGCGCTCCACGCGCTACCTGGAAGCCGTGGCCGCCGGCCTGGCGCGCCATGACCTCGACGGCAACGCGCTCGACCCGGTCGCGCCGGAGCACGTGCACCACGCCATCCTCGAGCTGCACCGCCGCCGCCTGCAGCGTGCCAACGGCGAAGACCTGCGCCCGCAGCTGGTCGCGCGCATCGCCAAGGCCGTCGAGGCCTCGGGCCTGGATCGCGAGGCCTATGCGGTGCTGGTGCGCTCGCGTGACGAGAACAACAACGCCGTGGTGGACGAGGCCCTGGCCGAACTCGCCCAGCAGGCCGCCAAGCGCGAGGCGCTGCTGCGCGCCTTCGAGGCCAGCGGCCGCAGCGAGCAGGAGTTCGCCGACATGTACGGCATGAAGCCTGGCGATGTGACGCGCACGCTGCAACGCGCGCGCGCCGATCGCGAGGCACCTGCGGCGCCGGCCACAACGCCTGCAGCGACGCAGGCCGTCGAGGCGCCCGAAGCACCCGCCGCAGACTGAACACGCCACACAAACGAAAAAGCCGCCACAGCAATGTGGCGGCTTTTTTCATGGCGCCGCGGACCTGCCGCGACCGACTGATCAGCGTTGCGCGTTCTGCAGCGCAGCAATGCGCTCTTCGATCGGCGGGTGCGTGGCAAACAGCTTGCCGATGCTGCCGGTGATGCCCATGGCTTCCACGGCCTTCGGCAGTTCGCCGGCCGGCAGGCCACCGAGGCGCGCGAGCGCATTGATCATCGGCTGCTTCTGGCCCATCAGCGCGGCAGCACCGGCATCGGCGCGGAACTCGCGGTGGCGCGAGAACCAGGCCACCACCATCGCGGCGGCAAAGCCGAGCACGATGTCCAGCACGATGGTGCTCACGTAGTAGCCGATGCCGGGGCCCGACGAACGGTCGTCGCCGCGGCGCAGGAAGCTGTCTACCGCATAGCCGATCACGCGCGACAGGAACACGACGAAGGTGTTCATCACGCCTTGAATGAGCGTCATCGTGACCATGTCGCCATTGGCGATGTGAGCCACCTCGTGGCCGATGACGGCCTCGACTTCCTCGCGCGTCATGCCCTGCAGCAGGCCGGTGGACACCGCCACCAGCGACGAGTTCTTGAACGCGCCGGTTGCGAAGGCATTGGGCTCGCCTTCGAAGATGCCGACCTCGGGCATGCCGATGCCGGCCTTGTCGGCGAACTTGCGCACCGTGCCGACAATCCAGGCCTCATCGGGCGACTGGGGGTTGTCGATCATGCGCAGGCCGGCGGTCCACTTGGCCATGGGCTTGCTGATGAGCAGCGAGATGATCGCGCCGCCGAAACCCATCACCAGCGCGAAGCCGAGCAGCGCCGTGAGGTTGAGCCCGTTGGCCGTGAGGAAGCGATTGACGCCCAGCAGGCTGGCGACCACGCCGAGCACCGCGACGACCATCACATTGGTCAAAACGAACAGAAGGATACGTTTCAAGTTGAATTCTCCGTGGGGAAATCTGCCACCTAGATGAGGACCCCGGGGCTCTCTTCAAGCCGTGCATGGCATGGAGGCCCTGGGTGTTGTAGTGCGTTCTGGGCGCTCCGGTCGGCGGCAGCCGGTAGAGCCATGATAGGAGCAAAAGTTCTATGCCCCCGGTAATCCCCGGCCCGGCAAGGGCCTGAAAACCTGCGGATCGGCATAGAACGCCGCCGCCTCGTTGTCGCCGCACCAGCCGGGCACGCCGAGCACCGGCAACGGCACGAAGGGCTTGCATTCGAGCTGCCGCGCGTCGAGCGCCTGTGCCATGCGCTCGTCATCGAACGCCGCCAGCCCGGTCGCGTCGTGCGTCAGCAGTACGTGCGCGGTGATCGGTTTGCGCGGCGTGACCAGCTTTTCGAGCAGTGCATGGCCGAACAGCAGCAGGCGGGCTTCGCTCCACAGCCCACGTTGCGTGACGAACAGCGTGTGCCAGTCGCGCGCGATCAGCGCCTGCCAGAGCGCGGGAGGCGCATCGAGCACCGCACCGTTCTCGTCAAACAGCGTGAGCGCATCGCGCAGCGGCCCACGCACGGCGGCGACGCCGCTGCGCGCGATCTCGGCCGCTTGCAGTTCGTTGAGGCGGCGCTTGGTCTGCGGAAAGGTGAGCCACACGAGTCCGTTGAAAAGATCGTGCAGGTTGTCGCGCGTGGGGACCGTGCGGGTCTGGAAGATGTGGGCCTCGTAGGCTTGGCATGCAGGCAGCGCGTCCTGCTGTACGAAATCGGGCGCCTGCGCGGGCTTGACGCTCTGGAGGGCCGTTGCCACGCAGCCATGCGCGGACCCTGCCACCGCTTCACCGTGCTTGCGATAAGGCGCAAGCCAGGGCTGCGCCCAATCAACCGCCGGCAGGATCAAAGCGCGGGCGCGCCCGTCCAGCGGATGCGGTCAGGGTGCTGCATCACCGCGAACTCCGCCGTGAGCTTGTCGAAGAGCTTGAGCGAACTGCCGTGCTTGCCAAGCAGGCCGGCGGTACGCAGGGCCTTTGCCACGTCGTTGAGCGGCACCTCGTTGCCGCTGCGCAAGGCCGGCGCGGCCTGCAGGATGAATTCGGCCGCTTCCGAGGTTTGCTGTTGCTGCGGCGGTGGCGGCGCGGCCTTGGCAGCCTTCGCCGTCTTGCGCGCCGGTGTCTTGGCCGCGGCCTTCTTGGCAGCAGGCACTGCCTTGGCCCGCGCGGTCTTCGCGGGCGCCGACTTGGCCGCAGCCGACTTCTTCGCCGGCGCAGTGCGCACCGCAGGCTTCGTGCTTGCGTGGTGCGCGAGATCCATGAAGGCGTCGTACACGCCAACCGTCTCTTCGCCCGTCTTGCCCTGCTGGCCGATACCGCAGACGCGGCAGCCCTTTTCGCGCAGGCGGATCACGAGGGGTGCGAAGTCGGAGTCGGAAGACACCAGCACGACCACATCAGGCCGCTCGTTGATGGCGAGGTCGATCGCATCGACCGAGAGCGCGATATCGGTGCTGTTCTTGCCGGCCGACAGGTTCACCATCGGCCGCACCGACAGCCGCTTGAACATCGCCTGCCGGTTCACCGCCATCTCGGCGTTGCAGTACGCACGGCGCACGTGAATGGCGCCGTATTCGTCCATCGTGCGCTGCACGGCCTGTTCGATCACATCGGCCGAAACGTTGTCGGCGTCGATCAGCAGCATCACGCGCAGCGTCGGTGTCATGAGAGCTTCCAGTTGATCGTCTCACCGCCGCGCAAAGGCTTGAGCGTGGCATCGCCGTAGGGCACGGTCTCGGGCACGGTCCAGCTTTCGCGCTTGAGCGTGATGGTGTCCGTGTGGCGCGGCAGTTCGTAGAAATCAGGGCCGTGGAAGCTTGCGAAGCCTTCGAGCTTGTCGAGCGCGTTCACGCTGTCGAAGGCCTCGGCGTACAGCTCGATGGCCGTGAGCGCGGTGTAGCAGCCGGCACAACCCAGCGCATGTTCCTTCAGGTGCGCCGGGTGCGGCGCGCTGTCGGTGCCCAGGAAGAAGTGGTCGCTGCCGCTGGTGGCTGCTTCGACCAGCGCCACGCGGTGCGTCTCGCGCTTGAGCACGGGCAGGCAGTAGTAATGCGGGCGGATGCCGCCGGTGAAGATGGCGTTGCGGTTGTACAGCAGGTGGTGCGCGGTGATGGTGGCTGCCGTGAAGCGGTCGGCGTCGCGCACGTAGTGGGCGCCTTCCTTCGTGGTCAGGTGCTCGAACACCACCTTCAGCTCGGGGAAGTCGCGGCGCAGCGGAATCATCACGCGGTCGACGAACACGGCTTCGCGGTCGAACAGGTCGATGGCCGGGTCGGTCACTTCGCCGTGCACCAGCAGCAGCAGGCCGTGCTTCTGCATGGCTTCGAGCGTCTTGTAGGTCTTGCGGATGTCGGTCACGCCGGCATCGCTGTTGGTGGTGGCGCCGGCCGGGTAGAGCTTGAGCGCGCGCACGCCGGCTTCGGCGGCAAGGGCGATTTCTTCGGGCGGCAGCTTGTCCGTCAGGTAGAGCGACATCACGGGCTCGAAGGCCGTGCCTTCGGGCACGGCGGCGCGGATGCGGTCGCGGTAGGCCACGGCCTGTGCGGCGGTGGTCACTGGGGGGCGCAGGTTGGGCATGATCAGCGCGCGGCCGAACTGGCGCGCGCTGTGGGGAACGACGGCTTCGAGGGCGGCGCCATCGCGCACGTGCAGGTGCCAGTCGTCGGGGCGGGTGATCGTGAGGGTGTCTGTCATGGCGCTGGGATTGTCGCATCGCCCCCCTGGCGCCCTCCCGCCGGGCTACGGATGCAAGAACACGCGACAGGCGCTCCGGGGCACCTGCTGGCTCCACTTGACATGGTTGACCGAACTGCGCGCCCCCTTGCCCGGCGGCCAGGGGTCGAAGATTCGCAGCGTGGTGCCGCGCCCGCCAGGATCGTCGTCGCCGCGAATGCCCACGACGAGCACCATGTGGCCCGGACAGCCGACACCGGCGGCATACCCCCTCGCACCCCATGGCAGATCGAACATCAGCGGCCCGTGCTGCAGTGCGGCCCGCAACTGGCCTACCGACCAGGGCGCCGGCGGGCGCACCGTCAGGCCGTGTGCGGACGCAAAGAGCGCATCGGCCGTCATGGCGTCGTCGGCATTCGCGAAGGTGCGCAGGCCGCCGTCGTCGCCGATCAGCTCGGTGGGCGTGCGCGCCACCACCGCCTGCACGTTGGAGCGCGTGATCATGGCGGTGCAGGCGGCCCAGCACTGGGCGGGCGTGGGCTGTGGAATCAGCGCGACGGGATGCAGGATCGGCGCGTGGCACTCGTTGCCGAACACCAGGTTCTGCGTGCAGGGGCCGGCCTCGCCGTCTTCGGCGAGCCAGTTCGCGATCTGCAGGCGGCGCACCGCCATCCGGGTGATCGGGCCGTAGTCGCCGTCGAGCGCGAGCCCGGGGCTCGGCTGGAGCTTCCGGTTCAATGCCTCCTGCAATCTGCGAACGTCGGCGCCACGCGCACCCTGCGTCAGTGTTGTCATCGGTTCTGTTCCCTTCGCCCCACAGACTTTCGGTGCAATCGGTTGCATTGTCAAAAGCGGGCACCGCCGCGTCCATCGGTCGGACGGCATATCCGGGACGGCGACCCCGCATGCCCCGGGGCACGCCCGTTGCTTGACGTGCTGTGCCATTCGGCCGAAGGTTCGGCCGGCCCAGGCCTCCCGAGAACAAAAAACAGGAAACCGCCATGCTGTCCACGGCAATGCTTTACTTTCGCGAGACCGCCAAGGCCGGTTCGCTGCGCCGCGCCGCGGAGCAACTGGGCGTGGCGCCGAGCGCCATCAGCCGCCAGATCGCCAAGCTCGAAGGCGAACTGCAGACCGCCCTGCTCGACCGCCGCGCCAACCGCACCACCCTCACGCCGGCCGGAGAGCTGGTGCTGGCACATGCCGACCAGGCCCAGCAGAGCAGCGAGGCGCTGCGCGGCGCGCTGCAGGAACTGATCGGCCAGCCCGCCGGCACGGTGCGCGTCGGCAGCATCGAGGGCATGGTCAGCCACTTCCTTGCGAACAACCTGGCGCGCTTCCAGAAGCGGCATCCGCAGGTGAAGCTGCAGGCCTCGGTGGTGGGCTCGCGCGCGGTGCTCGAGGCGCTGCAGGAAGGCCGCATCGACATCGCGCTGGCCTTCAACCTGCCCGAACGCCACGCCTTCCGCGAACATGCGCGGCTGGAGCAGCCGCTGTGCGCCATCGTCGCACCCACGCATGCGCTGGCGCGGCGGCGCAGCGTGTCGTTCCGCGAACTCGAGGGCCATCGCGTGGCGCTGCCCGACCGCTCGTTCCAGATTCGCCACCTGGTCGACCGCATCGCGTCGAAGACGCAGGTGTCGCTCGACCTGGTGATCGAGACCAGCACGCTCGACATGGCCAAGGGCGTGGTGCGCAACAGCGACCTCATCACCTTCCTGCCGCGCTATGCGGCGCTGCACGAGGTGTCGAACGGCGACCTGTGCGCCGTGCCGCTGCAGGAGCGCGACTTTGCCGCCACCGCGACCAGCCTGCTCACGATGCCGGGGCAGCGCCAGTCGCCGGCGTCGCGCGCGCTGCTCGAAATGCTGGCCACCAGCATGGGGCGCTACGGCTCCAATGCAGTGCCGCGTTCTGATTCCGGCAACACGCGCGTGCAGAAATGAGCCTTCCCGCCGGCCTCGCCGCTCCCTACATTGGGCGGCATGACGACCACAAGCACCGACGAAACCACTGCGTTCCCCGAAGGCGGCTACCGCTACGCGAAGGGCGTGTTCCAGTATTCCGCCGGCGTGGCGGCGCTGCCCGGCTTCGCCATCGAGCGGGTGCGCTTCCAGCAGGCCGTGCCGCTGGCTGATGGCTTCGATGCCATCGCGGCGCATCTGGGCGCCATCGGCCGGCCGCTCACCGCGCTGTGCGCCTGCGAACTGCGCTCGCCCGCGCCGTTCTCCGAGCGCGGCTTTCACGACTTCAACCGCATCTACGCTGGCACGCTCGAGCGCTGGCATCTGCTGCGCGGCGACCACAACCCGGTGGCGCGCACCAACGTGTGCCCGCGCATCGGTGCACCGGCCACGCCGGCCTTCCAGGCCTTCTCGTACACCGTGCCGGCCGACGACGATGCCGGGCCGCCGAGCTTCGTGGTCTCCGGCGGCGGCGAAGCGCCCGACGGCCATGCCAGCTACCGCGACGTGATGGTCCGCCTGGGCGACACCAGCCCCGACGGCCTGCGCGCCAAGCTCGGCTACGTGATGACGGAAATGGAGCGCCGCCTCGCCGTGCTGGGCTTCAGCTGGCGCGATGCAGCGGCCGTGCAGGCCTATACGGTGCATGACATCGGCGCGCTGGTGTTCGACGAGATCGTGCAGCGCGGCGCACTCACCACCGGCCTGACCTGGCACCTCGCGCGGCCGCCGATCGTGGACATGGAATTCGAGATGGACCTGCGCTGCGCAAGGCGCGAGATCGCGCTGTCATGGCCCTAGGCCGGGCAGGGGCTGACCGCCTGTTGGCACATGTCGTGCTTGAGAGTTTTTTTCGTCCTTTCCGCCATTCCAACTCAACGGAGTTCCATGTGAAGCGTGCTGCCCCTGCCCTGTTCCTGAAACCCCTGGCCGCATGCGCGGCGCTCGCCATCCTGGCCCTGGCCGCGCCCCATGCGATGGCCCAGGAAAAGACGCTGCGCATCGCCATGACGGCAGCCGACATTCCGCGCACGCTGGGCCAGCCCGACCAGGGCTTCGAGGGCAACCGCTTCACCGGCATTCCGATCTACGACTCGCTCACGCAGTGGGACCTGTCGAAGGCCGACGCACCGAGCGTGCTGATTCCCGGCCTCGCCACCTCGTGGGCAGTGGACGCCAAGGACAAGACCAAGTGGGTCTTCAAGCTGCGCCCCGGCGTCAAGTTCCATGACGGCTCGGCCTTCACCGCCGACGCCGTGGTGTGGAACGTGCAGAAGGTGCTCGACAAGGAAGCCGCGCAGTTCGACCCCAGCCAGGTCGGCGTGACGGCCTCGCGCATGCCCACGCTCAAGTCGGCGCGCAAGATCGACGACACGACGGTCGAGCTCACCACCAGCGAGCCCGACGCCTTCCTGCCGATCAACCTCACGAACCTGTTCATGGCCTCGCCCGCGCAATGGCAGAAGAAGTTCGATGCCGCCGCCGGCGCCACGCCCGCAGACAAGGCCAAGGCCGCCTGGACTGCCTTCGCCGCCGACCCCGCCGGCTCGGGCCCGTTCAAGGTCACCCGCTTCGTGGCGCGCGAGCGCCTTGAGCTGGCCGCCAACAAGGGCTACTGGGACGCCAAGCGCGTGCCGAAGATCGACAAGGTCGTGATGCTGCCGATGCCCGAGGCCAATGCGCGCACCGCTGCGCTGCTGGGCGGCCAGGTCGACTGGATCGAGGCGCCCGCGCCCGACGCGATGGCGCAGATCACGCAGCGCGGCTTCAAGATCTATTCGAACGCGCAACCGCACGTGTGGCCATGGCAGCTCTCGTTCGCCGAAGGCTCGCCCTGGCTCGACAAGCGCGTGCGCCAGGCGGCCAACCTGTGCATCGACCGCGGCGGCATGAAGCAGCTGCTGGGCGGCATGATGGCCGAGCCCAAGGGCACGGTGCCCCCGGGCCACCCGTGGTTCGGCAAGCCCACCTTCGACATCAAATACGACGTGAAGGCCGCGCAGGCGCTGATGACCCAGGCCGGCTACTCGGCCGCCAAGCCGATCAAGGTGAAGGTGCAGATCTCTGCCTCGGGTTCGGGCCAGATGCAGCCGCTGCCGATGAACGAGTTCGCGCAGCAGTCGCTCAAGCAGTGCTACTTCGACGTGCAGTTCGACGTGATCGAATGGAACACGCTCTTCACCAACTGGCGCAAGGGCGTAAAAGACCCGTCGGCCAACGGCGCCAATGCGGTCAACATCAGCTTCGCGGCCATGGACCCGTTCTTCGCGATGGTGCGCTTCGTGAGCACCAAGGCCTTCCCGCCGGTGTCGAACAACTGGGGCTACTACGGCAACCCCGAAGTCGACAAGCTGGTGGCCGATGCGCGCACCAGCTTCGACGACAAGGCGCGCGACGCCGCACTCGCAAAGCTGCACACGCACATCGTGGACGACGCGCCCTTCGTGTGGATTGCGCACGACGTGGGCCCGCGCGCCATGTCGGCCAAGGTCAAGAACGTGGTGCAGCCCAAGAGCTGGTTCATCGACATCGCCACGATGACGATGGACTGAGCGTTCTTTTCAGCCAGCCACGAGCCAGCCAATGTTCGCCTACCTCCTGCGCCGCGTGATCTACGCCGTGCCGATCATGATCGGCGTGGCCCTCGTGTGCTTCCTGCTCGTGCACATCGCACCGGGCGATCCGCTGGTGTCGATATTGCCGCCCGATGCTTCAGCCGACCTGCAGGCGCAGCTGCGCGAGCTCTACGGCTTCAACCGTTCGCTGCCCGAGCAGTTCGTGATGTGGCTGTGGCGCGCGATGCACGGCGACCTGGGCGTGTCCATCGCCAGCAACCGCGCGGTGGCCGGCGAGGTGTTCACCGCCGTGGGCAACACGCTGCGGCTCGCGGTGGTGGCCACCTTCATCGGCTTCGTGCTGGGCTGCCTGTTCGGCTTCGTGGCGGGCTACTTCCGCAACTCGTGGGTCGACCGCCTGGCCTCGATGTTCTCGGTGCTGGGTGTGAGCGTGCCGCACTACTGGCTGGGCATGGTGATGGTCATCGTGTTCTCGTCGCAGCTCATGTGGCTGCCGGCCACCGGCGCAGGCCCCAGCGGCTCGGACGACTGGGCCTGGAATTGGGAGCACCTGCAGTTCCTGCTGCTGCCGGCGCTCACGATGTCGGTGATTCCCATGGGCATCATCGCGCGCACGGTGCGTGCGCTGGTGGCCGACATCCTCGACCAGGAATTCATCGTCGGCCTGCGCGCCAAGGGGCTCACGCACCTCGGCGTGTTCCGCCACATGGTGAAGAACGCGGCGCCCACGGCACTGGCGGTGATGGGCCTGCAGCTGGGCTATCTGCTCGGCGGCTCGATCCTCATCGAAACCGTGTTCTCGTGGCCGGGCACCGGCTTCCTGCTGAACTCGGCCATCTTCCAGCGCGACCTGCCGCTGCTGCAGGGAACGATCCTTGTGCTTGCGCTGTTCTTCGTCGTGCTCAATCTGCTCGTCGATGTGCTGCAGACCCTGCTCGATCCACGCATTGCCCGGGCCTGAAAGACCATGTCCTCCGTGCTCACCCCCTCCTCCGTTGCCGCGGCCGTCGAGCCGCTGCCGGCCCAGCGCTCGCGCGGCTACTGGGCCTCGGTCTGGCTGCGCTTCCGCCGCGACCCGGTCGCCGTTGGCGCGGCCATCGTCGTGCTGCTGCTGATCGCGCTCGCAATCTTCGGCCCCTGGCTCGCACCATCGGACCCATACCAGTCGTCGATGCTCAAGCGCCTGAAGCCCATCGGCACCGAGGGCCTGCCCTTCGGCAGCGACGAGCTGGGCCGCGACATGCTCTCGCGCCTCATCGTCGGCGCCCGGCTGTCGCTGTTCATCGGCATCACGCCGGTGCTGTGCGCCTTCGTGCTGGGCACGATCATCGGCATCGTCGCGGGCTACGCGGGCGGGCTGACCAACACGCTGATCATGCGCACCATCGACGTGTTCTACGCCTTCCCGTCGGTGCTGCTGGCCATCGCGCTGTCGGGCACGCTGGGTGCGGGGGTGGTCAATTCGCTGATCTCGCTGACCATCGTGTTCATTCCGCAGATCGCGCGCGTGGCCGAGAGCGTGACCACGCAGGTGCGCACCCGCGACTACGTGGAAGCGGCGCGCGCTTCCGGCGCCAGCCCCTTCACCATCGTGCGGGTGCATGTGCTGGGCAATGTGCTCGGGCCGATCTTCGTGTACGCCACCAGCCTGATCGCGGTGTCGATGATCCTGGCTTCGGGCCTGTCGTTCCTCGGTCTCGGCGTGAAGCCACCGGAGCCCGAGTGGGGGCTGATGCTCAACACGCTGCGCACCGCCATCTATGTGCAGCCCTGGGTCGCGGCGCTGCCGGGCGCGATGATCTTCATCACTTCGATCTCTTTCAACATCTTGTCTGACGGGCTTCGGTCCGCCATGGACAACAAGGGGTGAGCATGGCATTCCGCTTTTTGAATCGCTGCGATTCGGGGTGCGCTCACGTCGATGGGGTACCTTGCTCCGCGAATGTCCCCCGGCCTGCGGCCTCCTCCTTTATTTCGCTGCGCAAGGCACCCCATCGACGTGATCGTCCAGCGCAGCGGTTGATCGGCCAGCACAACAGCTGCGCTCATGTGCGAATGGCACCGGGTGCTCCCCGCAGCGAAATAAAGGAGGAGCCGAAGGCGGGGGACATTCGCGGAGGGGAGCACCCGGTGTCATTCGCACGCACCCCGAATGCAGTGACCAGGAGCTAACAAAATGGACGCACCCAAAGACATCGGCGGCCCAGCCCAACCGCTCCTGACGATCAAGGGCCTGGTCAAGCACTTCCCCCTGAAGAAAGACCCCCTGGGCCGCGGCGGCGGCGTTGTGCGCGCAGTCGACGGCGTGGACTTCGAAGTGCTCAAGGGCGAAACGCTCGGCGTGGTCGGCGAATCGGGCTGCGGCAAGTCGACCACCGCCCGCCTGCTGATGCAGCTCATCGAACCCACACGCGGCGAAGTCGTGTTCGACGGCCGCGAAGTCGGCAGCCGCGACCTGCCGCTGAAAGAATTCCGTCGCCAAGTGCAGATGGTGTTCCAGGACAGCTACGCCTCGCTGAATCCGCGCCTCACCATCGAAGATTCGATCGCCTTCGGACCGCAGGTGCATGGCGTGCCGCGACGCGAATCGGTGGAACGGGCGCGCGACCTGCTCGCGCGCGTGGGACTGTCGCCGCAACGCTTTGCCGAACGCTACCCGCATGAACTCTCGGGTGGCCAGCGGCAGCGCGTGAACATCGCGCGGGCACTGGCGCTGCAGCCGCGCATGGTGATCCTCGACGAAGCCGTCTCCGCGCTCGACAAGTCGGTGGAAGCACAGGTCATCAACCTGCTGCTCGACCTGAAGACCGAGTTCGGGCTGACCTACGTGTTCATCAGCCACGACCTCAACGTGGTGCGCTACGTGAGCGACCGCGTCATGGTGATGTACCTCGGCCAGGTGGCCGAGATCGGCCCGGCCGATGCGCTGTACGAGGCGCCCGCGCACCCCTACACGCGTGCGCTGCTGTCCTCCATGCCGTCGATGGACCCTGACCACCGCACCGAAGAAGCCGCGCTCGCTGGCGATCCGCCGAACCCCATCAACCCGCCCTCGGGCTGCCGCTTTCATCCGCGCTGCGCGCTCGCCGCGCCGGTGTGCAGCAAGGTCGTGCCCGAGCGCATCGTCACCGGCTCGCAGCACGCGGTGAGCTGCCTGATCCACGAGGTGGGCAGCGGGCATCCGATGGCCATCGAAACCGCGGGGCAAGCAGCATGAGCGACAACAACGAACCGATGGTCCGCCTGCGCGACCTCAGCGTTACCTTCAGCGGTGGACGCAAGCCGGTGCACGCCGTCAGCGGCGTGAGCCTCGAAGTGCAGCGCGGCGAGGTCGTCGCGCTGATCGGCGAATCGGGCTCGGGCAAGAGCGTGACCATGCGCACCCTGCTGCGCCTGCACCCCGAGCGCCGCACCCGCATGGGCGGCATGGTGCAGGTGGCAGGCCGCGACGTGCTCGCGATGTCGCAGCGCGAACTGGCCGACTTCCGCGGCAAGGTCGCGTCGATGATTTTCCAGGAGCCGCTGCTGGCGCTCGACCCTGTGTATTCGGTGGGCGCGCAGATCGTCGAGTCGATCCGCCGGCACGAATCCGTCACACAGGCCGAGGCTCAACAACGCGCGCTGGCGCTGTTCGAGCGCGTGCGCATTCCGAGCCCCGAGCGGCGCCTGCAGGCCTATCCGCACGAGATGTCGGGCGGCATGCGCCAGCGCGCCATGATTGCGCTCGCGCTCGCCTGCAAGCCCCAGCTGCTGCTGGCCGACGAGCCCACCACCGCGCTCGACGCCACGGTGCAGATACAGATCCTGCTGCTGCTGCGCGAGCTGCAGCGCGACCTGGGGCTGTCGGTGATCTTCGTCACGCACGACATCGGCGCCGCCGTCGAGGTGGCCGACCGCATCGCCGTGATGTATGCGGGCCGCATCGTCGAGGAAGGCACTGCGCGCGAGCTGATCCGCTCGCCGCGCCATCCG
Organism: Variovorax nivicola; assembly: GCF_051216475.1. Classification (NCBI taxonomy): domain Bacteria; kingdom Pseudomonadati; phylum Pseudomonadota; class Betaproteobacteria; order Burkholderiales; family Comamonadaceae; genus Variovorax; species Variovorax nivicola. Next base: position 105,528 of record NZ_JBPJZK010000009.1, on the reverse strand, counting down.
TACACGATTGCGCTGCTCAAGAGCCGCGCGCACGGTGCGCTGGCGCGCGGCACGCGGCTCGAAACCATCGGTGGCGCACCGCCCGACCTGTCCGCGCTGCCGCCCGGCTGCGCCTTCGCCGAACGCTGCGCGCTCGCAAGCGACGCCTGCCGCGCCGCGCAACCACCGGTGGTCGAGCTTGCGCCGAACCACCGCGTGCGCTGCATCCACACCGATGCGGCCGCCGCCATTGCGCCGGTGCTCGTCGCCTGACAGACAACCTCTTCAACACCTTTCATCGCCATGCCACTGCACGACCCCGCCCACGCCTTCGTTCCGTACCCCGATGCGCCGGTGCCGCGCGCCGCGACCGGTCCGCTGGCCGACCTGAGCTTTGCAGCAAAAGACCTGTTCGATGTGGCCGGCTACCCCACGGGCGGCGGCAATCCCATCGTGCTGGCGATGTCAGGCATCAAGACCCGCACCGCACCCACCGTGCAGAAGCTGCTCGATGCCGGCGCGCGCTTTGCCGGCAAGACCGTGACCGACGAACTCGCGTTCTCGATGAACGGCAACAACGCGCACTTCGGCGCGCCAATCAACGGCGGCGCGCCCACGCGCATCACCGGCGGCTCGTCGTCGGGCTCGGCCTCGGCCGTGTCGTCGAACCTGTGCGACTTCGCGCTGGGCACCGACACTGGTGGCTCGGTGCGCGCGCCAGCCAACCACTGCGGCCTGTACGGCCTGCGCCCCACCCACGGCCGCGTGAGCCTCGAAGGCGCGCTCGACCTCGCACCCAGCTTCGACACCTGCGGCTGGTTCGCGCGCGACATCGGCACCTTCGCGCGCGTGGCCGACGTGCTGCTGGGCGCCGATGCGGCAGCCCTGCCCGAACGCGTGCGGCTGCTGCGGCCCGACGATGTCTGGGCACTGGCCGTGCCCGCCGCAATCGAGGCGCTGAAGGGCGCGGCCGACCGCGTGCAGGGCCTGCTCGGTGCCGCCAAGGGCACCACGGTGGCGCTGGAATCCTTCGACACGATGTACTGGAACTTCCGCTACCTGCAGTCGCGCGAAGCCTGGCTCACCGATGGCCCGCTGATCGAACGCTACGCGCCGCCGCTTGGCCCGGGCGTGGCCGAACGCTTTGCGTGGTCGCGGGAAGTGACCGATGCGCAGGTTGCGGCGGGCCGCACCTTCCGCACCGCGTTCCGTGAGCACCTGTCTGCACTGCTCGGCACCGACGGCGTGCTGCTGATGCCGTCCATGCCCGACATCGCCCCGCTGCGCAGCGACAGCGAAGCCGCGCTGGAGGACTACCGCAATCGCGCGATCCGCATGCTGTGCATTGCGGGCCTGGCGGGCTTTCCGCAGCTGTCGATGCCGCTGGCCACGCGCGACGGTGCACCGCTGGGCATCTCGCTGCTCGGGCCGGCGGGGTCGGACCGTTCGCTGGTTGCGCTGGCGCAGCGCATCGCGGGCTGAGGCCGGGGCTTCAGAGCTGCACGCTGCCACCCTGCCGAAGAAGGCAGACATCGCAATCGACACCGCTCCCCGCGCGTTCGATCACCACGAAGTCGCCCGCATCCACCGCCAGCAGCGCGTGATGCCAGGTGCCGGGCGCGAGCACCACGCCCTGGCGCCCGTCGGTGACGAAGGCCGCGAGCTGCTGCGCCGAAGTGGGCGCGTCTCCCGCGCGGGCGACCACGATCACGAAGCGCCTGTCGCCCAGCGGCACGAAGGTCTGGCTGCCCAGCGCGTGGCGCTCCATCTCCGACACCTCGTGCGGGAAACGCCGCGCCTGCGCGCGGAACAGCGCGAGCATCGGCCGGCCGCCTTCGGCGTCGAGCTGTAGGTCATCGAGCAGGTCGAAGCGCTGCGCATTGCCGCCGTTGATGGGCCGGCCCTCGCCGGTGGGCGCCTCGATCACGGTGCCATATGGGGCAAAGGCCTGGGAGGTCAGCGGCTGCGCAACGAGCAATGCGGCGCTGGCGGGAGAAAAATCGGTCATGCCGCGATTGCAGCAGAAAGCATGCCTTCCGCCTCGCGAGGGATACTGTTCGCCATGAGCACGACAGAGCCCCAGTTGATCGCCCCGGCGCTTGCCGATGGCGGCCTCGCTGCCATCTTCACGGCACCGGGCGGCGCCCAGGCCTTTGCCGTACGCTGGCAGGGCGGCGTGCACGGCTATCTCAACCAATGCCCTCATGCGGGCGGCCCGCTTGATTTCGAAGGCCAGGTGCTGGAAAGTTCAGGCCGCTTTCTGATGTGCGCGCGGCACGGCGCCATCTTCGAGCCCGACACCGGCAAATGCGTCGGCGGCCCCTGCCGCGGCGCTCGGCTTACGCCGCTGGCAGTGCATGAGAAGGCGGACGGCAGCGTATGGCTCGGCCAGGCCGAATGAAGACGAAGACAACCCTCCAGGAGAAAAAGATATGCGCAGCAACAACAGGCTTCACCCCCTCACCCTGTCGGTCACGGCCCTCGCCTTTGCCGGCCTCATGGCGGGCTGCACGGGCATGTCGTCCGGCATGGGCAAGTCCTTCACGGGCATGAAGGTCACGTCCAGCGCCTTCGGCGACAACGGCGTCATTCCGGCCGACTATGCCGGCGCGGGCGACTGCGGCGGCAAGAATGTCTCGCTGCCCGTGGCGTGGAGCAACCTGCCGGCCAAGACCAAGTCGGTCGCCGTGCTGGTGTTCGATCCCGACGGCGCGGCCGGCCTGGGCGTGTCGCACTGGGTGGCCTACAACATCGCGGCCGAGCGTGGCGAGCTCAAAGCCGGCGAAGGTCAGGCGGGCTCGAACTTCAACTTCACCATGGGCCCGAACGTGGCCGGTGCCCCCGCCTACCGCGGCATGTGCCCGCCAGTGGGCGACCGGCCGCACCACTACGTGCTGACCGTGGTCGCCACCGACTTCGCGCCGGGCAGCCTGCCGGCAGGCCTTGCGCGCGATGCGCTGCTGGCCGCGCTCAAGGGCCATGCGCTGGGCGGGCAGAGCGTGGTGGGCCTCTACAGCCGCTGAATGCAGCGGGTGCACGGGTAATAATTAAGACTTCAGTTCGCCGGCATTCGTCAGCCATGGCTGCAGCCGCTTCTTCGAAAGCTTCATCGATGGCCCAGCCCGCAGCCGCTTCCGACCCTTCTTCGGTTCCGCCGTCCGTCGGCGACCTCGACGCCATGTTCGACCTGGCGCCCGTCTCGCTCTGGATCGAAGACTACGGCGACCTCAAGCGCAAGCTCGACGGCTGGCGCGCCGAGGGCGTTACCAACCTGGTGGCACACCTGCATGCAGACCCGCAGCGGGTGAGCGACTGCATGGCGCTGCTGAAAGTACTGCGGGTCAACCAGCACACACTGAAACTCTTTGCCGCTGACAGCCAGGAGACCCTGCTGGGCGCGCTCGACCGCGTGTTCCGCGGCGACATGTCGGCCACCGTGGTGCACGAGCTCGACCAGCTGTGGCACGGCCAGCTCACCTTCGAGAGCGAGACCGTCAACTACGCCCTCGACGGCCGGCGGCTCGACGTGCGCGTGCGCGCCCGCGTGCTGCCCGGGTATGAAGACAGCTGGAGCCGTGTGCTGGTGTCGCTCGACGACGTTACCGAGCGCGTGGCCGCGCAGCGCCTGCGCGACGAGAGCGCCATGTATGCGCGCAGCCTGTTCGACCGCTCGCCAGTGTCTCTGTGGGTGGAAGACTTCAGCGCGGTGCGCTCGCTGCTCGAGAGCATCCGCGCGCGCGGCATCACCGACTTCGCCACCTTTATCAAGGTGCACCCCGACTTCGTTGCGCGCTGCATGCAGGAGATTCGCGTCATCGACGTGAACCACGAAACGCTGCGCATGTTCGGCGCGCCCGACCTGCCCACGCTGCTGGGCAGCATCTCGCGCATCTTCCGCGACGAGATGCGCGAATCGTTCGCTGAGCAGCTGCAAGACCTGTGGAACGGCAAGACCGTGCAGCACCGCGAGGTGCTCAACTACTCGCTGTCGGGCGAAGTGCTGAACATCCACATGCAGTTCGCGGTGCAGGAAGACCGGCAGGGCACCTGGGACCTGGTGCTGGTGTCGCTGGTGGACATCACCGCGCGCAAGAAGGCCGAGGCCTATCTGGAGTACCTCGGCAAGCACGACGTGCTCACGCAGCTGTGCAACCGCACCTACTACACCGAGGAGCTCAACCGCCTGTCGCGCAAGGGCCCCTGGCCGGTGTCGATCGTGGCCATCGACCTCAACGGCCTGAAGCAGATCAACGACCAGGAAGGCCATGCCGCCGGCGACTCGCTGTTGCGCCGCATGGGCGAGGTGCTCGACAAGGCCGTCGACCCGCCGGCCTGGCCCGCGCGCATCGGCGGCGACGAATTCGCGGTGCTGCTGCCGATGACCGACGAGCGCGGTGCCGAGGCAATGCGCGAGCGCATCCTCACGCTGCTCGAAATGAACAACCAGTTCCACGCGGGGCAAAGCGGCCATGCCCTGAGCCTGGCCATCGGGCTCGCGACCTGCCATGGAGACGAATCGCTGGAGGTTGCGCTGCAGCGGGCGGACCGGGCGATGTATGTGGACAAGTCACGGTATTACGAGAGCGTGACGGGGAGCCGGGAGCACTCGGCGTAGTGGGGCTTCGACTCTTGTTTTTCCCCTGACGGCTGATTAGGATTCCCGCGCTGTATCAGCATGTAGCGCGGTCGTCGTTCATCGATGGGCCGTCGGTCCCGGGCATCTGAGGGGGTGCACGGGGTCCGCTTCTTCCACGCAAAAAAAGGAAGAGCGGATGAGCGTGTTGGGGCAGCAAGGGAGGAGGTTGGTCTGTGACCGGCGTCCGGTATGGATCAATCTTGCTAGGTAGACACAAATGAAGAAGCGCTATGCCGCCTCGCTGGGCGTGCTCGTTCTGTCCTGTCTGATCGCTTCGTGCGGCGGTGGAGGCGGAGGTGGTGGGGGCGGAGGATTCCCCGGGCTGGTAACCCCTCCTCCGACCGGTGGCACGCCGCCGCCCTCCAATCCGGCCGGTGCATGGCTGACGTTCAATCCGTCGCCGGTCGAGCTCACGCTGTTCCCCAATACGCCCAAGACTTTCTCCGTCGTCGCGACGTCGACCAAGGTCATTTCGGCGCCCGTGTACGTCGGCATCATCGAGCCCAAGGGCGTGATCACGACCAACATCAAGATCTCGAGTGCCGGCCTGCAGTACACGGCCACCATGAACACCAACCCGGCGCTGGCTCCCGGTGTTCACACGGGCAACTTCGAAGTGCGCGTGTGCTACGACGCCAACCCGCTGGTGTGCTCGCAGCCCGTCGAGGGCTCGCCGTGGCAGTTGCCCTACAAGTTCACGGTGATCGATCCGGCTTCGCTGCACTACTCGGGCTGGGAAGCGGCGCAGACAACGCCCGGCTTCCTCGACAACTTCGCGCTCAGCTACCGCGGCGGCGCTCCCTTCGTGGTGACGGCCGGCTTCTACACCAACGTGATGGAGACCTGGACCTCCGGCGACATCGGCAGCACCTGGACCAAGGTGACCACTGCCCAGGTACCGACGCCGTTGACCAAAGGTTTCGCTCTCGCAAGCGATGACAGCGCGATCTACCTGAGTGGCGGGCAGTTGTCCGGCTCCAGCGCCTACCAGAACCAGGTCTGGAAATTCGACGGCACCGATTGGTCGCAGAAGACAGCCGCAGCCGAATTCCCCGGCCGCGCGAACCATGTGATGGCCAAGGTCGGCAATGCGCTTTATGTGGTGGCAGGCCGCACCACGGCCGGCGACGTGCGCAACGTGTGGAGGTCCGACAACGATGGCGTCAACTGGACGCAGGTGTCGCAGGGCCTGCCCGCGGCCCTCGGAAATCCGACCTGCGCGCTGAACTGGCAGGGTTCGCTGCTGCTGGTCGGGGACCAGGTGGCCACGTCCGCCGACGGTGCCACCTTCACCATGGCCAGCGGCTTCCCTTCGACCTTCCCCAAGGGCAGCACGCAATGCGCGGTGCTCAATGGCCGGCTCTTCATCAGTCCGACCAGCACCTTCTCCGACAACGGCTCGGGCAAGAGCGCCGTGTCGACCACCGACCTGGCCAACTGGCAGCTCGAGCGCAGCCGGCTCACGACCATGGGCGACGCCCCGGGCATGGCTGCGATCAACAGCCGCCTGGTCGTGACCACGGGCCAGGGCTCGTCGCAGCGGACCACCTACCGGACCGTGCCCTGAGCACGATGCGGGTGCCGGCGTCTTCGGTTCACTCCGGCACCCGCACCCGCTCCAGAATGAAATCGATGAACGTCCGGATCGCCCGCGTGTGCTGGCGGTTCGGCATGTAGAGCATGAACATCTGCGTGCCGAAGATGCTCAGGCGCCAATCGTCGAGCGTGGTCACGACGTCGCCGCGGCGCACGTCTTCCTGCACCACGTAATCAGGCACGAGCCCGATGCCCAACCCCGCGAGGATGGCCTGGCGCAGGAACAGGAAGTTCTCTGAAATAAGCGTCGGCTCCAGGATCACCTCGCGCCGCGTCTCGCCCTGGTAGGCCGACACGCGCAACTGCCGCCCGATGACGGCAGCGGTGACCACCGGCGCGCCCTGCAGCGCGTCGAGCTGCACCGGCAGCGGGTTCTTCGCCGCGTAGTCGGTTGAGGCACACGCCACATAGCGCACCGGCCCCATCTCGCGCGCCACGAGGTTCTGCGGCGGCTCGGGAATCACGCGGATCGCGATGTCGACTTCGTCGCGCAGCAGGTCCTCGATGCGGTTCTCGAACACCACGTCGAGCACGATGCCGGGGTACTGGCGCTTGAAGTCGATGAGCCAGTCGGCCATCACCAACTGGCCGTAGCCGCTGGGCACGCTCAGGCGCACGCGGCCCTGCAAGCCCTGCCCCAGCGTCGTTACCGATTCGCGCGCCGCCAGCAATTCGCCCTGGATGGCGACGCCGTGCTGGTAAAGCCGCAGGCCGATTTCGGTCGGCTCGGCGCGCCGGGTGGTGCGCCGCACCAGCTGCGCGCCGACCGAGCGCTCCAGCTGGTTCAGGTGGTAGCTGACGTTGGCGCGGCTCATCTTGAGCCGGCGGGCCGCCGCGCTCAGGTTGCCGGCGTCAAGAATTTCCACCAACAAAGTGAGCGACTGGAGGTCCATGGGCCGATTGTGTCAAAAATTCTTTGACAGTCTGTCAACCGCCTATGCAATTGTCAAAGCGGCGCAGCGGGCCAAGAATGCTGGGTTCACCCCCAGAGCCTCGAACCGCACGGTTCGCAACGCAAGAGACAAGCAAGCACATGGCCACCACAACTCCCAGCCCCTCCACGTCCAACGGTCCCGTCACCTTCCAGCGTCGAGGCGACGTGTTCGTGGTGACCATCGACAACCCGCCCGTCAACGCCCTGGGCGTGGATGTGCGCCGCGGCCTCGTGGCCGCCATCGACGCGGCCGAGGCCGACAGCGGCGCCGCGGCGGTGCTGATCGTCGGCGCGGGCCGCAACTTCATCGCCGGCGCGGACATCCGCGAGTTCGGCAAGACGCCGCAACCGCCGTCGCTGCCCGAGGCGTGCCTGAAGATCGAGAACAGCACGAAGCCGGTGGTCGCCGCGATTCACGGTGCCGCGCTCGGCGGCGGGCTTGAAGTGGCGCTGTCGGCGCACTACCGCCTCGCCTCGCCCACCGCCAAGCTGGGCCTGCCCGAAGTGGCACTGGGCCTCTTGCCCGGCTCGGGCGGCACGCAGCGCGCGCCGCGCCTCATCGGCGTGAAGCCCGCGCTCGAACTGATGCTCAGCGGCCGCCATGCGGGCGCGAAGGAAGCGCTGTCGCTCGGCCTCGTCGACCGTCTCGGCACCGATGCCGACGCGCTGGCCGAAGGTCTCGCCTACGCGCAGGAGCTGATCGCCGCCAAGGCCCCGGTGCGCCGCACGCGCGAAGCCGGCGCGCTGGCCGACAAGGAAGCCAGCCGCGCCGCCCTCGAGGCCGCGCGCGCCGACACCGCGAAGAAGAGCCGCGGCCTGTTCTCGCCGATGAAGATCATCGAAGCCGTCGAAGGCGCGCTCACGCTGCCCTTCGATGAAGGCATGGCGCTGGAGCGCAAGCTGTTCATGCAGTGCATCGACAGCCCGCAGCGTGCTGGCCTGATCCACGCCTTCTTCGCCGAGCGCGAAGTGCTGAAGGCGCCCGAAACCAAGAGCGCGAAGCCGCGTGCGCTGGAGTCGGCCGGCATCATCGGCGGCGGCACCATGGGTGCGGGCATCGCGGTGGCGATGCTCGACGCGGGCATGCCCGTGACCATGATCGAGCGCGACGACACCCAGCTCGCGCGCGGCCGCGCCAACGTGGAGAAGGTGTACGACGGCCTCATCAAGAAGGGCCGCATGACGCCCGAGGCCAAGACCGCCGTCATGGCGCGCTTCTCGGGCTCCACGAACTACGAGGCGCTCGCCAACGTCGACATCGTGGTCGAAGCCGTGTTCGAGGAAATGGGCGTCAAGAAGGCCGTGTTCGCCGAGCTCGACCGCGTGTGCAAGCGCGGCGCCGTGATCGCCACCAACACCTCGTACCTCGACATCGACCAGATCGCCGCCAGCATCTCGCGTCCGCAGGACGTGGTGGGCCTGCACTTCTTCTCGCCCGCCAACATCATGAAGCTGCTGGAGATCGTGGTGCCCGCCAAGGTGAGCGCCGACGTGGTCGCCACCGGCTTCGAACTCGCGAAGAAGCTCAAGAAGGTGCCGGTGCGCGCCGGCGTGTGCGACGGCTTCATCGGCAACCGCATCCTCGCGGTGTATCGCCAAGCCGCCGACCACATGATGGAAGACGGCGCCTCGCCATATCAGATCGACGAGGCGGTGCGCAACTTCGGCTACCCGATGGGCCCGTTCCAGGTGTCCGACCTGGCCGGCGGCGACATCGGCTGGGCCACGCGCAAGCGCAAGGCCGCCACGCGCGACCCGCAGGCGCGCTACGTGCAAGTGGCCGACCGCATCTGCGAGCGCGGCTGGTTCGGCCAGAAGACGCAGCGCGGCTACTACCTGTACCCCGAAGGCGCGCGCACCGGCCAGCCCGACCCCGAAGTGCTGGCCATCATCGACGCCGAGCGCGAACGCGCCGGCATCAAGCCGCGCACCTTCACCGAAGAAGAAATCATCCGTCGCTACATGGCCGCGATGATCAACGAGGGCGCCAATGTCGTGCTCCAGCGCATCGCGCTGCGCCCGCTCGACGTGGACGTGACCTTCCTCTACGGCTACGGCTTCCCGCGCCACCGCGGCGGCCCGATGAAGTACGCCGACACCGTGGGCCTGCCCAAGGTGCTCGCCGACATCCGCGAGTTTGCGAAGGAAGACCCGATCTTCTGGAAGCCCTCGCCGCTGCTGGTCGAACTGGTCGCGCAAGGCGCCGATTTCGCCAGCCTCAATCAATCCGAGTAATCAGAGTCCACCTCAGTCAGCCGTCCAGGAGACATTCCCATGCGTGAAGCCGTCATCGTTTCCACCGCCCGCACCCCGCTCACCAAGGCGCACCGCGGCGAATTCAACATCACCCCCGGCCCCACGCTGGCGGCCTTCGCGGTGAAGGCTGCGGTCGAGCGCTCGGGCCTCGATGCGGCGCTGATCGAGGATGCGATCCTCGGCTGCGGCTATCCCGAAGGCACCACTGGCCGCAACATCGCGCGCCAGGCCATCATCCGCGCGGGCCTGCCGATCAGCATTGCCGGCACCACGGTGAACCGCTTCTGCGCCTCGGGCCTGCAGGCGATTGCGATGGCCGCGGGCCGCATTGTGGTGGACGGCGCGCCGGCCATGATCGCTGGCGGCGTTGAAAGCATCTCGCAGATCCGCTCGCGCAGCGCCACCGACAGTGGCGACAGCGGCATGGACCCGTGGATCGTCGAGCACAAGCCCGCGCTGTACATGGCGATGATCGAGACCGCCGACATCGTGGCCAAGCGCTACAACATCAGCCGCGAAGCGCAGGACCGCTTCTCGGCCGAGAGCCAGCGCAGGACAGAAGAAGCGCAGCTCGCCGGCCGCTACAAGGACGAGATCGTCGCCTGCACCACCACGATGGCCGTGACCGACAAGGACACGAAGGAAGTCAGCTACCGCGAAGTCACCGCCACCGAAGACAACTGCAACCGTCGCGGCACCACCTACGAGGCGCTCGCCAAGCTGAAGCCGGTGATGGGCGAGGACAAGTTCGTGACCGCAGGCAACGCCTCGCAGCTGTCGGACGGCGCATCGGCCTGCGTGCTGATGGAAGCGAAGGACGCCGAGCGCGCCAACATCAAGCCGCTGGGCGCCTTCCGCGGCCTGGCAGTCGCTGGCTGCGAGCCCGACGAAATGGGCATCGGCCCGGTCTTCGCGGTGCCCAAGCTGCTCGCGCGCCACGGCCTCAAGGTGCAAGACATCGGCCTGTGGGAACTCAACGAAGCCTTCGCCTCGCAGTCGATCTACTGCCAGGACAAGCTGGGCATTCCGTCGGAGCTGCTCAACGTGAACGGCGGCGCGATCTCCATCGGCCACCCCTTCGGCATGACCGGCGCGCGCCTCACGGGCCATGTGCTCATCGAAGGCAAGCGCCGCGGCGCGAAGTACGCCGTGGTCACGATGTGCATCGCTGGCGGCATGGGCGCGGCCGGCCTGTTCGAAATCTATTGAGGAGCCTGCGATGGACCTGAACTTCACCCCCGAAGAAGAAGCCTTCCGCAGCGATGTGTACGCCTTCCTTGCAGCAAAGCTGCCCGTGCGGCTGTCGGAGAAAGTGCGCAGCGGCAAGATCCTCGAGAAGGCCGACATGCAGGAATGGCACGCCATCCTCAACGAGCGCGGCTGGCTGGCCAACCACTGGCCCGAGCAGTACGGCGGCCCGGGCTGGACGGCGGTCGAGAAGTTCATCTTCGAGAACGAATGCGCGCTGGCCTTTGCGCCGCGCATCGTGCCCTTCGGCGTGAACATGCTCGGCCCTGTGCTCATCAAGTACGGCAACGAGGCACAGAAGAGCTACTGGCTGCCGCGCATCCTGAACGGTGCCGACTGGTGGTGCCAGGGCTACTCGGAACCCGGCGCGGGCTCCGACCTGGCAGCGGTGAAGACATCGGCCGTGCGCGGCATCGACGCGCAGGGCGATCACTACATCGTGAACGGCCAGAAGACCTGGACCACGCTGGGCCAGCACGCCAACATGATCTTCTGCCTGGTGCGCACCAACCGCGAGGCGAAGAAGCAGGAAGGCATCAGCTTCCTGCTGATCGACATGAATTCGCCCGGCGTGGAAGTGCGCCCGATCATCACGCTCGACGGCGAGCATGAAGTGAACGAAGTGTTCTTCTCCGACGTGCGCGTGCCGGCCGAAAACCTCGTGGGTGAAGAGAACAAGGGCTGGACCTGCGCCAAGTACCTGCTGACCTACGAGCGCACCAACATCGCGGGCGTGGGCTTCTCGGTGGCCGCGCTCGAACAGTTGAAGGGCATTGCGGCCACGCAGACGAAGAACGGCAAGCCGCTGGCCGACGACCCGGCCTTCGCCGCACGCATGGCGCGCGTCGAGATCGACCTGGAGAACATGAAGACCACCAACCTGCGCGTGATCGCGGCGGTAGCCGGCGGCGGCGTGCCCGGCGCGGAAAGCTCGATGCTGAAGATTCGCGGCACCGAGATCCGCCAGGAAATCTCTTCGCTGGCCCGCCGCGCGATGGGCGTCTATGGCCGCCCCTTCATCGCCGAAGCGCTGAAGGACGGCTATACCGAGAACGGGGGCGAGACCTTCGGCCCCGACTACGCATCGGCCGCCGCCTCGCGCTACTTCAACAACCGCAAGCTGTCGATCTTCGGCGGCTCGAATGAAATCCAGAAGAACATCATCAGCAAGATGATCCTGGGCCTGTAAAGGAGACATGCAATGAACTTCGAACACACCGAAGACCGGCGCATGCTCGCCGACAGCCTGAACCGCTTCATCAGCGAGCAGTACGCCTTCGACGCGCGCGACCGCATCGCGAAGTCGGAGCACGGATTCAGCAAGGAAATCTTCCAGCAGTTCGCCGAACTGGGCGTGATCGGCGCGCTGTTCAGCGAGGCCGACGGCGGCTTCGGCGGCGGCGGTTTCGACATCGCCGTGGTCTTCGAGGCACTGGGCCGCGGCCTCGTGATCGAACCGCTGCTGGGCGCCGTGATGGTCGGCGAGGCAATCAGCGCCGCCGGCACCGACGCGCAGAAGGAAAAGATCGGCGACATCATCAATGGCGTGACCGTTGCGGCCTTTGCGCACGACGAAGCAGACACGCACTACGAGCGCACGCGCGTGCAGACCAAGGCCGAGCGCAATGGCGACGGCTGGGTGCTCCACGGCGCCAAGGCCGTCGTGCCGCAAGGCGAGCAGGCAGACCTGTTCCTGGTCTCGGCCCGCACCTCGGGCAAGGTGGACGACGAAGCCGGCATCTCGCTGTTCCTCGTGCCCGCGAAGACTGCCGGCCTCACGGTGCGCGGCTGCCCCGCCATCGACGGTGGCCGTGTCGCCGAACTCGCATTCGACGGCGTGAAGCTGGGCGCCGATGCGCTGCTGGGCACCGAAGGCCAGGGCTACGCCACGCTGGAACGCGCCATCGGCCGCGGCGTGCTCGCGCTGTGCGCCGAAGCACTGGGCGCGATGGAAGCCGCCAAGACCGCGACGCTGGAATACCTGCGCACGCGCAAGCAGTTCGGCATTCTCATCGGCAGCTTCCAGGCGCTGCAGCACCGCATGGCCGACCTGCTGCTCGAAATCGAACAGGCCCGCTCGGCCGTCATCAACGCCGCAGCCGCCATCGACACCGACGAGCGCCTGGCGCGCGAGCGCGCGCTATCGGCCGCCAAGTTCAGCATCGGCCGCATCGGTGCGCTGGTGGCGGAAGAAAGCATTCAGATGCACGGCGGCATCGGCATGACGTGGGAGCTGCCGATGCCCCACTATGCCAAGCGCCTCGTGATGATCGACCACCAGCTGGGCGACGAAGACCACCATCTGCAGCGCTACATCGCGCTCGGCAAGGAGGTCGTGGCATGACAGACAAGACGGTGTTGATCTCGCAGGAGGGTGCGGTCCGCATCCTCACCAACAGCAACCCCGGCGCACGCAACGCGATCACGCCGACGCTGTACGCCGAACTCTCGGCCGCGCTCGCCGACGCACAGAACGACCCCGAAGTGGGCGCCATCGTCTTCACCGGCGCGGGCGATTTCTTCTGCTCTGGCGGCGACCTCAACCTGCTGGCCAAGCGCCGCGAGCTGCCTGCCTCGGAACGCCGCGAAAAGCTCGAAGGCCTGCACGACCTGATCCGCGCTATCCGCGATTGCGGCAAGCCCGTGATCGCGGCCGTCGAAGGCGGTGCAGCCGGTGCGGGCCTGTCGATGGCGCTGGCCTGCGACATGCTGGTGTCGGCGCGCGACGCCTTCTTCACCGTGGCCTACGTCAAGGTCGGCCTCACGCCAGACGGCGGCGCCACGGCCTTCCTGTCGGAGTTCGTCTCGCGCCAGGTGCTCACCGAGATGTGCCTCACCGGCGACCGCATGCCGGCCGAGCGACTGCACGCGCTGGGCGCGGTCAACCGCCTCACCGACAAGGGCGCCGCGCTGGCCGAAGCCATCGCGCTCGCAGCCAAGGTGGCCAGCGGCCCGCAGCGCGCGAGCGCCCGCATCAAGACGCTGTGCCGCCAGGCGCACCGCGCCACGCTGGAAGAACAGCTCGACGCCGAAGCCGTATTCATGGTCGAGTCGCAGGCGGACGCCGAAGCAGCCGAAGGCATCGGCGCGTTCCTCGGCAAGCGCAAGGCCGACTTCGTCGCACTGCGCCGCCAGAAGCAGGACGCGTCCTGACACGCGCCGTGCTCACCCCTCCAACCTCTTGCACGCAGGTGCAGAGGTTTTTCGTTTTTCTGGAGCTGCCATGTCTTCGCTGAATTCCTCGCTGCCGCTTGCCGGCGTGCGCGTCCTCGATCTGTCCCGCATCCTCGCGGGCCCCTGGTGCGGCATGGTGCTGGCCGACATGGGTGCGGAGGTCATCAAGGTGGAGCACCCGGGCCGCGGCGACGACACGCGCGACTGGGGCTTGCGCGTGGGCAAAACCGAGACCGCCTATTTCAACAGCGTGAACCGCAACAAGCGCTCGGTCACGCTCGACCTGCAGACGCCCGAAGGCCAGCAGATCGCGCGCGACCTCGCCAAGCAGTGCGACGTGGTGATCCAGAATTTCAAGTTCGGCGGCATCGACAAGCTGGGCCTCGGCTATGAACAGCTCAGCAAGGAGCATCCGGGGCTCATCTACTGCTCGATTTCGGGCTACGACCGCACCGGCCCCGAAGCCGCGCGCCCGGGTTATGACCTCGTGGTGCAGGGCGAGGCCGGCCTGATGGCGCTCAACGGCGAAGCAAACCAGCCGCCGCTGAAGTTCGGCGTGGCCGCCGTCGACCTGTTCACCGGCATGTATTCGGCACAAGCCATCCTGGCGGCGCTGTACCAGCGCGAGAAGACCGGCAAGGGCCGGCATGTGGAGATGGCGCTGTTCGACTGCGGCCTGATGATCACCGCCTACTACGGCCTCGAAGCACTGCTGATGGGCGAAGACCCGCCACGCTATGGCAACTCGCACCCGTCGATCGTGCCCTACGGCGTGTTCGATGCGGCCGATGGCCCGCTGGTCATCACGGTGGGCAACAACGCGCAGTTCGCGCGCTTCTGCACCGACGTGATCGAGCGGCCCGATCTCGCGGCCGACGAGCGCTTCAAGACCAACATCCTGCGTTCGGCGAACCGCGCGGTGCTGCTGCCCGAGCTGCACGCCGAACTGGCGAAGCGCCAGCGCGCCGACCTGCTTGCGAAGCTCACCGCCTCGGGCATTCCGTGCGGCGAGGTGCTGGGCCTGCTGGAAGCGCTGCAATCGAAGCGCGCGACCGATGCCGGCCTGGTCACCACGCAGCCGCACCCGGTGGCCGGCACGGTCAACGTGCTGGCGCCGCCCTACCGTTTCGATGGCGAGCGCCTGCCCGTACGCAGCGCGCCGCCCACGCTGGGCGAAGGCACGCACGACGTGCTGCAGTCCCTGCTCGGCCTGTCGGATGAAAAGCTGGCCGCGCTTAAAACGAGTGGCGTCGTCTGAAGAAGACAGGCGCCCGCATTTCCAAAGTAGACAAACCCAATGGCATCCCTTTCTTCCCTTCGCAGTCCCGTTCGCCGCGCCCTTCTCGCACTCGCCCTGCCCCTGGTGGCCGGCACCGCCTTCGCACAGGCCTGGCCCGCCAAGCCGATCACGCTGATCGTGCCCTTCCCGCCCGGCGGCCCGACCGACGTGGCCTCGCGCATCGTGGCGCAGAAGATGTCGCTCGCGCTCAAGCAGAACATCGTGATCGACAACCGCAGCGGCGCATCGGGCACCGTGGGCGCCGCCGCGGCAGCGCGCGCGCCGGCCGACGGCTACACCTTCGTGATGCTGGCCACGCCCACGCTGCTGGCCTCGCACCTGTACGGCCCCACGGGCTACGACATCTTCAAGAACTTCACGCCCGTGGGTTCGGTGTATGACCTGCCGATCGTGCTGGTGGTCAACCCCAAGTCGCTGCCCGACGTGACCGGCGTGCAGGGCCTGATCGCCAAGGCCAAGGCCGAAGGCGGCAAGCTCAACTACACGAGCGCGGGCGCCGGCAGCTTCGGCCACCTGACGACCGAGCAGCTGAAGAACATCGGCAAGTTCGACATGCAGCACGTGCCCTACCGCGGCAGCGCACCGGCCGTGACCGACCTGATCGGCGGCCAGGTGCCCGCGATGTTCTCTGACCTGGTGGGCGTGCTGCCGCACATCAAGGCCGGCAAGCTGCGCGCCATCGCGGTCGGCTCCGGCCAGCGCGTGAGCCTGCTGCCCGACGTGAAGACGGTGGCCGAGCAAGGCTTCCCGGGCTTCGACGCGACCTCGTGGGGCGGCCTGCTGGCGCCGGCTGGCACACCGAAGGACGTGATCGACCGCATGAGCGCAGAGCTGAAGACCGCGCTGGCCGACAAGGAAGTGCAGGACAAGCTCCAGAGCGTCGGCACCTTCTCGGCCTACCGCACGCCCGAGCAGACGGGCGTTCGCATGCGCGAGGACTTCGAGCGCTGGGGCAAGGTCATTCGAGACAACCACATCACGAACCAGTAAAACAACCGGGCCGGCAGGGCGACAACACCAAGGAGACAAGACATGACAGACAGGCACGACAACAACTACAGCACCCCGGTCGGCGCGCCGTTCCGCCCCGCCCTTCCCGTCCGCAGCCTCGCCGACATCCGCAAGCTCGAAGAAACGCCGCTGGAGCAGGCGCTCACGGTGCGCAGCACCTACGAGATCTTCCGCAACGCGGGCCATGCCTTCGGCGGCAAGACCGCGCTGACCTTCCTGCGCACCGGCAATCCGGCCGACGAGCCCATCCGCTGGTCGTACGCCGAACTGCTCGCGCGCATCCACCAGACCGCGAACATGCTGCACACGCTGGGCGTGGGGCCGGGCGACGCGGTGGCGGTGCTCCTTCCTGGTTGCCTGGAGTACCACCTCGCGCTGTGGGGCGGCGAGGCGGCCGGCATCGTGCAGCCGCTGAACCCGCTGCTCACCGACGAGAAGCTGGTCGCGCTGATGACCGCGGGCCGCGCCAAGGTGCTGATCGCCTACGGCTCGGACAGCGAATCGGGCATGTGGTCGAAGGCGATGCGCCTGCGCGGCCAGGTGCCGACGCTGACCACTGTGTTGCGCGTGGCACCGCACGACGAGGCGCCCGGCGCCGCCGGCAAGCTGCCCGAAGGAGTCGCCGAGTTCGACGTGCTGCGCGCCGCGCAACCCGACGACCGCCTCGTGAGCGGCCGCGATATCGCACCCGCCGACATCGCCGCCTACTTCCACACGGGCGGCACCACGGGCGCGCCGAAGCTCGCGCGCCACAGCCACGGTGCGCAGGTGTTCACGGCCTGGGCCAGCGTGCAGGTCGCGGGCATGAACGAGAACGGCATCTCCATCAACGGCTATCCGCTGTTCCACGTGGCGGGCGTGCTGCCGGCCTCGCTCTCGTCGCTGTCGGCGGGCGTGGAAGTGATCATTCCCACGCCCTCGCTGCTGCGCAACAAGGAGGTGCTGGCCAACTACTGGAAGCTGGTGGCGAAGTACCGCCCGACCTCGCTGTCGGCCGTGCCCACCGTGCTCGCCGCGCTGGCCAACGTGCCGTTGGACGGCGCGGACATTTCATCGATCACCTACTGCCGCACCGGCGCCGCCGTGCTCGCGCCCGAGCTGGCCGCTCGCTTCGAGCGCCTGTTCGGCCTGCACGTGCACGAGAGCCTGGGCATGACAGAGATGGCCGGCATCTCGACCATCACGCCGCCGGGCGTGGACGGGCCCGCGGGCTGCGTGGGCTTTCGCCTGCCGTACATGCAGATGCGCGTGGTGGCGCTCGACGAGAACGGCAATGCCAGCGACCGCGAAGTGGCGCCCGGCGAACAGGGCATGGTGCTGTTCAAGTCGCCCAACGTGTTCTCGGGCTTCGTGGACCCGGCCGACAACGCCAAGGCCTTCACGGCCGACGGCTGGCTCGCGACCGGCGACCTGGGCTGGATCGACAGTGAAGAGCGGCTCAACCTCACGGGCCGCTCGAAGGACCTGATCATCCGCAGCGGCCACAACATCGACCCGAAGACCATCGAGGACGCGCTGGGCGCGCACCCGGCCGTGCAGCTCTGCGCCGCCGTGGGGGCGCCCGATGCCTATGCGGGCGAACTGCCCGTGATCTTCGCGACGCTGGTGCCCGGCGCCTCGGCGACGGAACAGGAGCTGCTGGCCTTCACCGCCGAGCGCGTTGACGAAGCTCCCGCCAGGCCCAAGTGGGTGTCGGTGATCGAGACCATGCCGATGACCAACGTCGGGAAGATCTACAAGCCCGAGCTGCGCGCGATGGCCGCGCGCCAGGTGGTGAGCGCGACAGTCGCGGAAGTGTGCGTGTCGCTCGGCGTGTCCGATGCAGCGCGGCCCGTCGTGAAGACCGAAGGCGAAAGCCTCGTGCGCGTGCTGATCGACAACGCGGCAGTGGGCGCGCTGGCCGCTGCACTGCAGGAGCAGCTGCAGAAGACGCTGGAGCCGCTGCCCTTCAAGACGCGCATCGCGGCGCAGTGACCCTTTTCGAAACCTAGACCGAGAGACAGAGACAAGCCATGACCTTCTTCCGCATCCAGACCCGCCGCGCCGTGCTGTGCACCGCCGCTTCCGTCGCCACGCTGTGCGCGCTGCCCGCAGCCAATGCCCAGACCGCTTACCCGAACAAGCCGATCCGCATGGTCGTGCCCTTCGCCGCTGGCGGCGCCACCGACGTGCTCGCGCGCGTGATCGGCCAGAAGATGTCGGCTGGCATGGGCCAGCCCGTCATCATCGACAACAAGCCCGGCGCAGCCGGCATCATCGGCACCGACGCGGTCGCCAAGTCGGCGCCCGACGGCTACACCATCGTGCTGGGGCTGAGCAATTCGCTGATGACCAACGAGTTCCTCTACGAGAAGCTGCCCTACGACACGCAGCGCGACCTCACGCTGGTCTACCAGATCGCGATGGCACCGCTGGTGCTGGTGGTGCACCCCAGCGTGCCCGCCAAGACCGGCCCCGAGCTGCTGAAGTACGTCGTGGCCAACAAGGGCAAGGTGGCTTACGGCTCGTACGGCGTGGGCGCGTATCCGCACCTGGCCGGCGCGCACATGAGCCTTGCGACGCAGTCCGACATGAACCACGTCGCTTACAAGGGCGAGGCGCCGATGATGCAGGACCTGATCGGCGGCCAGATCCAGATGGCGTATGCGAGCGCGCTGGTGGCCAAGCCGCACATCGACTCCGGGAAGATCCGCGCCATCGGCGTGAGCGGCGAACGCCGCATGAGCACGCTGCCCAACGTACCCACGCTGGCCGAGCAAGGCCTGAAGGACGAGGCCTATCGCGTGACCGGCTGGCTCGCCATCGCAGCCCCTGCAAAGACACCGAAGCCCATCGTGGACCGCATCGCCGAAGAAGTGCGCAAGGCCACACAGCAGCCCGACGTGCGCGAGCGCGTGGCGGCCATGGGCTTCGAGATCAAGGACAGCTCGCCTGAACTCTTCGCCACCGCCTGGAAGGCCGAGCGCCCGGTGTGGGAGCGCCTCATCAAGCAGTCGGGCGCCAAGCTCGAGTAAGCCATTCACTCACTCATTCATTTCTTCGTCATTCAAAGGAACAGCCATGAAGGTTCTCGTACCTGTCAAACGGGTCGTCGACTACAACGTGAAGGTGCGCGTGAAGAGCGACGGCACCGGAGTGGACATTGCCAACGTCAAGATGAGCATGAACCCCTTCGACGAGATCGCCGTTGAAGAAGCCGTGTGCCTGAAGGAAAAGGGCGTGGTGACCGAAGTCATCGCTGTTTCCTGCGGCGATGCCAAGTGCCAGGAAACCTTGCGCACCGCCATGGCCATCGGCGCCGATCGCGGCATCCTCGTGGAAACCACCGAAGAACTGCAGCCTCTCGCCGTCGCCAAGCTGCTCAAGGCGCTGGTCGACAAGGAACAACCCCAGCTGATCATCCTGGGCAAGCAGGCCATCGATGACGACGCCAACCAGACCGGCCAGATGCTGGCTGCCCTGGCCGACCTGCCGCAAGCCACCTTCGCCTCCAAGGTCGAAGTCGCAGGCGACAAAGCCACCGTCACCCGCGAAGTCGATGGCGGCCTGGAAACCATCTCCCTGAGCCTGCCCGCTGTCATCACGACCGACCTGCGCCTGAACGAGCCGCGCTACGTCACGCTGCCCAACATCATGAAGGCCAAGAAGAAGACGCTCGACATCTTCAAGCCCGAAGACCTGGGCGTGGACGTCAAGCCCCGCCTGAAGACCCTGAAGGTAGCTGAGCCCCCGAAGCGCGGTGCCGGCATCAAGGTGCCCGACGTTGCAACGCTGGTGGACAAACTGAAGAACGAAGCGAAGGTGATCTGAACATGACCGCACTTGTTATTGCCGAACACGACCACGCGACCGTCAAGCCCGCGACCCTGAACACCGTGACCGCAGCCATCGCCTGCGGTGGTGATGTCCACATCCTCGTGGCCGGTGCCAATGCCGCCGAAGCCGGCAAGGCCGCCGCCCAGATCGTGGGCGTTGCCAAGGTCATCGTGGCCGATAGCCCCAGCCTGGCTGAGAACCTCGCGGAGAACGTCGCCGCCCAGGTGCTGGCGATTGCATCCAACTACAGCCACATCCTGTTCCCCTCGACCGCCAACGGCAAGAATGTGGCTCCGCGCGTGGCCGCCAAGCTCGATGTGGCCCAGATCTCCGATATCACCAAGGTCGACAGCCCGGACACCTTCGAGCGCCCGATCTACGCCGGCAACGCCATTGCCACCGTGCAAAGCAGTGACGCTACCAAGGTGATCACGGTTCGCACGACCGGCTTCGATGCTGCGGCCGCCACCGGTGGCAGCGCAGCGGTTAAAACCGCTGAAGGCGTTGCCGACAGCGGCAAGAGCAGCTTCGTGGGCCGTGAAGTCACGAAGAGCGAACGCCCCGAGCTGACGGCGGCCAAGATCATCGTCTCGGGTGGTCGCGCTCTGGGCAGCGCAGAGAAATTCACCGAAGTGATGGCCCCGCTGGCCGACAAGCTCAACGCGGGCCTGGGCGCCAGCCGCGCAGCCGTCGATGCAGGCTACGCCCCGAACGACTGGCAAGTCGGCCAGACCGGCAAGATCGTGGCCCCGCAGCTGTACATCGCAGCGGGCATCTCGGGCGCCATCCAGCATCTGGCCGGCATGAAGGACTCCAAGGTGATCGTGGCCATCAACAAGGATGAAGAGGCTCCGATCTTCTCGGTGGCCGACTACGGCCTCGTGGCCGACCTGTTCACGGCCGTGCCGGAACTCGTGAAGGCGCTTTGAGCAAGAGGCCGCGACGATGAAGACCCGCATCACCGAACTGCTAGGCATCCGCTACCCGATCATCCAGGGCGGCATGCAATGGGTGGGCCGCGCCGAGCTGGCCGCGGCCGTGTCGAACGCCGGAGGCCTCGGCATCGTTACCGCGCTGACGCAGCCCACGCCCGACGACCTGCGCAATGAAATCGCACGCACCCGCACGCTGACCGACAAGCCCTTCGGCGTGAACCTCACGATCCTGCCGGCGGTGAAGCCGCCGCCGTATGCGGAGTACGTGCAGGCCATCATCGACAGCGGCATCAAAATCGTGGAAACCGCGGGCAACAGCCCGAAGGACTTCATCGAAGCGCTGAAGCGCCATGACGTGAAGATCGTGCACAAGTGCACCTCGGTGCGTCATGCGCTGTCGGCGGAACGCAATGGCGTCGATGCCGTGTCGGTGGACGGCTTCGAGTGCGCGGGCCATCCGGGCGAGGACGACGTGCCCGGCCTGGTGCTGCTGCCCGTGGCGGCGCGCAAGCTGCGCATTCCGATCATCGCGTCGGGCGGCATCGCCGACGGGCGCGGCATGGCCGCCGCGCTGGCGCTGGGCGCCGAGGGCATCAACATGGGCACGCGCTTCTGCGTGACGAAGGAAGCGCCGATCCACGACAACATCAAGCAGGCGCTGGTCGACGCAACCGAGCGCGACACGAAGCTGATGTTTCGCACCCTGCACAACACGGCGCGTGTGTTCCGCAACGCCATCTCCGAAGAGGTGGTGGCTACGGAGAACCGCCCGGGTGGCTGCGAGTTCGAGGACGTGCGACCGCTGGTGGCCGGCGCGCGCGGCCGTGCGGCGTTGGAGTCTGGCGAGGTGCACAACGGCGTGGTCTCGGCCGGGCAGTGCATCGGACTGATCGACGACATTCCGACTTGTGCCGAACTGCTCGAGCGCATGGTGCGCGAGTGCCGGGAGCATCTGGACCGGGCGCGGTCCTGGATGGACTAAGGCCTGCTGCCCGCATCCGGGGGAGCGCTCACGCCGACGGGGTACCTTGCTCCGCGAATGTCCCCCGGCCTGCGGCCTCCTCCTTTATTTCGCTGCGCAAGGCACCCCATCGGCGTGAGCGTTCAGAGCCGCTGCGGAAGCTGCATTTGTTGGCGGTTGCCGGGACTTCATGCCGCATGGAGCGGCTATTTCGCCGGGTTCTTCTCTAGAGTGGATGCCCCTGTCACTCAACACCCCACCAAGGGGAGAAGAAAGGCGCAACACACCCAAGTCACTCAGATGTTTTAAGGCTGCTTGCCTCGCGGCAGGTTGTCGGTGCGAAAGCAGCGATGCAAATGCGAGGTATCAAAAGGCGACGGCCGAGGTGTTACTAGCACCCCGACCGTCTAACCAAGTTCGTGCACTACCTTGGAAGGAACGCACAAAAATGGCTACCAAGACTATAGCCCGGCCTCGCACGCCGGTAGCTTCCGAAGACAACGCCCAAGACCCGGCGGATCTTCTTGAAAACACCCTTTCTCAGCTTGAAGCTCTCCTGTGGGTCTGCCACGGGGAAGACATCGACTGGTGCAGCGGTGACGGGCCTCGACGACTGGACAACTTGCTTTGGCTTGCGACTGAACTTGCTCGCAAGGCTGGAGAACTGTTTCAGATGAGCGAGAAGGCGCGACACGGAGCGCCTGAGACTGGCGGTTAGCGGCTGGTCTGCGGGCTGCGGGTTTCGCAGCCCGCCTGGGGAACAGGTCCTTTGGGGTGCGATGACATGTCCGAAAGCACTAGTTATCGGACATCTGCGCTGAAGAACACCTTGCCGGCATATCCCCGGCTCCTTGCGAGCGCTTTGCGCGGCCCGGCGGGTCCCTGGCTGCCATAAAACCACCCGCGATTTCTGTGCCTCCAAGCCCTGCCATGAGAGCCACAGCGCGGCCCAAGCGCCCATACGCTTTCGCGATGCCTCCGCAGAAACGTGACACACGCCCCCAAAGCTGCGGCGCTCGTCTTGCCGCCAGTTGCAGCCAGCGCATGCGCTTCCGAACCACCGTTTTTTGGCTACGCCGCCATCCCCCTGTTCTGAAGACCCTGCAGGATATCCGTCAGTGACTGCTGAAAGTGCTGAGCGTGTGTCGGAAACCGGTCGGTCATGAAAAACTCACGATGGTAGTTCGCCAGGAGGACCGGCAAGGTCTCTAGGTAGTGCCTGCGCCAGAAATCTAGGTCGCGGTCGAAACCTTCCGCTAGTGCCTGCTCATACTGACGCAATGCCTGTGCTTCACGCGCTTTCGGAGAGGCCATACGGTCAAGGACTCCGAGAATGACCTCCTTGAACCATTGCCGCACGGTCAACACGACGAATTGCCCCGACTCCAGCGGCTTATCCAGCAGAGTTCGCGTTGCCTCGTCCGTGGTCGTGCGGGCCAGGACATTGACATAAAAATCCCGTAGACCGTCGTACAACTCGTTCGACCACAACCCTTCAGTCGCCCCGATGATGGCGAAGCAAGGCGCGGGCTTCAAGGGATCAATGCCAGCGATGGCATGACCACCAAAGCATGCTGCGACGGCCACGATCAAGCCTAGCTCCGTTGCCACGTTCAGAGGGCGAATAACCTCGGCAAGCTCGTTCCATGACAAGGTCGAACCGTCGCCGAACTCAAGGCCCCCGTCTTCGTCGCCGTGGCACTCCACGTGCAGCACAGGTAGATGTTCCCCGCGCTCGGCTTCTGCGGTCAAAAAGGCGATGGCTTCGCGAAAGCCTTCGGCACCTGCGCACCGTAGCACCTGGACA
This sequence comes from Variovorax nivicola, assembly GCF_051216475.1. NCBI lineage: Bacteria > Pseudomonadati > Pseudomonadota > Betaproteobacteria > Burkholderiales > Comamonadaceae > Variovorax > Variovorax nivicola. Next base: position 81,875 of record NZ_JBPJZK010000009.1, on the reverse strand, counting down.
GCAATGAGCACCCCAGCACGGTCAAGCGCGGAAGCGACGTCCCGCGCGAGCGCCTCTCCGGTGTGGCCGCCAGCCTCAATGTCCGACTGGCGTAACGATTCCACGACGACGAGTTTCGTGATTCGAAGGATGCGGTCAGGCGAGTTCACAGAGGTCGCCAGAATACTTCAACCTGACAAGCTCTGCGAACGAGATTCCCTAGGGTCGGCCTCGCCCGCGCCGACGCCGGAAGGAAGCCCCTAGGGCACCCGTCGGCCTTCGGTAAGCCTGAGGGTCGCAAAGGCCGGTCAAGCGCCTCGCTGCGGGCGAATACGTGGCTGCTGTGGCTCGTGCGATGACAAACCAGCCCGCAAACCATCATGATGGCTTGGGACAGCTTGAGGTGTCTTCGGAAAGTCCGGAGGGACTGGGAAAACTGCTCGGCTCATGCATGTGCGTGTATGCCGGCCACTGTTCTGTTCTAAGAAAAGCGCCTTGGCTTCGGGGCGGCAGAATGTGGTTATGAGTACACCAGAGCCTCCAGAGCCTCCAGAGCCAACAACGGCAGAACATGACAATCCATACGGCGTTACTTTGCCAACGCTGAAGTCGCTGTTCATCGAAATGTTTTTCGGAGACCAGCTGTTGTCTTCGGGAACTGCATTCCTCGCTGCACGGACACAAAGCTCTCACTGCGCGTTGATCACGAATCGCCACAATGTCACAGGTCGCCACCAAGAGACCGGCTCTCCTCTCAGCAAAACTGCTGGAGTCCCTGACGCAATAGTCATCTACTTCCACAAAGGGAGCGGTCCACTGGGCGAATGGAAACCCATTCGATTGCCTCTGTACCGTGCTGACCACTCACCCTACTGGATAGAGCATCCAACTCTTGGAGCACAAGCGGACGTAGTTGCGTTAAATTTGACTTGGGGACGCGATGTCCACAAGCTCCCGTACTACGTCGGCGGGGACATAGCACTCGATCAAATGAACATGGTGATTGACCCGGCAGAACCGGTGTCCGTTATCGGATTTCCATTCGGATTTGCATCAGCCGGGCGGTTTCCGATTTGGGCAACGGGCTTCCTTGCGCAGGAGCTGTCTCTTATCGACCCCTTGCATCCGACGTTTCTCATCGACTGCCGGTCGAGGCAAGGCCAGTCCGGGTCGCCCGTCATCGCTTACAGGACGGGGAACATACGTAGACGCAATGGCGACCGCATAACGACCGCTATGGGTCCTGAGACAGCTTGGGAATTCCTCGGTATCTATTCGGGACGAAAGCACCAGGACTCTGATCTGGGGATCGTCTGGGCGGCGTCAACCGTCGCAGAGGTACTAGACGCTGCCGAGGCCGACCAAAAGACTCGTGAGCAACAGGCGATTAAACGCGCGGAAGCTGACCAAACGCTCGGAGAGCGTGACTAGTTCGATTTCGCCGCGTGCACTGCGGCTGTGTGCTAGTCACTGTGACAACTCGAATTCTCCAATGAGGCTGATGAGTGCCCCAGGGTTCGCGCCTCCGCCTTGTCCGGACGCGGGCACTCCCGATCCGCTGTTTTCTTGGTGATGGCACTCCGCACACAATGCCGCACCATGACCATGCCTATGACACGCCCAGCAATCGCTGAAAACGACCGGACTACCTCGACGGGCCTTGCCCGGTACGCGTTCGAATACATCCAGGCGGCACGACTGGTTGACAAAGACGCGGCGGACCGAGAGCCCAATCGGGCCACCTCACCAATCCCGGCCTACTTCCTCGCACATCACGGCATCGAACTGTCCCTTAAGGCGTACCTTCGACACCAGGGACTTACTCCACGGGATCTCGCCACCAAGACCTATGGACACGACCTCCACGCGTGCTACCGAAAGGCGAAGGAGCTTTTCTTGTTCGACTTCTTCAAGGAACATCCAAACGACGTCCAAGCTCTGCATCTCCTTACGCAGCTAAACGTCGGCCACGGACTGCGCTACATCAAGACGGGTGCCAAGGAATTTCCCCTGTGGTCAATCGTTGATCCGCTAGCGGTTCGACTACATCAGGCAGTGGCCCCTCTGACTGGATTCCATTCGTTTACCCACTCTTATCCCGCTTACGCCTAACTCCTTGCGAAGCCGACCTGGGCCTTGGACCGCTCCGCCAGCCCTTCAGGATTTGGGTAGGCCGTGCAGCTTGCCCCACGCCCGACCATCCTGCACTCCCAGAGCACCCCTGCCGTTCCGGCGCTCACACCTTAGGAACGGTTGCCCTGCCCTATTTGCTTCGCAATGGTTTCGGTCGCCGCAGCCAGCTTTTTCAACGCCGCAAGCTGGGGGCTCTCACCGACTGCATGGCCCTTGAACGACTCCAAGTCAATCAATGACGTTTCGGTGAACTCGTGGCCTTCGAAGGTATACCGCGCCGTCACGCTGAATCGGGGTGGACTGTGCTCTGGATTCGCAAAGACGCTCCAACCGACCCCAAGCAAAAGCTTGATCTCCGCATGAGGCGCTATCGAGTCGGTCTGCTGGGTAAAGACAGGCAGTTCTCGAATGTTCCGCTCATCTGCTTTGCCGTTGAAGAAGAAGTCTCGGTCCATCGATAGCCGCACACGCTGCGCGGCACTTGACCCTGTATTGCGAATGAAGAGGGTAATGGTCGGTTGATCTTCACCGGGGGTAGCCGCTATATCGAGATAGGGCCGGCGAGCAGCGAATATCTGTTCCTTGGTGGCCGCCAGCGTCTCGCGGGTCGCCCTCAGGATAAGAAACGTCGCGATGCAGACGGCCAAGGAAACGAGCGTGCTCAAACCCGAGACGATGGCGATTGATAGGTTGATTAGGTCGGAAGGGGCCATCCTTGCAGCATAGTGGATACCCCTGCGGCTTGAGCCAAGCTACAGTCCACCGGTCCCTGCTGCCCCACCTGTCGCACGTGTGTTACTTCGTGTGCTCTCTCTGTTGACGGGCGCATAACTGCATTTCTCTTCTGGGGTACAGCGCGAAAGCGTTGATCTCGTCGCCCACCCAGTCGCCTCGCGAGCAATCGTTCTCTAGGACGCCTGTGCGCCGCCCGTCTAAGCCAAGCCGAGCTTTCGGTGAAGGTTGTATCGGATAAAGCCTGGCGTCTGAGTTTCCCGCTTGAGGTATCCGTTCCAAATTCCCAAGGCCCCGACCTCCGGCAAGCCATCCAAAGCTCGGATAACGTCATCGACTTGCGCAGGTGCCCACTCGTGGCTCTGGGCTAGCTTCCTGAATTCTTGTTCCCACGGCGCCCAAGCGGCATCTTCAAATGACGCAGCGTTCAAGCTACCGTCCGGCTTGCGTACCATGCGAAGCGCGAGCATTGGCCAGCCAGCAACAAAGGAGGCGGCATCGATGCGAGAGCAAACTTGACCCATCGCACGAGCGTATGAGTCGCCCTTGAGGCCCAACAGGTTAGCTGCTACGGCGTAGCCAAGGATGGGCGGCTCTTTCGCTTCGACACGGTCGCGGATCAGCTTTAGTAGTCTTCCGGCATGCAAGTGCTGTGTGTCCATCGCAGGGCGCTCCTCGTCAAGTGCTCGTTCCAATCGCAGAAGGTTGGCCGCTCCAAGTATCGGCTAGCGCAGTACACAGACAAACTGTGTCAACTGGAAGCGCTCGCAGCCTCTGACACAGCGCGTTTTCCCTAGGGAAACGGGTCAAAAGGGGAGGCTTCGACTCCCTTCACCGACAGTGTGACGGTTCGATGCTTGACCAGTACGCACGCATCCAACAGCGCGGGCTGAAGCCATTGAGCCACCGCGATGGATTTCCACTACCGGGTCTGAAGCAGTCGTGCAGATCGCCTGCATCGACTGCCCGCAACCAGTCTGAAGCGAACACCGAGCGCAGTCATACCAATGTCAACCGTAGCCGATACCAGCCCTCGGACTTCTGCTTCTCCAGCGCCCGTCTCTCACAAAAGCTCAGTGGCACGCCCCGCACGTCCATCTGCAAATCCGCCACAGCGCTCGACCCGCCAACCCCACAGCCGCACTCATCGTGCACAGGGCGTCGGGTGCTCCCCGCAGCGAAATAAAGGAGGAGCCCGAAGGGCGGGGGACATTCGCGGAGGGGAGTACCCGGCGGCCTGTGCACACACCCCGAAAGTGCCTCTCCCAAGCCCCGCAGCTAAGGAAACCCCCGATACATGAGTGGTCATCGACCACCTAGCATCGAAGGCTGTTCCCTGTCGAGGTGTACCGAACGCGTCCCGGCGTTCGTGCCTCACTGACCATCCCGCGATGACAACTCCACCCGAGTCCGGCCCCACGCTGGACGCCGCCAGCCCCCTTCCCCCCGACATCGAAGCCGCCGACGAACCGACCAAGGTTCCCCTTGCCATCGAAGACTGGCTCACGGTCATCATCATGGGCGCGCTGGCGCTCATCACCTTTGCCAACGTCATCGTTCGCTACTTCACCGACTCGTCCTTCGCGTGGACCGAAGAGTTCTCGGTGTTCCTGATGATCATGCTGGCGCTGGTGGCCGGCTCGGCCGCGGTGGCACGCGACCGGCACATCCGCATCGAGTACTTTTCCGAAAGCGGCTCGATGGCGCGGCGCAAACGGCTCGCGCAGTTCGGCGCGCTGACGATCGCCATCCTGTTCACGCTCATCGGCGCGCTCAGCATCCGCATGGTGTGGGACGACTATCGCTTCGAGGAGACAACGCCGGGCATCGGGCTGCCCGCGTGGTGGTATTCGATCTGGCTGCCGATCGTGTCATTCGCCATCGCATTGCGCGCGGTGGGCCTCATGATCCGCCGCGGACGCAAGACGAACTACGGCTCGGACAGCAAGGACGACGCCAAGTGATCGCCACCCTGCTCTTCGTCGCCTTCGTCGTGATGATGCTGGTGGGCGTACCCATCGGCGCAGCGCTGGGCCTGGCAGGTGCCGCGTGCATCGCACTGGCCAACAGCGACGCCCAATGGTTCGGCCTGCTGGCCGTGCCGCAGAACTTCTACGCCGGCCTCGGCAAATATCCGCTGCTGGCCATTCCGATGTTCGTGCTGGTCGGTTCCATCTTCGACCGCTCGGGCGTGGCATTGCGCCTCGTCAACTTTGCCGTCGCCATCGTGGGCCGCGGCCCCGGCATGCTGCCGCTGGTGGCGATTGCGGTGGCGATGTTTCTCGGCGGCATCTCGGGCTCGGGCCCGGCCAATGCAGCGGCTGTGGGCGCGGTGATGATCGCGGCCATGTCGCGTGCCGGCTACCCTGCCGCCTTCTCGGCCAGCGTAGTGGGCGCTGCAGCAGCCACCGACATCCTGATTCCGCCTTCCGTCGCGTTCATCGTGTACTCGGTGCTGGTGCCCGGTGCTTCGGTGCCGGCGCTGTTCGCGGCCGGCATGATCCCCGGCGTGATGGCAGGCCTGGCGCTGATGATTCCGGCCGTGATGCTGGCGCGCAAACACAAGATGGGTGCGCTCGAGGCTACGCTGCCGCGGCCGCCGTTCTGGAAGAGCTTTCGTGAAGCGACCTGGGGGCTGGCCGCGCCGGTGCTCATCTTGGGCGGCATGCGCGCGGGCTGGTTCACGCCGACCGAGGCGGCGGTGGTGGCCGTGTTCTATGGCCTGTTCGTGGGCATGTGCATTCACCGGACCATCAAGGTGCGCGACCTGTTCGTGATCTTGCGCGAGTCGGGCGAGCTGTCGGCGGTGATCCTGCTGGTGGTGTCGCTGGCAGGCATCTTCGCGTACTCGCTGTCAACGCTGGGCGTGATCGATCCGGTGACGCGCGCCATCGTGAACTCGGGCCTGGGCGAGTACGGCATCCTGGCGCTGCTGATCCTGCTGCTCATCACCGTGGGCATGTTCCTCGACGGCGTGTCGATCTTTTTGATCTTCGTGCCGCTGCTGCTGCCCATCGTGCAGTACTACAAGTGGGATCCGGTGTGGTTCGGCGTGATCCTCACGCTGAAGGTGGCGCTGGGGCAGTTCACGCCGCCGCTCGCAGTCAACCTGATGGTGTCGTGCCGCATCGCCAAGGTACGCATGGAAGAGACTGTGCGCTGGGTGGGCTGGATGCTGTTCTCGATGTTCGTGGTGATGGTGCTGGTCATCATCTTTCCCGAACTCGCACTCTGGCTGCCGCGCAAGCTCGGCTACTGATTTTTTGTCCCGTCGCAAAACCATAAGGAGAGCCCTCATCATGAAATTCCGCCGCACCCTTCTCGGCCTCGCCGCAGCAGCAACCGCCCTAGGCATGTTCTCCACAGGCGCCATGGCGCAGGCCGCCTACAAGCCCGAATACAAGATGTCGCTGGTGCTGGGCCCACCCACGCCCTGGGGCCAGGCCGGGAAGATCTGGGCCGACATGGTGAAGGAGCGCACCCAGGGCCGCATCAACATCAAGCTGTACCCCGGCGTGTCGCTCATTCAGGGCGACCAGACGCGCGAGTTCAGCGCGCTGCGCCAGGGCGTGATCGACATGGCCGTGGGCTCGACCATCAACTGGTCACCGCAGGTCAAGCAGCTCAACCTCTTCTCCATGCCCTTTCTGATGCCCGACTACGCGGCCATCGATGCGCTCACGCAAGGCGAAGTCGGCAAGGAAATTTTCAAGACGCTCGACAAGGCCGGCGTGGTGCCACTCGCTTGGGGCGAGAACGGCTACCGCGAAATCACCAACTCGAAGCGGGCGATCAAGTCGCCGGCCGATGTGAAGGGCATGAAGATCCGCGTGGTCGGCTCGCCCATTTACTCTGACATGTTCACCGCGCTCGGCGCCAACCCCACGCAGATGAGCTGGGCCGACGCACAGCCCGCACTCGCAAGCGGCGCGGTCGACGGCCAGGAGAACCCGCTGTTCCTGTTCACGGTGCTCAAGATGCAGAACGTGGGCCAGAAATTTTTGACCGCCTGGGGCTACGTGGCCGACCCGCTGGTGTTCGTGGTCAACAAGGAAATCTGGGCCTCGTGGACGCCGGCTGACCAGGCCATCGTGCGCCAGGCCGCCATCGACGCGGGCAAGGAAGAAATCGTCATCGCACGCAAGGGCCTGATCGAAGCCGACAAGCCCCTGCTGAAGGAGATCGCAGGCATGGGCGTGACGGTGACCAGCCTCACGCCGGCCGAACGCGATGCCTTCGTGAAGGCGACACGGCCGGTGTACGACAAGTGGAAGTCGACCGTGGGCGCAGACCTGGTGGCGAAGGCCGAGCAGGCGATTGCTGCGCGCAAGAAGTAGCAAGCGCGGCGTCTTGCGGGCGCGTCAGCTGCGGTAGCGGCTAGGGTTCGCGCCCGCCATCTTCTTCATCAGACGCCGCAGCGCCGTGGCGTCCTGGTAGCCCACGGCGCTTGCCACCTGCTCGACAGTCATGCGGCTGGATTCGAGCAGCGCCCGAGCTCGCCGCAAACGCACGCCTTGCACCAGCGCCTGCGTGCTCTTGCCGGTGGCCTTCTGGATGTGGCGCGACAGCGTGCGCTCCGACATGCAGAACTCGCGCGCCAGCACGCTGACCGCTGGCGGATCAGGCAACGCCGATTCGACCCGCGCCGCGAGCCGCGCCACGAGGTCGTTGCCGTTGGCCAGCACCTCCGGCACGATGAACGGCGCCTGCGCCTGGCGCCCGTCGATCAGCAGCATGCGCGAGACCAGGTCGGTGAGCACGCTGCCGCAACGCTCGCGCAGCAGGTGCAGCATCAGGTCGGTCTGTGCGAACGCAGCGCCAGCGGTGACCACGGGTCCGTCGGAACACACCATGCGGTCGACATCGACGGTGCAGCCCGGCGCCATCTGCTTGAGCAGCGCCGCGTACCACCAGGAGGTCGTCGCGCGCCGCCCCTGAAGCAGGCCCGCGGCATTCAGCAAAAACACCGCCGAGCACGAGGCCGCGACCTGCCCACCGGCCTTCGCATGGCGCACGAGGCCCGTGATGGCCTTGGCCGCGTCATCGCTGTCGAGGCACCGCCGGATCTCGCCCGGCGTGTTGAGCCCGAGCCCCGGCACCACCCATGTCGAACGATCGTCACGGGGCCGCACGGGCAGGCGCGCGGTCTCCAGGCTCATGCCAGCCTGCAAGCGCACCGGGCCGCCCTGCACCGAGCACAGCCTCCAGCGCGGCGGCGCCACGCCGGCACGCGCGGCCACGGCCTGGGCAGCGCCCAGGATGTCGAGCGTGACCGCCACGCTGGAGTTGAAGGCGCCGGGCAGCACCAGGACAGTGAAATCGTGCATGAGGAATCGATGACGGATAAAGCCCGAAAGAAGTCAAATTGGACACTGCCATTCTTGCGATGTGGACGGCCCAATACAAGCCTCATCAGCGAGGAAACAACGCACATGACATCGACCCGCTCCCTGAACGAAGACGATCCGCTCGACGACTTCACCCCGCGCCAGATCACGCTAGATGACATCGAGAAGAAGGTCTACCTGATGGGCCAAGGCCCCGCTGTGATCGTGATGACCGAGATGCCCGGCATCAGCCCGCACGTGGCGCGCTTTGCGCGCTGGGTGCGCGACGCAGGCTTCACCGTCTACATGCCTTCGCTGTTCGGCCGCGACGGCGCGGTACCGCAGGCCGAGGAAGGCGCCGCAGTGTTCAAGCGGGCCTGCGTGAGCGCGGAGTTTCGCGCGTTCGCATCGAACGCATCGAGCCCCGTGACGCAATGGCTGCGCGCGCTTGCGCGGCTGGCGCATGAGGAATGCGGAGGCCCAGGCGTGGGCGCGATCGGCATGTGCTTCACCGGCAACTTCGCGCTCTCGATGATGATGGAGCCGGCCATGCTCGCGCCGGTGGTGTGCCAGCCTTCACTGCCGCTGGATGACCCCGCCGGCATGAACGTGGCAGCCGACGAACTGGCAGCGGTGCGCCAGCGCCTGGAGCGCGAAGACCTCAGCGTGCTGGCCTACCGCTTCGACAGCGACAGGTTCTGCAAGGCCGAGCGCTTCGCTGCGTTCTCTCAAGCGCTGGGCGAGCGCTTTGTCGCGCGCGTGCTGCCCGACAGCGCGGCCAACCCGAACACGCCGCCCTTCTTCGCGCAGGTGGTAGCCAGCCCGCACAGCGTGGTGACGGCGCACCTGATCGATGAGGCGGGGCAACCGACGCTTGCTGCAAGGGACGAGATCCTGGCGTTCTTTGCGCAACGGCTGCTGGCTGGCCAGCGCTGAGCAAGCGGCGTTTTCACAACAGGCAACCGAGCTCTTCCTGCGCGTGTTTGCGCACTTTTCACTTCGGCCACATGCACGCGCTAACCCCTTGGTTTGCGCGACGTTGTGGGCCCGTGCATCAGCGCCGACAATGCACCCGCGATCCGATGCCCGCGCCACGAGATGCTCTGGCAGACTGACTTGCACAGCGCACTTCTTCGCGCAGCAAGGAGCCTCCTTCATCATGCATCTCAGGTCCACGGCATCGACTGTCGCAACAACACGGCCATCGCGCTTCGCGATCTTTTCGGTTCTTCTCGCAGCACTCGTTCTCTTGACCACCAGCTTCATCACACCGAAGGCCCATGCAGCCGACGCCACCGTGCACACGCTGATCATCGACACCGACCCCGGCGCCGACGACGTGATCGCGCTGCTGTTTGCCATGGCCTCGCCCGAGCAGCTGAAGATCCAGGCGCTGACCACTGTGGCCGGCAACGTGCAGCTCGCCAAGACCTCGCGCAATGCGCGCCTGGCGCGCGAGTGGGCGAAGCGGCCCGACATTCCGGTCTATGCCGGCGCGCCGCGGCCTCTGTTGCGCACGCCCATCTATGCGGCCGACATCCATGGCAGCGAGGGCATCACCGGCGTCAAGGTGCACGAGCCGAGCCAGCCGCTGGCTGATGGCAACGCGGTCGACTACCTCATCCGCACGCTGCGCGCGGCGCCCGAGAAAAGCGTGACGCTCGCCATGCTCGGCCCCGAGACCAACCTCGCGCTGGCGCTGACGCAGGCCCCCGACATCACGCGTGGCCTGCGCGAGCTGGTGCTCATGGGCGGTGCGCATTTCAACGGCGGCAACATCACGCCGACCGCGGAGTTCAACGTGTTCGCCGATCCGCATGCGGCCGAGATCGTGCTGAAGAGCGGCGTGCCCATCACCATGCTGCCGCTCGACCTGACGCACAAGGTGCTGACCAGCCCCGAGCGCATTGCCAAGCTACGCGGCATCGGCAACCAGTCCGGCAGGACGGTGGCCGACATCCTCGATGCCTATGTGCAGCACGACATGCAGTACTACGGCCTGCCCGGTGGCCCGGTGCACGACGCCACCGTGGTCGCCTACCTGCTGCAGCCTTCGCTGTTCAGGGGGCGGAAGGTGAACGTGGAAGTCGACAGCCGCGAGGGCTTGGGCTTCGGCCAGACGGTGGTCGACTGGTACGGCGGTTTGAAGAAGCCGGCCAACGTGAACTGGATTGCGGAGGGGGATGCGCAGGGGTTCTTTGATCTGCTGACGCAGAGAATTTCTCGACTGCCTTGACGAGGCAGACGCCTCTCATCATCTTTTGCGAGCCACGATGTAAGGCCTCTTTTCCCCGCCCTTCGTTGAGTGGTCTTCGGTGGCAAGAACGTCGAAACCCGCTGCATCGATGTGCCGGCTCAAGTCCGCTGCCTGAAAGACGCCCGCATGAGGCGCCTTGCCGATCGCGCGCATCGCGGGCAGCAAGGCCAACCCGATGAGCGGGTTCATGTCCCCTAGGCAGGGTGTCTTGGAAATGAACAAGCCCTCCGTCGCGAGCAAGGCGTGAATGTGGCGCAGCGTGGCGGACAGATCGCGGACCAGGTGGAGATAGTTGAATCCCAGCACGACGTCGAACTTTGCCGCCCCTGGCGCGAGCGCCTCTGCCGTCGCAGTGCTGAACACCAACTCCGGGACAGGAGCGGCGGCATGTTTTTCATTGGCGATTGCGATCATTCCGGCGGAGATGTCCGTCGCCAGGTATGCCCGGACATGGCCGGCGAGCCGGAGCGCCGTCGTTCCTGTTCCGCAGCCCAGTTCCAGCACCCTGGCGTCCGGCTTCAACAGGGTGCGGGTCCGGTCCAGCGTGCGTTCGTAGCCGGCCTGATCCGCTATTGCGCTCTTCGCATAGCTGCGTGAAGTCCGGTCCCAGAAGCTGGCGTCGCTCGCTGTGCTCATGATGGATTGCTTCTCGCGAATATCGGCGGTCGATGTCCGGTCGTGACCGAAGACGGTGACTTGAAATGGTCGCACGAAACCCGCTTCCACGGGAGCGACTTCAGGCTTCGCCCATGGAGCTTGGACCGGCACGCGCAGCACGCGCCGCTTCATTCGGTCATCTCGCACCGCCTTTCACGCACTTCATCGCATTCGCATGGAGGTTGCGCCGGCATGCGGCAACCATGCGCACTCCACAGAGACCATGCCATGGAGATCCGCAATGCACGCTGCCTTCCGCCAGATCCTGCTGCTCGCCTCGGGCCTGCTGCTGTCATTCCAGCTCCTGGCCGCCCAGGCTGGTTGGCGGCAGCTGCGCATTCCGGGCGCCACACCCGACGCGGCCCCTACAGTGGTCGCTCTTTACTACCCGACACGAGCAACCGAGCGCACAACGGCCATGGGTCCGTTCACGGTCCAGGCGGCTATCCAGGCGCCGCCCGAGGACAAGTTCAAGGGATTGATCGTGCTGAGCCACGGCATCGGCGGCACCGAACTCGGCCACAGCAGCCTCGCCGAGGCGCTCGCGCGGGATGGCTACATGGTCGCGGCTCTTCGCCATCCCGGCGACAACTGGCAGGACGGGTCGCTGCTGCAGAAGGGCGGCAGCGTCTACTTCACCGAGCGGCCGCGGCAGGTATCGCGCGTGATCGACGCGCTGCTGCAAGACCCGCAGTGGAAGGATCGCATTGCCAGCGACGCCCGGGGCTTTCGCATCGGCGTGCTGGGCCACTCGGCCGGTGGCTATACGGCACTGGCGCTGGCGGGTGGGCGGGTCGATCTGTCGCGCATCGGCAAGCATTGCGAGAACGAGCGCGCCGCCGATCCGATCTTCTGCAGCGTGGGCCGGAACGCCCCATCGACGGCCAGCCCACCTGCGGCATCGGTGCTGCCTTCGCTGCGCGACCCGCGGGTGCGCGCGGTCGTGCTGCTGGCCCCGGCGGGTGTTCCCTTCACGGCGTCTTCGCTGGCGGAGATCAAGGTCCCCACGCAGATCTACGAGGCGGAGCAGGACCGGTTCCTCGTCCCGCGCTTTCACGCCGAATGGATTGCGCAGAACATGCCCGGGGCTGAACTCCACCGGGTTCCGAACGCCTGGCATTTCGCGTTCATGGACACCCCGAGCAGCGCCATTCCAACCGACGACGGAGACATCAGGAACGACCCGCCGGGCTTCGATCGAAAGGCCTTCCTGACGCGTCTGAGCCGCGAGATTCCGGCTTTCTTCGACAAGGCATTGCCTGAAGGGCGCGAATGAAAAAAGCCACGCTGCAGAACAGCGTGGCTTTTGTCTTTCTTGCGCAGCAGCAGCGAATCAGTGCTGCAGGATCTTGTTCAGGAAGTCCTTGGTGCGCGGCTGACGGTTTTCCGGGTGGCTGAAGAACTCGTCCTTCGGGCAGTCTTCCAGGATCTTGCCGCCCACGTCGATGAAGATCACGCGGCTCGCGACCTTGCGGGCGAAAGCCATTTCGTGCGTGACCACCATCATGGTCATGCCTTCCTTGGCCAGGCTCACCATCACGTCGAGCACTTCGCCGACCATCTCGGGGTCGAGCGCGGAAGTGGGCTCGTCGAACAGCATCACGATCGGGTCCATCGACAGCGCGCGGGCAATGGCCACGCGCTGCTGCTGACCGCCCGACAGTTGGCCCGGGAACTTGTCCTTGTGCGCCATCAGGCCCACGCGGTCGAGCATCTTCAGGCCACGGGTCTTGGCTTCGTCGGGCGAGCGGCCCAGCACCTTGATCTGCGCGATCGTGAGGTTCTCGGTCACCGACAGGTGCGGGAACAGCTCGAAGTGCTGGAACACCATGCCGACCTTGGAGCGCAGCTTGGGCAGGTTGGTCTTGGGGTCGTGCAGCGGAATGCCGTTGACGGTGATCTCGCCCTTCTGGAAGGGCTCCAGCGCATTCACGGTCTTGATGAGGGTGGACTTGCCCGAGCCCGAAGGCCCGCACACCACCACCACGTCGCCCTTGGAAATGCTCACCGAACAATCGTTGAGCACCTGCACCGGGCCATACCACTTGGATACGTTCTTGATTTCAATCATTTTTTCGGACATTTCTTTCTCTCCGGTTCGGCCACTCAACGAATGATGGCGATCTTCTTGTGCAGGCGCTTCACGAGCCAGGACAAGGCGTAGCACATGACGAAGTACACGACGGCTGCGAGCAGGTAGGCCTCGATCGGGCGGCCGAAGTTCTTGCCCGCGGTCTCGAAGCCCTTGAGCATGTCGTAGGCACCGATGGCGTAGACCAGCGACGTATCCTGGAACAGGATGATGGTCTGCGTGAGCAGCACCGGCAGCATGTTGCGGAAGGCCTGCGGCAGCACGATCAGGCGCATGTTCTGGCCGTAGGTCATGCCCACCGCCTGGCCCGCATTCACCTGGCCGCGCGGGATCGACTGGATACCCGCACGCATGATCTCGCTGAAGTACGCGGCCTCGAACGCCACGAAGGTGATCACGGCCGAGATTTCGGAGCGGTAGTTGGAGCCGAGCGAGCCGAACAGCGAATAGAACGACGCCGGCACGAGCAGGAAGAACCACAGGATCACCATCACCAGCGGGATGCTTCGCATGCCGTTGACGTAGATGGCCGCAGGCGTATCGAGCCACTTCTTGCCCGACAGGCGCATGAGCGCCAGCAGGGTGCCGAAGATCACGCCGCCGATGGTGGCCACTATCGTCAGCATGATGCTGAAGTAGAAGCCCTTGACGACGAAGTTGCTGATGACGTCCCAGTTGTAGAAGGACAGGTCGAGATTCATCATGTCAGTGTCCTCCGCCGCCCGCGCTTGCAGACACGATGAAGCCCGGCACGCGGGTCTTCTTCTCGATGAATGCCATGAGGCGGTTGATGATGAGGGCCGAGATCACGTAGCAGCCCGTCACCGCCAAGTAGACCTCGATGCCGCGCGAGGTTTCTTCCTGCGCCTGCATGGCGAACATGGTGAGTTCGGTGACCGACACGGCGAACGCGACGGACGAGTTCTTGAAGATGTTCATCGTCTCGCTCGTGAGCGGCGGGATGATGATGCGGTAGGCCATTGGCAGGATCACGTAGCGGTAGTACTGCACGGTGGTAAAGCCCACCGCCATGCCCGCATAGCGCTGGCCCTTGGGCAGCGCCTGGATGCCCGAGCGCACCTGCTCGGCAATACGCGCCGAAGTGAAGAAGCCCAGCGCCAGCACCACGAGGATGAAGCTCGGCACGCCCTTCATGACGGGAATGAGCGCCGGGATCACGTGGTACCAGAGGAAGATCTGCACCAGCAGCGGAATGTTGCGGAACAGTTCGACCCAGGCGTTGCCCAGCCGCACCAGCCACGGGCTGTCGGGCAGCGTGCGGATGATGCCGATGAGCGAGCCCAGCACCAGCGCCACGATCAACGCCAGCAGCGCGACCGACACGGTCCAGCCCCACGCCGAGAGCATCCATTGCAGGTAGCTCGGATATTCCCCCCCGGGGTCTTGCAGGAATACCTGCCAATCCCAGTTGCCCATTTGTGTTTACTCCTTCTTCACCGTCTCTTCGAAAACCAGTCCCTTGAAAAGAAACGCCCACCGCGAAAGGTGGGCGTCATCACGCAGCGACGCGGCGCTTATTCCTTGGTGACGTAGTCTTCAGCAGGCTTGTCGTTCGGGTTGGCCCAAGCGTTCTTGGTGGCTTCGCCCAGCGGCAGGCCGATGGTCACGCCTGCCGGGGGAATCGGCTTGAGGAACCACTTGTCGTACAGCTTGGCGAGTTCGCCCGACTTGGCCTGTGCCTTGATGCTGTCGTCCACGGCCTTCTTGAAGGCGGGGTCGTCCTTGCGGATCATGATGGCGATGGGCTCGACGGCCAGCACGTCGGACAGGATCTTGTAGTCCTTGGGCGACTTCGACTTGGCGGCCAGGGCAGCCAGGATCGAGCCGTCCATCACGAAGGCATCGGCACGGCCGGTTTCGAGCAGCAGGAAGCTGTCGGAGTGGTCCTTGCCGTAGACCTCCTTGAAGGTCAGGTTCTCGGCGCGCTTTTGCTTGCGCACGGTCTGCAGCGGCGTGGTGCCGGTGGTGGTTGCAACCGTCTTGTCCTTCAGGTCGGCCAGCGAGTTGATGCCCGAGTTGGCCTTGACGACGATCTTGGTTTCTTCGACGTAGGTGGTCACGCCGAAAGCCACGTCCTTCTGGCGGGTGGCGTTGTTGGTGGTCGAGCCGCACTCGATGTCCACGGTGCCGTTCTGCACGAGCGGAATGCGGTTCTGCGAGGTCACGGGCTGGAACTTGACTTCGAGCTTCTTGCCGGCGGCCTTCTCGAGGTCTTTGATGATGTTGGCGCAGACGTCGTAGTGGAAGCCGGTGTATTGGCCATTGCCCAGCGTGTACGACAGGCCCGACGATTCACGCACGCCTTCGGTGATGACGCCGGAAGCCTTGATCTTGGCCAGCGTGTCACTGGCTTGCGCCATCGCGCCGCCAGCGGCCAGTGCCGCGACTGCCAATGCCAATACTTGTTTTTTCATACAGAAAACTCCTGAGGGTGACTGAAACAGATACAACTAAATTCTAGACATTTACATTTTGCGTGATACCCGGACCAACCCGGTGCATACACACACACGCTGCACCGGGCATGCGCATGGCAGCGCCAGCCTGGTGCGATCCTGCCTCCTGGCATTGTCCGACTTTCACTAAGCAGCCTTTATGCCCGAAGCCTGGCCCGAGGGCTCGGCAGCCGGCGGAACCGGCGCGGCCGACAGGCGCACCGGCTGCGTCAGGTTCTCGGGCACGAGCAGCGCCTCCATCTCGGCGCGCGTCATGATGCCCAGCGATTCGGCCACCAGGTCGATCGGCCCGCCGGTGGCGAGCGCGGTCTTTGCGATGAGCGCGGCCTTTTCGTAGCCGATGAGCGGGTTGAGCGCCGTGACCAGCGTGACCGATTCGCGCACCCTCTTGGCAAGAAACTCGCGGTTGGCCTCGATGCCGTCGACGCAGTTCACCTGCAGCGTGATGCAGGCCCGGCTCAGGTGCTGGATGCTCTTGAACAGGCTCCAGCCCATGATCGGCTCGAAGGCGTTGAGCTGCAGCTGGCCGGCTTCAGACGCCATGGTCACAGTGACGTCGTTGCCGATGACCTCGAAGGCCACCTGGTTCATGACTTCCGGAATCACCGGATTGACCTTGCCCGGCATGATCGACGAGCCCGCCTGCCGCGCCGGCAGCCTGATTTCGCCGAAGCCGGCCTGTGGGCCGCTGGACAGCAGGCGCAGGTCGTTGCAGGTCTTGCTGAGCTTGGTCGCCACGCGCTTGAGCACGCCCGACAGCTGCACGAAAGCGCCCGTGTCCTGCGTGGCCTCGATGAGGTTGGCGGCCTGCTTGAGCGGCACGCCGGTCTGCTCGGCGAGGTACTGGCAGGCCAGGTTCGCGTAGCCGTGCGGCGCGTTGATGCCGGTGCCGATGGCGGTGGCGCCGAGGTTGATTTCTTCGATGAGCGCGCGGGCCTCGCCAAGGCGGGCCTCGTCTTCCCCGATCATGATCGCGTAGGTCAGGAACTCCTGGCCCAGCGTCATCGGCACGGCATCTTGCAGCTGGGTGCGGCCGATCTTGAGGATGTCCTTGAACTCGAGCGCCTTGGCCTCGAAGCTGCGGCGCAGGGTGGCCATCGATTCGAGCAGCCGGCCGATGGCGAACCACAGCGCCAGCCGCACCGCCGTGGGGTACACGTCGTTGGTGCTCTGCGAGGCGTTGACGTGGTCGTTGGGGTGCAGCACGTCGTAGCGCGCCTTCTCGTGGCCCAGCTTTTCGAGCGCGAGGTTGCAGATGACCTCGTTGGCGTTCATGTTGGTCGAGGTGCCCGCGCCGCCCTGGATGACATCGACCACGAACTCGTCGAGCAGCTTGCCTTCAATGATGTCCTCGCAGGCCAGGATGATGGCCGCCGCGCGGTCGCGGTCGATGGCGCCGAGGTCGGCATTGGCGCGCGTGGCGGCCTTCTTCACGTAGGCCAGCGCTCGCACCAGGTCGGGCATGGCCGAGATGCGCGTGCCGGAGATGGGGAAGTTCTCGACCGCGCGCGCCGTGTGCACGCCCCAGTAGGCGATGGCAGGGATCTGCTTGTCGCCGAGGAAGTCGTGTTCAGTCCTGAAATTGGAGCTCATACAGGTTCCTCGGCTAAAAAAAAGCACGCGTAAGGCGCGTGCCGGAGATGTTGCTGTGACAGCGGCGAAGAAAAAGCAGCCGCGACTGTAGTGGCGCCGGGTTCGGGGCGCCAATGCCGTTTGCGGGGAGTCCTATGCGCGGCATTTATAGATTGTGCGGTGCACAAATCTCCGTTGTCAGCGGTGCGGCTGGGTGCCGACCAGGTAAGACCATAGCGCATCGGCGGTGCGTTTGGGTTGCAGGCTGTCGGCAGCCGCGGCCTTGCTGGCGGCGCGGCCACCGCCGGCCTTGACCGGCACCGGCGCGCCGGGCCGTTCGCGATACGCGCGGATTTCCATGGTCGCCTCCAGGCTGTCGATTTCGGGCGGCAGCGCGCTCACGAGCTTGCGCGCCTTGATCTCCTTGCGCACCGCGCTCTGCGGCAGGAAAGCGATGCCGTGGCCTTCGAGCGCCATGACCTTCAGGCCCTCGGCCATGTCGGTCTCGTAGACCCGGTCGAGGTGGATGGCCGTGCCCGATTCCTTCAGTAACTGGTCGACCACCCGGCCCAGATAAGCGCCGGGCGCATAGCCCAGGTAGGGCAGCGGCTGGCCGGGACGGCCCGGCAGCCGGTAGCGCGGCGCGCCTTCGGCATCGGCCTTGACCCAGGGGGCCACGGTTTCCTCGCCGAGGCTGACCATCTCGTACTTGTTGGCGTCGAGCTGCAGCGGCTGCGAGGGGTGGTGGTAGGCAATCAGCAGGTCGCAGCTGCCTTCGACCAGCCGCAGCACCGCGTCGTGCACGTTGAGCGCAATGAGCCGGCTCTTGATCGGCCCGAAATGCTCTCGCAGGCTGGTCACCCACGAGGGGAAGAAGGTGAAGGCCAGCGTGTGCGGCACGGCGATCTCGATCACGTCCTGCCCGGCGGCCGAGTGCCCGCGCAGCATGGCCCGGGTGCTTTGCAGCGACTGCAGCATCTCGATGGCCTGGCTATAGAGCGTCTGGCCCGCGGGCGTGAGCCGCGTGGGGTAGGAGCTGCGGTCGACCAGGTCGGTGCCGGCCCAGCCTTCGAGCGCCTGGATTCGGCGGGAAAACGCCGGTTGCGTCACATGCCTCAATTGAGCCGAGCGGCTGAAGCTGCGGGTCTCAGCCAAGCTGATGAAGTCTTCGAGCCACTTTGTTTCCATACGCGGCGATTATGCGAGCGCCGCGCCATACTGGGCGCCCCCTCCTTTTCCCGCACTCGCCATGCCTTCAGCCGACCTGCTCGAACTCAGCGCCACCGAACTCTCCCGCCGCATCGCCGCACGCGACGTGTCCTGCCGCGAAGTGATGCAGGCCTCGCTGGCCCGCATCGAGGCGCTGAACCCGCGCTTCAACGCCATCGTGTCGCTGCGCGATCCGGCTCAGCTGCTGGCCGAGGCCGACGAGCGCGACGCCGAGCTGGCGCGCGGCGAACGGCGCGGCTGGATGCACGGCTTTCCGCTGGCAGTGAAGGACCTGAGCCATGCCGCCGGCCTGCCGACCTCGATGGGATCGCCGCTGTCGCCGCGCTCGCCAGCTCGGGCCGACAGCCTGCACGTGGCCCGCGCCAAGGCGGCCGGCGCCGTCGTCATCGGCAAGACCAACACACCCGAATTCGGGCTCGGCTCGCACACCTACAACACGGTGTTCGGCATCACGCGCAACGCCTATGCGCCCGAACGCAGCGCGGGCGGCAGCAGCGGCGGTGCGGCAGTGGCGCTGGCCTTGGGCATGCTCCCCGTGGCGGACGGCAGCGACATGATGGGATCGCTGCGCAACCCGGCGGCCTTCAACAACGTGATCGGCATGCGGCCCTCGCGCGGACGCGTGCCGGGCAACCCCGACGAGGAACTGTTCTTCCAGCAGCTGGGCTGCGAAGGCCCGATGGCGCGCACGGTGGAAGACGCGGCAAGGCTGCTGGCCGTGCAGGCGGGCTTCGACACGCGCGTGCCGCTGTCGTCGCCGCATGCCCTGCCCTCGCCCGATGCGCTGCAGCTCGACGGCGACGGCAAGGGCCTGCGCATCGGCTGGCTCGGCAGCATCTGGCCCGACCTGCCGCTGGCGCCCGGTATCCGCGAACTCGGCGAGAAGGCGCTCGCCACCTTCCGCACCATCGGCTGCGAAGTCGAGCCCTGCACGCTCGACGTGCCGCGCGAGCACAACTGGAGCGCGTGGCTGCGGTTGAGGCAACTGCTGGTGGGCGGCAAGCTCGGCGCCTACCTGAGCGACCCGAAGCTGTTCGCGCAGCTCAAGCCCGAGGCGCAATGGGAAATCGAGCAAAGCCGGCACCTCGATGCGGCCTCGCTGTACCAGGCCTCGATGTACCGATCGAACGTGTACCGCGCGTTCCTGAAGCTGTTCGAGCGCTTCGACTTCGTGCTGGCACCGACCGCGCAGGTGTTTCCCTTCGATGCCGAATTGCACTGGCCTGCCGAAGTGGATGGCGTGAAGAGCGACACGTACCACCGCTGGATGGAGATCGTCACGCCCTTCACGCTGGCAGGGCTGCCAACGCTGAATGTGCGCGCCGGCTTCGGCGAAGGCGGGCTGCCGATGGGGCTGCAGCTGGCAGGGCCGATTCATGCGGACCTCGACGTGCTGCGACTCGGGCATGCCTATGACCAGGCCTGCGGCTGGGGCACGCACCGCCCCTCCGCGTTGGCTTGACTCCCTCCCCCTCTGGGGGAGGGCTGGGGTGGGGGCAAGCGGCGCATCCATCGGGCGCTCTGCCTGCCCCCATCCCAACCTTCCCCCAGAGGGGGAAGGAGCAAAGACATCAGATCGGCGTCAACACACCGCGCCCCGCGAAGTGCCCCTCGGCATTCGCGAGGAAATGGTCCACCGACTTCTGCGTCGCCTCGGGCGACCAGCCGGCCATGTGCGGCGTCAGCAGCACGTTGTCGAGGCCGACCAGCGGCTCGGGCCGCTTCGGCTCGCTCTCGTACACGTCGACGCCGGCCCCGGCGATGCGGTTCTCGCGCAACGCAGCCGCCAGCGCCTCGGTGTCGACCACGCTGCCGCGCCCGATGCTCACCAGGTAGCCTTGCGGCCCCAGCGCGTCGAGCACTTCGGCATTGACCAGATGCTTCGTCGCCGGCCCGCCCGGCGCGACCAGCACCAGGAAGTCGGCCCACGCCGCCAGCGACTTCAGGTCGTCGAAGTAGCGCTGCGTTGCGCCTTCGCGCGGTTTGCGGTTGTGATAGCCGACCTCCATGTCGAACGCCGCCGCCCGCTTCGCGATCTTCTGGCCGATGGTGCCCAGCCCCAGGATGCCCAGCTTCTTGCCCGACACGTTCGGCGGCTGCGGAATGGCTTCGCGCCACACGCCTTCGCGGCACAGCCGGTCGAGCTTGCGGAACTCGCGCACGATGCCGATCAGCAGGCCGAAGGCATGGTCGGCCACGCAGTCGTCGTTGGTGCCCGCGCCGTTGGCCGTGGCGATACCGCGAGCACGCGTCACCTCGAGCGGCACGCCTTCGTAGCCCGCGCCCAGGCAGCAGATCAGCTCCACCGCAGGCATCGCCGCGACTTCCTCGGGTGTGATGCCGATGACGCCGATGGTCAGCACGGCGCGAAACTTCTTGCCGTGCTCGGCGATGGCGGCCGCACGCTGGGCAGGGCCAGGGGCGTAGGTCATGTCGTAGGCCTCGGCAATCTGGGCCTGGTGGGCGCTCGAAAGGCTGTTGAGCACCAGCAGGGGAATCTTGGTCGACACGTCTGAACTCCTGAGATCGATAAAAAGGAATGGATGATCGCGCTACATCAGCGGTGTTGCTTCGCTCTTCTGCAAAGCCCACATCTGGGCGTAGCGGCCCTGCTTCGCGAGCAGTTCGGCATGCGTGCCGCGCTCGACGATCACGCCCGACTCCAGCACCAGGATCTCGTGCGCGTCGACCACCGTCGACAGACGATGCGCGATGACCAGCGTGGTCTTGTCCTGCGCGGCGCTCTTCAGCTCGGACTGGATGGCGCGCTCGTTGGCCGAGTCGAGCGCCGAGGTGGCCTCGTCGAAGATCACGATCGGCGGGTTCTTCAGCAGCGTGCGCGCGATGGCCACGCGCTGCTTCTCGCCGCCGGAGAGCTTCAGGCCGCGCTCGCCCACGGTCGTGTCGTAGCCCTTGGGCGTGGCCACGATGAAGTCGTGGATGCGCGCGGCGCGTGCGGCGGCCTCCACTTCTTCGCGCGTGGCGCCCGGGCGGCCATAGGCGATGTTGTATTCGACCGTGTCGTTGAACAGCACCGTGTCCTGCGGGACAATGCCGATGGCACGGCGCAGGCTCGATTGCGTCACTTCGCGGATGTCTTCCCCACCGATGGTGATGCGGCCGTGCTGCACGTCGTAGAAGCGGTACAGCAGCCGCGCGAGCGTGGACTTGCCCGAGCCCGAGGGGCCGACCACCGCCACCGTCTTGCCCGCCGGAATCTCGAAGCTCACATGCTTGAGGATCGGGCGCGCCGCCTCATAGGCAAAGCTCACGTCCTCGAAGCGTACGGTGGCATCGGCGCCGGCCAGCGGCTGCGCGCCGGGCGCATCGCGCACCTCGCGCTCCTTTTCCATCAGCACGAACATCTTGTCGAGGTCGGTCAGGCTCTGCTTGATCTCGCGGTAGATCACGCCCAGGAAGTTCAGCGGAATGTAGAGCTGGATCATGAAGGCGTTGACCATCACCAGGTCGCCCAGCGTCATGCGCCCTTCGACCACGCCCGAGGTGGCGCGCCACAGCATCAGCACCAAGCTCACGGCAATCAGCAGTTGCTGCCCCGTGTTGAGCATGCTCAGCGTGCGCTGGCTCTTGATGGCGGCCTTGCGGTAGCGGTCGAGGCTGGCGTCGTAGCGGCCGGCCTCGAAGTCTTCGTTGTTGAAGTACTTGACGGTTTCGTAGTTCAGCAGCGAATCGACCGCGCGGCTCTGCGCCACCGAGTCGAGTTCGTTCATGGTCTTGCGGAACTGCGTGCGCCATTCAGTCACCGTCACGGTGAAGGTGATGTACAGCACCAGCGCCGCTGCCGTGATCCAGACGAACAGCGAGTCGAACTTCACGCCCAGGATGGTGAGCACCAGCACCAGCTCGATGATGGTCGGCACGATGCTGTAGAGCGACATCGAGATGAGCGAGTGCACGCCGCGCGTGCCGCGCTCGATGTCGCGCGTCATGCCGCCGGTCTGGCGCTCCAGGTGAAAGCGCAGGCTCAGCGCGTGCAGGTGGCGGAACACCTCCAGCGCGATCTGCCGGGCCGTGCCCTCGGTGGCCTTGGCGAAGATCAGCTCGCGCAGTTCGCCGAACAGCGAGGTCGAGAAGCGCAGCAGGCCGTAGGCCAGCAGCAGCCCGATGGGCACGATGAGCAGTGCCTGCGCCATGTCGGGCTTGGGCGTCATCGTGTCGACCAGGTTCTTCAGCAGCACCGGCACGCCGACGTTGGCCACCTTGGCGCCCACCATGAAGGCCAGCGCCGCGGCCACCCGCCACTTGTACTGCCAGAGGTAGGGGAACAGGCGACGCAGCGTCGCCCAGTCGGAACGGTCGCTGGCGGCCGGCGGATGGCCGCCAGCCGTGTGGGGGGAAGGAAGGGCTTCGCCGCTTCGGCGCATGGAGGACAATCGTGGTTGCTTGTTTGTTCCAGATTGTGCCCATGTCAGATACTTCCAGTGCCGCCGCTGCTGCCACCCTCAAAAGCCTGCCCACCGACATGGAGCTGGTGCTCAAGGTCATCCCGATGCCGGCGGACTGCAACGTCAACGGCGACATCTTCGGCGGCTGGGTCATGGCGCAATGCGACCTGGCCGGCTCGGTAATCCCGGCGCGCTACGCCAAGGGCCGCCAGGCCACGGTGGCCGTGAACGAGTTCATCTTCAAGCAGCCGGTGCGGCTGGGCGACATCCTGTCGTTCTATTCGAAGCTGGTGCGCGTCGGGCGCACCTCGGTCACGGTAACGGTCGAGGTGTTTGCCGAGCGCTTCCGTGCGCAGGGCGAGTACATCAAGGTGACGCAGGCGACCTTCACCTACGTGGCCATCGACGACAACGGCCGGCCACGGCCCATCGAACAGCAGCCCTGAACGGGCAACTCAGACGCCCGGGTCGCGCACCCGCTCGAAGCGCTCGAACTCGCGGTTGACCCAGCGCCCGTCGCGCCGCTCCACGCGGCGGATGTACACGGTCTGCACGATGTCTCGGGTGTGGGCGTCGATCTCGACCGGGCCGCGCGGGCTGTCGAGCTTCACGCCACGGAACGCATCCACCAGCCGTTCCCCACTCACGCCACCGCGCGCCACGGGCGAGCTCATCGCTGCATCGATGGCGGCGAGCGCATCGTGGGCCGCGACCGCAAAGTAGCCCGGCCGCAGGTGGCTACCGTACTCCGTCTCGAAGATGCCCGTGAAGCGGCGGTTGGCCGGCGATTCGTGCGCGAACGAATAGTGGTGGCTGGTGACTAGGCCGTCGGCCAGCTCGCCGATGCCTTCGAGGTAGTGGTCGTCGGTGGCGTCGCCAGTGGCCATCAGTCGAATGCCGGTTTCGGCCATGCCGCGATCGCGCCAGAACTTGAGAAAAGTGGCCGGCATCTGCCCCGAGGGCAGGAAGAAGAACACCGCCTGCGGCTTGAGTTCGCGTAACCGCAGCATGTAGGCCGAGTAGTCGAGCGTGTTCAGCGGCACCCGTAGCATCGCGCCGACGCGGCCTCCGCCCGCGGTGATGCCGGAGACGAAAGCGCTTTCGGCATCAACGCCCGAGGCGTAGTCGGCCACCACGGTGCAGACGTCGCGCAGCCCCTGCTGAAGCGCCCATCGCGCCAGCGGCAGCGTGACTTGGCCGATGGTGAAAGACACCCGCACCGCGAACGGGCAGCGCGCCGTGATGCCCGAAGAGGCCGCATTCATCACCACCAGGGGCAGCTTTGCCTGCGTGGCGACGGTGCCCACGGCGTAGGCGTTGGAGCTGAAATCCAGGCCCGCCAGCAGGTCGACACGCTCGCTCTCGACGAGATCCTGCGCATGGCGGCGTGCCTGCTCGGGCGCGCTGCCGGGCACGTCGCGCCGCAGCAGTTCGACCGGCCGGCCCGCGATGTGCTGGTTGTGCGCCGCCAGCCAGACGGCCATGCCGGCATCGAACTGCCGACCTCCGCCCGCGTAAGGGCCGGACCACGAACCGATGACGCCGATGCGCAGAGGGCGCACACGCGCCAGGGCCAGCGAAGGCGCTGCCAAGGCGCCTGCCAGCAAGCCGAAAGTACGCCGGCGCGTGAGGTTGAATGCTACTTTTTCAGTAGCATCATTCGCCCGCTGGTCGGGCGTTACGAGCATTCTTGTCTCTGAAACTTGCACGCCGGGCAGTGTACGCGCGCAAGCCTCGAATGGGCCTCAGACCTTCGAGAAATCCGGCTTGCGTTTCTCCATGAAAGCGCCGAAAGCTTCGCGTGCAGCGGGCTCACGCAGCATGCGGCCGAAGCTCGCGCCCTCCTCGCCCATGCGTTCGAGCACGGCGGGCATCTGTGCCTTTTTCAGCAGGCGCTTGGTTTCCACCAATGCGCTCAACGGCTTGGCTGCCAGCTTGCGAGCCTGCGTCTGCGCGATGGCGTTGGCTTCGGTCGGCGGCACCACGCGGTTGACCAGGCCCACTTCGAGCGCGGCCTCGGCCATGAAGGGCTCGCCCAGCAGCAGCGCCTCGGCCGCGCGGTGGTAGCCCAGCATCTGCGGCACCAGCAGGCTCGACGCCGCTTCGGGGCACAGGCCCAGGTTCACGAAGGGCATCGAGAAGGCGGCGTTGTCGCCTGCATAGACGAGGTCGCAGTGGAACAGCATCGTGGTGCCGATGCCCACGGCCGGGCCGCACACGGCCGCGACGATGGGCTTGGGGAAGGTCGCAATGCCGCGCAGGAAGCGGAACACCGGCGATTCTTCTGTCGACGGCGGGCCGTTGAGGAAGTCGCCGATGTCGTTGCCCGCGCTGAAGATCGTCGGGTCGCCCTGGATCAGCACGCAGCGCACGGCCGCTTCGCTTTCGGCTGTGGCCAGCGCATCGGCCAGCTCGGCGTACATGGCGCTGGTGATCGAGTTCTTCTTGTCGACGCGGTTGAAGGTGATGGTTATCACACCGGCTTCGGTGTGGACGAGGATGTCGCTCATGGGTAGTGTCCTTGGATGAAAAAGGTTGGCGCCGCGGTCAGGCGCAAAGGGCTTCGCGGACGAAATCGAGGCGGTCTTGCCCCCAGAACATCTCGCTGCCGACGAACATGGTGGGAGCGCCGAACACGCCGCGCTCCGCGGCTTCCTGTGTGACGGCCTTGAGGCGGTCCTTGGTTTCCTGCACGCCGGCCAGCGCAAGCAGGCCCGCGGCATCGAAGCCCGCATTTTGCAAGACGGCACCGACGGTTGCCGGGTCGTTGAGGTTCTTCGGATCGACCCACATCGCGTGGAAAACCGCATCGACGTACGCACCGAAACGCGCCGGCTCCTTCATCTGGATGCCGGTGGCGCCGCGCATCAGCAGCAGCGTGTTGATCGGGAAGTGCGGGTTGTGCACGAAGGGCACGCCGTAGCGCTTCGCGAAGCGCTTCAGGTCGGTCGTCATGTACGGGCCCTTGGGCTTGATCTCGGCGGGCGAGTGATTGCCGGTGGCCTGGAACACGCCGCCTAGCAGCATGGGCTTCCACACGAGTTCGGCGCCTGTGTCGGCGCAGATATGCGGCAGCTGTGTTGCGGCCAGGTAGGCGGCTGGACTGCCGAAGTCGAAATAGAAGTCGACTTGTTTTGTCATTGATGTCTCCTTGTTGGTGCTCTCTGGGCGCTTGTTGTTCGGGGTGCGTGCGAATGACACCGGGTACTCCCCTCCGCGAATGTCCCCCGGCCTTCGGCCTCCTCCTTTATTTCGCTGCGGGGAGTACCCGGTGCCATTCGCACATGGACGCGGCTGTGGTGCTGGCCGATCAACCAGTGCTCTGAAACGATCACGTCGATGGTGTGCTCTGCGCAGCGAAATAAAGGAGGAGGCCGAAGGCCGGGGGACATTCGCGGAGCAGAGCACGCCGTCGGCGTGATCGCGCCCTGAACAGCAAAGTCTCATTTCAGAACTTCTCTGACCACGGCCGCAAATCGAGCTCATGCGTCCACGCGTCACGAGGCTGCGAATGCAGCATCCAGTACGCGTCGGCGATGTGGTCTGGGTTGAGGATGCCGTCGCTCTCCTTCAGCGCATAGCGCTCGGGGAAATTGCTGCGGATGAACTCGGTATCGATGGCGCCGTCGACCACCACATGCGCGACGTGAATGCCCTGCGGCCCAAGCTCGCGCGCCATTGACTGCGCGAGCGCACGCAAGGCCATCTTCGCGCCCGAGAACGCGCCGAAGTTGGCCGCACCGCGCAGCGATGCCGTCGCGCCTGTGAAGATGATCGTGCCGCGATGCCCACCTTGCGGAATCTCGCGCCCCACCATCCGCTTCGCCACTTCACGTCCGTTGAGAAAGCCCGAGAAGCAGGC
Source organism: Variovorax nivicola (assembly GCF_051216475.1). Taxonomy (NCBI): domain Bacteria; kingdom Pseudomonadati; phylum Pseudomonadota; class Betaproteobacteria; order Burkholderiales; family Comamonadaceae; genus Variovorax; species Variovorax nivicola. Next base: position 55,151 of record NZ_JBPJZK010000009.1, on the reverse strand, counting down.
CATCTCCCACACCTTGAAGTACTTGCGCGCCGTCTCGCTAAGGATGCTCTCGGGCACGTTGGCGCCGATGTTGAACACCATCACCCCGATCCGCCCGATGGTCGATTCGATCTGCTCGACGAGCGCGACCACTTCCTCTTCCTTGCGCGCATCGCAGGCAAAGGCATGCGCGCGGCCGCCGTCGGCATCGATCTGTGCGACCAGCGGTTGCAGCTTGTCGAGGCTGCGCCGCGTGACGCAGGTGGCGAAACCTTCGCGCGCGAAGCGACGGGCAATGGCACCGCCGGTGGCATCGCCAGCGCCGACGATGAGTGCGACTTTCTGCAGGGTGGTCATGTCTCTTTATTCCTTGTAATAGACGATCTGGTTCGAGGTGGCGAGCAGCACGCCCTTCTCGCTCCACAGATGCGCTGTCTGATCGAAGAAACCGTTGAAGAACTGCTGCCCCGCCGCGCGGCCCAGCAGATAGCCCGTGCCGACCTCGGCCAGTTGCGCCGGCCCAACGTGGAAGTAGGTGGTGATCGACACCGTGCCCGCAGGCACGTGCTTCGCGCGGCGCAGCCACACGCGCGGGTAGAACATGTCGCTCATCGCGGCGAGCGATGCAAAGTCGAGCGGCCGTGGCTGTGCGTCGCGCAGCCAGATGCGGGTCTCGCTGTGGTTCAAGCGGTCGTCCCACTTCGCGGGAATGCCACCGCTGAAGGGGCGCATCTCGTACTGGTTGATCCAGGCCACACCGGAGGGGCCAATGCTCATGCGGTCGACCGTCTCGGGCCTTGGCGCCTCGGGCATCGGCATGTCGCTCTCGCCCCAGGTGTCGCGGCGCGCGGCCGTCACCACGGTGGCGGTGGTCGTCATGTTGGGCGCGCCGCTGGGGCCGGCCTGCGTGATCTGCACCGTCCAGTGCTGCGTCGAGCGGTTGGTGCGCACGGCCGTGGCCTGGATGTCGAACGCGCCGGCTTCGATTGCAGCCGCGTAGTTGACGGTGAGCGCGATGGGCGTGCCGAGCACGTCGGGGTGCTGCATCACCGACTGCAACGCAAGGGCTGCAGTGGTGCCGCCGAAGGGCCCGACCATGTTCCAGTAGTCGGGGCTGGTCATGCCTGTGAAGTGCCCCACGCGGATGTCGCTGTGGTGGATCGTCAGGGCTTTGTCGAAGGGGTGCTGCTGCGTGCTCATGATCGGCAGTGTGCCTCCGGTAACCAGCGTCACGCAGTCGTGTGCGGGACGTTGGCGTGCTGCACCGCAGTACGTTCGGTCAACGCGGCCAGCCTGTGCAGCTTGTCGACCGTGCTTGGCCACAGGCTCTGGCTGAACTGTTCGCGGAAGAAACCGAAGTGGCCGATGCGCCGGGCCTGCACGTCGGCTGGCGCGATGCGCTCGACCGCGGTCGGTGCACCTGCGTACAGGCTCACCAGGCTTTCGGTGCCGGCGAGCGTCATGAGTTCGTCGTCGGTGATCGACAGTGCAAGCACTGGGAAGCGCACGCGCCCGTAGCTCTGCGATGCGAGCTCGCCCTCGGCGCCCACGCTGTAGCGTGGGTTGAGGCACCAGCGCCGCCATTGCAGGATCACGCCGCGCGGCAGGTCGCCAACCTTCTTCAGCTTGCGGCCGGGGAAGTAGCCGCACAGCCGCGTGGCCAGCGGCACGAGCACGAGCCAGAAGTAGAGGATGCTGCGCTTGAGCTTCGGCGCGTTCTCGCGCCAGTAGCCGCTGCCGGCCGCGATGCTGACAAGGCCGTCGACTTGCTCCGGGCGCTGCAGGAAGCCCGGCAGCTGCGCACCGAGGCTGTGGCCCAACAAGTAGAGCGGTTCACCGGGCAACGCGGCCTTGGCGGCATCGATCACCGCCTCGTAGTCGCGCGCCCAGTCGAACAGGTCGGCCTTGAAGCCTCGTAGCGATGCATCGCCGAGCGAATCGCCCGAGCCCCGGTAGTCGAAGGTCCAGACGCACAGGCCCTGCTGGTCTGCAAGCCACTGCGCGAAGGGTTCGTAGAACGACTGGCGCACACCCATCGCGCCGCCGATCACGATGCTGGCGCGCGGTGCGCCGACAGGCTCGTAGCGACGCACCGCCAGGTGCTGTGCGCCGCCGTCGACCGGGAGCTGCTGCGTCTGCATGGGGCTGCGCGGTTCAGACGCGCTCGAAGATCCCGGCGGCGCCTTGGCCCATGCCCACGCACATCGTGACCATGCCGTACTTCAGGTTCTCGCGGCGCAGCGCATGCACCACGGTCGCCGAGCGGATGGCGCCGGTAGCGCCGAGCGGATGACCCAGCGCAATAGCGCCGCCCATCGGGTTGACCTTCGACGGATCGAGTCCCAGCGTGTTGATGACGGCCAGCGACTGCGCGGCAAAGGCTTCGTTGAGCTCGAACCAGTCGATGTCCTCGTGCTTCAGGCCGGCATAGCGCAGCGCGGCCGGAATGGCCTCGATCGGGCCGATACCCATGATGTGCGGCGGCACGCCCTTGCTGGCGAAGCTCACGAAGCGCGCGAGCGGCGTGAGGCCGTACTGCTTCACGGCTTTCTCGCTCGCCAGGATCAGCGCACCGGCGCCGTCCGAGGTCTGCGAGCTGTTGCCTGCCGTGACCGTGCCGCGCGCAGCGAACACGGTGCGCAGCTTGGCGAGGCCTTCGATGCTGGTGTCGGGGCGCGCGCCTTCGTCGAGGTTCACGGTGCGGGTCTTGGCAATCGACTCGCCGGTCTCGAGGTTCGGCGTGCGGTCGGTCACTTCGATGGGCGTGATCTCGTCGGCGAACTTGCCGGCCTTCTGCGCGGCCAGTGCCTTCTGGTGCGAGGCAAGCGCGAACTCGTCCTGCGCCTCGCGGCTCACCTTCCACTGCTGCGCAACCTTCTCGGCCGTGAGGCCCATGCCGTAGGCAATGCCCACGTCGCCCTCGCGCTCGAAGATCGAGGGCGACAGCGAGGGCGAGTTGCCCATCATCGGCACCATGCTCATGCTCTCGACACCGGCCGCGATCATCACGTCGGCCTCGCCGACGCGGATGCGGTCGGCGGCCATCTGCACGGCCGACAGGCCCGAAGCGCAGAAGCGGTTGACGGTGATGCCGCCGACGCTGGTCGGCAGGCCGGCCAGCACCGCGCCGATGCGCGCGACGTTCAGGCCCTGCTGCGATTCGGGAATCGCGCAGCCGCAGATGATGTCTTCGATGGCCTTCGGGTCGAGGCCGGGCACGGCGGCGAGCGCGGCGCGCAGCGTGGTGGCCAGCAGGTCGTCAGGGCGGTAGTTGCGGAAGTAGCCGCGGTGCGACTTGCCGATGGGGGTGCGGGTGGCGGAGACGATATAAGCGTCTTGTACTTGCTTGCTCATGAAATCTGTCCTTAGTTGCGCACGGGCTTGCCGGTGCTGAGCATCCCCATGATCCGCTCCTGCGTCTTGGGATGCACGATGAGCGAGCAGAACGCCTTGCGTTCCAGCGTCATCAGGTATTCCTCGGTCACGAGCGAGCCTGCGTCCACGTCGCCGCCGGTGACCACGTTGGCGATCAGGCTCGCGATGTGGAAGTCGTGCGCGCTGATGAAGCCGCCGTCGCGCATGTTCACCAACTGGCCCTTGATGGTCGCGGCGCCGCTGCGGCCCGCCACGCGGAAGGTGCGGCGCAGCGGTGCGCGGTAGCCGGCGTCGGCCATGGCCTTGGCCTGCTGCAGCGCCACGTACAGCAGCTCATCCTTGTTCGGCACGATCACGTCGCTGTCGAGCAGGTAGCCCAGCTTCTTCGAGTCGAGCGCACCGGTGCCTACCTTCGCCATCGCGGCGGCGGTGAAGCCTTCGGTGAGGAACGGCAGCAGGTCGGTGCCCGTGGAGGCCGAGGCGTTCTCGGCCGCACGGCGTGCGATGTAGGTCAGGCCGCCCGCGCCGGGGATCAGGCCCACGCCGACTTCGACCAGGCCGATGTAGCTTTCCATCGCCGCCACGCGCTTGGCCGAATGCACGGCCAGTTCGCAGCCACCGCCCAGCGCCATGCCGCGCACGGCGGAGATCACCGGCACGCTGGCGTAGCGGATCTTGAGCATCACGTTCTGCAGCTCTTCCTCGGCGCCTTCGACCGCACCGATGCCCGCGACCACGAAGGCCGGCAGCATCGCCTGCAGGTCGGCGCCGACCGAGAACACCTCGTCGGGCGACCAGATCACCAGGCCCTTGTATTCGGCCTCGGCCAACTCGACCGCGGCACCGAGCGCCTCGGCCACGTCGGGGCTGATGGCGTGCATCTTCGAATGGATGCTGGCGATGAGCACTTCGCCGTCGAGCGTCCATACGCGCACGTCGCCTTCGTCGCTGATCGTGGTGCCGGCCGTGTTGGCGTCGGCGGCGTTCGCGCCGAGCACGCTCTCGGGGAACAGCTGGCGGTCATGCACCGGCAGCCTGCGCTGCGGCACGAACTTGTTCTGCGATGCGCTCCACGAGCCTTCGGGCGTGTGCACGCCACCCGCTTCGGCCACCGGGCCTTCGAACACCCACTTGGGCAACGGAGCAGTGCTCAGCGCCTTGCCGGCGTCGATGTCTTCCTGCACCCACTTGGCGACCTGCGCCCAGCCGGCTTCCTGCCACAGCTCGAACGGGCCCTGCTTCATGCCGAAGCCCCAGCGCATGGCGAAGTCGATGTCGCGCGCGCTCTCGGCGATGTCGCCCAGGTGCACGGCTGCGTAATGGAAGCCGTCGCGCAGGATGGCCCAGAGGAACTGGCCCTGCGGTCCTTCGCTCTCGCGCAGCAGCTTCAGGCGTTCGCCCGCGGGCTTCTTCAGCATGCGGCCGTACACCTCGTCGGCCTTGGCGCCGGCGGGCACGTACTCGCCGCTCTTCAGGTCGAAGCGCAGGATGTCGCGGCCGACCTTCTTGAAGAAACCGGCCTTGGCCTTCTGGCCCAGGTTGCCCAGCTCCAGCAGCTTGGCGAGCACCGGCGGCGTCGCGAAGTTGGCATAAAACGGATCGGTCTCGGCGTTGAGGTTGTCCTGCAGCGTCTTCACGACGTGGGCCATCGTGTCGAGGCCCACCACGTCGGCGGTGCGGAAGGTGCCCGAGCTCGCGCGGCCCAGCTTCTTGCCGGTGAGATCGTCCACCACATCGGGCGTCAGGCCGAACTTCTCGACTTCCTTCAGCGTGGCCAGCATGCCGGCGATGCCGACGCGGTTGGCGATGAAGTTGGGCGTGTCGTGCGCGCGCACCACGCCCTTGCCGAGCGTGCTGGTGACGAAAGCTTCGAGGTCGTCGAGCACCTGCGGCTGCGTGGTGGGCGTGTTGATCAGCTCCACCAGGAACATGTAGCGCGGCGGGTTGAAGAAGTGAATGCCGCAGAAGCGCGGCTTCAGCGCTTCGGGCAGTGCCTCGCTGAGCTTGGTGATCGACAGGCCCGAGGTGTTCGAGGCCAGGATCGAATGCTTGGCCACGTGGGGCGCGATCTTCTTGTAGAGATCGAGCTTCCAGTCCATGCGCTCGGCAATGGCTTCGATGATGAGGTCGCACTCGCCGAGCTTGGCCAGGTCGTCTTCGTAGTTGGCCTGTTCGATCAGGCCCGCGTCGGCCACGTCGCCGAGCGGCGCGGGCTTGAGCTTCTTGAGGTTGTCGATGGCGCGCGTGACGATGCCGTTCTTCGGGCCTTCTTTTGCGGCCAGATCGAACAGCACGACAGGCACGCGCACGTTGACGAGGTGGGCCGCAATCTGCGCGCCCATCACGCCGGCGCCGAGCACGGCGACCTTCTTCACTTGAAATCGGGACATGTTGCTTGGTATTTCTTGGATTGGTTGCGCGCAGACTTACTGCACGCGGTTCCAGGTTTGAGTACGCCAGAAGGGGCCCAGATAGCCGCGCACTTCGAGCTTCTTGCCGCCGTCGACGGGTGTGTAGCTCGCGCGGTATTCCTTGCCGTTCTCGGGGTCGAGGATCTTGCCGCCTTCCCAGACGTCCTTGCCCTCGGCTTTCTTGCCGCCGCGGATGATGTCCAGGCCCACCATGGGCTTGCCCTTGCGGTCGTCGCTGCATTCGTCGCAAGTGGCGCCGGGCTTGGCGTCCTTGCCCAGTGCCTTTTCGATGCGGCCGAGCAGCGCACCGCTGGTTTCATCGATGCGGATCTCGGCCTTGACCTCACCGGTCTTGTCGTCAACGTTGCGCCACAGGCCGACCGGCGTCACCTGGGCCATGGCCGAGGCTGCGGTGACGGCGAACAGAACGGCGGCGAATGTTTTCTTCATGCGTGTCTCCCGGCGAAGTGAAGGAGGAAAAGGCGAAGGCAAAGGGCTTGCTTCAGGCCAGTGCTGCGTCGGTGTCCATCAGCACCTTGCTGCCGGCGCGCGCGGTGCGCATCAGCGTTGCGGTCTCGGGGAACAGCTTGGCGAAGTAGAAGCGCGCGGTCTGCAGCTTGGCGACGTAGAACGGGTCGGTGTTGCCGGCGGCGATTTCGCGCAGGGCCACTTGCGCCATGCGGGCGAACAGGTAGCCGAACACGAAGTGACCGGCCACGCGCAGGTAGTCGACAGCGGCGGCGCCCACTTCGTCGGGGTTCTGGAAGCCCTTGAAGCCGATCTCGGTGGTGAACTTGGTGAGCTGGTCGCCCAGCATCGCAATCGGGTTGATGAACTCGGCCATCTTCTCGTTGACGCCTTCTTCTTCCACCAGTTTCGCAACCAGCTTGCCGAACTTCTTCAGCGAGGCGCCGTTGTTGCCCAGCACCTTGCGGCCCAGCAGGTCCAGCGACTGGATGGTGTTGGTGCCTTCATAGATCATGTTGATGCGGTTGTCGCGCACAAACTGCTCCATGCCCCATTCCTTGATGAAGCCGTGGCCGCCGAACACCTGCATGCAGGCGTTGGTCGCAACGTGGCCGTTGTCGGTGATGAAGGCCTTGACGATGGGGGTGAGCAGCGCGACCAGCTCGCCGGAGTCCTTGCGCACCTTCTCGTCGGGGTGGTTGTGCTCCTTGTCGAGCAGCAGCGTGCAGAAAATTTGCAGAGCGCGGCCACCTTCGGCATACGCCTTGGCAGTGAGCAGCATCTTGCGCACGTCGGGGTGCACGATGATGGGGTCGGCTTCCTTGTCCTTGGCCTTCACGCCGGAAAGTGAACGCATCTGGATGCGGTCCTTGGCGTAGGCCAGGGCGTTCTGGTAGGCCACTTCGGTCAGGCCGAGCGACTGGTTGCCCACGCCCAGGCGTGCGGCGTTCATCATCACGAACATCGCGGCCAGGCCCTTGTTGGGCTCGCCCACCAGCGTGCCGGTGGCGCCTTCGATCACGATCTGCGCGGTGGCGTTGCCGTGGATGCCCATCTTGTGTTCGAGGCCGGCGCAGAAGATCGGGTTGCGCCCGCCGAGCGAGCCGTCGGCCTTCACATGGAACTTCGGCACCACGAACAGGCTGATGCCTTTGCTGCCCTTGGGCGCATCAGGCAGGCGAGCCAGCACCAGGTGAATGATGTTGCTGGTCATGTCGTGCTCGCCGGCCGAGATGAAGATCTTGCTGCCGGTGATGCGGTAGGTGCCGTCCGCCTGCGGCTCGGCCTTGGTGCGCAGCAGGCCGAGGTCGGTGCCGCAATGGGGTTCGGTCAGGCACATGGTGCCGGTCCATTCGCCGCTCGTGAGCTTGGGCAGATAGGTCTTCTTCTGCTCGTCGGTGCCGTGGGCGGCCAGCGCCTCGTATGCGCCGTGCGAGAGGCCGGGGTACATGGTCCAGGCTTGGTTGGCGCTGTTGAGCATTTCGAACAGGCACTGGTTCACCACGAACGGCAGGCCCTGGCCGCCGAAGGCCGGGTCGCACGACAGCGCGGGCCAGCCGCCTTCGATGTACTTGGCGTAGGCGTCCTTGAAGCCCTTGGGCGTCTTGACTTCGTGCGTGGTCTTGTCGAGCACGCAGCCCTCTTCATCGCCGCTGATGTTGAGCGGGAAGGTCACTTCGGCGGCGAACTTGCCGGCCTCTTCGATCACCGCATTGATGGTGTCGGCATCGGTCTCGGCATGGGCCGGAAGCGCCTTGAGTTCCTCGGCGACGTTGAGCACTTCGTGCAGCACGAACTGCATGTCGCGCACGGGTGGGTTGTAGGTAGGCATCCGGAACTCTCCTGGTCGAAGCTAGATAGAAAAAGAAAAAAGGGGAAAACGAAAACGGGACAGGCCGCGCGCTTCTTCAGCGCACGGTCTTGAGGCGGCGGCCGGCCGGCGCGGCCACCGCAGCCGTGTTGGCCTTGGGCGCATCGGGCGTGGCGCTGCGCGCGAGGATGTTGTCGAAGCCGATGTTGGCGCGGCCGATGGAGCCGGGCACCTGCAGGAAGCGCGCTTCGTAGTGCAGCGCGAGGATCAGCCCGTGGATCTCGAACGCCACCTGGCGCTCGTCGGCGTCGGCGCGCAAATGGCCTTCGCTCTGCGACTGCACGATGGCGCGCAGCACTGCCGCCTGCCAGATGCTGACCGACTCGACCAGCGCGTCGCGCACCGGGCCCGGGCGGTCGTCGAATTCGGAAGCGCCGCTGATGTAGATGCAGCCCGAGTCGATTTCGGTCGAGGTGCGCTTCATCCAGTTGGCAAACATGGCGCGCAGGCGCGGCAGGCCGCGCGGTGCCTTCAGGGCAGGGAAGAACACTTCCTGCTCGAAGCGCGCGTGGTATTCGCGCACCACCGAGATCTGAAGTTCTTCGCGCGAGCCGAAGTGGGCGAACACGCCCGATTTGCTCATCTTGGTGATTTCAGCCACCGCGCCAATCGACAGGCCCTCGAGCCCGATCTGCGCGGCCAGCGCCAGCGCGGCGTCGACGATGACGGCCTTGGTCTGCTGGCCCTTCTGGGCGGCACGAGCGGGCTTGGCGGGAACGGCTGCTGCGGTCATCGTGGAATTTCCATGCAAAAACGAACGGTCGTTCTATTTTGCAGGGCTTTACCACTTTCGCCCGCAAGAAACCTTCAGTTATTGAAGGTTAATTGATGCGGGACGGGGCGCAATCGGCCCCATCCCTACCCCTCGGGAAGCTCTCTTCAGAACTCCTGCGACACCGGCCGCAGCACCACTTCGTTGATGTCCACGTTCGCCGGCTGCTCCACCGCGTAGACGATGGCACGCGCCACCGAATCGGACGGGATCTGGTTGGCGTCGTAGAACGCCTTCACGCCCGCCGCGGACTCGGCATCGGTGCTGCCGAACTTCAGCTCCGACTCGACCGCGCCGGGCGACACGATGGTCACGCGCACGCCGCTGTTGCCCACTTCCACGCGCAGGCCTTCGGAGATGGCGCGCACCGCGTGCTTGGTCGCGCTGTAGACAGTGCCGATGGGCGTGAACACCTTCAGTCCGGCAATGGACGCGACGTTGACGATGTGTCCGCTGCCCTGCGCCTGCATGCGCGGCAGCACGGCGGCAATGCCGTAGAGAACGCCCTTGATGTTGACGTCGATGGTGCGGTCCCACTCGTCGACCCTGAGCTTGTCGAGGGGCGACAGCGGCATCACGCCGGCGTTGTTGACCAGCACGTCGATGCGGCCGAAGGCCTCGACGGTGGCTGCGGCGAGCTTGTCGAGGTCGGCGCGCCTGGCGACGTCGGTGGCCACGGCGATAGCCTCGCCGCCGGCTTCACGGATCTCGGCGACGACCTTGTCGAGCCGGTCGGTGCGGCGGGCCGCGAGCACCACCTTGGCGCCGCGCGCTGCCAGGTGGCGCGCCGTCGATTCGCCGAGCCCGCTGCTCGCGCCGGTGACGATGGCGACCTTGCCCTTGATGTTGTCTTGAACGGATGTCATGGAAATTCCTTTCGGGTGTGTGGAAAAAGATGGAAGAAGTGCATGCAGTGTGGAAAATCCACGTGTTCCCGTAAATGAAACTCTGGCGACTTCAGAATTCCCTAAAGAGGAACGCTCTACACCATGTCCAACCGCCTCGAAGCCCTGCGCGTGTTCTGCGCCGCTGCCGATGCCGCCAACTTCCGCGACGCGGCGGTGCGGCTGTCGGTGTCGCCACAGGTGGTGACGCGTGCGGTGCGCGAGCTGGAAGATGAGCTGGGCGAGCCGCTGTTCCACCGCAGCACGCGCGGCGTTCAGCTCACCGACTTCGGTCGGCAGCTCTCGGAGCGGGCGCGCACCGCCCTGAGCGGAGTCGACGAACTCTTCCATCGCACCGACCGCCGCGCACTGTCGCAGCACGAGGGCACGGTGCGGGTCACGGCGCCGGGCATCTTCGGGCGCCAGCTCATCCCGCGGGCGCTGGCGCCGATGATCGCCGCGCACCCGGGCCTGGTGCTCGACCTGCGCGTCTCGGAGTCGCATGCCGACGTGGTCGGCGAGCAGATCGACATCGGCGTGCGCGTGGGCCCGCTGCGCGATGCCCGCTTCGTCGCGCGGCCGGTCGGCCGGATGGCGCTGCACGTGGTGGCCGCGCCCTCGCTGATCGCGCGCACCGGCGTGCCGAAGAAGATCGAGGCGCTGGCCTCGCTGCCGCTCACCGCATTGATCGACCGCAAGTCGGGCCGGCCCTGGCCAATGATGTTCCGCAAGGAGCGCCAGCTGGCCGTTACCTCGCCGGCCTTCGTCACCGACGACTTCGACACCGAGTGCGCTGCGGTACTCGCGGGCCTGGGCTTCGCCCAGTTGATCGGCTCGCTGGCCGAGCCCTGGATCGAGCGCGGCGCGCTGGTGCCGGTGCTGGAGGCCGACGCGCCCGAACCATGGCCAATCTATGTGTACCGCTCGCAGCGTGCGCCGGTGCCAGCGCGCGTGCGGCTGGTGTACGACGAACTGATCCGCGTACTGCGCTGAGCGCTACGCCCGCTGCCAGGCGCCGGGCGTGAAACCGAAGTGGCGCGTGAAGATGCGCGTCATGTGGCTCTGGTCCGCAAAGCCACTTGCGGCGGCGGTGTCCGCGAGGCTCGTGCCGCGGCGGATCAAGGCACGTGCGCGTTCGGCGCGCTGCAGCAGTAGCCACGCGTGAGGCGGCACGCCATAGGCCTTCTGGAAGCGGCGCAGCAGCTGGAACTTGCCGAGGCCGGCCATCGCTGCGAGCTCATCGAGCGTGGGCGCGGCGAGCAGGTCGTCGGCGATGCGCTCGCGCACCAGCCGCACGTTGCCGCCGATCTCGGGCTGCGGCACGGCGGTGGAATGGCCGTCGAGCAGCAAGCCGCAGACTTCGACCAACGACTCTTCGCAGGCCAAGGCTTCGGCGCTTGCAGAGGCGCTCGTGGCGCAATTGCGCCAATCATCGAGGCGAGCGAACAGGCGGCGCAGTGTTTGCACCAGCCGCAAGTCCTTGAGCACGGGCCGCGTGAATTCGACGCTGCCGTCCATCGCAACGCCGCCCCGCATGCCCGCCATCACCGCCGCATCGAAATACACCATGCGCCAGCGACGCGACGGGCCACCGAGCGGCCGGCCATCGTGCACTTCGCCAGGGTTGGTCGTGATGAGGTCGCCCGCATAGGCATCGACCTTGCCGCGGCCGCTGGCCGAGCTTTGCGCGCCATGGTCGAGCAGACCGACGCCGTAGGTCGAATGCCAGTGCCTGCCGTAGTGGCGGGCACTGTCCATCGCGGTGCCATGGACGCCCTCCCAGGGCGTTCCAAAGACCTGCGAGCGATGGTCCGGCGGCGTCTTCATCCGCCGGATGATCTCAGAGAACCTCGTTCAGAGCTTGAACGGAATCACTTCCTGGCGCTGCTCGCCCAGGCCTTCGATGCCCAACGTCATCACGTCGCCCTTCTTCAGGAACAGCGGCGGCTTCATGCCCATGCCCACGCCGGGCGGCGTGCCGGTGGTGATGACGTCGCCGGGCATCAGCGTCATGAACTGGCTCACGTAGCTCACGATTTTGGCCACGCTGAAGATCATGGTCTTGGTGCTGCCGGTTTGCACGCGCTGGCCGTTCAGGTCGAGCCACATCGAGAGCTTCTGCGGGTTCTCGATTTCGTCGCGCGTCACCAGCCAGGGGCCGAGGGGGCCGAAGGTGTCGCAGCCCTTGCCCTTGTCCCAGGTGCCGCCGCGCTCGATCTGGTATTCGCGCTCGCTGATGTCGTTGATGGTGCAGTAGCCGGCCACGTAGTCGAGCGCGCTCTTTTGCGACACGTAGCGTGCGCGCGTGCCGATGACCACGCCGAGCTCGACTTCCCAGTCGGTCTTGACCGAGCCCTTGGGCAGCATCACCGGGTCGTTCGGGCCCTGGATGCAGCTGTTGGCCTTGGTGAACACCACGGGCTCCTTGGGCACCGGCAGGCCAGATTCGGCCGCGTGGTCGGCATAGTTCAGGCCGATGGCGATGAACTTGCCGACGTTGGCCACGGGGCTGCCGAAGCGCGGCTTGCCCTTGACCAGCGGCAGCTTGTCGATCTTCTGCTTGCGCAGCTTGGCAATGGCAGCATCGCCCAGTTGCTCGGGGCCGATGTCCTTGACGACGGCGCTCAGGTCGCGCAGCTGGCCCTTGTCATCGATGAGGCCGGGCTTTTCCTTGCCGGGGTTGCCGTAGCGGACGAGTTTCATGCTTTCCTTTCAGTGCATTGAATTGATCAGTACGTGGAGCGGCCACCGGAGAGGTCGAAGACCGCGCCGGTGGAGAACGAACAATCTTCGGTGCAGAGCCAGCCGACCATCGCGGCCACCTCCTCCACCGTGCCGAAGCGGCCCATGGGAATCTTCGAGAGCATGAAGGCGATGTGCTCGGGCGTCATCTGGTCGAAGATGGCCGTCTTCACCGCCGCGGGCGTCACGCAGTTCACGCGGATGCCGGTGTCGGCCAGCTCCTTGCCGAGCGACTTGGTCAGGCCGATGACGGCCGCCTTGCTCGCGCTGTAGGCGCTGGCGTTGGGGTTGCCGTCCTTGCCGGCCACCGAGGCGATGTTGACGATGCGGCCATAGCCACCGCTACCGCCAGTGCCCTGCTTTCGCATCTGCGCGACCACTTCGCGGCAGCACAGGAACACGCCGTTGATGTTGACGTCCATCACCTGGCGCCAGTCGTCCACTGGGTAGTCCCACAGCTTGACGTTGGGGCCAGTGATGCCGGCGCTGTTGACCAGCGCGTCGATGCGTGGAGCGTGCACCAGCGTGGCGGCCACGGCCTTGGCGACGGAAGGCTGCTGCGACACGTCGACCTTCAGTGCGAAGGCCTTCTCGCCGAGCGACTCGGCCGCTTTCGCGGCGGCGTCTTCATCGCGGTCCCACAGCGTGACGCTGCCGCCCGAGGCCACGAGCCGCTGCGCAATGCCGAAGCCGAGCCCCGTGGCGCCACCGGTAACGACCGCGTGGCGGCCCTTGAAGTCGAGCTGGTTCATATGGTGATGCCGCCGTCGACGGTGAAGGCCTGGCCGGTGGCGAAGACCGATTCGTCGCTGGCGAGGAACACCACCACCGGCGCGATCTCTTCGGCCTGCGCGAGCCGGCCCATGGGCTGGCGCGCGATGAAGGCCTTGCGCGCGGCCTCAGGGTCGGCATTGGCGTTGATGCGGTCGCCCAGCGATGGCGTGTCGACCGTGCCCGGGCACACGGCATTGCAGCGGATGCCCCGGGCCACGTAGTCGGCCGCCACACTCTTGGTGAGGCCCAGCACCGCGGCCTTGGTAGTGCCGTAGACAAAGCGGTTGGGCAGCCCCTTCATGCTGGAGCACACGCTCGCCATGTTGATGATGCTGCCGCGCCCGGCCGCCAGCATGCCGGGCAGCACGGCCTGGATGGTCCACATCTGGGCGCGCACGTTGAGGCTGAAGGCGAACAGCAGGTCGTCGTCGGTGGCCTGCTCGATGGTGCCGTTGTGCACCACGCCCGCGCAGTTGAAGAGAACGTCGAGCGCGGGCAGCTTCGCCACCAGCGCGCCGATGGCGGCCTTGTCGAGCACGTCGAGCTTGAGCGCGGTGACGTTGGGCACGCCCGCGTAGCGTTCGAGCAGCTTCTCGTTGACGTCGGTGGCCCAGACCTGCGCGCCCTCGGCGGCCATGGCCAGCACGCTCGCGTAGCCGATGCCCTGGCCGGCGGCGGTGACCAGCGCGGTCTTTCCCTTCAATCTCATCGGTGTCTCCTCGGGTCATGTCTTCGGGTTAGGCCCGATGATGGCGCGGGCGGTGTATCGTATTCTGAATTGGCCTTACCACTTGTCCAATTCAGGACAACCCTTAAGCCCCTCGACCTCCCTTTTCGCTCCCCCGTGCCGATCCAGACCCTCGAACCCCAGCGCCTCTACCGCCAGATTGCCGAACAGCTGCGCGTGCTCATCGGCAAGGGCGAGTTCGCGGTGGGCGCGCGCATTCCGGCCGAGCGCGACCTGGCCAAGCAGTTGGGCGTGAGCCGGCCCTCGGTGCGCGAGGCGCTGATTGCGCTGGAGGTGGAAGGCTGGGTCGAGATCCGCACCGGCTCGGGCGTGTACGTGCTCGACCGCTCGCACCGCACGGCCCCGCCCGCCAATGGAGCAGCTGGCGCCGAATGGGGGCCGCTCGAGATCATCCGGGCGCGTCGCATGGTGGAGGGCGAGACCGCCGCCACCGCGGCCCAGTACGGCAAGCGCAAGGACGTGGACGCCATACGCCGCGCGATCAAGATGATGCGCGAGATGGCCGCGCGCAGCGAAGTGCCGCACGAGGGCGATCGCGCCTTTCACCTGGCCATCGTCAACGCCTGCGGCAACGTGGTGTTGACCGAGACGGTGCAGGGCTTCCTGGAGTCGCGCCACGGGCCGATCTTCGCGCGGATGATCGATTACTTCGAGACCATGGACTCGTGGCAGGCCGCCATCGGCGAGCACGAAGCCATCCTCGACGCCATCGCCGCGCGCGACCCGGTGGCCGCGCGCGATGCCATGCATCAACATATGGACAAGTTCCACCAGAGATTCAGCGCGAGCTGGCGCCGCGCGAAAGCCTCCTGACAAACAAACAAGCGCCGGCAGGCACTCACGATGACTCCCTACATCCGACTCCACCCCGCCGATGACGTCGTCATCGCGCGTTCGCAACTGCTCGGCGGCACCGTCGTCGAAGGCGTGGCCGTGCGCGGCCTGATTCCGCCGGGCCACAAGATCGCGATGCGCGACATCGCCCAGGGCGAACCGGTGCGCCGCTACAACCAGATCATCGGGTTCGCGAGCAAGCCCATTGCCGCGGGCGAGCACGTGCACACGCAGAACCTGAACATGGGCCCGGACAAGGGAGACTTCGAACGCGACTACGCCTTCGGCGCCGATGTGAAGCCCGCGCCCGCGAAGCGCGAAGCCACCTTCATGGGCATCAGGCGCGCCGACGGCCGCGTGGCCACGCGCAACTACATCGGCGTGCTGACCAGCGTGAACTGCTCGGCCACGGCGGCGCGCGCCATTGCGGACCATTTCTCGCGCAAGACCAATCCGCAGGCGCTGGCGGCATTTCCGAACGTGGATGGCGTGGTCGCGCTCACGCATGGCACCGGCTGCGGCATGGACACCGAGGGCATGGGCATGCAGATTCTGGAGCGCACGCTCACGGGTTACGCCACGCATCCGAACTTCGCGGGCGTGCTGGTGGTCGGGCTCGGCTGCGAGGCCAACCAGATCAACGCCTGGCTCGCGACCGGCCATCTGGCCGAGGGCGAGAACTTTCGCACCTTCAACATCCAGGACACGGGCGGCACGCGCAAGACGGTCGAGAAAGGCGTGGCGCTCATCAACGAGATGCTGCCGCGCGCCAACGCGGTGAAGCGCGAGCCGTGCAGTGCGGCGCACATCACCATCGGGCTGCAGTGCGGCGGCTCCGACGGCTACTCGGGCATCAGCGCCAACCCGGCGCTGGGCGCGGCGGTCGACCTGCTGGTGGCGCACGGCGGCACGGCCATCCTCAGCGAAACGCCCGAGGTGTACGGCGCCGAGCACCTGCTCACGCGCCGCGCGGTGAAGCGCGAAGTCGGCCAGAAGCTGGTGGACCGCATCAAGTGGTGGGAGCACTACACCGAAATCAACGAGGGCGAGATGAACAACAACCCCTCGCCGGGCAACAAGGCGGGCGGGCTCACCACCATCCTCGAAAAGTCGCTGGGCGCGGTCGCCAAGGGCGGCACCAGCAACCTCGAGGCGGTGTACGAATACGCAGAGCCCGTCACCGCGCACGGCTTCGTCTATATGGACACGCCGGGCTACGACCCCGTGAGCGCCACGGGCCAGGTGGCCGGCGGCGCCAACCTGATCTGCTTCACGACCGGGCGCGGCTCGGCGTATGGCTGCGCGCCATCGCCCTCTCTCAAGCTCGCGACCAACTCCGCGCTATGGCAGCGGCAGGAGGAAGACATGGACATCAACTGCGGCGAGATCGTTGACGGCACGGCGTCGATCCAGGAGATGGGCCAGCGCATCTTCGAACTGGTGCTCGCGACCGCCTCGGGCGCATATTCGAAGAGCGAGCAGCACGGCTACGGCCAGAACGAGTTCGTGCCATGGCAGGTCGGCGCGGTGATGTGAACCTATCGACAAGGAACAGCATGGCCAACCTCCCTTTCGGCTTTCTCGAGGGCACCGGCTTCGAGCACCGAGACCCTCGCTTCAAGTCTTGCATTCCCGGCCCCGAACGCGTGCAGCGGCTGTGGACCGGCGCGCGCTGGTGCGAAGGCCCCGCCTGGTTCGCCGCGCACCGCTCGCTGGTGTGGTCGGACATTCCGAACAACCGCATGCTGCGTTACGACGAGGTCAACGACACGGTCGGCATCTTCCGCGAGCCCGCGAACAACACGAACGGCAACACGGTCGACCGACAAGGCCGGCTCGTGAGCTGCGAGCACCTCACGCGGCGCGTGACGCGCACCGAGCACGACGGCACGATCACCGTGCTGGCCTCGCACTGGCAAGGCAAGCGGCTCAATTCGCCGAACGACGTGGTCGTGCATTCGGACGGCGCCGTGTGGTTCACCGACCCGAGCTACGGCATCCTCTCCGACTACGAAGGCCTGAAGGCAGACAGCGAGATCGGTGCCTGCCACGTCTACCGCATCGACCCGGCGAGCGGCGAGGTCGAACGCATGGCCGACGATTTCGTGAAGCCCAACGGCCTGGCGTTCTCGCCCGACGAATCGACGCTGTACATCGCCGACACGGGCGCGAGCCACGCGGCGGACGGGCCGCGGCACATCCGCCGGTTCAGTGTCGGCCCCTATGCCAAGAGACTTGACGGCGGCGAGGTGTTCGCCGAGTGCACCAACGGGCTGTTCGACGGCTTCCGGCTCGACACCGAAGGCCGCATCTGGACCAGCGCGCTCGACGGCGTACACGCCTACCACCCCGACGGCACGCTGCTCGGCAAGATTCTGATTCCCGAGCGCGTGGCCAACGTGTGCTTCGGCGGGCCCAAGCGCAACCGCCTTTTCATCTGCGCGACCACGTCGCTCTATGCCATCACGCTGAACGCGAAGGGAGTCTGATCCATGTCCAGAACACTGGAGGCCAATGGCCTGCAAGCCACCGTTGCCCGCATCCTCGAGGCCGCAGGCAGTTCGCCGGCCGAAGCGCAGCAGGTGGCGGCCAACCTCGTGCTGGCGAACCTGAGCGGCCACGACTCGCACGGCGTGGGCATGCTGCCGCGCTACGTCGATGCAGTGGCCGAGGGCGGGCTGAAGCCGAATGCTGCGGTGCGCGTCAACCTCGACATCGGCACGCTGATGGGCCTCGACGGCCAGCACGGCTACGGGCAGATCGTCGGCGTGCAGGCGATGGAGCTCGGCATCGCGCGGGCCAAGCAGCACGGCAGTTGCATCTTCACGCTCTCGCATGCGCACCACCTGGGGCGCATCGGGCATTTCGCGGAGATGGCGACGGCGCAGGGGCTGGTGGCCATGCACTTCGTCAACGTGCTGTCGCGCCCGGTGGTCGCGCCTTGGGGCGGCGGCGACGGGCGCTTCGGCACCAACCCGTGCTGCATCGGCATTCCGCTGGCCGGCGCCGAGCCCTTCGTGCTCGACTACGCGACCAGCCGCGTGGCGCAGGGAAAGATGCGCGTTGCGCACAACAAGGGCGAGCGCGTGCCCGACGGCTACCTGATCGACGAAAACGGCGCACCAACCAACGACCCGGGCGTGGTGGTGGTGCCGCAGGGCAACGGGCTCTTCGGCGCGCTCATGACTTTCGGGGAGCACAAGGGCTACGGGATGGCTGTGGCGTGCGAGCTGCTCGGCGGTGCGCTCACGGGCGGCGGCACGTGGCACCGGCCAGCGGACACGGCGCGCACGGTGTTGAACGGCATGCTGACTGTGCTGATCGACCCGGCGCGGCTGGGCACGCAGAAGTCCTTCGATGAAGAGGCGCGGGAATTCGTCGACTGGCTGCGGCAGAGCCCGCCGGGGCAAGGTTTTGACGAAGTGCAGATTGCCGGCGAGCCAGAGCGCAAGGCGCGCACGGCGCGGCGCAAGGACGGAATCTGGGTGGATGACGCGACGTGGGGAGAAATCGTCGCGGCGGGAGCCAAGGTAGGCGTGGCCGTCGCGTAGGGCTTTGACGCCGGCTGCTACCGACGGGCGCTTCGCGACTTCTGGCTCAGCACCAGCGCGATGCCTCCCAGAATTGCCACCGAAGCAGCCGCCAGCCGCGGCGTGATCGCCTCCGACAGGAACAGCACGCCGCCGAACGCAGCCAGGAGCGGCACCGACAACTGCACGGTGGCCGCGCGCATGGCCGAAAGGCGGCTCAGCGCCGCATACCAGACCGCGTAGCCGAGGCCCGAAGTCAACGCGCCGGAAGCCACGGCAAGCACAAGGCCCGTCGCGTCCACGCGAGCGCTGGCCGCGAACACCAGGCTCAACGCCAAGGCTAGCGGCACGGCTCGCGTGAAGTTGCGCGCCGTAGCGGCCAACGGGTCAGCCACGCCACGGCCGCGCAAGGAATACACGCCCCAAGCCACACCCGCGATCGCCATCAGCACGGCGCCGAGAAGCGGTGGCGCGGCGATGCCCGGAGACACCAGGTAGACGAGTCCGCCAGCCGCCAGGACGAAGCCGAACCACGCGAGAGCCCCGAAGCGCTCGCCGCCGGAGCGCAAGCCCACGCCGAACATCGTCAGTTGGACCGCGCCGAACAGGATCAGCGCGCCCGTGCCCGCCGGCAGGCTGAGGTAGGCGAAGGAGAAGAACGCGACATAGCCGAACAGCATGACGGCGGCCAGCCAGTCGACGCGGGCGGACGTGGCTGGCGGCTGTGCCCTGAACCGGACGATGAGCCCCAGCATGAGCGCTCCCGCCACGAGCCTGACGCTGCCGAAGCTCGCCGCGTCGATGCCTTCGCGCTGCAGCGCGAGCCGGCACAGCAGCGAATTGGCCGCGAACGCGAGCATGGCCACCGCCGTGAGGAGGATCGTCTGCAGCGTGGGCTGCCGGTTGTTGCGCGCGTCATCGGGCATGCGCCCTCCGTCGAGGAACCTGCGCAAACATTGGCTTGCCACCGAGGCCCGGTGGCAAGGGGCGCATTGATGCTACTCCGCTCGAAGGCTCAAGGCGAGCCGGTCGACGCCCCCCGGAAAGGACGAGGACGAATCAAACGATCAATGCGATCGTGGCTTCGAGGTGTTCAGACGGTGCGCGGCGGAAACCCGAGCGCGCAAAGCGCTGCAGCTGGCCCACCACGAAGGCCGTGAGCGCCGCGGCACGCACCTGCGCATCGACACTGGGCGTGGCCGAGCCGTCGGCCGCGGCGGCCCCGCGCAACACCTGGCGCAGGGTGGCTTCGATCTTGTCGAAGAACTGGTTCATGCGCTGCTGCAGGCGTTCGTTCTCGTAGACCAGCGCGTCGCCCACCATGACGCGGGTCATGCCGGGGTTGCGCTCGGCGAACTGGACCAGCAGCGTGAGGATCTTGGCGGCCTGCTGGGCGCCGGTGGCCCCCTCGCGCTCGAGGATCTGATTGACCAGCGTGAAGACGCTCTGCTCGATGAAATCGATCAGGCCCTCGAACATCTGGGCCTTGCTGGCGAAATGGCGATAAAGCGCGGCCTCGCTCACTTCAAGCCGGGCGGCCAGCGCGGCGGTGGTGACCCGCTCGGCACCGGGCTGCTCGAGCATGGCAGCGAGCGCCTGCAGGATCTGCACGCGCCGCTCACCCGGCTTCGGGCGCTTGCGCGCCGGGGGGGTGAGCGTTTCCGCGGGGGACTCTACGCCGGAAGCACTGGTCGTCTCTTCGTTCTGCATGGGAGCGCGTGCAAAGATGTAATCAATTGATTCTCGCACAGCGCAGTGAGCACGCGCCCACCCGTTCAGCGGGCGCGGATCATCGTCCCGTAGGCCTGGTCGGTCAGGATCTCCAGCAGCATCGCGTGGGGCACCCGGCCGTCGATGATGTGCACCGCGTTCACGCCGCTCTTGGCCGCATCGAGCGCGCCTTCGATCTTGGGCAGCATGCCGCCCGAAATCGTGCCGTCGGCGAACAGGTCGTCGATTTCGCGCGCGCTCAGGTTGGTGAGCAGCTTGCCGTCCTTGTCGAGCACGCCGGGCGTGTTGGTCAGGAGCATGAGCTTCTCGGCCTTGAGCACGGTGGCTAGCTTGCCGGCCACGACGTCGGCGTTGATGTTGTAGCTTTCGTTGTCCTCTCCGAAGCCGATGGGGCTGACGACGGGGATGAAGGCGTCGTCCTGCAGCGCCTTGACCACGCTGGGGTCGATGGAGACGATGTCGCCGACCTGGCCCACGTCATGGTGCACGTTGGGGTCGGCGCGGTCGGCCAGCTTGAGCTTTTGCGCGCGGATCAGCCCGCCGTCGCGCCCCGTGAGGCCTACCGCCTTGCCGCCGGCCTGGTTGATCAGGCCCACGATGTCCTGCTGCACCTCGCCGGCCAGCACCCATTCGACGACTTCCATGGTTTCGGCGTCGGTGACGCGCATGCCCTGGATGAAGCTGCCCTTCTTGCCCAGACGATTGAGCGCCGCCTCGATCTGCGGACCGCCGCCGTGCACCACCACCGGGTTCATGCCGACCAGCTTGAGCAGCACCACGTCTTCGGCGAAGTCGGCCTGCAGCGCCGGATCGGTCATGGCATTGCCGCCGTACTTGATGACGATGGTCTTGCCGTGGAACTTGCGGATGTACGGCAGCGCCTGGGCCAGGATCTCGGCCTTGTCGCGCGGGGGGATGTTGAGGACGGGGTCGGTCATGGGCGGTCAGGCTCCAAAGCGAAGGACAGGAGAAATTCTCGCAAAGAAAGACGTCGTCAGGGGCGCAGCCAGCGCGGGACCTTGAAGCGCACGATCATCAGGTACGCGCCCACATAGGTGGTGACGAACAGCAGGCAGAAGAACATCAGCACGATCGTGTTGTTCCAGAACAGCACGGCCGGCACCACCGACAGCGCGGCAAACATCCAGAGGTACGGCGAAGTGCGGTTGTTGCGCGCCAGCAGCTGCCGGGCTTCGTCGTCCGCGAAAGCCACGCGCACGATGCGGCGGAAGATCAGCTGGTGGAAATGCAGCGCATCGGCCGTGCCGGGCGACTGGCCGCGCGCCAGCTTGCGGTAGATCGAAAACAGCGTCTCCCACACCGGGTAGATCAGCAGCAGCATCGGGAACCAGGGCGACACCACGCGGTGCCGCTGCACCAGCGTCACGCAGGCCACGGCGATCACCATGCCCCAGACGTAGGCCCCGCCGTCTCCAGCGAAGATCTTGCCGCGCGGGTAGTTCCAGACCAGGAAGCCGAAGGTGGCGCCGACCAGGCAGATCACCATGGCCGCCAGTTGCCGGTCGCCCACCTGCAGCGCCACGTGGGAAATTGCCAGGCAGACCAGCACGGCGACCGTGCCCGCGAGCCCGTTGTAGCCGTCGATGATGTTGAAGGCATGCGGCAGGCCGCCGATGGCCAAGGCTGCGAACAGCACGGTGGCATACGGAATCATCGCCAGCCAGCCGTCGACCGTCTCGAAGCCGGTGCGTGCCACGCCCAGCCCCAGCAGCCAGCACACGAGCAGCGCCGAGCCGATGGTGAGCCCCAGCCGGTAGCGCACCTTCACGTTCTGGGTGACGTCTTCGACGATGCCGCCCAGCACCGCCGGCGCAATGCACAGCAGCGTGAGCATCGAGGTCTTGACGGGCCACGACACGTTGAACGGATCGGTGCCGGTGATGCCCGCCGCCAGCCAGGCCACCCCCATGCCCACCAGGATGCCCGCACCGCCCAGGCGCGGCACGTGGCCTTTATGGAAGCGCTGGGGCATGTCGGCGCCGTAGAGGCGGGCATGCCTGCGCGCGCGGCGCATGAACAGCTGAACCGAGAAGGCAGCGACGAAGAAACTGATGACGATCAGAGCAATCATGTGTGGGGGTTGGGGAACCCTAGAATTCCCGAGCGAAATTAGACCATGCCCACGCCCCCCTCCCCCCGCCCCCCCATCACCATTTCAATCGTGAGTCACGGCCAGCTCGCGCTGGTGCTGCCGCTGCTCGAGCAGTTGGACCGCCACAGCCGCGAAGTCATCGACAAGGTTTTGCTCACATTGAACATTCCCGAGCCCGATGTGCTCGCTGGCCGCAGCTGGGGCTTCGAGGTGGAGCGGATCGAGAACGCGAGCCCCAAGGGCTTCGGTGCCAATCACAACCAGGCCTTCGAGCGCTGCGGCACGCCGTGGTTCCTGGTGCTCAACCCTGACATCCGCTTCGACAGCGACGTGCTGACGCCGCTGCTCGCGCAAGCCGCGGCCGACGCCGGTCTGCTGACGCCGCGCATCCTGGAGCCCGGCAAGGCCGAGCCAGAGCCGCACCGGGCACTGCTCACGCCGCTTGAAATCGTAGGAAGAAAGAAGCCCGGCTATGTGCGGCCGGCGGTGCCGGCGTGGATTCCGGGGCTGTTCATGCTGTTTCGCAGCGAGGTCTACCGGCAGCTCGGCGGCTTCGACGAGAAATTCTTCATGTACGGCGAGGACTTCGACATCTGCGCCCGCACCCGGCTCGCAGGCTGGAAACTGCAGGTCGGCGAAGACTTGGTCGCCCGGCATGACGCGCAACGAGAAAGCCACCGGAGCAAGAAATACCTGTACTGGCACGTGACCAGCCTGCTGAAGGTGTGGCTGTCGGGGTCGTTCTGGCGGTACTGGCGGCTCCGCGGCTGATTAAGTCAGTCAGCCGCGTTCGAGCAAGTCTTGCACGATGGCGTGTCCGCCGCGGCCGAAGCGCGCATAGCGGCCGCGAGCCGCCTCGATCAGGATCGGCAGCAGACGCAGTGGGCGCGCCGCCGGAAGCTCCGCCCGGAACCGCTGATGCGCGACCTTGGCTCGCTGTGCCTCCAGGTAGCTGGCCGGCACCTGGGCGCCCAGCTGCTGCAAGCGCTGTAGCAGTGCCTCAGCCCGGCGCAGCCGCGCCACGTGCTTGTCGCCGCGCTCAGCAAAAGCCTTGGCCATCTTCTCTGACAGCGTGAGCCGCCGTGCGCCGATCTGATTGCTGGCGTGCTGGCGGTAGTCGATGGTCGGCTCGGGCAGCACGTCCATGCGGCCGATGGCTGCCGCCACGGCGGCCAGCCACTCGTCGTGCACCCATTCCGGCGCGAACGGCAACGCCGCGTCGAGCAGGGTCTTGCGGAACATCGTGGTGGCGCCCGTCACGAGGTTGCGCCGCAGCAGGACTCCGAAGGCCTCACCGCTAGCGATGGCTGCCAGTTCGGCGGGCTGCACTTCGAGCGCGTGGAAGAGCGTGGAGCCCAGGGGTTTCAGTTCGGCATCGACGAGGCGTGCGTCGGTGTGCAGCAGCAGCAGGTCGGGGCGCGCCTCGAACTGCGCCACCATGCGCGCGAGCCGGCCCGTGTGCCAGACATCGTCCTGGTCGCACAGGGCGATGAGGTCATGGCTGCAGGCACGCGCGGCCTGCTCGAAGTTGCGCGTGACGCCCAGTGGCGGCGTGTTGCTGAACACGCGCAGCGCGACCCGGTCCGCCACGCCGCACTGCGCGAGGGTGTCGCGCACGACGGTCAGGGTGTCGTCGGTCGAGCCGTCGTCGGACAGCACGATCTCCCGCGGCAACGGCGTCTGCGTGCAGATGCTTCGGACCTGTTCGGGGAGATAGCGCGCGCCGTTGCGGGTGCAGAGCGCGACGGAAACGTCGAGAGCCATCAGACCGGAGGCAGGCGGGGCGGCCAGGCGTAGCTGAAGTCTTCGCGGGCCAGCATGAGGTTGGGGCTGTAAGCCGGGTCGTTCTGGATGATGGTGCCCCAGCGTTTGTGCATGTAGGCGGCTTCGTCCTGGAACTGTGCCTGCTTCTGCGGCGAGACATCCTTGGCACGGGTCGCGGACTCGTAGTGGAACAGTTCCGCGTAAGGCGTCCAGACGTTGCGCAGGCCCGCTTCGCGTAGCCGGAGGCAGAAGTCGATGTCGTTGAAGGATTCCTTCAGGTTCACCTCGTCGAGGCCGCCGACTTCGAGGTAATGATGCTTCTGAATCACGAGGCAGGCCGCGGTGACCGCGGAGAGCGTCTGGATCAACGCCGCGCGGCCCGCATAGCCTTCACGGCCCATCGGCATGCGGCGATGCGAATGCGCGGCGATGCCCCCCACGCCCAGGATCACACCGGCGTGCTGCAGGGTCTTGTTGGGAAACCACAGCCGCGCACCCACGGCGCCCACGCCCGGCTGCACCGCAAGGCTCACCATTTCGCTGAGCCAGTCCGGCGTGATGACTTCGATGTCGTTGTTGACCAGCGCCACCAGTTCGCCGTTGGCCGCGGCAACCGCGCCGTTGTTCAGTGCCGCGTAGTTGAAATCGCGGTCGTCGCGCAGCACGCGGACATTCGGCGTCTCCGCGGCAACGCGCTTGAACCAGGCCAACGTGTCCGGATCGTCGGATCCGTTGTCGACGATGATGATTTCGTAGTTCGAATAGCTGGTTTTCTCCAGGATCGATTCGACGCATTGCCGCGTCAGTTGCAAGGCGTTGCGCGTTGGAATGATCACGGAAACCAACGGTAAGACATCGGGCAAGGCGTAATGCACGCGGTACCCGAAATCGAGGTGTTCGGCCGTGGCGCGCACGCCGGTGCGCACGAAATGCTCGTTCAGTGCGCGCTCGCCTGCAAGGGCCGCATAGGGCTTGGCGCTCATCGAACGGGCCGTGCTCTCGACGTGCACGCGCCAGTGGTACAGCACGCGCGGGATGTGCCGAATCTGACCGGGCTCGATGCGCTCCATGCAGCGCAGCACCAGGTCCCAGTCCTGCGAGCCCTCCATGCCGACGCGGAAGCCTTCGACTGAACGCATCAGTTCGGTCGAGAGCACGCCCAGGTGGCTGAACATGTTCTGCGACCGGAAGAGATCGACGTTCCAGTCCGACTTGAAGTAAGGGCCGAACCGGTGGCCGCCTTCGTCGACCTTGTCCTCGTCGGAATAGATCAGCTTCACGTCAGGATGAGCAGCGATGCAATCGGCCACCCAGAAGAGCGCATGGGCAGGCAAGAGGTCGTCGTGGTCCATCAGTGCCACCCAGTCGCCCGAGACCAGTTCCAGCGCGCTGTTGGAAGCGGCTGAGATATGGCCGTTTTTCGGGCGAAACACGACCTTGATTCGCGGGTCGCTCTCGCTGTACGACTTGAGGATCTCGCGCACCTCGGCCGACGGCGACGCGTCGTCGGCGATACAGAGCTCCCAATTCGGATAGATCTGGCTGCGCACCGACTCGATGGCCTCGCGCAGCCAAGCCGGATTGGGGTTGTAGGTGGGCATCACGACCGAGATCAGTGGCCGGTCGCTCATGGCCGCAACGCGCTGGACGATGCGATCGCGCAATTCGGGCGTGAGCGTGTCGTAGCGCTGCACCCACTTCGTATAGTCGTTGTAGCCGCCGAATCGCCGGCCCAGTTCCCAGCGAATGCCCGCCCAACCCGACTTCTTGAACATTCGCCATGCCCGCTGCACGCGCCCCATCATTCCGGGTCCTTGCCAGAGTCCGGCCAGGCCGAGGATGAATCGATAGACAGATTTCATAGAAATTGCGCACCCGCGAGGCGGATGAGGCGGAGCTTGTGAGGAAATACCTGAAATAGACAGGGCGATGCCGAAACATGGCGTCGCTGGCCTTGCGGGAGGGGATTATCTTCGCAACCAGCCGCCACAAAGGATGGCGGTAGCCGTTTCACTCCTACGCCGGCCGTCGGAGGGCTGCCCGTAAAATTGATCGGTTAAAAAGCTAAAGGAAAACAATGAGGCTACTCTCTGTGGTGCTCTCGGGAGGCGCCGGCTCCAGGCTCTGGCCTGCTTCGCGTCAGGCTTTTCCCAAGCCATTCATGAAAATCGGCGACTCCACGCTGCTCCAACAGGCTGTCGAACGTGGACAGGCCTGCGGGACCGGCGACCTGATGGTTGTGACCAACAAGGACCACCTGTTCCTCACGAAGGACGTGCTCGGGCAGATGAGTGACCCGCCAACCACGACCTTTCTCCTCGAGCCCAAGGGGCGCAACACCGGTCCGGCCATCGCGCTGGCAGCGCTTCAATGTGCGCGCCAGTTCAGCGGCGACACCGTGATGCTCGTCCTTTCTGCAGATCACCTCGTGCCGGACGTGCACGCTTTCGTCGCCAGTGCAACAGAAGCGTTCCGCCTTGCCCAGGAAGGCAATCTCGTGGTTTTCGGCGTGAGCCCAACGAGCCCCGACACGGGCTTCGGCTATATCGAGGTCGAACATGTCTCGCGCGAGAGCCAGGAGGTCAAGCGCTTCGTCGAGAAGCCCGACCTCCAGACGGCGCAGAAGTATCTGGCCACCGGCCGGTACTACTGGAACAGCGGCATGTTCGCGTTCACTGCCGACACCATCATCGCGGCGCTCGAGAAGCACGCCCCGGACGTGATCAGAGCAGCAAGGCGTGCGCTCGAAACCGCCAAGACCTCCGGTGCATCCATCAACTTCGATCTGCATGCATTCGGCTTGCAACCGGACATCAGCATCGATTACGCGGTGCTGGAGCACGCCTCGAATGTCCACGTGGTGCCCGCCAAGTTCAGCTGGAGCGACGTGGGTTCATGGCCCGCGGTGTCCAACGCTCTGACGCCTGACGCCAGCGGTAACACGCTTCCCGACGATGTCGTCGCCCTCGACACGACGGGCACGCACGTGCAGGTCGAAAGTTATGGCCCCAAAGTCGTTGCCACCGTTGGCGTTCATGACCTCGTGATCGTCGACACGCCCGATGCGCTGCTGGTGCTTCACAAGGACAGTGCGCAAAAGGTGAAAAAGGTCGTCGACGTGCTCAAGGCACGCAAGCACGACACAGTGCACCTGCCGCCGGTGGTCCACCGTCCGTGGGGCACTTACGCCTCGCTTAAAGAGGAAGAAGGCTACAAGGTCAAGCGCATCACCGTCAGACCTGGCGAAGCGCTGTCCCTGCAATACCATCACCAGCGCGCAGAGCATTGGGTGGTCGTACAGGGCCGCGCCATCGTGCAGATCGGAGAGACCGAGCATGAGACGCTTCCGGGCCAGTATCGCTACATTCCCTTGAAGGAAAAACACCGCCTGACCAATATTGGCGACGAGGAGCTGGTGCTCATCGAGGTCCAGTGCGGCGGTTACCTGGGCGAAGACGACATCGTCCGCCTCGCAGACACTTACGGCCGTACATGAGTCAAGTCCATTCCAATCTTCACCGAAGCGCCTTGTCCGACTGGTGGCAAGGCACCCGCCGCACTGACATCTGGTGGACCCTCGCCTGGTTTGACATCGTCCTGCGCTATCGCCGCTCCATGCTCGGCCCGATGTGGCTCACCCTGAGCATGGGCGTGATGATCGGCGGCATGGGGCCGCTGTACAGCTCGCTGTTCGGCACCGAGCTTTCCCGGTTCTTTCCGCACCTGGCGCTGGGCATCATCTTCTGGGGCTTTTTCTCCAGCATCGTGACTGATGCATGTAATGCCTTCGTCGGATCGTCGAACTACCTCAAGCAGGGCTATTTCCCGATCAGCCTGTTCGTCTGGCGCGGCCTGGCGCGCAACCTGATCCAGTTTGCACACCAGATCGTGCTCTACATTCCAGTGGCAATCTGGGCCGGTATCTCGCTGTCTTGGTCAGTGTTGCTTGTCGTGCCGGCGTTTGTCATCCTGATCATCAATGCGCACGCGCTGGGATTATTGCTTGGCCTAATCTGCACGCGTTATCGCGACGTCACGCAGATCGTCACCAGCGTGATGCAAATGCTGATGTTCCTCACGCCGGTGTTTTGGCTGCCCGAAAGCCTTCCCGGACGTGCCAAATACGTGCTTTGGAACCCGTTTGCGCAGATGCTGGACTTGCTTCGGACCCCATTAATGGGGGGGGTGGCACACGTCCACAGTTGGCTGGGCATCCTGTTCTGGACAGTCCTGTGCCTTGCCGCAGCGACCCTGCTGTTCTCGAAGTACCGCCGTCGCGTCGTCTACTGGCTCTGATCCATGGCATTCATCTCACTTAAAAACGTCGCCGTCAACTTTCCAATTTACGGCGCTGGAGCCAATTCACTCAAGAAGACGCTCGCAGCCTCCGTGACCGGTGGACGCTTCGGTAAGGAAACCGGCGTGACCGTGGTGCAGGCGCTCAGCGGCATCAATCTTGAATTGAAGAGCGGAGACCGGCTCGGACTGGTTGGTCACAACGGCGCAGGCAAGTCGACATTGCTGCGCACACTTGCCGGCGTTTACGAGCCGTCATCAGGCGAGTTCGCGCGTCAGGGATCGGTGGCTAGCCTGATCGACCCTTCGCTAGGTATCGAAATGGATGCGACGGGCGTCGAGAACATCATGCTTCGCGGCCTCGTGATGGGCATGAGCAAGAAAGACATTGACCGCCTCACGCCCGACATCTGCGAATTCAGCGGCCTAGGCGAATACGTGAACATGCCGGTGCGCACCTATTCGACCGGGATGCTGATGCGGCTCGCGTTCTCAATCTCGACCAGCGTCGAGGCCGACATCCTGCTGATGGACGAATGGCTGTCGGTCGGGGACGCCGCCTTTACAGAAAAGGCGGAGAAACGGATGAAAGACGTGGTGGCTAAATCCGGCATTCTGGTGCTCGCCTCGCACTCGCCAGACCTGATCGCCAAGGAGTGCAACCGGGTGATCCACCTCGAGCATGGGCGGATCGTCGAACGCTAGCTGACGCTAGCGCGGCGCGCGCCGTCGAAGCGTCTCGATTTCATCGAGGCGTTCGGCAATGCGGCGCCCCGCCGCGCCGAGTGATAGATTGACTTCAGCGCTTTGCTTGCCGCGAGCGCCCATCTCGCGCGCCCATTGCTGATCCTCGTACAAGCGACGCATCAACTGGGCCGCATGCTCGACCGAAGGTTCAGCCCACTCCAAATCGGCGTCGTACGGTGGGATAGGCCTGCCGACCTTCACCCGCTCGTAGGGCACCAGAAGACTGTTCTCGTCGTTCATGAAATCCATGTTTCCCGAGAAGGCCGTTGCAATCACGGGCTTTCCCATCAGCATCGCTTCAGCCATGGTCAACCCAAGTCCTTCGCTGCGATGGAGCGAGACATACGCGTCGCACGCATTCATCAGAGAAAGTACCTCGTCGGAACTGAACACCTGATCAATGATCTTGATCGTTGGGAAATCGGCCGCCGCATCGCACAGTTCCTGAAACTGGACCGGGTACCGATCCCCGAACGATGTCTTCAACACCAGCGTCACTGACTCGTCGCCACGAAACGCCATCTTGAATGCGCGAATGAGTCCGAGCGGGTTCTTGCGCTCCATCACGCTCACCATGTGAAAAGTGAAGAGGAAAGTGAAGCGGTTCGCATCCAGGTTGAAGTACGCGCGATTACGGACCTGAAAAGGGGCCAAAGTCACGCCCGGAAAGAGCGTGCGCACCGGCACGGACAAGCGCTCACGCAGACCGCTTGCGATGAACTCAGTGGCCGTCCAAACCTCGTCGACTTGATCTGCGTAGGCACACCAAGACTGAGGGATCGAATCGAACTCCCAGTACCAATATGCGATGCGATAGGTACGTGGCGCACGCTCAGCCAAGTCTGCCCTGGCGTAAGCTCTTGCAAAGAAAGGCTCGGGCTGCACGTGGATGATTGTGATATCGCTGGATTCAAGGCCATCGAAACGTACGTGGCGAGGGTCATCTCGCACATCCGTCCTGACATCGCGCAACGACGTCCGAATGCCCGCGAGTCCCAACGCCTCGATCATGGCCTCCACAGAAACGCGCAACCCCGAGGGATAGCAGAAATGGCCAATGACATTGACTCCACCGTTGAGCAATTCGGGGGCCAGTGCGTCAATATCAAGCCCGGCACACCATGCGCACGCCTCCGGCGCAATTGATGCCTCTGCGCCGGATCCAAGCCATGCGAGTAACGCGCGAGCGGCAGCGATACTTGAAAATGCATCGGGGTGCGCACGCTGCCATGCAGCTCGCGCCAAGTACCCCATACGCACTTGCAGTGCTGGCTCCGGAAACCCAGAAATCTCGGTCGAACCCGATGGTAATCGGTCAGCGCCATAGGTATTCGCAACCCAGTCCGAGAATCGGGTCCAGCCAAAAACCGTCAGTGCGTCAGGGAAACGTTGCTGCCATTCCGGTGTAAACAGAAAAGCCCGCACCAACTCGGCTTGCGGGTTCTCCTGCGCTTGCAGGAACAGCCACCAAACTTCTTCGAGCGCCAAGTCACCGGTTTCCAGTCCGTGCTGCATGAACCACCGGAAAAGACCGCGTCGGCCCGACGGCATCAGTCCGTGTGGCAAGACCGCTCGAACATCGTCGTTCGCCAGAAAAAATTGCCTCGCCCGCTCTGCAAAGTCCTCCGAAAGAAGTGCAACCAGATGCAGCACGCTCTCGGACGTCAACTCCAGGGCCTGTTGTCCGTCGCGACTGTGCAGCCATTCGGCAAAGCCATTTCCGCCTGGAGCGGAGAACACGTAGGGAAAACGATTACGAAGCTCCCCTCGCTGACGTAGCGTATCCATCAAGAAGCGTGCCGCACTCTCTCGATCTACGACCGACCGGGCGTTCGTCTGCGGCCAGAAAACCTTGTCTCGAGGCAAACCCGCAGCTTCGAGGACGTCGTCGGCACTATAAAGATCGAGGGCGGCAACGAAAGTCCCCCCTCCTTCCTGTTGCAGAGCCTCTTGGCGTGAGTGCTCCTCATCAAACAACAGCTTCAGAGACTGCGCTCTTGCCTCACGGATAGCGCGTTCCCGAAGAAACTGCAGTCGTTCCGGCATGCGCCAAGGCGTCATCAGCCAGTAAGCGGCCTTGGGAACCTTGCGCGCGGCTCGGCGCAGCACATCAAGCCTTCGCATGGCGGCGCGGTAATTTCGCTAACAAACGTAACTTCATCATGGCGGGTCTTATTCGAGTGCGGTCATCATGCTAATGATCACCTGTTTCCGCCTCGTAAAATGGCGGTATGCGTGAAAGCATGCATTTCCCTGGGAGGACCACCGGCTCAGCCGCAAGTCGCACATGACTCAAAACAACAGTTCCAAGGTTTTTACTTCGTACGCACAGAACTTCGAGGACGTAATGCTCTGGCGGGCGCTGAAGCACGTACCTGCGGGCGTCTACGTCGACATCGGTGCCCAGCACCCCGTGGTGGACTCCGTCAGCAAGGCGTTCTACGAGCAGGGGTGGCGCGGCGTGCATGTCGAACCTGTTCCGTACTATGCAGAATTGCTGAGACGGGACAGGCCCGACGAAGTCGTTCTGCAGGTTGCGCTTTCTGACGCGGCGGGCATCCTTGAACTCCACGTGATCGAGGATACGGGTCTCAGTACGGGTGTGAAGGCCTATGCCGACATCCATCAAGCCGAACATGGCTTTGCATACAAGACCGTACCGACGCCCATGCTGCCGATGAAGACCGCCTTGGCATCGCTGGACGGCCGCCCTGTGCATTGGCTGAAGATCGACGTCGAGGGACTGGAGGAAGAGGTGCTTCGAGGTTGGGACAGCAAGACGCTGCGGCCCTGGATCATCGTGATCGAGGCCACCGTGCCGATGTCGACCGAACTCCACTACGACGGCGCCGAACGTATTCTGGTCGACGCCAGCTACCAATTCGCATACTTCGATGGGCTCAATCGTTTCTATGTAGCGGCCGAACATGCGGATCTTCTGCCGGCCTTGCGGATTCCGCCCAACGTTTTCGACTATGCCGAACTCAGCGGGTACTCGGGAACTTGGTGCAACGGTCTTATCGCACGCCATCAGGAGGCGCTGCGAGCCTGCACAGCTCAACTCGAGGCCGAACGCGCCGAGCGGGTCCAGATCGAACTCACAACCCGAGCCGAACTGAACAGCGTACGAACCGCACTTGATGATGCAAAGAACCGAGCGCATCAGGTCGCGATGCGCACTGTTGAGGCCGAGGCACGCGCCGCCATCGCCGAGGCAAGTGCCAATCACGCCAACGAGCGGGCACTTGGCGCAGAAGCACGCGCAGTTGATGCAGAAACGCGCGCACTACAGGCAACGAATACACCAATGCGACGACTGGCTTCCGCAGCGATGGAGGGCCGCATCACGAGTGGAATCAAACGTCGCGTCAAGGTCGCCCTTCGTGTAGCGGCGATCACCGTAGGTCACCACCCGACGCTGAAGCGAACGGCCGTATTTGCCTTGAGTTGCGTCCCGCCGTTGAGACGCCGCCTGCAAACGATGCTCTCCCCCCCACCCGCTTGCGCACCGCAGAACGCCCTGGAGAAACCTCTGTCCATGTCCCCCGATACCGCCCTGGTTTACCGGCAACTGCGTCAAAGTCAGCATCGATCGGGGCGCACCTGATGCGGATTGTCATTGACCTTCAGGGTGCCCAATCTACCGGCAACAGACACCGCGGTATCGGACGCTACTCTTTGTCTCTGGCGCAGTCGATGGCGCAGCGCGCGGGAAAGCACGAGCTTTGGCTGGCGTTGAACGGGCGCTTCCCCGACGCGGCGAACGATATCAGAACCGCCTTCAGAGGGCTGATCGACCCAGCGAATATCAAAGTTTGGTACCCCGCCGCGCAGTCCGGTGCCGGAGCCCGGGCACCGAGCGACGTGCGGGCAGACGAAAAGCTCTACGAGGCATTCCTGGCCAGCCTGCGGCCCGACGCGGTGCACGTGTCGAGCCTGTTCGAAGGCTTGGGGGACGCGACGGTCACCAGCGTGGGCCGCTTCGCACGCACCCCCACGGCCGTCACGCTCTACGACCTCATTCCGCTGATCAACCCACACCCCTACCTCGACAACCCGGTCATGCGCGACTGGTACATGGGCAAGGTGGAGACGATGCGCAAGGCGAACCTCTGGCTCGCCATATCGGAGTCATCGAGACAAGAAGGCCTTTCTCACCTGGGCCTGGATGCAGCGCGCTGCGTCAACGTGTCGACGGCCGCGGGCGATCATTTCAGGAAGCTCGACATCGCTCCCGAGCGCGCACGTGCACTGCGCGCCCAGTACCGCCTGCATAAGCCGTTTGTGATGTATACCGGAGGCATCGACCACCGCAAGAACATCGATGGGCTGATCCGGGCGTTCGCGCTGCTACCTCCTGAAATGCGCTCTGGACACCAACTCGCGGTGGTGTGCTCGGCGCGATCAGAAGACCGCGAAGCACTGGTGGCGTTGGCCCGCCAGCAAGGGTTGGCCGAGGGAGATGTCGCGGTCACGGGGTTTGTGCCGGAAGAAGACCTGGTCGATCTCTACAACCTGTGTGCGCTGTTCGTTTTCCCATCGTGGCATGAAGGGTTTGGCCTGCCGGCACTGGAGGCGATGCTGTGCGGCGCTCCCGTGATCGGAGCCAACACGTCGAGCCTGCCCGAAGTCATTGGGCGGGAAGACGCGATGTTCAATCCGCGGGACGACAAGTCCATCGCCGCGAAGATGTCGCAAGCGCTCGGCGACGACGCTTTTCGGCGTGTCCTCGTCGAGCATGGCGCGCAACAAAGCAAGAAGTTCTCGTGGGATGAATCGGCACGACGCGCGCTACAGGCCTTCGAACAGCTGCACGACTCGACGTCCACGGCAAGTTCCGGCGCAGCGACTGCTCCATCAACCGGTGCGACACGTCCCCGCTTGGCCTATGTGTCGCCCTTGCCGCCCGAACGCAGCGGCATTGCGAACTACAGCGCCGAGTTGTTGCCGGAGCTCGCGAAGTTCTACGACATCGAACTGATTACAGAGCTCAAGGCGATCGACAAGCGCGAACTGAGCGAGTCGTTTCCGTTACGCAGCATCGAGTGGTTCCAGAACAACGCATCCGCTTTTGATCGAGTCCTCTATCACTTCGGAAACTCCGAGTTTCATCAGCACATGTTTTCGTTGCTGGAAGAAATCCCCGGGACCGTTGTCCTCCACGATTTTTATCTGAGCGGAATCCAGGCACACAGAGAGAACGCTGGTGGTGAACCTTTTGCATGGACGCGCGCACTCTATGAGTCGCACGGGTATCACGCCGTTGCCGAGCGTGCAAAGGCGGTAGATACGGCTGACGTGATATTCAAATACCCTTGCAACTTCGACGTACTGCGGCTCGCGTCCGGTGTCATCGTTCATTCGCCCTACTCGCTGGAGCTTGCAAGACAATGGTTCGGCGGCAGGAGCACGGACAACTGGACACTGATTCCGCTGCTGCGCGTAATGCCCGAGTCGATAGACGAAGCAAGACATCGCGCACGCAAGGAGCTGGGCTTGAATGACGACCAGTTCCTGGTTTGCGCATTTGGTCTGCTCGGTCCAACCAAATTGAACCACCGCTTGCTCGATGCGTGGCTGCAGTCGTCCCTGGCCACAGATCCCAAATGCCGTCTCGTGTTTGTCGGAGAGAACGACAAGGGAAGTTATGGGGTGCAACTGCAACAGGTCGTTTCCCGCCGCGATCAAGCCGCGCAGGTAGACATTACTGGCTGGGTCGATTCCGCAACATTTCAACGCTATCTGAGCGCCACGGATGTCGCGGTTCAACTGCGAACGCTGTCACGCGGAGAAACCTCGGCCGCTGTCCTGGATGCATTGGGGCGAGGTGTTGCCACGGTGGTCAACGCTAACGGGTCGATGGCATACCTGCCATCCGACGCGGTTGTGATGCTGCCCGAAGAGTTCAGCGACGAAGAGCTGATCAAGGCACTGGAAGCTCTGCGTCAATCCCCAAAAATTGCGCGCTCTCTTGGAGAGAAGGGCCAGCAGTTGATCAGCACGACGCATGCGCCGGCCGATTGTGCTCGGCAGTACGCCCATGCAATTGAGCTGTTTGCATCGCGCGCTGAGTACACGCGCGCGGGCCTGATCAGATCGATCGGAGCGGATGCTTCGTTGTCCGATGAAAGCTTGGCCAAGGCCGCACGGAGCATTGCACGGGCCCTGCCGATGCCGGCCGCGAAGCGCCAATTCTTTGTCGATGTGTCGGAGTTGGTGCAACACGACTGGCAAAGCGGCATTCAACGGCTGGTGAGGTCATTGCTCCGATCGTTATTCGACAGCCCGCCGGAGGGCTACCGGATAGAACCGGTCTACGCCTTGAAGGGCGAACCAGGATACAACTACGCACGGAAATTCTCATTGCGTTTTCTCGGTTGCTCGCCGCAGGGCCTCGATGACGCGCCTATCGACGCGCGAGATGGCGACATCTTTGTAGGCTTGGATCTGCAACCACACATCGTCCCGGAGCAAGCCGATTTCTACAAGGCGCTGAGGCAACAAGGAGTCCGTGTCGAATTCGTGGTGTACGACCTGTTGCCGGTCTTGTTGAGTCATCGATTTTTCCAGGACGCAAAGGCTGTGCACGAGCGTTGGTTGAAGGTGATCGCCGAGAGCGATGGTGTTCTTGCGATCTCCAACGCAGTCGCGGACGAGTTCACGGCATGGGCTTCCGAGAACGCGCCCGAACGTATCGGGGCAGGTCTCAAGGTGCGTGCTTTCCACTTGGGCGCGGACATTTCGTACTCGATGCCGACGAACGGTCTGCCGCTCGCTGCCAAGTCAACGCTGGCCCAGATCGCGGCCGCGCCGGCCTTCCTGATGGTCGGCACAGTCGAGCCTCGCAAGGGGCATGCACAAACGCTCGATGCGTTCGAACAGCTCTGGCGCAACGGCATCAACGTCAATCTCGTGGTTGTAGGCAAGACAGGCTGGATGGTCGAGGAAGTCATCGAGCGGCTGCAACGACACCCGCAGCGGGGCCGACGGCTGTTCTGGCTCGAAGGGATCAGCGACGAATACCTGGAGCGGCTCTACGACGATAGCGCATGCCTGATCCTGGCCTCCGAGGGCGAAGGTTTCGGGCTGCCGTTGATCGAGGCCGCCATCCACAAGTTGCCGATCCTCGCGAGGGATTTGCCCGTGCTCAGGGAGGTCGCGACAGACCATGCACTCTATTTCGAAGGCATGAAAGGCGAAGACATCGCCGCAGCGGTCGTACGATGGCTCGAACTCTTCAGGACGGACCAGCATCCGCGCTCGGAGACAATGCCATTCTTGACTTGGCAACAGAGTGCAGAACAGTTCAAGGCTGCACTTTTCGACCAGTCTTGCTCCGGGACCGCGCCGTAGCGGTCTCAATCAGAGGTGTATTGCGCAGAGCTCAAGTCAGCATTTCAAAAGATGTCGCCCGAGCATGCTCATGCACAACCCAGTTATTCAGTTAGAAAAGAAAAGAGGACTTCGATGAAAAAGCGCGCTGTTGTAACAGGCATCACAGGCCAGGACGGTGCCTACCTGGCGGAATTGCTGCTGGCCAAGGGCTACGTGGTTTATGGGACTTATCGTCGTACGAGTTCCGTCAACTTCTGGCGCATTGACGAGCTCGGAATTCAGAACAATCCCGATCTTCATCTCGTGGAGTACGACCTCACGGATCTTGGCAGTTCGATCACGCTGATCAAGGATGCGAACCCTGACGAGATCTACAACCTCGCCGCACAGAGCTTCGTTGGCGTGAGCTTCAACCAGCCTGCCGCAACTGCCCAGATCACCGGCGTCGGCGCACTCCATCTGCTCGAGGCCATTCGCCTAGTCAACCCGAAGATTCGTTTCTATCAGGCGTCGACCTCCGAGATGTTTGGCAAGGTGCAGGCCATTCCCCAGGTCGAGAGCACGCCGTTCTATCCGCGCAGCCCTTATGGTGTAGCAAAGCTCTACGCGCACTGGATGACGATCAACTACCGCGAGAGCTACGACATCTTTGGCTCCAGCGGCATTCTGTTCAATCACGAGAGCCCGCTGCGCGGCCGCGAGTTCGTCACCCGCAAGATCACCGACAGCGTTGCCAAGATCAAGCTCGGCAAACTCGATGTGCTCGAACTCGGGAACCTCGACGCCAAGCGCGACTGGGGCTTCGCCAAGGAATACGTCGAGGGTATGTGGCGCATGCTGCAGGCCGACGAACCCGACACCTTCGTGCTGGCCACCAACCGCACCGAGACCGTGCGGGACTTCGTCAAGCTCGCATTCAAAGGCGCAGGCATCGGCGTCGAGTTCAAAGGCTCCGCGGAATCCGAGATCGCGGTCGACACCGCCACCGGCAAGACCGTGATGCGCGTGAATCCCAAGTTCTACCGGCCGGCGGAAGTCGAGCTGCTCATCGGCGACCCCGCCAAGGCCAAGGCCAAGCTGGGCTGGTCGCCGGCCACCACGCTGGAACAGCTGTGCCAGATGATGGTCGAGGCCGATCTGCGGCGCAACACCCAAGGCTTCTCGTTTTGAAGATCCTGCTGACCGGGGCGGAAGGGTTTACCGGTCGCCTATTTGCCGAGCATGCAACCGCGGCGGGCCACACCGTGGTCGCGCTGCAGGCCAACCTGACGAACGCGGACGCCCTGCGCGACGAAGTCCTGGCCACCGCGCCGGATGCCGTCGTGCATCTTGCCGCGATCAGTTTCGTCGGCCATGCACACGACGAAGCGTTCTATGCCGTCAACGTGATCGGCACGACCAATCTGCTCAACGCGCTGGTGCAGCTACCGGTTCGCCCGCGGCGCGTGCTGCTGGCCAGCAGCGCCAACATCTACGGCAACACGGCCGAGTCGCCCATTGGCGAGACGCACGCGCCGGCACCCGTCAACCACTACGGCATGAGCAAGCTCGCCATGGAGTACATGGCGCGAACGTATGCCGATCGGCTGGATCTCGTGATCACGCGCCCGTTCAACTATACGGGGCCCGGCCAGGACGACCATTTCCTGATTCCCAAGCTTGCGATGCACTTCGCGGCCCGCGAGCCTTCCATCGCGCTGGGCAACCTGGACGTGGAGCGCGAGTTCAACGATGTGCGAATGGTCTGCGACGCGTACCTACTGCTGCTTTCGCACGGCGAGCCCGGCGAAACCTACAACATCTGCTCCGGCCAGCCCTACGCATTGCGTTTCGTCATCGACACCTTTGCGCGCCTGACGGGATATTCGCCGCGCATCGAGGTGAACCCCGCGTTCGTCCGGGCCAATGAGGTGCATCGGCTTTGCGGCAGTGCGGCGAAGCTGCGGGCACTTTTTGCAACGCACGGCGTCACGCTGCTCAGTCCGCCACTGGAGGAAACACTGCAGCGAATGCTGCAGACGGCCGGATCCGGCAAGGCTACTTGAACGTCAGCATCCGGTGGCCGAAGTAGCTCGTGACGACCGGCACGAGAACACCGACCAGGTGCGCCACGGCCTCGGCATGCTCGGCGATGCCCATCTTCGGAAACACCCAGCGGGCAAGGACGAGGCTGATCGCCAGCGTCTGCAGCACAGCGAGCACATTCACGCCGACGAACTTCATGATCTGCGGGCCGAGCGCGCTCTTCTTTGCGTCAAACACATGCTGGCGCATCAGCACGAAGGCGACCACCATCCCCACCAGGTAGGCCAGGACAATGGCCGTGCTGTAGCCCAGCCAAAGGCTGAACAGGAAGCGCGACCCGTAGTTGGCGGCGGCGGCAATGCCGCCGGCGATGAGAAACCGGAGGAACTGCGGCGTCAGCAACGCGCTCTTCATCGGGTTTGCGCGGCCGCGGCCGACTTTGCCAGTTCGCGCCCGAATCCGATGCTCTCCGAGATGCCTCGGTCTTCCGGGTAGTAGTACGACGTATCCGCCACCCACAAACCCTGTACCGGCAAGGCGGCAGGCGGAAGGCGATCCAGATAGCCTGGGTCACAGATCGGCTGCGCGTAACGGTAGCGGCTGGCGCGCATATCGATGAAGTCGTCTTCCGTCAGCGCCGGATTGATCTTCATGCAGTACCGGCGAACCTTGGCCAGGAAGACTTCGTCCGCGTCCTGGAACTTCGGATGCTCACCCGGCATGTAGAACGGAACGTACAGGACATGAGGGTCCAGCGGCCGCAAATTGCTGTACTCCACCAACCCTGGGATGTCCATCTCGGGGTCGTTAATGTTGAGCCAGAAATTCTCGGTCAGGGGCTTGCGCAGCTTGGCGATGACGCAGACCACGGCGATGTTCTTCAGCGCGGCAAAAGCTTGCAACGTCTGCGCCGGCAGCTCCGGCATCAGGCGCGGCACATAGGGCAAGGGAACGGTGCTAATGATCTTGTCGAAGACCTCCATCCCCGCCGCCGTTTGCACCCCCTTCACGGCGCCATCTTCGATCACCACCTTGGAGGCCGGGGACGCGAGACGGACCTCGCCGCCCTTGGCCTCGATCGCCGCCTTCAGCGCATCCAGCAACGTTTGCGATCCGCCGTCCAGGTAGCCGAGCTTTTCCTTGAACAGGCTGTAGCGGGAACGCCCGATGCGGCGAATGCGGCTCCAGATCCACGCGGCCGACAGGTTGGAGCTGTGCTCGTAGAACTTGTAGTCGAACAGGCGCTTCCACAGCACCTCGTAGGCTTCGGCGCCGACCCATCGCTTGATCCAGCCGGTGGCCTCGACGTGGTCGAGCGGCTTCCAGTCGTTTCGCTTGGTTGAAAGAAAAGCGTGCAGGCCGTAACGGAACTTGGCGACCAGCCCCAAGCCTTTGAACGTCAGCAAGGCCATCGGATTTCCCCATGGCTGAAGACGGTTCTGGTACCAGTAGCCCATCTTCGTGGCCACCCAGTGCATCTTCGAGGAGAGGCCGAGTTCTTCGAGCACCTGGAAAAAGGCCGTGTCCGAGGTGCAATGGAAATGGTAGTAGCGCTCAATCTGCAGCCCGCCGAAATCAAAGGCCGCGGTCATTCCGCCCACGCGGTCGTCGGCTTCGAACACGACGGGCCGGTGCCCGTCGAGGGCCAGTTGGTAGGCGACAGCCAAGCCCATGGGGCCGGCTCCCAGAACGGCAATGCGTTGCCCGCGCGGCGAGCCCGGAGCGACAAGGTTCGATTCCGCCACGTCAGAACTCCAGTGCGATCTTGCTGTAGACCGGATGATTAAAGGTCTCCTCGACAGCCTCATTGAACGGCGTGCTGCGCACACCGAAGATTCCGGGCCAGTCGATCACCTCGAACTCGTCGCGCGCCACCAGAGCCTGGAGCTGCTGTGTGGTGAACGGCGGATTGCGATCGAACAACGACCAAGTCCACAGCAAGCCGTAGAACAGGCCATAGGGAATCTTGACGATCCGAGCCTTCGCCTTGGTGGCGCGCTTGATCTCGCGAATGATGTCGATGTAGTCGACCTGCTGATGCCCGGTGATGTTGAAGATCCCGGTGCGGACGGTGTTTTCGATGCAACTGATGATCACGTTGCAGAAGTCGCCGACGTACAGCGGCTGGCGCATGAACTTGCCGTTTCCCGGCACGGGAAACACGGGCACCTTCGCCATGAAACGCGACAGCCATCCGAGATGCTTTCGATCAAACCAGCCGAACATCAGGGTCGGTCGCAGGATCGGGCATTCGATGCCGCTGTCTAGGACCATACGCTCCTGGTCCTTCTTGCTGCGGGTATAGAAATCGTCGGCCACGGACTCCACCACCGACGAGCTGATATGGACCAACTGGGGCACCTTGTTCTTCTTGACGGCTTCGAGGATGAGTTCCGTGGAAATCACGTTGTTGTCCACGAATTCCTGGTAGTCGATGCCGCCGATCTGCGCTTGCAGCATGACCACCACGTCAGCACCTTCGAAATGCGCAAGCCAGTCGCCGCGCTTGGAAACATCCGCGTATTCCGCAACTACGTCGGGATGCGCTCGCGCCAGCACCTCGAGGTTGGGACGGTGCTTGTCCAGCACGACGATCTGCGTGAATTTTTCGCGATTCAGGCGGGCAACCAGGTTTTGCCCGACGAGACCAGCCCCTCCAGGAAGAATTATTTTCATACCGAAACCCTAACAAACAAAATGAGGCACATGCTATTGCGCGTAGCGAACGCCAACGCCGAGCAATCCGATGGAGAGGCGCCGGTCGTCGCCGGAAAGACCCAACTCTTTGGGAGACTGCTTTCCATCGAGCTTCAGCACGACCGTCGTGATGGGAGATCTGTTCCACAGCATCGGGCCGACGCTCACATGCACGACGCCCTGACCTGAAACTTCCTCGCCGCCGATTTCCTCGCCATTGACAAGCACACCCACGTGCTGCGACTTGATCTTTCCGTTGCCCAGATAAGGAAAGACCTCAAAGCTCAGGTCGACCGGCTTCGACGCGCTCTTTGACTTGAATTGCAACGCGATCATGTTGGCGGACAACCATTCCCATTCGTCCGGCTTGCCGGGACGCGGGGACGGCGCAGCAACAATTTCGCATTTCGCTTTCAGCGGATTGAATTTTTCGATCTCGCCGCGGGTGTCCAGGATCGGCGAATCGTCACGGATCCGGCAATAGTCGCTCTCGGTGAACTCGGAAGGAAGATGGTCCACCTTCGCGGTCCAGATTTCCACCGAGTTGTTCTTGTCTATCAAGCGCTCTTCGGTGTAGCCGGTTCCCCAGCCGAAGACATAGGTCCAGTCGTTCGGGACGAAGTAGGGAACGTTCGATCGAGTCAAGCGCACGGCCAGGCCTGTATTGATGCCCCAATCCTGTCCGTCGATCTGGTTGATGGCGATCCGGCTGCCGGGCTTTTCAAGATGAACCGGCTCGCTGCCGCCCAGCATCGTCGAGTGCTTGCTGAAAACCTCGAAGTTCGCGTTGTACCGCGGCACGATGAAAAAGGCGGCCACGATCCAGAGAAGCGAAAAAACCAGCAACACCGGGCGAGGCAGCCGCGCGATGAGGCAGTAGACGACCAGCAATCCCAGCAGGCCGACGATCGAGTACACGAAGAAGGAGTTGAATTCGTAGAGCGGCCCCGTGATCCGAAGCGCCCACAGCGTCGAGAACGCCAAGGCCAGAATGCAGAACAGGGCTAGGCGCTGCAGTTCGACCCTTGACTTCTTCAGGTTCAGCAGCCACTTCGTCGGAAGCACGAGTGCAGCGGCCACCATGAGCAGTTCGAAAAGAACCTTGAGGCTGCCCAGCTTCACGTCTCGGGCAGTGTCCAGCCACTCCGGCTTTCTGTCGAAGATGAAATAGGAAGCGACGTAGTTCATCGCCTGGTTGAATTTGGGCGTCTGACCATGGTTCGACTTCATGTACGTCAGGACTCGCACCGCGTTGCAATCCGGGCAACGGGTCAGGTCGATGATGATAGGAATCAGGAAGATGCCCATGATCACGAACGAGGCAGCAAAAACCCCTGTGCGCTTGCGGCCAAAAGTCCACGCAGGATCGATCACCTGCCGCGCCTTCGCCGCCCATGCAAAGCTCAGGATTGCGGCAAGAAAAACCGGGAACGTGAGCACCGGCTGCGCGATGTGCCCGTGGCACAGGACGCAGACACAGAAGACGCACACGGGCAGAAAGCGGAACCAGCCCAAGCTCAGCGCCGCCGAGGAAATCAGAAGCAGCAGATACGGGCCGAACAGCACATGCGGCGCCCAGATGCTCGATACCGCGATGTAGCCAATGCCCGCGCCCAGGCACGCCACCAGAATCCATGCGAGAAGAATTCTCTTGTCGCGCACCAGAAACAATGAAATGGCGACCGAACTCGCAATGAATCCGCTCTGGAGAATGATGCCGAAGAACACATGCGCCTGATGCGGCGAGGGAACGAAATGCAAGAGGTCGACCAGAACCATCTCGCCGAAGGCATACACATAGAAGAAGAACGGGCCCGGATGGTTGAACTGCCATCTCGAGTAGTTCCCGTAGATCTCATGGAAACTTTTGGCGCGGATGATGTTCAGTGCATTGGCCGCAAAATCGCCCGCCTCCAGCCTGTAGGGGCCGAAGACGAAGCCAGCCGCAGTTGCCAGGACGATCGCAAAAACGGCAAAAAATACGATCCACCAATATCGCCATTCGACACGGGCCGCAGCATTGCCTCGAACTGACTCACTCATCAGGTTATCCCTCACCCTTACAGCCCAAGTTTCTTGAAAATGAATGTCGGAATCATCTTGATGATCGTCATGATGATTTGCCAGAACCAGGGCACGTAGATGACGGCCTTCCTTGCGCTCACCGCATCGACGATCGTCCGGGCCACGCGCTCCGGCGTCGCAGTCAACTTCTTGGGCAGATCGAGCCCGGCCGTCATGGGCGTGGCAACGAAGCCCGGCTTGATCAGCAACAGGTTGACGCCGCGCTTGAAAAGCCTTCCCCGCATGCCGGAAGCAAAAGCCTCCACGCTGCTCTTTGCGGCGCCATAAAGGAAGTTGCTCGGCCGGCCGCGATCTCCGGCCACGGAGCCGATCACCGCCAGCGTGCCCCTTCCTTGCGCTTCGAACCGAGGCGCCAGCGCGAGCATGCAGACAATCGCGCTTTCGCCGTTGGTACGGAACTGCTCGATGGCGTAGTCGAGGTCTACTGCCGCACGCGCCTGATCGGGCAGCGTGCCGTGGGCAATCAGCGCCACGTCGACCTCGCCGAGGTCGCGCCATGCGCGCTCGACGACATCGGGGAACTGCTTTGGCTCGGCCGCGTCCCACACATAGCTGAACATCCCCGTGGCGCCGCGGGCGCTCAGGTCGCTTGCGACGACCTCGAGTTTGTCCTGTGCGCGCGCCACAAGCGCAAAGGTGCAGCCTTCGGCGGCATATCGCCGCGCCACGGCCTCGGCGATACCGGAGGTCGCACCGACGATGAGGATCTTCTTTCTTGTTGACATGGAATGGGTCTCAGGGAGTTACGCGGTTCCAGAACCGCGATTTCAGATGCGGGTCGCGGAACGCTTCGACTTGGGGCCAGGCCGGGTAGGCTTGCTGAAAATGCACCGCGCTCATGTGCGCGTCCTTCGCCGGGTAGAGGCGCCCTCCGGCCTCGTGAATCAATGCATCGAGCTTGGCGAACAACCGTGCGTTGGCAATGTCGCGCTGCGCAAAGTCGAGCGCCAGCGAGACGCCCGGCAAGGGGAAGGACAGAAGTCCGGGCGACGGAACATCGCCGCACCGCTTGAGCACCGCGAGGAAAGAGCCGCTGCCGCTGCGCGCGATCTCTGCGAGCACCGCACGAATCGCGTCCCGCGAACTGGCGAATGGCACAACGCACTGGTATTGCTGAAACCCG
This sequence comes from Variovorax nivicola, assembly GCF_051216475.1. Classification (NCBI taxonomy): domain Bacteria; kingdom Pseudomonadati; phylum Pseudomonadota; class Betaproteobacteria; order Burkholderiales; family Comamonadaceae; genus Variovorax; species Variovorax nivicola. Next base: position 10,848 of record NZ_JBPJZK010000009.1, on the reverse strand, counting down.
GCTCGCCCGTACATCCGGTTCCAGTGCAGCAGCTTGTCGAGCGGATAGAAGAACGGGTCATAGCCGACCGTCGCGTGGACCTGCCTGGCTTGCTGCCGGTGGTAGTAGAGCGTGTTGAAGATCCGCAGGCTAGCCACATTGACGAGCGACACAGGAGGATCGACCGGCATGCTCTTGGGCTTCGCGGAAGAGACCTGCAAGCCACCTTCCTGTGCATGGTTGCCCACGATGTAGTGTCCTCGCCCCGCCTGCCGGCCGGTGGCGAGGCAGTCGACCCAGGCCACGGCATATTCGTGCTGCGCATCGAGCTGCTCGGACAGGTCGAAAAACTCGTCCAATCCACCGAACTTGATCGAGCGCTGCGCCATGTAGGCAGAGGGCACGCGACGCAGCTGGATTTCAACCGACAGCACGATGCCGGTCAGGCCCAGCCCCCCGACGCTCGCACGGAACAACTCGGCGTTGTCCTGCGGCGAGCAGTCGACCACCCCGTCCTGCGTCCTGAACAGCGCCAGCCGCCTGATGTGGCAACCGAAGGTGCCCATCACATGGTGATTCTTGCCGTGCACGTCGTTGGCCACGGCGCCGCCAAGCGTGACGAACTTGGTCCCCGGTGTGACCGGCAGGAACCAGCCCCGAGGCAGCGCGATGTCGATGAGCGCTCCCAGGGTGAGGCCGGCTTGTGCGACGACCACGCCGGTTTCCCAGTCCGCTGCGATCACGCGGTCCATGCCTGCCGTCGCCACGACATGGTCGGACGCCGCCATACAGGAGTCGCCGTAGCTGCGCCCCATGCCGAACGCGAGCGTGCCACCGCTGCCTTGCGCCAGCGCGGATGCGGCAGCGCCTTCGACCTCGGACGGCCAATGAACGGCGTGTGCCATTTGCGGGTGGTGGGGATACCGCCCCCACGACAGGCGTGCGGACGAGTTCAAAATGCGGCTGCGACAAAAGTGGCGGCGAACGCAATGCCAATCCAGCGGCTGACACGGTCACGCAGTGCGAAGACGATCGGATCGTCATTCATGCGCCCCCGGTGCGCGATCAACCAGACCCGGCTCAACCAGAACAACAACAACGGGCACGCCACCCACAGCACCTTCGGGTGTCCATACAGGTGCAGCGAGGCCACGTCGTTGATGTAGAGGGCGAGCACGAGCACCGACAGATACCCCGACGACCCGCCCAGGGACGCCAGAAGCTCGAAATCCTGGACCTCGTAGCCTCGCCCCGGTGCGGCGTCGTCCCGCCCTTGCTCCCTGGCTTCATAGAGTTCGGTGTACCGCTTGACGAAGGCCAGGCTCAGAAACATGAAGATGCAGAACGCCAGGATCCAGAACGTCAACGGCGCGACGATCGCGGCGGCGCCGGCGACGACGCGCACCGTGTACAGCATCGCCAGCGTGACCACGTCGAGCATGACCACGCGCTTGATCCAGAGCGAATACGCCAGCGTCAGGAGGTAGTACACCCCGAGAACCACCGCGAATCTCGCTGGCAGCCACAGCAGCGACGCACCGAACGCGAACACCAGCAGCGCGGGCATCCAGACCATGGCGTGGAAGACCGGAAATGTCCCGGCCGCCAGCGGCCGATTGCACTTCGTGCGGTGCCTGCGGTCGTCCTTGAGGTCGAGCAGGTCGTTCAGCAGGTATACGCTGGAGGCACAGGCACCGAAGCACAGGAACGCGAGCGCGCAATCGCCCAGCAGTTGCCAGTGGCTCAACTTGTGCGTTGCCAGCAATGGCACGAACACGAGAAGGTTCTTGGCCCATTGGTGTAGCCGCAGCGCCTTGCGCAACACACGCAGGTATCCCACGCGATCGTCGAACACCTCGCCCAAGTGTCCGAGACGGCGCGCGCGCGCCAACACATTGAACTCGGGGTTCACCACGTGGGCGACGTTCGCGGAGCGCCAGACGTCCAGGTCGGCGGTCGAATTGCCGACGTATTCGAAGCGCTGTTCGCCGTAGCGGGAAACCAGGGCATCCCGCTTGTGTGCAGAAGCAAGGTTCTTCGCCTCGGTGCCGAGCACCTCGTCGAAGATACCCAGATGGTCGGCCACCTGGCGTGCAAGCCGCGCGTCGGAAGCCGTTGCGAGCACCAGATGCACGTCACCCAGGGCTTTCTGGCTCTCGAGCCAGGCCACCAGAGGCTTGTTGTAGGGAAGCGTAGCGATGACCGGCGTTGCCACGTCGGCGACGCGCCGCTTGAAATAGGCTTTTCCCTTCAACAGCCAGAACAGCGCCTTCAGGAACAGCAGGGGCTGGTAGCGCAGCATCAGGAAGACGCTCTCGACCAGCAGGTCCGATCGAATCAGCGTTCCGTCGAGGTCGACCGCGATAACCCGGCGGCCCGCAGTGGCGCGGCCCGATCGTGCATCGCCCAGGCTCATCGCTTGCTCAAACGCAGTCATGGGAACAGATCGGCCTTTTCCAGCGAAACGCCGGCGGCATCCTTGGCGGACAGTTGAGGGGACATGTCAGGCCAGGCGATGTTCAAGGTCGGATCGTTCCACGCGATGCAGCGCTCGTACGCCGGCGCGTAGTAATCGGTGGTCTTGTAGAGAAACTCGGCCGTGTCGCTCAACACCAGGAACGCATGGGCAAACCCGGCAGGCACCCAGAGCTGCTTGTGGTTTTCGTCCGTCAACTCCACGCCCACCCAGCGCCCAAAGGTCGGAGACGACTTGCGGATGTCGACGGCGACATCGAACACCGCCCCGCGCACGACACGCACCAGCTTGCCCTGCGGCTGTTGGATCTGATAGTGAAGACCGCGCAGCACGCCCTTGGCCGAGCGCGAATGGTTGTCCTGGACGAACTCGACGTGCTTCCCGACGGCCTCGTCGAAGGCCTTGCCGTTGAAACTCTCGAAGAAGAAGCCGCGCGCGTCACCGAAGACCTTGGGCTCGATGACCAGCACGTCGGGTATGGCGGTCGGTGTTGCTTTCATGATTTGTCCAAAACTCAAATGGGTCACGCCACGCGACGAAGGTAGCCGTCCGGGGCCACGCTGACGAGAAGCTTGTTGTCGATGGCCCGGTCGATCTCGAACGCATGCGAATGCGTTTTGAGGAATTCGTGAACCGCTGTCTTCGGATTGTCGCCGGGTCCCCATGGGCGGTCGGGAAACAGGCTGTCGGGCAGATCTTCCACGATGGTGTCGAACACGACGCAGTAGCTGCCGACGCTCACCAGCGGCGCGTAAGCGCGCAGCTCGTCGAGCACGTGGGCATGGGTGTGGTTGCTGTCCAGGCAGACCAGGACGGACCGTTTATCCGAAGCCGCGGCCTTGACCTTGTCGATCACGTCCTGCGCGATGCTCGAGCCTTCGATCATGGAAATGCGCTTCATCATGGGATGCGCCTCGATCGCCTTGCGATTGTGCGAACGGATGTCGATGTCGATACCCAGCACCCGCGCATCGGCCGGGCCGCCGCACGCCGCATTCAGCTCCAGCATCGCCGCGGAGAAGATCAGCGAGCCGCCGTGCGCGATGCCGGTCTCGATGATCAGGTCAGGCTGCACACGCCAGATGAGCTCCTGCATCGCCAAGATGTCCTGCGGATACTGGATGATGGGGCGCCCCATCCAGGAGAAGTTGTAGGAATAGCCTGCGCGGATGGAGGAGCCGATCAGCGCCTTGGCGTCCGCCTGCAAGGTCGAATTGGTTTCGTTGGCCGCAACGCGTGCGGCCACTTCATCGTCAAACGTCATTTTTTGTCTACCTTTACGAGTCGAAATCTGCCGCGGGACTGTGCCACGATCTCTTCGAAATAATTGGAGTTCATCACGAACACGTGCGCGCCCGGCGGCAGCGACTCGAGCGCGCGATCGGGAGAGACGATGGCCAGCCCCGTGCCGGCCATGTACTTGCCTTGCTTGATCGGGTTGATGTCGATCGCCACGTCGAATTCCACGCCTGCGGCGCGAAGGTGGTGCGAAAAGATGACGCCCTTGGAAGAGGCGCCCCAGATCGCCATGGGCCCGGAATCGGCGAGCGCAAGGGCCTTGCTCTGTTCGACACCGGCCATGAAGTCGGCCGGCAACGCGATCGACTCGCGCGGCGGCGCCACAGCCTGCCGCAACGATGCGAGGTCTGCGACGACATAGAGATACTGGCCGCCGAACACGTGTCCCGCCTCATGGACGCATTCGAACATCCTCTCGAAGTCCGCCGCGCGAAAGTAGTTGACGTGCTCGTAGAAGATGTCGAACCAGGCACCGTGCCGGCAGATCCAGTCGAAGCACGGCACCTCGATGTAGATCTTGCCCTGACCCCCATTGGCGTCGGCGATCTCCTTCAGGAATTCGAAGGGTCGCGGAATGTGCTCGAGCACGTGGCGAAGCACGATGGCGTCCGCGGACAGCCCGAGTGCTCGCGAGAAGGGAGCGGCAACGACATGCGGGCTCTCACCCTCGAAGGCGGGGTCGATGCCGGTCGCTTCGTAGCCGGCTTCGCGCAGGTGGTTCAGAAAGTAGCCCTTGCCGCAGCCGACCTCGATCAACGACGGCGTCTGAAAGTGACGCCTGATGATGCTTAGCACGGCGTCCAGGTGCTCTCGGAAGACCGACGAGCATGCCTGCTCGTTCTGGTAGTCGGCGTCATAGGTCAGCAGCGCCGGGTCGAATGCCTCGTTGAAGACAAGCCCCGTGACCTCGTCCCGCACCAGGACCATGTCGCCCCGGGCCGAGCCGATGCCCGCCTCGACGCTGTCGAACACGCGGTTCTGCAGGACGGGCAGCCCCTCGATGCGCAAGAGTTCACGATGCATCGGCCACCTCCCGCGTCAGTCGAATCAGTTTGGCATTGCTGCCCCAAAACGCCATCGGCTCGTAATTCGGATAGGGAAAGTGTCCCAGGGCGAGCGCGATCGGCGAGCCAAGGGAATCGCGCCAGCCCTCGACGAGCGAGCGCACCGAGGTGGGCCGGCCCGAACAGACATTGACGATCCCGTGCGCCTCGTGGCCGAGGGCCAGGGCCACAAGGTGCTGCGCCACGTCGGCCACGGGCAGGAAATCGCGCAACTGCTCGCCGCCGGACATCCGGAACTCGGCATCGCCGCGCCCGGCGGCCGCCATGAACTGGGTGTACAACGCGCCCGGCGCCTGCCCTTCGCCGTACATGTAGAACAGCCGCGCCCAAGCCAGGCGCACCTGGCTGTCCGCGGCCAGGAACTCGAGCTCCCGACGCAATGCATCCTTCGCGAAGCCGTAGGGGTTGCGAGGATCCGTCGGAAGCGATTCGTCGAGCTCGCCGGATTGCATGCCGTATTCGAAGCAGGTGCCGGCACACACCAGCGTCGACAGCCCGGCCTTCACGAGCTGTTCGAGAAACCGGTACTGCTCGCCCAGGTGTGTGTCGAAATGATGCCGCGATTGGTAGTTCGGCAGGCCGCTCCACGCCAGATGAATGAGCGCATCGGGCCGTCCCAGCCATTCGAAGGCGCCTTCGGAAGCCGCACTCATGTCGGCCGCCACATGCGCGACGCCCTCCGGCAGCCAGGCGCCCGCGCCCCGCCTCGACACGGCGACAACGCGGACGCCGGGCAGCAAGGACAACCGGCGAACCACGTGCCGGCCGATGAAACCGCTGGCACCAGTGACTGCGACCTTCATAGGACTTCCAGGCCGGGCACGGCGCAGACGAATTGCCCACCCCACTCGCGGATGTAGGCCAGCTGGCTCATCACTTCCGCCTTGAGGTTCCAGGGAAGGATCAGCACGTAGTCGGGCTTTTCGCGCTGAAGGCGCGCCTCGTCCACGATCGGAATGCGGCTGCCGGGCATGTACTGGCCCTGCTTGGCGGGATTCCTGTCGACGACCCAGGGCAGCAGGCCGGGCCGAATGCCGGCGTAGTTGAGCAAGGTGTTGCCCTTGGCCGCGGCGCCATAGGCGCCGACGCGCTTGCCGGCCCTGCGGGCCTCGATCAGGAAGGTGACGATGCCGTCGCGCACGTCGTCGGCCCGCGACTGGAAGCCTTCGTAGTAGGCCGGGGTCGTCAGTCCGGCATTCAATTCGACGGCCAGCAGGCGCGCCACGGTTGCCTCGGCCGCACGCTCGCCCGTGTCGCGACGTTGCGCGAAGACCCGCAGGCTGCCGCCATGCGTGGCGAGCTCCTCGACGTCGAAGACGCACAAGCCATTGGCCTCGAACAGCCGATGCACCGCGCTCAGGGACAGGTAGGAAAAATGCTCGTGATAGATGGTGTCGAACTGACAGTCGGCCACCAGCCGCATCAGGTGCGGAAACTCGAAGGTGGCCACTCCATGCGGCTTCAGCAGCTCAGCAAAGCCGGCCACAAAGTCGTTGATGTCCGGCACGTGGGCCAGCACATTGTTGGCGGCGATTAGGTCCGCGGCCTTACCCTCGGCAACCAGTTGCCGGGCCAGTGCCACGCCGAAGAACGCCTCGACCACGCTCAGGCCCTTCTCGCGCGCGGCGCGTGCCGTGCTGGCCGTCGGTTCGATGCCTGTGCAGGGGATACCGGCCTGCTGCACATACTGGAGCAGGTAGCCGTCGTTGGCAGCCACCTCGACCACGTGCGATGCTGGTGACAGTGCAAAACGCCGCACGACCTCATCGACGTAGCGCTTGCTGTGCGCAAGCCAACTCGTCGAATACGAACTGAAGTAGGCGTAGTCGCTGGAGAAGAGCTCCGCGTAGTGCGCGTAGTCCTCGGTCTGGACAAGCCAGCATTGGGAACAGGCGAGCACGCGCAACGGATACCACTTTTCCGGTGCGGCGAGTTGCGCGGCGCCTAGGTAGGCATTCGAAGGCGGGGACGACCCCAGGTCCATGAGTTGCAGCGACAGTTCTGCGTGGCAATGGCGGCACCTCATGTCAAACACCGCGGAAGTCGGAAGGGATGAAAGGGTGCGCGGCATCGCGTGCGGACAGGTCTGCGAACGCGAGCGGCCAGGCAATAGCAAGCGCGGGGTCTACGGGGTTCAGCCCGCCTTCGGCGCCTTGCACGTAGGGAGTGGTATGCAAATACAGCAATTCGGTGTCGTCGGAGAGTGTCTGGAAGCCGTGTGCGAATCCGTTGGGGATGAGCAGGCTGCGCGCGTTCTCGGCGCTCAATTCTTCGGCGTGCCAAGCCAGGAAGGTCGGCGAATCCCTGCGCAGATCGACGGCAACGTCGAAGACCTTGCCGCGCAGGCAACTGACCAGCTTGTCCTCGGCATGCGGCGGGTACTGGAAATGCAGCCCGCGCACTGATCCGCGCCGGTGCGTCAAGGTGTGATTCATCTGGGCGACCGGCTGCGAAAACCCCGCAGAGGCCAGTTCCTCGGCACAGAAGAAGCGGCTGAAGAACCCGCGCGAGTCTTCCAGCTTGTGCCGCTGTATCAGCTTGAGCCCGCTGAGGCGGGTGGCGGTGACGTCAAACCTCGGCATGCGCTGCCCCGCGTTCGTGCGCCGCGATCTGCCCCAGGCTGACCGCCTGCATGTCTTCACCCGCACGCCAGGCGCGATCCCATTCGACGATCCTGTCGAGCGCCTCGTCGAGCCTCCAGCGGGGGTGCCATCCCAGTTCGCTGCGTGCCCTGCTGCTGTCGAGCTTGAGGTAGCCGGCCTCATGCACGGTCTTGGCATTCGTTTCCCGCCACTGCGTGCCTGGCACCTTGCCGACCAGGCGGTCCAAGAGCTGGCGCACGGGGATGGCGTCCTCGTCGGCGGGGCCGAAGTTCCAGGCGGAGGCCGCCAGCGCGTCGCCCTGGACGAGGCGCTCGGCCAGCATCAGATAACCCGAGAGCGGCTCCAGCACATGCTGCCAGGGTCGGGTGGCGCCGGCATAACGCACATCGAGCGCTCTTTGTGCCTGGAGAGCGCGGAAGAAATCGGGAACGAGTCGATCATCGGCCCAGTCGCCGCCGCCGATCACGTTGCCGGCCCGTGCTGTGGCGACCGCCACGCCGGCCTGCGCGAGGAAAGAAGTCCGATAGGCGGCCGTCACCAACTCGGCGCACGCCTTGCTGCTCGAATAGGGGTCGGTCCCGCCAAGCGCTTCGCTTTCCCGGTAGCCCCACAGCCACTCGCGGTTGTCGTAGCACTTGTCGGTCGTGACATTCACGACCGCGCGCACGCCCTCGCAGGCGCGGACAGCCTCCAGCAGGTTGACGGTGCCCATCACGTTGGTGGCATAGGTCTCGGCCGGTTCCTGGTAGGAGTACCGAACCAGGGGCTGCGCGGCCAGATGAAAAACGATCTCCGGCATCGCCTCGCGAACGGCATGTTTGAGCGCTTGGCCGTCGCGCACGTCCGCAATCGCATGGCTCTGCAGCAGATCGGCGACGCGTGCCTGCGTGAACAGGTTGGTCGGCGTCGGCGGCGGCAGCGAGAAGCCGTGGACTTCGGCACCGAGCGCATGCAGCCACATCGCCAGCCAACTTCCCTTGAAGCCGGTATGCCCGGTTACCAGCACGCGGCGGCCCTGCCAGAACGAGGGGGTCACGGCCACACCTTCCACGGCGCCGAATGGGTGGACCAGAGCTGCTCCAGGTGGTTCTTGTCGCGCAGCGTGTCCATCGGCTGCCAGAAGCCGGCGTGTTCGAAGGCCATCAGCTGGCCCTCCCCGGAGATGCGGGCCAGCGGCTGCCCTTCCCAACTGGACTGGTCACCTTCGATGTAGTCAAGGCATCGAGGCGACAGAACGAAGAACCCGCCGTTGATCCAGCCGCCGTCGCCGCGCGGCTTCTCGATGAACCCCCGTACGGCATCGCCATCGCGTTCGATCGCGCCGTAGCGCCCGGCGGGCTGCACCGCCGTGACCGTGGCGAGGCGCCCGTGGGCCCGATGAAAGTCGATCAGCTTGTCGATTCGCAGATCGGCCACGCCGTCGCCATAGGTGAAGCAGAAGGCATCGTCGTCCTTGAGGTATTCGCCGACGCGCTTCAGGCGTCCACCCGTCATCGTCTCGTCGCCAGTGTCGACGAGCGTGACTTTCCAGGGTTCGGCCTTGCGCTGGTGAACGTGCATTTCGTTGCTGCGCATGTCGAAGGTCACGTCGGACATGTGCAGGAAGTAGTTGGCGAAGTACTCCTTGATGACGTAGCCCTTGTAGCCGCAGCAGATGATGAAGTCGTGGATGCCGTAGGCCGAGTACAGCTTCATGATGTGCCACAGCATGGGCTTGGCACCGATCTCGATCATGGGCTTCGGCTTGAGATGCGTCTCTTCGGAAATGCGCGTACCCAGGCCGCCCGCCAGAATGACTGCTTTCATGCGACTAAGACCCTTTGCGTTCTTGCAACTAAAGAAGCCTCAGCTTCTTTCCGATTTTTACGAAGATGCGTCCGTTTAGCTCGTTCAATTGCCGTTCAGTTGCCAAGCGCCCCTGCTCAGCCCCCTCGGACAACGAGAAAGCGGCGCGCTCCCGATTCCTTGATGCAGAAAGTTCCGCAACCAACTCATCATGCTGACGTGACAGTCGAAGGATCTCGTTAGAAAGCTCTGCATGCATGTCCGATCTTTGCTGTGCAGCCACGCCGATCTCTTGCTCCAGAAGCTCTGCGTTCTGAGCGGCCGATTTCATCCAGGCAATGACCGATTCGACCAAGTCTGCTGACTTGTCCGCCGTGCCAGCCAGTTGAGTTGGCATTTTGCGACCGGCAGCGGGAAACCGGAAAACATCGCTGCCCGTCGAGGTGAACTCAGTTCGCCCGGCGTCAATCAATGAAAAAGCCGTGTCCCAATCACCGAGTCGAAATCCAACGGCCGATGCAGCAGAACTTCGCTCCTTGGCAGATAGCTCAATTTTTGCGGGTGCTCGCCAAGCACCTCGATACCGTTCCTCAAGCAGCTTTCGAAGTGGCAGATACTCCTCTAGCGTGAAGATCTTTCGCCGACTGATCTCTCGGTCCAGTCGTTGAAACAACAAAGCCCAGGAATGGATGTGAGAAACGTCAAAATCGTGACTAGCTTGGCCCGCGTGGATCGAATAAACAGCGCCTGGCCGTTTGCACAAGTAGACTGGATATTGACAAAAAATCTGAACCTGAAAATCAACATCGCTTGGCAGTCCCGTACATAGATACGGGTGCCCCACGCTGGCCAAGGCTTCTCTGCACCACAGGACAGAGCTCCATCCATAGTGGAGATGAGTCATCCAATCGGTCAGATGCTCGCGCGGCTGCAACAAGCCAAAGTGCAACTTGTCGAGAGGCGCAGGATAGGTGTGAAGAAGCGCGCCAGTCCCATCCCGTGCCTCCGTCACGAATACGGCAGCCCCAGCCTCCCGATACTCCTCAAGGATTTGGTAGGCATCATGCAGAAAATCGGGCAGCAGCCAGTCGTCGTCCGCCAAGGGTACGAAATAGGCCGTCGAAACGTGCGCCAGCGCGTCTTGGTAGTTGCCGGTGGAGCCGATATTCTCGGGCCGCCTCAGGTAGCGTACGCGTGGGTCCTGCGCCATGAGAGAACACACGTACGCCTCGGTTTCGTCCGTCGAGGCGTTGTCGAACACGTGCACGAGCACCGGCACACGGCGCTCCTGCAGGACGCTTTCAATTGCCTTCTGCAGCTGCACCCGCCGGTTGAAGGTGGGAATGATGACCGTGATTGTGTGAGTTGACTCCTTGGTCAGCAACTCATGACCGCTCACGAACGCACCTTGTCCGTCAACAGGTGCCTCAGGTATTTGCCATACCCGCTCTTCTCAAGCGGCGCGGCGAGCTTCTCGAGCTGGGCACTATCAATGAATCCATTGCGCCACGCAATCTCTTCAGGACAAGCGATCTTCAGCCCCTGCCGATGCTCCAGCGTCGCGATGAACTGCCCCGCCTCCAACAGGCTGTCGTGCGTGCCTGTATCCAGCCATGCGTAGCCGCGCTGCATGATCTGCACA
>NZ_JBPJZK010000008.1:0-325431 GCF_051216475.1 Variovorax nivicola | reverse complement strand
CTCCCCTCTGGCTGCGCCGAGGAGCGGAGCGTTTCGCGGATCAGGGCCGCAGCTGTTTGAGCGAAGCGAGTTCTGCGGACCCCGCGAAACGCGAGCACCGCAGGTTGCCCCGTAGCGAAGCGAAGGGGTCGCAGACAGTGGGGTCGCCTTTTCTTTGGCTACTTTCTTTTGGCGAAGCAAAAGAAAGTAGCTCGCCCGCCGGGGCGAGACCCGGCCTCAGCCCTCCGCAAGGAGAGCAGCGATGAATCTCTCATTACCTTTCGTCCGCCGCCCCATAGGTACAGTCCTGCTAACCATAGGCATAGCCCTGGCCGGCATAGCCGCGTTCTTCGTCCTCCCAGTCTCGCCACTACCCCAGGTCGACTACCCGGTAATTTCAGTACGAGCATCGATCCCAGGTGCAAGCCCTGAAACGATGGCAACCAGCGTAGCAACCCCGCTGGAGCGCCACTTAGGCACCATCGCAGGCGTCAACGAAATGACGTCCACCAGCTCGGTAGGCTCCGCCCGCGTCACCCTGCAGTTCGACCTCAGCCGCAACATCGACGGTGCCGCCAGAGAAGTGCAGGCCGCCATCAACGCAAGCCGCGTCGACCTGCCCGCCACACTGAGAAGCAACCCGACCTACCGCAAGGCAAACCCTGCCGCCTCGCCAGTCATCATCCTGGCCCTCACGTCCAAGACCAAGACCCCGGGCCAGATCTACGACGCCGTCTCGAACATCGTCAGCCAGCGCCTGTCCCAGGTAGACGGCGTGGGCGATGTCGAAATCGGCGGCGGCTCGCTCCCAGCCGTGCGCATCGAGCTGCTGCCGTTCGCACTCAGCCGCTATGGCATCAGCACAGAAGACGTGCGCGCCGCCATCCAGGCCTCGAACGCCAACCGCCCCAAGGGCACGGTCCAGGGCGAGGGCCGCAAGCTGCAGATCTACACGCAGACGCCGGCCCTGCGCGCCAGCGACTACGCGCCGATGGTCATCGCCTGGCGCAATGGCGCGGCCGTGCGGCTGCAGGACGTGGCCGAGGTGGTCGATGGCGTGGAAGACACGCGAACGCTGGGCCTGTTCAACGGCGAGCCCGCGATCATCGTGCTGATCACGCGGCAGCCCGCGGCCAACATCATCGAGACCGTCGACAGCGTGCGCGCGCTGCTGCCCGAGCTGCAGGCGCAGCTGCCGCCAGACGTCACGCTGCAGGTGGCGTCGGACAGCACCAACTCCATCCGCGGCTCGCTTCGCGAGGTCGAGCTCACGCTGGTCATCTCCGTCATCCTGGTGGTGCTGGTGGTCAGCCTGTTCCTGCGCAGCGTGCGCGCGACCATCGTGCCTGCGGTGGCCACGGTGGCGGCGCTGCTGGGAACCTTCGGGGTCATGTACCTGCTGGGCTTCAGCCTCAACAACCTGAGCCTGATGGCGCTCACGGTGGCCACCGGCTTCGTGGTGGACGACGCCATCGTCGTGCTCGAGAACACCAGCCGGCACATCGAGTCGGGCATGACGCGCATGAAGGCGGCGTTGCTGGGCGCGAAGGAAGTTGGCTTCACCGTGCTGTCGATCAGCGTGTCGCTGGTGGCGGTGTTCATTCCGCTGCTTTTCATGGGCGGACAGGTCGGCCGGCTGTTCCGCGAGTTCGCGATAACGCTGTCGGCGGCGGTGATGATCTCGCTCGTCATCTCGCTGACCACCACGCCCATGATGTGCGCGTGGCTGCTCAAGCCCGGTGGCGAGCATGACAAGAGCAAGCCGCAGGGGCGCTTCGGCCGCATGGCTGCAAGCAGCTACGACTGGGTGCTCAAGCGCTACGAGACCAGCCTCGACTGGGCGCTCGACAGCAAGGCGCTGGTCATGCTGATTCTGGTGGCGGTGGTCGGGCTCAATGTGTATCTCTTCAGCGCCGCGCCCAAGGGCTTCTTCCCGCAGCAGGACAGCGGGCAGCTCAACGGCGGCCTGCGCGCCGACCAGAGCATTTCGTCGCAGGCGCTGGCCGCCAAGCTGCGGCAGGTGGTCGACATCATCCGCAAGGACGAGGCGGTCGATACAGTGGTCGGCTTCACCGGCGCAGGCCGGGCAGGGGGCGGCTTCATGTTCGTCAACCTGAAGCCGGCCAACCAGCGCAAGGACAGCGGCCTGGCGGTGATCGCGCGGCTGCGGCCTCAGCTCAATGAAGTGACCGGCCTGCGCGTGTTCCTGGGCACGGTGCAGGACGTGCGCTCGGGCGGCCGCGCCAGCAATTCCACCTACCAGTACACGCTCAAGAGCGACAACCTCGCCGACCTGCGCACCTGGGCCCTGAAGCTGTCCGACGAGCTGAAGATGCAGCCGGTGCTGACCGACATCGACACGGACCAGGATGAGAACGGCGTGGAGACGGTGGCCAAGGTCGACCCCGACAGCGCGCGCCGGCTGGGCCTTACTTCAACGGCCATCGATAACGCGCTCTACAACGCCTTCGGGCAGCGGCAGGTGGCGACCATCTACACCGAGCTGAACCAGTACCACGTGGTGATGGAGTGGGCGCCGCGCTACTCGCGCAGTCCCAACGCCTTGAGCGACGTGTACGTGCCGGCCACCAAAACGACGGTGGTGGCGGGCCAGACCGTGACCACGCAGGTGGCGGCGAGCACCACGACGACGAGTTCAAGTTCGTCGTCGTCCTCGAGCACGGCCAGCACCACCACCGTGCCGGTGTCGGCCAACGCGGGCCTGCGCAGCGCGTCGACCGGCAACGTGCTGAGCAACACGGCCACCGCGCTCGTGCCGCTGTCGGCGGTCGCGAAGTTCGAGGAGCAGTCGGTGGCCACCTCGGTGAGCCACGAGGACGGCGAACTGGCCACGACCATCTCGTTCAACCTCGCTGAGGGCGCCAACCTTGGCGATGCGCGCGAGGCCATCGCCAAGGCCGAGGCCAACATCGCCATGCCCACCAACGTGCGCGGCTCGTTCGCTGGCACGGCGCTGAGCGCGCAGCAGTCGCAGGGGCAGCAGGCCATATTGATTCTGGCCGCGTTGATCGTGATCTACATCGTGCTGGGCATCCTGTACGAGAGCCTGGTGCACCCGATCACCGTGCTGTCGACGCTGCCGTCGGCCGGCGTGGGCGCGGTGCTGGCGCTGCTGATGTTCCGCATGGAGTTCTCGATCATTGCGCTGATCGGCGTGTTTTTGCTGATCGGCATCGTGAAGAAGAACGCCATCTTGATCATCGACTTCGCGCTGGAGGCCGAGCGCTCGCGCGGGCTCACGCCGCTGGAGGCGGTGCGCGAGGCCTGCCTGCTGCGCTTCCGCCCGATCCTGATGACCACGCTGGCGGCCGCACTGGGCGCGCTGCCGCTGGCCATCGGCTTCGGGGAGGGGGCCGAGCTGCGCCGGCCGCTGGGCGTGGCCATCATCGGCGGGCTGATCGCCAGCCAGCTGCTGACCCTGCTGACGACGCCGGTCGTCTACCTGCTGCTTGACAAATTGCGCCGCCGCGGCAAGAACGAACACGAACTGAGCCGGGTCGCGCCAGCTTGAGAACAACACCGCCATGAACGCACTGCTTTCCTTTTCCTCCTTCCGCGCGAGCCGCTTTCCGCTCTCGGCGCTCGCGCTGGCCGCTGTCCTCACTGGTTGTGCCGTCGGCCCGCGCTACGAACAGCCGACAGTCGCCGCCTCCGTCAACTGGAAAGAGCAGAAGGCCGCCGAAGGCTGGCTGCCCGCCGCGCCGGCCGATGCGCTCGACCGTGGCGAATGGTGGAAGCTGTTCGGCGACGCCACGCTCGACGAACTGGCCGGCCGCGTGCAGGTGTCGAACCAGAACATCGCCGCGGCGGTGGCCAATTATTCGCAGGCCCAGGCGCTGGTGCGGGGCGAGCGGGCGGCGCTGTTCCCGTCGGTGTCGCTCGACGGCAGCGGCAAGCGCTCCGGCACGGTGGGCGGAAGCAGCACGTCGAGCCCGTCGAATACCTTCTCGGCCACGCTCGGCGCGAGCTGGACGCCGGACGTGTGGGGCCGGCTGCGCGAAGCAGTAAGCAGTGCGCAGGCCAATGCACAGGCGAGCGAGGCCGATCTGGCCGCCGCGCGCCTGTCGGCCATCGGCGACCTGGCCACCAACTACTTCTCGCTGCGCGAGTCCGACGCCGAGATCGTGCTGCTCGACGAAACCATCCAGGGCTACCAGCGCGCCTTCGAGATCACGAGCAACCGCTACCAGGCCGGCATCGCCGCGCAGACCGACGTGCTGCAGGCGCAGACGCAGCTCGTCAACGCCAAGGCCGAGCGCGTGGGCTTGCAGCGCACGCGTGCCACCTACGAACACGCGATTGCCGCGCTGCTGGGCGTGGCACCGGCCGACTTCAGCCTGCCGGCCGCGCAATGGACACCCGTGGTGCCCGGCGTGCCGCTCGGCGTGCCCTCGACGCTGCTGCAGCGCCGGCCCGACATCGCGGCCGCCGAGCGCACGGTGGCGGCCGCCAATTCGCAGATCGGCATTGCGCGCGCGGCCTACTTCCCGAACATCGGCCTCACGGCTTCGGTCGGCAGCAGCGCCAGCCGCGTGAAGGATCTGTTCGGCTCCGCCAATACGCTGTGGGGGCTCGGGCTGTCGGTGGCGCAGGTGGTGTTCGACGCGGGCGCTATCGCGGCCAACGTCGATTCGGCCAAGGCCTCCTACGAGTCGAGCGTGGCGCGCTATCGGCAGACGGTGCTCACGGCTTTCCAGGCCGTGGAAGACCAGCTCACCGCGAGCGCGACGCTCGCCGAGCAGGAGGGCTTCCGCCGCGAGGCCTCGGCCGCGGCCGACAAGACCGAGCAGCAGTTGCTGAACCGCTACCGTGCCGCGCAGGTGAGCTACACCGATGTGGTCACTGCACAAGCCGCCGCGTTGAGCGCGCGGCGTACGCTGGTGCAACTGCAGGTCAGCCGCCAGACCACGGCCATCGCGCTGATTCAGGCGATGGGTGGAGGCTGGCAGGCTGGCTGGATGGGCGACAACAACAACGCCAAAGCAGACGCGGCAGCACCGCAACCCGCCGCTTCCCGCACGCAGTAAGCGGCTGATCGATATGGAGGATGGGCACGGAGCCCATCCTCCGGCCCGGCGCTCAGGTCAATGCGCCGGACGGTCGATGCTGTGGCCCAGATAGTCCTTGTCGGTCACCAGCACCCAGAGCGCCAGCACGAGGATCACCGCGGCGACGAGCACCGCATTGACCATCGCCGTCTCGGTGCCACGGAAGCCGACCACCCAGGGCGATATCGCGAGCCAGGCCGCCAGCGCGACCTCGGTCCATTCTTCCCACTGTCGGGGCACGAAGGTCGCACCGAGCGCCACCGCCCCGAGCACGATGCCGGTCGCCACCATCGTCCACATGGCGGGCGTCATGTCCGAAAAGCCCAGGACCCAGGGCGAGACGATCAGCCAGGCGCCGGCGACGGCGTTGACGGGGTCTTGCCAATGCTTCACTTGCTTCATGGTCATTACCTCCTGTCGCGACAAGGCGCCGCGACAAGCGGTTGGACCCGCGCTGACGAGGGAGGGTTCCTGGCCGTGCCGTACTAGAGTGGCAACTCCAATGTTTCCCACTTGCGCAGCATGGTCACCTGCCGGCGGAGGTAGTCGGTCGGTATGGTCTGGGAGCCCCAGACAGGAACCCGTCCTGCGCACTCTCCCAGCAGCCAGAACTGCCGCACCGCCATGAAGCGTGCGATGGCGGCGAGGTCGGCGTCAGCGACAGGCCGGGCCTCGCGATAGGCGGATATGAAGTTCCGCCACTGCCCCGCTGCCTTGTCGCTCAGTGCGCCGTCGGGCGTACGCGGATGCAGGCTCCACGGATAGACCGCCAGTTCATAGGCCAGGTAGCCGGGGCCTGCCTCGTCGAAGTCGAAGAACACCGCCTCGCGCTGGTCCTGCGCACCGCGCACGATGAAGTTGTTGCTGCCGTGCGCATCGCCATGGCACAGCACGCGGCTGAGATCGCCCAATGCCAGGATGTCGGCATGCAGACGCTGGCCCAGCTTCTCGAATTGGGGGCGCAGTTCGGCAGTCATGGTCGGAGCGCGCAGCAGGCCTTGCAGGGGGCGCAGCAGCAGGTAGTCCAGGTCCAGGCGATAGCTGCTGGCCGGCCCTTGGTAGCTTTCGCCCGCGACGTGCAAGGCGGCCAGCCCGTGCGCAAAGGCTTCGATGTCATCGGCCGAGTCGCCAGTGAACTCCCCGTCCAGATACTCGAACAGCATCAGCGCCCGGGAGCCCTCGGGCAGCGACACGTGGATGGCGACTTCACCGTCCGCGGTGGGCAGGCAACGGGATACGGGGCATCCGGCCTGCGCCCAATGCTGCAGCGCGGCCGATTCGAACAGCACATTGGGGCCGCCCCGGGGCCGCTCGGCACAGAGCCGCGCCACGGCACGTCGCCCGCTGGCAAAGCCCAGCCGATAGACTTGATTGAAGCTGCGCCGCAGGAACTCGCTCTCGACCACCTCGCCCAGGCCGTAGTGCGCCTGAACGAGCATCGCAATGCTTGCCGCCGTCGGCGTGGATTGCGCGATTTCCAGATTCATCTGGCGTCCCTAGGGAAAAAGGGCGCGATTATGCAGGTCGGCGGCAAACGGGCCTAAAGCTGTACTCCCAGGAGATCGTCGATGCGCAACATTGCCAGGTACTGGATCGCGGGCTTTCTCTTCCTGATTGCGCTGGTTTCGCCAGCTCAGGCGCAGACCACGCAGAAGGTGGTGGACATTCCCACCCGGCCCGGGGTAACGCAGCGGATGCTCGTGCTGTCACCGCCGGCGCCAAAGGCTGCCGTGATCCTGCTCGCGGGCGGGCATGGCGGGCTGCAGATATTTCCCAATGGTTCGTTCAACTGGGGCGCCGGGAATTTTCTCGTTCGCACGCGGCAGCTGTTTGCGGACCAGGGACTCATGGTCGCCGTCATCGATGCCCCATCCGATCGGCAGAGTCCACCGTACCTCAGCGGTTTTCGCCAGAAGCCGGAGCATGCGGCCGACATCAAGGCGGTCATTGCATGGATGCGCGAGCAATCCAAGGCGCCTGTGTGGCTCGTGGGCACCAGCCGGGGTACGCAGTCCGCGGCATACGTCGCGACCGAGCTTTCCGGCCCTGAAGGACCGGACGGCATCGTCCTGAGTTCGACCATCCTCACCGACGACAGGGGACGACCCGTTCCGGCAATGCCGCTGGAAAAGATCCGGGTGCCCGTTCTCGTCGTCCATCACGAGCAGGATGGCTGCCCGCTCTGCGCGTTTGCCAACGTGCCCACCCTCATGGGGAAGCTCGAAAACTCGCCGAGGAAGGCGCTACTGAGCTTCAAGGGCGGGGAGAACAGGGGCGACCCGTGCGAGGCCATGGCGTACCACGGCTTCAACGGGCTCGATCGCGAAGTTGTCCCGCAGATCGCCGACTGGATCCTTGCCCGATAGGCGGGCTGTCCGAAAAGGCTACCGGGGCGGGTTAATGCGTACAGCGGAAGAGAAGTTTACAAAAGTTAATAAATTTGAAGTAATCATCGAAAAAGTCCCGGAATAAAATTTTTACGGAAATCGGGGATATGAAGCTTTTGTACGCGGCCGTACCATCCGCGCGACCCGCTTCCGGCCGCCCCCAGTTCCCGACTTTCGATGACCCCCCAAGACCCCTCTCGGACACGAGCGTTGTCCGTGGCCGACACGCTGCGCAATCGCATCTTCGATGGTGTGATTGCCCCTGGCTCCCACTTGATGGAGATTTCGCTCGCCAACGAGCTTGGCGTGTCGCGCACCCCTGTGCGCGGCGCCATGGCGCGGCTGGCCGACGAGGGGTTGCTGTTGTATTTGCCCAACAAGGGCTTCCAGGTACGCCGCTTCAACGCCAAGGACGTGTTCGACGCCTTCAGCGTGCGCGCCACGCTGGAGGGCATGTGCTGCCGCCTGATCAGTGAGCGCGGCCTCGAAAGCGGGGCCCTGGCGCAACTGACGGCCATGCTCGACGAGCAATACGAAGTGCTGCACGGCAGAGGCGAATGGACCGACGCCCGGGCCGAGCACTGGCAGGACCTGAACCAGGCCTTTCACGGCAAGCTGCTGGCACTGGCGGACAACCGCTGGCTGACCGAGGCGGTGCAGCGGGCCAGCCAGCTGCCGATCATCTTCGACAGCAAGCTGCGCCCGCACAACCGCGACGCGTCGATGCAGCTGTACCGCCACGAGCAGGCCCTGCAGGCGCTGGAAGAGCACTGCCGCATCGTCGAAGCGCTGGGCCGGCAGGAAGCCTCCTGCGCCGAAACCGCCATGCGCGACCACATCATCGCCAACCGCGACCTGCTGGTGCTTTACCTGAGCCAGCAGGCGGCCGGCCGCACCCGGGCGCTGACCTGAGCTCCCGGCCCTAGCTGCCGCGCGCCGCCGGCGGCGTGAGGTAGGCCCCCGATTCGAACAGCTGCGCCTCGGCCTGGTCGATGCGCCGGATCACCGGCTTGCCCGCGCGGCTGGCCAGCAGCTCGACCAGCGCTTCGGTCACTGCCACCCCGGCCGCGACCGACGGGAAGAACGAGGGGCTGTTGATCGTGAAAAGCAGCGTCTCGTCCGCCAGCAGCGACAGCGGCGAGGTCACGCTGTCGGTAATGGCGACGATGCGGCAACCCGCCGCCTTGGCCGCCTGCGCCACCTGCAGCGCCTCGCGCGAGTAGGGCGCGAAGCTCGCCACCACCAGCGCGTCGCCCTTGGCGAAGGCGCGCTGCTGCATTTCCAGCGAGCCGCCCTGGCCGTCGACCAGATGCACGCTGGCCCGGAAGAGCCGGTACACGTAGACGAATGAAAAGGCTATGGGAAAGCACGCCCTGAACCCCGCGGCGTGCACGGCCGGCGCCTTCTCGATCAGCGCGCAGGCCTTTTGCAGCGCCTGCTCGCTCTGCTGGTGCGTAGCTTCGAGGTTGCGGCGCTGCACCTCGAACATTTCGCCGGTCAGCGTCTGGTCTTTCGCGCGGCCGACGAGCTGCTTGGCGCGCCCGCCATAGGTTTCGGCGGAGCCCAGGCCCATGTCGGCGGCGAAGGCCTCCTTGAGCTGCGGCCAGCCTTCGAAGCCCAGATGCTGCGCGAAACGCACGAGGGTGGCGGGCGTGCTCTGCGAGCGCGTGCCGACGTTGCGCATCGAGCCCGTGACCACCTCGTTCGGATGGTCGAGCACATAGCGCGCCACCTGCTGCAGGGCGGGGCTCAGTTCGTTGAAACGCTGACGGATCTGCTCTCGGGCGCCCATGGCGGTGTCTCTCTTCGGCTGTCGTTGGAACAAATGTACCGGAGGGGTCGAATGGCGGTAGTTGACGGAACAAATGTTCCAAACAATAATCCGCCGGAAACGTTAGTTCCAACCCGAGAGTCCAGTTGCCAGCCGCCATGACGCACGTCTTCCACCGCCACCTTCGCCAGACCCCACCCGTTGCCGCCGGCTCCCACGGCATGTTCATCCGCGACGCCGAAGGCCGCGAATACCTCGACGCCTCGGGTGGCGCGGCGGTGTCGTCGCTCGGCCATGCGCACCCCGAGGTGCTGGCCGCCATGCACGCGCAGATCGACAAGCTCGCCTATGCGCACACCAGCTTCTTCACGAGCGAAGTGGCCGAGCAACTGGCCGACGAAATGATCGGCTCCGCCCCCGAGGGCATGAGCCACGTCTACCTGGTGAGCGGTGGCTCGGAGGCGGTGGAGTCGGCGCTGAAGATGGCGCGGCAGTACTTCGTCGAAATCGGCCAGCCGCAGCGCACGCACTTCATCGCGCGCCGCCAGAGTTACCACGGCAACACGCTGGGCGCGCTGGCCGTGGGCGGCAACGCCTGGCGGCGCGAGCCCTTCGCGCCCATCCTCGTGCCGGCAACGCACGTCTCACCCTGCTATCCGTACCGCGAGCAGCGCGCCGACGAAAGCGCCGAGCAGTACGGCCTGCGTCTGGCGGCCGAGCTCGAGGCAGCCATCCTCGCGCAGGGCGCCGATCGCGTGATCGCCTTCGTGGCCGAGACCATCGGCGGCGCCACGGCCGGCGTGCTCACGCCGGTGCCGGGCTACTTCAAGGCGGTGCGCGCGGTGTGCGACAAATACGGCGTGCTGCTGATCCTCGACGAGGTGATGTGCGGCATGGGCCGCACCGGCTCGCTTCACGCCTGCGAGCAGGAGGGTGTGGTGCCCGACCTCATGACCGTCGCCAAGGGCCTGGGCGGCGGCTACCAGCCCATCGGCGCGGTGCTGGCGCAGCGCCGCATCGTCGAAGCCATGTCCAGCGGCAGCGGCTTCTTCCAGCACGGCCACACCTACCTTGGTCACCCGATGGCCTGCGCTGCCGCGCTCGCGGTGCAGCGGGTGATCCGGCGCGACGGGCTGGTCGCCAAGGTGCGCGAAGACGGCGATGCCTTCGGCGCGATGCTTGCCGAGGCGCTGGGCGCGCACCCGCACGTGGGCGACATTCGCGGCCGCGGCTTCTTCTGGGGCATCGAGCTGGTGGCAGACCGCGCGAGCAAGACGCCCTTCGATCCGGCGCTGAAGCTCAACGCCACCGTCAAGAAGGACGCCATGGCGCGCGGCCTGCTGTGCTACCCCTTTGGCGGCACGGTCGACGGCCGCCAGGGCGACCACGTGCTGCTGGCACCGCCCTTCATCGCCACGCGGCAAGACCTGCAGGAGATCGCCGCGCGGCTCGCGGCCTCCATCGACGCGGTCACGCGCGCCGCCGCTGCGCGCTGAGCACCACTTTCCCGTTCGTTTTTTCTTCAACCATCGTTCCGAGGAGCGTTCCATGCCCAAGCTTCGTCTGCCGTTTCCCTTTGGTGCCGCGCTCGCGGTGATCTTTGCGGCCTTCATGCCGCTCACGGCCGCGCAGGCCCAGGAAAGCGACACGCTCGCGAAGATAAAGGCCAGCGGTGCCATCACCTTCGGCTACCGGGAGTCGTCCTTCGGCTTCTCGTACCTCGACGGCAACCTCAAGCCCGTGGGCTACAGCATTGAGATCTGCAACCGCATCGTCGAGGCGGTGAAGAGCGAGCTGAAGATGCCGGTCGTTGAGATCAAGTACCAGGCCGTCACCTCGGCCAACCGCATCCCGCTGGTGCAGAACGGCACGGTCGACATCGAGTGCGGCTCCACCACCAACCTGGTCGAGCGGCAGAAGCAGGTGGCGTTCTCGCCGGACATCTTCCGCTACAACGTGCGCATGTTGGTGAAGGCCGATTCGGGCATCAAGAGCATTGCCGACCTGCAGGGCAAGACGGTGGCCACCACCAGCGGCACCACCTCGTTCCGCCTGCTGCGCGAGGCCGACCGCGGCCGCAGCCTCGAAGTGAACAACCTCGCGGGCAAAGACCACAGCGACTCTTTCCTGCTGGTGGAAAGCGGCCGCGCCCAGGCCTTCGTGCTCGACGACATCCTGCTGGCCGGGCAGATCGCGAATGCGCGCAGCCCGAAGGACTTCATCATCACCGGCGAGAGCCTGCGCACCGAGAACCAGTCGCTGATGTTCCGCAAGGACGACCCGGCCTTCAAGGCGCTGGTCGATCGCGTGGTGTCGGGCATGATGAAGTCGGGCGAGATGGAAAAGCTCTATGCCAAGTGGTTCATGTCGCCGATTCCGCCGAAGGGCATCAACATCAACTACCCGCTGAATGCCGAGACGAAGGATGCGTTCGCCAATCCTTCTTCGAAGGGCATCTGAGCTTCTGAAGAGCCTCTGAATTCATGACCCGCATCGCCCTGATCCACGCGCTCTCGCACTCCGTCTCGCCCATCAACGAAGCCTTCGTGCGCGACTGGCCAGAGGCCGTGCGCATGAACCTGCTCGACGACAGCCTCTCGGCCGACCTGGCGCGCAACGGCAAGGGGCTCGACGCCGCCATGCACGAACGCTTTCAGCGCCTGGCGCAGTACGCGGTCGATACGGGTGCGCAGGGCATTCTCTTCACCTGCTCGGCCTTCGGGCCGTGTATCGAGGCGGTGGCGCGGCGGCATGCGGGCATTCCGGTGCTCAAGCCCAACGAGGCCATGATCGACGAGGCGGCGCAAGGGCAGGGGCAGGGACGGCTGGGGCTGATCGCGACCTTCGCGCCCACGCTGGCTTCGATGCCGCCCGAGTTTCCGCAAGACACGGCACTCGAACTCGCGCTGGCCGAGGGTGCGCTAGACGCACTGAATGCCGGCGATGTGCAGCGCCACGATGCCTTGATCGCCGCGCAGGCCGCGGCTCTGCGCGAGCGCGGCTGCACGCGCATCGCGCTTGCGCAGTTCAGCATGGCCCGAGCGCGCGCTGCCTGCGAGGCCGCCGGCGGACTGCCGGTGCTGACCACGGTCGACAGTGCGGTGCGCGCGCTGCGCCGGCGCACCAGTCCCGGTTCAGTAGCGTGAGCGCGAGCCTTCGATGACCGTGAACAGCGCCGTGATCGCGATCTGGGCCGTGTCGCTGCGCCCCAGGTTGCGGGTGAGGCCGGTTTCGCGATCGGTTGCTTCCAGCCCCTGCGACAGGCGCCGGTAGATGTCCGCCGAAGGCATGCTCGCCGAGGTGCCCAGCGCGTCGCAGTAGGTGTCGGTGAGAACGCCCGCGAGCTGTTCGCTCTGCGCGTTCGACAGCTTCATTGGGTCCCCCGCGAACATGGCGGCAATGCAGTGCATCAGGTAGGCCTGTGTTTCGAGCGAGAACGACTGTTGCCGCACGTAGCATTCCACGGCCGCCCAGAAGAGCGGCTCCGAAGTGCGGCGCCAGCCCTCCAGCACCTTGCGCGCCTTGGCCACCAGGTCGGCGTGCGTGTCGCCGGGCTCGGTGGGGCGCAGCGCCAGGCCCTGCAGGGTGAGTGCGGCTTCGGAGCCGGACGCGCCGAGGATGAAGCTCCAGAACTTCCAGCGGGCGTACCACTTCTTGTCGTGCGCCGGGTCGAGCGGCTCGAGCAGCCAGAAGTCGATGCTCTGCGCGGCATCGCCGTGCTGTTCGGCTACATGGCCGTCGCCGAGGTCGAGTGCCTGCATGCCCGACTGCATGCGGTCGGCCGCGATGTGGCCCTGCGCGACGATGCCAGCGCTCGAACCCGAGCGGTCGATGTCGAGCAGCCGCTGCATCAGCTGCTGCAGTTCGTGGGCCGACGCGCCGGTGGCCTCGGTAACGCGCCGTATCGAGGCGCACTGCTCGCGCTCGAGGTCCTGTGCATTCTTGCGGCGGTCCTCGCCGTGGTCGTCGACGGTCGAGGTATGTTCTTCGTGCCCGTTGCCGGGCATTGGCGTTCGCATTTGGCACAAGCTCCTTCGGACATCACACATGCCCGGCAATGCACTACTTTGTGTTAACACGCCGCATCTGAACATCACCGGAACTGGGGAGTTTGAATTTCCCCTGACCGACCCATCGCGATAATGGCCGCTCTTAAAAGGAGTACGCGTGGATATTGTTTTGCTGGCCAAGGCCGCCGTCATGGGCATCGTCGAGGGGCTGACCGAATTCCTTCCGATCTCATCGACCGGCCATCTGATTCTTGCGGGCTCGCTGCTCGGCGGCTTCGGCGACAACCGGGGCAAGGTTTTCGAGATCGCCATCCAGACCGGCGCGATCTTCGCGGTGATCCTGGTCTATTGGCAGAAGATCAAATCGACCGTTGTCGCGCTGCCGCGGCAACCGAAGGCACAGCGCCTGGCGCTGAACATCTTCATCGGCTTTCTTCCCGCAGTGGTGCTGGGCCTGCTGTTCGGCAAGGTCATCAAGGAGCACCTGTTCATTCCGACCGTGGTTGCGAGCACCTTCATCATCGGCGGCTTCATCATTTTGTGGGCCGAGAAGCGGCCGCCGGGCTCGGTGCGCGTCGAGCACGTGGACGACCTGACGCCGTGGGATGCGCTCAAGGTCGGTCTGGTGCAATGCTTCGCGATGATCCCGGGCACCAGCCGCAGCGGCTCGACCATCATCGGCGGCATGCTGCTGGGCCTCTCGCGCCAGGCGGCGACCGATTTCTCGTTCTTCCTTGCCATTCCGACGCTGATCGGCGCGGGGCTCTACAGCATCTACAAGGAGCGCGCGGCGCTGTCGATGGCCGACATCCCGCTGTTCGCCGTGGGGCTGGTGTTCTCGTTCATCAGCGCCTGGCTGTGCGTGCGCTGGCTGCTGAAGTTCATCAGCACCCACAACTTCATTCCGTTCGCCTGGTACCGCATTGCCTTCGGCATCCTGGTGCTGGCCACGGCGTGGACCGGCACGGTGGTCTGGGCAGACTGATTCAGCCCTGAAACTTCAGCCCGCGGCGCCCAGCAGGGCGCTCGCGGCCCGGGCCTCCTGCCGCACGGCCGTGGCAATGGGCCCGTCGATGGCCGGATCGAAGCCGCCCGTGGCGCCCAGCGCGGTGATCACGGCGCATACCCGGCCCGCATAGTCGTACACCGGCGCCGCCACGGCGCTGATGCCGCGCAGGTAGGTGTCCTTGACGCTGGCGCAATGCGCCAGCCGCACCTCGCGGCGGAGCTGGCCGATCGGGTCTTTCGCATCGAGCAGCGAACGCATCTCTGGCGTGGCCTCGCCCAGCTCCTGCTCGGCCAGCGCCAGCACGCGCGATTCGTCGAGCAGCCCGAGAAAGGCGCGTCCGGTGGCCGACCACAGCATCGACATCACCGAGCCTGCGCGCACGTTCACCGTCACCGGCAGGCCCGGTTCCTCGAAACGCACGATGGTCGGACCCTTGTTGCCCATGACCGCGACGAAACACGTCACCTCCAGCGACTCGCGCAGGCGGATCAGGCAGGGCTCGGCCGCGCGGATCGGGTCGGCCTGCCGCATCGCGGCCAGGCCGATCTGGATGGCTTCGGTGCCCAGGTAGTAGTGCTGCGAGGCGGCGTCCTGCAGCACGAGGCCCGCTTCCATCAGGCTGGCGAGGTAGCGGTGCACTTTTGCAGGACTCTCGGCGACGTGCGCCGACAACGCCGTGAGGCTGCTGCGGCCGCCCAGGTGCGCCAGCCCCTTCAGCACGGCCATGCCGGTTTCGGCGGACTGCACGCGCTGGCGGCGCTCGCGGGCGGGGGAGGAAGGGCTGGGTTCCGGGGATGAGGTCATGACGCCTTCATGTTAGGTGCTCGGCCTGCGTGGCCGGGTAAACCCGTGATTTTGTGATTACGCTATGCGTATGATAATTACGCAATACACAATATCCAATTCGGAGACACCCCATGAAGAAGTGCATTGCCGTGATCCTTTCGCTGGTAGCTGCTGCCAGTGCAAGCGCCCAGACCTTTCCCGCCAAGCCGATCCGCTGGATCGTTCCGTATGCGGCCGGCGGCGGTTCCGACTTTCTCGCGCGCACGGTCGCCCAGACGCTCTCCACCCAGGTCGCGCAGCCGGTGCTGGTCGACAACAAGCCCGGCGGCAACACCGCGCTGGCCGCCGCCGAAACCGCACGCTCGCCGGCCGACGGCTACACCGTCCTCTCGGCCGACAACGGCACGCTGGTCTTCAACCCCGCGCTCTACAAGTCGCTGAGCTACAGCCCCACCAAAGACCTCGCCCCCGTCACGCTGATGGGCAAGTTCCCGATGATCCTGGTGGTCGGAGCCAACTCGGGCTTCAGCTCGGCCAAGGACTTCATCGCACAGGCCAGGGCCAAGCCCGGCGGCATCAACTACGCATCGGCCGGCGCGGGCAGCCCGCACCACCTCGCGATGGAGCTGCTGAAGGTGGAGGCCAAGCTCTTCATGGTCCACGTGCCGTACCGCGGCGCGGCGCCGGCACTGGCCGACGTGGTCGGCGGACAGCTGCCGGCGATGATGGTCGACCTGGCCGCGGGCTCCGGCTTCATCAAGGGCGGCAAGGTGCGCGCGCTGGCCGTGGCCAACCCCACCCGCCTGCCGCAGTTGCCCGACGTGCCCACCTTCGCCGAGCTCGGCTACAAGAATGTCGAGGCGGCCGCACTGGTCGGCGTGGTGGTGCCTTCGGCCACGCCCAGTGAGGTGGTGAACACGCTCAACCGCCAGATCGTCGCGGCCATCAACGAGCCCTCAGTGCGCACGCGCATGGTCGACTTCGGCGTGGAGCCCGCGGGCAACACGCCAGCCCAATACACCGAGCTGCTGAAGAACGAAACCGTGCGTTGGCACAAGCTGATCCGCGATTTGAAGATCACCCTCGACTGAGTCTGCCGCCATGCCTGACACCGCCATGCCACCTCGCGCTTCCGGCTGCCCCGTCGCGCACGGGCCGCTGTCTTCCGAGCGCACGCCCACGGGCTGTCCCGTGAGCCAGCGCGCCGCCGGCTTCGACCCTTTCGAGGACGGCTACCAGCAGGACCCGCCCGAGTACGTGCGCTGGGCGCGCGAGCAGGAGCCCATCTTCTACAGCCCGAAGCTGGGCTACTGGGTGCTCACGCGCTATGCGGACATCAAGGCGGTGTTCCGCGACAACATCACCTTCAGCCCATCGAATGCGCTGGAAAAGATCACCCCGACCGGCGAGGAAGCCAATGCGGTGCTCGCCTCGTACGGCTTCGCGCTGAACCGCACGCTGGTCAACGAAGACGAGCCTGCCCACATGCCGCGTCGCCGCGCGCTGATGGACCCGTTCACGCCCGAGGCGCTGAAGCACCATGAGCCGATGGTGCGCGAGCTGGCCCGCACGTATGTCGACCGCTTCATCGACGACGGCAAGGCCGACCTCGTCGACCAGATGCTGTGGGAAATTCCGCTCACCGTGGCGCTGCATTTCCTTGGCGTGCCCGAGGAAGACATGGACACGCTGCGCAAATATTCCATCGCGCACACCGTTAACACCTGGGGTCGCCCTAAGCCCGAAGAGCAGGTGGCCGTGGCGCATGCGGTCGGCAACTTCTGGCAGTACGCCGGCAAGGTGCTCGAGAAGATGCGGCAAGACCCCGACGCTCCCGGCTGGATGCAGTACGGCATCCGCAAGCAGATGCTGCACCCCGAGGTGGTGACCGACTCGTACCTGCACTCGATGATGATGGCCGGCATCGTGGCCGCGCACGAGACCACCGCCAACGCCACCGCCAACGCGATGAAGTTGCTGCTGCAGCACCCTCACGTGTGGCGCGAGTTGTGCGAAGACCCGGGGCTCATTCCCAACGCGGTGGAAGAGTGCCTGCGCCACAACGGCTCGGTGGCTGCATGGCGCCGCCTTGTCACCAAAGACACGCAGATCGACGGCGTCGACCTGCCCGCGGGCTCGCGCCTGCTGATCGTCACCTCGTCGGCCAACCACGACGAAGGGCACTTCGCCGACGCCGACCTGTTCGACATCCGCCGCGACAACGCCAGCGACCATCTCACCTTCGGCTATGGCTCGCACCAGTGCATGGGCAAGAACCTGGCGCGCATGGAGATGCAGATCTTCCTGGAGGAGTTCACGCGCCGGCTGCCGCACATGCGCTTTGCGGAGCAGCGCTTTACCTACGTGCCGAACACTTCGTTCCGCGGGCCCGAGCACCTGTGGGTGGAATGGGAGCCGGCTGCCAATCCTGAGCGCGCGAACAAGGGCCTGCGCGACGTGCAGGTGCCGGTGCCGGTCCGTATTGGCGAGCCCTCGGCGCATTCGATCGCGCGGCCCGTGGTGGTCGAGCGCGTGACGCCGGTGGCCGATGGCATCGTCAAGCTGCGCCTCGTGTCGCCCGACGGCAAGGCGCTGCCGCGCTGGGCGCCGGGCTCGCACATCGACGTTGAATGCGGCACGCCCGAGCTGTCGCGCCAGTACTCGCTGTGCGGAGACCCCGACGAGGCGGGCGTGCTGGAGATCGCCGTGCTGCACGAGCCCGAAGGGCGGGGCGGCTCGGCGTGGGTGCATGCGAACGTGAAAGCGGGCGACCGGCTGCGCATTCGCGGTCCGCGCAATCACTTCCGGCTCGACGAGTCGCTGAAGAAGGCGATCTTCATTGCCGGCGGTATCGGCATCACGCCGGTCAGCGCGATGGCGCGGCGCGCGAAGGCGCTGGCCATGGACTACGAACTGCACTACAGCGGCCGCAGCCGCGCGAGCATGGCCTTCGTCGACGAACTGGCCGCGCTGCATGGCGAACGCCTGCACGTGCACGCCGCTGACGAAGGGCGCCGCAACGACTTGCAGGCCCTGCTCGCTCAGCCCGTGTCCGGCGCACAGGTCTATGCCTGCGGCCCGCTGCACATGCTCGAAGCGCTGGAAAGCTGCTGCGCCGCGTGGCCTGAAGGCGCGCTGCGCGTGGAGCATTTCGAATCGACGCTGGCCACGCTCGATCCGTCGAAGGAACACGCCTTCGAGGTCGAGCTGAAAGACTCCGGCCTCGTCCTCACCGTGCCGCCCGACCAGACTTTGCTGACCGCGCTGCGCGCCGCGAATGTCGATGTGCAGAGCGATTGCGAAGAGGGCCTGTGCGGCTCGTGCGAGGTGCGCGTGTTGTCCGGCAAGGTCGATCACCGCGACGTGGTGCTGACGCGTTCGGAGCGCGATGCCAACACGAAGATGATGGCTTGCTGCTCGCGCGCCTGCGAAGGGCGCCTGGTGCTCGAGCTCTAGTCAGCTCGCAAGCGGCATCCGCAGCGCCACCTGCGTTTCGCCGGGGCGCGACTGCAGCTGCAGCTCGGCACCGAGGCGGCGCGCCCGCGTGCGCAGGCTGCGCAACCCTGCGCCGCCGGCTTCGCCCGTGCCTTCGACCGCAAAGCCGCGGCCGTCGTCGCGCACGCTGAGCCGGAGCTCGGCGCCCGCGCGCGCCACGGTCACGTCCACGCGCCGGCTCGCGCTGTGCTTGAGCACGTTGGTCAGCGCCTCCTGCAAAAAGCGCATCAGGTCGAGGCTCTGCGAGGGCGGCAGTTCGAGCGTGTCGATGCCGGACACCTGCCAGCGGCAGTCGATGCCGTTGGCGTCGAGCAGCTGCGCGCTGCGGTGGCGCAGCGGCGCGAGCAGTTCGCCCAGCGCGCGGGCGCCGTCGTCGCGGCCGGTGGCGTCGATGATCAGCCGCAGGTCGTCGCGCAGGCGCTTGAGCATGGCGAGCAGCTCGGGCGCGCTGAGGTTCTCGGGCGTGCGCTCCAGCGTGGCGATGCTGCCCACCAGCATGCCGCCGAGCCCGTCGTGCAGGTCGCTCACCAGGTTCACGCGTTCGCCGATGCGCGCATGCGTCAGCTCCAGTGCATGCTGCTGCGCGAGCGTGCCGGCCAACTCGGCCTTGGCTGCGTTCACTTCCTCGATCAGCTCGGTGTTGAAGTTCTCGATGCGCTTGAGGCTCTTCACGAACTGCGCGGCCAGGGTCAGGGCCATGCCCAGCAGCAGGATGTACGAGGACATCGTCGTGTAGTAAGTGTTGCTGTCGATCACCTGCGTGAACACCAGCAGGTCGTGCGCGTCCGTCAGCGCCGACACCGCCATGAACGGCGCGAGCGAGCGCATCGGGCTGTTGCGATGGCGCAGGGCGTGAACGATCGAGGTGCCGTTCACCGCGATGACGGTGAGGCCGCCCACCAGCGTCCAGATGGCGCGGTGCGCGATCAGGTCCGCGCCGGGCGCCAGCCACAGGTCGAGCACGCCGACCACTGCAACCAGCAGCGCCGCGCCTTCCAGCCGAGGCATGCGCCGTCCGCAGAAGCGCAGCGCGAAGATGACGTAGGACACGCCGAAGACCAGCAGCGTCGAGATGTTCAGCGCCTGCCAGCTGTGGTTGCTGGCAAAGGGCCAGGGGCTGGTCGCGATCTGGTTGTAGCCGAACAGCAGCCACAGCATGGACATCAGCGCGAACCAGCCGTAGGCCGTCTCGCGCCGGCGCAGCAGCCACAGGGCTGCGAAGAAGGCCGAGGCCGCCGCGCTCACCGCGAGGCCCAGCACCTGCAGGTCGCGGCGCACGAGGCGTTCTTGCTCGAACTCTGCCTGCATCGCGGCCGGCGTGCCCAGGCTCACCGGCCCCAGCCCCGCCTGGTAGGCGAACAGGCCCGACACACGCACCAGCAGCGTGTTGGTGCCGGGCTTGAGCAACGGCGGGGCCAGCAGCCAGTAGCGCGGCGTGTTCCAGGCGCGTGTGAGCGGTTCGACCAGGCTGTCGTCGCGCGAAATCGGCGTGCCATTGAGCGACACCTCGCCGGCCATGTTGAGGTAGTGCAACAGCAGGCCCGCTTCACGGACCTGCTCGGGCTGGTTCCAGGTGAGGCGGTACCAGACCACGCCGTCGAAGCCGGGCCAGCGCGTGGCCCAGCTGTCGGGCAGGGTGACGGGCGTCCAGCCTTCGGTGGGCGGGGCCGTGTCGTTCCAGCCGGTGCCGCGCACGGCTTCGACGTGGAGGGCAGGCGCGGCGTTTGCCTGGGCGAAAGCCGGGCAGGCCGCAAGGAGCAGGAGGAATACGCCCGTCAGCGCAGCAAGCCATGCCGTCGCGCCTGAAAGACGGCTTCGGTGCGCGAATTGACGGCCAGCTTGCGGTAGATGTTCTTGGTGTGGCATTCCACGGTCAGTCTGGAGATCGACAGCGACTCTGCCATGTCGCGATTGCTCAGGCCTTGCGACACGAGCTCGAGGATCTTGCGCTCGCGGCGCGTCAGCGGGGCCCGTCCATCGGCGGCGGGTGCGGCGTCGGGGGCGTGCACCTGCGCGTCGGCCGTCGGCTGGTGCGTCGCGAGCCACGCGAGGATGTGGCGCGCGATGCTCGGGTCGATGGGCGCGCCGCCCTGTTCGATGCTGCGCAGCGCGATGCCGAGTTCGACGTCGTCGCGCTCCTTCAGCAGGTAGCCGATGGCGCCCGCGCGCAGCGCCGCGAAGATGATCTCCTCGGTGCGCCAGGCCGAGATCACCACCGCCGGAATGCCCGGGTGGTGCACCTGCAGCCAGCCGATGAGCTCCACGCCGCTGCCGTCGGGCAGGCCGATGTCCACCAGCACCACGCCGTAGCCATGCTCGCCGACCAGTTGCTGCGCTCCGGCAACGCTGTCGGTCACCGCGATGTGTTCTGCGTCGCAGCCGAGGGTGGAGAGCACGTAGCGCAGGCGTGCCTGCATGGCGGGGTCGTCCTCGACGATGAGGGTGGGGCTCAGCGAGACGGGCTCGGCGTCTTCGATTGGGAGAGGGGACATTCGGCGGATTCTTCGGCCAACGGCGGAGCGATGGGTAGGAGTATTTGCTTATTTTCCGGGGTTGCTGCCAAGTATGTCCGCGGCGGGCCGGCACATGATCGCGTACGTCGAGTTCGTGACTGGCTCCAGGTGCTCTGCCGCGCTGCGGAAACCCAGCCTCTCGTAGAACGCCACGCTGCGGGGCGTGAAGGTTTCCAGGAAGCACGGCACGCCCGCCGCGTCGGCCTCGGCCAGCGTCGGCGCCAGCAGTTGCGCGCCCAGCCCGCGCCCTTGTGCGGCGGGCGAGATGCCGAGGATCGACAGGTACCAGGCCCCCACCGGCACCACGGCCGGCGAACGTGCGGCCATGAATTCGACGATGCGGTGGTAGTTGCGGTAGCCACGCGGGCCAAGCGTGCCCGCGAGGAATTCGTTCTTTGCCGCTGACTCGGCCGCGTCGATGGCATCCGTGCGCGGCAGCAGCCAGGCGGCCGCGCCGAGCTTGCCGTCTTCTGGCGTCGTCAGGTAGCGCCCGGTTCGCGCGGCCTCGCCCAGCGAATAGGCGAAGTACTTGGCGAGCACCGCCTTGCGGGCCGGCATGTCGTGCTCGAAGTCGACGGAGATCGCGAGATAGAACGGATCGACGATGAGTGCGTCGGCCAGTGCGGGCGTTGACGGAAATTCAGGTGGCATGCGGGTCGGCAGGGTGCGGATGACCCGCGCGATTCTTTCAGACCTGCGGAATCCGCGCCGGAATCACGCCCGGGTCGTACCAGGTGACCGGCCGGATCTCGAACACGCCGGTCTCGAAGGCCAGCCGGTGCGCGGCATGCGTGGCTTCCTCGACGGTCTCGCACTCCACGATGTACATGCCCATCAGTTGTTCCTTGGTCTCGGCAAAGGGGCCGTCGGTGACCAGCGGATGCATGTCGCCCGCTCGGCGCACCGTGGCGGCCACGTTGGGCATCAGCCGCAGCACCGTGCCGAGCCGGCCCTGCGCCTGCAGGTCGTCGCGCAGGTCGGCATGGCGGTCGAGCATTTCCTCTTCGACGCCGGGCTCCCAGGTAGCCACTGCGGATTCAGAACCGTAGATGAGGATGGAATAGAGCATGGTCTTCCTTTTCTTGCGGTGGTTCGTGGCGAGGGACGTGGCGAGAGAGGGGCTTCGGCGCGCGAGTATGCGTCGCGCTGACACGCTCGGCAAAATCGGACGCTCAGTCTTTGAAAAGAATGGAGCACCTTGGATGACGCTGGCAATGAGCTGGAACGAATGGGCCGATCACGACGGCATCGGGTTGGCGGAACGGGTCCACAAGGGCGAGGTGACGGCGGCGGAGCTGGCGACACAGGCGGCGGCCGGCATCGCGAAGCTCAACCCGCAGCTCGATGCGGTGGTCGAGGTGTTCGACGACGTGGTGGCCGATCCGCTGAAGGACGGCATGAACCCCGATGGCGTGTTCGCGGGCCTGCCCTACCTGATGAAGGATCTGGGGCCGACGCTGAAGGGCCGGCTGCAGGAGTTCGGCTCGATGCTGATGCAGGGCCATCGCCCGGCGGCCGACAGCTTTCTCACGCAGCAACTGCGCAAGGCGGGCCTCAACATCGTGGGCCGCAGCACGACGCCGGAGTTCGGCGTGTGCAGCTCGGCGGAGAACGCGTTCTGCACCACGCGCAACCCCTGGGACCTTGAATACACCACCTGCGGCTCGTCGGCCGGCACGGCCGCGGTTGTCGCTGCCGGCGTGCTGCCGCTGTCGCACGCCACCGACGGCGGCGGCTCCATCCGCATTCCGGCGGGCGTGAACGGCAACATCGGATTGAAGGTGTCGCGCGGCGTGTTCTCGCTGGCGCCGGGCCTGTCGGACCTCTCGGGGCTGGTGTCGATCCAGGGCTGCCACAGCCGTACGGTGCGCGACACGGCGGCCTTCGTCGACCACTGCCGCGGCGGCGCGCCGGGCGAATTCATGCCCTTCTGGTCGCCGGCCGAGCCATACAGCGAATTGATCCGGCGCGACCCGGGCTGCCTGCGCATCGCGCTGTCGCATGAGTGGGGCGACTTCCGCGCGACGCCGCATTTCGTGGCTGAGCTGGAGCGTGTCGGCAAGTTCCTGGAAGGGCTGGGCCATCACGTGGAATGGGTGCTGCCCGAGGTCGATTTCAGGGCTGCTTTCGCCGCGCAGACCACCTGCTACATCAGCAACTTCGCGCAGGTCATCGACGGCCACCTGCACCGGCTGGGGCTGGAGCGCCCCCCGGCCGAGCTGCTGGAGCCGATCAACATCAAGATCTGGGAAGCCGGGCTGCACACCTCGTACACCGAGCGCTCGAAGATGCAGGCGGTGTTCAACAGCACCTCGCGCGCCTTCGGCGACTTCTTCCAGCGCTGGGACATCATCCTGACGCCGATCACCGCGCTGCCCACGCCCAGGGTCGGCACCAGCGAGTACCTGACGACCAGCACGAACCCATCCGTCTACGACTGGTTCGCCAACCTCTGGCAGAACTTCGCGTACACGCCGCTGGCCAACCTGTGCGGCATGCCGGGCATCTCGCTGCCGATGGCGACGCAGGAAAACGGCATGCCGCTGGGCATTCAGGCACAGGCGGCGCAGGCGAACGACGGGCTGCTGCTGCAGCTGGCCGCGCAGATCGAGCGGGCGCTCGGGGGCAAGTGGAATGCGGGCCGGCGGCCGGGAGTGCACGTCACGCAGGGGTGACGGCGCGGTCGCTCAGAGCAGGTTGCGCAGCGCGGCTTCGATGGCCGCGGCTGTTGCCAGCGGCTTTTCCATCGGGAACAGGTGCGTGCCGTCCATCATGGCGATGCGGCCCTTGGTGACCTGCTCGGTCATCGTCATGCCCACCCGCTTCATCTCGGCCGACTGGCGCCCGCCGATGAAGGCCGCCTTGCACTTGAGCGGATGCGCGCGCAGCAGTGCGCCGAGGTTGTGGGGCAGGGTGTTGTAGATGGCGGTCTCGACATCGCGGTCGAAGCTCAGCGCACGGCCGTCTTCGCCGCCCTTGTCCGCATCGAAGGTGCCGTGGTCGATGTAGTCGTGCAGCACCTGCTCGTCCCACTTCGCGAACGCCTTCTTGCTGCGGAAATGCTCGAACACCGCCTCGCGATGCTCCCAGCTGTTCTTGCGTTTGCGGCTGATGGCGCCGGGCGAAATGCTCTTCATGAGCGGCGTGCGCTTGACCACGTTGAGCGTGTTCGCGCGCCAGCCGCCGAGGATGGGCGAATCGATCAGCACCACGCCGCGCGCCAGCTCCGGGTGCAGGGCCGCGCACATCAGGCTCAGGAATCCGCCAAGCGAATGGCCGATCAGGAACACGGGGGCGCCCGCGCGGTCGGCGCGCAGCTTGGCGAAGTCGGCCAGCTGCTGCACCAGGTGCGGCCAGTTGTCGGTGACGGGGTACTTCGGGTCGTGCCCGAATTTCTCGATGGCATCGACCTCGAAGCCGCGGTTGCGCAGGCTGTCGAGGACGACGCGGTAGGTGCTCGCGGGGAAGCTGTTGCCGTGCGAGAAGACGACCGGGGGCACGGGGCTCAGATCAGCTTTTCGTCTGGCGTGGAGATTTTCCGCAGCGGGCTGTGGCGCGTGGCAGGCATCTTCAGCGGGTGCTCGGTCTGGCTGTCGTCCCACACCGGGTCTTCGATGCTGTCGAACACCTCGCGCAGCTTCTGGCCCCAGCTGCTGTGCACCATGCGGTAGTAGGGGTTGTCGGCGTCGATGCAGATGACGCGGTCGGTTTCGAGCTTGTTGGCCTCGTACACCACCAGGTCGAGCGGCAGGCCGACCGACAGGTTCGACTTCATGGTCGAGTCCATCGACACCAGGGCGCACTTGGCGGCTTCGTCCAGCGGCGTTTCGGGCGTGAGCACGCGGTCGAGCACGGGCTTGCCGTACTTCGACTCGCCGACCTGGAAGTAGGGCGTCTCGGTGGTGGCTTCGATGAAGTTGCCGGCCGCGTAGACCAAGAACAGGCGCATACCTTCGCCCTTGACCTGCCCGCCGAAGATGAAGGACACGTTGAAGTCCAGCCCCGCATGCTTCAGCGCCTCGGCGTCGCGGTCGTACACGTGGCGCACCGCCGAGCCGAGCACGCGCGCGGCATCGAACATGCTTGTGGCGTTCCAGATGGTGATGGGCTCGCCCTGCGTGCCGTCTTCGCGTGTTTCGCGCAGCTCCTCGATCTGGAGGATTTCGCGCACCGACTGCGAGATGCTCAGGTTGCCCGACGACAGCAGCACCATGACGCGGTCGCCCGGCTGCTCGTAGACGATCATCTTGCGGAAGGTGCTGATGTGGTCTACGCCCGCGTTGGTACGCGAGTCGGAGAGAAACACCAGGCCGGCGTTGAGTTTGATGCCTACGCAGTAAGTCATGGGTTCGTCTTGCATGACCGGCGCCGGCTCATGCGGCACCGAGTTCACGTTTATTCAGTTTTTGAAGGGCATACAAGGCATCGAGGGCCTCGCGCGGGCTCATGGTGTCGGGGTCGAGCGCGGCCAGCGCGGATTCTACGGCGCTGGCCAGTGGTGTCTCGGCCACCGGGGGCGGTGCAAACAGGTCAACCTGTGCACGAGTTTGCGCATGCTGCGATTCAAGCGCTTCCAGTGCCTGCCGCGCATGGTTGACCACCGCTGCGGGCATGCCCGCGAGCCGCGCCACCTGGATGCCATAGCTCTTGCTGGCAGGGCCGGGCTGCATTTCGTGCAGGAACACGATGTCGCGGCCCGCTTCGGTTGCGCTCACGTGCATGTTTACCGCGCCGTGATGAGTGGCCGGAAACTCGGTCAGCTCGAAGTAGTGGGTGGCGAACAGTGTGAAGGCCTTGCTGCGGTCGTGCAGCTGGGCCGCGATGCCGGCGGCCAGCGCCAACCCGTCGAAGGTGCTGGTGCCGCGGCCGATCTCGTCCATCAGCACCAGCGACTGCGCGGTGGCGCTGTGCAAGATTTGCGCGGCCTCGGTCATCTCGAGCATGAAGGTCGACTGCGCATTGGCCAGGTCGTCCGCCGCGCCGATGCGGGTATGGATCGCGTCGATGGGCCCCAGCCGGCACGCGGCGGCCGGCACGTGCGAGCCGATGGAGGCCAGCAGCACGATGATTGCCACCTGCCGCATGTACGTCGACTTACCGCCCATGTTGGGGCCGGTGATGACCTGCATGCGCTGCTGCGGCCCGAGTTGCGTGTCGTTGGCGATGAAGCCGCCCGACGACTTCTCGGCCAGCCGCGCCTCCACCACCGGGTGGCGGCCCTGCTGGATCTCGATGCACGGATGCGCCACGAAGCTCGGCGCGCGCCAGTGCAGCGTGTGCGAACGCTCGGCCAGCGCGCACAGCGCATCGAGCGTGGCGATGCCGCCGGCCAGCTGCGTGAGTGCGGGCACCGAGGGCTGCAGAGCGTCGAGCAATTGCTCGTACAGCCACTTCTCGCGGGCCAGGGCGCGGTCTTGTGCGCTCAGGGCCTTGTCCTCGAAGGCTTTCAGCTCGGGCGTGATGAAGCGCTCGGCATTCTTCAGCGTCTGGCGGCGGCGGTAGTTGTCGGGCACCTTCGAGAGCGCGCTCTGCGTCACCTCGATATAGAAGCCGTGCACGCGGTTGAACTGCACCCGCAGGTTGCTGATGCCGGTGCGCTCGCGTTCGCTGATTTCGAGCTTCAGCAAAAAGTCATCGCAGTTGTCGCTGATGGCGCGCAGTTCGTCGAGTTCGGCGTCGTGGCCGGTGGCGATCACGCCGCCGTCGCGCACCAGCGCGGACGGGTCGGGCTTGATGGCGCTGGTCAGCAGGTCGGCGCAGCCGGGCGGCGGGGCCAGGCGTTCGGTGATCTGGGCCAGCAGCGCCGCAGTGCCGGGCAGCAGCGGCGCAAGCTGCTCCGCTTTCGATAGCGCCAGGCGCAGTGCCAGCAGTTCG
This sequence comes from Variovorax nivicola, assembly GCF_051216475.1. Lineage (NCBI taxonomy): Bacteria > Pseudomonadati > Pseudomonadota > Betaproteobacteria > Burkholderiales > Comamonadaceae > Variovorax > Variovorax nivicola. Next base: position 298,538 of record NZ_JBPJZK010000008.1, on the reverse strand, counting down.
CGCGGGCGCACCTGCCGTAGCGCGATGCGGGCGGCGATGCGTTCCACGTCGCTCGTGTTCTTGAGCTGCTCGCGCAGCGTGCGCCAGGGCGCGGCCGTGCCGCCGAGCACGGTCGATTGCAACGCGCCGATGGCTTCGAGCCGGGCTTGCGCCTCGGAGCGCTCGCGCCGGGGCGAGAGCAGCCAACGCTTCAGCAGGCGGCTGCCCATGCCCGTCATGCAGGTGTCGAGCAGCGAGAACATCGTGGGCGAGTCTTCGCCGCGCAGCGTCTGCACCAGTTCGAGGTTGCGGCGCGTGGTGGGCGGCAGTTCGATCAGGTCGCCGTCGCGCTCGACCGACAGGCGCTGCACGTGCGAGAGCGCGCGGCCCTGGGTGTGCTCGGCATAGCCCAGCAGCGCGGCGGCTGCGGCGTGTGCATTGGTCAGCGATTCGGCGTTCCAGGCGGCAAGGCTGTTGCTGCCCATCTGCTCGGCCAGCTTGCGTTCGCCCAGGCCGCCGTCGAACTGCCACGCCGGACGGATCGACAGCGTGAACGGCGTGGCGCTGCGCGCGGCCTTCAGTCGCTGCTCGAAAGCTGGCGTCACTTCAGCGCTGTACAGCAGCTCGCTGGGTGCGATGCGGGCGATCCAGGCTTCGAGCGCGTCGGCCGGACACTCGGCCAGCCGCAGTTCAGCGCCGGTCACGCTGAGCCACGCCAGCCCGCAGAAATTGCGCGAACCCGCATGCACCGCGAGCAGCAGCGATTCGCTCTTGTCGTTGAGCAGTTCGGAGTCGGTCAGCGTGCCGGGCGTGACCACCCGCACCACCTTGCGCTCGACTGGGCCCTTGCTGGCGCCGACTTCGCCCACCTGCTCGCAGATGGCGACCGATTCGCCCAGCTTGATGAGGCGGCCAAGGTAGGTGTCGACGGCATGGAAGGGCACGCCGCACATCACCACCGGCTGGCCGGCCGACTGGCCGCGCTGGGTGAGCGTGATGTCGAGCAGGCGCGCGGCCTTTTCGGCGTCGGCCCAGAAGAGTTCGTAGAAATCGCCCATCCGGTAGAACAGCAGGGTGTCCGGATGGTCCGCTTTGAGGCCTAGATACTGGGCCATCATCGGGGTGTGCCCGAGCGTTGCTTCTGCCCCGCCAGGGGATGCCGTCGATTTATCCTTCGAATTCAATGATTTCGCCTTGTGTCTGTGTCGGGGTATCCGAGCGAGCCTTGGCTCGGATTATCTTGTATGGGACATCCGCAAGGCGCCGGCTGGGCCTGCACTCACCACTCTAAAATCCCCCGACGCGACCCCCGCGTGAAGAACAAACAAGGCGCCCATGGCCCAGCTGGATGATTTCAAAGGCCTTGAAGCGAATGCGGCTGCGCTGCCCGGCAGCGCCACCTTGCCCGCAGAGCTTGCCGCGCTGTATCTGTGCATAACACCGGCGCAGCTTGCGGAGCTGCGAAAGTCGAAACGGCCCGAGGGGCGCGCGGGCCACAGCCCGTCTGTCATCAGGCCGGTGGAAGGCGGCGCAGCGGGTTCCAGGGACCCGGTGCTCTACAACTTGAGCTCCTTGCGCGACTTTGCGAAAGCGCACGCCGCTCCATCCGCCTTCGACACCGCGGCCAGCACCGGCATGCTGGGTTGGGTGTCGGCGAAGCTGCCTTTCTTCGCGGAACTCGAACCCCGCATCAAGCGCGGCAAGCGCGTGATCATCGGCGGTGCCTGGGACCGGACCGACCCCCTGCGCGAGGCGCGCTTCGTCGATCTCGCGAAAGGCCGCATCCGATTCGCATCGCTGACCTGCTCCGAAGCTGCGGCCAGCCTGTGGGCCGATGTTGCGAGCCATTCCGCGCTGGCTGAAAAGGGGCTCGCGCTGCTCAGGAGCGAAACGCAAGCCATCGAGGCTTCGCTGGCGGCCACCGCCCAACTGGCCGCAACTTCGAATTCCAACGCGACGACCTGATCGACGTCCAGATTGAACATGGAAGAGTACCGATGCTGATCAATTGCGTCGCTTATGAAAACGGCGCCAAGCTCGCCGACATCTCGGTCGAGGCCATCAGCGACTACATCAGCCGGCCGGGCTGCTTCGTCTGGGTGGCGCTGAGCGACGCCTCACCGGAGGAACTGAGCGTGATGCAGCACGAATTCGGCCTGCATCCGCTGGCAGTGGAAGACGCCCGTAATGGCCACCAGCGGCCGAAGATGGAGGAGTACGGCGACTCGCTCTTCGTCGTCATGCACATGGTCGAACCCTCGCCCGAGGGCGAGCACTGCACGAACGTGGGCGAGGTCGACGTGTTCGTCGGCAGCAACTACGTGCTGTCGGTGCGCAACCGCAGCAAGCAGGGCTTTCTTGGCGTGCGCGAGCGCTGCGAGCGCGAGCCGGAGCTTCTGCGCAATGGCGCGGGCTTCGTGCTGTATGCATTGATGGACGCGGTGGTCGACCGGTACTTTCCGGTGATCGACGCGCTGGAGGACGAGCTCGAGGTCATCGAGCAGCAGCTTTTCGGCCAGGGTGGCGCGGCCCGCGACAAGATCAAGCAGCTCTACGAACTGAAGCGGCGCAGCATGATCCTCAAGCGCGCGGTGGCGCCGCTGCTGGAGGCGTCCGGCAAGATGCACGGCGGGCGCGTGCCGCAGATCTGCGCGACCTCGCAGGAATACTTTCGCGACGTGGGCGACCACCTGGGGCGCATCAACGGCTCGATTGACGCGATGCGCGACACCATCGGCACGGCGATCCAGGTGAACCTGTCGATGGTCACCATCGAGGAAAGCGAAGTCACCAAGCGCCTTGCGGCCTGGGCCAGCATCTTCGCCGTGTGCACTGCCTTTGCCGGTATCTGGGGCATGAACTTCGAGAACATGCCGGAGCTGAAATTCCGTTATGGCTATGCGGTGGCGCTGGGGCTGATCGTCAGCACCTGCGGCTATCTCTACTACCGGTTCAGGCGCGCCGGCTGGCTTTGACTGTGAGTGAGGGCGGAGCTTGCTAAGGCCCAACTAATAAACATGTAGATAATCAAGTTCCTTATGAAAAGGGACTTCACCCAGCGCTTCGGCTTCCTCGTCAAGAGCGTGAGCAAGCTCTACAGCGAAGAGTTCGACCGCCTCGCGCTCGAGCGCATCGGCCTCACCAGCGCCCAGTGCCGCCTGCTCGGCGCGCTGGCCATGCACGGCGATGAAGAACCACTCTCGCAGGCCGAACTCGCGCAGCGGCTCGACCTGACCCCGATGGCGGTGGCCGGCCTGTGTGACCGCATGGCCGCAGCCGGCTGGATCCGTCGCGAGCCCAGCGCCACGGATCGCCGCGTCAACAAGATTCATCTGGAGCCGAGCGCCGAGAAAGCGCTCGACAGCGCGCTCAGTCTCAGCGACGGGCTCAATGCCCGCGTGATGGCGGTGCTGTCGCAACCCGAGCGGGTGCAGCTGCTTGGCCTGCTCGCCAAGGTGCGCGGTAGCCTGGTCGAAATCACCTCGAGCGAGGGCAAGAAGCCATGAGCGTCGCGCCCGGAACCAAGGTGCCGCACCGCGGCATGATCACCGTCTCGATCATGCTGGCGACCATCATGCAGGCGCTCGACACCACGATCGCCAACGTCGCCTTGCCCCACATGCAGGGCAGCCTGCAGGCCTCGCAGGACCAGATCACCTGGGTGCTCACCTCGTACATCGTGGCCTCGGCCATCGCGTTGCCGCTCACGGGCTGGCTGTGCGGCCACTGGGGGCGGCGGCGCGTGTTCATCATCTCGGTGATCGGCTTCACGGTGGCCTCGGCGCTGTGCGGGCTGGCGACCTCGCTGGTCGGCATCGTGGCCGCGCGGCTGCTGCAGGGCATCTTCGGCGCGGCGCTGGTGCCGCTGTCGCAGGCGGTGCTGCTCGACATCAACCCGCGCGAGAAGGTCGGCCAGGCAATGGCGATCTGGGGCGCGGGCATCATGGTCGGGCCCATCCTCGGGCCGCTGCTGGGCGGCTGGCTCACCGAGAACTTCGACTGGCGCTGGGTGTTCTTCATCAACCTGCCGGTGGGCATCTTCGCCTTCTGGGGCATCGCGCGCTACCTGCCGGAGAGCCGGCCGCAGGGCGAGAAGCTCGACATCTTCGGCTTTGTCACGCTGAGCCTAGCCATCGGCATGCTGCAACTCTTCCTCGACCGCGGCGAGCAGCTCGACTGGTTCGACTCGTGGGAGATCAAGCTCGAAGCCGCCGCCGCGCTGGTGGCCTTCGGCTTCTTCGTGGTCCACACGTGGACGGTGCAGGGCGTGTCTTTCTTCGACCGCGACCTGCTGAAAGACCGCAACTTCGTCACCGGCCTGCTGTTCGCGTTCATCGTCGGCATGATCTTGTTCGCGACGATGGCGTTGCTGCCCAACTTCCTGCAGGGGCTGATGGGCTATCCGGTGGTCTACACGGGCGAGGTAACGGCGCCGCGCGGCGTCGGCACGATGATCGCGATGATCATCGTGGGGCGGCTGGTGCAGAAGGTGGACGTGCGCGCGATCATGGCTGTGGGCTTTGGCCTCACGGCGTTCTCGCTCTACCAGATGACGCGGCTCACGCTGCAGATGGACAGCACGCTGATCATCGTCTCGGGCTTCATCCAGGGCCTGGGCATCGGCTTCACCTTCGTGCCGCTGTCGACCGCGACCTTCGCCACGCTGGCGCCGCGGCTGCGCAACCAGGGCACGCCGATCTTCAGCCTGCTGCGCAACATCGGCAGCAGCGTGGGCATCTCGATCGTGCAGGCGCTGCTGACCGAAGGCTCGAGCAAGGCGCACGCGCAGATCGCGTCGACCGTGGCGCCGGGCAACACCGCGCTGTCGACGCTGCCGCAGATGATGTCGCCCGACACGATGACGGGGCTGGCGCTGTTGAATGCGGAGGTGACGCGGCAGGGAGCGCTGATCGGCTACCTGGACGACTTCGCCATCATGATGATCATCACGGTGCTGGCGATTCCGCTGCTGTTGCTGATCAAGAGCCCGAGGCGCAATGCGGCGGCCTCAGGCCCGGCCGAAGTGCCGCACTGAAAGACCCGTCATTCGTCGTGCGTGTCGTGCGTTGCCACTGCACCGCGACGCCAGTAGCCCGAGGCCCGCGTCCACTTCGGATTCGCGCCGCGCTCGCCCACCAGGTGCGCGCGCAGCGCCTTGGCGATGGCCGATTCGCAACCCACCCACGCATGGAAGTCGCCGGCCGGCAGTTGGATGGTCTTCAGCGCATCGAGCAGCACGGGGCTCAGGCCCGGCTCGGTGCCGCGGCGGTGAACCCATTTCAGCGTGAGTTCGGCTTGCGTGTCGAACGGAATCTCGTCGGCTTCGTTGTCGACTTCCGCCAGCACCACCGCGCGAGAGCCGGCCGGCAGCTCGGCCAGGCGACGCGAGATGGCGGGCAAGGCGGTGTCGTCGCCGATCAGCAGGTGCCAGTCGAACTCGGTCGGCACGATGAACGAGCCGCGCGGGCCGCCCACACCGAGGATGTCGCCGGGCTTGGCCTGTTCGGCCCACTGCGTGGCTGGGCCGGCTTCGTGCAGCGCGAAGTCGATTTCGAGCGTGCCGGCCTCGGCGTCGTGGCGGCGCGGCGTGTAGTCGCGCATGGTCGGGCGGCCGCTTGCGGGCCACACGGGGCCATCGGGGCCGGCCGTGGGCAGCGTGAGCTTGCCGGTGGTGGCATCGGGAAAGAAGATCTTCGCGTGGTCGTCGAAGCCGGGGCTGGTGAAGCCCACGAGGTCGTCGCCCGTGAGGGTGATGCGGATCAGGTGCGGCGTCACGCGCTGCGCGGTTTTCACCGTGAGCTGGCGAAAACGCAGGTCGTGGCGCACCCGGCGCGGCGTGCGATCGGGTGCTGTGGAAGCAGATGAAGTACTGAAGTCAGTCATTGCAGAGGTCCTGGGTGAGCAGGGCGGGTTGAGATGGGGTTCAGATCTTTTCGATCTGCTGCGCGGCGCTGTCGAGCACCGCGGCGAAGTCGTGGGCCTGCTGCTCGGTCAGCACGCCAGACAGGCGCATGCGCATTGCGAGCTTGAGGTTCTCGATGGCGCGCGTGACTTGCGGCGGACGTCCACCGCGCGGGCCGGCGCCGTCGATGCCGCCGCTCATGCGGGACATCATGGCGTCGGCCATCTCGCGATTGGCCGTGAGGAATTCCTGGCCGCTGGCCGTGATGCTGTAGCGCTTGCGGCCGCTGCCGTCGGCGGTTTCCACGCTGAGGTAGCCCATTTCCTCGAGCAGCGTGAGGGTGGGGTAGACCACGCCGGGGCTCGGCGCATAGCTGCCGCCGAGGCGGTCTTCGATGGCCTTGATCAGTTCGTAGCCGTGGGCCGGCTTGTCGGCGATGAGCTGCAATAGTACGAAGCGCAGGCCGCCATGGCCGAACACGCGGCCGCCGCCACGTCCGCCACGGTGTCCGCGGCCGCCGGAAAGGCCGTCTTCATGTTCGCCGCGGGCGGTGTGGCAGTGGTGATGGTTGAGATGGAAATGTCTCATGGTGGGTATCCTTTGTGATGTGTATCGGAATTATTTTAGATATATCTAAAATAAAGTCAAATCGATACGCGCCGGGATACCCGGCACGGGTGTCAGGCAGCGCCGGCGCGGTGCTCCTGCAGGTGTGCCAGCGTCAGCGCTTCGCCGATGTGCGACATCTGCACGGCGGCGGCTTCGGCGGAGCCTTCCGCAGCATCGACCACGCGCTCGAACATCTCCATTTCGTAAGTGGCCACCGCTGCGGCCCAGTCGTCCTGTCCGGCGAGCAGGGCGGCCAGCTCGGCAGCGTCGCGCATCGCGGCGTTCACGCCTTCGCCGCCGAACGGCGACATCACATGTGCCGCATCGCCCAGCAGCGTGAGCCCGCGTCGGGGCGCCCAGCAATGGCCGACCGGCAGCGCGTGGATGAGGCGGGGAACGAACTGGTCGTTGCTCACCCGGAAGAGGTCGGTGACGGCATCGGCATAGCCCGAGAACTCCGCGAGCAGCGCGCTGCGCACTGCCGCGGGCGAAGAGAAGTCGAAGCGCTTCGCTGCCCAGTCCGTCGGCACACGGAAGATCGCGTAGCCGCGGATATGTGCGTTGCCGTTGCGCTGCACGATGATTTCCTTTCCGTCGCCTTGCACATCCAGCTTGCCCCGGCCGACGAGCTGCGCGATGGCCGGATGGCTGCGGTCGACGTCGTCGATGCCGAACTCGATGAAAGTCAGGCCGCTGTACTGCGGCTTGTAGGGCGATAGCAGCGGCCGCACGCGTGACCACGCGCCGTCCGCACCGACGATCAGATCGAACGGGCCGGCCTCGCCGCCGCCAGCGAACGAGAGGTTCCAGCGCCCGCCTTCCTGCAGCCGCATGTCGCTCAGCGCACGGCCCCACTGCACGCAGTTGGCCGGCAGCGACGCCAGCAGCATGTCGCGCAGCGCGGTGCGGTCGACCTCGGGGCGATTGCCGGCGGAGGCATCGGGTTCCTCGAACAGCACGCGGCCGGTCTTGTCGAGCAGCCGCGAGCCCTGGTCGTCGTAGCGCGCGATGCGCTGGAACTCGCTGTCGAGCCCGGCGCGTTGCACGGCCAGCAGGCCGGAGTCTTCGTGCAGGTCGAGCGTGCCGCCTTGGGGCCGCGCGAGCGGGCCTTCTTCGCGCTCGAACACGGTGGCATGAATGCCGGAAAGATGAAGGATGCGGGCCAGCGTGAGTCCGCCGGGGCCGGCGCCGATGATGGCTATGCGGGGATTGGTGTGCATTTGGATTGCTTTGCAATAAATGATAGGTTCCTATTTATATTAGCATAGGAGGCTATGCATGTAAGATATCCCGCATGACCGACACCGAGACACCCAACCCCCTGAAACTCATCGGCCGCGTGACGCGCGGCTTCACCCGCATCGCCGACGTGGGGGTCCGTGAACTCGGCTTTGCCGTGGGGCAGCTGCCGGTGCTGGTGTCGCTCAAGAAAAGCAAGGCGCTGTCGCAGGCCGAGCTCGCGCGCATCGCGCAGGTGGAGCAGCCCAGCATGGCGCAGCTGCTGGCCCGCATGGAGCGCGATGGCCTGGTCGAGCGCGTGCCCGACCCCTTGGACAAGCGCAGCCGCCTGATCTCGCTGACCCCGCTGGCCGCCAGGCGCTTGCCCAAAGCCAAGGCTGTGATGGACGCGCACACGCAGGAGGCGCTGGCCGGCTTTTCCCCCGAAGAGGTCGAGCAGTTGACTGCGCTGCTGGTGCGGCTCAACGCGAACGTCGAGAGAATGGGTGGCGGCTAACGGCTTGCGGTAGCGGGCGCGTTCTTCTGATCCGCGTCGGTCAGCGTGCGCAGGAACGCCGCCACATCGCGAATCTCCGCTTCGGTCAGCGCCGGCTTGTCGCCGCGTTTCTGCCCGAAGGGCGCATCGGTGTTGATGTTGGCGTGGTACTGCGGCGGCAGGTCGTCGTACTGCTGCACGATGCCTTTGGCCGAACGCGCATACCAGCGCTGCGGTGTGGTGTCGCGCTGCGCGTAGAAGCGGATGGCTTCTTCCAGCGTGTGGAACACCCCGTTGTGGAAGAAGCTCTGCCGCACCGCCACGTTGCGCAGCGTGGGTGTGCGGAACAGGCCGCAGTATTCGGAGCGGTCCTTCATGTCGGTGCGGTACGGGCCGCACAGGCCGAGGTCGTAGAACGCCGGATCGGCATTCGCCTTGAGCTTGCGATTGCGCGGCACGGCCAGCGCGATCAACCCGAAGTCGGTGAAGAGCGGAAACGCGCCGTCCTGCGTGCGTACGCTGATGTGGCACGAGGCGCAGTTGCCCTTGTTCTCGTCGTTGAAGAGCTGCAGCCCGCGCGCCTCGGCCACGCTGAGTTTGGCCTGGCCGCGCAGCACCGCGTCGTACTTGCTCGTGAACGGATAGAAGTCCTTCGGCGACTGCTGGAACACTTCCAGCGCAAGGCCCGCGGCCTTGAAGGCGGTGTCGGGGTTCTTGAACACGTCGTCGCCGAAGGCCTTGCGCAGTTCATCGGCGTAGGCCGCGCGCTCGAGCTTGGCCGACACCTCCGCCACCGACGCATTGCCCATCTCGGCGGGCGACAGCAGCGGCATGCCAGCCTGCTCGTGCGCGGAGCCGGCGCGGCCGTCCCACATGTGGCCGCCGGTGGGGCCGGCGTCGATGCTGTCGTCGCCGTCGTTGTCGTGGTGGTGCTCGGTGAAGGCGATGAGCGTTTCCAGGTATCGCAACGAGGGCGCGGCGCGCGGGCCTTCCTGCTTGCCGTCGGCGCCGCCGAGTTGCACCGACAGCGAATTGGGCGGTCCCCACGCGTGCTGCGGATCGTGGCAACTCGCGCACGAGGCCTTGCCCGTGGCCGAGAGGCTACTGTCGAAGAAGATGCGCCGGCCGATCTCGGTGAGCTGTGCGGCGCTGGGCTGTGGGCGGCCGGGCACGGGGGCGTAGGTGGCGCCGACGTAGGCGGGCTGAGCGGGGGGCGCTGCGGGGGCCGGCGTTGGCGCGGCTTGGGGGGGCGGTACCGGCGTCGAAGCAGTCAGCGATGCGGGCGCATCACGGCCACAGGCGGCAAGCACGCCACACAGCAAGGCAGCCGCGGCAAGCACGGCCAGTCGGCGAAGAGAGCGCGTCGTCGGGGGCACGTGGAGAAAGGATGGGCGGACGGAACCGCGAGGCAACCGGCGAGGATCGGTTTCGCACATGTCAACGGCGTGACATTTGGCGGAGATTTCTTAGCCCTGAATTAGCAAGCCCGGTGTACGACGAATTGCAACATGGCTGTCACGCGTCACGCCGAGCATCACGGCGCCCGGCCGCGGGTCTGGTTCATCCACATCTCATAACTCCACTCATGATGAATTCATCCCAACGTAGCAGCGCGTCCTTGCGCGGACGCAAACTCGTGCGTCACCTGACTCCCTGGCCGACAGCCATTGCGGCGGCGGCGATGGTCGTGGCCTGTGGCGGTTCCGACAACAACTCGGGCTTCTTCGGGTTCCCTTCCGGCGGCACCAGCACGACGACCACTTCGGGCGTTGTCACCGGCAGCTACTACCGCAATGCCAAGGTCTGTATCGACACCAACAACAACGGTCGCTGCGACAGCGGTGAACTCGCCACCACCACCGATGCCAACGGCGCCTTCACGCTCTCCGGCCAAGGCGCCGTGGTGGCCGAGATCGGCACGTCGAGCAAGCGTTTCGACCCCACGACCAATGCCGAGACCGCCGTCACGCAGCCGCTGGTGTTCCGCGCACCGGCCGCAGCCAACGGCGTGGTGAGCGCCATCACAACCGAACTGGTGGCGCTGATGGATGCCAACGGCGGCAACCTCGCCGCCGCGCGCACCGCGCTGGCCGCACGCCTGGGCGTGAGCGAAGCGCAACTGCTGGCCGATCACAACAAGATCACCGACGCCGGCATCAAGACCGCGCTGCAGAACGAGATCGACCAGGCTATCGAGCGCATCGCCGAGGCGGTGGCCGAGGCCGGTGCCGGCGGCGACGTAATTGCCGCGCTGCGCAACCGCTTCGCGCTCGACCAGATCACCAATGTCGTCGTCATCTACGCGGAAAACCGCGGCTTCGACAACCTGTACGGCCTGTTTCCCGGTGCCAACGGCATTCCGGGCGTGAACCCGACTTCGCTGACCAAAACGCCGGATCCGCAGAAGGACTTCGACGGCTCGACGCTGCCGACCCTGCCGCCTGTGTGGGGCGGTGTCACCGCGGCTGGCCAGACCACCACGGTCACGCAGGCGCAGACCGTGGGCATGCCCAACCAGATGTTCCAGATCGACGCCGAAGCGGGCTTCTTCAACACCGGCACCAAAGTCGACCAGACCGTCATCTCGCGCGACCTGGTTCATCGCTTCTACAACAACCAGATGCAGATCAACGGCGGCAAGAACGACAAGTTCACCGCCTACTCGGATGCCGGCGGCCTCAGCATGGGCTACTACGACGGCACCAAGATGAAGCTGTGGAAGGTCGCGCAGAGCTTCACGCTGGCCGACAACTTCTTCATGGGCGCGTTCGGCGGCTCGTTCCTGAACCATCAGTACCTCGTTTGCGCCTGCGCGCCGCTGTACCCCAACGCAGATGCTGCCTCGTCACCCGCCAAGGCCAGCATCTCGGCCATCGACACCGACGGCGCCGGTAACTTCGTGCGCCTCACGCCCGCCGCGGGTGCGTCGACCTCGGTGCTCAGCGCCGCGCCCACGTACCTGAACGACAGCACGCTGACGCCGAAGGACGCTGCCGGCAACTTCTACGCGGTCAATACCATGCAGCCGCCGTACCAGCCCAGCAACAACGCCCCGGCGGCCAGCGACACCAGCAAGCTCTTCGCCGACCCGACCAAGGCCAACACGCTGCCAGCGCAGACGCAGGCCACCATCGGCGACCTGCTCACGGCCAAGGGCCTGAGCTGGGCCTGGTATGGCGGCGCGTGGAAGGACACCACGGCCATCGCAACGGGCAGCCGCGTGTTCCCGGCCGCCGTGCCGCCGGCCGCGCAGACGCCGAACTTCCAGTTCCACCACCAGCCGTTCAACTACTACGCCGCGTTCGACCCGAGCGCCCACCCCGATGCGCGCGCCGCGCACCTGAAGGACTTCGACGCCGACTTCCTGAAGGACGTGTCCGCCGGCACGCTGCCCGCCGTGAGCTTCTACAAGCCGCAGGGCAACCTGAACCAGCACGCCGGCTACGCCAGCGTGGCCGACGGCGACGCGCACATTGCCGACCTCATCGCCAAGCTGCAGGCCAGCCCGCAGTGGAAGAACATGCTCGTGGTTGTCACGTACGACGAAAACGGCGGCTTCTACGACCACGCGACCGTGCCGAAGGGCGACCGCTGGGGTCCCGGCACACGTATTCCGGCGCTCATCATTTCGCCGTACGCGAAGAAGGGCTTCATCGACAAGACCCAGTACGACACCGCTTCGACGCTGCGCTTCATCACGCACCGCTGGTCGCTGCCGCCGCTGAAGGGCCTGGTCGAGCGCGACGCCGCGCTCGTGAAGAACGGCAGCCATCCGATGGGCGACCTGACCGCCGCGCTCGACTTCTCCCAGAAGCCCTGAGCTCTGGCATTGCTCTGAAGCGGAAGGGAGGAGGGCGTGGAGCCCGCCTCCCTTTTTTCATTTGCCGGCTGCTGTCGCCGCTGGCACGGGCAGATGCAGGCGCAGGCAGGTCTCTCCGGGCTGAGAGCGCACCGTGAGTGCGCCACCCAGCGCGGCGGCGCGCGTGTGCATGTTCGTCAGCCCCTTGCCAGCGAACTTGGCTTTTTCGTCGAAGCCGCGGCCGTTGTCGATCAACTCGATCTCGATGATTTCGCCGGTGCTGGCGGGCACCAGTCTCGCGCCGAGGCTGGCCCGCGTCGCCCGCGCGTGCGCCATCAGATTGGCGAACGCCTCGAACAGCAGCATCTGCGTCTGGTGGGACTCGCGCGCACTCCAGCCTGTCATCAGCGGCAGGGGGCCCACATCCCAGTGCAGTTCGATGCCGGCGGCCTGCAGGCGCGGCCCCAGGCGGTAGCGCACACTGCCAAGGGCCGAGGCCACGTCGCCCTCGCAGCCGTGCATGGCGTCCACCGTGAGCTTGAGCTGGTCCACCGCGTCGCGCAGGTGCAGCGCCACATCGCCGAGAGCCGTTCCCGGCTGCTGGGTCATCTGCAGCAGCCCGACCAGTTGCCCTCCGAGACCATCGTGCAGGTCCTGCGTCAGGCGCTGGCGTTCTTCCAGCGCGCCGCGTGCTTTTTCTCCTTCCCGCTCGCGGGCGAAGGAGGCTTCCAGGGCGGCGTTGCGCTCGGCGAGCTCAGCCTCCAGCGAGGCGTTCATTGCCGCCATCGCCCGGGCGTCCTTGCGCATGCGCTCGGCGATGACCCATGCCAGCGTGATGGCGAAGCCAACCCAGGCGAAGCGTATCCAGGGCACTATCGCGTAGGCCTCGGGCGAGGTGCGCATCACCCATACGTCGCGCACACCGCACAGCACGACCAACACCACCGCCAGAGCCAGCACGCGGTGTTCCAGTACGGCACTGCGCAGCGCCACACGCAACACGACGAACATCATCGCCATTGCCGCCAGGAGGCTCATCCCCCGCCACAGCGGCATCAGCCACACCAAAGGCACCATGATGCCCAGCACGGCCGCAACCGGCGCCAGCCAGGCCATCAGGCCCAGCAGGCGTGCCAGGCGGGTGTCGTCCCGTCCCACCACGGCCAGGGCGAAGCGGCACAGCAGCGGCACCGCTGCCTGGAACGCTGCCAGCGGCAGCACACCCCACAAGGGCCAGGGCAACGGTGCATGCGTGAACAGCACGCGCGCCGTCTGCAGCGACCACAGCAGTTCTCCCAGACCGTAGTAGAGGTAGATCGGTTCACGCTGTCGCAGCCACACCAGCAGCGACAACGCTCCCAACACCCCGCTCACGATGGCGATGAAACGCCCGCCGCTGACCTGCCAGAACAGGGCGCTTTCGTACAACGGAAGAACCTCGGCCTTGCTGCCCACCACCACCGGCGACAGCCCGCCCAGCCGTGCAGCCTGTGCCGCGATGACGACTTCGACGCGATGCGGTGTCGTCGAGCCCGAGGCCGGCAACACGAAGTACTGCGGCGCAACGACGGCATCGTCGTAGGGGCCCGGCGGGAAGGCGCCGAACCGCGCCAGCTCCTGGCCGTTCACCAGCACACGAAAACTGTTGCCCAGGCGTGGCACGAACAACGCCAGCGGCGCGGCAGGGTCGGCCACCGGTATGTCGAACGCGAACCGCGCCTCGCCGTCGACTGCGCCTTGCCGCTGATCCCAGTCATAGGGCAGTGCGACGGTCTGCGGCTTCTGGGCTTGCTCCGGCGCCTGACCGCGCAAGGTCAGCGTGAACTGCGCCTGCTCGATGAGCGTGACGGCCCGCGAAGGAGCAGCCCATCCGGCTCCCAGCACCGCGAGCATCAACAACAGCAGTGCCCTCATGCTTTCGCCCCGATGAGCGGATCCAGCTCCGCGCGTAGCCGCCTTATGGCCACTTCATGCCGCAGCGTTTGCGCCCCGCGTCCGTAGGTGCCGGCCTTGCGGATCAGCCGCAGTTGCTCTCGCTGCAGCTGCGTCTTCAGGCGCCTTGCTTTCCAGCCGAAGGTCCATCCCATCTCCCGGCGAACCTTGTAGCGCTGCATGGGCGCGCCCAGGCGAACCCATTCGTCGTCGCGGATCAGCTCGCGCTCCGGCACGAACCAGGCCGCGAGGGCATGCAGGTATGTGCCGTTCTCGCGAGCGGCAACCCGCCAGAAGAGCCCGGCCGCGATGACAACGGGAATGCCCTTGACGATCAGCAGCACGGCCATCTCGCCGTATCCGCCATCGAAAAGGTCTTCCAGAAACGGCGCGTTCCACACGAAGTGCATGGCCCATGCGAGGCCGAAGCACAGCAGCGCGCAAGCAACCCGCATCACCATCGGCCGCTCCGGGTGGAGCAGGAACCACGCAACGCCGAAGGACGCGATCGTCGTGTAGGCCGCGTGGCTCCACAGCCCGCTCAGCAACCCGCGCGTCAGCAGGTTGAGCAGCACCGGATACACCTGGTTTTCGAGCGGAAAGTGCATGGACGAATTGACGGTGTAGCTCAGGTTCTCGATCACCTGAAAGCCCAGCCCCGCCATCGCACCGACGATCAGCACAGAGAGATAAGTCTGAAACTGGTTGCGCGCGACCAGCACGAGCAGGATGACGCCGGCCAGCTTCAGGAATTCTTCCGTGATCGGCCCCGCAATTGCCGGCCCCCAGACCGCGACGAACTCCGGCGACACCAGCTTCGCGCACAGGCTCTGAATGGCAATGTTGGCCGGCGCTGCGAAATACACCGCGCCCATTCCGCCCCACGCAAAGGCCAGCACATAAGCCTCTGGCGGATGCTGCTCGAGCAAGTCCAGCGTGCGAAAGGCCTGAAAGAAAGCCAGGGAGTAGAGCCCCCACACCAGCAGCCCCAGAAACGCGGTAACGGGCACCACGCGGAACCCCATCGAGAACATGCTGATCGTGTAGAACAGCCCGTTGACGATCAACGCCGTCAGCACCCAGAACGCGGCGCGCTGCGGCTGGAAGAATGAATCGGTGCCAACCGGCCAGCCCGCGTCGTCCTGCTCGAAGACGGGCGAGCTCATTGCGGTGCCTCCAGGTCCATCGAGTCCAGCATGCGCCGCGCTTCCGTCAGCGCATCGTCCATGCCGTCGTTGGAGCCGTAGAAGTCGATCTGCACCAGCGACTTGCGCCGCAGGTCGACCACCTGCCAGAACCGGCCGGCCAGCTTCGAGCCGTAATAGGCGAAAGTCTTGCCCTGCAAGCCCCAGGAAGTGACGAAGTCGGACACGTCGCCGTCGATGCTCAGGCGCTGGCCGCGCTCCATCAGCCGCTGCTGCCGCACCAGTGGCCCGTCCGGTCCGCCCGCCCATGGGCCCGTGGTTACCAGAAACTTGTGGCCGCCCTTGAACAGCATCAGCGACTGGCCCGCTTTCGAGCGAGCCACGTCCATTTCCCATCCATCGGCGGGAATGAACCGGGCCTGGCCGACGTCGACCGTCTCCCCCACGGGCAACGGCCTGCTGCCCGAGGTATGGCGGTCCCAGAAAGTCAGGCCGCCCACGTAGACGGCAATGGCAAGAAGCACCGCGAGCGCGCCCGGCCAGGTGCGATACGGTATTCGGCGTGAGGGCTCGTGCATCCTTTGATCCTGCCATACGATCGCGTCTGCCCCGGTGGGCGCGGCAAGCGATGCGGCATACTCCCACCCCCCTCAAACTCACCAGAATTCCACTGAATGGACAAGGAAGTCGAACCCCACGTACTCGCCGTCATCGACGAAATGCGGCTCAAAGGACCACGGCTCACGCCGGTCGAGATCGTCGCCAAGATGGGTGTGTTCGACGCGCGGGACAAGCCATTCGACCACGCCTGGATGGCGACCGGCGACAACGTCATTGCCACCATCTGGGGCGAGTTCGTGAGTGTTGGTTCGGGCGGGCGCTGGTTCTGCATCGAGTCGCTCGATACCCAGCATCGCGTTGGCGGCGGCCCGCGCAACGCGCAGCAGGTGCAGCGCGCCAAGGACCGGCTCGCATTGCTCAAGCGCACCTTCGACGCAGGCCAGGGCTTCCGCGCCGTGCTGCAGACCAACCGCATCGCCATTGCCGAGCTGGAGAGCAACAAGGACGCCAAGGTTTCCACCCGCGTGCGCGACGACGACGAATGGCACGTCGCCACCTGGGAACCCGAGAAAAAGCTCGCGGTGCTGGTGCGCGGCTCGCGCGGCTGGGTACCAACCGAGGCCGACTTGCAAGCAGCGAAGGCGCGAGGCAGCGTGCCGAAGGTGGCCGAGCCCGCAGCTGCAGTCGCAACCGGCCAGGCTTCGCCCGAAGAAGTGCATGCAGCCGCCATCGAGTACGTGACGAAGCACTTCACCGGCTACGGCTACAAGGCCGAGAACGTGATCGCCCAGAACATCGGCTTTGACCTCGAGGTGTCGAACGCCAAGGGCCAGACGCTTCTGCGTGTCGTGGTGAAGGGCACCGCGCCCGGCGTGCCCAGCTTCAAGCTCACGAAAGAGGAGAGCGCGTGCTCGGTGCGCGAGCCGCTGTGGCGCT
Organism: Variovorax nivicola; assembly: GCF_051216475.1. NCBI lineage: Bacteria > Pseudomonadati > Pseudomonadota > Betaproteobacteria > Burkholderiales > Comamonadaceae > Variovorax > Variovorax nivicola. Next base: position 281,961 of record NZ_JBPJZK010000008.1, on the reverse strand, counting down.
TGCTGGTGGTGACGGATGCGGGCAGCGGGGTGGCGCAGCACAAGATCTACAAGCCGAACGAGATCAGTTCGGCGCCGGGTTACGACCCGTCGTAAGCAAACGGTGCGCCGCGCTGCGGGTGCCCGCGCGTATCGCAAATGCCGGCCGGGTCTTTGCTATCCCGCTGCAACGATCACATGCGCCTGAATCTTGCCGGCCACCGGGCCTTGGCCATGGCGGCTGGCAATCGCCTCTGTCGCGCGGTCTGTAGCGAGCGGAAGCAAGCTGGCGTCACGCGTCTCGATTTCGTTGCGCAGCGGCGTTCCCTGGCAGTAGGCGGTGGCGACGTCGCGTGCCGAGGGCGCGCGGCTCACCTTCTCGCGGGTCTCGATCTCGATGCTGGCGAACCCTGCGCGGCTCAATTCCTCGCGAATCAGTGCGGTGTCGTGATAGCCGTGCGGCGTGCGGGCGAGGAACCGCGGAGGGTCTTGCGGAAACACCGTGGCAACGGCGTTGGTGACGTCGTCGGCAAAGGCGTTCTCTTCGATGCGGTCCCACACGCTGAAGACAAAGCGCCCGCCTGATTTCAGCACGCGACGTGCCTCGGCGTAGCCGGCGACCCGGTCGGGGAAAAACATTGCGCCGAACTGGCTGCAAACGACGTCGAACAAGGCATCTTCGAACGGCAGCTTGAGCGCGTCCGCCTGCCGCCACTCGATGCGGCTATCGGCGCCCTGGCGGGTGGCCGCATAGTCGAGCATGGGCTGGTTGAGGTCGGTCACCACGTAGCGCGCACCGGCGCCGAGTTGTGGCGCAAGCGCCCGCGTGACCACGCCGCTGCCGGCCGCCGTTTCAAGCACCGAGCCGGGCGAGAAGGCCGCGACAAGCTGCGCCATGTCGGCGCCATAGGCCTCGAAGATCAGGGGGACCATCAGCGTGTCGTAGAACTTCGGGATCGAGCCCGAGAACACCTTGTCGCTCTCAGCCATGAAGATCTCCTTGAAAGCTCCGAACGGGGCCCATAGTGACCCTGCATGCGACCCTCGTCAACGTCGCATCGCGATCTCGTAGGAAGCAGCTGACCACAACTCTGCAGATGGCCCTGCATCGAAGAATCCGTTGCGACTCGATCGTTGCTTTACCAAAGTACCCAGGAGACAGCCATGCAAGACAGCCGCCGCGAGCTCTTCGCTCTCGAAAAGAAATTCTGGCAGTCGATGGTGGACACCGACACGGACACCGCCATCGATTTGCTATGCGAACCAGCCTTCATGGTGAGCTCTCATGGCTCGATGAAGTTCGACCACGCTGGCTACCGAAAAATGGCGGAGCAAGGGACCATGGTGATCAAGTCGTTCGAGCTGAGCGATATGGAGGCCACCTTCCCCAACGATGGCACCGCCGTCCTGAGCTACAAGGTCCATCAGACTCTGTCGTCGAGGGGAAAGTCTGAAAAGGTGGAGCAGCACATGACAGACACGTCGACGTGGGTCCGTGACGGCGACGCCTGGCGATGCGTAATGCACACGGAAGCGCCTGCGCCAACGGGAAAGGCAAAGGGCGAATAGCTTGTCGGCGGCTCTGGGTCTTGCAACCAGCCTGCAGCCGCCCTACAGCCTCACGCCTTCGACAGCCGCCGCCGAGCCTTGACCGCCGAAGCCAGTCCTTCGAGCACCGGCACCGTCTGTGCAAAGCCGATGCATGCATCGGTGATCGACACACCGTGCTTCAGCGCGACGCCAGGCTTCAGGTCCTGCCGTCCTTCCTCGAGATGGCTCTCGATCATGATGCCCGTGATGCGCCGCTCGCCGGCCGCGATCTGCGTCGCCACGTCTTCCGCGACCACGATCTGCCGCTGATGCTGCTTGCTGCTGTTGCCGTGCGAGACATCGATCATGACCTGCGGCCGCAGGCCGTTCGCCAGCAGCGCCTCGCAGCTCGACGCGACATCCGCCGCCGAGTAATTGGGGGCCTTGCCGCCGCGCAGGATCACGTGGCAGTCGTCGTTGCCGCGCGTCTCGAAGATCGCCGCCATGCCCATCTTGGTCATACCCATGAAGGCATGCGGCGCGCGGGCCGCAAGAATGGCGTCGGCCGCGACCTTGACACTACCGTCCGTACCGTTCTTGAAGCCGACCGGGCAGCTAAGGCCTGACGCCAGCTGCCGATGGCTTTGGCTCTCGGTGGTGCGGGCGCCGATGGCACCCCAGGCGATCAGATCGGCAATGAACTGCGGGCTCAGCAGGTCGAGAAACTCGGTGCCGGTCGGCAGGCCCAGGGTCGTCAGCTCGAGCAGCAGGCGCCGCGCGCGCTCCAGCCCTTCGTTGATCGCGAAACTGCCGTCCAGGTGCGGGTCGTTGATGTAGCCCTTCCAGCCCACGGTGGTGCGCGGCTTCTCGAAATAGGCACGCATCACGATCAGCAGATCGTCCTGCAGGGAGTCGGCGACCTTCTTCAAACGCTGCGCGTATTCGATGGCCTGGTCGTGGTCATGAATGGAGCATGGGCCGACCACTACTACAAGCCGGTCGTCGCGATCGTGCAGCACGTCGGCGATGGCCTTGCGGCTGCCTTCGACCAGCGCCAGCGTGTTGTCGCGCACGGGCACGCGCTCCTGCAGCAGGGCAGGGGTGATGAGTGGACGAACGGCGCCGATACGCACGTCGTCGATCCGGGTGGTGTCGAGCGTGCTGTCGCGGGAGCCGATTTCGGCGTCGTGGAGGGGGTCGTCGAGGCGGGGCATGGTGTGGCTTGAGTTTGAATCGGGCTTCTTCGATTGTCCTCTTGAAAGTCTGCCGTCATGTGCGAAGCGCTGCTCAGAGAAAGGCACTCCAGGCCGACGCAGCCAGGACGGCCCTTGCTGGCGCCACGCCTCCCTTCTTGTAGGCATCGGCAACTGCAACAGCGGCAGATTGCAACTGAAGCAATTCGTCTGCCGTTGGCCCACGTCTCAGATTGGCAGGCTGCTTCGGGATGTTTGCGATGACATCGCGTAGCTCCCGAATGATTCTCTGATGCTCCGAGTGCCGCTCACAAAGCGAGCCGCGTATCTCGCTGAGGGCCAAATCTACGATCCATTCATTGTGGGGCGCCTTGTCGCGAGCCCGTCGCAGATAGCTTGCGTAGGCGGCATGGGGTTGGAGCGCTGCAAGAAAAGACGCCTGAACCACGCCTTGCCACGAATAGTGGGCAGTCAGATCGGAGATGAGCTCTTTATCGAGGGAGGCGGCCGCTTTTGCGCATGCGTACAGCGTGTCGAGTGGCTGGTACTTCACTGACGGAAACTGGCGAAGGATGTGAGTCAATTCCAGGCCGTCATCTCGCAGCTTCGTCCAGAATCGAAGTGCACTTTCCGCTTTCATGAAGCGGAAGTAAGGAACCTCGTGGAGGAGACGAAGCACATCGGATTCAACGTAGAACACATTGCACCTATCTGGTTCTGGCCGCACATTCGTCTAACCAGGCCAGCACGCGCAGCACCCCGACATTCTCTTCGCGCCCCAACGGGACCAAAGTGGGCAGGCTTCTGCGGGTGCTTCTGGCGGCGTAGAGGCTGCGTGAACTTGAGAGCCCGAGAGGATCTGCGCCGAGGCGGCACAGGCGCCGAAGCGTCGCAGGATGACCAGAACGCCGCCCCTCACCCCGAGACGGGCAATGGCCCGCTTCGCGAACTGCGAGCAGGAAGCTCCGCCTGTCAGCACCCGATGGGCGCAACTGAAGCCCTTGTATGGCGATATGAACCGCTGGTATCCGTCAATCGCAACTAGGGCAATGCGTTTCATGGTGGCTCGTTGAGGTTGTGTGCCGGGTGTCTGGTCTTGTCCGTTGGAAGTTCGCAGAAATTCCGTCACAAAACCAGATGTCCAATTGTCTTTGCCGAGTGCTGAAGTCTGCTCCTTGATCGAGGGAGTTCAAGAATTGCTACGCGACTTCATAGGGGCCGGAGTTCGCCGAAATGGCGCAGGTGCAGTTCCTCCGTCGCCTCGTCAGCAGGGAACATGCACTCCAGGCGCAGTTCCTCCGCAGCAATGGCCTGCGGAGTGCCGACGGTCGTGACCATCGAAAAGTAGTTCAGCACGCGCCCCTCGAAAAAAAAGCCTAGCGGGATGACAGGCAGCGACGGCCCCGCATCTCGCGCAGGTGCCGGCGGCCACTCTCTTGAAACGCCGGGAAAGGCAAGCAGCGACTCGACCAATGCGCGCGTGGCATCGTCGAGCGCGCGTCCTGCCGACTCACGGTGCACGCGTTGCAGCAGCACCTGCGCGGTCTGTTCCCAGTCGGCGATTGCGGGCCTCAGCGCCTGCGGGTCGAATACGAGGCGCATGAGGTTGCGCGGCGCCGGGTAACGAGCGAGGTCGACGAAGCGGCCGAAGAAGCGCGGAGCGGCGGCGTTGGTCATGAGCACGTTCCATTGCCGGTCCAGCACCAGTGCAGGGAAGGGGTCATGCTGGCGCAGCATTCGCTCGAGCGCGCGCGTCACGCTTCGCATTTCCTCCGCGTTCCATGGAGCCTCGGAGTAGGCGGGCGCGTAGCCGGCAGCCAGCAACAAGGCGTTGCGCTCGCGCAGCGGCACGTCGAGCGCACGGGCGAGCGCCAACAACGTTGGTCGGCTCGGCACGCTGCGACCGCTTTCGATGAAGCTGATGTGGCGCTGCGACACCCCGGTGTTGGTAGAGACGTCCAGCTGACTACGGCCGCGCAGGCCGCGCCAGCGGCGAAGCAGCGTGCCCAGTTCGCCGCTGGAGGCGATGGGAGGTTGCACGGAGGAAGGCATGGCGGCCATGGTAGGCACTTCATGAATCATGCTGATTACCTCCAACGTAATTGAGGCAACGACCTCGCGCAACTACTGTCCATGTCACGCGATCGGCCGATCCCGCCCACTGCAACCCAATTGACATGGAGAAAAGAAATGTCCCAATTCACTGTTTATGACATCGACGGCGCTCCTGAAAAGTCCAGGCCCGTGCTGCGTTCGCTGAAGGAAGCCTTCGGTTTCGTGCCCAACATCGCAGGCGCAATGGCGGGCTCGCCAACGCTGATCAACGGCTTCATCTCGGTGTTTCAGAACGCCCATTCCGGCTCGTTCAGCGAGGCGCAGATTCAGGTGCTGCTGCTCACCAACGCAGTCACCAATGCCTGCAACTGGGCGGTCGCGTTCCACACGCACCTCGCGCTGCAGCAGGGCATTTCGCTCGAGGACGTGCAGGCGATCCGCGTCGGACTGCTACCGCGCGACGCGAAGTACGCCGCGCTCTCGAGTTTGGCCAGACGGCTCATCGAGCGCCGCGGCCACGTCGAGGAGGCTCGACTGCAGGTCTTCCTGGATGCCGGGTTCACACGGGAGCAGGTACTCGAGGTCATCCTCGTCGTCTCGGCGTCGACGATCACCAACTACGTTGGCACTGTCGCGCTTCCGCCCCTGGAAGAAGCCTTCGAGCAACACGCCTGGCGGGATTCGTAGGCATGAGTCACGGCAGCATCGATCGGCGGCGTGCCGGTGCCTTCCCACCCAGCGCAGAGTGGCAATGAACCCGGCGGCGGCGTCGCTCAGCGCGTGATCGGAGCACGGGGCCGCAGACGTGCGCCTTGAGGCAAGGGCGAGTCAGGCGGCAGCGCAAGCGCGGGGCAGTGACTCCATCGATGAACGCACCCAGTCCTTGTATTCCGGGAACGCGCAGAACGGCGCCGCGTCGGCTTCGGCAGCGGCGATGACTTCTTCATATGCAGCGCCAGCCTTGAGTCCCGCGTACATGTACGCCACGGCCGACGCCCGCGGCCCGGTGCGGCACGAAATCAGCGTCGGCCGCGGCAGCGCGTCGAGGGCTTCCACGTGCTGCCGGGCCAGCGAAAGATCGAGAACCCGCGGAGGATCGCTGACGACGCGCGCGCTGTGTGGAACGGCCGCCTGCACCTGCTCGTATGACATGCCGCCCGGCATCGAAGCGAATTCCTCGCCGACGATGAACAACCACGACGCGCTGCCGCATTCGCGCGCATAGGCGCCCGGGTCGTCGATCCGCGCGCGGTTGAACATCAGGTCATCGGGCAGCCGAAAAGCAGCCATGTCGCCCTCCTTACTCGGCTGTGGCCGGGTCGATGACGCTGTACACCCGGTCCACCCGGTTGGCCGGAAAGCCGCCGAGTTCGGCGTGCCGGCGCACGAGGTCCTCGTCGGTCGCCTGGTAGACGCAATAGATCCGATCGCCCGTCACGTAGCTGTGGATCCATTGGATGTCGGTGCCCATGCTGCTGAGGACGCCGCAGGACTTTTGCGAGATGGCCTTCAGGTCGGATGGCGTGAGCTTGCCGGCGCCGGGGATGTCTCTCTCGATTACGAACTTGGGCATATTAATACTCCTGTTTGTAGAATCGGCCAAAGCGACCAGGCCCCATGGTGCCGAACCGATAGGCCCGTGGTTTGACTGCCCCTCCGGAGTTATTGACCGAAACCCCGGCCTTGCTGCTCGAGAGGTGACTATGGACGTGCTGTCGGACGTGCTGCGGACCATCCGGCTGGAGGGCGCCCTGTTCCTGAACGGAGACATGCGCGCGCCCTGGTGCTTCAAGGTCCCCAAGAGCGCGGACATGGCCCAGGTGCTCAAGCCCGGCGCGCCACGCCTGGCCATCTGCCATCTGGTGCTGCAGGGGCAGTGCTGGGCGCAACTCCAGGGGGCAGAGCCGATTCGCGTGAACGCCGGCGAAGTCATCGCTGTGCCGCACGGCGATCCGCATGTCCTGGGGAGCCACCTGCGCCACGCGGCCGTGGACGTTGAACATGTCGTGCGCCCACAGGTGCCCGCGGTGCAACGCATTCGCTACGGCGGCGATGGCGATCGCACGGTGCTCGTGTGCAGTTGGCTCACGTACGAAGGCGATGCACCCAACCCCGTCATGTCCAACCTTCCGGGCCTCTTCATCACGGCGCTGCGCAGCAGGCCGGCGGGGCCGTGGATCGAGCAATCCGTCAATTTTGTGCTGGGCGACGCGGCCGCGCGGGCGCCCGGCTCGGAGATGCTGGTCGCCAAGGTGGCCGAGTTGCTGTTCGCGGAAGTGGTGCGGGGCTATATCGAGTCCATGCCCGCCAACAACCCCGGCTGGCTGGCCGGCTTGCGCGACCCCCACGTGGGCCGCTGCCTGGCGCTGATGCACGGCGAGCCCGCACGCGCGTGGACGGTGGAGGCACTGGCGCAGGAATCCCACATCTCGCGCAGTGTGCTGGCGGACCGTTTCACAGAGCTGGTGGGCGCGCCGCCCATGCACTACCTGGCGCACTGGCGCATGATCCTGGCCGCAGGCATGTTGCGTAGAGACCAGGCCAACCTTGCGCGCATCGCCGAGGGCGTCGGCTACGAATCGGAAGCGGCCTTCAACCGCGCCTTCAAGCGAGAGTACGGTGTGTCACCAGGAGTTTGGCGGCACAACGGTTAGCCCGCCGCCTTGCGCCACCCGCACCCCGCACCCCGGATCTGAAGTTGCCCTTTTGCCCATCGTCGATGGAGACAGCAGACATGTACACAGAACAAGGCGGCGAAGGCCCAGACCTGCTCCTCATGCTGCACGGCATGGGCGCAACAGGCGCCGTGTGGTCGCCCATGTGCGCCGAGGCTGGCACTCGCTGGAGCGGCCGCTGGCTCGTTCTAGACCTGCCTGGCCACGGCCAATCCGATCGGCAAGACTCCTATGCCATCGGCCAATACGCAGCAAGCGTTGGGCGTGCCGTGCTGCCCCACATTCACGCCGAGGGCCGCCTCGTGGTTCTAGGGCACTCGCTGGGCGGTGTGATCGGCCTCGCCCTGGCAACGGGCTGGTTCGGCGTTACACCGCACCGCGTCTTCGCAGCCGGCATCAAGATCGCATGGAGCGATGAAGAGCTCCGCCGCATGGAAACGCTGGCATCCCAGCCTGCCAAGAGTTTCTCCACGGAAGCAGACGCGTGGGACAGATACCTGAAGGTCTCCGGCCTTGCCGGAATCGCCAGCGCATCGGCACCCGTCGTCACGCGAGGCATCGCGCACAACGACAACAACGACGGCTGGCGCCTCGCAATGGACCCAAGAGCCAACGCCGTAGGCAAGCCACCGCTGTCCGAACTGATGACTTTGGCCCGCTGCCCCATCCATCTAGCCCGCGGGGGCAACGACGCACTCGTAACGCTGGAGCAGACCCGCTCCCTCGACCCCGATGCCCGCAACCTTGGCCCGCATGGCCACAACGTGATGGTCGAGGCGCCCGGGCAGGTCTGGGATTGGGTGGCCTCCCTCACGTGAGATGAGGGAGCAGGCCGCCTTCAACGAGAGTCTTCAGCCCTTCGATGAAGCGTTACCCTCACTTCAGCCGCACGCGCCCTCAACTGACCACACCCGCCATCGACATCCTGCCCGGCTGAATTACGCAGCTTCGTCAGAATGCCCCGCTCGTGCAGCGTGCGGGCAATCTGCTCGCAACGCTCCCAAGACGGACGCCTGAACGCCACCCCATCCACCGCATTGAACGGAATCATGTTCAGCACGCCGTACTTGCCGGAGAGCAGCTTCACGATGCCGTCGATTTCATCCTGCCCGTCGTTCACGCTTTCCAGCAGCGTCCACTGGTACTGAATGGGGTAGCCGGTGGCCCGCGCATAGCGCTCGCCTGCATCGACCACTTCATCGGGCGTCATGTTCGGCGCGCGCGGAAGGAGCTTCTTGCGCAGCTCAGCATTGGTCGTGTGCAACGAGAGCGCCAGCGCAGGCCTCACGCGTTGCTGCAGCAGCCTCTCGAACGCACGCGGATCGCCCACGGTGGAGAACACGATGTTCTTGTGGCCGACGTTGCCCACCGTGCCGAGCAGGTCGATGGCTTCCATCACGTTGTCGAGGTTGTGGGCTGGCTCGCCCATGCCCATGAACACCACCTTGCGCACTGGCCGGCGCATGCGCGCGAGGGCAACCTGCGCAATGATCTCGGCGCTTCCTACCTGGCGCAGCAGGCCGTCGCGGCCCGTCATGCAGAACTGGCACCCGACCGCGCACCCGACCTGCGAAGACACGCACAAGCCATCGCGAGGCAGCAACACACTTTCCACCGTCTGGCCGTCCGCGAGGGCCACGAGCAGCCGCTCCGACCCGTCGGCGCCGGGGTGCACCGCGTGAATGCGCGCCAGCCCCGCAAGCTCGGCCTCGATGGCGGGCAGGGCCTCCAGCAGCGACGACGGAAAGAAGGTACCCGGCAGACGCCTGCCGCTGTTGCGGGGCAGCGCATGCGACCACAGTCGCAAGATGCGTTGCTCGTGGCTGGGGCCCGCGCCGGCTTCGCGGAGTCGTTGTCTCAGTTCGTGAATTCGCATGCGCCGCCTGGGGCAAATGGACTCTTGCGCACGTCAGCAGCCCAGCCGTGCTGGCGCCTGAAGGTGCAGAGTGATGGTCGTCGACATGCCGCAGATTGTGCCCGGCACGAAAAGCACGCTGCCTTTGCGCCGTGCCGAGCCGCTTTGGCGAGCGACAGCCGCCCGACTGTCAGAGCTTTGTGTCTCGCCGCAGCGCCCCGGCAGATATCTCTTCGATTCGAGAAATCCTCGACGAAATCTTTTCCCTTGCGCGGCTTCGCTTCTCTACAGTGAATGCCCCATCGACAAGTCGCCCCTCTCTGTGGGCGACGAACATCCACCGCAAAAGGAACACCCCCAAGACGACCGATTGAATGAACGAATGAACCGCCTTGCCTCACGGCGGGTTGCCGATGCCCTCGTGCATTGGTGCGAACGTGAGGCACAAATGGCGACGGCCAGGGTGCGTGAACACCCTGGCCGTCTAACCACATGACGTGCACTAACTTTCGAAAGCGAGCACACCAAATGGCTGAGCGAATTATGGCCGGGCGTTCTACGCCCCAATCTTCCCGCCGCCGCACACGCGGCCCGTCGAAACCCGCCACGCGGACAAGCGACGAAGCAAGGGCACTCCTCGAAATCAAACTGGCGCAGCTGAACTCGCTGCTGTGGTGTTGCTATGGCGACGGCAGCGGCTGGTTCGAGGAAGCAGGGGAGATGCACCGGGACCGCATGCTCTGGATAGCTGCGGATCTGGCGCGGGAGGCGGAGATGCTGCTGCAGGAGAGTGGGCTGGGGTAGGGCCCCGGGGGATCGGCTAGCCGGTAGGGGATGCCGGCTCCAGAGCTTTCCTCCCAGCCAATGTCGCGTCGCCGACGGCGCTCGCCGTCATTCAAGGCGACGCGATACCATGCTCGGTCCGTCCGCCGACCGCACGCTGAGATGGAGGGTTGTCTCATGATGGTTTCCCTGCGCCAATCAGACGAAGCCGCCGACTTGATAGAGGCGCTGGCCGTGCCCTATCGGGCGACCGCCGCCTACAGGGCCTTGCTGCAGTTGGGAGCGCGAGCGCTTCCCGCGGTTCGCGCCGGGCTGCGACATGGCAACGCCGACGTGCGTTTTCACTGCTGCCGGTTTCTCGACCGATATCTGCAGCCCGACACTCTTGCGGACTTGCTTGGAATGCTGGACGACAGCGATGAGCGAGTGCGGATGACGACACTGCACACATTGGCTTGCGATCGATGCAAGGAAGGATCGTGTCGGCCGGAAGAAGCCGAGGTTCTCCCCCGAGCGATGGGACTGCTGACGGAAGACCCCAGCGCTCATGTTCGCGCAATGGCAATCGAGGTCGTCGGCCAGTTCGTCCACAGCAATCGGCAGGCTGTGTCTGCGATTGAAGCAGTCGTGCAGTCGGACCCGAGTTCTGCGGTCCGGAAGAAGGCAGGGTGGTATGCCCCGGGAGGCGCTATCTATAGACGATCGGCTCTGAGACAGCCTGGAAGCGCTTCACTCCGCGCGCCAAAGAACTAAGCACCGGCATTTCAGCGGCAGCACCAACGTCCTGTGATGGATGGCGCTCCGGCATCGGCCGACCGGCGGGGCATCCCACAAAAGCGGGATGCCCTAGAACTTTCCTCTGAGCTAACGTGGCGCCGAGGAGGGTTCCTATGCCGATCCCGAACTTGTTCTACGGGCATCAAGATGCCCTGATGCGCGGTGCGTCTCCGACAACGCTCGCCGTGGGCGACTCCTGGTTCTGGTACCCGTTCGACAACCTGCTCGGCGAGATCGCGACGCGCCGCGTTTTGCAGTCGATAGTCGTGGCAGGCTACAACGGCTCAGAGGCTTCGGAGTGGCAGGGCAAGTACGCCGGGTCGATCAAAGCCACCTTCGATTTCTATGCACGCGGCCCCCTCATCAAAGCTCTTTTGCTCAGCGGTGGTGGAAACGACATCGTGGGGCAGAAGAATTTTCCAAAGCTGATCAAGGCCAATTGCTCGGCCTGTCAGTCGGTTCCGTCCTGCTACGCGGATGGGCAGCCTTCGACGGCACTGGACAAGATCATTGGCCACTACCGAAGGCTGATCAAACTCTTCAGAACCTATAACCCAACTGCCGTAGTCGTACTCCACAACTATGACGACGCGTACGCAACTGGCCATGGCGTTTTTGGTCCGGCAGATTGGCTCAAGGTGCCGATGGAGAAATGCCAAGTGCCGACCTCCTTGCGCAAGGATCTCTTTGCAGATCTTGTGGCTGCCTTTGGTAAAGCACAGGACGCATTGGTGGCAGAGCCTGGCTTGGGAAAGATCGTTGCGCTGAAGACGACTGGTACGTTGACGGAGGATCAATGGGCCAATGAATTGCATCCCACGCCTGAGGGGTTTCGACGGCTCGCGGAGTTGAAGTTTCTGCCGGCGCTGGATGCCGCTTGGTAGCACAAGGGCCGACGTCCAGATGAAAGGCCGCTCATGTCAAACATTCAGCGCCACAACTGCACCAGATCAACACACGAGAGGAGGTTTAGATGAATCAGTCGGACGTCCAGCAACTGATCGCCTCCCTCGGCTTCTTTAAAGACTGGACAAACTACCTTCTCGTAACCACCGTCGCGGCATTGGGTTGGGTTGCCACAAAGCCATTGATCTTGGATGGCCGAGCGCTGCGATGGACCATCGCTTTCTTTGGCCTTTCAATCGTCTTTGCAATTCTTACCCTTGCACTGATCCCACTAGTTGGCGAGAGACTTGTGGCAGGCAGTTCAATCTATGACATCAAGGCACGATTTACTGTCTTTTGGCTTTGGGGGCCTGAAGCTGAGGCAAAGATCAAATGGGTCTGCTGGCCGCAGCATGTTTTCTTTCTCGCTGGAATCATTGTTTTTAGCGTCGGAAGCATGCTCCGTGTGTCCACCGCGAGGTGACGTTAAGTCACTGCATCGATTGAACGCCCGGAGGCCGACGTTGTCGCCTGTCGGTCGTCGCATGTGCCATAGGTTGATGGCTCATTGCGGCATTCGTAGGGAAATCTGGGGCGTCTGCCATTTGGCATCTGGAGGATCTTCATGAGCTCACCTAAGACAACGAATTCTCTTCTGGCGGTGATTGCCGCCTGCCTACTGTTCATTGCTGGACGCGGCATTGTGGAGAGCGCTGTGCCATCTGCCAACGCACAGCCGAGCAATCGAATAATGATCTACGGATGCTTCAAGCAATACAGCCACAGTGATTGCGACCCGAAACCCATTGGTGTGACGGTAGAGGGTTACGTCATAAATATGCCTAAACATTAGGCGTGGTCCTAAGGCCACAAGCCTCCGAGGCTTGGCGTCTCCAAGCTTTGCCTGCCGAGTTTGGAGTCTTGTGTTCACACTGCCGGCGCCATACGCCGCCTAAGCGTTAGGCAAGGTGGCGTAGTAAAGAACTTCGAGGAGATAGCGATGCGTCACAGCGTGGTTTGTTCGGTATGCATCTTCTGTTCGGGACTAGTAACTGCATCTCTTGCGGCTGAGGCCGATCCTCCGCCCGTCGTCACCAGATACCTCGTCCAGCGCCATTCGGGCCCAAGCAACTACGATTTTGTTGCGCGCTACGCATCTGCATCGCCTGCAAGCAGGGGAAATAAGGTTGTCTTCTACGAGATATGCAACGTAGGAGAGAAGCCGTTCCTCTTTCGATGGGATGAACTTTGGGGTGTTGTTCAAGGCCAATCAATTCTGAAAGGGGAGTGTCCTTGGGTGGCCATTGCAACACCCAATGGCGTCAAAGAGGGAAATGCGTCGATCCTCTACAGTGCCGACGCGCGGAGAAATGCAGTTGTGCACGTGCCGATCCCAGATCCTCCTGCCGGAACAGTTACTGGCTTCCTCGAAAACTTCTTGGGAAAGAAAAAGAGCCCTTCGATGGTGGGACCCGACGACCCGAAGGCTACGGCCGCAAATGCGAGCGTTGTGATGGTAGAGAAGGATCAAGGCAAGGAAACGTACCACTGGGTCGAGATCAAGGAAGAGTCTGTGAGTCGTCTTGCCTTGAAGATGATCAGGGAAGATCCCGCGATTGCAAAGGAATTTGCGCGAACCTTCCGCGCGACGAATGGTGGTGCCACTGGTAGCGTGCTAAAGGCTGAGGAATTACGCAAATCGATCTCGAAGGAAGACTGGGAGGTTTTACCGGAGCGCTTTAGAAGCGGGGACTACATCGTTCTCGTGAAGACCACCGATCAAGCATCAGCCGAGTACAGCTTGCCTAAGAAAGGCGGGAGGTTGATGGTGGCACCAGCACAGGCAATAGCGATCGACAAGAACGGGAAAGTACAGGTGTACTACCACTATTCCACTTTCAAGAACGAGTAGCGGTATGTGGAAGAACATACTCGAGTTCATTTACAAGCATGGCCAGGAGTTGCTGTTCTTGGTTGTTCGCCCGGTTGTGTTCTTCGAAGAAGAATCGGCAAAGTGGGGAGTCCCGGCGATGTATCTGGCGATGCTCGTGACGGCGGTCTTTGCGCTCAGGAACCCATGGCTGGCGAGGAGGCTGCTGCGGAGCTTCCCGAAGTGGGTTCACTTCACCGTTTGGCCGGTGCTTTGCGGGGCAGCGTTCTTCCACGTGTTGATGGTGAAGCGACTCGCACCAATGGACGACTGGATGATTTCAGTCGAGAGGTTCGCCTACGTCGTCCTGGCCGCTGCGTATGGGGCCGTTTTGGCCTATGTGATTTGCCTGGCGGCCAATCATTTCAGGAAAAAGTGACTTCCCGTGGCTGCTTTGGCTCCTCAGTTGCGGCACCGAACTGCTCGCCACACATGGCCCATTCCACAGTTGCTCGCGCTCATCGGTAGGAATGTTGAAGCGAGTACACCACATGGCTGAGCGAATCATGGTCGGGCGTTCCACGCCCCAATCTTCCCGTCGCCGCACACGCGGCTCGTCGAAACCCGCCACGCGGACAAGCGACGAGGCAAGGGCACTCCTCGAAATCAAACTGGCGCAGCTGAACTCGCTGCTGCGGTGTTGCTATGGCGACGGCAACGGGTGGTTCGAGGAAGCAGGGGAGATGCACCGGGACCGCATGTTCTGGATTGCTGCGGATCTGGCGCGAGAGGCGGAGATGTTGTTGCAGGAGAGTGGGCTAGGGTAGAGCGGGTGCTAGCGCTCTCAGTCGGCTTCAACTGGGCATCCCACAAAGTAGGGATGCCCAGGACCTCTCACCCCCGCTACCGTAGTACAGGGGAGTACCACAAAGGTATGGGAGGCCGAAGATGCTTTGGAAAGCGGCGAGCGTAGCCACAGCGGCATTCATGTTGATGCCGGGCGCATCCTTTGCCTTCGAGCTATCGCCGGACGGAACGTCCTTCGAGAAGAAGCTCGCGAAGATGGGACAACCGACCGGAGACAAGTTGCTCAGCAAGCTCGTGGACTTGGGCGTTCGAAAGTTCGGCAGCCCAGTTCACGAAGAGATCGCAAACCGGTCATTGGATTGCGATGGAGACGCGGATATCTGCGCCGACCCTGATTGGGACCCGGCACAGGCCTACGTGCTCGCCGGAGTACGTTGGAATGATGACCCGCCATTCAGATTCGAATCTTCGTTCGGTAAGTACGGGGGATGCAAGGTCGGAGACACGGTGCGCCTTGTCGTGCAACCGGAGTGCTGGGGGCGAGTGTTCTACGACGGGAAGAAGAGGGCAGCCCGCGGTGAAGTACTGAATGCCAAGACGGCACCGCTACTTGTACGGTCCCACTTCGGGGACATGCAGTTTCTTCACGCGATGGGCTCGGTCGATGGTGAACCGCCAGACATTACCTACGGGCGCATCATGATGTGGGCCGAGTTCACGTGGAAGGTCGCGACCAGAAAGATCCCTGCCAATGGCATCGTTGCGAATCAAGACGTGGCGGGTGTTCGCGATGTCTTTGGCATGAACGGATGGAGCGTGCAGGACCTTTTTGCTCTCGGCAATCCGAACATCCGCAAGCCTTCCTATCTGGGTGCGGTCGCGTTCGGAAGCCTTTTGCATACCGTTCAGGATTCGTTCTCTCGCGCGCATGTCGAGCGTGAGCAAGTAACGAAGGGGGCCAAGTGCCCGGGCGCTGCTAGCGACTACGCGGCGCCGGGAGCCGTCAGAGAGTTTCACGCTTACGGTCACCAGGACGCGGACAAGCATTCCACTGCGGATGTTCGGGCCGCGTTTTCCGTGCACTGGTCTTCTGGAGCACCAAGCGCGGTGGACGTCGGGAGGGTGCTTGTGCAGTTTTATGACCGCCAAGCGGAATGGTTGGAGGTTCGGCCGTATGTGGAGTGCGTATTCCGATTGGCGCCGAATACGACGGTGGCGTCTCCTGGTGACTATGCGGTCAATTGACCGGCGCGCGACCCATTTTGAGCTTTCAAATGATTTGTCGCAGCTATCTCTTTGGTGACGCAGCAGGGAGTTCAGATAGGAGATGAGGGGCTTGCGCAACTTGGCTGCGATGTATTCGATGTGAGTACGCTGCTGGAAAAATGATGGAGGCAGGGAATGGTTACGGAAGCAGATATCGCTGCGGCAACGCATATTCGGTTGCCAACAAGATTCGCCTATCAGAACCGAGACGGCGTGGTAGACGCCTCGTGCATCGCGCGGGCGAGTGAGGTCCATGAGGCCACGATCACTTCGTATCGGTCTCGCGGTCCCAATTTCAAGCGGCTCAAAGCAGCCATAGCTGACGGCTCAACCTATGTTGTGGACTTAGTCGGCAATGGCTTCGACTTCACAGACTTGGCTCCAACGGGTGTGATACGTGGAACAAGTAGCGCAGTCATCGGTGGTGTATTGGAGATCGAAGACGTCCGCTTCCGAGAAATCGAGACACGCGTAGACGAAGGCAATCGCCTCAAGACAGAAGCGCATGCCTCGTGGCGGAATGGAATCAACTACGTCTCAGAGCTTGAAGCGGTCGAGGGGCACCCTGTGCGACCTGGTTTACGGTCCCCTCAGATCGGCGCGCTTCATGCAATCGCAGCACATTGGAGCTTGAGTAGCGATCCGGCAATCGTTGTGATGCCCACCGGCACCGGAAAGACGGAAGTAATGTTAGCTGTCACAGTCGAGTCGCGCGGAGATCGGGTGCTTGTCATAGTTCCCACAGATGCACTCCGTCAGCAGACCGCAGACAAGTTTCGCGAGTATGGGCTTCTCAGGAGGCTCGGCATCGTTGCCGACGTTAAGAATCCCGTGGTAGGCGTGCTCACCGGAAAACCGACAGCCGCGCAGTTCGATGTAATCCGGACGTGCAACGTCGTAGTAACAACGATGGCCTCCATCAATCGAGGTGACGACCATGAGCAAAAGGCATTCGCTGCTCTCTTCAGTGAAGTGTTCTTTGACGAGGCCCATCACGCTCAGGCGACGACGTGGAGCAGGTTCTCAGGGTTCTGCGGGCACGCACGGATGCTACTGTTTACTGCCACGCCCTTTCGCGAGGATGGTAAGGCGCTGAATGGGAAGATCATCTACAACTACCCACTCCAGTTCGCACAGGAGAACGAATTCTTCAAGCCAATCCAGTTCCTGCAAGTCTTCGAGCCGGACAGCTCTCTGGCTGACTTGAGGATCGCTGAAAAGGCGGTGGAGAAGTTGAGGGCCGACCTTGCGAACGGCTTAGACCACATGCTGCTGGCAAGAGCAAATACGATAGGCCACGCGCAACGTCTCTTTGAAGACATTTACAGCTCGGAATTCCCTGATCTGAACCCGATACTTGTCCACAGTCAAACGCGTGGCCGAGAGCAAGTCCTGCGGAACATTCGAAACGGGCAACACCGGATAGTGATTTGCGTTGACATGTTCGGTGAAGGCTTCGATCTGCCGCAGCTAAAGGTTGCTGCGCTGCATTCGGTGCACAAGAGCCTGGGCATCACATTGCAGTTCATTGGACGCTTCGCACGGGCTGCCGCGAATGTTGGGGACGCGAGCTTTGTTGCCAATACAGCAGAGGACGGTGTCCCAGAAGCCTTGGAAAGCCTGTACCAAGAAGACGCCGATTGGAACAATCTGTTGTCTGACTTGAGCTATGACGCTATCGACCCACAGGCTAGATTGTCAGAGCTGGTGGAAAACCTTCAGCCACTTGGGGATGTGACGTCTGAATTGGAAATATCCACACTGACGATGAAGCCCAAACTGAGCACCGAAGTGTTTCGAGTGCCGGACTTCGACCACACGGGATATCGCAAGGCACTTCGATCAGCTCAAATTATTTACCAGCCGATTTTCAGTCAGCAGGACCAGATGCTGGTCTTCATTGTCAATCAAAAGGACAAGGTTGACTGGACGGACTCCCGTGACATCGCTATTGATACCTGGGACTTGTTTGTCGTCTTCTACGATGAAGAACGAAGCCTTCTTTTCATCAACAGTTCACGAAAATATTTCGCCTCGAAGCTTGCGCAGAGCCTATCTACCGACCCTCAACCGGTGCGAGATGAGGATGTGTTCCGCGCGTTCAGCAACTTGCGGCGCTTGACTCTGCACAGTGTTGGCCTGACAGGCCTAAGTAGAAACGTCAGATATCAAATGTTCGCCGGGCTAGATGTTCGCGATGCAATCGATCCTGTTCTTCAACAGGACAAGATGAAATCGAACGTGATGGGCGTTGGGTATGAAGAAGGTCAAAGAGTGAGTATTGGGTGTTCGCGCAAGGGAAAAATCTGGTCGCTCCAGACCGACTCTCTGGCGGGATGGAGAGAGTGGTGTCGTGGTCTAGGCGTGAAGCTGTCGAATGACAATATCGAGCCGAACGACTTCCTCAAGTACACGTTGATTCCCGAGCTTCTAAAGAACGGTGTGCTTCCCAACCAACAGGCCATGATGGCCGATTGGCCGGATCAACTTTTCGAGTCAGCGAGCTTCAAAATCACGGTTGTGCATGGTGATGACAAATACAGCTTTCACGAATGCCAACTAGATTTGGTCGATTGGACTGCTGCTGGGAACGCATTAACCTTCAAGTTGAAGGCCGGCAGAGACGTAGAGTGCGTCTTCAAGATGATGCTTATCGCTGAAGAGGCTGCCCAAGGTCTGCTTTACTCAATCACGCGCGTTGAGGGGCCCGAAATTTTCATCGAGGCATTCAACAAAGTTGAGACCGCTGTTGAGTTCTTCACCACCAACCCTCCTCTGGTGCGGTTGGCAGACGGCTCGCAGCTCTCAGGTGAGATATTGCTGAAACCGCGTGAAGAGCTGACCGAGGTTTTTGACCATGATCTGATCGTTCAACTTGCCTGGGGCGATACGCTACTGAATCAAGAAAGTCGCTGGAGTGGTGAGGAGCTTAGGCCCCGCTCAATTCAACAGAAGTTCATCGAGCATCTAGAGCAAGGCTCATCGGCGTTCATCATTGATGACGACGATGCCGGAGAAAGCGCGGACATAGTTGCGATTGAAGATACCGAAGACACTATTACAGTCACCTTGTGGCATTGCAAGTTTTCTTCCGGTGCGGCTCCCGGCAATCGTGTGAAAGACCTCTACGAGGTTTGCGGGCAAGCGCAAAAATCCATTAAGTGGACTTGGAGCTTTGCCAATCTGGTTGCCCATTTGACCGAACGTGAAACCAAACATCGCGGTGGTCGCCCCTCAAGGTTTGTCAGGGGAAGTTTGGACAGGTTGGTTGTGCTCAGAAAGGCGTCACGGCGAAAGTACGCAGTCTTCCGGGTGGGCATTGTTCAGCCGGGCTTGTCGAAGGCTGGAATAGGAAACGAACACCTCGCAATACTGGGTGCCACAAGCCTCTTTCTGCGCACCGTCACTAATCATCCGCTGATGGTGGTTTCGAGTTGATGGCGGCAGCTTCTTGCAAGGACCGTTGTTGAACCGCACGACTGGAGTGACAGCCCCCCAGTCTTGAGCAGCCATTCGACGAGGCATAGGGTCGCATTACCGGGGCATCACAGTTTGGCAAAAGACGGCTCTATCACGTCTACCGATGCACGTCAGTAGCCTTGCGTTTTCGGAGGGCGAATGCATGTGTGGCAACAGCCCTTACTGCTGCCCCTCACCTCTGCGGCATATCCTTGACCGAGTAGCCAAGGCTCACCGTCGCATCCTCTGGAATAGCAGGCATCGTCGCATTCCAAGCCGCCCAGTCCGCCCGCATAGCAGCCAACCTCTCCGGCTCCTTCTTCCCCAGATTCGCCCGCTCGCGCTCGTCAGCAGGAATATTGAACAGGTACTCGTTCCCGTCCACCTTCAAATACTTCCAGTCCCCATCGCGCATCGCTTCCTGCCCGCGATGGTTCATGCGCCAGTGCAGCGGCCTGCGGAAGCTGTGCTTCGCGTCTTTCAACACGGGCATCAGCGACACGCCGTCCAGCGGATAGTCCGAGTGCGCTGAAACCCCGGCTGCGTCGAGCATGGTGGCTGACCAGTCCATGGTCATGCACAGCTGTGTGCTCTCGCCGCCCTTGCCAATTACTGCGGGCCAGTGCGCGATCCATGGCACGCGGATGCCGCCTTCGGTCAGGTCCATCTTGCCGCCCACCAGCGGCCAGTTGTCCGAGAAGCGTTCGCCGCCGTTGTCGCTGGTGAACACCACCAGCGTGTTGTCGGCCATGCCGTGCTTTTGCAGCGCGGCCATGATCCAGCCGATGCCTTCGTCCATGTGATGAATCATGCGGCTGTACACATGAATGTTGCCGCCGGCCAGGTCGAACAGGTTGTCCTTGACGGTGGGGGCCTTCTCCGCGTCGTCGCGGGTTTCCCATGGCCAGTGCGGGGCGGTGTAGTGCAGGCTCAGGAAGAAGGGCGCTTCCTGCTCTGACATGCGCTCCACGTACTCGACCGCGCGCTTGGAGAGGATGTCGGTGAGGTAGCCCTCTTCCTGCTTGTCTTCTTCGCCAAACCACAGGTCGTGGCGGCCGGTGGAGTCGCAGTGGGTGAAGTAGTCGACGCCGCCCGACATGGGCCCGAAGAATTCGTCGTACCCCGAGCGCAGCGGGCCGAAGGTGGGCGGGTAGCCCAGGTGCCATTTGCCGATGAGCGCGGTCTGGTAGCCGCTGGCTTTCAGCAATGAAGGCAGGGTGGGGTGGTCGGTGGGCAGGCCGAGGGTGGTGCTGCCGCGGCTCTTGCTGTTGATGGGCTCTTCGGCGGCGCCGCGCAGGCGGTACTGGTAGCGGCCGGTGATCATGCCGAAGCGCGTGGGCGAGCACACGGGCGAGTTGGCGTAGCCCTGCGTGAGCTTCAGGCCATTGGCGGCCAAGCCGTCGAGCACGGGCGACACGGGGCCGAACACGGCGTCGCGGCCGCCGTAGCAGCCGAGGTCTGCATAGCCGAGATCGTCGGCAACGATGAAGATGATGTTGGGTCTTGTGGTCATGTCTCTTTGACGTTCTTCTTGAAGGGGTTCAGGGCTGGTAGCCCGACTTCTGCACTACGGGCGCCCACTGCGCGCGGTAGGCTTTGAGCATGGCGGCGGTCTGCGTCTGTGTGCTCACCACCGGCGTCATGCCGGAGTCCTTGAAC
The DNA here is from genome assembly GCF_051216475.1 of Variovorax nivicola. NCBI lineage: Bacteria > Pseudomonadati > Pseudomonadota > Betaproteobacteria > Burkholderiales > Comamonadaceae > Variovorax > Variovorax nivicola. The sequence goes on along the minus strand of NZ_JBPJZK010000008.1, from coordinate 261,169 downwards.
TTGCGTTGCGTGTCCGGGTCTTGCATGACTTCGCGGATCAGATTGGACAGGCGTTCGACCTTGTCCTTCGGCATGCTGTTCGGCGCGAAGAAGGTGTTCCAGCCGGTGGCGGCAAGGTCGAGGCCGGCTTCCTTGAAGGTGGGCACGTTCGGCGCAAAGGGCGAGCGCTTGGTGCCCGACAGCGCGAGGATGCGCAGCTTGCCCGCGGCGTGCTGCGGCAGCACCACGTCTTCGGTGTCGACGGCAATGGGCACCTGCCCGCCGATCAGGTCGTTCAGCAGCGGGGCCGAGCCGCGGTAGCCGATCACCTGGGTCTGCACGTTGGCCTTTTCGCCGACCATGAGGCCGAAGAAGTGCGGCAGGCTGCCCGTGGCCGGCACGCCGACGTTGGCCTGCTTGGGGTTGGCGCGCATCCAGGCCAGCAGGTGGTTCAGCTCGCGCACGGGCAGGGTGGGCGAGACGGACAGCGCAAAGTTGTAGTCGTTGACGTACGACACGGGCACGAAGTCGCGGTCGGGGTCGTAGTTGTTGTCCTTGAAGACGAGCGGCGCGACCACCATCACGGCGGGGTTGGCGAGCATCAGCACGTTCTGGTTGGCGGGCGTGTTCTTCACTTGCTGCGCCGCAAGGCGGCCGCCCGCGCCGGGCTTGTTGTCGACCACCACCGCCACGCCCAGCCTGGCGCCGAGCTTGTCGCCCACGATGCGCGCCACGCGGTCGGTGGCGCCGCCGGGTGCGTAGCCGACCACGATGTGCAGGGGGGTGTCGAACTTGGCCTGGGCGTTTGCATGCGTGGCGAAAGCAGCAGCAAAGCCGGCAATGGCCAGCAGGCCGGCGGCGCGGCGGGTGAGAAGGGAGGTCGGCAGCATGATGGGCAAGTCCTTGTCGTCGTCTTGGGTCGGGCGATGACCCGTGAGTGTGACCGCGAGGCTCGCGGTTTCGGACGATTCTGAAGACGCGGCGTTCGATTGATCAAATCAACCATTGCCGGGGTTTACCCCGCGGCAACAGTCCCATCAGTCCACCTTCATGCCGGTTGCCTTGACGATGCGGCCATAGCGCGCCTGGCTTGCGGCCAGGTGCTCGCTGGCTGCGCTGCCGGTTTCTCCGAGCGGCACCATGTCGAGCGAGGCCAGCCGGGCCTTGACCTCGGGCAGCGCCAGCGCTTTCTGCAGCGAGGCGCGCAGCGTTTGCATGACCGGTTCGGGCGTGGCGGCGGGCACCATCGAGATATAGAGCACCTCGAACTCCAGGCCCTTCAGGCCCAGTTCGCCCACGGTGGGCACCTGCGGCAGCAGCGGCGAGCGTTGTTTGCCGGTAACGGCCAGCGCGCGCAGCTTGCCCGACTGCACCTGCGGCAGCAGGCCCGGCGTGGCGAGGATGCCGGCCTGCACCTCGTCGCCCATCAGCGCCAGCACGGCCGGCGCGTTGCCCTTGTAGGGCACGTGCGTGATCTTCGCGCCGGTCTCGGTGGCGAAGATCTCGGCGGCAATGTGGCCGGGGCTGCCGTTGCCGGCCGAGCTGAAGGTGGCGGGCTCGGCCTTGGCCTGCGTGACGAACTCGGGCAGCGTCTTCGCCTTGACGCCCGGGGCCACGCCGAAGCTCAGGCCCGAAGAGCTGAAGATCATCAGCGGCTTGAGGTCTTTGGCCGCGAAGGGCATCGACGCGTACAGGTGCGGGTTGATGGTGAAGGTGCTGTCGATGCCCAGCAGCACCGAGTAGCCGTCGGCCGGGCTCTTTGCGACCAGATCGGCGCCGATGTTGCCGCCGGCACCGGGCCGGTTGTCGACGATGAAGGGCTGCTTCAGGTCTTTCTGCAGCGCGTCAGCCAGCGCGCGGCCGAGGATGTCGATGGGGCCGCCCGCCGGGAAGTTGGTGAGGAACTTCACCGCCTTGGCGGGGTAGGGCGCGTCGGCCGCGGCGGCGTGGGTGGCGACGCTTCCCAGGGCGAGTGCCGTGCAGGCGGCGATGGCAATGGCAAGGCGGCGGCGCGTGCCGCCGAAGGCTTTCGGTGAACCGGTGGTCATGTCTCTGTTTGTCTCCTTATTGGAGGCAACTCTAGGAGCGTGGCGCGGGCTGCACAACTGAAAGCTCTTCTGCCAGGTATTCCTGATGGTTATATTCAAACGGCCGCTCGCTCAAGGAAAGCCCCATGTCAGCCATGAACTTTGCGCGCCTGAAGCTGCGCCATCTGCAATGCCTCGTGATGGTGGCGCAAGAGCGCAACCTCGTGCGCGCGGCCGAGGCGCTGTCGCTCACGCAGCCGGCGGTGTCCAAGACCATCGCCGAGCTGGAAGAGATCGTCGGTCGCCAACTGCTGTTGCGTCGCCGACGCGGCGTGGAGCTCACGCCGGCCGCCGAGGTGCTGGTGCGCCATGCCGTCTCTGCCCTGCGCGGTCTGCGCGAAGGCATGGGCCTGGCCATGGACCAGCCCGAGGCCGACCAGTTGCGCGTGGCCGTCGGCGCCTTGCCGAACATGGTGGCCAACCTGCTGCCCGAAGCCGTCGCCCTGCTGAACGACGCGCACCCCGCGCTGCGTGTGCGCGTAGTGAGCGGCACCAACGCGCAGTTGATGACGCAGCTGCGCCAGGGCGAAATCGACGTCGTGCTCGGCCGCCTCGCGCAGGCCTCGGCCATGGCCGACCTGGCCTTCGAACAGCTCTTCAGCGAACCCCTGCTGCTGGTGGTGCGCCCCGGCCATCCGCTCGCGGCAAAGCGCAAGCCAACGCTAGACGCACTGGCCGCTCACCCGCTGGTGCTGCCAGTGTCGGGCACGCTCATCAGGCACACGGCTGATGCCTTTTTGATCGCGCAGGGCCTGGCGCTGCCCAACCGGCTGGTGGAGGCAACCGACACGAGCTTCGTGGTCGGGCTGCTGCAGCGCTGCGATGCGGTGTGGTTCGCGCCTCAAGGAGCGGTGGAAGGCTTTATCGCGCGCGGCGAGTTGAAGCGCGTGGCCATCGACACGTCGAGCACCGAAGGCCCGGTCGGTTTCACGGTGCGCCGCAGCGGCGAACTGGGGGAGGGCGCGCGGCTGCTGCTCGAAACGATCCGCGGGATCGTGCTCAAGCGAAAGGGTTGAGGCCCTAGGCGGGAGCCTTGAGGTCGTTTTCTCGCAGCATCACGGGCTCCATCGAGCCCTGTGCCAGACGGCGCCGCACGGCCGCATCGATTTCCTCGGCATGAAGGCCGTAGGTGTTCAGTGGGTCGGCGTCTTCGCCGGTGCGGTAGTGATAGCGCAGGGTTTCCCTTCCGATGCTCGCGTTCACGTCGTGGCCCTCCACCGTCACCGAAAAGCGCACCGTGCCCGAAGCGTCGTGAAAGAAGGGGGCGTCAGCCATCGCAAGGCCTGGTGTGTGTCATGGGAGTCCTTTCGGTGATGCGCAGAAAGACATCCGCGTGGGGCACTCTAGTCCTTAATGCCGGTGGCGTCTGTCCGGTCTCACGCTTATGCTTTCGCCGGCATGACCATGCACAGGAGAAGGAGAAGCCGATGAGTTCGTTGGAAGAAGTCTGGGCCTACCGCGAGGAGACCCTTTACACATGAACCGCGTGAAAGGAACCGCCGCACCAACAAAGTCCGAACCGTCGCGAGAGCGTGCGCTCGAATTGGCCGAGTCGCTGCATGCGATGGGCGCGATCGAGGTCAAGCGCTTCTTCGGCGGCTTCGGGCTGGTTATGCAGGGCGTGCAGTTCGCCTTCGTCATGAAGAGCACGCTCTACCTGCGCGTGAACGACACCACCCGCCCGGAGTTCGAACGCATCGGGGCGACGCCTTTCACGTATGCCACGCGGGCCTCGAACGTCAAGGTGGCGAGCTACTACCAGGCGCCGGTCGATGCGATGGACGACCCACACGTACTGCGCGAATGGGCCGTGAAGGCGTATGCGAGCGCGGTGGGCGCGCAGCGGCCGAAGTCCGCTGCGCCGCGCAAGAAGCGCCCCGCTCAGGCGCCGACGTAAGCCGCGAGGTGCTCGCCCGTGAGGGTGGAGCGGGCGGCGACAAGGTCGGCCGGTGTGCCCTCGAAGACGACCCGGCCGCCGTCATGGCCGGCGCCAGGACCGAGGTCGATGATCCAGTCGGCATGCGCCATCACCGCCTGGTGGTGCTCCACGACGATGACCGACTTGCCCGCATCGACGAGCCGGTCGAGCAGGCCGAGCAGTTGCTCGACATCGGCAAGGTGCAGGCCGGCGGTCGGCTCGTCGAGCACGTACACGCCGCCTTTCTCCGCCATGTGCGTGGCCAGCTTGAGCCGCTGCCGTTCGCCGCCTGACAGCGTGGTGAGCGGCTGGCCGAGGCTGAGGTAGCCTAGCCCGACGTCGGCGAGCCGGTCGAGGATGGCGTGCGCAGCCGGCGTGCGTGCATCGCCTGCGCCGAAGAATTCCCGGGCCTCGGTCACCGACATGGCGAGCACTTCGCTGATGTCGCGCCCGCCGAAGTGATGCTCGAGCACCGAGGCATGGAAGCGCTTGCCCTCGCACTCCTCGCAGGTGGTGGCAACGCCGGCCATCATCGCGAGGTCGGTGTAGATGACGCCCGCGCCATTGCAGGCAGGGCAGGCGCCTTCGGAGTTGGCGCTGAACAGCGCGGGCTTGACGCCGTTGGCCTTCGCGAATGCATTGCGGATCGGGTCGAGCAGCCCGGTATAGGTGGCCGGGTTGCTGCGCCGCGAGCCGCGTATCGAGCCTTGGTCGACCGACACCACGCCGGCGCCGGCGGGGATCGATCCGTGCACGAGCGAGCTCTTGCCGGAGCCGGCCACGCCGGTAACGACGACCAGCACGCCGAGCGGCACGTCGACGCTCACATTGCGCAGGTTGTGCGTCTTCGCGCCGCGGATCGGCAGCTTGCCCGTGGGCTTGCGCACCTTTTTCTTGAGGGCGGCCCGGTCGTCGAGGTGCCGGCCGGTGAGGGTGCTGCTGGCACGCAGTGCCTCGACGGTGCCCTCGAAGCAGACGGTGCCACCGGCAGTGCCCGCGCCGGGGCCGAGGTCGACGACGTGGTCGGCGATGGCGATGGCCTCCGGCTTGTGCTCCACCACGAGCACGGTGTTGCCCTTGTCGCGCAGCCGCAGCAGCAGGCTGTTCATGCGCTGGATGTCATGGGGGTGCAGGCCGATGGTCGGCTCGTCGAAAACGTAGGTCACGTCGGTGAGTGAGGAGCCGAGATGGCGGATCATCTTTGTGCGCTGCGCCTCGCCGCCGGAGAGCGTGCCGGAGGGCCGGTCGAGGCTCAGGTAGCCGAGCCCGATTTCCACGAACGAGTCGAGCGTGTGGGCCAGCTTGGCGAGCAGCGGCGCTACCGAGGGCTCGTCGAGGCCGCGCACCCATTCGGCCAGGTCGCTGATCTGCATTGCGCATGCATCGGCGATGTTGATCTTCTTGATCTTCGAAGACCGGGCCGCCTCGCTGAGCCGGGTGCCTTCGCACTCGGGGCAGGTGCTGAACGTTACCGCGCGCTCCACGAAGGCGCGGATGTGCGGCTGCATGGCATCGACGTCTTTCGCCAGGAAAGACTTCTGCACCTGCGGAATCAGCCCCTGGTAGGTGAGGTTGATGCCGTCTACCTTGATCTTGGTCGGCTCCTTGTGGAGCAGGGCGTCGAGTTCTTTCTTGGTGAACTTGCGGATCGGCTTGTCGGGGTCGAAGAAGCCGCAGCCGTTGAAGATGCGGCCGTACCAGCCCTCCATGCTGAAGCCGGGAATGGTGAGCGCGCCTTCGTTGAGCGACTTGCTGTCGTCGTAGAAGGCCGCCAGGTCGAAGTCGGTAACGGCGCCCCGGCCTTCGCAGCGCGGGCACATGCCGCCGGTGCGGTTGAAGCTTTGCTTCACGGTCTTGCTGGCACCGCGTTCGACTGTGATGACGCCGGTCGCCTTGACCGATGGCACGTTGAACGCGAAGGCGCTCGGCGAGCCGATGTGCGGCTTGCCGAGGCGGCTGAAGAGAATGCGCAGCATCGCGTTGGCATCGGTGGCGGTGCCGACGGTGGAGCGCGGGTCGCCGCCCATGCGCTCCTGGTCGACGATGATCGCGGTCGTCAGGCCGTCGAGCACGTCGACCTCGGGCCGTGCCAGCGTGGGCATGAAGCCCTGCACGAAGGCGCTGTAGGTTTCGTTGATGAGCCGCTGCGATTCGGCGGCGATGGTGCCGAACACCAACGAGCTCTTGCCCGAGCCGGAGACGCCGGTGAACACCGTCAGCCGCCGCTTCGGCAGCTCGACGCTGATGTCCTTGAGGTTGTTCACGCGCGCGCCCTGCACGCGGATCAGGTCGTGGTGGTCTGCGGCGTGTGGTGCGTTCTTCTGCGTGTCCTTCGAGTCCTTCTTCGGGGCCTTGCTCATCGTGTCTCCGTCTTTCGGGTGATGGGTCAGCGCAGCTGCTGGATGCGGATCATGTTGCCCGCCGGGTCGCGCACGGCGCAGTCGCGAACGCCGTAGGGCTGCTCGGTTGGCTCCTCGACGATCTCGGCCTTGCCGGCCTGCAGCCGCGCGAAGGCGCCGTCGAGGTCCTTGGTGGCCAGCAGGATCGTGGCGTAGGTGCCCTTGGCCATCATCTCGGCGATGGTGCGGCGTTCGTCCTCTGTGAGGCCGGGCGTGGCGGCGGGCGGAAACAGCACGATCGATATGCCGGGCTGGCCGGCGGGGCCGATCGTGATCCAGCGCATGCCGCCGTATCCGACGTCGTTGCGAATCTCGAAGCCGAGGGTGTCGCGGTAGAAGGCCAGCGAGGTTTCCGGGTCGTCGTGCGGGAGAAAGGTCGAGTGGATGGTGATGTCCATGGCGTGTTGCTGGTTGGCTATGTGGGTAGGGGTCGCCATGCTAGCTGCGGCTCGGGGGCCGGCGCTTCTCGATTCCTGATCGGTCGTGTCACCTGCTTGGCCACGCATGAAGGCATTCCCTCGGTCGCGCTCGCCTCCTGTCGCCGGTAGGTGCCGGGTGGCATGCCGACGAGTTCGGTGAAGCGGGTGGTGAAGGTACCCAGCGATCCGCAGCCGACCGCAAAGCAGACCTCGGTAACGCTGAGGTCGCCGCGGCGCAGCAGCGCCATCGCACGCTCGATGCGCCGCGTCATCAGGTAGGCGTAGGGCGGCTCGCCGTAGGCGATGCGGAACTGGCGGCTGAGGTGCCCGGCCGACATGCCGGCGTCGCGGGCGAGCGTTTCGAGGTCCAGTGGCTGCGCGTACTCCCGGTCGATCCGGTCGCGTACTCGGCGCAGCCGTGCGAGGTCGCGCAGCTGCTGCGCGGCGGTGGGTTTGCTGGTCATCCGGCGGATCGTGCCACGGTGCGCCGTGGTGCTCAAGCCGAGTGGGGCGTTCGAGATCAAGGGGCTTTCAAATAGCAGATCGACCACTTGGTCTAATGGTGGACTCATGAGAAAAGTCGACCCTGAACGCCAGTCGCTGGTCGACGCCCTGCGCGGCTTCGCGCTGCTGGGCATCCTGGTCGTGAATATTGCGAGCTTTTCCTCGACCTACTACGGCGTCGGCGTGCCCGACCCGATGGCGCAATCGGCGCTGGAGCGCGCGGCCCTGCTCGTCAGGACGCTGGTGTTCGAGACCAAGTTCTACCTGCTGTTCTCCTTCCTCTTCGGCTACAGCTTCACCTTGCAGATGCGCTCGGCCGAACGCGACGGCAAGCCCTTTGCGCCGCGCCTGCTGCGGCGCCTGGTGGCGCTATGGGTCATCGGCCTGCTGCATGCGGTGCTGCTGTACCACGGCGACATCCTCACCACCTATGCGGTGCTGGGCGCGGTGCTGCTGATGCTGCGGCGGCGCGGCGATGTGTTCCTCGCGCGCTACGCGGTCGGGCTGGTGCTGGTGACGGCGCTGCTCTGGGCCGGCATCGGCTATCTGTGGGCGCTGGCTGGCATTCCGCAGGACACGATGCGCAGTGCCTACGTCGAGGCGGCCGCGGCACTGGCGGCCTATCGCGGAACGCCTGCCACGGTGATCGTCCAGCACCTGCGCGAGCTGTCGCAGATCTGGTGGGTCACGGGGCTGGTGCAGGCGCCGACGGCGCTGGCGATGTTCTTCGCGGGCTTCATCGCAGGGCGGCGCGGGCTCTTCGCGAACGCCGATGCGCATCGCGCGCTGTTCCGGCGCCTGCTGTTCTGGGGGCTGGTCATCGGGCTGCCGGGGGCGTTGGTGTATGCCTTTCCGTCGATACGGCTGGACAACGCCGTCCGCGAGCTCTACGGCCTCGCAGCCACGCTGTTGACGGCGCCTTTCCTCGCCGCCGCCTATGCGTCCGGCCTGGTGCTGCTGATGCAGACGCCGCGCGGCCACGTGCTCGAAAGACTGCTGGCGCCGGCGGGGCGCATGGCGCTGACCAACTACCTGATGCAGTCGTTGGTGTGCGCATGGCTCTTCCTGGCGTATGGGCTGCGCTGGATCGGCACGGTCGGCCCGCTCGCTGCCACGGCCATCGCCTTTGCGATCTTCGCGGCGCAGTTGGTGCTGAGCCGTTGGTGGATGGGCCGCTTCGTCTACGGACCGGTGGAGTGGCTGCTGCGCGCGTTCACGAACCTTGCGCTTCCTGCGATGCGTCGCAGGCGCTGATCTCCGATTGCCGGGCTCACGGCGGCGGGGCAGGTGGAGGAGGAACAGGCCGCGACCACAGCCACGCCAGCACCGTCGCCATGCACGCGATGGCCAGCACGGCGAGCCACGTGCGGTGTGCGGTGAACGACACGATCACGGCGCACACCGCCATCGTGGCCGTCGCGCTCCACTTGGCGCGGCGACTCACGGTGCGGCCGTTGGCCCAGTTGTGCAGCAGCGGGCCGAACAGGCGGTGATTCAGCAGCCAGGCGTGCAGCCGCGGCGAGCTGCGGGCCGCGGCCCATGCGGCCATCAGGATGAACACCGTCGTCGGCATGCCGGGCACGACCACGCCGATGAGGCCGAGCACCAGGCACAGCAGCGCAAAGCCGTACAACAGGGCCCGCGTGAGCGCGGAGTTCCGTTCGGGGGCGGGCCGGCGGTCTGGCTTCAAGGCCGGATCAGGCCGGGGCCTGCTGCTGTTCGCGCTCCTGGAGGCCGTCGCTCGTGATGCGCATCTTCGGCAGGAACTGCGGGTACTCGCGCTGCATGTAGTCGATGAGCCCCTCGCGCACGCTGCAGCGCAGGTCGAAGGTAAGGCTCGATGTCGCGGCCGTGCACAGCACGCGAAGCTGCATGGTGCGTTCGGTGGCGTCGGTCACGCGCAGGTTGAAGAAGCGGCCGTCCCACTCGGGCGCGGCCTTCACGATGCGCTCGACCTCCTCGCGCAGCGGCGCAAGCGGCATGCCGTAGTCGACGTAAATGAACACGGCGCCCAGCAGTTGCGACGAATGCCGCGTCCAGTTCTGGAACGGCTTCTCGATGAAGTAAGTGAGCGGCAGGATCAGCCGGCGCTCGTCCCAGATGCGCACCACGACGAAGGTGCCGGTGATTTCCTCGACGCGGCCCCATTCGCCCTCGACCACCAGCACGTCGTCGATGCGGATCGGCTGCGCCAGCGCGATCTGCAGGCCGGCGATGAGGTTGCTGAACACCGGCTTGGCCGCAAGACCGGCCACGATGCCGATCACACCGGCCGAGGCCAGCAGGCTCGCACCCACCTGGCGCGCGCCGGGAAAGGTCATGAGCATCATCGCGCCGCCGGCCACCACGACCACCGACATGGCGGTGCGCGCGAGCACGCGGGTCTGCGTGAGCACGCGGCGGGCTTGCAGGTTGTCGGCGATGTCGGAGGGGTTCTGCGCCAGCACGCCGTCGGCAAAGCCGCTGATGGCCCTCACCGTGAGCCAGGTGGCGGCGGCGATGAGCAGCAGGCCGTTGAAGTGGCGCACGCTGCCGATGAAGCGCAGGTCTTCGGGCGCCGCCTGGAAGATGAGCAGCAGCGCCACCAGCGGCAGCACCAGCCGCGCCGGTGCGTTGCAGTTGAGCACCATCGCATGCACCGTGGGCAGGGGGCGGGTGATGCGCTTCAGGACAAGGCCGCCGATGCGGTGAACCAGAAGAGCGAGCGGAATGGCGACGAGGATGGCAATCCAGGTGCCGAACCAGGGGTGGGCAAGTATCTCTTTAGTCATCAGGCGGTGGTCGTCGTGGCTGCTGTTGTCTCGTTCAGGGGTTGAAGAATGCGCGCCGCGTCGTCGCGCAGCTGCGTGGCCAGGGCCGTGGCCAGGTCGAGTCGGCGCAGCAGCCAGGGGCTGATGTCGTTGTCGAACGGGTCGGGCAGGGGGATCGGGCCGCCCACGGTGGTCGAGCCGGCGCTCTCGGGGTGCGAGGGGCCGGTGGTGGGCGTGGTTCCGATGGCTGCCTCGATGCGTTGCGCGGTGCGGCTGATGGGGCCTTCGACCTCCGCCGGCGTGAGGCGGTCGCGCCGCAGCACGAGCATCGACTTCACCGCGCTCAGTTGGGCGAGCAGCTGGTAGCTGTGGGCCTGCAGGTGTTCGAGCGGCTCCAGCGGCGGCTGCACTGCGCGCGGCTCCGACAGCGAGCGCTGCGTAGCCTGCACCAGCGCCGAGAGGCTGTCGTAGGCCTCGCGGCGCGCAAGGCGCCATTCGAGCTCGGGGCTGCTGTCGATGGCCTGCAGCTGGCCCAGGCCGAGCGCCAGGCGCGCATGCCGGGCCTGCGCGGTGAGCACGCGTGACACCAGCGCCGGAATTTGCGTGCGCTCCCACGAAGGCAGCACGTAGCAGAAGCCCCAGGCCAGCGCGGCGCCGATGAGCGTGTCGGCGATGCGCTCGAACAGCGCGAAGATCGGCGCCACGCCCACGTTCAGCATGTGGGCCTGCACCAGGCCGAGCACGGTGGCGGCCACGGCGGTGATGAGGTAGCGCCGCACCGCGAAGCTGTGCGCAATGGCCTGCGCCACGGTCACGATCACCAGCAGCATCAGCGCAGACGGGTGCGCCGACAGCAGCCCGACCGCGAGCACGCAGCCCAGCAGCGTGCCGGCCACGCGCGCGTTACGGCGCTCCAGCGTCTGCGAGAGGCTGCCGCGCAGCACGACCACGATGGTCAGCAGGATCCAGTAGTCGTGCGAGCCCCAGGGCATCGACACCGCGATGGCGTAGCCGGCGGCAATGGCCAGCGCGGCGCGGATGGCGTGGCGCAGCGGCGGCTGGTCCCAGCGCCACAGCGTGAGGAAGGGGCGCAACGACCAGTCGGTCGGGCTCACGAACAGCTGCCAGTTGGCGCGCACCACGGCGAGGTTGGGCTCGGCGTCGCCGCGAGCCATGGCCGACAGGCGCAGCACCTCGTCGTTCATGTGGCCGATGCGGCTGGCCAGCCCGCGCGCCAGCATGGCGGCGGTGGGGCCGATGTGGCCGCCGCCGCCACCGTGCATGTTTGCGCTGTCGTCGGCCGAAACGTGGATGGCCGCGAGGCGCGGGCGCCGGTCGGCCACGACTTCGGGGTGGCGGCCCATCATGAGGGCGTCGGCCAGCGCGATGGTTTCGTCGGCCAGCTCTTCGAGCACGCAGCGCATTTCGATCAGCGCCTCGGCGTGCGCGGGGTGGGCGCGCAGGGTGTCGAGGTCGAGCTCGCTGGCCAGCAGCTGGTCGCGCATTTCGAGCACGATCACCAGCATAGCGGCCAGGCGCTGGCGGCGCGGGGTGCGCGGCGATTCGAGCACGATGTCGCGCGTGGCCTGCAGCTGGTCGGCCAGCGCGGCCTGTTCACGCAGCAGCTGGCCCAGCACGGGCGCGGGTGTGTCGCGCACGTCGCGGGTTTCGTCCTGCGGCAGGAACTGGCTGGCCTCGGTGCGCATCAGCGCGGCCAGCGAATACAGCACGTCGGCCACCGACTGGGTGCGAAAGCGCCCGTTGAGCGCCAGGTTGGCGAGCGTGGCCCAGATCACGTACAGGCCTGCGCCCAAACCGAAGTGCCAGGTGCGCTCCAGCGCGTCGGCCATGCCGGTGGGCGCCGGCGTGGCCATGGAGAACACCATCGAGAACATCACCGCGATGGCGATCGGGATGCCCCGCTTGCCCCAGGCCATGGCCAGGAAGGCCATGAAAGTGGCGGGCACCAGCAGCAGCCCGAGGCGAATGGGCGCGGTGTGCAGCATCTGCACGGCAAAGAACAACGGCAGGCCGATGAGCGGCGCCGGCAGCATCTGGAAGAACTTGCCGCGGCGCGGGCCCGGCAGGTCGGGCGGCGCGGTGACGATCACGCCGGTGGCGGCCGCCGAGGCCGCGATGGTGCCCAGCCAGAAGTGGATGCCGCCCGAGATGAACAGCAGGCCCAGCGCAACGGTGAGCCCGCTCGCGACGTAGTGGCTCAGCGCAACGCGCAGAGCAGCACGAACCCGGGGCGCGGCGTTGGGCCCCAGCATCGTCACTTGGCGGAAGCGTCGCCCTCACGGGGCTGGGGCTGGGGAGAGGCACCGGTGGCGGGCGCGTCACGGCGCACGCGCGTGAGCTTGCGAGGAGCGGGCTTCGCTTCGGCAGCGGCTGGAGTGGCGCCTTCGGCCGCTTCGTCGGCGAAGTCGACCACGGTGCTGCGGGCGTAGAGGTCGACCGAGGCATCGTCCGCGTTCGACTTGGTCGAGGCGGACACGGCGCGCACGCGGTCGCTGGCGCGCAGTTTGTCGTCGACGTTGGCGAACTTGGAGTACTTGGCGAGCAGCGGCACCAGTTGGCCGTAGATGCGCGGGGCGCCGGCCAGGCATTCGCGCTGCTCGAGGAATTCGGGCTCGCCCGTGAAGTTGCCGATGAGGCCGCCAGCCTCGGTGACCAGCAGCGAACCCGCGGCCACGTCCCAAGGGTTCAGGCCGGTTTCGAAGAAGGCGTCGGTGAAGCCGGCGGCCACGTAGGCCAGGTCGAGCGCTGCGGCACCGGGGCGGCGCAGGCCGGCCGCGCGGGGCATCATGTCCGCCATGATGGCCAGGTATTGCTTGAAGTTGTCGCCGGTGCGGAACGGGAAGCCGGTGGAAATCAGGCACTCGTTGAGGCGGGTGCGCTTCGAGACGCGGATGCGGCGCTCGTTCATGTAGGCGCCGCGGCCCTTGGTGGCGGTAAACAGGTCGTTGCGGGTGGGGTCGTAGACCACGGCCTGCTCGATCTTGCCGCGCACCGACAGCGCGATGGACACGCAGTACACCGGAAAGCCGTGGATGAAATTGGTGGTGCCGTCGAGCGGATCGATGATCCAGACGTAGTCGGAGTCTTTGGCGCCGTATTCGGTGCCCGATTCTTCGGCCAGGATGCCGTGCCCCGGGTATGCGCCAAGCAGCGTCTCGATGATCGCTTTCTCGCTGGCGTGATCGACTTCGGTGACGAAGTCGTTGACCTGCTTCTGGGAGATGCGCACGGCCTCGACGTCGAGGGCAGCGCGGTTGATGATCGCGCCGGCGGCGCGTGCGGCCTTGACGGCCACGTTGAGCATGGGATGCAGGTTGGGGGACGACATTCTGGATTGTGAGAAGAACGGTGGGGTTGGTCCCCCGGAGGCGGCCCGGCGATGCAGGCGGCGAGAATCGGGCATTTTACCGGCTCCGCCGTTTCGTGTCTCCTGACCCCCCCATGCGCACCCGTTTCATCCTGATCCAGACCAGCCACGCCGGCAATGTGGGCGCCGCCGCCCGCGCCATGAAAACCATGGGTTTCGACGACCTCGTGCTGGTGACGCCCCGCTGGGCCAACGTGCTGCGGCGCGAGGAAACCATCCAGCGCGCGAGCGGTGCGCTCGACGTGCTGACCAACGCCCGCATCGTCGAAACGCTCGATGAAGCCCTTGACGGCGTGACCCACCTGTGCGCCACGGCCATGATCCCGCGCGACTTCGGCCCGCCCACCCGTACGCCCCGAGAGCACCTGGAACCGCTGGCGAAGCAGGGCGACCAGCACGTGGCCTTCCTGTTCGGCTCCGAGCGTTTCGGCATGCGGAACGAGGACGTCTACCGCTGCAACGTGGCCCTGAGCATCCCGACCGACCCGAAATTCGGCTCGCTGAACCTGGGCGCGGCAATCCAGGTGGTCGCTTACGAATGGCGGCTGGCGCTGGGCGGCTACGAGGTGCGCGAGGCCATCAACCCCGTGCAGGCCGCCGATGCGCAGGCGGTGGCCGGCATGCTCGACCATTGGGAGCGCTCGCTCGTGGAGATCGGTTTTCTCGACCCCGAGGCACCCAAGAAGCTCATGCCGAGGCTGCAGCAGCTCTTCAACCGCGCCCAGCCCACCCCGGAAGAGATCCACATCCTGCGCGGCATCGCCAAGGCCATGAGCGACGCCACCCGCCCGCCGCGGGGCTCGTAGCCTTCTAAAACCTTATCGCCCGTAAGCGATGACGGCGGGTTATAGACTGCCCGCCCCATATCGATATAACGACAAAAGGCAGCGATGTTCTCTCGACTGCGCGCCGACATCCGGTGCATCCTCGAACGCGACCCGGCCGCCCGCAGCGCCTGGGAAGTGATCACGGTCTACCCCGGCTTCCATGCCGTGGTGCTGCATCGCTGGGCGCATGCCTGTTGGACGCATGGCTTCAAGTGGCCCGCCCGCTTCATCGCGCACTGGGCGCGCTGGATGACTGGTATCGAGATTCACCCTGCGGCCAAGATTGGTGAGCGGGTCTTCTTCGACCATGCCATGGGCGTGGTGGTCGGCGAGACGGCCGAGATCGGCGACGGCTGCACCATCTATCAGGGCGTGACGCTGGGCGGCACCTCGCTCTACAAGGGCGCGAAGCGGCATCCGACGCTGGGGCGCAATGTGGTGGTGAGTGCGGGGGCCAAGGTGCTGGGCGGGTTCGTCGTTGGCGACGGCGCGAAGATCGGCAGCAATGCGGTGGTCATCAAGCCGGTGCCGGCTGGGGCGACGGCGGTGGGCATTCCCGCACGCATCATCCTGTCGAAGACCGACGAGAGCGCCGATGTGGCCGCGCCGCAGAAGTTCTCCGCCTACGGCATTACGCAGGACGACGACCCGCTGAGTCAGGCGTTGCGCGGGCTGGTCGACAACGCATCCGGCCAGGAGCACCAGATCGCGCTGCTGTGGCAGGCCATCGAGAAGCTGTCGGCCCAGCCGGGGAGCAAGGACTGTGTGCCCGGTGATGCGGCACGCGACGAGAGCTTCGAGGCGGACAAGCTCACGCAGCTCATCGGCAAATAGCAAGCCCGGTCAGCCGGCCTGACTAGCCGGCGCGCTTGGCGGGCGCATGCAGCGCCCCATGCACGTGGCCCGCGTGCTGACCGAAGGTCTCGGGTGCGAGCGCGGCGGTGTCCAGTTCCTGCAGGATGCCGCAGGCGCTTGCCGACTCGGGGCCGCAGCACTGCTGGCGCAGCGCCTTCAACTGCTTTTCCAATGTCTTGAGTTCGGTGATGCGCGCGGCCACGTGGCCGATGTGGTCGTCCAGCAGCTGGTTGACCTCGCCGCAGTCTTCCTGCGGTGCGTCGCGAAATTTCAGCAGGCTGCGGATCTCGTCGAGCGTCATGTCCAGCGAGCGGCAGCGCCGGATGAAGCCCAGGCGCTGGGCGTGGTCTTCGTCGTAGATGCGGTAGTTGCCGTCGGTGCGCGCGGGCTCGGGCAGCAGTTGCTCGCGCTCGTAGTACCGGATGGTTTCGACCGGTGTATTCGCGACCTTGGCCAGTTCACCGATTTTCATGATGCGGCAAATGTACGAGTGGAAAAGAGCGGTTGACTCTACACCTGCTTCAGGGTTTCCAATCGATTCCATGACGAATCAGAACACTCTGAACCCGGTCACTCCGGCCCTCCACCCGCACGATCACGACCATGGCCACAGCCATGCGCACGGACACACGCACGCACGTGCACCGGCCGAAACCTCCTGCTGCGGCAACCCGGTCTGCGGCTCTTCGCCGGCCCCAGCCGTCGACACGGCCGATATTCCGAAGGGTGCCTTGCTCTTTCGCATTCCCACGATGGATTGCGCCGTCGAAGAGTCCGAGATCCGCCGCGCGCTGGAGCCGGTAGCTGGTGTGCAGGGCCTGCGCTTTCGCCTCGGCGAACGCACGATGGCAATCACGGCGGACGCCGCCGCCTTGCCCCTGGCGCTCGATGCAATCCGCAAGGCCGGCTTCAAGCCTGAGCCTGTAGTCGAAGCGACAGACGCGAAACCCGTCGCGCCAGTGCGCATTGCGGGCATGAGCCTGGGCCTCGCGCGCCTGGTCGCCGCATTGGTGCTGGCCATCGCGGCCGAGTCGATCTCCTTCATGGGGCTCGAGGGCAAGGGCTTCATGGCCGCCGAGATGGTGCTCGCGCTGGGCGCCATCGGCCTTGCGGGGCTCGACACCTACAAGAAGGGCTTCGGCGCATTGGTGCGCGGGCGCCTCAACATCAACGCCCTGATGGCCGTCGCCGTGACGGGCGCTTTCATCATCGGCCAGTGGCCCGAAGCCGCGATGGTGATGGCGCTCTACGCGATTGCCGAGCTCATCGAGGCCCGCGCCGTGGACCGCGCGCGCAACGCCATCCAGAGCCTGCTGGCGCTCGCGCCCGAGCAGGCCGATGTGAAGCAGGCCGATGGCGGTTGGAAGACCGTGATGGCCGACACCGTGGCACTCGACACCATCGCGCGCATTCGCCCCGGCGAACGTGTGCCGCTGGACGGCGTCGTCACCGCCGGCATCAGCGCCATCGACCAGGCCCCGGTCACGGGCGAGAGCATTCCGGTCGACAAGACCATCGGCGACACCGTGTTCGCAGGCACCATCAACCAGACCGCCGCGCTGGAATTCCGCGTGACGGCCGTGGCGGCCAACACCACGCTCGCGCGCATCATCCATGCGGTCGAAGAAGCACAGGGCTCGCGCGCGCCGACGCAGCGCTTCGTCGACAGGTTCGCAGCCATCTACACGCCCACCGTCTTCGTGCTGGCGCTGGCCGTCGCGACGCTCACGCCGCTGTTCATGGACTGGACGTGGCTGCAGGCCATCTACAAGGCGCTGGTGCTGCTGGTCATCGCCTGCCCGTGCGCGCTGGTGATCTCCACGCCGGTCACGGTGGTGAGTGCGCTCGCATCGGCTGCGCGGCGCGGCATTCTCATCAAGGGCGGCACGTATCTCGAAGAGGCGCGCAAGCTCAAGGCGGTGGCGCTCGACAAGACCGGCACGATCACCGAAGGCAAGCCGAAGCTGGTCGAGTCTGCGCTGATCGAAGCATCGGGCAACGAGGCAACCGTGTTCGCCATTGCCGCCAGCATCGCGGGCCGCTCCGATCACCCTGTGTCTAAGGCCATTGCCGAAGGCTTGAAGGGGCAGCGGGACGAGGTCGGCGACTTCACCGCGCTGCCCGGTCGCGGTGTGCAGGCCACGCACGCGGGGCAGGCCTACATGCTCGGCAACCACCGCCTGATCGAGGAGCGGGGCCTGTGCACGCCGTCGCTCGAAGCCGAGTTGAAGCGCCATGAAGAAGCGGGCCGCACCGTCACGTTGCTCGCATCGGACAAGGCCGTGCTCGCGCTGTTCGCCGTGGCTGACACCATCAAGGAATCGTCGCAGGCTGCGGTGGCGGAGCTGCGCGCACTCGGCGTCGTGCCCGTGATGCTCACCGGCGACAACACCGCGACCGCGAAGACCATCGGCGCACACGCCGGCATCGACGACGTGCGCGGCAACCTGCTGCCCGAGGAAAAGCTCGACGCCATCAAGGCCATGCAGCAGCGCTACGGCGCCGCCGCGATGACCGGCGACGGCATCAACGACGCCCCCGCGCTCGCACAGGCCGACATCGGCTTCGCGATGGGCGGAGCCGGCACCGACACCGCAATGGAAGCGGCCGACGTGGTCATCATGAACGACGACCTGCGCCGCATTCCCGAGACCATCCGCCTGTCGCGCCGCGCGCATTCTGTGCTGTGGCAGAACATCACGCTGGCGCTGGGCATCAAGGGCGTGTTCTTCGTGCTTGCAGTGTTCGGCAGCGCGACGATGTGGATGGCGGTGTTTGCCGACATGGGGGCGAGCCTGCTGGTGGTGGCGAACGGGCTGCGGTTGATGCGCGTGCCGAAATAGTTCGTTGCTGTCTGCCTTACCAGCGCGCAGCCCACTTCTCCAGCGGCACGCGAGCCGCGTTGCACACATAGCTCACCGAGTGATACCAGCCCGCGAGCATCATCAGCTCGATCAGCTGCGCGTGGCTCCAGTGCGTGCTGAGGGCCTCCCAGAGCGCGTCGTCGACGTCGCTCGTGTCGTGCAGCTGGTCGACCATCGACACCAGCAGCCGGTCGCGCGGCGCCAGCAATGAGAGGTCGCTGTCCGACGATGCCATCACCCGCCGGTCGGTCTCGCTGAAGCCGGCTGCATCGGCGAAGCCGGTCCAGTGCACGCCCCATTCGTACTCGGCCCCGCAGCGGGCGCAGACCCGCAGGATGACGATCTCGCGTTCGCGCAGGCTGATGGCTGCCTTGCGACCCAGCAGGTAGCGGCCCAGGTCGAGCGTGCGCTCGGCCAGCGCGGGGTTCACGGCCATCACGCGGAACAGCGCGAGGACTTCGGGCGCCTGCGGCGGCGTCATGCGCGTGAGCAGTTCGCCGATAGCGTCGGGATAGGGGGCTTCGAGCGGGGGGATCCGCGGGGCGCGGTTCGGGGCGGTGTCGGCCATGGGTGGTTCCTTCGATGAAGTGGATAGAATCGCTACGGAAAGCGTAGCGGTCAGGTGCAGTCTATCGCTACGAAATGCGTAGCGCAAGGACGTACACTCGCGCATCGATCATCTGAAGGGCTTCGCATGGAAGACGCACAACCCACGGCATCGCGACGACCCATCATGCGGCTGCTGGAGCAGCTCGGCCGCAAGGGCACGCTGCGCATCCTGTGGGAGCTGCGCGACGGGCTGCCGCAGAGCTTCAGGGCGCTGCGCGTCAGCACGGACGACATGTCGCCCTCGGTGCTGAACGACCGGCTCAAGGAGCTGCGTGCAGTCGGAGTGGTCGAGCTCGCCGACGCGGGCTACGTGCTCACGGAGTCGGGCAGCGAACTCGTCAAGCGCCTCACGCCGTTGAACCAGTGGGCCAACCGCTGGCTCGACGATGCGGCTTCGAACTAACATCGGCCGAATTTCTTCACCGATTCCAGCTCTTCGATGTCCGTCACTTCGCTCCTGCTGCAGCTCATCGTCATCCTGGCCACCGCGCGCTTCTGCGGATGGGTGCTCCGGCATGTGGGCCAACCCGGCGTGGTCGGCGAGATGGCGGCGGGGCTGATGCTCGGGCCGGTGGTGATGGGTGCGCTGTTTCCTTCGCTGCACGCACAGCTGTTCTCCAAGGAATCGCTGCAGGGGCTGTCTTCGCTGTCGACGCTGGGGCTGGTGTTGTTCATGTTTGTGGTTGGGCTTGAACTGCGAGCCTCGCAGGGCGTGCGCGAGCAGCTTCGCTCGGCGGGCTACGTGGGCGTGCTGAGCGTGGTCGTGCCGATGGCGCTGGGCATTGCGATCGCACCGGCGTTGCATCCCACGCTCGCACCGGCCGGAGTCGGCTTCTGGCCGTTTGCGCTGTTCATCGCGGCGGCGTTGTCGATCACGGCCTTCCCCGTGATGGCGCGCATCCTGAAAGACCGCGGCATGACGCGCACGCCCTTCGGCCAGCTCTCGCTGGGCGCCGCAGCGGTGGTCGATGTGTTCGCCTGGATCCTGCTGGCCTTCGTGGTCGCGATGGTCGGCGCGGGCGAGGGCTACCAGGGCCTGCTGAAGACCACGCTGGGCATGGCGGTGGTGCTGCTGGCGCTGTTCTTCGGGCTCAAGCCGGCCTTCGCGCGGCTGCTGCGCGCCAAGGCGCCCGAGGGCGAACCGTCGACCACCGTGATGGCAGCGCTGATGCTCGGCCTGCTGGCGACGGCGCTGGTCACCGAGTGGCTGCACCTGCATGCGGTGTTTGGCGCTTTCCTGTTCGGCGCCTGCCTGCCGCGCGACGACCGGCTGCTGAAATCGCTCACCGAGCGCATAGAGCCGATTTCCATCGTCGTGCTGATGCCGTTGTTCTTCGCGCTGGCGGGGCTGGGCACCACGTCCAACGCTTTCTCGGGCGCGAGCCTTGGGGCGATGCTGCTGATCGTGGGCGTTGCTACCGTCGGCAAGATCGCCGGCGGCGCGGCTGGTGCGCGCATGGCGGGCTACAGCTGGCGCGACAGCCTGGCCACCGGCTCGCTCATGAATGCACGCGGGCTGATGGAACTCATCGTGATGAAGATCGGCCTCGACGCAGGGCTGATCGGCCCCGAGCTGTTCACGATGCTGCTGGTGATGGCGCTCGTGACCACGGCGATGACGGGGCCGTTGATCAACCTGTTCATCGGCCGCAAGGGGGCGGTTGCGGCAGATGCCGCGCACGTCAAGCCTTAGTCCTGGTTGCTGTTGCGCCGCACCGTGAACCCGATGCGCGTTTCGCCGCCCTGGCTGGCCGCGAACACGCGTCCGCCGTGCATGCGCGCGATGGCTTCCACGATGGACAGGCCCAGGCCGTGGTGCCGGGTCGAACCGTCGCGAGCCTGTGCCACGCGGTAGAAGCGCTCGAACAGGCGGGGCAGGGCGGCGGGGTCTATCGGCTCGCCCTTGTTGACGACCGCGACTGCGAATTCATCGTCGTTCTCTTCCCCGATCTCGATGCGGATCGCCGAAGCCGGCGCCGCGAAGCGGATCGCGTTGCCCAGCAGGTTAAAGAGTGCGCGCCGGACCAGTGCGGCGTCCACGTCGGCCATGGCGTCGCCCTGCACTTCGGCGCGCAGGCCGGCCTCTTCCAGCATGGCGTCGTAGAAGTCGATCACGTCGCCAGCCTGCACCGCCAGGCTCGTCACCGCCCGCGTGCGCATTGGCGCACCGCGCTCGGCCTGCGAGAGAAACAGCATGTCGGTGACGATGCCCGAGAGCCGGCCGACCTCTTCGAGGTTGGAGGCGAGCACGCTCTGCAGCTCCTCGTTGCTGCGCGGGCGCGTGAGTGCGAGTTCGGTGGAGCCGATCAGGTTGGCCAGCGGCGTGCGCAGCTCGTGCGCCACGTCAGCATTGAATGATTCGAGCTGCACGTAGGCGCGCTGCACCCGCAGCAGCAGCGCATTGAACTGCGTGATCCACGGGCGCAGCTCTTCGGCGAAGTCCATCGCGTCGATGGGGCGGTTGGCCTTGTCGGGCGCCATTGCCGCAGTGCGCTCGGCCAACGCCTTGAGCGGGCGCAGGCCGCGCCGCACCAGCCACATGCCCGTGAGCGAGACCAGCGCCGTGCCCAGCACCACGGCGCCCAGCAGCGTCCATGCGAGCCGTTCAAGCAAGCGGGCTTCCTGTGCCGTGTTCACGCCGAGCTGCACCTGCAGCTGCGTCGTCAGGCCACTCTGCTGCCAGGGCACCACGAGGTCGCGCCGCATCCAGCGGCCGCCGGCCGTGGGGCTGGACTGGAAAAGCTGCTTGCCCGCATGCGAGATCGACAGGCTCACGTCGTCCTGCATCGAGAAGAAGTCGTCGAGCTTGTGCCGCAGGAAGACGAGGTCGCCGCCTTTCTCTGCCTCCTTCAGCAGGTGCTCCACCAGCACTGCCTTCTGGTTGAGCTCGTCTTCCTGCTTCTGCCCGAAGTTCCAGGCCGTGACGAGGTAGATGGCGAAGCAGATCACGCTGAGCCCGAACAGGGTCTGCGCGGCGAACCAGAGCGACAACCGGCTCTGGAGTGAGTGCGGCCGGGCAGTCAAGACCAGGAGCGGTCTTCGAGGACGTAGCCCATGCCGCGTACCGTATGCAGCAGCTTCACCTCGAACGGGTCGTCGAGCTTGCTGCGCAGGCGCCGGATGGCCACTTCGACCACGTTGGTGTCGCTGTCGAAGTTCATGTCCCACACCTGCTCGGCAAGCGTGGTGCGCGACAGGATCTGGCCGCGCCGGCGCAGCAGCACCAGCAGCAGCGTGAACTCCTTGGCCGTGAGGTCGAGGCGCGTGCGGTTGCGCACGCACTTGCGGCTGAGGAGGTCGACCTCCAGGTCGGCCAGCCGCAGCATGGTCGATTCCTGCGGTTTGCCGCGCCGCAGCAATGCCTGCACACGGGCCAGCAACTCGGAGAAGGAGAAGGGCTTGACGAGGTAGTCGTCCGCGCCCTGCTGCAGCCCCTGCACGCGGTCTTCGACCTTGTCGCGCGCCGTGAGCACCAGCACGGGCACGTTCTTGGTGCGCCGGATGGCCTGCAAGACGGTAAAGCCATCGATGCCGGGGAGCATCACATCGAGCAGCACCAATGCGTATTCGCCCTCGGTGGCGAGGTATTTCCCCTCGATGCCGTCGCGGGCGATGTCCACGACGTAACCGTTCTCCTCCAACCCCTTTTTTAGGTAGTCGCCCAGTTTGGGCTCGTCTTCTATGACAAGAATTCGCATTGCCGCATGGTATCGAAGCACTTTCAATACGCGGGTTACGTTTCGGTAATCCTATTGACGGACAAAGCCCCACTCGCATGTCATACATTGCGCCGGGCCTGCACCGCTCCGGGCCTGCGCCTTGCAGGGCCATTGCCGGAATGCCCGCCGCAGACCGTCGATATACTTTTTGCCTCCATGCGCCGCTGGCTCCTCATCTTCCTGCTCTTCCTGTTGCCGTTCCAGTTCAGCTGGGCGTCGGCATCGGCGTATTGCCAGCATGAGCGCGATACGCAACCCGAGCACTGGGGCCACCACGAAAGCGAAACCCGCGGCACCGACCGCAGCCACAGCGGCGAGGGCGCGCAGAAAAACTCCAGCACCCAGCCCAATGCCGTGGTCGGCGAATGCGCGGCCTGCCATGCCGGCTACGCCCAGCATGCGGATGCTTCGGTGGAGCCGGTGCTGGCCGTGGTGCGCGTGGCCCAGGCCCTGCGTGCAATGCCTGCCGAACGCTTCGCCTCGCACATCTCCGACGTTCCGGTCCGTCCCGACTGGTCTCTCGCCCTCTGATTCGGCGAGAGAACACAACCCCCTTCTGATCCCCATCATCAGCTGAGCTCTTCTCGCCGAATTCGTCCGTCCGTTGTTTCGCAACCCAGGAGAATTCGATGCGCACGCTCTTCGTGCCGCTGGCCTTGTTGGCCATGGCGGCGCCCCCGGCTTTTTCACAACAGGTCGCAGTGTCGGCCGCTGCCGGCACCCCTTATTCACAGCAGGCCAGCGCGGCTGCCCGCACGCTGGAGCCCGCGGGCCCGCTGACCCTGCGCAACGCCGTCGCGATGGCGTTGCAGGCCAACCCGGGCCTGTCTGCCGCATTCCGCGAGCAGGAGGCCACCGAGGCCGCCATCGTCCAGGCCGGTGCCTGGCCCAACCCCACGCTCGACGCGCAGGTGGAAGACCTGCGCCGCGACAACCGCACCACCACGCTGCAGCTGAGCCAGCCCCTCGAACTGGGTGGCAAGCGCGCGGCCCGCGTGACGGCGGCCGAGCGCGCGCGCGACCAGGCCGCGTCGGCGCTGGCCGGCCGCCGCGCCGAGGTGCGCGCGGCGACCGTTACCGCCTTCTTCGACGTGCTCACCGCGCAGGAGCGCCTGCGGCTCGCGCAGGATTCCGTGGGCCTTGCGCAGACGGCCACCCGCGCGGCGGCCAATCGAGTGGCTGTCGGCAAGGTCTCGCCGCTGGAAGAAACCAGGGCGCGCGTGGCCGAGGCCGGCATCCGCGTCGAGCTGCTGCAGGCCGAGGGCACGCTGCGCTCGGCGCGCCAGCAACTGGCCGCGCTGTGGGGCAACCCGAACCCGCGCTTCACGCAGGTGGATGGCGCGGTCGACCAGTTGCCGGCGATGGCGCAGGACGTGGCCAGCCGCCTGGGCGCGGCGCCCGTGGTGCAGCAGGCGCGACTTGAAGTCGAACGGCGCAAGGCGCTGTCTGACCTGGAGCAGGCCAAGCGCATCCCCGACGTGACCGTGTCGCTCGGCGCCAAGCGCGTGCCTGCGTCCGAGGGCGAGACCGGCAGCAGCCGGCGCAACCAGGTGGTCGTAGGCCTGTCGATTCCGCTGCCTATCTTCGATACCAACCGCGGCAACGTGGCCGAGGCCCTGAGCCGAGAAGAAAAGGCGCGCGACGACCTCGCTGCCGCCGAGCTGCAACTGGGCACCGACGTCGCGCAGGCTTCCGAGCGCCTGCGCTCTGCCCGCGCCACCGCCGAGACGCTGCAGCGCGACGCGCTGCCCGGTGCCGAGACGGCCTACAAGGCCGCCACCAAGGGCTTCGAGCTGGGCAAGTTCAGCTTCCTGGAAGCACTCGATGCGCAGCGCACGCTGTTCCAGGTGCGCGCGCAATACCTGCTAGCACTGGCCGACGCGCACCGCGCCGCCGGCGACCTCGACCGGCTCCTCGGCTACGAAGGCAACGACATCTCTGCCGCGACGCCACCCGTCGTGCGCTGACAAGCAAGCAAGGAACTCCACAGATCATGAACACCGAAGAACGTAAACCTTTCGCCGAGGGCGTCGGCAAGAAGCAGTGGATCGCCATCGCGGTCGTCCTGGCGCTAGGCCTTGGCGCGGGCGCGCTGATCCTGCGCACCTCGCCGGCCAAGCCCGAGGCGGCCGGCCATTCGGAGGCTGCCGGGCATGGAGACGGCGAGCATCACGAAGAAGGCGGCAAGGAAGCCAAGGAAGAGGGCAAGGACCACGACCACAGCCACGGTGAGGCCAAGGGCCATGCCGACAACGAGCACCACGAAGAGGGCAAGGGCGAGGAAAAGACTGCAGTGGCAGGGGAAAAGAAGGAGCCCGCCGGCCACAAGGAAGACGAAGAAAAAATCGCCTTCACTGACGAGCAGGTCAAGGCTGCCGACATGACCATCGAGAGCGCCGGCCCCGCGCGCATCAAATCGTCGTTGCAGCTGCCTGGCGAAATCAAGTTCAACGAAGACCGCACGGCGCATGTGGTGCCGCGCGTGGCGGGCGTGGTCGATAGCGTGTCGGCCGACCTTGGCCAGGAGGTCAAGCGCGGCCAGGTGCTGGCGGTGCTTTCAAGCCCCTCGTTGTCGGAGCAGCGCAGCGCGCTGCAATCGGCGCAGCGCCGGCTGGAGCTGGCCCGCTCCACCTACGAGCGCGAGAAGAAGCTGTGGGAAGAAAAGATCTCGCCGCAGCAGGACTACCTGCAGGCCCAGCAGGCCATGCAGGAGGCGCAGATCGCCGTGGCCAACGCCAACCAGAAGCTGCTGGCGCTCGGCGCCACGCCCGGCTCGTCGGCGCTGGGCCGCTACGAGCTGCGCGCGCCCTTCGACGGCATGGTGGTCGAAAAGCACATCTCGCTCGGCGAGTCGGTGGGCGAGGCCGTCAACGTCTTCACCATCTCCGATTTGTCGACCGTATGGGCCGAGATCAGCGTGGCCGCCAACAACCTGAGCCTGGTGCGCGTCGGCGAGCCGGTGAGCATCCGCTCCAGCGCCTTCGACCAGACTGCGACCGGCAAGGTGTCGTACGTGGGCTCGCTGATCGGCGCGCAGACGCGCACAGCCACCGCGCGCGTCACGCTGACGAACCCGCAGCGCATCTGGCGCCCGGGCCTGTTCGTGAACGTCGAACTCGTGGCCTCCGAAACGGATGCTCCCGTGACCGTCTCGGCCGAAGCGGTGCAGACGGTGGAAGACAAGCCCACCGTGTTCCTGCGCGTGCCCGGCGGCTTTCTGCCGCAGCACGTGCAGACCGGCCGCAGCGACGGCAAGCGCATCGAGATCGTGAGCGGCCTGAAGCCCGGTGCGGTCTATGCCGCCAGCGGCAGCTTCGTCGTGAAGTCGCAGCAGGGCAAGAGCTCTGCCACGCACACCCACTGAGGAAGCCCGCATGTTCGAACGCATCATCCGCTTCTCCATCGAGCAGCGCTGGCTGATCCTGCTTGCCGTGCTCGGCATGGCGGCACTCGGCATCTTCAGCTACCAGAAGCTGCCCATCGACGCCGTGCCCGACATCACCAACGTGCAGGTGCAGATCAACACCGCCGCGCCCGGCTACTCCCCGCTGGAGACCGAGCAGCGCGTGACCTACCCCATCGAGACCGTCATGGCCGGGCTGCCGGGCCTGCAGCAGACGCGCTCGCTCTCGCGCTACGGTCTTTCGCAGGTGACGGTGATCTTCAAGGACGGCACCGACATCTACTTCGCGCGGCAGCTCGTCAACGAGCGCATCCAGTCCGCAAGGGAGAGCATGCCCGGCGGCATCTCGCCGGTGATCGGGCCCATCTCGACCGGCCTCGGCGAAATCTACCTCTGGACCGTCGAGGCGGAAGAGGGCGCGAAGAAGGCCGACGGCAAACCCTACTCGCCCACCGACCTGCGCGAGATACAGGACTGGATCATCAAGCCGCAGCTGCGCAACGTGGCGGGCGTGACCGAGATCAACTCCATCGGCGGCTACGCCAAGGAGTTCCACATCGCACCCGACCCGGCCAAGCTGCTCGCCCACGGCCTCACGATGACCGACATCGTCACCGCGCTGGAGCGCAACAACGCCAACGTGGGCGCGGGCTACATCGAGAAGCGCGGCGAGCAGTACCTCATTCGTGCGCCGGGGCAGGTGAAGTCGGCCGAAGACATCGGCAACGTCATCCTCGGCAACGCCAACGGCATTCCGTTGCGCGTGCAGGACGTGGCCGAGGTCGGCATCGGCAAGGAGCTGCGCACGGGCGCGGCCACCGACAACGGCCGCGAGGTGGTGCTGGGCACCGTGTTCATGCTGATCGGCGAAAACAGCCGCACCGTGTCGCAGGCCGTCGACAAGAAAATGCAGGAAATCAACCGCACCCTGCCCGCCGGCGTGAAGGCCGTGACGGTGTACGACCGCACGGTGCTGGTCGACAAGGCCATCGCCACGGTGAAGAAGAACCTGTTCGAGGGCGCGGTGCTGGTCATCGCGATCCTGTTCCTGTTCCTCGGCAACATCCGCGCGGCGCTGATCACCGCGCTGGTGATTCCGCTGTCGATGCTCTTCACTTTCACCGGCATGGTGAACCAGAAGGTCAGCGCCAATCTCATGAGCCTGGGCGCGCTGGACTTCGGCATCATCATCGACGGCGCGGTGGTGATCGTGGAGAACTGCGTGCGAAGGCTGGCGCATGCGCAGGCCCACAAGGGGCGGCCGCTGACGCGCAGCGAGCGCTTCCACGAAGTGTTCGCGGCCTCGCAGGAGGCACGCCGGCCGCTGCTGTTCGGCCAGCTGATCATCATGATCGTGTACCTGCCGATCTTTGCGCTCACGGGCGTCGAGGGCAAGCTGTTCCACCCGATGGCTTTCACCGTGGTGATTGCGCTGCTGGGCGCGATGATTCTGTCGATCACCTTCATTCCCGCGGCCGTGGCGCTGTTCATCGGCAACAAGGTCAGCGAGAAGGAAAACCGCCTGATGGTGTGGGCCAAGCGCGGCTACGAGCCGCTGCTGGCGCGCGTCATGTCGGCCAAGCCGCTGGTCATTACCCTGGCCGCGGTGGCGGTGGTGCTGTCGGGCCTGCTGGCCACGCGCCTGGGCACCGAGTTCGTGCCAAGCCTGAGCGAGGGCGACTTCGCCATTCAGGCGCTGCGCATTCCGGGCACCAGCCTCACGCAGTCGGTAGAGATGCAGAAGCAGCTCGAACGCACGCTGAAGGCGAAGTTTCCGGAGATCGAGCGCGTGTTTGCGCGCACGGGCACGGCGGAGATTGCATCCGACCCGATGCCGCCGAACATCTCCGACGGCTACATCATGCTCAAGCCCGAGAGCGAGTGGCCCAAGCCCCGACGCACGCGCGACGAGATCCTTGCGGCGGTGCAGGAAGAGGTGGAGAAGCTGCCGGGCAACAACTACGAGTTCTCGCAGCCCATCCAGCTGCGCTTCAACGAGCTGATCTCGGGCGTGCGCAGCGACGTGGCCGTGAAGATTTTCGGCGACGACATGGACGTGCTGAACAAGACGGCAGCCGAAGTGTCGGGCGTGCTGGGCAAGATCGCCGGCGCGGCCGAGGTGAAGGTCGAGCAGACCACCGGCCTGCCGATGCTCACCGTGAACATCGACCGCAACAAGACCGCGCGCTACGGCCTCAACGTGGGCGACGTGCAGGACGCGATCTCCACCGCGGTAGGCGGGCGCGAGGCGGGCACGCTGTTCGACGGCGACCGTCGCTTCGACATCATCGTGCGCCTGCCCGAGAACCTGCGCACCGACCTCGAAGCCATCAAGCGCCTGCCCGTGGCCCTGCCCAAGGGGGCGGGCGCCGAAGGGCAGCGCACCAGCTTCATCCCGCTGGGCGAGGTGGCCACGCTCGACATTGCGCCCGGCCCCAACCAGGTGAGCCGCGAGGACGGCAAGCGCCGCATCGTGGTGAGTGCCAATGTGCGCGGCCGCGACCTCGGCTCCTTCGTGGCCGAGGCCGAGGAGGCCATGCGCAACGTGAAGATTCCCGCCGGCTACTGGACCGTGTGGGGCGGCCAGTACGAGAACCTCGCCTCGGCCACGCAGCGGCTGCAGATCGTGGTGCCGGTGTCGCTGCTGCTGGTGTTCACGCTGCTGTTCGCGATGTTCGGCAACCTCAAGGACGGCCTGCTGGTGTTCACCGGCATTCCATTCGCGCTCACGGGCGGCATCGTGGCGCTGTGGATGCGCGGCATTCCGCTGTCGATCTCGGCGGCGGTGGGCTTCATTGCGCTGTCTGGCGTGGCGGTGCTCAACGGGCTGGTGATGATCTCTTTCATCCGAAACCTGCGCGAGGGTGGCCTGCCGCTGGACGCGGCGATACGCGAGGGCGCGCTCACACGGCTGCGGCCGGTGCTGATGACGGCGCTGGTCGCCTCGCTGGGCTTCGTGCCGATGGCCATTGCCACCGGCACCGGCGCCGAAGTGCAGCGGCCGCTGGCCACGGTGGTGATCGGCGGTATTCTTTCGTCGACCGCGCTGACGCTGCTGGTGCTTCCGCTGCTCTACCGCATCGCGCACCGGCGCGATGAAGAAGAGGAAGAAGAGGAAGAAGCGCAGGAGCAGATCCACGGCGCGCCGCTAGACCCTGCACCTGCATCAGCACTTCGAGGTTCCCATGGCACATGAGCATTCACACGCTGTAGGTGGCAACGAGAAGGCGCTGCGCTGGGCGCTGCTGCTGACCTCGCTCTACCTCGTGGCCGAGGTGGTCGGCGGGCTGGTGTCGGGCAGCCTCGCGCTGCTGTCCGACGCGGCCCACATGTTCACCGACACCGTGGCGCTGGCAATTTCGCTGGCCGCCATCTGGATCGGCAAGCGGCCCGCGGACAAGCGGCGCACCTTCGGCTACTACCGCTTCGAGATCCTGGCTGCTGTGCTGAACGCGGTGCTGCTGTTCTTCGTGGCGATCTACGTGTTGTACGAGGCATACCGGCGCATCTCCGCGCCGGCCGAGATCCAGTCGACCATGATGCTGCTGGTGGCCGTGGGTGGCCTGGTCGTCAACCTGATCGGCATGCGGCTGCTCGCGAGCGGCAAGGACAAGAGCCTCAACGTGAAGGGCGCGTACCTGGAGGTGTGGGCCGACATGCTGGGCTCGGTCGGCGTGATCGTCGGGGCCCTTGTGATCCGCTTCACCGGGTGGGCGTGGGTCGATTCGGTGATTGCGGTTGCCATCGGCCTGTGGGTGTTGCCGCGCACCTGGCGGCTGCTGCGCGAGAGCCTCAACGTGCTGCTCGAAGGCGTGCCCGACGAGGTGGATCTGCCCGAGATCGAACGTGCGCTGCTGGCCGGCGAAGGCGTCGCCAGCCTGCACGACCTGCATGTATGGGCACTCTCGAGCGGCAAGGTGAGCCTGAGCGTGCACGTGGTGTGCACGCCGGAGGTGGGCGATCTGGCGCCGCTGACGCTGCGGCTGCGTGCGCTGCTGGCCGAACGCTTCGATATCCATCACTCGACCGTACAGGCCGAGCGGGTGCCTTGCGAGCAGGCGGCTGAGAGCCACGGCTTCGGCCCCGTGGCGAGCCAGCCCGGGGCCTAGCTGCAGGCCGATTTCTTGGGGAATTTCGATCCGGCTGTCACAAACCCGTACCGCCGGACGTCTTTAGGCAGGAGCGTCCGCAAGGAGGCGTTCTTTCTGCCACCAACCAGGAATCGACCATGAAAATCGTCATCATCGGAGGCTCCGGCCTCATCGGCTCAAAGCTGGCCGTGCTTCTGCGCAACGCCGGTCACGACGTTGTCGCTGCCTCGCCGTCCACCGGCGTCAATACCCTCACCGGGGAGGGCCTGAAGGAGGCGCTTGCGGGCGCCAAAGTCGTCGTCGACGTCGCGAACTCGCCCTCGTTCGAGGACGAACCCGCGCTGCGGTTCTTCGACACCGCGGGGCGCAACCTGCTGGCCGCCGAGGCGGAAGCGGGCATGGCGCACCACATCGCGCTGTCGGTGGTCGGCACCGACCGGCTGCTGGCCAGCGGCTATTTCCGCGCCAAGCAGCGCCAGGAGGAGCTGATCGAGGCCTCGCCCGTGCCCTGGACCATCGTGCAGGCCACGCAGTTCTTCGAATTCGTGGCCGGCATTGCCGACGGGAGCGTGCGGGACGGCGAAGTCCGGCTTTCGAACGCACTGATACAGCCGATGGCGGCCGACGACGTTGCCGCTGCGCTTGCCGCCGTGGCAGCCGAGCCGCCCGCACGGGGCCGGGTCGAGATCGCGGGGCCGGAGGCAGTGCCGCTCGACGCGCTGGTGCGCCGCCTGTTCGCGGCGACCGGCGACAAGCGCCCGGTCGTCACCGATGCCGCGGCGAGCTACTTCGGCGTGCAACTTGACGACCGCTCGCTGACGCCCGGCAACGCCCCGCGCCTTGGCACAACCCGCTTCGAGGACTGGCTTGCGCAGCGCGCACGGGCCTGAAAGGCAACCCATGACCCGATTTCAGAAAACCTGCATCTCCCTCGGCCTCGTGTTCGGCGTACTCGGCGTGTTCGCCGCGGCGCCCGCCTTGGCGGCACCCGAAGCCGCCGTGACCATGCTTATGACGAAAGATCTGGCGGACATGCCCGGCAAGGAAGCAGTCACGTTCGTTGTCGACTTTCCGCCAGGCTCAGTCGATCCCGTCCACCGCCACGATGCCCACGCCTTCGTGTACGTGCTCGAGGGATCGATCGTGATGGGCGTGAAGGGCAGCAAAGAGGTCACGCTCACCCCCGGCCAGACTTTCTACGAAGGCCCGGCCGACATCCATACCGTCGGCCGCAATGCCAGCGCCACCAAGCCCGCGAAGTTCCTCGTGACGATGGTCAAGGACAAGGGCGTGCCGTTGCTCACGCTGGTCAAGTAGCCGATCAGCGCGGCGGACGGATGGCCGACTTGGGCCTGAAAGCCTTGCAGACCGTGTCGTCCGTCTCCAGGTACGGCCCGCCGATCAGGTCGATGCAATAGGGCACCGCCGCGAAGATGCCCGGCACGACCTGCACTCCCTCGGTGTCCTTCAGTCCTTCGAGCGTTTCCGCAATCGACTTCGGCTGCCCCGGCAGGTTGATGATCAGGCTCTTGCCGCGGATCACCGCCACCTGCCGCGACAGGATCGCGGTCGGTACGAAGCGCAGGCTGATCTGGCGCATCTGCTCGCCGAAGCCGGGCATTTCCTTGTGGGCCACGGCCAGCGTGGCTTCGGGCGTTACGTCGCGCAGGGCGGGGCCGGTGCCGCCGGTGGTCAGCACCAGCGAGCAGCCGGCGTCGACCAATTCGATCAGCGTGGCGCTGATGCGCGCGGCCTCGTCGGGGATCAGCCGGGGCTCGAATTCGATGGGGTTCTTCAGCGCCCGGCCGAGCCATTCCTTCAGCGAGGGCAGGCCCTTGTCTTCATAGGTGCCGCTGGAGGCGCGGTCGCTGATGGAGACGATGCCGATGCGGACCGGGTCGAAGGAGCTCATGCGTCCTCTTCCCGGTCTTGGGCGGCGGCTGCCGCTGCATGGTCGGCGCCGCCGTGCACGGCCAGTTGTGCGCGCACCAGCTGGAAGATCTCGCGGTAGGCCTTGCCCTGGCGGGGCGCTTCGCCGGCCGGGCCGGTCTTCATGTCCTTGCGGGCCTGGCGCACCAGGGCGCGCAGTTGCTGGGAATCGGTGGCGGGGTGGGTTTCGATCCAGCCGCCGAGGGCGTCGTCGTCGGCAATCAGCCGGTCGCGCCAGCGTTCGGCTTCGTGCAGGGCGGCGGTTTCGGCGGCGGGCGCGACGCTCTGCTCGGACAGGGCCTGTTTAACGGCCTCCAGCACCTCGGGCTCGAGCTTGCGCATGAGCTTGCCGATGAACTGCATCTGGCGGCGCTTGCCCTCGAAATTGGTGATGCGCTTGGCCTCGGCGATGGCGTCGACCAGTTTCTCGTCGAGCTGGAGCGCGTCGAACAGGCCGGCGCGCAGCGTGAGCAGCTCGGTGCCTAGCTTCTGCAGCTCGTCGCTTTCGCGCTTGAGGTCGGTGCGGCTGGCTTCGTCGGTGCCCTTGAGCTCGCGCTTGAGCTCCAGGTCGAGTTCGCTGCCTTCGGCGACGAACTGGCCACGGACGAAATAGCCTTTTTTGGGTTTGCGGGACATGAAGTGGATTCTGGGCCGCACCGTGCGGCGTTGCAACGCGGTGGGAAGCTGGGGAGAAAACGTGAAACAGGGGGCGCAAGTATCATAGCCACCACATGACGACATCCTCCTCGCGCGCCGATTCCGGCTTCGCCTACAGCCGCTCCTTCTTCGAAAACCTGGTCGACACCGCCTTGGCGCATGCCAAGAAGCTCGGTGCCACCGACGCCGGGGCCGAGGCCTCCGAGGGCTGCGGCCTGAGCGTGTCGGTGCGCAAGGGCGAGCTGGAAAACGTCGAACGCAACCGCGACAAGTCGCTGGGCATCACCGTCTACGTGGGCCACCGCCGCGGCAATGCCAGCACCTCCGACTTCTCCGAGGCGGCCATTGCCCAGACGGTCCAGGCGGCCTACGACATCGCCCGCTTCACGGCCGAAGACCCCGTCAGCGGCCTGCCGGACGAAGAAGACATCGCCAAGGTGCACCCCGAGCTCGATCTGTTCCACCCCTGGGACGTGACGAGCGAACAGGCCGCCAAGCTGGCGCTGGAGTGCGAAGAAGCGGCCCTGACGACCGACAAGCGCATCACCAACAGCGAGGGCGCGGGCGTCTCGGCCCAGCAGAGCCACTTCTTCAGCGCCCACACGCACGGCTTTCGCGGTGGCTACGCCAGCTCGCGGCATTCCATTTCGGTGGCGCCCATCGCCGGCAAGGGCGACAACATGCAGCGCGACGCCTGGTACAGCTCCATGCGCGCGGCCGACGAACTGGCCAGCCCGCAGGCCGTGGGCCGCTATGCCGCCGAACGGGCGCTCAGCCGCCTGAAGTCGCGCAAGATCAAGACCACCGAATGCCCGGTGCTGTTCGAGTCGCCGCTGGCCGTGGGCCTGCTGGGCGGGCTGGTGCAGGCCGTGAGCGGCGGGGCGCTGTACCGCAAGAGCACCTTCCTGCTCGACTCACTGGGCAAGCCGGTGCTGCCCAAGCATGTGAATGTGGCCGAAGACCCGCACGTGCTGCGCGGCAAGGGCAGCTCGCCCTTCGACGACGAAGGCGTGACCACCCGGGCGCGCAAGGTGGTCGATGCCGGCCGCCTCGAAGGCTACTTTCTCTCGACCTACTCGGCCCGCAAGCTGGGCATGAAGACCACCGGCAACGCCGGCGGCTCGCACAACCTGACGCTGAGCTCGCGCCTCACCAAGCACACCGACGACCTCGACGCCATGCTCGCCAAGCTGGGCACCGGCCTGTTCGTGATCGAGCTGATGGGCCAGGGCGTGAACTACGTGACCGGCGACTACTCGCGCGGCGCCAGCGGCTTCTGGGTCGAGAAGGGCAAGATCGCCTTCCCGGTGCAGGAGATCACCATCGCCGGCAACCTGAAAGACATGCTCATGGGCATCGAAGCCATCGGGGCCGATGCCTACACCTTCGGCGCCAAGACCACGGGATCGGTCCTGGTGAACCGGATGAAGATCGCCGGCAGCTGAGACGCACCGCCGGCCACCGCGCGAAGGCTCGTACATCCATGAGACACAACGCAGCGCGCAAGCCGGAACTCGAGCACGAACTGCTGCGCGACCCGAGGCTCGGCTTCGAGCCGGCGGGCGGCAGCTCGGTGCGCTGCCTGCAGCACGGCGTGCCCTGGCCCTTCGACTGCTGGCACTACCACGACGAATACGAGCTGCAGTGCATCAACCGCAGCAGCGGCGACGCCTTCGTCGGCGACCACATCGGCCGCTTCGAGCCCGGCTACGTGGCCCTGGTGGGCGCCCGGCTGCCCCACACCTGGATTTCGCACGACGTGCCGCCCGAGGGCATTGCCGAGCGCAGCATGGTCATCCACTTCCGCGACGAGCCGCTGCGCAAGGGCACCGACCTGTTTCCCGAGCTGAAGGCGGTGCTGCCGATGCTCGACCGCGCCAGGCTGGGCATCGAGTTCTTCGGCATCCATGCGCTGGTGCGCGAACGCTTCCTGCGCGTGCAGGCGCAGGAGGGCATGGCCCGACTCGCGGAGTTCATCGGCCTGCTGCACGAGCTGGCCCGCTGGCCCGACTGGCGCCAGATTTCCAGCACCGCCGATCCGGCCGGCGAAGACCCGAGCGCCAACACCCGCATGCGCCGCGTGCTCGACTACCTCGACCAGCACCTGACCGAAGAGCTGTCGCTGCCGGCCGTGTGCGCCGTGGCCAACATGGCCGAAAGCAGCTTCTCGCGCTACTTCCACAAGCACATGGGCGCCACCTTCACCGACTTCGTGACGCGGCTGCGCATCGCCAAGGCCTGCGAGATGCTGCAGACCTCCGACCGGCTGGTGAGCGACATCTGCTACGAAGTGGGCTTCGCGAACCTCGCGAACTTCAACCGGCGCTTCCTGCAGCTCAAGGGCATGACTCCCTCGGCCTACCGCCAGCAGGCGCAGGACCGCTTCGGCCTGCGCACCGCGCAGAACACGCCGCTGGTCACCACCGCCTGAGCCCCATCAGGGGCTGGCATCCTGCGGCGTCAGGTGCCGGGTCATGGCCCAGAACGCCAGTGCCAGGCCGCTGGTGAGGGCCCCGGCCAGGCAGACGCTGTTCCAGCCGCCGTGTGCGTACAGCATCGTCGAGGCGATCGATCCGGTGGCGGAGCCGATGGAATAGAAAATCATGTAGCCGGCTGTCAGGCGGCTCTGGGCTTCCGGGCGCACGCGGTAGATCAGGCTCTGGTTGGCGACATGCACCGACTGCAGGCCGAAGTCGATCGTGACCACGCCGACCACCATCGCCCAGATGGACCACGGCAGCATGGCGATGAGCGCCCACGACAGCAGCATCACCGACAGCCCGATGCCGGTAGTGCGCTGTGCGCGGCCCCGGTCCGCCTGGCGGCCCGCGCGCGCGGCGCCCATGGCGCCGGCCGCGCCCGCCAGGCCGAACAGGCCCACCTGGGTGTGAGAGAGCGAGAACGGCGGCGCTGTGAGCGGCAGCACCATCGGTGTCAGCAGCATCGTGATGGCCATGAAGATCAGCATGGCGAGCACCGCGCGGATGCGCAGCACGGGCTCTTCGGCGAAGAGCGTGAACACCGACCGGATCAGCTGCAGGTACGAAATGCGCACCGAGGGCAGTGCGCGCCGGGGAAGCGCCTTCCACAACAGGCCGGCGACAACCAGCGTGGCCGCGGCGGACACCAGGTACACCGAGCGCCAGCCGACAAGATCCGACAACGTGCCCGACACCGCCCGCGCCAGCAGGATGCCGACGATGATGCCGCTGGTGACGATGCCGACCACACGGCCGCGCTCGCCCGGCGGCGCCATGAGCGCGGCGTAGGCGACCAGCACCTGCGTGACGACAGCCAGCAGGCCCACGGCGGCCATCGCCGGCAACAGGATCGCCGCGCTAGGCGCCAGCGCGACGCAGAGCAGTGCGACCACCGACAGCAGCGATTGCCCCACGATCAGCTGCCGCCGGTCGATCAGGTCGCCCAGCGGAACGACCAGCAGCAGCCCCAGGCCGTAGCCGACCTGGGTGATGGTGATCACGATGCCGACCGTGGCGGGGCGGATGCCGAAAGTGGCCGCCAGCGTGTCCAGCAGCGGTTGGGCGTAGTAGACGTTGGCCACGGCCAGCCCGCAGGCGACCGCGAACAGCAGCGCCATCGCGGCCGTTATCGGTGGTGCGGCAGGCCGTGCCTCTGCATTCCGGGCCGCGGCCGCATCGATGTTCAATTGCATGGCGATGTGCTGCCGTCAGGCATGTAAGGCGTCGTGGAAGCGCTCGATGTGGGCGGCGATCACTTCGCCCAGTTCCTCGAGCGCGAAATGCCCGGTGTCGAGCAGCTTGAAGTCGATCTGCCGCAGATCGCGCTGGTACGGGTACGCGCCCGACGGCGGAAAGATCACGTCGTTGGCGCCCCACACGACCAGGGTCGGCGGCTGGTGCTTGCGGAAGTAGGCCTGCCAGGCCGGGTAGTGTGAGAGGTTGTTGCCGTAGTCGTGCAGCAGGGCCGCCATCGCGTCCTTGTTGCCGGGGCGGGCCAGCAGGGCACGCTGCAGCAGCCAGTTGTCCGGGTCGATGCGCGTCGGGTCTTTCACGCCGTGGGTGTAGTTCCATTCCAGGGCTGCGTCCGACATGGCGGCTTCGCGGATCCTGGCGTAGTTGACCGGCGACGGGTCTCGCCACAGCTCGCGGGCCAGGCCCCAGAAGTCGTCCGGCAATCCTTCTTCGTAGGCGTTGGCGTTCTGCACGACCAGGAAGCTCACTTTTTCAGGGTGGCGGCTGGCCAGCCGGAATCCCACCGGGCCGCCGAAGTCCTGCATGTAGAGGCCGTAGCGCTTCAGGCCGAGTTGGTCGGTGAACTTCTCGACGATGTCGGCGAGGTGGTCGAAGGTGTAGCTGAACTCGACGACCGATGGCGCATCGCTGTGCCCGAAGCCGGGATAGTCCGGCGCGATGACGTGGAAGCGATGGGCCAGCCGCTCGATCAGCTCCCGGTACATGAAGGAGGAGGCCGGAAAGCCGTGCAGCAGGAGCAGGGTCGGCAGCGCCGGGTCTCCCGCCTCGCGGTAGAAGATGTTCAGGCCGTCGACGGTGGCGGTGCGGTAGTGGGTCATGGTGGATTCCAGAAATGGCATTCTTGGTTTCAAAACAAAACCACACGGATTCTATCTATCTGGTTTTACATTGCAACTGACTGGCGGATTCGCGCGCCACCCCATCCGGCAAAACCCCAAGCCTGCTGGTCATCGAAGTACCAGTCAGCCGGCGCACGTGTACGCGGCGCCGGCCCGCGGCTGCATACGCTTCGTCCCTCTCGCAAGCCCTTCACAAAGCAAGACCAGGAGACGAACGATGACGAACCGAACCACTCGCGGCATCAAGGCCGGGGCACTGTTGCTGGCGGCATTGGCCGCGGCGGGCCATGTGCAGGCGCAGCAGGCCTGCAAGGACGATGTGCGCGTGCTGTCCCAGCCGCGCGACGGCCTGACCCTGCTGGAAAAGTACAAGGACGAGTTCAAGGCCCTGAGCGGCGCCTCGTTCAACATCGACAACCTCAACGAGAACGACCGCCGCACCAAGACCCGCGCCGACGCCTCGACCGTCGGCAAGTACAACGTGTACTACGTCGACGAGGCCAACGTGCCGCTGTTCGCCCAGTCGAAGTGGATCGTGCCGCTGGCGAAGTACTACCCCGCCGACTACGACTACGCCGACTTCGACCCCGGCCGCCAGAAAGTCGCGACCTTCGACGGCCAGGCCTGGTTCGCGCCGCTCACCGGCGGCGGCGACCTGCTGGTCTACCGCAAGGACTTGCTCGAGAAGGCCGGCATCAAGCCGCCCACCACGCTCGACGAGTTTGTGGAAGCCGCGAAGAAGCTCAACGACCCGGCCCACGGCATCTACGGCGTGGCCTTGCGCGGCCAACGCGGTTCGGGCGCTAATGTGTGGCGCTGGATGCCTTTCTTCCGCGGCTACGGCGGCCAGTGGTTCGATGGCGACAAGCCCGTGTTCGATTCGCCCGCCGCGGTGAAGGCCACGCAGACCTACCTCGACCTGTTCAAGTATTCCGCCCCCGGCACCAAGACCGGCGGCTGGGACGAAGCCACCGGCGCCTTCCTGGCGGGCAAGGTGGCGATGCTGATCGAGTCGACCCCGCTGGCCGGCAATGCGCTCGACCCCAAGATGTCGACCGTGATCGGCAAGGTCGCCTACCTGCCGCCGCCTTCGCCGCTGACCGGTGGCGGCTACGGCCACGGGCTGGCCATCGGTGCCAAGGCCAACAAGACCGAGGAGGCGAAGAAGTGCGCGGGCCTGTTCATCGCCTGGGCTACCTCCAAGCAACAGGAGCAGCGCCGCCTCGCAGAAGGCCAGTTCGGTGAACTCAACCGCACCAGCGTGCTGGGCAGCCCCGAGTTCGCCAAGCGCTATGGCGCCGACCTCGGCAAGGCACTGGCCGACACCGGCAAGCTCACGGCCGTGAACTTCTGGCAGGACGCCGCCTGGCCCGATCTCGGCGACCGGTGGGGGATCATTCTCGAAGAACTGATCACCGGCTCGCGCACCGACATCAAGGCCGGGCTCGATGAACTCGACGCCTATGCGAAGCAACTGATCGCGCGGCGCAAGAAGTAATGACGCTCAGGGAGAAGAAAAAGAAGACGACGAGGCTGCCTCTCGTCTTCATCGGGCCCGGGTTGCTGGTGCTGGCGGTGCTGGCACTGGTGCCCACCCTTTTCGCGATCGGCATCTCGCTGCAGGACCGTGAACTGGGGCAGGCGGATTCAGGCTGGGTGTGGTTCTCGAACTACATCCAGCTCTTTTCCGACCGGCGTTTCCTCAACTCGGTGCGCGTGTCGCTGGTCTGGGAGGTGCTGACCGTCAGCGCGACCATGGGGCTCGCGGTGCTGTTGGGGGTGCTGCTGTTCCAGTGCACCACCGCGCGTTGGCGCAACGTGTTGTCGATGCTGTTCATCGTGCCGGTGCTGCTGCCGCGCGTGTCGGCCGCCTTCGTGTGGAAGTTCGCTTTTCATCCGCTGTTCGGGCTGCTGACGTATCCGTACAAGGCGATCACCGGCGAGCCGCTGGACTTGCTCGCCAGCCCGCTCACGGCGCTGCTCACCGTGGCTTTCGTGGACGTGTGGCAATGGGGGCTGTTCTTCGCGGTCATCGTGCTGAAGCTGCTCGAGACGCTGCCACCGCAGCCCTTCGAGGCCGCGCGCATGGACCATGCGAAGACGTGGGAGGTGTACGCGTATGTCGCGTTGCCGATGCTGAAGGCGCCGCTCATCAGCCTGACTTTCGTGAAGATGGTCGAGTCGCTGCGCGCATTCGACCTGATCTATGTGATGACGCGCGGCGGCCCCGGCATCTCGACCGAGACGCTGGACATGTACGCCTTCTCGCAGGGCTTCATCGAGTCTGGGCGTATCTCGTATGCGTCGAGCATGGCTGTGCTGATGATGGTCGCCTCGACCGTGGCGTTCACCTACATCTGGAAATGGACGCGACCGAAATGAGTGCTTCCAGAAAAAGAAAACTCTCCATCGGCACGCTGCTCGCGCGGCTGGTGCTGGTTGGCGCAGGGCTCTCCGCGCTGGTGCCGGTGCTCTGGACCTTTCTCAACTCGTTCAAGAACCGGGTGGACATCGTCTCGGCAGTGCCGAAGATTTTCTTCACGCCCACGCTGGAGAACTACATCTACGTGCTGAGCCGCGAGGCAGTGGCGCTGGGGCTGCTCAACTCCATCGTGGTGGTGGGCGCGGCGGTGATCGCTGGCGCGGTGCTCGGGCTGCCGGCCGCCTATGCGCTCGCGCGCTATCCGCTGCGCTGGGCGGACGACATCCAGTTCTTCGTGCTGTCGATGCGCTTCCTGCCGCCCGTGGCTGTGGCCATTCCGCTCATGGTGATCTGGCTGCAGCTGGAGCTGTACGACACGCGCATCGCGCTGATCGTCACCTACACGCTGCTCACGCTCTCGACCGTGATCTGGCTCGCCATACCCGCCTTCAAAGCAGTGCCGAAAGAGGTGGAAGAGGCGGGCCGCGTCGACGGCTACGGCCCCTACGCGATCTTCTTCAAGGTTGCGCTGCCGATTGCCGCGCGCTCGCTGGTCGGCGCCATCGCCTTCGGCTTCGTGCTGGTGTGGAACGAGTTTCTCATTGCGCTGATGCTCACCACGTCGGATGCGAAGACGCTGCCCATCGTCGCGTCGGAGCTGAGCCAGCTGGGGCGCGACGTGCCGTGGGGCATCTTGAACGCCTCGGTCATCTTGCTGTCGCTGCCGCCGCTGCTCATGGTCGGCGTACTTAGCGGTTTTCTCAACGCCGCCTTCAAGCGCAAGCGCGATGCCGCATGAGCCAGATCATTTCTTTTCCCTCGAAGAACAACATGTCCGCAATCAGCTGTCACAACATCATCAAGCGCTACGGCGACACGCAGGTCGTGCACCAGTTCGACCTCGACGTGTCCGACAACGAGTTCGTCGTGTTCCTCGGCCCCTCGGGTTGCGGCAAGTCGACCATCCTGCGCATGCTCGCAGGCTTGGAAGATATTTCCGACGGCGACCTGCTGATCGGCGGCCAGCGCGTGAACGACCTGCCGCCGCAGGAGCGCGGCATTGCCATGGTGTTCCAGAACTACGCGCTCTATCCGCACATGAGCGTGCGCGACAACATCGCGTTCGGCCTCAAGCGCCTGAAGGTGCCCAAGGCCGAGATCGATGCGCGCATCAAG
Organism: Variovorax nivicola; assembly: GCF_051216475.1. NCBI lineage: Bacteria > Pseudomonadati > Pseudomonadota > Betaproteobacteria > Burkholderiales > Comamonadaceae > Variovorax > Variovorax nivicola. The sequence continues at coordinate 220,600 of NZ_JBPJZK010000008.1, read as the reverse complement.
GAGGTGTCGGACACGCTGGGGCTGGAGCGCTACCTGCAGCGCAGGCCCACCGAGCTGTCGGGCGGCCAGCAGCAGCGCGTGGCTATTGCGCGCGCCATGATCAAGACGCCCAAGGTGTTCCTGTTCGACGAGCCGTTGTCGAACCTTGACGCCAAGCTGCGCAACCACATGCGCATCGAGATCGCCCGGCTGCACCAGGCGCTGAAGACCACCACCGTGTACGTCACGCACGACCAGCACGAGGCCATGACGCTGGCCGACCGCATCGTGCTGCTGCGCGACGGGCGCATCGAGCAGGTCGGTTCGCCGCGCGAGATCTTCGAGCGGCCGCGCTCGGCCTTCGTGGCCGGCTTCATCGGCACGCCGCCGATGAACCTGGTCGAGATGATGGTGCGAGATGCCGGCGGCTGCTTCGAGCTGGCGGGCCGCGAGGGCACGGTGCGCGTGGACGCGCGCCGCTTCGCGCTCGAAGGCCGCGAGCGCGTGACGCTGGGCGTGCGCCCCGCGCACCTGCAAGCCGACACGCAAGGCGGCCGCGACGGTGGCTTTGCCGGTGAGGTGCAGCTCATCGAGTACCTCGGCAACGAGGTGCTGGTGAGCTTCGGCCAGGGCGAGAGTGAAATCGCCGCGCTGATGCCCTCGGCCCAGTGTCCGCGGCTACGCGACGCGGTGCGCTTCGTGGCCGACCCGTTGCAGGTGCACCTGTTCGACATCGACACGGGCGCCTCGCTGCTGCGCGCCGACACCTCTTTGCATTGACGCACAGCCCCCCAACACCCTTCAAGGACGAAAAGAAATGAAAGCACTGGTTCTGGAAAAAGCGCACGAGCTCAGGCTGCGCGACGTCGACCTTCCCCTGGACATGGGACCGCGCGACGTGAAGATCCGCATGCACACCGTGGGCGTGTGCGGCAGTGACGTCCACTACTACCAGCACGGCGGCATCGGCCCCTACGTGGTGGACCAGCCGATGATCCTGGGCCACGAGGCCTCGGGCGTGGTGGTCGAGGTAGGGGCGGAAGTCACGCACCTGAAGCCCGGCGACCGCGTGTGCATGGAGCCCGGCATCCCGCAGATGGATTCGCGCGCCACGCTCGAAGGCATCTACAACCTCGACCCGGCCGTGCGCTTCTGGGCCACGCCGCCGATCCACGGTTGCCTCACGCCGTTCGTGGTGCATCCGGCGGCCTTTACCTTCCGCCTGCCCGACAACGTGAGCTTTGGCGAAGGCGCCATCGTCGAGCCGCTGGCCATCGGTCTGCAGGCCGCGAAGAAGGCAGCGCTGAAGCCGGGCGACGTGGCGGTGGTCATCGGTGCGGGCACCATCGGCGCGATGACGGCGCTGGCCGCGCTCGCGGGTGGCGCGGCGCGCGTGATTCTTGCGGACCTCGTGCCGGAAAAGCTAGCGCTGTTCGCAAGCAACCCGGCCGTCACCACTGTCAATGTGCGCGAGGCAAAACTCGCGGACACCGTGAAGGCGCTGACCGACGGCTGGGGCGCCAACGTGGTGTTCGAGGCCAGCGGCAGCGCGCGCGCCTTCGACGACATCTTCGAGCTGCTGTGCCCCGGCGGCTGCCTCGTGATGGTGGGCATACCCGCTGGCAAGGTGGCTTTCGACATCGTCGCGATCCAGGCGAAGGAGGCGCGCATCGAGTCGGTGTTCCGCTACGCCAACATCTTCCCGCGCGCGCTGGCGCTGATCGCATCGGGGCAGGTCGACGTGAAGCCCTTCATCTCGCGCACCTTCGCGTTCGAGGACGGCGTCGAGGCCTTCGAAGAAGCAGCCGCGGGGCGTGCGACCGACGTGAAGATCCAGATCGAGTTTGCGGAGCCCGTCACTTCTTCGTAGCTTCTTCCGGAGGCGCGATCAGGTGCTCGAGCATGCGCCGGGCATTGAGCGGCAGGTCTTCCGACGAGCGCACGCAGGCCATCAGCGTGCGCTCGGCCCATTTGTCGGCGAGCGAGGCGCGCGCGATCTTCATCGAACGGGCGCAACGTTCGGCCGCGGTCTGCGGCACGATGCCGACGCCGATGCCGTACTCCACCATGCGGCACACGGCCTCGAAGTTGCGCACGCGCACCCGGTAGGCCAAGTGCTTGCCGAGCGCACGCACATGCTGGGTGATCAGCAACTGCAGCGCGCTGTCCGCGGGCAGGCCGACGAATTCGCTGTCGACTACGTCGGCCAGCCGTAGGCGCCGACGCCCGGCCAGGGCGTGGCCGCGCGGCATCACGAGCACGAGGTCGTCGCGGCGGAAGGGGTGGCATTCGAGGCCTTCGCTGTCGATGGCATCCGAGACGATGCCGATGTCGCACAGGCCGGCGCGCAGCGCGTCCACCGTGTCGGGGCTGGGGCGTTCCTCCAGGTCGACCGATATGCGCGGATGTTCGGCGAGAAAGCGGCTCAGCACCTCGGGCAGGTGCTCGGTCAGCGCCGAGGTGCCGCACATGAAGCGCACATGGCCCTTGAGGCCCTGGCCGTACTCGCCGAGCTCGCCGCGCAGCCGCTCCATCTGCTGCAGCACGACGCGCGCATGGTGCAGCAGCGTGCGGCCGGCCTCGGTGGGGCGCACCCCCTGCGCATGGCGGGTGAGCAGCGGGGTGCCGAGGGCGTCTTCCATGCCGCGCACGCGCTGGCTGGCGGAGGCCAGCGTCATGTGCGAGCGCCCGGCGCCGCCGGTGAGGCTGCCGGCTTCGACGACATTGATGAAGAGCCGCAGGTCGGTGAGATCGAATCGCATGGTTCGGCGGAGTGTGCACCAGGAGCCTCAGCCACAGCCTGAGGCTACCTCTGCAAATGCCCGATTTCCAGAGGCCGGCTTCGTCGGCAGAGTCGTGTCCCGATGACGCATTCGATCGACACAACGAGTTTCTGGGCCGCTGCTGCGGCGGTGTACCTGCTGGCCGGGGTGATCAAGGGCGTGGTCGGCCTCGGGCTGCCGACGGTGTCGATGGCGCTGCTCGCGCTGTGGATGTCGCCGGTGCAGGCGGCCGCGCTGCTTATCGTGCCGTCGCTCGTCACCAACATCTGGCAGACCGGACCGCGCGCGACCTTCATGCCGGTGCTGCGGCGCATCGGCAGCATGCAGGTGGGCGTCGTGATCGGCACGCTGGGCGGGGCGCTATGGCTGGGCGTGCCGGCGGGGGCCTGGGCTTCGTTCGCGCTCGGGGTGGCGCTGGTTGTCTACGCGGTCTGGGGGCTGACCGGGCGGCAGCTTCACGTGAGCGATGCGCAGGCGCGCTGGGTGGGGCCGCTGGTGGGCATCGTCACGGGGCTTGTGACGGCTGTGACCGGGGTGTTCGCGGTGCCGGCGGTGCCGTACCTGCAGGCGCTGGGGTTCCAGCGCGATTCGCTGATCCAGGCGATGGGAATCTCGTTCACCACCTCGACCGTGGTGCTGGCCATCGGGCTGGCCGGGAACGGGGGTTATCCGATGTCGGCGATGGGTGGATCCGTCGCGATGCTGGTGCCGGCCATCGGCGGCATGGTGCTCGGGACCTGGCTGCGGCGGCGGCTGTCGGTGGCGGTGTTCAAGCGCTGCTTCCTGATCGGGCTGGCGCTGCTGGGCCTGTACATGGCCGCGCGCGCCGGGCTGTGAGCCGAAGTCAGGCTGCCAGCAGCAGGGCAGCGCGCACGCGTTCGATGGTCTGGCGGTAGGGCAGGGCGAAGTCGTCGAGTGCGTCGCCGGCTTCGAGCCAGCGGAACGCGAACACAAGGCCTTCTTCTTCAGGACTGCCCGTGGCCATGTGCGTGAAGGTTTCGGGCAGGGCACCCTCGGCACGCATCAGGAACAGATGCCACAGCTGCGGGTGGCGGTGCGTGTTGCCTTCGACGCCGGCTTCGCATTCGCGGTGCAGCGTCCCCAGCGATTGCAGCGGGCCGGTGTAGTCGAGGCCCGATTCTTCGAGCAGTTCGCGGCGCACCGCCACTTCAGGCGATTCGCCGGGCTCGATGGTGCCCTTGGGCAGCTGCATGTTGCCATCCTCGGGATGGCGGAACACCAGCAGCCGGCCCCGCGCGTCAACCATGCAGGCGCAGGCCTTGGGGATCGTGGCGGAGGGGCTGCCGGTGTTGTTCATCATCAGGCGCCCGTCAGAGCGGCCTTGACCGCTGCACTGACCTGGCCCATGTCGGCCTTGCCGGCAAGGCGGGTCTTGACCACGCCCATCACCTTGCCCATGTCGCCGGGGCCGCTGGCGCCCAGTTCGGCCACGATGGCCTTCACCGCGGCCACCGTTTCATCGGCGCTCATGCGCTGGGGCAGGTAGGCCTCCAGCACCTTGATCTCGGCAGCTTCCTTGTCGGCCAGATCGGGGCGGCCACCGGTGGTGAAGGCGGCGATCGAGTCCTTGCGCTGCTTGACCATCTTGTCGACGATGGCGACGACCATGGCGTCGTCGAGCTCCACGCGCTCGTCGACTTCCTTCTGTTTCAGGGCCGCGAGCAGCAGGCGGATGGTGGCCAGGCGCTCGGAGTCCTTGGCGCGCATCGCCGTCTTCATGTCTTCGGTGATTTGTTCTTTGAGAGTCATTCGGCAACCTTTCGGAAAAAACAAAAGCCGCGGCAGGTTTCCCTGGCGCGGCTGAGGCAACTGGGCGGCGGTGCTGACTTTCGTCTGGAGCCGGCCGCCCTGGGTGTTGCTTAGTACAGCTTCTTGGGCAGCTGCATGCTGCGCACGCGCTTGTAGTGGCGCTTAACCGCGGCGGCCTTCTTGCGCTTGCGCTCGGCGGTCGGCTTTTCGTAGAACTCGCGGGCGCGCAGGTCGGTCAGTAGGCCGAGCTTTTCGATGGTGCGCTTGAAACGGCGCAGTGCGACGTCGAAGGGCTCGTTTTCTTTAACGCGGATGGTGGTCATTGATGAATCGTTGAAATGAATTTGGCTTGGAGAGATCGAGGCCCCAAGCCGGGGTTCCTCAACTGAAAACTTTTTGCGGCCGTTGAGGGGAGGCCAAGAGTTAGCCCGCGATTATAGCGCGGTTGCGCACGCATGGGCGCTCGCCCAGGCCCATTGGAAGTTGTATCCGCCCAACCAGCCGGTCACATCGACCACTTCGCCGATGAAATACAGGCCCGGTTGCTTCGATTCCATGGTCTGGGACGACAGGTCGCGGGTGTCGACGCCGCCGGCCGTCACCTCGGCTTTTTTGTAACCTTCGGTTCCGCTGGGGGTGATCTGCCAGCGGGCGATGCGCTCCGACAGGGCCGCCAGCGCCTTGTCGGCGGCTTCGTTGACCGGCCGTTGCAGCGCCGGATCCTGTCCGACCCAGGCGTCTGCCAGCCGGGAGGGCACCAGAGCAGCCAGTTCGTTGGCGATGCGCTTTTTCGAGCGAAGCTTGGCTTCGCCCAGCGCCTCCGCCACATTCACGCCGGGCGCGAAATCCAGCGTGAGCGGGGTGCCGGGTTTCCAGTAGCTCGAAATCTGCAGCACCGCCGGCCCCGACAGGCCCCGGTGGGTGAAGAGCAGGTCTTCGAGGAAAGCCATCTTTTCCTTCTTCGCCCCGGTCTCGATGCGCACCGGCAGCGCCAGGCCGGCCAGCTCGGCATACGGCGCCCAGCCTTCGCCGCCGAAGGTCAGCGGCACCAGCGCCGGACGGGGCGTGACCAGGCGCAGACCGAATTGCTCGGCAAGGCGGTAGCCGAAGTCGCTGGCGCCTATCTGCGGGATCGACAGGCCACCGGTGGCGACCACGATCTTCGGTGTCTCGATAAGGCCGCGATCGCTCTCGATTTGATAGCTGCCATCGCCCGATCCATCGGCATCAGCGTCAGAAAATGCAATCTTCCCGACCTTGCACGGCTGCCAGCGCTCGACCCCGCCGGCCGCGCATTCCGCCAGCAGCATGTCGACGATCTGCTGCGACGAGCCATCGCAGAACAGCTGCCCCTTGTGCTTCTCGTGGAAGGCAATGCCGTGCTTCTGCACCAGCTCGATGAACTGCTGCGGCGCATAGCGCGACAGCGCCGAGCGGCAGAAATTAGGGTTGTCGCCGATGAAGTGGCGCTGCGGCGCGCGCACGTCGAGGTCGCGATTCGTGAAATTGGCGCGCCCGCCGCCCGAGATACGAATCTTCTCGCCCACCTTTTCGCTGTGATCCACCACCAGTACCTTGAGCCCGCGCTGGCCCGCCAAGCCGGCGCAGAACAGCCCGGCGGCCCCGGCGCCGATCACGACGACGTCGAAGCGCGATGAAGCGGCCGCGCTCAAGGGCCATCTGCCGCGAGCAGCGGCGGCGGGTTGTATTTCAGGTGGCCCACGTAGCGCAGCGGCTGCGTGGCGGCAATGGAGGGCACATCGCCCTCGCGCATGTGCAGCAGGTCGGACGGGCTCACCCAGCGCGGGTCGGCGCTGGTGATCGGCAGGCCAGCCCGTTTGTAGGCCTCGAGCACGAACTGCGAGCAGAAGAACTGGTCGTCGCGGCTTGCGCCCAGCTGCACTATCGCCATGCCGCTCACGCAGTAGTTGCTGACTGCGCCCGGCACCAGCGGCAGTTCGCACAGGCGCCGGTTGAGCACGAAAGGCGCGTTCAGCAGCACGCCCACGGTGTTGTAGCGCGCGCCAACCTGCGACAGCGCCCATTCGCGCATGCGCCCGGCACCGGCTTCGTCGACGCCCGGCACGCGAAAGGCCACCACCATCTGCTCTTCATCGACCAGTTCGGCCAGCGGCCGCGCGCGCACGCCGGTGCCCACGGCTTCGGCGATCTGGCCGTCGCCGAGGTACAGCACCGCATGGCTCACCGGCGAGAAAGTGCCCAGCCGGATGCCGAAGGAGTTCACCGTGGCGATGGAGGTCAGCAGGATGTCGCCCGGCTCCAGCGCGTCGGCCGCGATGAGCTCGCCGCCATTGCCAGGCGCGATGACCGAGCTCTGCACCCGCAGGCGCAGCCCGGCCTCTTTGGTCGGCAGGTCGATGCGGGTGGCGCAGGCCGTGAGCAGCAGGGCAGTGCCCGCGGCAACGACGACCGCGGCGGTCTTGAACGCGGCCCGCATCAGCCCTTCCAGACGAACGGAAACTTCAGCTGCTTGAAAAAGCCGTTGGGCACGTAGTCGCCCAGCACACCGTATTTTTCGGGCCAGAGCTTGGTGCTCTTCACCGCGGTGCCGAAGATGTAGTCGAGAAAGGCGTAGTGCGCCGCGTAGTTCTTGTCGAGTGCTTCCTGGTCCTGGCTGTGGTGCCAGTGGTGGAAGTTGGGCGTCACGATCAGGTAGCGCAGCGGACCGAGCCGCACGCTCACGTTGCAGTGGTTGAACACCGCCTGGAAGCCGACCACCACGATGTAGGCGTCGATCACGTCCTTGCTGAAGCCCAGCACATAGATGGGGGCGAGCACCAGCGTGCGCGTGATCAGCAGCTCCAGGATGTGCTGGCGCGAGCCGGCCATCCAGTCCATGCTCTTCACGCTGTGATGCACCGCGTGCAGGCGCCACAGCACCGGCACCTCGTGGTAGGCGCGATGCGTCCAGTACTGCACGAGGTCAGCCACCAGAACGATCAGCAGCAGCCCGGCCCAGAACGGCAGGTTGCCCACCCAGCCGCGAATGCCGTCGTTGGCGGCCCAGCCGAAGAGCTTGTGCACCATCAGGTTGGTGGCCAGCAGCACGAAGCCCACGATCATGTGGTTGACCACGAAGTGGTGGAAGTCGGTCTGCCACTCTTCGCGGAACACGGGCTGGTCTTTGCGCAGCGCGAAGAGCTTCTCGATGAAGATGAAGATCAGCGACGAGCCCAGCAGGTCGAGGATGAACCAGTCAAGCCCGATGTACGGCGTGTTGTCCGCGAAGTCGTGCACCGGCACCTTGTGCCCGCCCAGCAGCGCCGACGCCACCACCAGCAGGAACGCGGCGGAGGAGAGCCAACGCGAGCGGTTGAAGATGATGTTGACCAGCGACAGCCCACCCGCGATGACCAGCGCCGCCAGCAGGATGAACCTCATCACGTCGACGTTGTAGCTCTTGCGCAGCTCGGGCGTGGTGAGGTACTGCGGGAAGTGAAAGGCCAGCACACCCAGGAAGCACAGGATGGCCAGGCTCAGCGCGATGGTGCCTGTGACCAGTCCTTGGCCTCGGCGCAGTTCGCCGTGGTTATGAGTGAATTCGTTGAGTTTGTCGATGTCCAGCATGTGCCCACCTCTCTCGCTTGTACTTTGTGTTGGAGCGCGATTTTAGAGGTGGCTGTAGGAAAAAGCTCACCTGGGCCGCACCGCCCTGCGGCGCAGCAGCGCGGCCGAGCCCAGCGCCGCTGCCATCACGAGCAGCGACACGACGGTGGTCACCGTACCCAGCGCATAAATCGACGGCGTGGTCACGGTCGACGTCAGCCCTTGCAGTTCGAGCGGCAGCGTGTTGACGTCGCCAATGGCCTGCGAGGTGCGGGCGATCTCGTCCCACGACAGCGTGAAGCCGAACATGCCGATGCCCACGATCGAAGGGCCGATCAGTGGCAGCACCACGAAGCGGAAGGTCTGCCACGGCGTGGCGCCGAGGTCGCGAGCGGCTTCCTCGTAGGCGGGGTTGAAGCGGTTGAACACCGCGAACATGATGAGCAGGCCGAAGGGCAGCGTCCAGGTCAGGTGCGCGCCAAGGGCGGAGCTGAACAGGCCGAGCGCGGTGCCATAGCCTTCGAGCAGCGTGGTCGCGTCCATTGCCGTCAGCATGCTCTTGATGCCGGTATCGATCAGCCGGAACTGCAGGCCGATGCCCAGCGAAATGATGATCGACGGCATGATGAGGCTGGCCACCGTGACGAAGAACAGGGCGTTGCTGCCGGCGAGCTTCTTGCGGAATGCCAGGCCTGCCAGCACCGACAGCACGACGGTGAAGGCCATCACCACCGCGCCCAGCGCGAGCGAACGTCTGAAGGCTGCGCCGATGTCGACGGTGCCCAACCCCTCGGCCAGCTTGTAGAACCAGTGCAGCGAAACGCCGCGCAGGGGGAAGGTGAGGCCGCCCTCGGGGCCCTGGAAGCTCAGCACGAAGATCGTGATCATCGGGCCGTAGAGGAACAGCACGAACAGGGCGAATACCGTGGCGAGAGGCCAGAAACCAGGGCTGCGTTGTTCGCCGATGCGTTGGCTCATTTGTGTTGCTCCAAGTTCACCCTAGAGCTCCTTGCGAATGTCGACCAGCCGGGTCAGCCCCCAGATGATCATCAGTACCACCGCCAACAAGATCATCGCGTTGGCAGCAGCCAGCGGAAACTGCAGGTACGAGGTCTGCACCTGGATGATCTTGCCGATCGAGGCGATCTGCTGGCCGCCCATCACGCCGATGGTGACGAAGTCGCCCATGACGATGGTGATGACGAAGATCGAACCGATCAGGATGCCCGTCCGCGACAGCGGCACCACCACGTTCCAGAGCGTCTGCCAGCCCGAGGCGCCGGCGTCGCTGGCTGCTTCGAGCAGCGAGCGGTCGATGCGCATCATGCTGTTGAAGATCGGCACGATCATGAACATCGTGTAGAGGTGCACGAAGGCCAGCACCACCGAAAAGTCGGAGAACAGCAGCCACTCCACAGGCTGGTTCACGAGGCCCATGCCCATGAGCGCCTGGTTGACCAGCCCGTTGCGTCCCAGCAGCGGCACCCACGAGATCATGCGGATCACGTTCGAGGTCCAGAAGGGCACGGTGCACAGCACGAACAGCACCGTCTGCATGGTCGAGGAGCGCACGTGGAACGCCAGGAAGTACGCAACCGAAAAGCCGATCAACAGCGTGATGCCCCACACCAGCACGCAGAACTTGAACGTGCTCAGGTAGGTGTTGAGCGTGACGCACAGGTCACCGTTGTCGGTGAGGCGCGAGCAGCCCTCGAACAGGCTCAGGTAGTTGCGCAGCGTGACCGCAGGGATCAGCTCGTATTCGTTGAAGTTCCACAGGCTGACCATCGCGACCAGCGCCAGCGGAATCAAAAAGAACAGCAGAAACACCAGCGCGAATGGCGCCGCCTGCCACCACGCCTTGACGGCGTGGATGGGCGTGGTGGCGACGGACGCGCTGGTCGAGGGAGCGCTCACAGGCTCAGGTCGAAGGTCAGGCCGCGACGAACTCGTTCCACTTGCGCACCATGTACTCGTTCTCGTCCATCACCGCGTTCCAGCAGGCGATGCCGCCCATGCGCTGTTCGTAGCTGCCGCCGTCGCGCACCGAGCCGGCCTTGGCGATCACATCGCCCTGCGGGCTCTTGATGTCCTGCGCGGCGGGCTTGCCTTCCATCCAGTAGGCCCACTCGTAGGCTTCCATCTTGGTCTTGGCGGTGTCGAGCACGGCGCTGTAGTAGCCCTGGCGGTTGAGGTACGCGCCGGCCCAGCCGTCGAGGAACCAGTTGATGAACTCATAAGCACCGTCGAGCTTCTTGCCCGAGAGCGTGGCCGGCAGGCCGAAGCCCGAGGCCCAGGCGCGATAGCCTTCCTTGAGCGGCTGGAAGGTGCAGTCGATGCCCTTGCTGCGTACGGCCGTGACCGCGGGCGACCACATCGACTGGATCACGACCTCGCCAGAGGCCATGAGGTTCACCGACTCGTTGAAGTCTTTCCACAGCGCGCGGAACTGGCCGGCCTTCTTGGCCTCGATCAGGGTCTTGATCGTCAGGTCGATCTCGGCCTTGGTCATGTTGCCCTTGTCGGCGTACTTGTGGATGCCCTTGGCTTCCACCACCATCGCAGCGTCCATGATGCCGATCGACGGAATGTTCAGGATCGCGGTCTTGCCCTTGAACTCGGGGTTCAGCAACTCGGCCCACGAAGAGATCGGGCGCTTGATCAAGTCGGGGCGGATGCCCAGCGTGTCGGCGTTGTAGGTGGTCGGAATGAGCGACATGAACTGCGTGGCCGACTTCGCGAAGACTTTGCTCTTCTCGCCTTCGAGGTAGATCACCTTGACCGGCGCCGTGCCCTGGTTGCCGACCTTCTTGCCGGCCACTTCGCCCTTGGTGAAGAGCGAGGTGATCTTGTCGGCGTTCTTCACGCGCTTGGTGTCGATGCCCTTCAGGTTGCCGGTCGGCACGATCTTCTTGAGCGAGAAGAACTCGGTGTCGATCAGGTCGAAGCTGTTGGGGGCGGTCACGGCGCGCTTGGTCACGTCGTCGGTGGTCACGGCCACGTACTGAATCTCGATACCGGTGTCGGCCTTGAACTTCTCGGCAATCGCCTTGTCCTGGTTCACCGCGGTGCCGAGGTAGCGCAGCACGATCTTTTCCTGCGCATGCACGAAGGGCGCGATGCCCGTGGCCAGGATGCCGGCCGTGCCTTGCAGGAGGGTGCGGCGCTTGACGCCGTTGGACGAGTCGATGGGATCGGTCATGGCTGAGTCTCCAGAGAAAAAAGTGGAAAGAAACGAACGCGAGAAAAAGAGAGGCGGGTTGCGGATGCGCTCACAGGGTCATGGCGAGCGCGGCTGTGTCGTCGCGCTGGTGAGCCCCGGCACTGGTGGGCGCCGAAGTCCGCTCGCCCGGCGGCTTGACGCCGGGGCCGAGTACGCGTGCGTCGGCCTCGGCCCACGAGAGGCGCACCGCCTCGCCGTGCGCATAGGGGCGCGCGAGGAAAGCGGCTTCACCGAGCAGCACGGAGACGTTCTGGCGCCCGGCGGCGGCGCCGTCGAGCGCCAGGCCGAGCAGCACGTAGGTGCCCTGGTATTCGACGTCGGTGACGGTCGCGGCGAGGGCAGTGCCGTCCGAACCAGCCTCCGAAGCCGCGGCAATCCGCATGCGATCGTTGCGCACCGCAATCGGGCCGGCCGGCGTGTCGAACACGTTGTGGCCGCCCATGAAGCGCGCCACGAACTCGCTCGCCGGGTGGTTGTAGACCGCGTGCGGCGAGCCGACCTGCTCGATCACCCCGTGGTTCATGACGACCATGGTGTCGGCCAGCGCCATCGCCTCCTCCTGCGAGTGCGTGACGTGCACGAAGGTCAGGCCCAGTTCCTTCTGCCAGCGCCGCAGTTCGGCGCGCATCTGGATGCGCAGGAAAGGGTCGAGCGCCGACAGCGGCTCGTCGAGCAGCAGCACGCGCGGCTCGGTGATGAGTGCGCGCGCCAGCGCCACGCGCTGCTGCTGGCCTCCGGAAAGCTCACCCGGCTTGCGGTTGGCCAGGTGACCCATCGCGACGCGTTCGAGCAGGTCGTTGGCACGCTTGTGGCGCTCGGCTTTGCCGACGCCTTTCATCTTGAGGCTGAAGGCCACGTTGTCGGTGGCCGAGAGGTGCGGAAACAGGGCGAAGCTCTGGAACATCATCGCCGTGCCGCGCGCGGCCGCGGGCAGGTCGGTGATGTTGCGGTTGTCCAGCAGGATGTCGCCGCTGGTGACCGATTCGTGGCCCGCGATCATGCGCAGCGTGGTGCTCTTGCCGCAGCCCGACGGACCGAGCAGGCAGCAGTAGCTGCCGCTGGCGATGCGCAGGTCTATCTGGTCAACGGCGGCCGGTGTGCCGGGGGCATAGCGCTTGGTGAGCGCGACGATCTCGACGGCGGCGGGTTCGGGCGTGGCGACGGCATTCATTGCCTGTGGCTCAGCACGATCCATGCCACGTTGTGGTGCGCGGCGCCCGCGCCGCTCGTGCCGTCCTCGCCCTGGTCAGGTGCCGATCAGGTACCGAATTTATCCGCGTCCACCGGTACCTCGGCGGCCGCCAGTCCGCGCAGCACGTCGCCCACCACGATCACCGCCGGGCTGGCCAGGCCGGCCTCGGCGATGCCGTTCTGCAGGTTGCCCAGCGTGGTCGCGATGTGCCGCTGGTGCGGCAGGCTCGCATGCTGGATGACGGCCACCGGCGTGTCGCCCGGCAGGCCTTGCAGTAGTTCGCGTTCGATGTGCCCGGCGCCCGATACGCCCATGTAGATAACGAGCGTGAGCCGCGCGTTGTACGCCGTCGCGGCCAGCGCGCGCCAGTCGGTCGGGTCTTCGGCTGCGCCGGCGCCGGTCTTGGCATGGCCGGTGACGAACACCACGCCCTGTGCATGGTCGCGGTGCGTGAGCGGCACGCCGAGCGCGGTCACGGCCGCGAGGCCGGCGGTGATGCCGTTGACCACGGTGCATTCGATGCCGGCTTCGCGCAGGTGCTCCACCTCTTCGCCGCCGCGGCCGAAGATGAACGGGTCACCACCCTTGAGGCGGACCACGGTCTCGCCTTCGCGTACCGCGGTGATCATCAGCCGCTCGATGAAGGCCTGCGGCGTGCTCTTGCAGCCGCCGCGCTTGCCCACGTGCACGATGCGTGCGCCGGGGCGGGCGTAGGCCAGGATCTCGTCGTTCACGAGGTCGTCGACCAGCAGCACCGTCGCGGCCTGGATCGCCTTCACGGCCTTGATGGTCAGCAGCTCCGGGTCGCCCGGGCCGGCGCCCACCAGCGTGCAGTGGCCGGTGATGAGGGGAGTGGGGTGGGCTGTGGTTTTCATGCGTGGGATGCCAGTTGCGTGATGTGCCTGACTTGCGCCGCAATGGCCTCGGGCACGGGAAGCTCGCCGGCCAGCACGCGGCGCGTGTAGTCGGCGGTGGTGGCGACGTCGATTTCCTTCGGCAGGCCCGGCACCTCGGCGGTGGTGCCGGCCTGCTGCGCCTGCAGTTCGGTGCGCACGCCGCGCACGAAGCCGTCGATCTGCGCGGTGCGGCGCGGGTCGGACACCACTTCGCCTTCGAGGCCGCGCGAGAGCAGGGCGGTCATGCTCGTGAGCTCGAAGGTCTCGCCCATGGTGCGCGCGTATTCGGGGTGCGTGTAGCTGGCCACCACTACGCAGGGGCCGGCGGTAGGCTGCATCAGCTTCACCACGCTGTGGCCTGGGTTGCGCAGGCCGACCACGCGGCGCACGTCGAGCAGGCGCTTGAGCGCGGGGTTCAGCAGCTCGGTAGGCGCAAAGGCCGCTTCGCCGTTGGCGATGGGGCGGATGGCGGTCATGGGCGGCACGTCGAGCGCCGAGAGCACGTTCGACGCCAGCACGCGCGAGGTTTCGCTCGCGCTGCCGTGCACCAGCACCGGCAGGCCTTCGCGCGCCAGCAGCAGCGCCAGCAGCGGCGTGAGCACTGGCAGCTTGCGCGCGCCGTTGTAGCTCGGCAGCACGACCAGCGCCCGGTCGCCGGCTGGAATGCGGTTGAGCCGCGCATGGGTGGCGTCGAGGAAACCGGCCATCTCTTCAGGCGTTTCGCCCTTGATGCGCATGGCCAGGCAGAAGCCGCCGATTTCGAGGTCGGTGACGGTGCCGTCCAGCACCTGGCCGAACAGGTCAGTGGCCTGTTCGCGCGTGAGCGGCTTGGCGCCTCGCGCGCCGCGGCCGATTTCCTTGATGTATTGGCTGATTCCCATGGGTGGGTGGATTGTCCTGCAACGCTTATGCCGGAATGTCATTCGGCTTATGCACAGAGCCGTCATGGGGCTTCCGCCATCGCCTCGGCCGGCGTCGCCCGCACCATGCGCTTGAGCTCCGGAATGCACGAGCCGCAGTTGGTGCCGCACTTCAGCGCACCCTGCAGCTTCGCCAGCCGCTCGTCGGGGGTGCCGGTGCAGCGGCCCAGTTCGGTCTGGATCGCCACGTCCGCCACGTTGAAGCAGGTGCAAACCGTCTTGCCGCGCGATTGCACCGCCACCGGCGCTTTCGAGCCCGGCGACAGCAGCAGGCGGCCGTAGCTCTGTGCCGGCAGTTCCTCGCGCAGCAGCGTGGAGATCCAGGTTTCGGCGCTGGTGTCGCCGCCCAGCAGGAAGGCTTCGAGGCCGGCGCTGCCGTCGGCACGGCGCACCAGCCGGGCCGTTCGGCGCTGGCCGCGGCGGCGGTCGGCGTAGCGCAGGGCGTCGGTGGTCTGCAGGCCGAGCAGGGCTTCGATCTTCTCGACCAGCGCGTCGTCGGGCGCGTCGTGCGCGGCGGCGCGAAAGAGAAGGCCGCTGCGCTCGGCGCCCAGCGTGTTGCCGGCAAACGGCACGCAGGTCGCAAAAGGAAACAGCGCCATCATCGGCTGCAGCGCGCGGTGCGCGGCCAGCGCGGCGCCGTCGGGCAGCCAGGCCATGGCCAGCAGCGACCACGGCAGCTCGGCCTTGAGGATCTTCACCGGCGTGTGCTTCAGCTCGGGCTGTTTCGAGGTCGGGCAGTAGGCAGGCGTGGTGAGCGCGTTGATGCCCGCGAGCCGCGTGCCGCTCGAAGAGCAGCCGCTCAGGTACTCCTCGCCCCAGTGCATGGCGACAAAGGCCTGGCTCAGCCCCACCTCGGCGCTGGCACGCGCGGGCAGCATGATCGAGCCGCGCTTGGAGGTCAGGTGCACCAGGTCGCCTTCGCGGATCTGGCGGCGCGCCATGTCCTGGGCGTTCATCTGCACCACCGGCTCAGACACATGGCCGAACAGCCGGCCGACGGTGCCGGTGCGGCTCATGCCGTGCCACTGGTCGCGCAGGCGGCCGGTGTTCAGCGAGAAGGGGTAGCGGGCCTCGCGGGCCTCGGCCACCGGCTTGTAGACCGTGTCGACAAAACGGGCGCGGCCATCGGGCGTGGGGAACACGCCGTCTTCGTAGAGGCGCACGCGGCCGGTGCTTTCGCCTTCCTTCAGCGGCCATTGCTGCGGGCCGGCCGTCTCCAGCATCGCGTAGCTCAGGCCGGTGATGTCGAGGTCGCGCCCGCGCGTGGATTCGCGGTGCTCGTTCCAGACCGATTCGGCCGTCTCGTACGGGAACAGCGTGAACGCGCGGCCCAGCTGCCTTTCGAGCCGATGCGCGAAGGCCACCGCAATCGACCAGTCGTTGCGCGCCTCGCCGGGCGCCGGCACGGCCGGGCGCACGCGCGAGATGCGGCGCTCGCTGTTGGTCACGGTGCCTTCCTTCTCGCCCCAGGTGGTGGCGGGCAGCAGCAGGTCGGCAAAGGCGCAGGTGGCGGTGGTTGCAAAGGCTTCCTGCACCACGACGAACTCGGCGCGTTCGAGCGCACGGCGCACCGTGGCCTGGTCGGGCATCGACTGCGCCGGGTTGGTGCAGGCGATCCACAGCGCGCGAATCTCGCCGTCGGCTGCGGCCTGGAACATTTCGACCGCCGTCTTGCCCGGCTTCTCGGGCACCGAGGGCACGCCCCACAACGCAGCCACTTCGGCGCGGTGATCGGGGTTCGCCAGGTCGCGGTGCGCGCTCAGCAGGTTGGCGAGGCCGCCGACTTCGCGCCCGCCCATTGCATTGGGCTGGCCGGTCAGCGAGAACGGGCCCGCGCCGGCGCGGCCGATCTGCGCGGTCGCCAGGTGCAGGTTGATGAGCGCAGCGTTCTTCGCCGTGCCGCTCGACGACTGGTTCAGGCCCTGGCAGTACAGGCTCAGCGTGGCGGGCGATGTGGCAAACAGCCGCGCCGCTTCGAGCAGGTCTTCCTTCGAGATGCCGCAGATTTGCGCCACCTTGTCCGGCGTGCATTCGCGTACCGTGGCCTTCAATGCGTCGAAGCCGTTGGTGTGGGCCGCGATGTACTTCGCGTCGATCCAGCCCTCCCACAGCATCAGGTGCAGCATGCCGTTGAACAGCATCACGTCGGTGCCGGGCTGGATGGGCAGGAACAGGTCGGCGATCTCGACCGTGTCGGTGCGGCGCGGGTCGGCCACGACGATCTTCAGCGCCGGGTTCGCGGCCTTCGCGTCCTCGATGCGGCGAAACAGAATGGGGTGCGCCCAAGCCGTGTTGCTGCCCACGATGAACAGGCAGCCGGCATGCTTCAGGTCGTCGTAGCAGGCGGGCGGCGCGTCGGCGCCCAGCGTCTGCTTGTAGCCGGCCACGGCGCTGCTCATACAAAGGCGCGAATTGGTGTCGACGTTGTTGGTGCCAATCAGGCCCTTGGCGAGCTTGTTGAAGACGTAGTAGTCCTCGGTGAGCAACTGGCCCGACACATAGAAGCCGACCGAGTCCGGGCCATGGTCGCGGATCACCTGCGCGAACTTGCCGGCGGCGTTGTCGAGCGCGGTGTCCCACGTCACCGCGGTGGGCGCTTCTGCGCGCACGAGGCGCTGCATGGGCTGCAGCAGCCGCGTCTGCCGCGTGACCGTGGCGCTGGCCGTGAGGTGCAGCGTCGAGCCCTTGGTGCACAAGCGCCCGAAGTTCGCCGGGTGGTCAGGGTCGCCGCGCACGCCGGTGATCTCGCTGCCCTGCGATTCGATGATGACGCCGCACCCTACGCCGCAGTAGGGGCAGGTGGAGCGGGTCTCGAGCGTCATGGGTTATTCCAGCGGAAGAACCGTCAGTACCGCGAACGGCTTCGGGCCGGCGACCGGGCGTTCCAGGTCGATGGCGTGCGTGGCCAGCTCGCCCGCGTCCAGGTGCACCACGCCGTCTTCCACCTTCACGGCGAACTTCGGCGTGCAGCCTTCGTCGGGCGACCTGGCGCAGCCGTCGTCCAGCCCGATGGCCCAGTTGTGCAGCGGGCAGGCCACGCTGGTGCCGAACACGATGCCCTGGCTCAGCGGGCCGCCCTTGTGCGGGCAGCGGTCGAGCAGCGCGAACACCTCGTTCTCGGCGTTGCGGAACACGGCAACGTCCACGCCGGCAGGCCGCGTCACGCGGCGGGCGCCGAGCACGGGGATATCGTCGATGCGGCAGATGACTTTCCAATCGCTCATGGTGGGGCTCTCTCGTCTATGTCTTGATTTCTGAATACAGGCCGGTCACGCGGTCCATGATCGCCAGCAGGTTCTCGCTGCTGATGAACACGTCGGACATCAACGCAGGCGAGGCGCCGGCGCCTTCGAGGCGCTGCAGGCCCCGGTTGAAGAAGATCCATTGCGCATCGGCCAGCACCAACTCTTGCCTGATCTGCGCGGTGGCCTCGGGCGCGCTGCGCAGCACTTCGAGCGCGGCCAGGAATTCGGCGCGCGACTTGCCGATTTCGGCCGTGCTGCCCGCCGGGTCGATCTGCATGGCCGTGGCCAGGTAGAACTTGGCCATGCGCTGCGACAGCATGCGCTGGCGGCCCGCGATGTTGACCAGCTTGCCCACCGACTTGCCCGACGCGGCCTCGTACTGCGCGGTGCCCTGGTTGGCCAGCGCGAGCACGGTGGCGTCGAGCTTCACGACCTGAGCGGCTTCTTCCTTGCTCGGCGCGGCGTCGGTGAGTTCGTTCTTGAACGCGTTCCAGGCGCCTTCGAGCGACTCGTAGGTGGCACGGATGGCCGGGCTGGGCGCAAGGGCCTTGAGCTCACTCAACTGGCGCTCGAACAGCGCGATCGACTTGTCGAGCACCTGCTGCGCATTGCGCGATTCCACCTTCTGCACCAGCGCCAGATAGGCCTTGCTCGCGCGCTGCGACAGCATGCGCAGGCGGCCCGCCTTGTTGATCGCGTCGTTGAGGTCAGCAACCTGCGCGTTGGCGCGCAGGCCGACGCCCAGGCCGGCCACTGCCGCGGAAGCGATGAAGATTCTGCGTTTCAACCCGTTTTCTCCGCTCACGCCGTCAGCGGCGTGAACTGCCGCACGTCGACCGAGGCCTGCGCCGATTCGAACCACGGATCGGGCTCGCCGTCGAGCGCGAACTGCAGGCGCTCCCACAGCGACTTGCGGCCTTCGGCATCCTCAAGGATCTTCTTTTTCACATAGTCAAGGCCCACGCGGCCGATGTAGTGCACCGTGCGCTCCAGGTACCAGCCTTCTTCGCGGTAAAGCTGCAGGAATGCGCCCGAGTACTCCATCACTTCCTCGGCCGTCTTCACTTTCACGAGAAACTGCGCCACCTCGGTCTTGATGCCGCCGTTGCCGCCCACGTACAGCTCCCAGCCCGAATCGACGCCGATCACGCCCACGTCCTTGATGCCGGCCTCCGCGCAGTTGCGCGGGCAGCCCGACACGGCCAGCTTGACCTTGTGCGGCGAGTACATGGCCCACAGCGCGCGCTCCAGGTCCTTGCCCATCTGCGTGGAGTCTTGCGTGCCGAAGCGGCACCACTCGCTGCCCACGCAGGTCTTCACGGTGCGCAGCGACTTGGCGTAGGCAAAGCCGCTGGGCATGCCGATGTCCTTCCACACGCCTTCCAGGTCTTCCTTCTTCACGCCCAGCAAGTCGATGCGCTGGCCGCCCGTGACCTTGACGGTCGGAATCTTGTACTTGTCGGCCGCGTCGGCAATGCGGCGCAGCTCGTCGGGCGTGGTGTGGCCGCCCCACATGCGCGGAATGACGGAGTAGGTGCCGTCCTTCTGGATGTTGGCGTGGCTGCGCTCGTTGATGAAGCGGCTCTGCGGATCGTCCTTGGCCTCCTTCGGCCAGGTGCTGATCAGGTAGTAGTTGATGGCCGGGCGGCAGGTGGAGCAGCCGTTGGGCGTGCGCCAGCCGAGGTTGCGATACACCTCGTCGTGCGTCAGGTAGTGCTCCTTGCGGATCGCGTCGCGCACGTCCTGATGGCTCGCGTCGGTGCAGCCGCATACAGCCTTCTTCTTGGGCGTGGCCGAGTAGTCGCCGCCGGCGGTGAACATCAATATCTGCTCGACCAGCCCGGTGCACGAGCCGCAACTGGCGCTGGCCTTGGTGTGCTTCTTCACCTCGTCGAGCGTGAACAGGCCCTTTTCCTTGATGGCCTTGCAGATGGTGCCCTTGTTCACGCCGTTGCAGCCGCAGACCTCGGCGTCGTCGGGCATGCTCGCGGCCTTGTTGTGGCCCTCGTGGCCGGTGTCGCCGATGTTCGATTCGCCGAACATCAGCTTGTCGCGAATGTCGTGCACGCTGCGGCCGTCGCGCAGCAGCTTGAAGTACCAGCTGCCGTCCACGGTGTCGCCGTAGAGGCAGGCGCCCACGAGCTTGTCGTCCTTGATGACCAGCTTCTTGTAGACGCCGCCGAAGGGGTCGCTCATGACGATTTCTTCCGTGCCTTCGCCGCCCATGAACTCGCCAGCACTGAACAGGTCGATGCCCGTCACCTTCAGCTTGGTGGAAGTGAGCGAGCCCAGGTAGCGGCCGATGCCGAATTGCGCCAGGTGGTTGGCTGCCACCTTGGCCTGCTCGAACAGCGGCGCGACAAGGCCGTAGGCAATGCCGCGGTGCGCCGCGCACTCGCCGACCGAGTAGATGCGTGCATCGGTCACGGTCTGCATGGTGTCGGTGACGACGATGCCGCGGTTGCAATGCAGGCGCATCTTCTCGGCCAGCTCCACGTTGGGGCGGATGCCCACGGCCATCACCACCAGGTCGGCGGCGACTTCGGTGCCGTCCTTGAAACGGATGGTCTTGACCCGGCCGTCTTCGCCTCCCACCAGATCCTGCGTCTGCGCGCCCATCAGGAACTTCAGGCCCCGGTCTTCCAGCGACTTCTGCAGCAGCTTGCCCGCCACGTCGTCGAGCTGTCGCTCCATCAGCCAGGGCATCACGTGCACCACCGTCACGTTCATGCCGCGCAACATCAGGCCGTTGGCGGCTTCGAGGCCCAGCAGGCCGCCGCCGATGACCACCGCGTTCTTGTGCGTGCGCGCGGTCTCGATCATGTAGTCGGTGTCGGCGATGTCGCGGTAGGCGATCACGCCCTTCAGGTCCTTGCCGGGCACCGGTAGCATGAAGGGGTTGGAGCCGGTGCACATCAGCAGGCGGTCGTAGGCGGCTTCGGTGACGTCGCCTTGCGAATCCACGGCGCGCACGATGCGCTTGACGCGGTCGACCTCCACCACCTTCTTGCCGGCGTGCAGCGTGATGTGGTTGTCCGTGTACCACTCCCAGCTGTTGAGCACGATCTCGTCGACCGTCTGCTCGCCGGCGAGCACCGGCGACAGCAGGATGCGGTTGTAGTTGGGATGCGGCTCCGCGCCGAAGACGGTGATGTCGTACAGCTCGGGCGCGATCTTCAGCAGCTCTTCGAGCGTGCGCACGCCGGCCATGCCGTTGCCGACCATCACGAGTTTCATTTTCTTCATGGGGCTGGACCTTTCAGGGAAATCAAGCAAACGGGCGCCCGTGGCGCGCGTTCAGAATCGCGCCATGAGCTTTGAAGTGGACATCGGCTACAGCAGCCAGCGCGGACCGCGCGAGCTGAACGAAGACTTCGCCGGTGCAGTGCATGCGCCGCCGGGCGACGAGGCACGCGGCCTCATCGCGGCCATTGCCGACGGCGTGTCCAGCGGCGGGCACGGCCGCGAGGCGGCGCAGACCACGGTGATGGGCCTGCTGGCCGACTACTTCGCCACGCCCGCAACCTGGGAGCCGACCGCCGCACTCGACCGCCTGATCGGCGCGCAGAACGGCTGGCTGGCCGACCACAACCGCCGGCGCCAGAGCAAGCAGGACGGCGGCACCGCGCTCACCACGCTCACCGCACTGGTGCTGCACGGCCAGAGCTACACGCTGGCGCACGTGGGCGACACGCGCGCCTGGCGCGTGCGTGCCGGCGGCGGGCCGGCCGTGCTGCTCACTCAGGACCATGCCTTTGACCATCCCGACATGCGCAGCCGGCTCACGCGCGCCATCGGCCTCGACGACCAGGTGCGCGTCGACTACGCCCAGGGCGACGTGCGCGTGGGCGACTGCTTCGTGCTGAGTTCCGACGGCGTGCACGGCGTGCTCAAGCCGCAGCAGGTGGCCGCGCTGGCCCTGCAGGGCGACGCTGAGGCCGCAAGCGAAGCGTTGGTGCATGCTGCGCTCGAAGCCGGCACGCGCGACAACGCGACTGCACTGGTCATTCGCGTGGTGGGGCTCGATGCGCGGCAGCTCGACGACGAACTCGGCGACGGCCGCCGGCTCGCACCGCCGCCCGCCCTGAAGGTGGGCGACGTGCTCGACGGCTACGCCGTCACCGCACTGGTGGCCGACACCGGCGTGCACCTGCTGTACCAGGCGCGGCATCCGGAGACGCGCGAGCTGGTCGCGCTGAAGACGCTGCATCCCTCGCGCGCCGGCGATCCGCAGGAACGCGCGATGCTGGCGCACGAGGCGTGGCTGGGGCTGCGCGTCGGAGGTGTTGGCGGCGGTGGTTTCGTTCGCGTGCACGAGCGCGCCGAGAACGCCAGCGCGCTGTACATCGTGTTCGACTGGCATGGCGGGCGCACGCTGGAGCAGCTGCGCAAGGCGAACGCGCGTGGCGCGGTGGCCGACGTGGTGGCCGCCGGCATCGAGCTGAGCCGCGCGCTCGGACGGCTGCATCGCCAGGGCGTGATCCACCGTGACATCAAGCCCGGCAACCTGCACCTGGGCGACGACGGGCGCTGGCGCATCCTCGATCTGGGCGTGGCGCTGTCCGGAAGAGAAGGCGCGGCCCAGCGCGAGCTGCATGCCGGCACGCCCAGCTACATCAACCCCGAGCAGTGGGAGGAGTGCGAGAAGGGCAGCGTGGCCGATGCGGGCAGCGACCTGTTCGCACTCGGCGTCACGCTGTACCAGTGGCTCACCGGCCACCTGCCCTACGGCGAGATCGAGCCTTACCAGGTGGCGCGCTACCGGCGCGACCCGGTCGCGCTCTCGCGCATCCGTCCCGACGTGCCGATCTGGCTCGACCATCTGGTGCGCAAGGCTGTTGCCCGCGATCCGCGCGAGCGCTTCGAAACCGCCGAGGAGCTGCTGCTCGCGCTGGAGCGCGGCGCCTCCCGCCCGGTGAATGCGCCCGCCGCCACGCCGCTGATCCGCCGCGACCCGCTCGCGCTCTACCAGTTGGCGCTCGGCGTGTCGGTGCTGTTCAACGTGCTGCTCATCGTGTGGCTGCTGTTCCTGCCACGTTGAGCGGAAGACGGCGGGGCGTGTCATGAGCGTGCCGCCTTGCGAATGTGAGTGGCGGCCGTGTGCGGCGTCGTGACACGCGCACGGCCACCCTTTTCGGCCCAGGTGCGGGTCCAGCGGATCTGCATGACGCGCATCACGCCCAGCATCACCAGCGACAGGACCGCGAAGAAAACAAAACCCCAGAGGTAGCTGCCCAGGTATTGCTTCGACAGGCCCATGGCGTTGGGCACGAGGCCGCCGCCCAGCGCGCCGATCTCGCCGATCATCGAGCCTGCCACCGCCGTGCTGGTGGGCCAGCGCAGCGGCACCAGCTGGAACAGCGCGCCGTTGCCCGCGCCCAGTGCGGCGAAGCAGACGATCAGCACCAGTGTGGTGACGGTTAGCGAGCCTGAAGAGAAGCCCACCAGCACGAGGCTCACGGCCACCACCAGCAGCACCACCGTCAGCGTGTTGACGCCGCCCCAGCGGTCGGAGATCCAGCCGCCCACGACGCGCACCGCCGCGCCCATGAAGGCCGCGAGCATGGTCAGCTGGCCGGCCTGCACCTTGCTCACGCCGAATTGGTCGTAGTAGTACGAGGGCAAGAAGGTCGTAAGGCCGATGAAGCCGCCGAAGGTCACGCCGTAGATCAGGCTGAACACCCAGCCGTCTTTCTCGAACAGGCAGGCAATGTGCTCGCGGAAGCTTGAATGCGCGTTCACGTCCGGCGGCTCCTTGGCGAAGATCACCATCACGACCATCGGAATGAGGATGGCGACGGCGGCCACGCCGTACACCGCCTGCCAGCCCAGCCAGTTCGCCAGCGGCGGCGCCACCAGCACCGACACCGCCGTGCCCACGTTGCCCGCGCCCACAAGGCCCATGGCCAGGCCCTTGTGCTGCGGCGGGAACCAGCCCGAGCCCAGCGACAGCGCCACGCCGAAGCTCGCGCCCGCAATGCCCAGCAGCACGCCCATGGCGAGCAGGTCGTTGAAGCTCTTGACGAAGAAGAAGCCGAACAGCATCGCCACCGCGATCAGCGCCATCTCGACCAGCGTGGCCTTCTTGCGACCGATGTACTGCGAGAGGATGCCGAGCGGAAAGCGCATCAGCGCGCCCGCGATGATGGGCACCGACAGCATCAGGCCCTTCTGCGCCGGCGAGAGGTTGAAGGTTTCGCCGATGAAGGGCGCCATGGCGCCGTTGAGCACCCAGATGCAGCAGGAAAACGAGAAGTACAGGAAGGCCGCGAACAGTGTCGGGCTGTGGCCTGATTGCAAGAAATTCCTGAAGCTGGACATGGCGTTCAAAGATGCGAAAAGCCGCGGCGCGACCCTGGAGAGGTCGTGTCGACGGACGGGGTTGGGGGCGGAGTGCCGGCAGCGGACGCTGTCGGCGTGGGGGTGTGCCCGGCGTGTGAATTGCCGGGCCGGCTGCAGGAGCCTGCAGCCTCATCACCAAAGCGGTGCTTCGTTACACCGCGCTCCGTTTCATGCAAGAGGCGTGCCCGCGAGTTCGCGCGGGCGTGGCCTATGCTCGCGGTGCGTTCCCACACTGCTTCCCCAAGATGTCCCTTCTCGTTGTCCTGCCCGATGAACCTGCCGGCCTCGTGCTGCCCGAGGCGCTTGCGCGGGCGCTGTCCGGCGCTGGTATCGACGTGCTCGGCGTTGCGGATTGCGGCAGCTTCGCGCGGCAGGTCGAGGCGCTGGCCCCCCGGCAGGCCTTGATTTGCCTGCCTTTGCCCACGCCCACGCTGCTCGACGCATTGCGCACCTGGGCCGGCCTGCCGCCATGCGCGCTGAGCCTTGTCAGCGCGCCGTTGGGCGGCACGCAGCATGAAGAATTGGTCGTACTCGGCGTGCACGCGTGGATGCAGGCCGATGTCATCGATGCCGCATCGCTCGCCGCATTGACTGCCCGCGCCCAGTCCCGCTGGCAGCGCGAGGCTGCTTTGCGCACCGAACTGGAGAGCCTGCGCACCCGCATGGACGAGCGCAAGTGGGTCGACCGCGCCAAGGGCCTGCTGATGTCCGCGCGCGGCATCGGCGAGGACGAAGCCTTCGGCCTGCTGCGCGGCGCCGCGATGCACGCCAACCTGCGTCTGGGCGAGGTGTCGCGCTCGGTCATTGAGGCGGCGCAGTGGGCCGACGCGATCAACCGCGCTGGGCAGTTGCGCATGCTCTCGCAGCGGCTGGTGCGCGTGGCGGCGCAGCTGCTGGGCGGCATCGATGCGCAGCGGGCGCGGGTGCTGCGCACGCAGTCGGCCGAGCGGGTACAGCAGAACCTCGATCATCTGGCGACCCTCGGGCTCGGTGCGGCTGGTGCGCAGGCACTGGGGGATGCGCAAGCCGCGTGGAGCGGGCTGGCTACGGCCCTGACCGCACGGCCGACGGCAGCAGGGCTGGCCGACATCGACCAGCGTGCGGAAGTGCTGCTCTGCGCCGCCGAGGCCTTGACCGAGGCGCTCGAAACCTCGGGCGCACGGCGCGCGCTGCGCATCGTCAACATCTGCGGGCGGCAGCGCATGCGTGCGCAGCGGCTGGCCAAAGATGCCCTGCTGGCCGCCGCGCTGAAAGAGAAGGCCGCGAACGCGCGGCTGGTGCCGACCATGGCCGAGTTCGAGGCCGCATTGCTCGAGCTGGAGCACGCGCCGCTCAGCACCACCGAGATCCGCGCCGCGCTGGCCAGCGCGCGTGACGAATGGCTGCGGCTGGTCGGCGGCGTGCGTACGCTCGACAGCGCCGACGGCCGTGCCACGCTGGTGCGCTCCAGCGACGCGCTGGTCGACACCTTCGAGCGCCTCACCGCGTCGTACGAGCACAGCCTGCAAGTGATCATGTCTTGACGCCGGTTGTGCTGGCGCGGGCGCAGCGTCAGGCCGCGACCTTCTCCACGTGCGCCTGGCGCGTGTAGAGGAAGTCGATCACCGCCTTGCGGGCGTGCACGTAGGCCGGGTCTTCGGCCAGCTCGACGCGGTTGCGCGGGCGCGGAATGTTCACCGCGAGCACGTCGCCGATGGTGGCCGCCGGGCCATTGGTCAGCATCACGATGCGGTCGCTCAGCAGCACGGCCTCGTCGACGTCGTGCGTCACCATGACGACGGTGCTGTGCGTTTTCTGCACGATGGCCAGAAGCTCGTCCTGCAGCTTGGCGCGGGTGAGGGCGTCGAGCGCGCCGAAGGGCTCGTCCATCAGCAGCACCTTGGGCTCCATCGACAGCGCGCGCGCAATGCCCACGCGCTGCTTCATGCCGCCGGAGATTTCGCCGGGCCGCTTCTGCGCGGCGGGCGTGAGGCCCACCAGCGCAAGTGCAGCGTCAGTACGGGCGCGCAGCTGCGCCTTGCTTTCGGTGGCCGCAAACACGCGTTCGACCGCGAGGTACACGTTCTCGAAGCAGGTGAGCCAGGGCAGCAGCGAGTGGTTCTGGAACACCACCGCGCGCTCGGGGCCGGGACCTTTGATTTCCTTGTTGGCGCACAGCAGCGAACCCTCGGTGGGCGTGGTGAGCCCGGCAATCAGGTTCAGCAGCGTCGACTTGCCGCAGCCCGAATGGCCGATGAGCGTGATGAACTCGCCCTTGGCCACGTTCAGGTTCACGTCGCGCAGCGCGACGAAGCGGCCCTTGGGCGTCTTGAACGCCTGCTCGACGCCGTGGATCTCGATGTACTTGCTGTCGTCGATCATGACTTCACCTCTTCGAATGTGAATGCCGTTGCGAGCTTGATGAGCGCGAACTCCAGCACCAGGCCGACGATGCCGATCACGAAGATCGCGATGATGATGTTGGCGACGTTGAGGTTGTTCCACTCGTCCCACACCCAGAAGCCGATGCCGACGCCGCCGGTGAGCATCTCGGCTGCCACGATCACCAGCCACGCGGTGCCTACGGCCAGGCGCACGCCGGTCAGCATGTAGGGCAGCACGGCGGGAAACAGGATCTTGGTGAGGATCTTCCATTCGCTGAGGTTCAGCACCTTGGCCACGTTCATGTAGTCGCTCGGCACGCGCTGCACGCCCACGGCGGTGTTGATGACCATCGGCCAGATCGAGCAGATGAAGATGGTCCAGATGGCCGCCGGGTTGGCACCCTTGAATACCAGGAGGCCGATGGGCAGCCAGGCCAGCGGCGACACCGGGCGCAGCAGGCTGATCAGCGGGTTGAACATGCGAGCGAGGAACTCGAAGCGCCCGATCGCAAAGCCCGCCGGAATACCGACCAGCGCCGCAAGCCCGAAGCCCAGCGCCACGCGCTGCAGCGACGAGAGCACGTTCCAGCCCACGCCCTGGTCATTCGGGCCCTTGCTGTAGAACGGATCGCTGAACACCGTCACGGCCTGCTGCCAGGTGGCCGCGGGCGTGGGGAAGCCGGTGGTGCTCTTCATGGCCACCACCTCCCAGATCAGCAGCAGCAGCCCGAAGCCCGCGAGCGGCGGCAGCACGCGCATCCAGAAGGCGCGCAGGTCGATGGGCGTGCGCGCCCGCGGCTCGGGCGCCGGGGCGGGTACGGGCTTGGTGGCTGCCGGCCTGGCCGCTACGGAAGGGGCCACCTGCGTCACCTGTGCGGTGGTCGCTTCGAGCGGTGAGTGAAAGACTGCGCTGACCATGTTGTTCTCCCTATGCATGAAGCTTGAAGGACTCGGCGTATTTCTTCGGGTCCTTGCCGTCCCAGACCGAGCCGTCGAACAGCTTGCTGGTGCGCATCGTTTCCTTGGGCACCGGCGTCTGCGTGGCGGCGGCGGCCTGCTTGTAGATGTCGATGCGGTTGATCTCGGTGGCCACCTTCAGGTAGTCGGGGTGCTCCTTCAGCAGGCCCCAGCGCTTGTGCTGCGTGAGGAACCACATGCCGTCCGACAGGTACGGGAAGTTCACGGCGCCGCCGTTGTAGAACTTCATGTGATTGGGGTCGTCCCAGCTCTTGCCCAGGCCGTTGGTGTAGCGGCCCAGGATGCGCTGGTTGATGGCGTCCACGCTGGTGTTGACGTAGCTCTTGTCGGCGATGGTCTCGGCCATCTTGTTCTTGTTCTGCAGGCCGGCGTCGATCCACTTGCCGGCCTCGAGGATGGCGGCGGTCACGGCGCGCGCGGTGTTAGGGTACTTCTTGGTGAACTCGGCCGTGGTGCCGAGCACCTTCTCGGGGTGGTCCTTCCAGATGTCCTGCGTGGTGATGGCCGTGATGCCGATGCCGTCCATGATGGCGCGCTGGCCCCAGGGCTCGCCCACGCAGTAGCCGTCCATGTTGCCCACGCGCATGTTGGCCACCATCTGCGGCGGCGGCACGGTGATGTTCTTCACGTCCTTGAACGGGTCGATGCCGGCGGAGGCGAGCCAGTAGTAGAGCCACATGGCGTGCGTGCCGGTGGGGAAGGTCTGCGCGAAGGTGTATTCGCGCTTTTCGCTGGCGATGAGCTTGGCGAGCGAGGCCGCATCGACCGCGCCCTTGTCGGCGAGCTTCTTCGACAGCGTGATGGCCTGGCCGTTGTTGTTGAGGGTCATGAGCACGGCCATGTCCTTCTTGGGGCCGCTCACGCCGAGGTGCACGCCGTAGACGAGGCCGTAGAGCACGTGGGCCATGTCGAGCTCGCCGTTGACCAGCTTGTCGCGCACACCGGCCCAGCTGGCTTCCTTGCTGGGCACGATCTTCACGCCGTACTTCTTGTCGATGCCGAGCACCGAGGCCATCACCACGCTGGCGCAGTCGGTCAGCGGGATGAAACCAATCTTTACTTCTTCTTTCTCGGGCTTGTCCGAGCCCTGGGCCCAGACGGCGGCGCGCAGCGCCGGGTCGATGCCGACGGCGCCGATGGCGGCGGCTTGCAATACGCGGCGTCGGCTGAGGCGGGTTTTGAGCAGGTCGGTCATGGGGCGGGGCTCCGGTTGAAGACAAACAACAAACAAGAAAGACAAAAACGAAAAGGCGTCCGCACCGCGCAGGGGCTGCTCGAAAACGAGCCCTTGCGGGATGGGGACGCCTTTGTCCGGTTCGGTGGGAGACACCCGCCGTTGGGTGCCGCCTGCCTGAAGACCCATTGAGGGGCCTACGAACTTATTGCTTGCAAGCGGTGTGCCAGCCTTCGGGAGCTGCGGGCTGCTATCAAGAAAGTAGCGGGATGCGGCCCCACAGCATGGGAGAAGGCCCGATCAGGCTGGGAAGCGGCGGTGGCACGGTTGTTGTGCACTGCACCAAGTTGAACGGTCCGGACCGCTTCAGCGCGGCGGCGCGCGGTCGAGCATGGGCAGGTAGTCGGCCATTGCCAGCATCGACTCGGCCACGTCGACCAGCCGCCGCTTCTGGTTCATGGCGGTCTGGCGCAGCATCTTGTGCGCGTCTTCTTCGCTGAGCCGGCGGTGCGCCATCAGCAGGCCCTTGGCGCGCTCGACGATCTTGCGTTCGTTGAGCGAGGCGCGCACGGTTTCGAGTTCGTCGCTCATGGCCTGCAGGCGGTGCGACTGCTCCTGGACCATGTCGAGCACCGAGCGTTCGAGATGGCGGCCGAACTGGGCTGGCGCGGCCGACTGCGCGTCGGTGTCGTCGAAGAACAGGGCGCCGGCCTGCGGGGCCAGCGTGTCGAGCAGCTGCCGGTATTCCTGCAGCTCGCTGCGCGCCTGCACGGTCTTGCGCTCGCACAGGGCGCGCAGGTCGGCGGCCAGGCGGTCTTCAACGATCTTCATGGCGTCGATGCGGCGGGTGCAGCAGTCGAACCAGGCCTGGCTGAGCGGCACGTCGGCTGGGGCGGAGGTGTTGCCGCGCCGGCGGATGCGTTCGAGCTCGGCCACTTCGGCATCGGGCTGGCTGTTGCGCCAGAGCGCGAGCACTGCCTCGCCGGAGAAATCGGTGAACACCTGAAAGCAGCGCTCCTGCGATTCGATCAGGTGCAGCCACTGCAGGCGCTGCGCCTCGTCGCTGCGGCCCAGCGCCAGCGCGGCAGAGCCGAAGGCGCGCTCCTGGCCGGCGAATTCCTTGCCCTGCATGAAGTTGAACATCGCGACCAGCAGGCGCGAGATCTCGGGGTCGGTGGCGCCGTCGGCCGCTTCGAACACCACCGACAGCAGGCCGGCGACGAGCTTGGCGAAGGCGGCGGTGGACTGCGCCGCCTTCAGCTCGAGCGCATCGACGCGGTGGCGCAGGCCGGGCAGGGCGTCCAGGCCCGGGAGCACCCAGGCGATGCGGCTGAACAGGCGCGCGCTGTTGCCGGCGCCCGCGCCGCGGTGGTTGTCGGCCTCGAGCTGGTCGAAGCCGGCGCGCACCTCTTGCTCGAGCGCAATGCATTCGGCGATCTGCGGGCCGCGCTGGTCGGCGAAGCGGGCGCCGCGCGAGGTGAGGAACATGTTCGACATGCCCCGCTCGCGCTGCAGCGCGTGGACGAGGCGGCCGATCAGGCTCACCAGTTCGCTGGTGCGGGCGAGCTGATCCAGCTCGTCGATTTCGCAGCGGCGGGCAGCGATCAGAAAACTCAGTCCGGATTTCATGGTGGGAGGGCGCGGGGCTCTGGCACGGTCAACGCAACATCCGTGCCTCGGGGCGTGGAGAGCGCCGCCGTTTGCCCCTTCGCGGGTGCCGGCGGAGGGCGCCGCCTACACTCGGCGGCATGCTCTTGTTGGGAATCGAATCATCCTGCGATGAAACCGGCGTGGCGCTGGTCGAATCGCACGGCAACGCGCTGCCGCTGCTGCTTTCGCACGCGCTGCACAGCCAGATCGCCATGCACCAGGCCTACGGCGGCGTGGTGCCTGAACTGGCCAGCCGCGATCACATCCGCCGTGTGCTGCCGTTGACCGAAGCCGTCATGGCCGAAGCCGGCCGCTCGCTGGGCGAGATCGACGTGGTGGCCTACACGCGCGGACCGGGCCTGGCGGGCGCGCTGCTGGTGGGCGCCGGCGTGGCCTGTGCGCTGGGCGTGGCGCTGGGCAAGCCGGTACTGGGGGTGCATCACCTCGAAGGGCATCTGCTGTCGCCGTTCCTGAGCGCCGATCCGCCGGAGTTTCCGTTCGTCGCGCTACTCGTGTCGGGCGGCCACACCCAGCTGATGCGGGTGGACGGCGTGGGCCGCTACGAACTGCTCGGCGAGACCATCGACGACGCTGCAGGCGAGGCCTTCGACAAGAGCGCCAAGCTCATGGGCCTGCCGTACCCCGGCGGGCCGTGGCTCGCGAAGCTGGCCGAAGGCGGCAACGCTACGGCCTTCAAGCTACCACGCCCGCTGCTGCACAGCGGCGATCTCGATTTTTCCTTTGCCGGCCTGAAGACGGCCGTGCTCACGCAGGCCAAGAAGCTTGGCGACCAACTCGAAGCCAACAAGGCCGACCTGGCAGCGTCCACGCAGGCGGCCATCGTCGAGGTGCTGCTGAAGAAGTCGCTTGCCGCGCTCGACCAGACCGGGCTCAAGCGACTGGTGGTGGCAGGCGGAGTGGGGGCCAACAGGAATCTGCGCGAACAGCTGAACGCTGCGTGCGCGAAGCGCAAGGTGCGCGTGCACTACCCGGAGCTGCACCTGTGCACCGACAACGGCGCGATGATTGCCATGGCTGCGGCGATGCGGCTGCAGTCGGGGCTGTCGCAAGCGAGCGAGCGCTATGCCTTCGACGTCAGGCCGCGATGGCCCATGGCTTCGCTGTCGCCGTCAGCTGAGGCTTCGCTACCGGAGACTGCGTAAGCAGTTGCTTTGATCGGCCGATTGCCGGCAGCGGCAGCACGTCCAGCACATTGCGCCACAGCTGGCGCCACTGCGGCCAGTCGTGGCCACCCTCGGTCGTGAAGACGCGCCCTGGCGGCAGGGCGTCGGCCAGCAGCTTGTGGTTGCTGGCAAAGCGGTCGTCGAGCCCGAAGCCCAGGTACAGCGGTGGCAGGTTCTGCGACGGCTGGGCTTCCAGGTACTGCTGGAAGAAGGGCCAGAGCTTGCGATCGGGCTCTTCGTCGGGCTGCGGCCCGGTGGGTGCCTGCCAGGCGCGCAGGCCGCCGGCTTTCTTGATCTCCGCGCCGAGCACCCGGCGCCCCAGGTAGGGCGCGAGCGCCACGATGCCGTCCACCGAGCCCGGTCGCGCCAGTTCGTGAATGAGCGCGCCGAAGCCGCCGATGGAAATGCCCACGAGCCAGATCGACTTGTAGCCCTTGGCGCGCTGCGGCTCGATGACCTCGGTGTGGAGGCGATCGCTCAGCGTCTGCTCGTAGTAGTAGGAAACATCCGCGTCCACCAGCAGGGAATCGGCCGCCAGATGGCGTTCGCGCACTGCTGCGATGAACCCTTCGCGCTCGAACTCGTCGGGCTTCAGGTACGCCCCGGGCAGGAACACCAGGAGCGTGTCGGATTGTTCGTTGGGGTTGGCGGATTGAAGGTGCGTTTTCATGGTGCCTTTGGGGGCACCCGAACCGCACCGTAGCGAGTTCGGTGCGTTTACGAGACGCCCACGAAGAAGAAAGTTCTAAGAAAACGTCACATCATGTGACGTTATCCAGCGCTATTGTGAATAAGGTGCTCGTTTAAAGTCAAAACGAGGCCTTAACTAACATTTTCCTCTTGTGGGCATAGGCCAAATTAGTTGATTTGTAACTGGGTAGCCTGGCTCACGGGCACCAGCTTGCCGAGCTTCAGCGTGAGCACGCCGTTCTCGAGCTTCGCTTCGCTGGTGGCCACGTCGATGTCCTGCGGCAGCTCGTAGGCGGCCTTGAACTGGCGCTTGGCTTCGGCCTTGCTGTCGATGCGCAGCACGGCGCCTTCGATGCTGATCGCGAGGTCTTCGCGCGTGAAACCCGGCACGTCGAGCGAGAGGGTCCAGCTCTTGTCGTCCTGCTCCACGAGCGGCGAGCGGCGGGTACCGGCGAAGGCTTCGTTCACGAAGCGTTCGAACGAGCGGTCGTAGGCACGGGGAGCGAAGCGGGCGGTGCGAAGGGTGGGGGCGAAAAACATGATGAAGAACTCCTGAATCAACACAATGGGGACAAGGAATGTGTGTCCCTTACACTGCGCGGCCGTTCAATCGTGAGTGCCGCTTGAGACCTCATCTAGGCCCCGCGGCACGCGTTTCAAGACAATGAATCCCCCCTTTATTTGGCGTCGCGAGGCCTTGAAATTCGCGGCGCTGGCGCTATGCGCGAGGCCCTTCGCCGCGCTGGCACAAGCAGCGTCTTCGTCGCCACCTGCGCCCATTCGACTGGCACTCATCGAAAGTATGAGCGGCCCCTTCGCCAACACCGGCGAGGCCGTGTTCCGCAATCTGCTGTGGGCGGTAGAGCGCGTGAATGCGCGCGGCGGCGTCAAGCTGCCCGGCGGTGCGCGGCCCCTGCAACTCGACCGCTACGACAGCAAGGGGCAGAACGAAGAAGCGCTCTCCGCACTGCGCGCCGCGATGGACGATGGCGCGCGCATCGTGCTGCAGGGCAACTCGTCGGCCACGGCCGCGGCGCTGGTCGATGCCATCGACAAGAACAACGAACGCGATCCGTCGCGGCGCGTGATCTTCCTCAACTACGCGGCAGTCGACCCGGCGCTCACCAACGAGCGCTGCAGCTTCTGGCACTTTCGCTTCGACGCACATGCCGACATGCGCATGGCCGCACTGATGGACGTTGTGAAGGACGACGCCGCGCTCAAGCGCGTCTACCTGATCGGGCAGGACTACAGCTTTGGCCAGGCCGTGCTGCGCGAGGCGCGCCGGCAGCTCGGCGTGCAGCGGCCCGACGTGGAGATCGTCGGCGACGAGCTGCACCCGATGGGCAAGGTGAAAGACTTCGCGCCCTATGCCACCAAGATCATCGCGAGCGGTGCGCAGGCCGTGGTCACGGGCAACTGGGGCAACGATCTCACGCTGCTGGTGAAGGCGGCGCGCGAAGCCGGTTTCAACGGCACCTTCTATACCTTCTACGGCAATGCACTCGGTGCGCCCGCAGCCATTGGCGATGCGGGCATCGGGCGTGTGATCGCGGTGGCCGACTGGCTGCCCAACGTGCAGACGACGCAGTCCGAAGCTTTCTACCGCGCCTTCCGTGCCCGCTTTCCGAAACCGGCCGAAGACTATGTGCACATGCGGCTGGCCCTGATGATTGAAGCGCTTGTACAGGCCATCGAACGCGCGGGCAGTGTCGACGCGGTGCCTGTGGCGCGCGCGCTGGAGCAGGCCGACGTGAGCCTGTACGGCCAGCGCGGGCGCATGCGCGCGGCGGACCACCAGTTCCAGCAGCAGCTCGTGGTCGGCGTGATGGACCGGCAGGGCAGGCCGGGCGTGCAGTTCGACGTCGAAGGCTCCGGCTATGGCTTTCGGGTGGTCAAGACCATCGCCCCCGAACGCGCCGAGCTGCCGACCTCGTGCAAGATGAAGAGACCTTGATGACCATGATGAACAGGACAGCCAGACATGCGTGAAGCCATCCACAACCTCGAAGCATCGAAGATCCGCGAAGTCGCCAATGCCGGCATGGGCCGCGACGACGTGCTGGCCTTCTGGTTCGGCGAAAGCGACGAAGTCACACCCGAGGTGATCCGCCAGTCGGCCATTGAGTCGCTGCAGCGGGGCGAAACCTTCTACGCCCACAACCTCGGCCTGCCCGAGCTGCGCGAAGCCATCGCGCGCTACACCAGCTCGCTGCATCCGGCGGTCGATGCATCGCGCATCGCCGTTACGTCGGGCGGCGTGAGCGCGCTGATGCTCGCGGTGCAGGCGCTGGTCGACGCAGGCGACGAAGTGGTCGCCGTGACGCCG
The DNA here is from genome assembly GCF_051216475.1 of Variovorax nivicola. NCBI lineage: Bacteria > Pseudomonadati > Pseudomonadota > Betaproteobacteria > Burkholderiales > Comamonadaceae > Variovorax > Variovorax nivicola. Next base: position 186,315 of record NZ_JBPJZK010000008.1, on the reverse strand, counting down.
GTGTGGCCCAACTTGACGGCGCAGCCCGCGATCATGGGCGCGCACGTGCGCACGCTGTCGCTGGTGCCGGTGAATGGGCAATGGACGCTCGACCTGCCCGCGCTGCGCGCCGCAGTCACTGCGAAGACGAAGCTGCTGATCGTCAATGCGCCGAACAACCCCACGGGCTGGACCATGACGCGCGACGAGCAGCAGGCCGTGCTCGACCATTGCCGCCAGACCGGCACGTGGATCCTGGCCGACGAGGTGTACGAGCGGCTGTACTACGAGCCGACGCCCAATGGCTGTGCGCCGAGCTTCCTCGACATCTCGAAGCCCGACGACCGCTTGGTCGTCACGCACAGTTTTTCGAAGAGCTTCCTGATGACGGGCTGGCGCCTTGGCTGGCTGGTGCTGCCGCCGTCGATGGTGGACGGTATCGGTAAGCTGATCGAGTTCAACACCTCGTGCGCCAGCGTGTTCACGCAGCGCGCCGCCATCACCGCCATCGAGCACACGAGCGAGATCACGCCGCGCGTGGTGGCGCATCTGAAGCAATGCCGCGACACGCTGGTGCCGCTGCTGGCGGCGCTGCCGGGCGTGCAGGTGGCATCGGCCAAGGGCGGCATGTACGCCTTCTTCCGGCTCGAAGGCTTCGGCGATTCGCTCGAAGTGGCCAAGCGGCTGGTGGCCGAGGCGGGCTTGGGGCTTGCGCCGGGCAACGCCTTCGCGCCCGAGGCGCAGGGCTGGCTGCGCTGGTGCTTTGCGTCGAAAGACCCGCAGCGGCTGGTGAAGGGCGTGGAGCGGCTGCGCAACTGGCTGGCGGAGCAGCAACCCGGCAAGGGCTGAGCCGGCCGCAATTTCGTTCAATACGCGGCGTGCCGGGGCCGCGAAGCTCGGGCTTTTCTCGAAAGCGAAAGGTCTGGCATGTCGCAACGGTTGAAGGGGATGGCGCTGTGCGCGCTGGCGATGGTCACGGTCGGCAGCACGGTGGTGGCCAGCAAGGTCATCGCGGGTGGGCTGCCGCCGTTCACCGCGACCGCGCTGCGGTTCGCGATGGCGCTGCCAGTGTTCCTGGTGCTGCTGCGGCTGACCCGCACGCCGTGGCCGCGGCCCGGCCGGCGCGATCTGGCGCTGCTGGTGTGCCAGGCGGGGCTGGGGAGCGTGGGCTACACCGTGCTGCTGATCCTCGGGGTGCGCTGGGCGCCGGCCGCCAGTGCAGGCGTGGTGGCGGGCACCTTGCCGGCGGTGGCGGCGCTGGTGGCTGTGATTGCGCTGCGCGAGCGGCCGGGGCGGTATCTGGTGGGCAGCATCGCGCTGGCGACGGCGGGGGTGTTGGCGATCAGCTGGCCTGGGGCGGACCAGGTTTCGACGGGGGACTCAAAATCCCCTGCGGCGCTGATCGGCAACCTGCTGGTTTTGGGCGCGGTGGTTTGCGAGGCGATGTTCATCCTGCTCAACAAGCGCCTGCGGGTGCCGGTGCGTCCGCTGGCGCTGTCGACGCTGATGACGGCCTTCGGGCTGCTGCTGTCGCTGGTGCCAGCGCTGTTCGAGCGGGCCTGGGAGCGCCCCTTGCCGGCGGATGCGCTGGCCGGCGTTGCGTACTACGCGCTCGTGCCGACGGTGTTGGGCTTCGTGCTGTGGTTCGCCGGATCTTCCCGGCTGCGCGGGGCCGAAGCGGCGCTTTTCACCGCCGTTCTGCCGGTCTCGGCGCTGGCGCTGGCCGCGCTCTGGCTGGGCGAAAGCATCAGCCTGGCGCAGATTGGCGGGGCGGCCTGCGTGCTAGGCGCTGTGGGGCTGGCTTCGCTCGATGGAAGGCCCTCAAAGGGGCCTGAAAGCCCGATCAGGACGGTCGGGCTATAATTCCAAGGCTTTGCATGCCGCAAGGCGCACGGTGGGTGCAGTTCCAGCGCACACCGCAAGTCAAACATCCCGGAACAAGGAAATCAACATGATCGCAGCCTCCATCAAGGCAGAAGTTGTCAAGGACAACGCCCGCGCCGCCAACGACACCGGCAGCCCCGAAGTGCAAGTCGCACTGCTGACCGCCCGCATCAACGAGCTCACCCCCCACTTCAAGACGCACGCCAAGGACCACCACGGCCGTCGCGGCCTGCTGCGCATGGTGAGCCGTCGCCGCAAGCTCCTCGACTACCTCAAGTCCAAGGACGCTGACCGTTACACCGCGCTGATCGCCAAGCTGGGTCTGCGCAAGTAAATCGAATCGCATGAAAAAACGCCTGGGTTAGTCCGCTAGCTCAGGCGTTTTTTACTTCGCGATCCACTTTCGGAGTGCCCAAACAGAGCGAAGCTGTGTCATTCCAATGAAGTTCGCCCCGAGCTTCGCTGGAATGGCATCGTGTTCTGAGAAGCCTCCGTCTCTTGCAGACTCTGTGTAGTCTGCTATCAAAACAGGAGCAAAACATGAGCCTCTTCAACAAAGTCACCAAGTCGTTCCAATGGGGCGACAAGACCGTCGTCATGGAAACGGGTGAAGTCGCCCGTCAGGCCAATGGCGCCGTGCTGGTCGACATCGACGGCACCGTGATCCTGGCGACCGTGGTCGCCTCCAAGTCGGCCAAGCCGGGTCAAGATTTCTTCCCGCTGACCGTCGACTACATCGAGAAGACCTACGCCGCGGGCAAGATCCCCGGCAGCTTCTTCAAGCGCGAAGCCAAGCCCAGCGAGCACGAAACGCTGACCAGCCGCCTGATCGACCGCCCGATCCGCCCGCTGTTCCCCGAAGGCTTCCTGAACGAAGTGCACGTGGTCATCCACACCGTGTCGCTCAACCCCGAAGTCGATGCTGACATCGCCGCCATGATCGGCGTGAGCGCTGCGCTCGCCATCTCCGGCATCCCGTTCAGCGGCCCGATCGGCGCCGCCCGCGTGGGCTACATCAACGGCCAGTACGTGCTGAATCCGGGCCAGACGGCTCGCAAGGATTCGCAGATGGACCTCGTGGTAGCCGGCACGCAAGCCGCCGTGCTGATGGTCGAATCTGAAGCCCAACAGCTCAGCGAAGAAATCATGCTGGGTGGCGTGGTGTTCGGCCACGAACAAGCCAACATCGCGATCAACGCGATCCATGACCTTGTGCGCGACGCCGGCAAGCCGGTGTGGGATTGGCAAGCACCCGCCGAAGACGAAGCCTTCGTTGCCAAGGTCAAGGGCTTGGCCGAAGAAAAGCTGCGCGCTGTCTATCAAATTCGCAGCAAGCAAGCCCGCACGCAAGCCTTGCGCGAAGCCAATGCCAGCGTGATGGCATCGCTGAAGGAAAGCGGCGAGCCTTTCGACGCCGGCAAGGTCAACGACCTGCTGTTCTCGATCGAATCGAAGATCGTTCGCAGCCAGATCCTGTCGGGCGAACCCCGCATCGACGGCCGCGACACGCGCACCGTGCGTCCCATCGAGATTCGCAACTCGGTGCTGCCCCGCACCCACGGTTCGGCCCTGTTCACGCGCGGTGAAACCCAGGCTCTGGTCATCACCACGCTCGGCACCGAACGCGACGCACAGCGCATCGACGCGCTGGCCGGCGAGTATGAAGACCGCTTCCTGTTCCACTACAACATGCCTCCCTTCGCCACCGGCGAAGTGGGCCGCATGGGCTCGACCAAGCGCCGCGAAATCGGCCACGGCCGCCTGGCCAAGCGTGCGCTCGTCGCCGTGCTGCCGACCAAGGAAGAATTCCCGTACACGGTTCGCGTCGTGTCTGAAATCACCGAGTCGAACGGCTCGTCGTCGATGGCTTCGGTCTGCGGCGGCTGCCTCTCGATGATGGACGCCGGCGTGCCGATGAAGGCGCACGTGGCCGGCATCGCCATGGGCCTGATCAAGGAAGACAACCGCTTCGCCGTGCTGACCGACATCCTGGGCGACGAAGATCACCTGGGCGACATGGACTTCAAGGTTGCGGGTACCACCAACGGCATTACCGCGCTGCAGATGGACATCAAGATCCAGGGCATCACCAAGGAAATCATGCAGGTCGCGCTGGCACAGGCCAAGGAAGCGCGCATGCACATCCTGGGCAAGATGCAGGAAGCCATGGGCGAGGCCAAGGCCGAAGTCTCCAGCTTCGCACCGCGCCTGACCACGCTGAAGATCAACCCCGAGAAGATCCGCGACGTGATCGGCAAGGGCGGCTCGGTCATCCGTGGCCTGCAGGAAGAAACCGGCACGACGATCAACATCGACGAAGACGGCACCATCACCATCGCTTCGACCGATCCGGAAAAGGCCGAGCTGGCCAAGAAGCGCATCGAGCAGATCACGGCCGAAGTCGAAATCGGCAAGGTCTACGAAGGCCCGGTCACCAAGATCCTGGACTTCGGCGCGCTCATCAACTTGCTGCCCGGCAAGGACGGCCTGCTGCACATCAGCCAGATCGCGCACGAACGCGTCGAGAAGGTGACCGACTATCTGAGCGAAGGCCAGATCGTGAAGGTCAAGGTTCTCGAGACCGACGAAAAGGGCCGCGTCAAGCTGTCCATGAAGGCCCTGACCGAGCGTCCGGCCGGCATGGAATACAGCGAGCGCCCGCCGCGCGAAGACCGCGGCGACCGTGGTGAGCGCCGTGACCGTGGCGATCGCGGCGACCGCGGTGGTGACCGTGGCGAGCGCGCACCGCGCTTCAACAACGAGCAACAGCAGCCGCGCAACGAGCAGCCGCAGGCTCCGGCCGGCGAGCAGCAGCAACAAGCCCCGCGCGAGCCTCAGGAGTAAGAAGGGCGCAACGGCGGTCTTCCGGCCGCCGTTGCTATCTTTTGAACATCAAGCTTCGCTCCATCTGTGGGCGTTGGAGGCCGAAAGACCATGAAAGCCATTGAAATCACTTCGTACGGCGCCCCTGAGGTGCTGCGCGTTGCGCAGCGTCCCGACCCGGTAGCGGGTGCGGGCGAGCTGCTGATCCGTGTGGCGGCAAGTGGCGTCAATCGCCCGGACGTGCTGCAGCGCAAGGGGCACTATCCGGTGCCGCCGGGCGCTTCTGATCTGCCGGGCCTCGAAGTGGCTGGCGAGATCGTCTCGGGCGATGCCGAGGCGCTGGCCGAGGCGGGCTTCAAGATTGGTGACCGTGTCTGTGCGCTGATCGCCGGTGGCGGCTATGCCGAACTGTGCGTGGCGCCCGTGGCGCAATGCCTGCCGGTGCCCAAGGGCTGGAGCGATATCGATGCAGCCTCGCTGCCCGAGACCTTCTTCACTGTCTGGAGCAATGTGTTTGACCGCGGCCGCCTGCAAAAGGGCGAGACGCTGCTGATCCAGGGCGGTTCGAGCGGCATCGGCGTCACGGCGATCCAGATCGCCAAGGCGCTCGGCGCCACCGTGATCGTCACGGCCGGCAGCGACGACAAGTGCGAAGCCTGCGTGAAGCTCGGCGCCGACCATGCCATCAACTACCGCACGAGCGACTTCGTCGAAGAGGCGAAGAAGCTCACCGGTGGCAAGGGCGTGGACGTGGTGCTCGACATGGTCGCCGGCGATTACGTGGCGCGCGAGATCGAGTGCCTGGCCGAAGATGGCCGGCTGGTGATCATCGCGGTGCAGGGTGGTGTGAAGAGCGAGATCAATGCGGGCCTCGTGCTGCGCAGGCGGCTCACGATCACCGGCTCGACGCTGCGTCCGCGGCCGGTGGCGTTCAAGGGCGCCATTGCCAAGGCCTTGCGCGAGAAGGTGTGGCCGCTGCTGGAAAGCGGCGCGATCAAGCCCGTGATCCACAGCATCTTTGCGGCAGCGGGTGATCCAAGTGGCGCAGCCCAGGCTCATGCGCTGATGGAATCGAACCAGCACATCGGCAAGATCGTGCTGACATGGTGAGTGACGAGAAGACGAACGCGATGACAACCAAGAAGAAACTGATCGCCGGCAACTGGAAGATGAATGGCAGCCTGGCTGCCAACGAGGCGCTGGTGAAGGCCTTGCAGCAAGGCCTGGCCGCAAGCCCGGCGGCTTGCGACGTGGCGCTGTGTGCGCCTGCGCCGTACTTCGCGCAACTGCAGTCGTTGCTGGCGAGTTCGTCGGCACTGGCGTTGGGCGCGCAGGACATTTCGGCGCATCCGCAAGGCGCATTCACCGGCGAGCAATCGGCGGCGATGCTGAAGGACTTCGGTGTGCGCTATGCCATCGTCGGTCACTCCGAGCGTCGGCAATACCACGGCGAGACCGACGAAGTGGTTGCGGCCAAGACGGCGGCGGCGCTGGCCAATGGCATCACGCCGATCGTCTGCGTCGGCGAAACGCTGGCACAGCGCGAAGCAGGGCAGACCGAAGAAGTCGTCAAGCGTCAGCTGGCTGCGGTCATCCATGTGAATGGCCATTGCATCAGCGAGATCGTCGTGGCGTACGAGCCCGTCTGGGCCATCGGCACGGGCAAGACGGCCACGCCGGAGCAGGCGCAAGCGGTGCATGCGGTGCTGCGCGCGCAGTTGCATCACGCAGCGAGCGAGCATGCAGCCGGCATCCAGATTCTTTATGGCGGCAGCATGAATGCGGCCAACGCCGCAGAACTGCTGGCGCAGGCCGACATCGATGGCGGCCTCATCGGTGGCGCTTCGCTCAAGGCGCCCGATTTTCTGCAGATCATTTCCGCCGCTGCGCGCTGAACGCGCAACGGCTGTATCACTTAGGAGTAAGAACGAATGAACCTGGTCCTCAATCTACTGGTCGGCGTGCAGATGCTGACGGCCCTCGCAATGATCGGCCTGATCCTGATCCAGCACGGCAAGGGCGCCGACATGGGCGCGGCCTTCGGCAGCGGCAGTGCCGGCAGCCTGTTCGGTGCCAGCGGCAGCGCCAATTTCCTCTCGCGCACCACGGCTGTGCTTGCTGCGGTGTTCTTCGCATGTACGCTGCTGCTGGCCTATTTCAGCCATGCGCGTCCTGCAGGTGGCGGCAGTCTTCTGGAGCGCGCTGCAGTGGGTGCACCGGCCACGCCGGCTTCTGGTGCAGCGAGCGAAATTCCTGGTGCAGCGGCTCCCACTGCGCCTGCTTCGGCTCCTGCTGCCCCGGTTTCGGGCGCGGGTCAGATTCCGAGCAAGTAATCAACTCGTTTTCATGAGTTGCCTGTGAGAAATGGCTTCATTTCAGGGTAAACTCTAAATCTGTTCGGAAAGCCAAATGCCTCTTGCAGGTACCTCATGCCATCCGAACAGCAAAAACCGCGGTCGTGGTGAAATTGGTAGACACGCTATCTTGAGGGGGTAGTGGCGAAAGCTGTGCGAGTTCGAGTCTCGCCGACCGCACCAAATCTCATCGGCAGAAAGCCTCATCCAGGGGCTCCTCTTGCCGGTGGCAAGCGGTGAAAAACTCTCGATGAATCTCGACTCCTACCTCCCCGTCCTTTTGTTCATTCTGGTCGGAGTCGGCGTAGGCGTCGCCCCTCAGGTCATCGGATACATTCTCGGCCCCAACAGGCCCGACGCCGCAAAGAACGCTCCCTACGAGTGTGGCTTTGAAGCCTTCGAGGACGCGCGCATGAAGTTCGACGTGCGCTACTACCTCGTTGCGATTCTCTTCATCCTGTTCGATCTCGAAATTGCCTTTCTCTTTCCGTGGGCCATTGCGCTCAAGGAGATCGGTGCTGTCGGCTTCTGGGCCATGATGATCTTTCTCGCCATCCTCGTCGTGGGCTTCGCCTACGAGTGGAAAAAAGGCGCGCTCGACTGGGAATGACAAGGAATCACGATGGCCATTGAAGGCGTTCTCAAAGAAGGTTTCGTCACCACCACCTACGACTCGGTGGTGAATTGGGCGAAGACCGGATCTCTCTGGCCGATGACCTTCGGCCTCGCATGCTGTGCGGTGGAAATGATGCACGCGGGCGCCGCCCGCTACGACATCGATCGCTTCGGCATGCTGTTTCGTCCCAGCCCGCGTCAGTCCGATCTGATGATCGTGGCCGGTACGCTGTGCAACAAGATGGCCCCGGCCTTGCGCAAGGTCTACGACCAGATGCCCGAGCCGCGCTGGGTGTTGTCGATGGGTTCGTGTGCGAATGGCGGTGGCTACTACCACTACAGCTATTCGGTCGTGCGCGGCTGCGACCGCATCGTGCCGGTCGATGTCTACGTTCCGGGTTGCCCGCCCACCGCCGAGGCTTTGCTCTACGGCGTGATCCAGTTGCAGCAGAAGATTCGCCGCACCAACACCATTGCCCGCGCCTGAGGGATTGCCGACGATGACTGATTTTGCAATTTCGCCGGAGGTGCTGCGCGCCACCATCGCCGAGACGCTCGGCGCCAAGGCCAAGAGCGTGACGCTCGCCCTGGAAGAGGTGACCGTGGTGGTCGGCGCTGCCGACTACATCGAAACCGCCTTGCTGCTGCGCGATGCGCCCGGCTGCCGCTTCGAACAACTGATCGACCTCTGCGGCATGGACTACTCCGACTACCGCGAAGGCGAGTGGCAGGGCGAACGCTACTGCGTCGTTACCCACCTGCTGTCGGTGAGCCTCAACCAGCGCGTGCGCCTGAAGGTGTTCGCGCCGAATGAAGACCTGCCTGTGGTCGATTCGCTGCAGCCCGTCTGGAATGCTGCTACCTGGTTCGAGCGCGAAGCCTTCGACCTCTACGGCATTGTGTTCGACGGTCACGACGACCTGCGCCGCATCCTGACCGACTACGGCTTCATCGGCCATCCGTTTCGCAAGGACTTCCCGGTGTCGGGTTACGTCGAAATGCGTTACGACGAAGAACAGAAGCGCGTGGTCTACCAGCCGGTTTCCATCGAGCCGCGCGAAATTACCCCGCGCGTGATCCGCGAAGACAACTACGGCGGCGGTTTGCACTGATATGGCCGAAATCAAGAACTACACACTCAACTTCGGTCCCCAGCACCCTGCGGCGCACGGCGTGCTGCGCCTGGTGCTCGAGCTGGACGGCGAAGTGATCCAGCGCGCGGACCCTCACATCGGCCTGCTGCACCGCGCGACCGAGAAGCTCGCCGAATCACGTACCTTCATCCAGTCGCTGCCGTACATGGACCGTCTCGACTACGTGTCGATGATGAGCAACGAGCACGCGTACTGCCTCGCCATCGAGCGGATGATGGGCCTCGAAGTGCCGATCCGCGCGCAGTACATCCGCGTGATGTTCGCCGAGATCACTCGCCTGCTGAACCACCTGCTGTGGCTCGGCGCGCACGGTCTGGACTGCGGTGCGATGAACATGCTCATCTACTGCTTCCGCGAGCGCGAAGACCTGTTCGATCTGTACGAAGCCGTGTCCGGCGCGCGCATGCACGCGGCGTACTTTCGTCCGGGTGGCGTGTACCGCGACCTGCCGGATGCAATGCCGCAGTACAAGGTCAGCAAGATCAAGAACGCGAAGGCCATCGAGAAGCTCAACGAGAACCGCCAAGGCTCGATGCTCGACTTCGTCGACGACTTCTGCAAGCGCTTCCCGAAGATGGTCGACGAGTACGAGACGCTGCTCACCGACAACCGCATCTGGAAGCAGCGCACCGTGGGCATCGGCGTGGTCACGCCGGAGCGCGCGCTGAACCTGGGCTTCACCGGCCCCATGCTGCGTGGCTCGGGCATCGAATGGGACCTGCGCAAGAAGCAGCCCTACGACGTCTACGACCAGATGCAGTTCGACGTGCCCGTCGGCAAGACCGGCGACTGCTACGACCGCTACCTGGTTCGCGTCGAAGAAATGCGCCAGGCCAACAAGATCATCCAGCAGTGCTCGGCATGGCTGCGCGTGAATCCCGGCCCGGTCATCACCGACAACCACAAGGTCGCTGCGCCTGCGCGCGAATCGATGAAGGCGAACATGGAGGAGCTGATCCACCATTTCAAGCTCTTCACCGAAGGCTTCCACGTGCCCGAAGGCGAGGCGTATGCCGCCGTCGAGCATCCGAAGGGCGAGTTCGGCATCTATCTCGTGAGCGACGGCGCCAACAAGCCGTACCGCCTGAAGATCCGCGCCCCTGGTTTCCCGCACCTCGCCGCCCTCGACGAAATGTCGCGCGGTCACATGATCGCCGACGCTGTCGCGGTGATCGGCACGATGGACATCGTGTTCGGCGAGATCGACAGGTGAGAAAGAGCGAATGACGACTTCCTCGACCCACCATGACGCGGCGCCCTCGGCGCCTTCCGCCCCTCTGGAGACTGCGATCCTCGAGCGCTTTGCGCGCGAGGTCGCCAAGTACCCCGAAGCAGGCAAGCAATCCGCCGTGATGGCCTGCCTCGCCATCGTCCAGCAGGACGAAGGCCACGTCAGCCTGCAGCGCGAGCGCGAGATTGCCGAGTACCTCGGCATGGCGCCCATCGCCGTGCATGAAGTGACGACCTTCTACAACATGTACAACCAGCACCCGGTGGGCAAGTTCAAGCTCAACGTGTGCACCAACCTGCCTTGCCAGCTGCGCGACGGCGTCACAGCCCTCGTGCACCTCGAGAAGAAGCTCGGCATCAAGATGGGCGAGACCACGGCCGACGGCCTGTTCACGCTGCAGCAGAGCGAATGCCTGGGCGCCTGCGCCGATTCGCCCGTGATGCTGGTCAACGACCGCACCATGTGCAGCTTCATGAGCAACGAGAAGCTCGACCAGCTCATCGAAGGCCTGCGCGGTTCCACCAAAGGGGAGGCTGCCTGATGTCACCCGAACAAGTGCTCCAGCAGTTCCAGGCGACGGGCGTCCAGACCTGTTTCCATGACCGCCACATCGAGCCGCAGATCTATGCGGGCCTCGACGGCACCAACTGGCGTCTGGCCGACTACGAGGCGCGCGGCGGCTACCAGGCGCTGCGCAAGATCCTCACCGAGGGCCTCACGCCCGACCAGGTGATCGCCGAAGTCAAGGCTTCGGGCCTGCGCGGCCGTGGCGGCGCAGGTTTCCCGACCGGCCTGAAGTGGAGCTTCATGCCCCGCCAGTTCCCGGGCCAGAAATACCTCGTCTGCAATTCGGACGAAGGCGAGCCGGGCACGTGCAAGGACCGCGACATCCTGCAGTTCAACCCGCACATCGTGATCGAAGGCATGGCCATCGCCGCGTATGCGATGGGCATCAGCGTGGGCTACAACTACATCCACGGCGAGATCTTCCAGAGCTACGACCGCTTCGAGGAAGCCCTCGAAGAAGCGCGCGCAGCCGGCTACCTCGGCGACAAGATCATGGGCAGCACGTACAACTTCCAGTTGCACGCTGCCCACGGTTTCGGTGCCTACATCTGCGGTGAAGAAACCGCGCTGCTCGAATCGCTCGAAGGTAAGAAGGGCCAGCCGCGCTTCAAGCCGCCGTTCCCGGCCAGCTTCGGCCTGTACGGCAAGCCGACCACCATCAACAACACCGAGACCTTCGCGGCGGTGCCCTGGATCATCCGCAACGGCGGTCCGGCCTACCTCGAATGCGGCAAGCCGAACAACGGCGGCACCAAGATCTACTCGGTGAGCGGCGACGTCGAGCTGCCCGGCAACTACGAAGTGCCCATGGGCACGCCGTTCTCCAAGCTCCTCGAGCTGGCCGGTGGCGTGCGCAAGGGTCGCACGCTGAAGGCCGTGATCCCCGGCGGATCGTCGGCACCAGTGCTGCCGGCCGACATCATGATGGCCTGCACCATGGACTACGACTCCATCGCCAAGGCTGGCTCCATGCTCGGTTCGGGCGCGGTGATCGTCATGGACGACAGCCGCTCGATGGTCGAGTCGCTCAAGCGCCTCTCGTACTTCTACATGCACGAGTCCTGCGGCCAGTGCACGCCGTGCCGCGAAGGCACGGGCTGGCTCTACCGCGTGGTGGACCGCATCCACAACGGCCAGGGCAAGCCCAGCGACCTGCAACTGCTGGACTCCGTCGCCGGCGACATCATGGGCCGCACCATCTGTGCGCTCGGCGATGCGGCAGCAATGCCGGTGCGCGCCATGATCAAGCACTTCCGTCACGAGTTCGAAGCCCTGATCCCGGGCTACGTTCCGACGGCGCCCGTCAAGGCCTGAGCGCGAGAAGAAAACTACTCATGATCGAAATCGAACTCGACGGCAAGAAGGTCGAAGTGACCGAAGGCAGCATGGTGATGCATGCGGCCGACAAGGCGGGCACGTACATCCCGCACTTCTGCTATCACAAGAAACTCAGCATCGCGGCCAACTGCCGCATGTGCCTCGTCGACGTGGAAAAAGCGCCCAAGCCGATGCCGGCCTGCGCCACGCCCGTGACGCAGGGCATGATCGTTCGCACCAAGAGCGAAAAGGCCATCAAGGCGCAGCAGTCGGTCATGGAGTTCCTCCTGATCAACCACCCGCTGGATTGCCCGATCTGCGACCAGGGCGGCGAATGCCAGTTGCAAGACCTGGCCGTGGGCTACGGCGGTTCTTCTTCGCGCTACGAAGAAGAAAAGCGCGTCGTGTTCCACAAGGACGTGGGCCCGCTGATCAGCATGGAAGAAATGAGCCGCTGCATCCATTGCACGCGCTGCGTCCGCTTTGGCCAGGAAGTGGCCGGCGTGATGGAGCTCGGCATGTCGCACCGCGGCGAGCACTCGGAAATTGAAACCTTCCTCGGCGACTCGGTCGATTCCGAACTGTCGGGCAACATGATCGACATCTGCCCGGTCGGCGCGCTCACGAGCAAGCCCTTCCGCTACAGCGCCCGCACCTGGGAGCTGTCGCGCCGCAAGTCGGTGAGCCCGCACGATTCCACCGGCGCCAACCTGATCGTCCAGGTCAAGAACAACCGCGTGATGCGCGTGGTGCCGCTCGAGAACGAAGACGTCAACGAATGCTGGATTGCCGACCGCGACCGCTTCTCGTACGAAGCGCTCAACGGCCCGGAACGCCTGACGCAGCCCATGCTGAAGCAGGGCGGCCAATGGCAGCAGGTCGACTGGCAGACGGCGCTCGAGTACGTCGCCAACGGCCTCAAGCAGATCAAGACCGACCACGGTGCGCAAAGCATCGGCACGCTGGTCAGCCCGCACAGCACGCTCGAAGAGCTGCAACTTGCCGCCTTGCTCACGCGTGAACTCGGCAGCGACAACATCGACTACCGCCTGCGCAATGCCGAATTCACGGCGTTCGAAGGCGTGCGCTGGCTCGGCACCTCGATCGCTTCGCTCACGCAAGTGCAGCGCGCGCTGGTCGTCGGCTCGAACCTGCGCAAGGAACATCCGCTGTTCGCGCAGCGCATCCGCCAAGCTGTGCGCAAGGGCGCCGCGCTGTCGGTGATCACCTCGGCCAGCCTGATGGCTGCCCGCGATGCGTGGGCCATCGACGTGGCGCAATCGTCCATCGTCGAAGCCGACCAATGGGTCGAGGCGCTCGCCGCCGTGGCTGCCGCCATCGGCCAGACCAATGGCGCAGCCGCGCCGCTGGCGCCGAAGAACGCGCCGGACGCCACCGCGCAAGCCATCGCAGCCTCGCTGCTGAGCGGTGAGCGCAAGGCCATCCTGCTCGGCAATGCTGCCGCCCACCACGCACAAGCCAGCAGCCTGCTGGCCCTCGCGAACTGGATCGGCGCACAAACGGGCGCAACCGTCGGCTACCTGACCGAAGCCGCCAACACCGTTGGCGCGCAGATCGTTGGCGCTTTCCCGAAGAACGGCGGCCTCGATGCCGGCCGCATGCTCGCCGCCGGTTCCGGTCTGAAGGCCGTGCTGCTGCTGAACACCGAGCCGGTGTTCGACTCGGCCGCTGGCGCCGCTGCTGCCGATGTCATCGGCAATGCGCAAATGGTCGTCACGCTGAGCCCCTTCAAGGCCAACCTCGAGTTCAGCGACGTGCTGCTCCCGATTGCTCCGTTCACCGAAACCCCCGGTACCTTCGTCAATGCCGAGGGTCGCCTGCAAGGTTTCCATGCCGTCGTGAAGCCGCAAGGCGAAACGCGTCCGGCGTGGAAGGTGCTGCGCGTGCTGGCCAACCTGCTGGGCCTGCCTGGCTTCGCGTTCGAATCGACCGCCGACGTGCTGGCCACCATCGGTGACAAGGGCGCGGTGCCGGCGAATGCGTTGAGCAACGCCACCTCCGCCAACGCCGTCGCTTCCAGCGGTGCGACTGCCGCACCCGTGGTCGCGAGCATCTACCAGCTCGACTCGATCGTGCGCCGCGCACCGTCGCTGCAACTGACCGCCGATGCGCGCAACGCATCGACCGCACCGGCCCGTGCCGAGGAGGCATTGGCATGATCGACGCATTGCATGCTTTCGGCCAGGGTCTGGTTGCCGCAGGCTGGTGGACGGCAGTGGTGTGGCCCGTGATCTGGACGCTGATCAAGATCATCGTGGTCGTGATCCCGCTGATGGGGGCCGTGGCCTACCTCACGCTGTGGGAACGCAAGGCCATCGGCTTCACGCAGATCCGCATCGGCCCCAACCGCATCGGACCGCTGGGCCTGCTCCAGCCGATCGCCGACGCGCTCAAGCTGATGACCAAGGAAATCATTCTTCCGACGGTCGCCAACAAGGGCTTGTTCCTGCTCGGCCCGATCATGACCATCATGCCGGCGCTCGCCGCATGGGCCGTGATTCCGTTCGGCCCCGACGTGGCGCTGGCCAACATCAACGCCGGCCTGCTGTTCGTGATGGCCATCACCTCGCTCGAGGTGTACGGCGTGATCATCGCCGGCTGGGCTTCTAACTCGAAGTACGCCTTTCTGGGCGCGCTGCGCGCCTCGGCGCAGATGGTGAGCTACGAAATTGCGATGGGCTTCTGCTTCGTCGTGGTGCTGATGGTCACGGGCAGCCTGAACATGAGCGAGATCGTGAACGTTCAGGGCAAGGGCATGTTCGCCAACATGGGCGTCGGCTTCCTGTCGTGGAACTGGCTGCCGCTGCTGCCGATCTTCGTCGTCTACTTCATCTCGGGCCTGGCCGAAACCAACCGCCACCCGTTCGACGTGGTGGAAGGCGAGTCCGAAATCGTCGCCGGCCACATGATCGAGTACTCGGGCATGAGCTTCGCGATGTTCTTCCTGGCCGAGTACGCCAACATGTGGCTCGTCTCGATCCTGACCGTGGTGCTGTTCCTCGGTGGATGGCTGCCGCCGTTCGAGTTCCTGAGCTTCATTCCGGGCTGGATCTGGCTGGGCCTCAAGACCTTCTGCGTGGTCACCATGTTCCTGTGGGTGCGCTCGACGTTCCCGCGCTTCCGCTATGACCAGATCATGCGTCTGGGCTGGAAGATCTTCATTCCCGTCACCCTCGTGTGGCTGGTCGTGGTCGGTGGCTGGATGCAGACGCCGTTCAACATCTGGAAATAACAGGAAGCGCCAACATCATGTCTGCTGCGCACACCGCAACACCGTCCGCGCCGTTCTCGCTCAAGGACTTCCTGGGCAGCTTCATGCTGTTCGAGCTGTTCAAGGGCCTGGCCATTACCGGCAAGTACGCCTTTGCCCGCAAGATCACGGTGCAGTTCCCCGAAGAGAAGACGCCGCTGTCGCCGCGTTTCCGCGGCCTGCACGCGCTGCGCCGCTATGAAAACGGCGAAGAGCGCTGCATTGCCTGCAAGCTCTGCGAGGCCGTTTGCCCGGCGCTGGCGATCACCATCGAATCGGATGTGCGCGACGACGGCTCGCGCCGCACCACGCGCTACGACATCGACCTGACCAAGTGCATCTTCTGCGGCTTCTGCGAAGAGAGCTGCCCGGTCGACTCGATCGTCGAGACGCACATCTTCGAATACCACGGCGAAAAGCGCGGCGACCTGTACTTCACCAAGGACATGCTGCTGGCCGTGGGCGACCGCTACGAAAAAGAAATCGCAGCGAACAAGGCGGCTGACGCCAAGTACCGCTGATTCCGACCAGCCCGAACCCCGTACCAATTCGAATTCCAATGGACGTCAAGACCGGTCTGTTCTATCTGTTTGCCGTGGTGCTGCTGTTTGCAGCGTTCCGCGTCATCACCGCCCGCAACCCCGTGTACGCCGCGCTGTACCTGGTTCTGGCCTTCTTCCAGGCATCGGCCATCTGGCTGCTGCTGCGCGCCGAGTTCCTCGCGATCTCGCTCGTACTGGTGTATGTCGGCGCCGTGATGGTGCTCTTCCTGTTCGTGGTGATGATGCTGGACATCAACGTCGACGGCTTGCGGGAGGGCTTCTGGAAGCACTTTCCGCTGGCGGCAGGCGTGGGTGCGCTGATTGCGCTCGAAATGGCGGCCGTGCTCATGGGCGGTTTCCGCCTCGGCGAGCCGCGCGCTGCTGCTGGCGCGATGGGGGCCAACACTTCCAATACGCTCGAACTCGGCAAGCTGCTTTACTCCGAATACCTCTATCCGCTGGAAATCGCCGCGGTCATCCTGCTCGTGGCCATCGTGGCCGCCATCGCGTTGACGCTGCGCACCCGCAAGGACAGCAAGTACGTCAACCCGGCCGACCAGGTACGCGTGAAGGCGCGCGATCGCGTGCGCATCGTGCAGATGCCGGTAACGCGTGCTGCCGAGCCTGTGGTTGAAGCTGCGGACGCTGCAAAGGAAAACAAGGCATGACGCTCACGCTCGGACACTTTCTTTCGCTCGGCGCGATGCTCTTCGCGCTGTCCGTGATCGGCATCTTCCTGAACCGCAAGAACCTGATCGTTCTGCTGATGGCCATCGAGCTGATGCTGCTCGCGGTCAACATGAACTTCGTGGCGTTCTCGCACTTCCTGGGCGACATGCACGGCCAGATCTTCGTGTTCTTCATCCTGACGGTGGCTGCGGCCGAGTCGGCCATCGGGCTGGCGCTGCTGGTTCTGCTGTTCCGCAACAAGTCGAACATCAACGTCGACGAACTCAACTCGCTCAAGGGTTGAAAGCAACATGAGCGCAACCCTTTCCGCATCCACCTTGCTGGCCGTGCCGCTGGCACCCCTGGTCGGCGCCGCTGTCGCCGGCCTGTTCGGCACCAAGTTCGGCGGCAATCACATCGGCCGCAAGGTCACGCATTCGCTGACCATCCTCGGCGTGCTGGTCGCCTTCATCATCTCGGCAATGACGCTCAAGAGCGTGGTGGCCGACGGCGCCCGCTTCAACGAAACCATCTATGAATGGATGGTCGTGGGCGGCCTGAAGATGGAAGTCGGCTTCATGGTCGACGGCCTCACCGCCATGATGATGTGCGTCGTGACCTTCGTGTCGCTGATGGTCCACATCTACACCATCGGCTACATGGAAGAAGACGACGGCTACAACCGCTTCTTCGCCTACATCTCGCTGTTCACCTTCTCGATGCTGATGCTCGTCATGAGCAACAACATGCTCCAGCTGTTCTTCGGCTGGGAAGCGGTGGGCCTGGTGTCGTACCTGCTGATCGGCTTCTGGTTCAACAAGCCGACCGCGATCTTCGCGAACATGAAGGCCTTTCTTGTCAACCGCGTGGGCGACTTTGGCTTCATCCTCGGCATTGGCCTGATCGCCGCTTACGCCGGCACGCTGAACTACACCGAGGCGTTCGCCAAGGCGGGCACGCTGGCCAGCATCACCTTCCCGGGTACCGAGTGGATGCTGATCACCGTGATCTGCATCTGCCTGTTCATCGGCGCGATGGGCAAGAGCGCCCAGTTCCCGCTGCACGTGTGGCTGCCCGACTCGATGGAAGGCCCGACGCCCATCTCCGCGCTGATCCACGCGGCAACGATGGTGACCGCTGGCATCTTCATGGTGGCGCGCATGTCGCCGCTGTTCGAGCTGAGCGACACGGCACTGAGCTTCATCCTCGTGATCGGCGCCATCACCGCGTTGTTCATGGGCTTCCTGGGCATCATCCAGAACGACATCAAGCGCGTGGTCGCGTACTCGACGCTCTCGCAGCTCGGCTACATGACGGTGGCGCTGGGTGCCTCGGCCTACTCGGTCGCGGTGTTCCACCTGATGACGCACGCGTTCTTCAAGGCGCTGCTGTTCCTCGGCGCCGGCTCGGTGATCATCGGCATGCACCACAACCAGGACATCCGCTGGATGGGCGGCGTGCGCAAGTACATGCCGATCACCTGGATCACCTCGCTGCTGGGTTCGCTCGCGCTGATCGGCACGCCGTTCTTCGCCGGCTTCTACTCGAAGGACAGCATCATCGAAGCGGTGCACGAAAGCCACCTGTGGGGCGCGAACTTCGCGTACTACGCAGTGCTGGCCGGCGTGTTCATCACGGCGTTCTATTCGTTCCGCATGTACTTCCTGGTTTTCCACGGCAAGGAGCGCTACGACCAGAATCCCGATGCGCACCATGACGACCATGGCCACGGTCATGACGATCATGGTCACGGCCATGACCAGAAGCCGCACGAGTCGCCCTGGGTCGTCTGGCTGCCGCTGGTGCTGCTGGCCATCCCCTCGGTGGTAATCGGCTTCATGACGATCGAGCCGATGCTGTTCGGCGAGTTCTTCAAGAACGCGATCGTCGTGGACGGCACCAGGCACCACGCCATGAAGGAACTGGAAGAAGCCTTCCACGGCCCGGTGGCCATGGCCATCCATGGCCTGCAGGCTGCGCCGTTCTGGCTGGCGTTGGCTGGCGTGGTCCTGTCCTGGTACATGTACATGATCAACCCGGCGCTGCCGGCCGCGATCAAGCGCGCCTGCGGCCCGATCTACCGCCTGCTCGAGAACAAGTACTACATGGACTGGTTCAACGAGAACGTCATTGCCCGCGCCACGCGTGCGCTTGGCACCGGTCTGTGGAAGGGCGGCGACCAGGCCCTGATCGACGGCGCCGTCGTCAACGGTTCGTGGAAAGTGATCGGCCGGATTTCGGGTGTGGTGCGCTGGATGCAGTCTGGCTACATCTACCACTACGCCTTCGCGATGCTGCTCGGCATCTTCATCCTGATGACGTACTTCGTCTGGTTCAAACGCTGAGCCTAGCGCTGGAGAAAAAGAAAAATGGGTTTGTTGAGCCTTGCCATCTGGGTGCCGATCGCATTCGGCGCCGTGCTGCTGGCGTTTGGCCGTGACGAGCATGCCAAGGGCGTGCGCTGGGTCGCGCTAGTCGGTGCCATCGTGAGCTTCCTGGTCACGGTGCCGCTGTTCACGCGTTTCCAGAACGGCACTGCCGCAATGCAGTTCGTCGAAAAGACGGGCTGGATCGCGCGCTTCAACGTCAATTACCACCTCGGGATCGACGGTCTGTCGCTCTGGCTGGTGCTGCTGACGTCGTTCATCACGGTCGTCGTGGTGATCTCGGCCTGGGAGGTGATCACCGAGCGCGTGAACCAGTACATGGGCGCGTTCCTGATCCTGTCGGGCTTCATGATCGGCGTGTTCTCCGCGCTCGACGGCGTGCTGTTCTACGTGTTCTTCGAAGCCACGCTGATCCCGATGTACCTGATCATCGGCATCTGGGGCGGTCCGAACAAGATCTACGCGGCGTTCAAGTTCTTCATCTACACCTTGCTCGGCTCGCTGCTGATGCTGGTGGCGCTGATCTTCCTGTACAACAAGTCGGGCGGCAGCTTTGACATCCTGGCCTGGCACAAGCTGCCGCTGGGGTCGACCGCGCAGACCTTCCTGTTCTTCGCCTTCTTCGCGGCCTTCGCGGTGAAGGTGCCGATGTGGCCGGTGCACACCTGGCTGCCCGACGTGCACGTCGAGGCGCCCACCGGCGGTTCGGCCGTGCTGGCCGCGATCATGCTGAAGCTGGGTGCCTATGGCTTCCTGCGCTTCTCGATGCCCATCGCGCCCGACGCCTCGCACGAATGGGCCTGGCTCATGATCGCGCTGTCGCTGATCGCGGTGATCTACGTCGGCCTGGTGGCACTGGTGCAGCAGGACATGAAGAAGCTGGTGGCTTACTCGTCGGTGGCCCACATGGGCTTCGTGACGCTCGGCTTCTTCATCTTCAACGAGCTCGGCGTGTCCGGCGGCATCGTGCAGATGATTGCGCACGGCTTCGTGTCGGGCGCCATGTTCCTGGGCATCGGCGTGCTGTACGACCGCGTGCACTCGCGCCAGATCGCCGACTACGGCGGTGTGGTTAACACCATGCCCAAGTTCGCCGCGTTCGCGCTGCTGTTCGCCATGGCCAACTGCGGCCTGCCGGGCACCGCTGGTTTCGTGGGGGAGTGGATGGTGATTCTGGGCGCCGTGAAGGCCAACTTCTGGATCGGCGCAGGCGCAGCCACCGCACTGATCTTCGGTGCCGCCTACACCCTCTGGATGTACAAGCGTGTGTACCTGGGCCCGGTCGGCAACGACCACGTCAAGGAACTCAGCGACATCAACGCCCGCGAGTTCCTGATGCTGGCACTGCTGGCCATCGCCGTGCTGTGGATGGGCCTGTTCCCGAAGCCGTTCACCGATGCGATGGACGCCTCGGTTACCGAGCTCCTGCGCCACGTGGCAGTTTCGAAGCTGCCTTCCTGATGCCACGCTGAAGAAGAGAACGAGATGATTGACAAACTCAGCTGGGTCACGATCTACCCCGAAATCGTGTTGCTGGTCATGGCCTGCATCATTGCGCTGGTCGACCTGTCGGACACGAGCCCGCGCCGTACCCGCACTTATGTGCTGACGCTGCTCACGCTGGCCGTGGTCGCCGTGCTGTCGGGCCTGCAGGCCCTGGACGCCAAGACGATCTACGGCTTCGGCGGCATGGTCGTCAGCGACCCGATGGGCAACTGGCTCAAGTGCTTTGCCACCGTCGCCCTGATGGTCACGCTGGTCTACGGCCGTCCCTATGCGGCCGACCGCGAGATGCTGCGCGGCGGCGAGATGTTCACCGTCAGCATGTTCGCGCTGCTGGGCATGTTCGTGATGATCTCGGGCAGCAACTTCCTGCTGATCTACCTGGGCCTCGAACTGCTCACGCTGTCGAGCTACGCGCTGGTGGCGCTGCGCCGCGACAACGCGGTGGCCAGCGAAGCTGCCATGAAGTACTTCGTGCTCGGCGCCATGGCCAGCGGCTTCCTGCTGTACGGCCTGTCGATGATGTACGGCGCGACCGGCTCGCTCGACGTCAACGAAGTGTTCAAGACCATCGCGAGCGGCAAGGTGAACCACCAGGTGCTGGTGTTCGGCCTGGTGTTCATCGTGGCTGGCCTGGCCTTCAAGGTGGGCGCTGCGCCGTTCCACATGTGGGTGCCTGACGTCTACCAGGGCGCTCCGACGGCGATCACGCTGCTGATCGGCGCCGCGCCCGAGCTGGCTGCCTTCGCCATCATCATCCGTTTGCTGGTTGACGCGCTGCAGCCGCTGGCCATCGACTGGCAGCAGATGCTGGCCGTGCTGGCCATTGCCTCACTGCTGGTCGGCAACCTGGCCGCCATTGCGCAGAGCAACCTGAAGCGCATGCTGGCCTACTCGACGATCTCGCAGATGGGCTTCATGCTCCTCGGCCTGGTCGCCGGCTCGGATCAGCAGGGCACCTACAACGCCCAGTACGCCTACAGCGCCTCGATGTTCTACATCGTGACCTACGTGCTGACCACGCTGGCGAGCTTCGGCATCATCCTGCTGCTGGCGCGCGAAGGCTTCGAAAGCGAAGAGATCACCGACCTGGCTGGCCTGAACCAGCGCAGCCCGCTGTACGCCGGCGTGATGGCCATTGCGATGTTCTCGCTGGCCGGCTTGCCGCCGCTGGTCGGCTTCTACGCGAAGCTGGCCGTGCTGCAGGCGTTGATCGCCTCGGGCCACGCCATCTATATCGGCTTGGCCGTGTTCGCGGTGATGATGTCGCTGATCGGCGCGTTCTACTACCTGCGCGTGGTCAAGGTCATGTACTTCGACGCGCCCGTCACGGCCACTACCGTGTCCGCACCGCGCGACGTGCGCACCGTGCTCACGATCAACGGCGCGCTGATCCTGATCCTGGGCATCGTGCCCGGTGGCCTGATGACGCTCTGCTACGACGCGATCGTGGCAACCCTGGCCCACTGACGCGGCCGACCTGGTGTCGCAAACCGCGTCGGTCTGGGTCGTTCTGCTGGTGGCCCTGGTGGCCGCCAATCTGCCGTTCTTCAATGACCGCCTGTTCGGCGTCGTGCCGCTGGCGACGAAACCCAAGTCGCTCGCGGTGCGCTTCGCCGAACTGGTGGTCTTGTACTTTGTGGCCGGCGGCATCGGGTTGCTGTTCGAGCGCAGGGCAGGGCAGATCGCCCCGCAGGGTTGGGAGTTCTATGCGGTGACCGGCGCGCTGTTCATCGTGCTGGCCTTTCCAGGGTTCACCTGGCGCTATCTGATGAAGCACAGGCATTGACGAGGACGACATGATCACGCCCATCGACACCACCGATTCCCACCTGAAGGAAGAGCTCAAGAGCCGCGAAGAGCTGTTCAAGGGCAAGTTCCTGGAGGCCAGGCGCGACACCATCCGGCTGCCCGACGGCCACAGCGCCACGCGCGAGTACGTGGTGCACCCGGGCGCCGTGGTGGTGATTCCGCTGCTGGACGACGGCCGCGTGGTGCTGGAGCGGCAGTTCCGCTATCCGGTCGGCCACGTGATGATCGAATTTCCGGCGGGCAAGCTCGACGCGGGCGAAGACCCGTTCGACTGCGGTCGGCGCGAACTGATCGAGGAAACCGGCTACACCGCGCGCGAATGGGCGTATGCGGGTGCGATGCATCTGGCGGTGGCGTACTCGACTGAAATCATCCACATCTACTTTGCGCGTGGCCTCTCGCTCGGTGAGCGGAAGCTCGACCATGGCGAGTTTCTCGACGTGTTCACGGCCACGCCCAACGAGCTGGCCGGCTGGTGCCGCGACGGCAAAGTGACTGACGCCAAGACGCTGACCTGCACGCTCTGGCTGCAGAACGTCCTTTCGGGCGCATGGGCACTGGATTGGCAGGCCGCCCCGGCAGAAGGCGGCGCGGGATAATCCCCGCATGAAGGTCCTCAATCTCCGCTGCGCACACGGCCACGGCTTCGAGGGCTGGTTCGCGTCCAACGAAGCCTTCGACAGCCAGTTGGCTAGCGGGCTGGTCGAATGCCCGGTCTGTGGCGACACCGCCATCGTCAAGCTGCTGAGCGCGCCGCGCCTCAATCTGGGCAATGCCAAGGCGCCGCAGGAAGCGGCAGCGCCCGCTGCGGCTGCTGCCTCCAACGTTCCTGCTGAACTCTCGCCTGAAGCCCGCTGGATGCGCGCCGTGCGCGAGGTGCTGGCAAAGACAGAAGACGTCGGCGACCGCTTTGCCGACGAAGCCCGCAAGATGCACTACGGCGAAGCCCAGGAGCGCGGCATTCGTGGCCAGGCGACGCCGGAGCAGACTGAAGCGCTGCTCGATGAAGGCATCCCGGTGATGGCGCTGCCGATTCCGGCGGCGCTGAAAGAAACCCTGCAGTAATCGATCAGCCGGTCGCGGCCGCTCAGGCCGTGAACTGCAGCGCTGCCAGGCGCGCGTACACGCCACCCTGCGCGACCAGCGTCGCATGCGTTCCCTGCTCGACGATTCCGCCGTGGTCCAGCACCACGATGCGGTCGGCCTTCTGCACCGTTGCCAGCCGGTGCGCGATCACCAGCGTGGTCCGGTTCTCCATTGCCGATTCCAAGGCCGCCTGCACCATGCGTTCGCTTTCCGCATCGAGCGCGCTCGTGGCTTCGTCGAGCAGCAGCAGCGGCGGGTTCTTCAGGATCGCGCGCGCGATCGCGATGCGCTGGCGCTGTCCGCCCGACAGGCGCACGCCGCGCTCGCCGAGGAAGGTGTCGTAGCCCTCGGGCAGCGCCTGCAGGAAGTCGTGGGCGAAGGCGGCGCGGGCGGCGGCATGCACTTCATCGGCCGTCGCCTCGGGACGGCCGTAGCGGATGTTCTCGAATGCGGTGGTCGAGAAGATCACGGCGTCCTGCGGCACGAGGCCGATGCGGGTGCGCAGGTCGGGCAGGGCGAGCGAGGCCAGCGGCGCGCCGTCGAGCAGCAGGCGTCCCGATTGCGGGTCGTAGTAGCGCAGCAGCAACTGGAACACCGTGCTCTTGCCCGCGCCGCTCGATCCCACCAGCGCCACGGTTTCGCCCGGTGCGACTTCGAGGCTGAAGTCACGCAGTGCCGGCGTGCTTGGCCGCGACGGGTAATGGAAGGTCACAGCATCGAATTTGATCGTGCTGCCCGCCACGGGGACGGGCGTGACCGTCGGGCTCGGCGGCGAAAAGATGGCCGCGGGCGCATGCAGCAACTCCATCAGCCGCTCGGTCGCGCCGGCGGCGCGCAGCAGGTCGCCATACACCTCTCCGAGCACCGCAGTCGCGCTGGCCAGGATGGCGACGTAGACGACGGTCTGACCCAGGTGGCCGGCCGTGATGTCGCCGCGCAGCACCGCCTGCGTGCCTTGATAGAGGCCCCAGAGCAGCGCTGCCGAGGTCGCGATGATGATGAACGCCACCAGCACCGACCGCGCCTTGGTGCGGCGCACGGCGGTGCGGAAGGCGTTCTCGGTTGAGCCGTTGAAGCGCGCTGCCTCGCGGCCTTCAGCCGTGTAGCTCTGCACCACCGGGATTGCGTTCAGCACCTCGGCGGCGATGGCGCTCGAATCGGCCACGCGGTCCTGGCTGGCGCGCGACAGCTTGCGCACGCGGCGACCGAACCACATGCTCGGCAGCACCACCAGCACGAGGATGCCCAGCACCTGCACCATCACGTAAGGATTGGTCCAGATCAGCACCGCTAGGGCGCCCACGCCCATCACCGCGTTGCGCAGGCCCATGCTCAGCGACGAGCCGACGACCGTCTGCACCAGCGTGGTGTCGGCCGTCAGGCGCGACAGCACTTCGCCGGTCTGCGTGGTTTCGAAGAAGACGGGACTCTGTTTCAGCACATGGCCGTAGACCGCGTTGCGGATGTCGGCGGTCACGCGCTCGCCCAGCCAGCTCACCGTATAGAAGCGCGCCGCCGAGAAAACGCCCAGCGCCACGGCCACGGCGAAGAGGGCGCCGAAGTGCTCGCGCAGCGCCATGGTCTGGGCGCCTTTGTCCGTGCTGATCAAGCCGCCGTCAATCAGACTGCGCAATGCGATAGGAAAAACCAGCGTGGTGACCGCCGCCAGCACCAGAAAGAGGGCCGCCAGCACGATCTGCACGCGGTAGGGCCGAAGAAAAGGGCTCAGGCCCGACAGCGACCGGGGCGAGCCCTTGGCCATGGAAGACGGTGGGGTAGAAGCCATGCGCCGATTCTAACGATCCCTTGCCTCCACAAAGGCGGCCTTGACAATTACTGCCGAGGCAGCTAATATTTCGACCATGAGCGATGCAAACACCCCAGAAGCCTCGTCGGCCCCCGCCGACGCTGAGCGTCGCCCGCCTGTCTTCTATCGCGCGGAGACTTATTCGACCGAAGACAGCATCGGTTACCTGATGCGCCGCATCGTCACTGCGGTCGGTCAGGCAGTAGAAACCCGCATGTGCGAGCCTGGCGGCCCGACCTATCCGCAATGGGTGCCTCTATACAAATTGCACACCGGCGCCGCCACCACCGTGGCCGAACTGGCCCGCGCCTGCGAGCTCGACACCGGCGCCATGACGCGCCTGCTCGACCGCCTCGAAGCCAAGGGCCTGTGCCGCCGCGTGCGCTCGCTCGAAGACCGCCGCGTGGTCAACATCGAACTCACCGACGAAGGCCGTGCCGCCGCCAAGGAAGTGCCTTACGTGCTGAGCCGTGTACAGAACGAACACCTTGCTGGCTTCAGCGCCGAAGAATGGGAGCAGCTCAAGGGTTACTTGCGCCGCATCCTCGACAACGCCCAGGCCCTCGCGGCCCGTGGAGATAAAAATGACTGATTCCCTCGCCGTGCGCGCTGTGCGTCGCACCCCCGTCGTGGCCGCAGCATTGCTCGTGGTCGCACTTGCCGGCTGTGCCGACATGGCCGGCATCGGCTCGCAGGCCAAGCTGCGCGACGCCTCGTCGCTGGGCATCGCGCCCGACAGCGCCGCGGCGCCGGTGTCCCGCCTCGACAGCCAATGGTGGCTCGCCTTCGGCGACACGCAGCTCAATTCGCTGATCGACCAGGCCGTGGCCGGCAACCCCAACCTGCAGGTCGCGCAAGCCCGCCTCGCGCGTGCGCAGGCCTCCGCCGACATCGCCGGCTCGGCCCTCAAGCCCCAGGTCAGCGCCGAACTCGACCTGAATCGCCAGAAGTTCAACAGCAACTACATCTACCCCGCACCGCTGGGCGGCTCCACGCAGAACATCGGTCTGCTGCAGCTCGGCGCCAGCTGGGAGCTCGACTTCTTCGGCAAGAACCGCACCGCGCTCGACGCCGCCATCGGCTCGGCGAATGCCGCGGCCGCCGATGCGGACGCCGCCCGCGTGCTGCTCGCGAGCAACGTGGCACGCAGCTACTTTCAATGGGCGCGCCTGAACGACCAGCTCACCGTCGCCCAGCGCACGCTGGCGCAGCGCGACGAAACGCTCAAGCTCGTGCGCGACCGCGTGTCCGCCGGCCTCGACACCCGCCTCGAACTGCGCCAGAGCGAAGGCGGCCTGCCCGAGGCACGCCAGCAGATCGAATCGCTCAACGAGCAGATCGCGCTGCAGCAACACGCGCTCGACGCGCTCGTCGGCCAGCCGAATGTGTCGGCATCGCTCAAGCCGCCCGTGCTGGCCGGCGTCAAGCCGATTGCACTGCAGGGCAGCATTCCGGCCGATCTGCTCGGCCGCCGCGCCGACATCGCCGCCGCGCGTTGGCGCGTCGAGGCCGCCACGAGCGACGTGGCCAACGCCAAGACGCTCTTCTATCCCAACGTGAACCTCACGGCCTTCGTCGGCTTCCAGAGCCTGGGCTTCGGCAAGCTGCTGAAGTCGGGCAGCGAGCAGTGGGGCGTGGGCCCGGCCATCAGCCTGCCGATCTTCGAAGGCGGCAAGCTGCGCGCCAACCTGCGCGGCAAGTCGGCCGACCTCGACGTGGCCATCGAAAGCTACAACGCCACCGTGCTCGACGCGGTGCGCGACGCAGCCGACCAGGTCACGAGCGCGCAGTCGATCACTCGCCAGCAAACCGAACAACGCGCCGCGCAGACCGCTGCCGAAGGCGCCTACGACATCGCCGTGCAGCGCTACCGCGCGGGCCTCGGCAACTACCTCAACGTGCTGACCGCGGAAACCTCCGTGCTGGCGCAGCGCCGGCTGGCCGTCGATCTCGCCGCCCGCGCGCTCGACACGCAGGTGGGCCTGGCGCGCGCACTGGGCGGCGGCTGGCAGCCCCCGGCCATGGCCACCGCTTCGGCCCCCGCGGCCGCAGTGAACTGAACAAGAACCGACCAGAACTGACCCGACTCCCTCGTCTTCGGAAAGAACTTCATCATGAGCGACAACAACACTCCGACGCCCGCTGCAGCTGCAGCTCCTGCAGCCCCCGAGGCACCCGCCGGCAACGGCAAGCGCCGCCGCGCACTCACCGCGCTTGCCGCGGTGGTGATCGTCGTCGGCGGCGGCTGGGGCCTCTACGAATGGCTGGTTGCCAGCCACTACGAGGACACGGACAACGCCTACGTGCAGGGCAACGTCATCCAGATCACGCCGCAGATCGGCGGCACCGTGATGGCCATCGGCGCCGATGACACCGACTTCGTGAAGGCCGGCCAGCCGCTGGTGCAGCTCGACCCGGCCGATGCCAAGGTGTCGCTCGAACAGGCCGAAGCCGCGCTCGCGCAGGCCGTGCGCCAGGTGCGCACGCTGTACGCCAACAACGGCTCGCTGGCCGCGCAGGTCACGCTGCGCCAGTCCGACATCGTGAAGGCGCAGAGCGACATCGCCAAGGCGCAGGACGACCTGCAGCGCCGCCGCGCGCTGTCGGGCAACGGCGCCGTGTCGAAGGAAGAACTCAACCACGCCGAGACGCAACTCGACACCGCCAAGAGTGCGCTCGCCGCTGCGCAGGCCGGCGTGGTCGCCGCGAAGGAAGCGCTGGTCAGCAACCAGTCGCTGACCGACGGCACCAGCGTGGCCCAGCACCCGAGCGTGCTGGCCGCCGCCGCCAAGGTGCGCGAGGCCTACCTCGCCACTCAACGCGTGGCCATGCCCGCACCGGTCGACGGCTACGTTGCCAAGCGCACGGTGCAGCTCGGCCAGCGCGTGGCCGCCGGCACGCCGATGATGTCGATCGTGCCGCTCAACCAGCTGTGGGTCGACGCCAACTTCAAGGAAGTGCAGCTGCGCAACATCCGTATCGACCAGCCCGTGAAGCTCACGGCCGACGTGTACGGCAAGAAGGTCGAATACACCGGCAAGGTCGCGGGCCTCGGCGTTGGCACCGGCAGCGCGTTCGCGCTGCTGCCCGCGCAGAACGCCACCGGCAACTGGATCAAGGTGGTGCAGCGCGTGCCCGTGCGCATCGCGCTCGACCCCGAGCAGCTCAAGGCTAACCCGCTGCGCATCGGCCTGTCGATGGACGCTGAAGTCGACATCTCGTCCAAGACCGGCAAGATGCTCGCCGACGCACCGCGCGCCACCGCGCTGACGCAGACGCAGGTCTACAGCCAGCTCGACCGCGGCGCCGACGCCGAAGTCGACCGCATCGTCGCGGCCAACCTCGGCCGCAGTGCACCGGCCACGGCCACCGCGCCGTCGAAGGGCTCGGCGGCACCGTCGAGCGCGCCCGCCGCGGCATCGGTGGCAGTGCAAGGGCAGCCGGGCTGATCGCCCGCGCTTCCCTCGGGTAACTCAGGCAAACAGTTCGCGCGACCGCAATGGCCACCGCTGCTCCTGCTTACGTTGCGCATCCACCGCTCGAAGGCGCAGCCCGCGTCTGGGGCACGGTAGCGCTGTCTGCGGCAACCTTCATGAACGTGCTCGATTCGTCGATTGCGAACGTGTCGTTGCCCGCCATCTCGGGCGACCTGGGCGTGAGCACCACGCAAGGCACCTGGGTCATCACCAGCTTCGCGGTGGCCAACGCCATCGCGGTGCCGCTCACGGGCTTCATGACGCAGCGCTTCGGACAGGTGCGCCTGTTCATGGCCAGCGTGATCCTGTTCATGGTCGCCTCGCTGCTGTGCGGCCTGGCGCCGAACATGACGACGCTGATCGCCTTTCGCGCGCTGCAGGGCTTTGTTGCGGGCCCGATGATTCCGCTGTCGCAGACGCTGCTGCTGTCGAGCTATCCGCGCGCCAAGGCCGGCCTCGCAATGGCCATGTGGTCGATGACCACGCTGGTCGCGCCGGTGATGGGGCCGCTGCTTGGCGGCTGGATCACCGACAACATCTCGTGGCCGTGGATCTTCTACATCAACATTCCCGTGGGCATTGTCGCGGCGGCCATCACCTGGACGCTGTACCACAAGCGCGAGAGCAGCACGCACAAGGTGCCGATCGACGCCATCGGCCTCGCGCTGCTGGTGCTGTGGGTGGGCTCGATGCAGCTGATGCTCGACAAGGGCAAGGAGCTCGACTGGTTCCACTCGGCACAGATCGTCACGCTGGCTGTGGTGGCCGTGGTCGGCTTTGCGTTCTTCCTGGTCTGGGAGCTGACCGACAAGCACCCGGTGGTCGACCTGTCGCTGTTCAAGCGCCGCAACTTCTGGTCGGGCGCCGTGGCAACGGCCGTGGCCTACGGCCTGTTCTTCGGCAACGTGGTGCTGCTGCCGCTGTGGCTGCAGCAGTGGATGGGCTACACCGCCACGCAGGCGGGGATGATCATGGCGCCCGTGGGGCTGCTGGCGATCTTCTTCTCGCCGATCGTCGGGCTCACGGTGGCCAAGATCGACCCGCGCCGCTATGCGACCTTCTCGTTCCTGGTGTTCGCACTGATTTTGTGGATGCGGTCGAACTTCAACACGCAGGCCGACTTCGTCACCATCATCATCCCGACGGTGATCCAGGGCATTGCGATGGCGTTCTTCTTCATTCCGCTCGTGACCATCACGCTGTCAGGCCTCACGCCCGACCGCATCCCGGCCGCATCGGGGCTGTCGAACTTCCTGCGGATCACCGCGGGTGCGATGGGCACGTCGATCACCACCACGCTGTGGGACAACCGCGCGACGCTGCATCACACGCAACTGGCTGAAGCCATCAACCAGGGCAATAACGCAGCCACGAGTGCGATGTCCGGGCTCAATGCCAGCGGCTTCAGCACCGACCAGGTGCTGGGGCAGATCAATCGCATCGTCGATCAGCAGGCCTACATGCTGGCCACGAACGACATCTTCTATGCGTCGGCGATCCTGTTCCTGCTGCTGATTCCGCTGGTGTGGCTGGCAAGGCCGCAGAAGGGCGGTGCCGGCGGCGACGCCGCAGCCGGCGCGCACTGACCGCGCATCGCCTTCACACCGATCACCCCCAGCCTCCGTGAGGAGCCTGGGGGTTTCTTCATGGGGGTTCTTATTTGCGCAGCGCCTTGAGCACGTCGTGGCATGCGCCCATGGTGTGATAGTCGGTCTTGCCGGCGGGGCTCTTCTCGTCGCTGATCTTCCGGTTCTGCGGCGTGAGGATGCGGTACCAGGCGCCGTGCCGGTGGTCGACGAAGTGCTCCCAGCTGTAGGCCCAGATGCTGTCGTACCAGTCCCAGTAGCTGGCCTCGCCGGTGCGCACCGCGAGCAGGGCGGCCGCCGCGAAGCTCTCGGCCTGCACCCAGAAGTACTTGTCGCCGTCGCACACCTTGCCGTCGGGGCCGAAGCCGTAGACCAGCCCGCCGTTGTCGGCGTCCCAGCCGCGGAACATGGCGGTGTCGAAGAAATGCCGCGCGCGCGGCACGATCCAGTCGGCCGTGCGGTCCTTGGTGGCGAGGTGGCCTTCCAACTGCAGCAGCAGCTTGGCCCACTCCGTCAGGTGGCCGGTCTGGAAGCCCCAGGGCCTGAAGATGTTGGTCTTGTCGCCGCGGTTGTAGTCCCAGTCGACCGACCAGTCTTCGCGGTAGTGCTCCCAGACCAGCCCTTCGGCCAGCGCGGCCTGCTTGCCGGTCACGGATTCGGCCACTGCCAGCGCGCGGTCAAGGTAGCGCGTCTGCTGCGTGGCTTCGAATGCGGCCATCAGGGCCTCGCAGGCGTGCATGTTGGCGTTCTGCCCGCGATAGGCACCGATGCGCCAGTCGGCCGTAGCCTCGTCGGCGTAGAGCTGGTGGCGTGATTCCCAGAAATGCTGTTCCATCAGTTGCCAGGTGTGCTCCAGCCCCGCATACGCTTCTTCGATGCCTGCCATCAGCGCATGCGCTTGCGCGAGCAGCACGAAGTCAAGGCCGTAGCAGTGGTTGGTGCCGTCCTGCACGGTGGCGCGCTGCTGGTGCCAGTCGATCTGCCATGCATAGCCGCCGCCCGGCTGCCGATGCGCATGCTCGACGAACGCAAGACCGTGCCGCGCGGCCGCAAGATGTGCGGGAATGCCGAAGCGGCGATACGCCATCGCATGGTTGAACACGAAGCGCGTGCTGCTCACGAGATGACGCGTGCGCCGGTCGTACACCGTGCCGTCGTCCTTGAAGAAATGAAAGAAGCCGCCCGTGGCATCGAGGTCGCGCGGCTCGTAGAAGGCCAGCGTGTGCAGGATGTGGTCGGTCAGGAAGTCGGGAGAGCGGAAGTCCGGCATGTTGGCTGCAGTCTACGCAGACCCCTGTGCGCACCGGCTTGGGGTTTCCGATGCCGCGGAGCTTTCTTTGTCGTCGCAGCGACAGTCCCCGATTCGAATGTGCGCCGGTCCGTGCAGGTTGCACTGCAGCATAGGCATTTGCCCCAGTATGCAAGCGGGGTAGGCCCACGAACAATCGGTCCGCGCTCGATGGTGGCGCATTGAGATGGACCGCATGACCGACATTCTTTTTCCGTACCCGGGCGACTTCGCGAGATGAGCGACGTCATTCTCGAAACACGCCAGCTCACCAAGGAATTCAAAGGGTTCACGGCGGTCAGCAAGGTCGACCTGTCGGTGGTGCGCGGATCCATCCACGCGCTCATCGGTCCGAACGGCGCCGGCAAGACGACCTGCTTCAACCTGCTCACCAAGTTCCTCGAACCGACCACCGGCACGATCCTGTTCAACGGGCAGGACATCACCGGCGAGCGGCCTGCGCAGATTGCGCGGCGCGGCATCATCCGCTCGTTCCAGATCTCGGCCGTGTTCCCGCACCTCACGCTGCTCGAGAACGTGCGCCTCGGGTTGCAGCGACGCCTCGGCACCTCGTACCACTTCTGGAAGAGCGAGAAGTCGCTCAAGCCATTGGATGCCAGAGCCCGCGAGCTGCTGGCTGAAGTCGGCCTCGAAGAACTCGCCGACGAACAGACGGTGAACCTGCCCTACGGCCGCAAGCGCGCGCTCGAAATCGCGACCACGCTGGCCATGGAGCCCGAGCTGATGCTGCTCGACGAACCTACGCAGGGCATGGGCCATGAAGATGTGCATCGCGTGGCCGAACTCATCAAGCGCGTGTCGGCTGGACGCACCATCCTGATGGTCGAACACAACATGAGCGTGGTCTCGACCATCGCCGACACCATCACCGTGCTGCAGCGCGGCGCCGTGCTGGCCGAAGGCCCGTACGCCGAAGTCTCGAAGAACGCGCAGGTGATGGAGGCCTACATGGGCACCACCGACGGCCAACTCCAAGGGGCCCACTGATGACCGCCGCATTGGAGATCAAGGGCCTGCAAGCCTGGTACGGCGAATCGCACGTGCTGCACGGCGTCGACATGGTCGTGCAGCCTGGCGAGGTCGTCACGCTGCTGGGCCGCAACGGCGCGGGCCGCACCACCACGCTGCGGGCCATCATGGGCCTGACCGGCGCGCGCAAGGGCAGCATCGAGGTCAATGGCAAAGAAACCATCGGCATGCCGACGCACCGCATCGCGCACCTCGGCATCGGCTACTGCCCGGAAGAGCGCGGCATCTTCGCCAGCCTGTCTTGCGAAGAAAACCTCCTGCTGCCGCCAGAACTCAAGGGAGCGGGGCAGGGCATGTCGGTCGAAGAGATCTACGCCATGTTCCCCAACTTGGCCGAGCGCCGCAACAGTCAGGGCACGCGCCTGTCGGGCGGCGAGCAGCAGATGCTGGCCGTCGCGCGCATCCTGCGCACGGGCGCCAAGCTGCTGCTGCTCGACGAAATTTCCGAAGGCCTCGCGCCCGTCATCGTGCAGGCGCTGGCCCGCATGATCACCACGCTGCGCTCCAAGGGCTACACCATCGTCATGGTGGAGCAGAACTTCCGCTTCGCCGCGCCGCTGGCCGACCGCTTCTATGTGATGGAGCACGGCCGCATCGTCGAGAAGTTCGGCGCTGCCGAGCTCGAAGCCAAGATGCCCGTGCTCACCGAGCTGCTCGGCGTCTAGGTTCTTCGAGGTTCTTTCACCTGTTGCTACTGCTGGAGACAAACATGAAAAATCGGCTCACCGTATTCGCCCTGGCTTTCGGCGCACTGGCGCTTGCAGCGTCCGCCCATGCGCAGGCGCAGGACAAGATCAAGATCGGCTTCATCACCGACATGTCGAGCCTGTATGCCGACCTCGAAGGCAAGAACGGCGCGCTCGCGATCCAGATGGCCATCGACGACTTCGGCGGCAAGGCGGCTGGCAAGCCGGTCGAGCTGCTCACGGTGGACCACCAGAACAAGCCCGACATCGCCGCCTCCAAGGCACGCGAGTGGATCGACACGCAGGGCCTGAGCATGGTGTTCGGCGGTACCAACTCCGGCGTGGGCCTGGCGCTCGCGAAGGTGGCGGCCGAGAAGAAGCGGGTGTACTTCAACAACGGCGCCGCATCGTCCGCACTCACCAACGAACAGTGCTCGCCCTACACGGTGCACTACGCCTACGACACCGTGGCGCTGGCCAAGGGCACCGGCGCGGCCGTGGTCGACGGCGGTGGCAAGACCTGGTTCTTCCTGACCGCCGACTACGCCTTCGGCCATGCGCTCGAAGCCGACACCTCCACTGTAGTGAAGGCCAAGGGCGGCACCATCGTGGGTTCGGTGCGCCATCCGCTCAACGCGTCCGACTTTTCCTCGTTCCTGCTGCAGGCGCAGAACTCCAAGGCACAGATCCTCGGCCTGGCCAATGCGGGCGGCGACACCGTCAACAGCATCAAGGCCGCCAAGGAATTCGGCATCGGCAAGACCATGAAGCTCGCCGGCCTGCTGATCTTCCTGAGCGACGTGCACAGCCTGGGCCTGAAGAACACCGAAGGCCTGCAGTTCACCACCAGCTGGTACTGGGACCTGAACGACGACACGCGCAAGTTCGCCAAGCGCTTCTTCGACAAGACCAAGCGCATGCCCACCGAGATCCAGGCGGCCGACTACTCCGCCACCATGACCTACCTGAAGGCCGTGGACGCGGCCAAGTCGGACGATGCCGACAAGGTCATGGCCGAGCTCAAGAAGATGAAGCTCAACGACTTCTTCGGCTCCGGCCAGATCCGCGCCGACGGCCGCTACGTGCACGACATGTACCTGATGCAGGTCAAGTCGCCCTCGGAGTCGAAGACGCCGTGGGACTACTACAAGCTCGTGAAGAAGCTGCCCGGCGACACGGTGTTCACCACCAAGGCCGAGTCCAAGTGCGCGCTCTGGAAATAACCAGCCGATCGACCCCCATTCAGGATCACAAGGACCTCTCATGAAAAAAGCATTCGCCTTCACCGCCGTTTTTGCCGCCGCAGCACTGGCCGCCGGCGCAGCCCAGGCCCAGGACAAGGTCAAGATCGGTTTCATCACCGACATGTCGAGCCTCTACGCGGACGTGGAGGGCAAGAACGGCGCCCTCGCGATCCAGATGGCCATCGACGACTTCGGCGGCAAGGTCAACGGCATGCCCATCGAGCTGCTGCAGGCCGACCACCAGAACAAGGCCGACATCGCAGCCTCCAAGGCGCGCGAATGGATCGACACGCAGGGCCTGACGATGCTGTTCGGCGGCACCAGCTCGGGCACCGCCCTGGCCATGGCCAAGGTGGCGCAGGAGAAGAAGCGCGTATTCGTCGTGAACGGCGCGGGCAGCTCGGCGCTCACCAACGAGCAGTGCACTCCCTACACCGTGCACTACGCCTACGACACCGTGGCGCTGGCCAAGGGCACCGGCAGCGCAGTGATTGCGCGCGGCGACAAGAGCTGGTATTTCCTCACGGCCGACTACGCCTTTGGCCAGGCGCTGGAGGCCGATGCCTCCAAGGTCGTGAAGGAAAAGGGCGGCACCGTGGTGGGCAGCGTGAAGCATCCGCTCAACACCTCCGACTTCTCTTCGTTCCTGCTGCAGGCGCAGAACTCCAAGGCCCAGGTGCTGGCGCTGGCCAACGCTGGCGGCGACACCATCAACTCGATCAAGGCTGCCAAGGAATTCGGCATCACCAAGACCATGAAGATGGTCGGCCTGCTGGTGTTCGTGACCGACGTGCACAGTCTGGGCCTGAAGAACACCGAAGGCCTGCTGCTCACCACCAGCTGGGACTGGAACCTCGACGACAAGACGCGCGCCTTCGGCAAGCGCTTCTTCGAGAAGACCAAGCGCATGCCCACCGACATTCAGGCGGCCGACTACTCGGCCACCATGACCTACCTGAAGGCCGTGCAGGCCGCCAAGACGGTCGATGCCGACAAGGTGATGGAGACGATCAAGGCCACGCCCATCGACGACTTCTACGCCAAGGGCACGGTGCGCGCCGACGGCCGCTTCGTGCACGACATGTACCTGGTGCAGGTCAAGTCGCCGGCCGAATCCAAGCAGCCGTGGGACTACTACAAGGTGATCCAGAAGCTCAAGGGCGAAGACGTCTTCACGACGAAGGCCGAGAGCAAGTGCGCCCTGTGGAAGTGATCCCCCGCGGGCGCGCAGCCGCCCGGGTTCGTTGAAACGCTTATGACCATTTCCCTTCCCGCGCTTTTGAGCCAGCTCCTGTTGGGGCTGGTCAACGGCTCCTTCTACGCCATCCTGAGCCTCGGGCTGGCGGTGATCTTCGGCCTGCTCAACGTCATCAACTTCGCGCACGGCGCGCTGTTCATGCTCGGCGCCGTCCTGACGTGGATGGCGATGGAGTATCTCGGCATCAACTACTGGGTGATGCTGATCGCGGCGCCCGTCGTCATCGGCATCTTCGGCGTGCTCATCGAGCGCCTGCTGCTGCGCTGGATCTACAAGCTCGACCACCTCTACGGCCTGCTGCTCACGCTGGGCCTCACCCTGCTGATCGAAGGCGTGTTCCGCTCGATCTACGGCGTGTCGGGGCTGCCCTACGATGCGCCCGATGCGCTGTCGAGCGCCACCGACCTGGGCTTCATGGTGCTGCCGAACTACCGCGCCTGGGTGGTCGTTGCGTCGCTGGTGATCTGCTTTGCGACCTGGTACGTGATCGAGAAGACCCGCCTGGGCGCCTACCTGCGCGCAGGCACCGAGAACCCGCGCCTCGTGGAGGCCTTCGGCGTCAACGTGCCGCTGATGATCACGCTGACCTACGCCTTCGGCTGCGCGCTCGCGGCCTTCGCAGGCGTGCTGGCCGCGCCAGTGATGCAGGTGTCGCCGCTGATGGGGCAGAACCTCATCATCGTGGTGTTCGCCGTGGTGGTGATCGGCGGCATGGGTTCGATCATGGGCGCCATCCTCACGGGCCTCGGGCTCGGTGTGATCGAAGGGCTCACCAAGGTTTTCTATCCCGAGGCATCGTCTACCGTCGTATTCGTGATCATGGTCATCGTGCTGTTGATTCGCCCCGCCGGCCTGTTCGGCAAAGAAAAATAAGGCGAACGGCATGAACATGAAAAAAATCTCCACCGTCGTCTACATCTTGCTGCTGGTCGCGCTGGTCTTGGCACCGTTCTTCGGTGCCTACCCGGTGTTCGTGATGAAGCTGATGTGCTTCGCACTCTTCGCCGCGGCCTTCAACCTGCTGCTGGGCTTCACGGGCCTGCTGTCCTTCGGGCACGCGGCCTTCCTGGGCGGCTCTGCATACGTCGCAGGCCATGCCATCAAGGTCTGGGGCCTCACGCCCGAGCTGGGCCTGATCGCGGGCACGCTCACCGGCGCTTTCCTCGGCTGGCTCTTCGGCGTGCTGGCCATCCGCCGGCAGGGCATCTACTTCGCGATGATCACGCTGGCGCTCGCGCAGATGATGTTCTTCGTCGCGCTGCAGGCCAAGTTCACGGGTGGCGAAGACGGCCTGCAGGGCGTGCCGCGCGGCAAGCTCTTCGGCCTGATCGACCTGTCGAACGACCTCACGATGTACTACGTGGCTCTGGTCATCGTGGTCGCGGCCTTCCTGCTGATCGTGCGCACCATCCACTCGCCCTTCGGCCAGGTGCTCAAGGGCATCAAGGAGAACGAGCCGCGCGCGCTGTCGCTGGGCTACGACGTGAGCCGCTTCAAGCTGCTGGCCTTCGTGATCTCGGCGGCGCTCTCGGGGCTGGCCGGTTCGCTCAAGACGCTGGTGCTGGGCTTTGCCACGCTGTCGGACGTGCACTGGACCGCCTCGGGCCAGGTCATCCTGATGACGCTGGTGGGTGGCCTCGGCACGCTTTCGGGTCCGCTGGTGGGCTCGGCCGTGGTGGTGCTGCTCGAAAACAAGATCGGCGAACTCGGCAACTTCCTGGCGCGCATCACGACGATCGACTGGTTCAACACGCTGGGCGAGTCGGTGACCATGGTCACGGGCCTGATCTTCGTGATCTGCGTGCTGGCGTTCCGCAAGGGGATCATGGGCGAGATCATCGCGTTCATCGAGCGGCGACGAGCCAAATAGCAAGCAAGGCAACTGCAATGAAAAAGGGAGCCTCGGCTCCCTTTTTTTCATTGAATCAGCAGTTGCCTTTTTTCGCCTGGCCGGGCGGGCAGAAATCGCCGCGGTCGCGATTGTGGTCATGGCCGCGCCGATAGTCGCGATCGTGGTCGCGGCGGCGATGGTCTTCTTCCCACTCGCGTTCGCGGCGCGCTTCACGGTACGCCTCGCGCCGGCGCCAGTCGCCTTCGGTCCAGCGCCAGCCGCCGCGGTCCTCGACCCAGCGGCCCGGGGCATAGGCGTAGCCCGCGCGTTCGGGCTGCCAGCCGCCCTGGCGCCATGCGTAGGCTCGGCCATCCCAGGCCCAGCGGCCCGGCACCCAGACGAAGCCGCCGCGCGGTGGTGGCAGGGGTTCGTAGCGTGGCGGCGGCGGTGCTGTCATCACCAGCCCGGGCACGTTGATGTTCACCGAGACCTGCGCGTTGGCGGCAAGGGGGCTCGCAAGGATGGAAAGGGCGCCGGCCACGGCCAGCACGGCAAGTCGAATCTTCATGGTGGGGATCCTCTGTTTTAGGGTTCTGGTAATTTTTCCCAACGCACGGGGGAGTCGTCCGGTTGTCAGTTCTTCTACGCCGCTACAACAGTTACAGCTTCAGCGGTGGCTGTGGCCAGTGACCTCTAAATTCGATTCGGATGAATGGCAAGCGCCGAAAGAACGTACTCGAATAGCTCTGGGGGGCTATTTGTCAAACCAATGAACAAGTTCGGCGAACTCGGCAACTTCCTGGCGCGTATCACGACGATCGACTGTTTCAACACGCTGGGCGAGTCGGTGACCATGGTCACGGGCCTGATCTTCGTGACCTGCGTGCTGGTATTCCGCAAGGGGATCATGGGCGAGATCATTGCGTTCATCGAGCGGCGCAAGGGGCGCGGTTCAGGCTCTCCGCACTGAATGCGCCTGTCGCGAGGGGCTGCTAGTTGGCCTTCGGAAGCACGGTGATCTCGATCTCCCGGCTGGCCACGTAGTACGGCACGTGCGCGTGGTTGGCGAACAGCAGGCGCAGCTTGTGCTTGCCGGGCGGCAGGTCGAGCACGGCTTCCGTTTCTCCGTTCCCATAGTGCTTGTAGTGCTGGTGCAGGTACTCGTCGGGCTTGTCGAAGGGAATCGGCGCCTTGATATCCACCGGCAGCGGCATGTCGATCAGGATGTGGTGATGGCCGGTGTTCTTGATGTCGCCGGCGACCACGGGCGAGACCCCCATGCCCGAAGCCACGAACGCGACGCGAAACGGTGACTTCACCTGGTCCCCGTTCTTGATGTTCGTGAAGTACAGCAGTTTTTCTCCGGGCAGGAAAGGACGCGTGCGATCGCTCGCGCTGATGTCGCTGATCACGGATTCCGTGGTCTCCAGCGGTTTGAGCGCGACGTCGGGCGGCGCTGCGATGGCGAAGGAGGTGCTGATCGACAGCAGGGCACTGGCGATGACCAGCGTTTTCAGGTGGTGATGGGTGTTCATGGGGGGACTTACGATTCCGGCCGGAAAACGGATGCACTCTACCGTTTTCTTTTTGGAATGTTGTGGTGATGTTGCGATGTTTGGGGCGCGATCACGCCGACGGTGTGCTCTGCTCCGCGAATGTCCCCCGGCCTGCGGCCTCCTCCTTTATTTCGCTGCGCAGAGCACACCATCGACGTGATCGATGGACGCAGCGGTCGTTCGGCCGGCACAAGAGCCGCGCTCATGTGCGAGTGGCACCGGGTACTCCCCGCAGCGAAATAAAGGAGGAGCCGAAGGCGGGGGACATTCGCGGAGGGGAGTACCCGGTGTCATTCGCACGCACCCCGAACGAACACACGCCCCTAGAAACGCACAAGGACTACAGCCGCAGCGGCGCCGCGTAGCCCGTCATCTCCAGATAGCCACGGCCGACACGTCGCCCCTGCGCATCGAGCAGGTCACTCACGCCTTCCCAGTACACGCCGCCGGTCGAGCCGCGGCTGTCCAGCTCCTGGTCGTCGAGCAGGGCACGCACTTCGAAGTTGCCCGCGGGTGTCTGCACGCGCCATTGCGTCGGGTACTTTGCCTGCGTGCGCGGGCTGTCCCAGGTCTTGAGGCTCTCGAAGCGGACTTCGTCGTTCCTGAAGATGCGAGCCACGCCGTCGCGCGGGCGGAACGAACCGCCGCCCCACAGCGCACTGCCGTCGCTGCGCCGCAGATGGAAGGCGGTGAGCGCGCTGCCGTCATCAAGGTTCATGCCGATCCAGTCCCAACCCACGGCCTCGGGGTGCATCAGCGCCTCGCTCCATTCGTGGTCGAGCCACGCGGTGCCGCCCACGTCGAAGGCCTGTCCCTTGAGCGTGAGCTTGCCCTGTGCCTTGAGTTGCGGCTCGCTGTAGTAATAGCTCGCCTGCGATTCATCAGGCCCCTTGCGCGAGAGGCCGGCGTTGCCTTGCAGCAGCACCGGCTGCGTCGGCGTGAAGCGCAGGTCGAGCGAGAACTCGCCGGCCGGAATGCGTGCGACGTAGAGGCCGTTCTCGCGCGCCAGCGACCAGTCGCGGATGCGCACGTCGGTGTCGCTCGTGCTCGCCTCCGCAACACCGAAGCCCGCGCGCGCGATGCGCTGGTCATGCAGCAGCACGCGGCCTTGGAGATCGGTGACGGCCGCGTGCGCGAACACGAGATGCTTCGCCGCGAAGGCCGAGCGCATGCCCTGCGTGGCCTCGACGCGCGAGCGGAAGAAGGTCACCTGAAAGCCGAACTCGCGCCCCGCCGGCGTCTTCGCATGGCCGGTGATGTACCACCACTCGGTGTGCAGATCAGGGTGACTGCCGAAGTCGCGCGGAAACTCCAGCCGGCGCTCGGGCAATGCCCATGCCGCCAGAGGCCCCGCCGCGAGCGCCGCCAGCAGCAGGCCGCGACGCGACAGCCGTGATGCGAGAGGCGTCACGACGCCACCAGCGCGTCGATGCGCTGCTGCGCCGGGCCGATGTCGCCGAAGGCGTTCTGCACCCACGCCGCGTCGTGGTAGCTCGGCAGGTAGCGCTCGCCCGCATCGCACAGCAGCGAAAGAATGGAGCCCTGCTGCCCGGCCGCGCGCATCTCCTGCGCCACGGCCAGCATGCCGACGAAGTTGGTGCCCGTCGACGGCCCGACCTTGCGGCCCAGCAGCGCCGACAACGCATGCATAGCCGCCACCGAATCGAGGTTCGGCACGTCGATCATCCGGTCGACCAGCGTGCGGATGAAGCTGGGCTCCACGCGCGGCCGGCCGATGCCTTCGATGCGCGAGCCGGCGGCCGTCAGCGTGGCGTCGCCCGTGCGGTGGTAGGCCGAGAACACCGAGCCCTCGGGGTCGGGCACGCACACCTGCGTGTCGTGG
Source organism: Variovorax nivicola (assembly GCF_051216475.1). Lineage (NCBI taxonomy): Bacteria > Pseudomonadati > Pseudomonadota > Betaproteobacteria > Burkholderiales > Comamonadaceae > Variovorax > Variovorax nivicola. The sequence goes on along the minus strand of NZ_JBPJZK010000008.1, from coordinate 145,496 downwards.
CAGCGATAGCGCAGGTAGCGCCCGATGGTCGCGCTGGTGCCGCCCGTGCCCGCACCCACGACGATCCACTTCGGCACCGGATGCCGCTCGCGCGACATCTGCTGGAACATGCTCTCGGCAATGTTGTTGTTGCCGCGCCAGTCGGTCGCGCGCTCGGCATACGTGAACTGGTCCATGTAGTGGCCGCCGGTGCGCTCGGCCAGCGCGCGGGCCTCTTCGTACACCTGCGAGGCATGGTCCACGAAATGGCAGCTCGCGCCGTAGAAGGCGATCTGCGCGATCTTCTCGGGCGAGGTGGTGCGCGGCATCACCGCGATGAAGGGCAGGCCCAGCAGCCGCGCGAAGTAGGCCTCGCTCACGGCCGTCGAACCGCTCGAGGCCTCGACGATGGTCGTGCCTTCGCGCACCCAGCCGTTGCACAGCGCATAGAGAAAGAGCGAACGTGCGAGCCGATGCTTGAGGCTGCCGGTGGGGTGCGTCGATTCATCCTTCAGGTACATGTCGATGCCGTGCGCGGCGAACGAGGGCAGGGGCAGCGGGATCAGGTGCGTGTCGGCGCTGCGCTGGTAGTCGGCCTCGATGCGGCGGATTGCGCCGCCGAGCCAGCCGCTGCAGGAGGGGATGGAGGGTGTTTGCTGCATGGCGCCCAGTCTACAAGTCATGCCTTGTAACGCCCACGCAAGGCGCAAATCGGGATACTGTGCCCTGCCATCTACAACAAGGCAGGAGACGAGACACATGAAAAGAACAAACCTGCGCCCCGCATCGCGGCGCTCGTTAGGTCAAAGGCATTCTTTCGGCGCCGTTGCGCTCGCGGCCTTCGTGCTCGCGGGTTGCGCGTCGGGGCTTCCCGGTTCGCAGACGCCCACGCGTCCTTCCTCATCGTTCGCCGTGCCCGGGCTCGAGAAGCCGGCCGAGGTGCTGGTCGACCGCTGGGGCGTGCCGCATCTTTATGCGGGCACGCTCTACGACGCCTTCGTGGCACAGGGCTTCATTGCCGCGCGCGACCGCCTGTGGCAGATGGACCTCTGGCGCAAGCGCGGCCTCGGCGAAATGGCGAAGGACTTCGGCCCAGCATGGGTCGAGAACGACCGCGCCGCGCGCGCCGTGCTCTATCGCGGCGACATGTACCGCGAGTGGCTGGCCTACGGCTCCGACGCCAAGCGCGTGGCCGAGGCCTTCACGGCCGGCGTCAACGCCTACGTGGCGCAGGTGCGCGCGCAGCCTTCGCTGCTGCCGCCGGAGTTCGCGCTGCTGGGCTACCAGCCGGCCACGTGGTCGCCCGAAGACGTGGTGCGCATCCGGCACCACGGCCTCACGCTCAACTTCACATCGGAGATCGATCGCGCCCGTGCTTACTGCGCGGGCGGCGCCGGCATCAAGGCCGACTGGCTGCGCCGCGAGCTCGATCCACCGATCAACCCGCGCGTGCCACCGGGGCTCGACCCGTGCACCATTCCCGCGGCCGAATTGCGCGCGGCCTACATGCGCGCGACCGAGTCGCCGCAGTTCACCAAGGCCAACACGCGGCTCGCGTCACCAGTGGCGATGTTGCCCGGCAGCGCTGCCGAAGCGGATGAACAGCAGGCCTCGCAAGGCGACCCGACTGGCGCCTACGGCAGCAACAACTGGGTGATCTCGCCGAAGCTCACGTCCACCGGCCGCCCCATCCTGGCCAACGACCCGCACCGGGCCCACAGCGCGCCCAGCCTGCGCTACATGACGCACCTGAGCGCACCGGGCATGGACGCCATCGGCGCGGGCGAGCCCTTCCTGCCGGGCCTGTCGATAGGGCACAACGGCACCATCGCCTTCGGCCTCACGCGCTTCTACATGGACCAGGAAGACCTGTACGTGTACCAGCTCAACCCGCGCAATGCCAACGAGTACCGCTACCAGGGCCGCTGGGAGCCGATGGTGCGCGTCACCGAACGCATCGCGGTCAAGGGCGAGAGCGCGCCGCGCGAGGTGGTCAACACCTTCACGCGCCATGGCCCGGTGCTGCTGGCCGAGCCCGGCAAGCAGCGTGCGTTCGCGCTGCGCGCGGCATGGCTGGAGCCCGGCATGGCGCCGTACTTCGGTTCGATGGACTACATGCGCGCGCGCAACTGGGACCAGTTCCGCGCCGCCATGAACCGCTGGGGCGCGCCCGGCGAGAACCAGGTCTATGCGGACACGAGCGGCAACGTCGGCTGGATTCCCGGCGGCCTCACGCCCATCCGGCCCAACTGGGACGGGCTGATGCCGGTGCCCGGCGACGGCCGCTACGAGTGGTCGGGCTTCCGCAACGGCGATGAGCTGCCTTCGGAGTTCAACCCGGCGCGCGGCTATGTGGTGACCGCCAACGAGAACAACATTCCGCCCGACCATCCCGCCGCGAAGAAGGGCGTGGGCTACGAGTGGAGCGACGCGGCGCGTGCGCGGCGGCTCAAGGAGCTGTTCGCGGCCAAGGTGGCGGCAGGCTCGCGCTTCTCCGTCGAGGACTCGGAGCGCATGCAGAACGACATCGTCGCGACGCCCGCGCAGCGCGTGCTGAAGCTGCTCGCCGGCTTGCGCAGCGATGACGCGCAAACGACGACCGCGCTGCGCATGCTGCAAGGCTGGGACGGCACCATGGACCGCGACAGCGCAGCCGCCGCGCTGTACGAGGTGTGGAGCAGCAAGCCCCTGCGCGCCGCCGTGCTGAAGGCCGGCGCGGGCGATGCCGGCGCCGCGCTGGCCGCGCCCGGCGACAACACGCGCATGGTGCTGTTGCTGGAGAACCCGTTCGGCTGGGTCACGAACGAGCAGCGCGATGCACTGCTACTGAAGACACTGCCGGCAGCGATGCAGGAGCTCACCACCAAGCTCGGCCCCGACCCCGCGACCTGGAAGTGGGGCGTGCTGCACCGCGCCGAGTTCCGCCATCCGCTGGGCGGTGTGGTCGATGCCGCCACGCGCAAGAAACTCGACGTGGGCGACTGGCCGATGTCCGGCTCTTCCTTCACGCCGATGGCGGCCACCTATCGGGCCAGCGACTACAAGCTGACGGCGGGCGCGTCGTTCCGCATGGTGCTGGACGTGGGCAACTGGGATGCCTCGCGCGTCATCAACACGCCGGGCCAGTCGGGCAACCCGGAGAGCCCGAACTACCGCGACCTGGCGCCGCTGTGGCTCGAAGGCAAGTACGTGCCGCTGGTCTACAGTCGCGGCGCTGTCGAGAAGGAAACGGTGGAGAGGATCCAGCTGACGCCGGTGCGCTGAGGCGCCGAGGGCGCCTACCAGTCTTCCTTCACCGCCAGCACCACGTCCTTGCCGGCGGCGGCCCGGCCTGCCATCCAGGCCGTCACGGTGCCGGCGGCCACCACCGCCGCGCACAGCGCCAGCAGGCGGCCCCATGGCACCAGCAGGTCCATGCTCCAGTGGAAGCTCTGCGGGTTCACGACCTTCACGAGCACTACCGACACGGCCAGGCCTAGCCCCAATCCGGCTACGGCGCCGATGGCCGTCCAGGCCGCGCCTTCACCCGCCACCACGGCCAGCACTTGCCGCCGCGTGAAGCCCAGGTGCGCGAGCAGCCCGAACTCCTTGCGCCGCGCCAACACCTGCGCGCTGAAGCTCGCGGCGATGCCGAACAGCCCGATGGCGATGGCCACCGCCTGCAGCCAGTAGGTCACCGCGAAGCTGCGATCGAAGATGCGCAGCGAGGTCGCGCGGATCTGCCCCACCGATGCGATCTCGACGGACTCGGCGGACGAGCTGCCCTGGCGTGCTGCCAAGGCGCGCACCGCGGTCTGCACCGCGCCTTCCGACGCTCCAGGCGAAAGCCACAACGCCACGTCGCTCACATTGCGCTCGCCGGTGATGCGCTCGAAGTCCCGCGCATCCATCGTGACCGTGCCGAACTGCCGCGCATAGTCGCGCCACACGCCCGCCACGAAGAATGTCTGAGCTTTCTTCGAGCCCGCCCGCAGGCCCATTGCATCCGACAGCGGCGTGAACGCTGTGCCCGGCTTCGCGCCATACAGCTCCACCATCGGCTCGCTCACATAAATGCCGATCTGCCCCTCGGGCACGGGCAGTGCGGCGCCCACCAGCGGCAGCGATTGCGTTGCCCCGCCTTCCAGGCTGCGCGCGATCAGCGTCACGGTGGGCCGTGTCGCATCCAGCTGAAGCGACTGCGTGCGCAGCGTGCCCGTGCGCGCCACGCCGGGCAGCTGCGCCAGCGACTGCACGAAGGCCGGAGAAAAGGTCGCGGTGTCGGTGCTGCTGCTGTTGCCGCTGTTGCTGCCGCGTCCTCCCGATGTGGCGCGCACGTACAGGTCGGCCGGCAGCACCACGTCGAGCCAGTGCGTCACCGAATCACGAAAGCTCGCGACCATCACCGTCAGCGCGACCGCCAGGCTCAGGCTCGCCACCACGCCGCTGACCGCCACCGCCGCCGTGCCGCGCATGCGGCGCGCGCGTTCCACGGCCAGCATCGGCAGCACGCGCCGCGCGAACATCGGTGCCACGCGGTCGTACAGCAGCGCGATCAGCCAGGGCAGGGCGGTAATGCCGCCCACCAGCAGGCAAGCCACCGATAGGTACGCCGCCACCGGAATGCCGCCGATGGCCGGCACGTTGGCCAGCACCGCGCCGAGCGCGATCAGCCCCAGCGCCAGCCAGTGGCCGTTGCCCTGTGTGGGCGCGGCGCCCAGGCCCTTGAGCGTCTGTGCTTCGGGCAGCGCCTGTGCCGCTCGAGCGGGCCACCATCCGCCGACCAGCGCGGCCAGCACACCGAGGCCGCCGTACAGCACCGCCGAGCCCGCGCTCCAATGCAGTGTGGGTGCCACGCCTTCGAAGTACCCGCCGCCGAGATCACCGCCCAGAACGCGCAGCGCAAAGGCCGCGAGCGCCGTGCCCAGTGCAAGGCCTGCCGCACTGCCGATCAGCCCCAGCACCAGCGATTCGGCCAGCACCAGCCGCAGCCGTTCGCGTGGCGTGAGGCCGAGCACGCCGAGTAGCGCGAACTGCTGCGCGCGCTTGGCCACGCTGAGGGCCAGCACCGAGAACACCAGGAATGCACCCGTGAACAGCGCCACCAGCGCCAGCACCGTCAGGTTCACGCGGTAAGCGCGCGACAGGTTGCTCACGCGCTGCGCCGCATCGCCGGGCTCGGCAAACTGCACGCCCGCGGGCCAGCCCGGCGACTGCTGCAGCGAGGCCATGAAGGCGGCCCTGTCGGTGCCGGGCGCCAGCCGCAGGTCGATGCGGCTGAGCCGGCCGATCTGGCCGAACAGCTCCTGCGCGGCAGCGATGTCCATTACCGCGAGCGCCGTGCCGCTGGCGGCGACATGGCCGGCCACGTCGAGCTTGTGCCATGCGTCGCCGCTGCGCAGCTGCATCGTCTCCGCCGCGCCTGCAGGCGCTTCCGTCGGCAGGCCGAGTGCACTGCGCGCCGCGGCGTTGAGAAACACATGGCTCGGTGCGAACAGCGCGAAGCGGTCGGCGCCGGCCGCGGCCTGTGGCATCAATGCGGGCGCGATGGTGGGCAGCACCAGCGCATCGACGCCGATCACGCGCATCGGCACCTGGCGCTCGCCGGCCAGCGCCAGGCCCTGGAACTCGACCACGGGGCTCGCCAGGGACACCTGCGGGTGCCGGGCCAGCCGCGCGAACACGGCCTCGTCGAAGCCGCCCTGCACGGCGCGCACTTCCAGGTCGGGCTGGCCGTTGACCGAGCGCACCGCGCTCGCGAACTCATCGAGCGCCGACGCGTTGATCAACTGCACCGAGAAGGCCAGCGCCACGCCCAGCATCACGGCCAGCACGGCGGCTGCGTTGCGCCAGGGGTGGTGGCGGAGTTCCTGCCAGGAGAAGGTGGTGAGCAATGCGCGCATCGGGCAATTGTCGCGGCGCACGCGGTGTTACGCCGCCGTGGCACGATGGCGGCTCTTCGACGACGCCTGAGGAATCCGACGATGCGGCTCTTGCCCCGTGCCCTGTACCGCCCCTGGCTTGCCGCCTGGTTCCTCGCTCCACTGCTGGCAGGCCATGCCGCCGCGCAGTTTCAGCAGCAACCCCTGACGCTGGCCAGCGACCCGACGGTGCTGGCCAAGGCCGCCCTCGGCGCCGAGCGGGGCACGCTGGTGGTGGGCACGCTGCGCAACGGCCAGGCGGCCTACGGTGCCGCCTACAACCCCGAGCCGCCGTCGCCGCCGCGCGCCATTGCGGCCGGCAGCGCCGAGCAGCCGATGTTCGAGATCGGCTCCGTCACCAAGGTCTTCACCGGCCTGCTGCTCGCGCAGTCGGTGGAGCGCGGCGACCTGAAGCTCGACGACACCGTGGGCAAGCTGCTCGCCGGCAAGGTCGAGGGCCTCTCGTCCGCCGTGGCCTCGGTCACTCTGCGGCAACTCGTCACGCATACGGGCTGCATGCCCGTGATGGCCGATGGCGTAACGGGCGGTGCGCCGCTCGCCGAACAGTTCCGCACCTTCGACAAGCCCATGTTCTGGGCGTCCCTTACGCGCATCAAGCTCACGGCCGCCGCGCCGCCGTGCGAGGGTGCGTACAGCAACTTCGGCATGGCGCTGCTCGGCCAGCTGCTGGCCGAGCACTACGACACCTCGTGGGGCGAACTGGTGCGCGCGCGCATCACCGAGCCGCTGGGCATGAACGACACCGTGATCTCGCTCGGCGACAAGGCCTCGCGCATGGCCCCGGCCTTTGCCGGCGACCGCCGCCAGCCGCTGTTCGACATGCTGGCCTACGCGCCGGCCAGCGCGCTGCGCTCCACGGCGGCCGACATGATGACCTTCAGCCGCGCCATCCTTGCGGGCGCTGGCGGTCCGCTCGGCCCGGCCGCCGCTCGCATGCTCACGCCGCTGGCGCGCTACGAGGGCGCCGAGATCGGCTATGCAGTGATGGTGCGCGGCCCCGAAGGCGGGCGGCGCACCTACTACCACGCAGGCGTCACCGAGGGCTACCGCACGCTATGGCTGCTCGCACCCGATACCGGCGAGGCGATGATCGTGCTCAGCAGCAACGCACGCGCGCCGATGCAGCCCGTGATGCTGGCCATAGGCAAGAGCCGCTACCCGGTGCCGACGGTGGAAGTGCCCGTCGACCCGAAGCGGCTGGAAGACTACAAGGGCGAGTTCCGCGTGACGAAGACCAAGTCGCTGAGCTTCACGGTGCGCAGCGGCAAGCTGCTGGTGCGCGAGACGGGGCGCGGCTACAACGCGCTCACGCCTACCGGCAACGACCGGTTTGCCGTGACTGGCATCGGGGCGCAGTTCGTGTTCCGGCGGGATGCGGGGAATGCGGTGGTTGCGGTTTCGCTGATGCAGGGTGGCAGCCAGCTTGACGCGAAGCGGGTGGGGGAGGCTGTGGCTGTGCCGCAGGAGTGACTGCGACGGATTCACCGAAAAGGCGGCCGCTCAGAGCCGATCCGACATCGCATGCAGATACGCGCGCACCGCCGCACTGGCGCTCAAGCCGATGGCGCGGTCGTAGGCCTGGCGTGCGGCGGCACGTGCGCCGCCGGTCGCGAGCAGGTGCGCACGTGCGGCCCAGAACGGCTGGTAGTTCGCTACCTCCAGCGCGGGAATGGCTTCGAGCGCCCGCAGGCCGATTTCGGGGCCGCGCGCGTTCGCCAGTGCGCAGGCCCGGCTGACCTGGGCGCCGATGCTGGGCCGCAGCGCCAGCAGGCCTTCGTACAGCGACACCAGCACTTCGGGCGCCACCGGCGCGCCCACGCGGCGTTCGCAGTGGGCCGACTGGATGGCTGCCTCCAGTTGATACGCGCCGAGGGATTTCATGTCCGATGCCCGCCGCAGACAGCGCTCGGCCTCCGCGAGCAGATCCGGGTCCCAGCGCAGTGGGTCCTGCTGGTCGAGCGGCACGTAGGCTCCGGTCTCGCTGCGGCGGGCTGCGGCGCGGCTTTCGCAGAACAGCATCAGCGCTAGCAGGCCCAGCGGCTCGGGCTCGTTCGGCATCAGGCCGCACAGGATGCGGCAGAGGTCGATGGCCTCGGCCGTGAGGCCGCGGGGCAGGGCGTCGGCGCCGTCCACGTCGTCCCAGCCTGTGCCGTAGGCGGCGTAGATGCCGTCGAGCACGTCTTGCAGCCGCTGTGGCAGGTCGCGTGCTTCCGGGTACTCGAAGGGAATGCCGGCCGCGCGGATGCGGGCCTTGGCGCGCACCAGCCGCTGGCCGAGCGTGGCCGGCGCGGTGAGAAAGGCGCCGGCCATGCGCGCCGCGTCGAGGCCGAGCACGGTCTGCAGCATGAGCGGCGCGCGCGCCGCCGCGTCGATGGCCGGATGCGCGCACACGAAGAGCAGGCGCAACCGCTCGTCGGGCACGGCCGCGCCGTCAGTGGTGCCTTCGTCGACCTCGCCGGCCAGCAGCAGCAGGCTCTGCGTGGCCGCGTCCTGCACGCGGGTGTGGCGCCAGGCGTCGAGCTTGCGGTGCCGGGCCACGCTCAGCAGCCAGGCATCGGGCTGCACGGGAATACCGTCGGACGGCCAGCGTTCGAGCGCCCGCGCAAAGGCGTCGGCGAGCGCGTCTTCCGACGCGGCGATGTCGTGCGTGCGCGCCGACAGGATGGCCAGCAGCCGCCCGTACGAGTCGCGCGCCGCACGTTCGGCGGCTCTCTGAACCGCCGGATCGCTCATGCGGCTACAGCCGTCGCCATGAAGACGGGCCTGATCTCCACTCCGCCACTGGTCGCGCAGGGCGCGCGCGCCGCCCATTCGAGCGCGGCGTCGATGTCGGGCACGTCGACCACGAAGTAGCCGCCGAGCTGCTCCTTGGTGTCGGCGAAGGGGCCGTCCTGCACCTGGCGCTTGTCGCCGCGCACGCGCAGCGTGGTGCCGGTCATGGGCGGGAAGAGGCCGTGGCCGCCGAGCGAGATGCCGGCCTGGCGCACGGCGTCGGCATATGCGACCCAGCTGGCCCGGTAGGCCTGCGAGGACGCATCGTCGCGTTGTTCGAATTCGGCCGCGGGCTGATAGAACATCAACATGTACTGCATGGTGTCTCTCCGTCAAGGAAAAGGCTGTTGAGCAAGATCGCTCACCACAATGACGGCCCGCTGGCGGTCATTTCGACACGGGGTTCGTGTCGAGCAGATTATTTTTTATGCGATTGCCGTTCGGCGCAACGGTTGAGCTACCTAGGCCGTCATGCCGCCTTGGCCCTGACGGACGGCGCGAACATGGCTTCCATTTCGTTGCGCAGCCTGTAGGCGGCAGTCGTCGTGTCGATCGCCACGTCGGCCCAGCTCAGGCTCTGGCCCTTCTTCACCGGGCGGACCAGCTTGACGTTGTGCGCCAGCCCGAGCGGCAGGCCGCCCAGGCGCAGCGAGCGCTCGGCCGGCAGCAGCTTGCCCCAGACCGTGTAGCCGCCTTCGCCGTCGAGCATCTCGCCCGCGGCGAGGTCGCGCTTGGCGGTGGCGACCACGTCGGCATTCCAGCAGGTGGCCACGCCCGTGGGCTCGCCGCGCAGCGCCACGCTGGCCACCGACATGCCAACCTCCAGGCCGATCAGGTGCCAGCGCTTGTAGAGCGTGAAGTAGCGCCCGCTCGGGTCGGTGTGGGCGTTGTATTCCTCGAAGCAGTTCTTGATGTAGTCGGTCTCGGCCTCGACCGTGACCCACACGCCCATGCGGATGTCGTAGGGAATCTTCCGGCCATCGGCTTCGAGCGAGGACACCACCTCGACCATGCCCTTGCGCTCGAGCACGCCGCCTTCGCTCTTCGGCCGCGTGACGAAGGGAATGTCTTCCACGCTCGCGGGTGGGTAGAGCAGGCCGTCCGAAGGCACCGTGAGGCCGGTGGCGTTGGCCACCGCCGAGCTTTCGATGGACGGCTTGGAGCCGTCGAGAAAGCTGTTGAACATCTTCGGGTTGAGCCCGCCGCGTTTTGCCTGCTCGGGCGTGAGGCCGTAGTTGCCCCACACCGTCTCGGGCGTCGATTCGGTGAAGTGCGGCAACCACTTATGGCCGCGCCCGGCCGCCACCACCGGAAAGCCGCAGGTGCGCGCCCAGTCGACCAGGTCGCAGATCAGCGCGGGCTGGTCGCCGAAGGCCAGCGAATAGATCACGCCGGCCTGCTGCGCCCTGTGCGCGAGCAGCGGGCCGCAGAAGGCGTCGGCCTCGACCGTCACGTTGACCACGTGCTTGCCGTGCGCGAAGGCGTCGAGGCAGTGGTCGACCGCGGCGATGGGGTTGCCCGTGCACTCGACCACGATGTCGATGGACGGCTCGCGCGTCACGGCCTGCCAGTCGTCGGTGATCCAGGTGGTGCCGTGCTTCAGAGCTTCCTGCACCGAGGCGGCAGCGGCGCGCTCTGGCTGCCAGCCCACTCGTTCGAGGTTGATGCGGGCAGCGTCGGGCGACAGGTCGGCAATCGCCACCAGCTGCACGCCGGGCGTGCGCGGAATCTGCGCGAGATACATAGCGCCGAACTTGCCGGCGCCGATCAGGCCGATGCGGATGGGGCGGCCCTCGGCGGCGCGCTGTTGCAGGCGGGAGTGGAGGCTCATGGGGTCAGGCCTGTGCGGTGTCGAGCACGTCGAGCGAGGTGCGCAGTGCGCTTTCGGGCAGGCCGTTTTTCCACGGTACGTCGACCGGGTAGGGCTTCAGCAGGCAGTCATCGGGCAGCATCTCGATGGGCGTGAAGTCGCGGTGCGCGATGTACTCGGGCCGCTTGTGGCGCCGGATGTGGTTGCCGACCGCACACAGGCTCAGGTACACCGCCACACGGTTGAACGGCGAGAGGTTGCTGCCCGAGGCATGCACCAGGCAGCTGTGGAACAGGATCATCGACCCCGCCGGCCCCTTGGGCGAGACGATGCCGCCGTGCCTGCCGCCCGCGCGGTCGACCAGCTGGCGGATCAGGTCGTTGTCCACGGTCCACAGCGGGTAGCTGGTGGTCGTGAGGTCATGCTTTGCATCGACCACGCCCTTGCGGTGGCTGCCCGGAATGAACATCAGCGGGCCGTTGTGCTCGGTCACTTCATCGAGAAAGATCGCGACGTTCATCGCGCGCTCGGTGGGCATCAGGTCGTCGTTGAGCCAGGTGCCGTAGTCCTGGTGCCATTGCCACACGTCGCCCTCGAAGGCCATCTTGCCGTTGATCTTGAACTGGTGCATGTAGACCTCTTCCTCGAAGAGATCGGTCACCGGGCCGACCATGCGCGGGTGGCGCGCCAGTCGAGCGAAGGGCTCGCTGATGAGGTGCGCTGCGAAGTTCGTGCGCACGGCATCGGAGCCTTTCTCGCGCACGTTGAAGGCCTCGCGCCTGCTGTAGAGATCGGGCACCGCGTCGGTCAGCACCTTCGTCTCTTCGGCCGAGAAGTGGCCGGGGAAGAACAGATAGCCGTCGCGCTCGAACTGCGCGCGTTGCTCAGGGGTCAGCTTCATGCCTTATCTCCTTTTTTCGTGGGGGTGGGGGATGCAGCGCGCGCCAGTTGCTGCGCGAGCCGTTCGCTCAATGCCTCGCTAGCCCGCGAGACGTGTTCCTCGCTCAGGCGTGCAGCACGTTCCACGTTGCCTGCAGCGATGGCTTCGGCGATGGCCTCGTGCTCGTCCCACAGCGATTCGCGCTGCGGCTCGGCCTGCAGCACCGCGCCCATCGCGCGGCGCAGGTGGCGCCAGTGCGGGTCGGCGCTCTGGCCGATCAGAGGGTTGCCTGAGGCCTCGTAGATGGCCTGGTGGAAGGCCACGTCGGCGTCGATCATGGCTTCGACATTGCGCCCGCGCGCGGCACGCCGGCCACGCTCGATGAGCTTCGGGTCGATGCGAAAACGCTGCTGCGCCGCCAGCCGGGCGGCCAGCACGTCGAGCGCGCCACGCACCTGGTAGACCTTGCGCATCGCTTCGGCTTCGAGCGGCGCCACCAGCACGCCGCGGCCGGGTGCGTCGAGCACGAAGCCGTCTTTCTTCAGCAGCCGAAGCGCCTGCAGCACCGGCTGGCGCGACACCGAGAGGCGGGAGGCGATGTCTTCCTGCGTGACGCGCTCGCCCGGCGCGAGCGCGCCGCTGCTGATGGCACCGAGCAGGGCGCGGTAGACCTGATCGACGAGGTCGGGGGCGACTTCGATGCTGACGAGCTGGACTGGCATGGGTGGCTTTCTTTGAACTCTGTATACAGAGTACAAACTTCGCGGCCGACGCGTATCCCGGGTTTTTACCCATCGGGGCTGCAAAAATTTGCAAGCCGCCGCTAAGCTCGGACACATGCAACTACCTACCTACGACGACGTCATCGCCGCGGCCGCGCGGCTCGAAGGCCATGCCCACCGCACGCCGGTGCTGCGTTCCACCACCGCCAACGAGCGCTGGGGCGCCGAGTTCTTCTTCAAGTGCGAGAACTTCCAGCGCATGGGCGCGTTCAAGTTCCGCGGCGCGTTCAACGCGCTGTCGAAGTTCGACGCCACGCAGCGCAAGGGCGGCGTGATCGCGTTCTCGTCGGGCAATCATGCGCAGGCCATCGCACTGTCGGCGCGCCTGCTGTCGATGCCGGCCGTGATCGTGATGCCCAAGGATGCACCGGCCGCCAAGGTCGCCGCCACCAAGGGCTACGGCGCCGAAGTGGTGATGTACGACCGCTTCACCGAAGACCGCGAGGCGCTGACCAAGCGGCTCGCGCAGGAGCGCGGCATGACGATGATCCCGCCCTACGACCACCCCGACGTGCTGACGGGCCAGGGCACGGCGGTGAAGGAACTGATCGAGGAAACCGGCCCGCTCGACCATCTTTTCGTGTGCCTGGGCGGCGGTGGGCTGCTGTCGGGTTCGGCGCTGTCGGCGCGTGCGCTGGCGCCTGATTGCAAGGTCTACGGCGTGGAGCCCGAGGCGGGCAACGACGGCCAGCAGTCGTTTCGCGCCGGGAAGATCGTGCACATCGAAACGCCGAAGACCATTGCCGATGGCGCGCAGACGCAGCATCTGGGCGAGTACACCTTCGGCATCATCCGCCGCGACGTGGACGACATCTTCACCGTTACCGACGAGCAGCTCGTCGATGTGATGCGCTTCTTTGCCGAGCGCATGAAGATGGTGGTGGAGCCCACCGGCTGCCTCGCCTTCGCGGGTGCCATCGCGGCGGGCAAGGCGATTGCCGGCAAGCGCGTGGGCATCGTGATCAGTGGCGGCAACGTCGACCTGTCGCGCTACGCGGCGCTCCTGTCGGCGTAATTTTTCAGGCGCGGATGCCGCTGGCCGTCAGGTGCAGCAGGCGGTCCGCGCGAGCTGCTGCGCTCTCCGAGTGCGTCACCAGTACCAGCGACGCACCGTGCTCGCGGGTTTGGCCGATCAGCAGCTCCATCACCTTCGCGGCAGTGGTCGGGTCGAGGTTGCCCGTGGGCTCGTCGGCCAGCAGCAGGGCGGGGCGGTGCACCAACGCGCGCGCAATCGCCACGCGCTGCAACTGGCCGCCCGACAGCGTCTGCGGCAGTCGCGCGCCCATGCCAGGCAGGCCCACCGCTTCGAGCATGTGCGCGACGCGGCCGTCGTCCTTCTGCTGGCCCAGCAGCATCAGCGGCAGCGACACGTTCTGCGCCACGTCGAGGTGCGGCAGCACGTGGAAGGCCTGGAACACGAAGCCCACGTGGCGCCGCCGCCAGAGCGCGCAGGCTTCGCCGTCGAGCGCGCCGATGTCGGTGCCGTCGTGCGTCACCGTGCCCTGGTCCCAGCTGTCGAGGCCGGCCATGCAGTTGAGCAGCGTCGACTTGCCCACGCCCGATTCGCCCACGATGGCGACGAACTCGCCGGGCTCGACGGCGAGCGTCACGTTCTCGAAGACAGGCGCATCACCGTAGTGCTTGCCGAGGTTGGAAATGCGCAGCGTCATCCGGGTTGAGTGGTCTTGGCGATCAGTTGAACGGCGGTCTGCACCGCATCGGGGGCGTCGCAGGCGATCACGGTGCGCTGCGGCATGCTGCGCAGCCAGGTGATCTGCCGCTTGGCAAGCTGGCGCGTGGCGGCGATGCCGCGTTCGCGCAGGTCGGCGATGGCCTTGGCATCGGGCGCCGCGTCGCCGCAGGCGTCGAGCGTTTCCCATGCCTGGCGGTAGCCGACGCAGCGCATCGAGGGCAGGTCGGTCGACAGGTCGCCGCGCGCGCGCAGAGCGCGTACTTCGTCGAGGAAGCCAGCCGCCAGCATGGTGTCGAAGCGCTCGGCGATGCGCCCGTGCAGCCAGGCGCGGTCGGTTGGTTCGAGCGAGAACAGCACGCCGCCTTCGACCGCGCTCGCAGTCTTGTTGTCGCTCGCATGAAAGCTCGACAGCGGCTGGCCGCTGCTCTCCCACACTTCGAGCGCGCGCTGGATGCGCTGGCTGTCCTGCGGCGCCAGCCGGGCGGCTGTGACCGGATCGACCTGCGCAAGCCGCGCGTGCATGGCGGGCCAGCCGAGTGCGGCGGCATCGGCGTCGATGCGCGCTCGCACTGAGGCATCGGCCGCGGGCATGGCATCGATGCCGTCGAACAGCGCCTTGAAATACAGCATGGTCCCGCCCACCAGCAGCGGCAAGGCGCCGCGCGCGCGAATCTCGCCGATGAGTCGCGTTGCGTCGGCCACGAAGGCGGCGGCGCTGTAGCTGTCGCGCGCATCGAGGATGTCGATCAGGTGGTGCGGCGCGGCAGCCTGCTCGGCGGCCGTGGGCTTGGCGGTGCCGATGTTCATGCCGCGGTAGACCAGCGCCGAATCGACGCTGATGATTTCGACCGGCTGCAGCCGCGCCAGCGCCAATGCGGCGGCCGTCTTGCCCGAGGCGGTGGGGCCGGCGAGCGCCACATAGCGCGGCGGAACGGAACGCGCAGCGGCGGGCGATGCCGGGGGAGCGGCCTCGGCGGCCGGTGCGGAGCTGGGAAACATGATGCGCCGAGGGTAGCAAATGGCGCGCGCCAGTCTGCAGCGCGGGTCTTGCTCAGGTCGTTTCGCGCATCCGCTTGATGTCGCGCAGCGGCGGCGCCCCGAACAGGCGGGCGTATTCGCGGCTGAACTGCGAGGCGCTTTCGTATCCCACGCGCACCCCTGCGGTGCCGGCGTCGATGCCCTGGTTCAGCATCAGTTGCCGGGCCTCTTGCAGGCGCAACTGCTTCAGGTATTGCATGGGGCTCATGCCCGCCACGGCACGGAAGTGCTGCCGGAACGTCGATGGACTCATGTGCACGGAGGCCGCCAGATCGTCTGCGAGCACGGGCTGCGTGAAATTCATCTTGAGCCAGGCCATGCTCTGTGCCACCTGCTGGCCTGGAGAGCCGACTGCCACGAGGCGCTGCAACTGCTGGCCGTGGCGCCCGGCGAGCAGGCGAACGGCGATTTCTTGCTGAAGCAGCGGAGCAATCTGGGGAATCAGCCTGGGCTCGGCAAGCAGCTCGACGAGCCGCGTCACCGTGCCAAGCAGTGTCGGATCGAGATCGCCGAGCGACATGGCCCGGTAGCTGTAGTCCTTTGTCGGCTGGGGCAATGCCATCTCGGCCGCTGCCTGCACGATGGCGCGCGAGTCGAGCTTGAGCATGAGGCCCAGAAATGGCTGCGCAGTGCTGGCCTGAGTGACATGCGCCACGACGGGGAGGTCAACCGTCGTCAGCAGCGATTGCCCCGCGGCATAGTCGAAAACCTCTTCGCCAAGCGCAACCCGCTTCTTCCCGCTGACGGTGATTCCCACGCCGAAGCCATAGATGCAATGCACAGGCTCGGTCGCGGCGCTGCGACGGTGGAGCGAGAGTTCGGGAATGGCGGTGATGAAGTCACCGTCATTTTTGACAATGCTTCCGACCGCTTTGGCCAAGCCGCTCAGGACGGCCGATTCGCTTTGCTGCGTCAGCTGCGGCGCTTCCATTTGAATCCTTTCGGGAGTGCTCGAACAAAGTCTAGCTCGCGCACTTCGCCCGGCCCGCGTTTCTGGCGCAGTCCCGTCGTTTCAGGCAAGAACACGCGCGCTTTCGGCAAACGGGTCGACGGGTCCCGGGCAGACACTGGCACCAACCGAAAGGAACTCCCCATGACTGACAAGAAAATCTGGTTCATCACCGGCGCGGGCCGGGGCTTGGGCGTCGACATCGCCAAGGCGGCCCTGGCTGCGGGCCACGCCGTCGTGGCCACGGGCCGTGACCCTGCGAAGGTGGCTGCGGCCATCGGCGATCACGCGGACCTGTTGAGCGTCAAGCTCGACGTCACCAGCCTCGACGACGCCAAGGCCGCCGTGGAAGCCGCCATTGCGAAGTTCGGGCGCATCGACGTGCTGGTCAACAACGCGGGCAACTTCTACGCCGGCTTCTTCGAGGAGCTGAGCCCGGAGCAGGTCCGCAACCAGCTCGAGACGCTGCTGTTCGGCCCGATGAATGTCACCCGCGCCGTGCTGCCGGCGATGCGCAGGCAGCGCTCGGGGCTGGTGCTCACCATCTCCTCGACTGCCGGGATTGCCGGTGGAATGTTCTGCACGGCGTATGCCGCTGCGAAGTTTGGGGTCGAAGGGTGGATCGAGTCGCTCGCACCTGAGGTCGCCCCCTTCGGCATACGCACCATGCTGGTAGAGCCGGGCTTCTTTCGCACCGAACTGCTCACCGCCGGTTCGACCACTTTCGCCGAGCCGAACATCGACGACTATGCCGAGCGCACGAGGGAGACCGTTGCCGCCTGGAGCGGCATGAGCGGCAAGCAGGGCGGCGACCCCGCCAAGCTCGCCGACGCCATCGTGCAGCTTGCCGCGCTCGAAGAGCCACCGGCCCGATTCGCCGCAGGTGCCGACGCCGTGCAGACCTTCGAAGCCAAGGGCAATGCGCTGCTTGCACAGGCTGGCGCGCATCGCGACCTGTCCACGTCTCTCGCCCACGACGACCGGGAGCAGCAATGACCAACGACAGCATCGCAACCGTCCAGCGTTCCTTTACCGCTTCCCTCGCCGTAGCGCTGGGTATCGGTGTGAGCGCCGCCTGGCCGGCACGCGCCGTAGCCAGCCAGGCGCTGGCGCAGAAGTACGCGTGTGTCGCATGCCACCAGGCCACGGCCAAAGTGGTGGGCCCGTCCTGGAAAGACATCGGGGCAAGGTACGGCGAAGGAAAGGGAACGGCCGCGCAGCTGGCTGCAAGCATCAAGGCCGGCAGTTCGGGCAAGTGGGGCGCGATGCCGATGCCGCCGCAAACCCAGATCCCCGATGCCGACGTGCAGTCGCTCGCGCAATGGCTGCTCGACGGCGCCAAGTGAATCCGATCCAACCTACCCAGGAAGAACAGAACATGAGCGCGCTCCACATCAACGGCCGTGAACACACGGTCGACGCCGACCCCGGCACTCCCATCCTCTGGGCCCTGCGCGACACGCTGGGCATGACCGGCACCAAGTTCGGCTGCGGTGCCGCGTTGTGCGGCGCCTGCACCGTGCATCTGGACGACCAGGCCATCCGTTCGTGCATCACGCCCATCTCCGCCGCCGAGGGCAAGAAGATCACCACCATCGAAGCGACCACCGGCGGCAGCGACCGGGTCGGTGCGGCCGTGCACGCCGCATGGGTCAAGCACGACGTGGCGCAATGCGGCTACTGCCAGAGTGGCCAGATCATGAGCGCGACCGCCTTCCTCAAATCGCTGCCCCGAGGCAAGCAGCCCAGCGTGGACGAGATCGATTCGGCCATGGTCGGCAACATCTGCCGCTGCGGCACCTATGCCCGCATTCGCGCCGCCGTGGCCGATGCGGCCAAGACCCTCGCCTGAAGGAGCCGCCATGCTGCCCAACATTGACTACCGCGAACTGCCACGCGTCATGCAGCGCCTGATGGCCCAAGGCTCAGTTCATGAAGTCGCCGCGCTGCCTCGCCGGAGCTTCCTGAAGATGGCCGGGGCTGGTGGCCTCGCGCTCGGCGCCTTTCCTCACCTGGCCATGGCGCAGGCCGACGGTGCGGCGCAGGCGACAGGCGGGCTAAAGCCGACGCAGCAGCCATCGGCCTTCGTGCAGATCGCACCCAACGGCGAAGTCACCGTGACCATCAACCGGCTGGAATTCGGCCAGGGTGTGCAGACCGGCCTGCCGATGATCCTGGCCGAGGAGCTCGATGCAGACTGGGCCCTGGTGCGCAGCCGAAATGGCTCGAACGACCCCGCTTACGTCGACCCGCTCTTCGGCATCAACATGACCGGCGGCTCCCACTCGATCAAGAACAGCTTCACGCAGTACCGAGAACTGGGTGCACGTGCCCGGGCCATGCTGCTGTCGGCGGCAGCGGCGCGCTGGAAGGTCGATGTGGCCACGCTGCGCACGCAGGCCGGCACGGTGCTGGGGCCGGGTGGGCGCAAGCTGGGCTATGGCGAGCTGGCCGAAGCGGCCATGGCCCTGCCGGTGCCCGAGAAGGTCACGCTGAAGGATCCCAAGGACTTCCGGATCATCGGCCGTCCGACCACGCGCCTGGACGCGCGCGCCAAGAGCAGCGGGCGGCAGGACTTCGGCATCGACGTCAAGCATCCCGGTCAGCTCACGGCGGTCGTGGCCCATCCGCCCGTGTTCGGCGCCCGCCTGGCCTCGGTGGACGACAGCGCGGCGCGCGCCGTCAAGGGCGTGAAGGCCGTGCTGCGCGTGCCGCTGGACCGCGGCGCCGAAGGCGTGGCCGTGGTGGCCGATGGCTACTGGCCGGCCAAGCTGGGCCGCGACGCACTGAAGCTGCAGTGGGACACGGCGGCAGTCGAGAAGGTGGACACCGAAAAGCAACTGGCCCAGTACCGCGAGTTGGCCGGCCGCCCTGGGGCACGCAAATTCGACGCTGACATGGCGCCGCTGGCCACGGCGCCCCGGCAACTGGAGGCCGAGTTCGTCTTTCCTTATCTGGCCCACGCACCCATGGAGCCGGAGAACTGCACCGTCAAGCTGTCGAACGGGCGCGCCGAGCTGTGGGTCGGCACCCAGTGCGCCGGGCTGGACGCTGATGCCGCCGCGCGCGTGCTTGGCCTCAAGCCCGAGCAGGTGGCGGTGCACGTGCAGATGGCGGGCGGCGGCTTCGGCCGGCGCTTCGTGGGCACGAGCGACTTCGTGGTCGAGGCCTGCGAGATCGCCAAGGCCGCGCGTGCCGCCGGCTTCGATGTGCCAGTGCGCCTGCTGTGGAGCCGCGAGGACGACATCAAGGGCGGCTACTACCGCCCCATGCATCTGCACCGCGCACGCATCGGCTTCGACGAGCGCGGCAAGATCCTGGCGTGGGACCACGTCATCGTCGGCCAGTCGATCACCACGGGCACGGTGTTCGGGCAATTCCAGGTGAAGGACGGCATCGACGCCACGGCCACGGAGGGCATGCGCGATCCGTATCCGTTGCCGATGCGCCTGACGGTGCATCACCCCCAGGTCAATGTGCCCGTGCTGTGGTGGCGCAGCGTGGGTTCCACCCACACCGCCTTCGTGATGGAGACGCTGATCGACGAGATCGCCCGCAGCACGAAGCAGGACCCGGTGGCCTACCGCATGCAGCTCTTCGGCGACAAGCACCCACGCCACCGCGCCGCGCTGCAACTGGCAGTGGACAAGAGCGGCTACGGCAAGAAGCAGCTGCCGGATGGCCGTGCCTGGGGCGTTGCCGTGCACGAGTCATTCGACTCCGTGGTGGCCTACGTGGTGGAAGCTTCGGTGAAGGACGGCCAGCCGGTGCTGCATCGCGTCACCAGCGGTGTGCATTGCAACCTGGCCGTCAACCCGCGCAGTGTGGAGGCGCAGGTGCAGGGCGCGGCGGTGATGGGGCTGTCGACATGCCTGTCCGGCAGTGCCATCACATTGAAAGACGGCGAAGTGCAGCAGAGCAACTTCGGCGACTTCACCGTGGCTCGCATCACCAACGTGCCGGAGTTCGATATCCACATCGTGCCCAGCGCCGACGCACCCACCGGCATGGGCGAGCCCGGTTTGCCGCCATTGGCACCCGCGTTTGCCAACGCCATCGCGCGGCTGACGGGCAAGCCCTTGCGCCAGTTGCCCTTCAACCTGGCTTGACGGCGGGCTGGAGCGGACGAAAACCTAGATAGCGGCAGGTGCCGGCGCGCGCACCTCGCCCCGCACATCCTGCGGCGCCAGCGCGGCGGAAGGCGGCGCGAGCCGTGGCTGTGGCCGGTTTGCCGCGCCGCCGTTGCTGGCGACCATGCTCTCCGGCTTCATGCGGAACAACTGCGTCAGTGCGGCGCGGTACTGCGCCTCGCCGACCGAGTTGGTGTTGTGGTGCGAACCACCCTCGACCAGCACGAACAGCTTGGGCACGGTGGCCGCGTCATACAGCTTGCGGCCCAGCGTCGGGTTGATGAGGCTGTCGGCGGTGCCATGCACCACCAGCAGCGGCGAGCCGATGTCCTTGACCGTATTGATTGCCTCGAAGCGCTGCGTGATGAACGGGCCGAAAGGCAGCCAGCCCCACTTGAAGCCGCTGACCACGTCGGCGATCGAGGTGAAGGTGCTCTCGACGATGGTGCCGCTCTCGTCGTTCACATGCGCCGCCAGGTCGATGCCGATGGCGCCGCCGAGCGAGTGGCCGAAGATGTAGCGGTGCTGCTTGGGATGGCGCGCGGCCAGCCAGGTCCAGGCGGCGCGGGCGTCTTCGCGGGCCGACTCTTCCGAGGGCAGGCCCTTGGAACTCTTCCCGAAGCCGCGGTAGTCGATGGCCAGCACCGAGAAGCCCAGCTCGTGCATGCGCTGGATGCGCGGTGCCGAGCCGGCCACGTTGTAGCGGGCGCCGTGCAGGTACAGCATCACGGGCGTGTCGGTGGTCTCGGGTGCGCCGCCCAGCCACAGGCCGTGCAGGCGTGCGGGCTCGCCGGTGAGGGAAGACTGGAAATCGATCCAAACGTCTTCCATGCCCTGGGTCATGGTGGCGGTGTTGCCCCAGCTGCGGTCGCTGGGCTGGAAGATCCATTCGCGCTGCTGCTCGTCGAGCGTCGAGCAACCGGCTGCCAGCAGGGCACACAGCGAGAGGACAGACGCGAGGAGGGTCCAGCGTTTCATCATGGGGTTGAGGGACAGCGAAGTCGGCGGAAAAGTTCACCTGCTTTCACCTTGGTGCGCCGACACTGCACCTTGGTAACCCCCCGAAACAACGCTCACTGGCGCTTTACCGAGCCTATGCAACGTGCGTGCCCGCAATCCCGATGACTGCGGAAAACCCTAGAAAAAAGGCTTAAAGCGCCGATTTGCCCTATCGGCCGCGCATGAACAGCGAATCCAGCTCGCGAACCGACAGCTGGCGCCAGGTCGGTCGGCCGTGGTTGCACTGGTCCGAACGTTCTGTTGCTTCCATCTGGCGTAACAGTGCGTTCATCTCGTCGATGGTGAGCTTGCGGTTGGCCCGCACCGCCCCGTGGCAGGCCATGGTGGACAGCAATTCGTTCTGAGCGCGCTGCACCACCGTGCTTGCGTCGTGCTGGCTCAACTCGGCCAGCACGCTGCGCGCCAGCTCCACCGGATCGCCGTCGGCCAGCGTTCCGGGTACGGCGCGCACCGCAAGCGTGCGTGCCGAGAAGGGGGTGATTTCCAGGCCCAGCGTTGGCAGCACTTCGGCGCAGGCTTCGGCAGTGGCCACTTCCTGCGGCGTGGCCGCGAAGGTGGCTGGAATCAACAGCGGCTGGCTGCTGATAGACGCACCGTCGAGCTGCGTCTTGAGCCGCTCATAGACGATGCGCTCGTGCGCCGCGTGCATGTCGACGATCACGAGGCCCTGGCTGTTCTCGGCCAGGATGTAGATGCCCTGCAGCTGGGCCAGCGCGCGGCCCAGCGGCCAGGCTTGTTCGTTGGTGGCGAGGGCAGCGTCGGCGTTCGCTGCCGTGGGCAGCCCGGCGGGGGCCTGGAACGTTGCCGGCGCCGCACTGGCCTGGGGCCAGAGAGACGAGGCGGTCGATTCCGCCGCATGCTGAGCTGGCTGCTCGCTGCGCCGGGGCCACATCGCCTCGAAATCGCCGGTGCCGCGCTCCTGCGATGTGAAATTGATGGCTGGCTGAGCCCAGCTGGCGTTCGATGGCAGCGGGGTCTGCTTGAAAAATGGCTGCGGTGCGCCCGCTGGCGCGACTGCATCGCCGGCACGCGGAGCCGCCAGCGCGTCCTCGATGGCATGGCGCACCGCCTGGTGAACCTCGCGCCCATCGCGAAAGCGCACTTCGATCTTGGTCGGGTGCACGTTCACGTCGACCCGCGCCGGATCGATCTCCAGGTACAGCGCGTAGATCGGCTGGCGCTGGCCGTGCAGCACGTCTTCGTACGCGCTGCGCACCGCGTGCGACAGCACCTTGTCGCGCACGAAGCGGCCATTGACGTAGAAGAACTGCTGGTCGCCGCGCGAGCGCGCCGCATCCGGAATGCCGGCGCGGCCCACCACGCGCACCGGGCCGCCTTCGCGATAGACGGCCACGCTCTGCGCCACGAACTCGTCGCTCAGCGCGTCGGCCAGCCGCTGCTCGCGCGTGGTGGCAGCGCGCCACTGCTCGACCAGCTTGCCGTCGTGCCAGACCGAAAAGCCCACCTCGGGCCGTGCCAGCGCATGGCGGCGCACCGCCTCGATGCAATGGGCCAGTTCGGTGGCGTCGGTCTTCAGGAACTTGCGGCGCGCGGGCGTCGCAAAGAACAGCTCGCGCACCTCGACCGTGGTGCCGGTGGAGCGGGCCACCGGCCGCAGCTCGCCGGTGCGCCCATCAAGCGCGAAGGCGGTGTCGGAGCCGGTGAAGCGCGAAAGAATGCTGAGCTCGGCAATCGCATTGATGGCGGCCAGCGCCTCGCCGCGAAAGCCCATCGTGCCGACCGTCTCCAGGTCGTTGAGACTGGCGATCTTGCTGGTTGCGTGACGGCGCAGGGCCACCGTGAGTTCTTCGCGCGGAATGCCCAGGCCATCGTCTTCCACCGAGATCAGCCGCACGCCACCCGAGGCCAGCCGCACCGTGATCTGGCTGGCGCCCGCGTCGAGCGCGTTGTCCAGCAGTTCGCGCACCACCGATGCGGGGCGCTCGACGACTTCACCGGCGGCGATCTGGCTGATCAGTTCGTCGGGGAGTTCGCGGATCGGGCGGCGTTCGGTGGGGGGGATGGAAGTGGGGAGGGCGCTCACCGGGGCATTCTAAAAGCCGTGTCGTTTTCAGCGCGGCATCAGGGTGTTCGACGGCAGTGTCTCGTCCAGCAGCTTGCGCGCCGTTTCGATTCCCGCCACCGGCAGCAGCTTCGCATCGAGCAGACCCACCTGCACCAGCACGCTGGCCTGGTCCCAGTAGATGTGCTCGTGATAGAGCTTGTTGCCGCGGAACTTGATGACCGCGAGCAGCGGCACTTCGACGCGCTTGCCCGTCGGCGCGACGCCAGGGAGCATCCACGGGATCTCGGTGGTGTGGGTGAAGCTGAAGAGCAGTTCGTCGACCACCTGCGTGGCGCCCACGGTGCGCGAGATCGAGGTGAGCGTGGTGTCGGGCGGATTGCTGTTGACGAAGTGGTTCGTATAGAAAGCGTGCAGCGCCTTGTAGCCCACGCCGCCGGTCATGGTCGGGATGTGGTTGACGTACGGCTCGGCCACCATGGTCGACATGGTGTCGTCGACGTTGCGGGTGCCGAACTCGTATTCGCAGTGCTTGTCCCACAGCGCCGAGAGGTCGTAGTGCGGGCCGATGGCGTCCTTCAGCGTGGCGATGCTGCGCTCGTGCGCCATCAGGGCCGAGGGCTTGTGGAAGTGCTCTCCGCCGGCGCGCGCGAAGGCGTGGTCCATGCCGGGGTACACATACAGCGAGATGCCTGGTCGGCCCTTGAGCGTGGCGACGATGCGGTCGCGCGCCTCGGGTGGGCAGAACTTGTCGAGCTCGGCAACGTGCAGCGTGAGCGGGCGCTTGATCTTGTCGGCCTCACCGAGTGCGGCGTCGATGCCCACGCCGTAGTAGCCGACGGCAACGTCCGCATCGGTGCGGCAGGCTGCCAGGTAAGCCAGCTTGCCGCCGAGGCAGAAGCCGAGCACGCCGACTTTCTTCGAGGGCACCTCGGCGCGGCCACGCAGCGCGTCGATGGCGGTCTGCATGTCTTCCATGCCCTTGGCCTCGTCGAAGCCGCCATAGAGCGCGAAGGCGCGCTGCCAGTCGGCTTCGCTGTAGCCGAGCTCCACGTTCGGTTCCTGGCGCCAGAACAGGTCGGGCACGAGCGCCACGTAGCCTTCTTCGGCGTAGTAGTCGGCCACCTCGCGCATCGTGTGGTTGATGCCGAAGATTTCCTGCGCGATCACCAGGCCCGGGCCGGTACCGGCTTCGGGCAGGGCGAGGTAGCCGCGGAAGGTGCCGCTGTCGTCGGCGGCTTTCATCTGGATGTACTGGCCTGTCATCGTGTGTTTCTCCGGGGTGGGGGTAAGTAAGTCTTATGGCTGCTGCAGTTGCTTGAACATGACGAAGGCATCCACGAAGCCATGCTGCGGATGCCTGAAGGCGCCGGGCAGCGTGCCGACGATGGCGAAGCCCAGCTTGCGCCAGAGGCGCACCGCGCCTTCGTTGGTGGACACCACGAAGTTGAACTGCATCGCGCGAAAGCCCATGCGCACGGCCTCCTGCTGCGAGTGTTCGCACAGCGCCGATGCCACGCCCAGGCCGCGCGCGGACTCGGACACCACGTAGCCGCAGTTGCTCACGTGCGAGCCGTGTCCGGGCTGGTTGGCCTTGATGACGTAGGTGCCGAGCACCGCGCCCTGCGCGTCGCAGGCCACGAAAGTGGCGGCGGGCAGGTTCATCCACGCATGGCGGGCCTCGGCTTCGGTGACGTCGGTCGCGAAGGTATAGGTGTCGCCACGGCGGAAGGTGGGTTCGAGGACGGACCAGATGGCCGGCCAGTCTGCGTCGGTGGCAGCGCGTATGTGCAGCATGGGGTGATTCACAGGGCGTTCGGTTTCAACAAGGATAATCCGCGGCCATGGAAATCATCAGCTTTCTCGTCGACTTCGTCCTTCACGTCGACAAACATCTCGAGGCCTTTGTCATTGCCTATGGCTCCTGGGTCTATGCCTTGCTGTTCCTCATCGTCTTCGTCGAGACCGGTGCGGTGGTGATGCCGTTCCTGCCCGGGGACTCGCTGCTCTTCATCGTTGGTGCGCTGTGCGGCGCAGGGCTCATGAGTTATCCGCTGGCCTGCGGCATTCTGATTGCGGCGGCCATTCTGGGCGACCAGTGCAACTATTCGATCGGCCGCTACTTCGGGCCGAAGGTGTTCCAGTGGGAGAACTCGCGCTTCTTCAATCGCAAGGCCTTCGACCAGGCCCACGGCTTCTACGAGCGCTACGGCGGCATCACGATCATCCTTGCGCGCTTCATGCCGTTCATTCGCACCTTCGCGCCCTTCGTGGCCGGCGTGGCCGAGATGAGTCGCGCGAAGTTCACCATGTTCAACGTGGTCGGCGCGCTGATCTGGGTGCTGGGCATTGCAACAGCGGGTTACTTCTTCGGCAATCTGCCGTTCGTGCGCCAGCATCTCGACAAGATCATCTGGGCGCTGATCTTCGTGCCGGGGCTGCTGGCGATCTTCGGCGCGTGGCGCGCCTCGAAGGCCGAGAAGGCACGCGCGGCGCAGGCCTGACGGCCGCTTCGCCTCATTGATCGACCAACAAAAAAGCGCGCCACTGGCGCGCTTTTTCGTTCAGGCCGTATCTCAGTACGTATCTCAGTAGTTCGGCCCGTTGCTCGGGTAGTAGCCGCTGCCTTGCGGATAGCGCTGCTGGTTGTAGTAGTTGCGTTCGTCGGCATTGCGGCCGACCTGGTTGCCGATGATGCCGCCGATGGCCGCGCCACCCAGCGTGCTTCCGGTGTTGCCGCCGATGGCATGGCCCACCAGCGCGCCGCCCACAGCGCCCACACCAGTCCCGAGGTTCTGGTTAGGGCCGCTCGCGCAGCCTGCAATCGTCATGACCGAAGTGGCTGCGAATGCAGCGATCCAGAGACGTGTGTTCATGATGTCCACCTTTCGAGGAGTGATGAGTCATCATGTCCAGAAGGCCAACGGCTCCTGTGTAGGAGCCTGCCGCGCCTGCCTGTGCGGACTCGTGGGCCGCACGGCGTGGGACAGCAGTGCACGCTTTGGCTTTACAAAGCCGCGCGGCCGATCAGAGTTGCCGGCTGCGCGCCAACGGTGGGTTCTGCGCAAAGTAGCGCTGGATGCCGCGCATCAGCGCATCGGCCAGGTTCTCCTGGTAGTCGACGCGGCGCAGGTTGGCTTCTTCTTCCGGATTGCTGATGAAGGCGGTCTCCACCAGCACGCTCGGGATGTCCGGCGCCTTCAGCACTGCGAAGCCAGCCTGTTCGACCTGGCCCTTGTGCAGCCGCGCGCCGATGTTCTTGATCTCGCCGAGCATCGCGCCGCCGAGCTTCAGGCTGTCGTTGATCTGTGCGGTGGTGCTCATGTCGAGCAGGGCGCGCTGCACCTGCGCCTCGTGGCCACCGACGTTCACGCCGCCGACCTTGTCGGCATCGTTTTCCTTGTTGGCCATCCAGCGTGCCGCGCTGCTCGACGCGCCGCTCTGGCTCAGCGCGAACACGCTGGCGCCGCGCGCGGCGGGCGTGGTGAAGGCATCGGCATGGATGCTCACGAACAGGTCGGCCTGTACGCGCCGCGCCTTCTGCACGCGCACACCCAGCGGCACGAAGAAGTCGGCGTCGCGCGTGAGAAAGGCGCGCATCGGGCTGCCGTTCACGCTGCTCGCGTTGATGCGTTCGCGCAGCCGGTGCGCCACTTGCAGCACGATGTCTTTCTCGCGCGTGCCGTTGGGTCCGATGGCGCCGGGGTCTTCGCCGCCGTGGCCAGGGTCGAGCGCCACGATGATGATGCGGTCGGTGCGGCTGGCCGTGGCGGCGGTGCTGCTGCTGCCGCGTGTGGCGGCCACAGGGGGAGGGGGCGTCACGGGCCTGACGGGCGCAGTGCCCACCACGGGCGGTGGTGGCGCGATTAGCACGGGTGGCGGCGTCTGCGGGCCGGGGCGCATCGACTGTTGCGCCATCAACTCACCCAGCGGGTCGGCCGCCGGCGCGGCCGGGGCCGAGGGCACGACGCCGGCCACTGCCGGAGCGTTGTTCGTGTTGCTGCCGCTGCCCGCGCGAGGCGCATCGCGCAGACGCTCGGCAATCAGCGCTTCCATCGGGTCGATCGCCTGCTCGGGGTACAGGTCGAGCACCAGCCGGTGCTTGTACGCGGCCACGGGCGCGAGCGAGAACACCTGCGGCACGACGGCCTGCTTCAGGTCGAACACGATGCGCACCACCTTCGGCGCGTTCTGCCCGACGCGCAGGCCATTGATGAACGGGTCGCCCGGCTTGATCTTGCCGACCAGCTCGCGCAGCTCGGGGCTAAGGTCGATGCCCTCGATGTCGACGGCAAGCCGCGGCGGGCTGCCTACCACGAGCTGCTGCGAGTTGAGCCGTGCATCGGACTCGATGGTCACGCGCGTGTAGTCGGCGGCGGGCCACACGCGCACGGCGAGGATGGTGGCGCCGCGGGCGATCTGGTGCACGCCGAGCATCAGCGCAATGCTGCCGCCCTGCAGCAGCACGCGCCGTTTCAGGCCGGTCGCCTTCATGCGGCGATGCGCGCCAGCAGATCGCTGCCGCGAGGGGTGTTCGCGAGGAGGGTCACGCTGCGTGTGTCGTCAGTCATTGCTTCTATTTTAATAGCGAGGTCGGCAACCGGTGTGCGGCCCGCGGCGTTCTCCGGCCATTCGGCCAGCTTGAGGCCCGGTCCCGCGAAGATGTCGCGGAAACCGGCGTCGTCCCATTCGCGCGGATCGGCGAAGCGGTAGAAGTCGAAATGGAAGATCTGCAGGCCGTCGGGCGCCTCGTGGGGCTCGACCACTGTGTAGGTGGGGCTCTTGATGCGCCCCGCGATGCCGAGCGCGCGCAGCAGGTGGCGTACGAAGGTGGTCTTGCCGGCCCCGAGGTCGCCATGCAGCGCAATGAAGGCATCGCGCAATGCGGGCGAGGACGCCAGGGCCAGCGCGAAAGCGTTGGTGTCGTCCTCGCTGCGCCAGCGCAGGCTGCGGGCGTTCTGGGTCGTTTCTACAATCGGCAAGTGATCGTCAGCCATCCACTCGTTGTTCGTATTCAGGCTTTGGCCCGGGAACTCGGATTCTCCCAAATCGGAATCGCGGGCGTCGATTTATCGAGCGCCGAGGCCGGTCTGATGCAATGGCTGGCCCATGGGTTCCATGGCGAAATGCAATACATGGCAACACACGGCACGCGCCGCGCCCGTCCGGCCGAGCTGGTGCCGGGCACGGTGAGCGTGATTACCGCGCGCATGGACTACCTGCCGCGCAGCACCGAACCCGAATGGCAGGCCATCGAGTTCGACCGGCTCACGCGGCCTGGCGAGGCCATCGTGTCGGTCTATGCGCGGGGCCGCGACTATCACAAGGTGCTGCGCAACCGGCTCGCGAAGCTGGCTGAGCGCATCGCCGAAGAGGTCGGCCCCTTCGGCCACCGAGCCTTCACCGACTCGGCCCCCGTGCTCGAAGCCGAATTGGCCTCGCGCAGCGGACAGGGCTGGCGCGGCAAGCACACGCTGGTGCTCGACCGCGACGCGGGCTCGATGTTCTTCCTGGGCGAGATCTACGTCGACATGGAACTGCCGCCGAGCGAGCCCGTCACGGCACACTGCGGCAGCTGCAGTGCCTGCATCGACATCTGCCCGACGAAGGCCATCATCGCGCCGCAGCGGCTGGATGCACGGCGCTGCATCTCCTACCTGACCATCGAGCACGGCGGCCCCATTCCGCTGGAACTGCGCCCGCTGATGGGCAACCGCATCTACGGCTGCGACGACTGCCAGTTGATCTGTCCCTGGAACAAGTTCGCGAAGAAGAGCGAGCTGCCCGACTTCGATGCGCGCGAAGGGCTCACGGGGCGCACGCTGGCCGAGCTTTTTGCGTGGACGGAAGAAGACTTTCTGCGCCGCACCGAAGGCAGCCCGATCCGCCGCATCGGGCACGAGCGCTGGCTGCGCAACATCGCCGTGGCGCTGGGCAATGCGGCGAGGGTGGGCGAGGGCGGTGCGCAGGAGGCGCTGGCGACACGCGCCGAACACCCAAGCGAACTCGTGCGCGAACACGTCGCGTGGGGCCTGGCGCAGCAGGCCACGAGCTGACGCTTCAGGCTGGAAGGATCTCGCGTACCCGCTCCCACGGCCGGCACATCAGCGTGCCGCGCGGCGACACCACGATGGGCCGCTGCAGCAAGATGGGGTGCTCGACGATGGCGTCGAACAGCTGGTCGTCGGTCCACTTCGGGTCGGCCAGCTTCAGCTCTTCGTATGGCGCTTCCTTGGTGCGCAACAGTTCGCGCGCGCCCATACCCATCGCCTTCGCGAGCTCGCGCAGCTTCTTCTTCGGCGGCGGCGTCTCCAGGTACAGGACGATCTCGGGCTCCACGCCGCTTTCGCGGATCAACGTCAGCACGTTGCGCGAGGTGCTGCAGTTGGGCTTGTGGTAGATGGTCATCGGGTAGACGGTGGTCGGTGTGCGTGCGGTCATGGTGTCGATGATAGAAAACAGGACTCAGCCTCCCGGAGCGCTCGGGTCCATCGTGAAGGGAAAACGCGCCGCCCAGAGTTCCGCCAGCCGAGGGTCGGCGTCCACGCGGCGCACTACCCGGGCCATGCGCGGCGCCACGCGGTAGAAGCGCCTGCGGCCCGGCGTCCAGCGCGACATCACGGTCACGTACAGGTCGAGCATGCTCAGCTTCTCACCGAGAAGGTAGGGCGCGGGCTCGTCGATCTGCGTGTCCATCAGGTGCCAGCAGTGCGCGATGCGCTCGGCAGAGCGTTCGAGCATCGTGGCCTGTGCGGTGGGGTCGGGCACGAGGCGCTGCGGGTCGTCGCGTACCCAGAACAGCGAGTAGATGGCCGCCGGCAGGTAGACCATCCAGCGCAGGTAGCGTGAGCGCAAGGGGTCATCCAGCGCGGGGCAGAGCCCGGCTTGCGGATAGCGGTCGCCGAGCCAGATCAGGATGGCCGCGCTCTCGGTCATCACCTCGCCCGAAGGCAGCACCAGCGCGGGCACCTGGCGCATCGGGTTGACGCCCGACACGCGCTCGCGCTCGGCCTCGCTTTCCCAAGTGGCGACATCGACGGTATCGACCTGCGCGCCGATCAGCGTCAGTGCGGCGTGTATCGGCGTGGCGCCCGAACCGGGCGCGCCGTAGAGGGTGTAGCGGTCTTCGCGGGCGGATGATGAAGAACTCATCCGCCCAGATTACTGCAGGCTCGCGCCTGTTGTCACGCAGCAGCCAGCAGCGCGTCGACCTTCTTCAGCCCTTCGAGCGTCTTGAAGCAGGCCTCGGCCACTTCCGTGCCCTTGACCGCGAAGTGGCGGTGGAAGTACTTGCGGTGCTCCACGTGCTCGTGGAAATGATGCGGCGTGAGCACGGCCGAGAAGATCGGCACATCGGTTTCCAGCTGTAGCGACATCAGCGTGCTGACCACCGTGTTCGCGACGAACTCGTGGCGGTAGATGCCGCCGTCGACCACCAGCGCGCAGCCGATGATGGCCGCGTACTTGCCCGAGTTGGCGAGCCGCTTGGCGTGCAGCGGAATCTCGAAGGCGCCCGGCACGTCGAAGATGTCGATGAGATCGCGTGCCACGCCGAGCCGGTCCATTTCTTCGAGAAAGGCGTCGCGCGCCTGGTGGACGATGTCGGAATGCCACTGCGCTTCGACGAATGCGATGCGCGTGCCGCGCGGCGAACCCGACGCGGTAACGGCAGAGAGGGGAAGGTCGTTGATCTGACTCATGGTGTGCCTCTTGAAAGCAGGTTTCCTGAATCAGGGCGCACGAAACCGCAGGGCAACCTGCGCGCACGGCAAAGCAATGCGCGCGGGCGGGCCCGCATTTCGCGCTCTCTTTCATCCGGACTGTGACCGTCGGCTTCGGAATCGCACCGAAATCTGCTGACCCTGGAGCTTGTTGCAAGCTCCAGGCGCTCGCGGGCTTGTGCAGCCTTTCAGCCGCCATTACCGCCGGTGGGGAATTGCACCCCGCCCTGAGAACGCTTGCCGCCCGGCGAACCGGACAACGGCGCGATTCTAGGAGTCAGCCACCGCACGAGCCTGTCGCCCGCGCGGCAGACCTTCGCCCGAGCAAGGATTTTCTTCAGAAGCGATACGTGGCGGCCGCAGTCACTGTACGGCGCTGGCCGTAGAAGCAGTCGCCGCGCGCCAGGCAGGTGGTGATCTGCACCTTGTCGGTCAGGTTGCCCACGTTGAGCGACAGGCGCAGCGGGCCGTTGTCCCAGGCGAGCATCGCGTCCAGCAGCGTGACTGAGGGCACGCGGTTCGCGTCCATGCCGTCCCACGACGGACCGAGGTAGCGAACGCCGCCGCCCACCGAGAAACCAGACACACCGCCGATCGCGAAGCGCCGCGTCACCCAGGCCGATGCCGTGTGCTTCGGCACGCCCGAGATGCGCTTGCCGAGGTCGCTGCCGTTGCTGCGCGACACGCGCGCGTCAGTGTAGGCGTAGGAGGCGATCCAGTCCCAGTCGCGCCCGATGCTGCCCTTGTATTCGAGCTCCAGGCCCTTCACGTGCACCTCGCCCAGCTGCACGCTGTTGAGCGGGTTGGTCGGGTCGGTGGTCTTGCGGTTGGTGTCGCGCAAGTCGTACACGGCGGCCATGAACGAGGTGCGCTGGCCTTCGGGCTCCCACTTCACGCCGGCCTCCCACTGCTTGCCGCGCTGCGGCTTGAAGGGCGTGTTGTTCACGTCGACCCCGCCCAGTGGCAGGAACGACTCGGCATAGCTCAGGTACGGTGCCCAGCCGCCATCGGCCAGGTAGACCAGACCGGCGCGCTTGGTGGTGGCCTTGTCGTCGGCGGCCGCGGCGGGGCGGCCTTCGGTGTCGGTGGTGGCCTTGTCGTGGCGCAGGCCCAGCAGGCCGATCCAGCGGCCATACTTGACCTGGTCTTGCACGTAGATGCCGGCCTGCTTCTGCACTACCTCGGGCTGGCGCGTGAGGAAGGCGGGCGGCGTGTAGTTGCCGTACACCGGTGCGTACACGTCGAGCGCGCCGGCCCGGCCGCGGCCCGAGAGCTTGGAAGTCGTGTTGCGCTGGAAGTCGGCGCCGACGAGCAGCGTGTGCTCGACCTCGCCAGTCTTGAAGTGCGCCTCGGCCTGGTTGTCGACCAGCAGCATCTTGCCGCCGTTGATTTCGCTGCTCAGGTCGCGCTCGATGGTGCGCTGGTCGGCGTTGAACACCGGCCGCGCCGGGCGGCCCGTGAGCCGGTTGGCGGTGAAGCTGGTGTACGAGGTGTTGTAGTGCACCTTGCTCTCTGTCGAGCGCAGGTTCTGCCGGAACGTCCACGTGTCGTTGAAGCGGTGGCTGAACAGGTAGCCGAGCGAGGTGTTGCGCGTGTCGTAGCGGTCGAAGCCCGGTTCGCCGGTGAAGGTCGACGTGGGAATCGGCCCGTAGAGCGAAGGCAGCCGCGTGCCCTGCCATGGGAAGAAGCCGATCAGCGAACCGCTCTTGTCCTTCTGGTAGAGCGCCTGCAGCGTGAGCGAGGTGTCTGCGTTCGGGCGCCAGGTGAGCGAGGGCGCGAGCAAGATGCGGTCGTCGGGCACGTGGTCGACCTGTGTGCCGCTGTCGCGGTTCACGGCCACAAGGCGGTAGAGCCACTTGCCCTCGGCATCGATAGGCCCGGTGAAGTCGGCCGCGACCTGCTTGCGCGAGTTGTTGCCCAGTTGCAATTGCACCTCGCGCTGCGTTTCCGCTTGCGGCCGTTTCGAGACGAGGTTGAGCACGCCGCCGACGCCGCCCTGGCCATAGAGCACCGACGACGGACCGCGCAGCAGCTCGACGCGCTCGAGCATGTACGGGTCCGGCTTGGTCGAGTTGTAGGTGCCGTAGGTGCGCTGCAGGCCGTCGAGGTATTGCACGGCATCGCCGCCGCGCACCTTGAACGAGTCGACGCGGCTGTCGAAGTAGCTCGACACCACGCCGGCCGTGTAGTTGGTGGTTTCGCGCAGCGTGAGCGCGCCTTGCGCTTCCATCTGGTCGCGGGTGACGACCGAGATGGCCTGCGGCGTTTCGATCAGCGGTGTGTCGGTCTTGGTGGCGGAGCCGCCGCGCCTGGCGACGAAGCCTGTCACGGGGCCGGTCGCGGTCTCGCCCGCATCGCCCGATACGGTGACGGTGGGCAGCGCCCTGCGGGGCTCGCCGGCTTCGTCCTTTTCTTCGGCATAGGCCGCTGGTACGGCGGCGCTCAGCGCCACGGCGGTGGCCGCGAGCGTGGCGCGGCGGGTGTGCGAAAGGCGCCACGTCGGGCGGTGATGCTTCTTCAATGTCATGTGCAGCTTCTCCTGGTCCTGCAGTAAGGGGAGTGGCTGCGGCACGCGGCGGGGGCGTGCCATGGCTTCTCGGATTCGGTTCAATCCGGACGAGCGCAACCGGCGGCTCGCTCAATTCAGGCTGGCGGCCGGTGGGTGTTGTGGATTTTTCTTGCGTCGTCGGGGGCAGCCGTTGCGGCTGCGGTCTTCGTTCCTTCGAAGACGGCTGGCGCGCCCGTGGCGGGCGGCTGGCTGAGCGGCGGAATTATAGGAAGAAAGACATCAGCGCCCCGCGAGAAACTGCGTCATGCGCTGCAGTTCATCGTCGAGCGCCTCGCGGAAAGTCGCGTCGCGCGGCTTCTTGTCGGCATAGCCGAAGGCTGGTTGCAGTCGGCCCTCGGGCGCACTGACGTTGGCCCAGCCGATCACGCGGTCGTGCCACAGCATCGGCAGCGCGTAGTAGCCGAACTGGCGCTTGGGCGCGGGGGTGTAGGCCTCGAACTTGTACGTCCAGTCCCAGAGCAGTTCGAAGCGGCGGCGGTCCCACACGACGGGGTCGAAGGGCGCGAGCAGGCGCACCGCGTCGTCGGGTGCGTGTCGGCGCGAGGCCGGGTTCTCGTCGGCGGGCCAATACCAGGTCGTGCCGTCGATGCGGCAGCTCGCGAGCAGTTCTTCGCGGGCGATGCGCAAGGCGGCTTGCGTCTGCGCGGAGAGATGCGGCGCGCCATAACCGAGCAGGCGCACGAGGTAGGTGAGGCTCGCGGCCGGCAGTGGCGCATATTTGCGCACCACCAGCTCGATCAGCGCGGCGGCGCGTTGCGCGCGGCCGGCGGGGCTGTCGTCGGCGGGCTGGTGCGTCACGGCTTCATAGACGCGCGTGCCGCTGTCGCGCCGCACCACGCGCAGCATGCCGCGGTAATGCATCTCGTCGAGCAGATGCGTGGTCGCGTTGCTCGAGCCACCCCAGTAGTTCTTGATGCGGCCGTGCGCGAAGTGCTGCTCGACCTGTCGTGGATGCACCGGGCCGTGTTCCTGCACGTAGGCGAGCACATCGGCCGCCTTGCGCCGCGTGTCGGCATCCCACGCGCGCTTGGCTTCGCGCGGGTGCATCAGCGTCAGGTGTTCGCGCGGCAGGAAGCCGTAGTTGACGAGGCAGTCTTCCTCGACGGCGAGGCGGGTGTAGCGGCTTTCGAGATCGCCCGCGCGGTAGTCCTTCACGCGGTGGCGCAGCGTGAGGTCTTGCGCGCGAGCGGGGGCGCGGATCGGGTCGGCCTGTACGAAGCCCAGGTGCCGGATCGCGGCGGGCAGCGTCGTGGGCTTGAAAAGGGTGCGCGCCACCGCGTAGCGGCGCAGGTCGTCGAGGGTCGGGGCAGGCATCTGCGGATTGCAGCACAGGCGGCGGACTTTCGCTTTGCTGCGTTGTGCGTTGGGCTCTGTTGTCGTTCAGGGCGCGCTCACGCCGACGGGGTACCTTGCTCCGCGAATGTCCTCCGCCCTTCGGGCTCCCCCTTTATTTCGCTGCGTAAGGCACCCCATCGGCGTGAGCGTTCAGCGCCGCTGCGGAAGCTGTATTTGTTGGCAGTCTCCGCGACTTCGTGCTGTAGCAGCGGCTACTTTGCCGGGTTCTTCTCTAGAGTGAATGCCCCTGTCACTCAACACCCCACCAAGGGGAGAAGAAAGGCGCAACACACCCGAGTCACTCAGATGTTTGAAGGCTGCTTGCCTCGCGGCAGGTCGTCGGTGCGAAAGCAGCGATGCAGATGCGAGGTATCAAAAGGCGACGGCCGAGGTGTTATCAGCACCCCGACCGTCTAACCAAGTTCGTGCACCACCTTGGAAGGAACCGCACAAAAATGGCTACCAAGACTATAGCCCGGCCTCGCACGCCGGTAGCTTCCGAAGACAACGCCCAAGACCCGGCGGATCTTCTCGAAAACACCCTCTCTCAGCTCGAGGCTCTACTGTGGGTCTGCCACGGGGAAGACATCGACTGGTGCAGCGGTGATGGGCCTCGACGGCTGGACAACCTGCTTTGGCTCGCTGCTGAGCTTGCTCGCAAGGCCGGAGAACTGTTTCAGATGAGCGAGAAGGCACGACGTGGGGCGCCTGAGGCCGGCGGCTAGCGGCCGGTCCGCGGGCTGCGGATTTCGCGGCTCGCCCGGGACGGGGCTTTGGAGCGTCCGTCTCCGTGATGGAGCGAATTCGGTTCAGGAGCGCCCAGTACGTCGGCATCCGCTACACCGAGCGGCCGACTGAGGTTGGCATCGAGCCGTCCGTGGGCAGCAAGAGCGAAAGCTATGACAACGCCTTGGCTGAGACCATCAACGGCTTGTACAAGGCCGAGTTGATTCACCGCTGGGCGCTAGGAAATCTAAAGAAGCTCTCGAGTTCACCACGCTCGAATATGTGTTGGGGCTCAACCACCAGCGCCTGTTCGAACCCACCGGCTATATCCGACCTACAGAGGCCGAGGCAAACGACTACCGGCAACTCGCCAATCAGGTCACAGTGGTGGCGAGCTGACTTAGGCCAAGCAGTCTCCGCGAAATCTCGGGTAGTTCACTCCTTTTTACTCAGACCCAGAGATAGCATTGCTCGACGAAACGCGGTCATGTTTATGCTGCTTCGACGATTCGTCGACAATTAAGGAGGAGTGGATGGAAACAAGCATTTTCACGCCAGACATCGAGCGCCTCGGCAAATTGAAAATCCAGGAGGCAACGGAAGTATTTGGACGTCTTCTTTGGTGCGAAGCGGCGCGGCTAGGCCTAGTCAACATCGTTGTTTCGGGCGATGTCAATTCTGCGGACGGCGGCATTGATGCCAAAGCAGAACTGGTTGGCGGCAAGGGCGGTCACTCATTTCACTATCAGATCAAGACAGGCACTTCCTTCAAGCCATGGCAGCCCGCCGCCATCACGAAGGAGCTCTTCGGAGATGCCAGAGCGAGACCTTCACGATCAGGGCTTGGTCCCGCAGTACGGCGCTGCATGAACAATGGCGGGACCTATGTGATGCTCGCGTTGGGTCACGACCTGCTTGCGGAGAATCACTCCCTCGCCGTGGAGTTGATCTCGGAGTCGTTCAAAAAATGCGGGTACAAGAACCCGCGTGTCCAGGTTTGGGGTTCGCGACAAGTGGCAAACATGCTGGAGCGATATCCATCTCTATGTCTTGACCTCGGCGCGATGGGCGACCTTCGGTTTCAGACCGTATCGTCTTGGGCCATGAACGGCGACATGACGCCCAAATTGTCACTTGGCGAGATGCAAGAGCAATTCATTACTAGACTGCAGACCTTACTCACAGGTCCTGACGTCCAGCATGCACGCGTTGTCGGCGAGCCAGGCATCGGAAAGACGCGGCTAGTTCTAGAAGCCATCCAGAAACTGCGTACATTGGCTGCTAAAGCCATCTATGTCCCATCCGCAGAACTGTTTCAAACGAGCAGGTTGTTCTTCGAGTTGCTAAAGGAGGACCGCGAGTATTCCGCTGTTTTGGTCGTTGACGAATGTGATGACGATGAGCGCGCTTCGATATTCAGAGCCTTGAAGGGCAGAACGCGCATCAAACTGGTCACGATCGACCACGGTCCTGAGACTTCAGCTGATTCGCTCATGGAGGTGTTGAAATTCCCGCCGCTTGAAGATGCGCAGATCGAAGCGATTCTTCGTCAGTACATCGGAAAGTCTGTCCATGCACGCAACTGGGTCTCCTGGTGTGAAGGTTCTGCTCGCGTGGCTCATGCCGTCGGCGACAACCTGAAGCGAAATCCGGGTGACATCCTAAAGTCCCCTGCAGTGGTTCCGATCTGGGAACGGTTTGTCCTGGGCTACAGCAAGGCGAGGGGGGAGGCCGCCGATCGACTTATGACGATCGTGAGGCACATTGCCCTCTTTCGCAAGTTCGGCGCCAGGAGGCCTGTTGCTGCCGAAGCAGACTACATCGCACAGCTGGCTGGACGTATCGATCCGGCCATCACCAAGAGCGCGTTTGATCTCGCAGTCGATAAGCTTGCAGAACGCCGCATCCTGCAAGGCAGTCATACCCTGCGGTTGGTCCCGAGAGCCTTACATGTCCACCTCTGGAAGCAATGGTGGCAAATCCATGGTTCCAGAGTCGACCTGGCAGCCCTCATGGACGAGATGCCAGAGACCCTGCGCAAGTGGTTTCTGGACATGATGATTTATTCAAATGGGGTTCCGTCTGCTCAAGCGGCCATCAAAGAAGTACTGAGTGCTAAGGATGGGCCATTTACCTCGATGGAATTCGTCGCTACCAATAGTGGCTCTAGGTTTCTCACAGTCATGGCGGAAGCCGATCCAGCCGCTACTCTGGCGGTACTGCAGCGGACAGTCGGCGCCGCGTCGCGGGCGGAGGTCAGGCGCTTTGGTGACGGCAGACAGAATCTTATTCATGCGCTGGAAAAGATCGCGGTCTGGTCGCAACATTTCGCTCCAGCAGTCAGGTTGCTTGCACATCTGTGCTTTGGCGAATCAACTACCTATTCCAACAATGCAAAAGGAACACTTATTGGCTTGTTCGTCTTAAGAGGTGGCGCCACCCAGGCCAATCCTCTTGACCGCCTTGCCTTCGCGCAGGAGTTAGTCAACGATGCGGATGACTTCAACCGCCGTCTCGGGCTGGAACTTCTCAAAGCCTTCCTGACCGATAAATCGAGAACACGCATCATCGGTGTTGAATACCAAGGGCTTGCTCCCGAGATCGAATTTTGGGAGCCGAAGTTGTGGAGTGACCTTTTCGATCCAAGAAAGATGGCTTTACGCGGGTTGCTTGCCTCCTCCAAGCCAAAGGACCCGGAATGGCAAGCGGCCCTTTCCGAAGTCATCATTGAAGGTGCTGATGACCTCCTTCGATCCAAGGAGGCTTCAGACTGGGCAATATCTGTTCTGCGTGAGCATCTGAACTTCCCCGGTGGCAACCGCGAGGTGCTGACCAGAATGCTCATCAACCGGGTCAAACGTCCTTACAGTGGCACTCCGCCGAATGTCACCGAGGCGTTAAGCGCTATCCTGGATGCGACCGAGACGGGTTCGTTCTCAAGCCGCTTTGATCGCTTTGTCACATACGATATCCACGAGGAGAACTACAGCGTTAGTTCGTCAGGCGAGTACATTGAGTCGGATGTGCCCACCAAGCGCGTAGAGGCACTCGCCAGGGAGTTCGTCGGCTCACCGGCAATTAGGCGCGAGAGCTTAGAGACGGTCATGCGCTCTCCAGGTCCACGCGCCAGTTCATTTGGGCGATTCGTTGCGCAGATGTCCTCTGAGGTAGTCAACCTCGACGATGAGATCTTCACCTGCGCGGAAATCCTGCAAGACGACGTTGGCAACTTCTTCCTGAGCGGTTACCTAGAGGAGATCAAGGGCTCTGACCGTGTGCGGTGGGAAGTTCACGCATTGCGATTGCTCGCAGACGAGAAACCGGCTACATGGAAAATCCGCGCCGTTGTATTCAGCGGTCTGTCGCCGAAAGTTACTGAGAGGTTGCTGGACCTGTTTGCTACTGGCTCAGTCCATGCATTCTATTTCCAGAACATCGGCTGGAATTTCGGTGAGACCGACCTTACCTCTGACCAGGTTCAATCGATCTGCTCTCGCCTTGAGAAGAGTGGCGACCCCGAAGCAGCACGGGCAGCAGTGCAAATCGTCTCGTCACGCTTTGCACGCAAGCAGACAGATTGCTCAGCTGAACTTCTGTGGTCACTGCTGATGAATCCCAAGGTCTTCGAGCGGCACGACGACCATATGACGTCCTACTACTGGAAGACCTTGGCTACAGCGTTCAGGACGCGCCATCCCGAGCGCGATCTTGAGTTATTGGCAGGGATTCTTACAGTTCACTGCAACTCGTACAGCACTCACTCTTACGGTGGCGTCTTCGAGACGGTCGCCGAGATTAGCGAGGCGCGCCCCAAGGATTGTTGGCCACTGGTAGGCCAAGCGCTAGAGACCAGCGAGGCAAGTTGGACGATTGCCCATTGGCTCGGCGAAAACTATCGTAGGGAAAATTCACCTAAAGGGGCGACTCGTCCACTTCTTCCGATTGATGCCTTTGATCCTGAACAGATTCTCTGCTGGCTTTCCGAAAAACCTTCACGCTCCGAACTAATCATGGAGGCGATTCCCAGATCCCTGGAGCCCGGCGCGGGCGGCGAACTGGCGCGGGGCTTCATCGATTTCTTTGGTGCGCGGAGCAAGGAAGCGCGCAGCCTGATGGGGTATTTCGAGAGTGGCACACGCTGGGGCCCAGATTCAGCTTACTACGCCAAACGACGCGACAGCGCTCGTATCTGGATCGAGGCGGCCTCGCCTGCTGTACGTGAGTGGATCGGTGAGTGGATCGACTATCTTTCGAATCGCATTGAACAGGCTCGCATCGCCGAAGAGCGAGAGTTTTGAAGCAATCGATACTTCGGTCTCAAAATTAGGCGGCGCCGAACATTTCGGATTTTGGCCTGAGCTGCCAGTTCTCGACGGCGCCTGGCAGGCGCCCCTCAGCGCGAGTGGGCGCCTCAAGCTGATGGCTGGCAACGGCTGGCGCCCTGACTGCTCGTAAGCCTATCCTGCGAGTCCCCCAACTCAATAGGAGACCATCGTGGAACCACGGGCAATGTTGCTCATCGTGAGCCGCGAAACGAGGGCAAGCTGCGCCGGGCAGCCGCACTCACCGTGCACAGGCCGTCGGGTGCTCCCCGCAGCGAAATAAAGGAGGAGCCCGAAGGGCGGGGGACATTCGCGGAGGGGAGTACCCGATGGCCTGTGCACGCGCCCCGAAACAACGCGAACACAGAGCAGCTCTAGACCGCCTGCTTGTGCCGCTCGATGCAGACGTCCAGCGTCTCAGCGCCAGGCCGCTGCCACCAGTCGAGATTCGAGAAGATCTCCACCTCGCTGAACCCGGCGAAGCCCGCGTCTTCAACCCAGCCTCGGATCTTCTTTAGTTCGACCACGCCATCACCCATCATTCCGCGATCGCTCAGCAGATCGCGTGTGGGCGTGAGCCAGTCACAGACGTGGTACGCCAGCAGGCGCTCGCGGCCGGCGCGGGCAATCTGCTGTTGCAGCTTCGGGTCCCACCACACGTGGTAGATGTCGAGGGCCACGCCGAGCATGCCGCTTCTGCCTGCGTCGAGTTCATCGCAGAGGTCGAGTGCGTGCTCCAGCGTGTTGATGCATGCGCGGTCGGCCGCCTGCATCGGGTGCAGGGGTTCGATGGCGAGCGGCATGCCGACTTCGCGGGCGTATTCGAGCGATGCGGCGATGCCGTCACGCACCTCGCTGCGTGCGCGGCCGATGTCCTTGTAGGCGACCTTGCCTTCGAGCGCGCCGGGCAGGGCGCCGACCACCAGCACGAGGCAAGGTGCATCGAGCGTCTTTGCCTCGTCGATGGCGCGGCGGTTGTCGTCGAGTGCGGCCTTCAGGCCTGCCGCATCGGGCGCGGGGAAGAAGCCGCCTCGGCAGTAGCCCGAGAGGCCGATGCCGTGCGCTTTCAACTGCCTCGCGATCTTGTCGAGGCCTATAGCCGCCACTTGGTCGCGCCAGGGACTGATCGCGCGGATGCCGCGCTCGGCGCACTGATCGATGATGCGGTCGAGCGGCACCTCGACGCCCGACTGCTTGCGCACCGTGGCGGTGTTGATCGACAGCCAGTCGTGGTTCTGCGAGAAGTCGCGCATGAGTTGCTTCAGCCTTCCACGCCGTGCAGGGCCAGAAGGGTCTTCATGCGCTGAACCGCCAGCTCCGGCTGTTCAAGCAGGTTGGCCGCATCAGCCAGTCGGAACAGTTCGGCGAAGTGCTGCAGCGAGCGAGTGCTCTGTTGCCCGCCCACCATCGTGAAATGCTTCTGGTGGCCGTTGAGCCAGGCCATGAACACCACGCCGGTCTTGTAGAAGCGCGTGGGCGCCGCGAAGATGTGACGCGACAGCGGCACCGTGGGGCCGAGGATCGCGTGGAATTTCTCGGTGTTGCCTTGCGCCAGCGCGCCAAGCGCGGCGCTCGCGGCGGGGGCGATGGCGTCGAAGATGCCCAGCAGCGCATCGCTCTTGCCGTGCGTCGGCTCGCTGCCGAAGCCATCACCGGCAATCAGCTCGGCGTAGTTGAAGTCGTCGCCCGTGTACATGCGAACACCCGGCGGCAGGCGGCGCCGCATCGCAATTTCCTTGTCCTTGTCGAGCAGCGAGATCTTGATGCCGTCGACCTTCTCCGGATGCGCCGCGATGATGCCCAGCGCCGTGTCCATGGCCGCATCGACATCCTTCGTTCCCCAGTAGCCCGCCAGCGCTGGGTCGAACATGTCGCCCAGCCAATGCAACACCACCGGC
Organism: Variovorax nivicola; assembly: GCF_051216475.1. Taxonomy (NCBI): domain Bacteria; kingdom Pseudomonadati; phylum Pseudomonadota; class Betaproteobacteria; order Burkholderiales; family Comamonadaceae; genus Variovorax; species Variovorax nivicola. The sequence continues at coordinate 103,928 of NZ_JBPJZK010000008.1, read as the reverse complement.
TGCTTCGCCTGGCTCAGGATGCGGTCGTACACGCGCTCGTAGTCGGCCGGGCTCTTCGCCACGCGGGCCAGCGCGCGGCTTGCCATCACGATCAGCTTGCCGCCGAGTGCTTCGATGGCGGCCATCTGTTCTTCGTAGCCGCGGATCACGTCGTCGACGCTCTTCACGCTGTCGATGTCCAGGTGATCGGTGCCGCAGCCCGAGGCGACCAGCGCGCCGGGTACGTCCTTCGCGGCGTCGAGCGAGCGGCGGATCAGCTCCAGCGAGGTCGGCCAGTCCAGCCCCATGCCGCGCTGCGCGGTGTCCATGGCCTCGGCCACGCCCAGTCCCAGCGAGAACAGGTGGCGGCGGTAGGCGATGGTGGTGTCCCAGTCGACCGCGCATTGCAGCCACGGGTCGATGACGGCCAGCGGATCGGCCACGACGTGTGCGGCCGAATAGGCGATGCGGTTGAACTTGACGCCCGCATCGGGCTTCACCGGCGCGGTGCCGCACAGGGCGTAGGGCGCGAGCGTGCCGCTCGCGGTGGGAAGGGTCAGCGAAAGAGCCATGCTGTCTGCCTCAGACCTTCAGCGCAGGCACGTCGACCCAGCGGCGGTCTTTCCACGATTCGAGCGCGGCCTCGACCAGCTGCACACCCTTGGCGCCTTCAGGCAGCGTCCATTTGTACGGCTCGTTCTCAACCACGTGGCGGATGAAGTGCTCCCACTGGATCTTGAAGCCGTTGTCGTAGACCTGCGAGTCCGGAATCTCCTGCCACTGGTCGAAGAAATTCATCATCTGCTTCTCGTCGGGGTTCCACACCGGGCGCGGCGTGGCCACGCGCGACTGGGCGCGGCAGCTCGACAAGCCCGCCACGGCCGAGCCGTCGGTGCCGTCGACGTGGAAGGTCACGAGATCGTCGCGGCGCACGCGCGTGACCCAGCTCATGTTGATCTGCGCGATGACGGGTTCGCCGTTGTGGCCGGTGAGTTCGCAGGTGGCGTAGGCCGCGTCGTCGGCGGTGGCTTCATACGGCTTGCCAGCTTCGTCCCAGCGCTTGGGAATGTGCGTGGCACCGATGCACGACACCGACTTCACCTCGCCGAACAGGTTGTCCAGCACATAGCGCCAGTGGCACATCATGTCGAGGATCATGCCGCCGCCGTCTTCCTTGCGGTAGTTCCAGCTCGGGCGCTGGATGGGCTGCAGGTCACCCTCGAACACCCAGTAGCCGAATTCGAGGCGCACGCTGAGCATGCGGCCGAAGAAACCGGCGCGGCGCAGCATGTCGAGCTTGCGCAGGCCGGGCAGGAAGAGCTTGTCTTGCACGGCGCCGTGCTTCAGGCCAGAGCCCTCGGCCAGGCGGGCGATCTCGACCGCTTCGTTGAGATTGGTGGCAATCGGCTTCTCGCAGTACACGTGCTTGCCGGCGCGGATGGCCTTGGCCAGCAGCGTGGGGCGCATCTGCGTGGTGCCGGCGTCGAAGAAGATGGTGTCGTCCTTGTTCTCCAGCGCCTTGTCGAGGTCGGTGCCCCAGCGCGCGATGTTGTGAGCCTTGGCGAGCGCTTCCATCTTCTCGGCGTTGCGGCCGATGAGGATCGGGTCGGGCATGACCTTGTCGCCATTCGACAGCGTGACGCCGCCTTGCGCGCGGATGGCGCAGATCGAGCGGATCAGATGCTGGTTCATGCCCATGCGGCCGGTGACGCCGTGCATGATGATTCCTAGACGTTGGGTGGCCATCGTTTTCTTCCTTGAGATGCGAGAGAGATTGCAGATCGAAGCGGGGGGCTTCAGTAGACGGAACGCATGGCGTCCCACGAGATGCCGGCGCCGGGTTTGCCGGTGGCAAAGCCGGGCGCGGTGGCGAGCGAGGACAGGTCGAGCTGCCCGTCGCGGATGGCGAGGCGCACGGCGCCGTCGCTCGGTTCGTAAAGGTCCGGATGAGCGTGCAGCAGGGCTTGCTGTTCAGCCTCGGGAGCCGCGGCAAGACCGTTGACGTAATGGTGGCCGTTGCGCTCCACGTGCGAGAGGCCGAGCCACGAGACCAGCGCCAGGTCTTGTTGCACGCCGAGGCCGGCCTGCATGGTGAGGTCTTCGCCGGAGAGGAAGTAGCGCGGTTTTTCCTCGGAGGCATTCCAATGCGCGCAACGCGCCGCATTGATGACCGACTTGTAGAAGCCCTTGCAGCTCTTGCTCGACACGCCGGTATAGCCGAGCGCACGGGCCTGCACGAAGGCGTCGAGCGTGGCGTCGGATTCGTCGATGAGTAGCGGGATGCGCTTGCCCAGCGCGGACACGTCGCGCTGCAGGGCTGCGTCGCGGCGGATCGGCTGTTCCACGAAGACCGTCTTCTGCGCGAGCTTCCACAGCACGGGGGTGGACAGCATGCGGTCAAGGAAGACGCCGAAGTCGTCCGCATCGGCGTATTGCTCGTTGCCGTCGAGCGTCACGAGCTGCGCGTGGCCGTCGATCACGCGGGCGATGTGCTGGAGCCGGTCAATGTCCTGCGTGGTGTTGCCGCACAGCTTGAGCTTGAAGTGTGTGAGACCGTAGCGGCGCACGGCGGCTGCAAGAGTCGTGGGCAGGCCGTCGTTGGGGGCGTCGGGCAGCGTGTCGCTGTCGTCGATGGCATCGGCCAGTCCGACCGTATGGCGCACCGCGATGCGCGTGCGCGGCGACTGCCTCGCCAGGAAGCCGGGCATATCGAAGCCGGCAAGGTCATCGGCCAGACCGCTGCCTGCGATGTCGATGCCGCTCAGGTTGCCGCTCATCGCCGTAGCGAAGCTCACGCCGCTGTGCAGGCACAGCGCGTCGAGCAGGGCACGGTCGATCAGCGCCGGGCCATAGCTGGCCACCAGCGGTTGCAGGCCGTTGGCCTTGGCGCGCGCCTGCAGCGCGGCGTAGTTCGATGCGAAGTGCGTCCAGGCGGTCTGTGCGTCAGGCTCGGCGGAGTAGGCCTCGCGCGCATCGCGCAGGGCGAAGCGCAGTTGCTCGAAGTTCTGTTCGTTGGTGAGGGCCGGGTTCTTGTCGAACCACTTGGGCACCATCATCTCGGCGGCGCAGCCCTCGGCCGTGCGGCCGTCCGCAAAGCGGATGCGGGCCTTCACGTAGACCTGCGGGCAGGCCGTGACAGTGGCGGCGCCGAAGCGGAACGGCAGCCGCAGCTTGACGTTGCGCTCGGCGAAGCGGATCTCCTCGACGTGAAAACGGATGGCATCCATGGCTGGCGCTTTCAGTGGTCCAGGATGCCCTGCGAGAAGAAATGCGCGCGCACCAGCTTCGTGTACGCGCCGAACTCGGGCGAGGCCATCATGTCGAGCGTGCGCGGGCGCGGCAGGTCGATGTCGTACACCGCGGCGATGGAGCCGGGCCGCTCGCTCATCACGATCACGCGGTCCGACAGGAAGATGGCCTCCGGAATGCTGTGGGTGATGAGCATCACCGTCTTCTTCGACGCCATCCAGATGCGCTGCAGCTCCAGGTTCATCTTCTCGCGCGTCATCGCGTCGAGTGCGCCGAAGGGCTCGTCCATCAGCAGCACCGACGGGTCGTGCAGCAGCGCGCGGCAGATCGATGCGCGTTGCTGCATCCCGCCCGAGAGCTGCCAGGGGTACTTGCCCTCGAAGCCCTTCAGGCCGGCCATTTCCATGAGCTGACGCGCGCGGTCCTTCGAGGCGGCCTTCGGCAGATGACGCATCTCAGCCTGCAGCAGGATGTTGTCTTCCACGCTGCGCCACGGCAGCAGCACCGCGCTCTGGAACACGATGCCCACGTCCTTCTGCGGACCCTTGATCGGCTTGCCGGCCAGCGTGAGGCTGCCGCCGCTGATGGGCAGCAGGCCTGCCACCATCTTCAGCAGCGTGCTCTTGCCGCAGCCCGAGGGGCCGACGACGGAGACGAACTCGCCTTCCTTGATGGCGAAATCGAGTGGCTTCAGCGACTCGACCGGGCCGTCCTTGCTTTGGTAGATCTTCGAGACGCCGCGCGCTTCGATCAGGTTGACTTGGGACATTGAATGCGTGAGAGGTAGCGGCAGCGAAAGGCGCGCGAGTTCGAAGGCAGCGATCGGTCAGGGCAGGAAGTCGAGGGTCACGTAGTCTTCGGGCTTGCCGCGCGTCGATGCGTCCATGCCGCCGTACTGCACCAGCAGGTCGAGCGAGTCACTCACGTTCTTCATTGCCACGCGGTACGGACGTTGGTTGGCCGTTTCCTTCGTGTGATAGAGCGCCACGCTCTGCTTCATGCCGACGATCAGCGTGTCGCGCACGCCGGCCTTGGGGTTGGCCTTGAGCATCGCGTCCACTGCCGCTTCGGGGCTCTTCTCGGCGGCTTCGGCGGCCTTGGTGGAGGCGCGCATGAAGCGCTTCACCAGGTCGGGGTTTTCGGTCAGCAGGTTCTTGTTGGTGATGATCCCGGAGCTGATCTGGTTCACGCCGGAGTCGGCGAAACGGATCGGCGTCACGGGCTTGCCGGTGGCGTCCTGCAGCTTGATGGCCTGGTCCATCACGTAGCCCAGCAACAGGTCGGCCTGACCGTTGGTCACGGCATTGAGCTTGGTCTGGCCGTCGCCCGAGACGATCTTCACCTGATCGGCCGTGATGTTGTTGACCTTGAGGAACAGCGGCCACATCTGCGACATCGAGTCGCCCGGCGTGACGGCCACCGTCTTGCCGATGATGTCCTTCGGCGTCTTGATGTTCTTCTCGGTGAAGCCCATGACCGACATCGGGCTCACCTGGAACAGCACGCCGGTCGACTTCAGCGGCGCGCCCTTGGCGGCCGCCTTGATCATGGTCGTGACGTCGATGTAGCCGAAGGTGGCCGACTTGGCGGCCACCGCCTGTGCGGTGACGGCGGAGCCGCGGCCTTCCTGGATGTCGAGGTCAATGCCTTCCTCGGCGTAGAAGCCTTTTTCCTTGCCGAGGAAGAAGGGCGCGTGCTCGCTGTACAGGTACCAGTTGAGCATCAGCGTGACCTTGTCCTTGGGCTTGTCGCCCTGGGCGTGCGCAGGAGCGATGGCGAAGGTGGCGAGCGCTGCGGCGGCGAGCAGCGAGGGAAGCAGTTTCTTCATGGTCTTGTCTCCGGGAGTTGTTGGCTTTGCGAAGGAACTTGAAACAGAAAACTCAGTTCGCGTGGCGCTGCGAGGCGTGCCAGGGAATCATCACGCGCTCGACCAGGTCGACCGCGACGAAGAGGATCACGCCGATGCTCGACAGCACCACCAGCGCGGCGAACATCAATGGCAAGTCGAAGTTGCCGTTGGCAACCTGCAGCACGTAGCCGATGCCCGAGTTGGAGCCGACGAACTCGCCGACCACCGCACCGACCACGGCCAGCGTGACCGACACCTTCAGGCCACTGAAGATCGAAGGCAGTGCCTGCGGCAGGCTGATCTTGAGAAAGGTCTGCAGGCGGCTCGCACCCATCGAGCGCGAGAGGTCGAGCATGTCGGGCTCGACCGACTTGAAACCCATCACCGTGGACACCACCACCGGAAAGAAGCCCAGCAGGAAGGCGCTGATCACCTTCGGAAAGATGCCGAAGCCGAACCACACCACGAACAGCGGCGCGATCGCCACCTTGGGAATGCTCTGCGAGAACACCAGCAGCGGATAGACGTACGACTCGACGACGCGCGAGTAGGCGATGACCATCGCGATCGGAATGCCGATCAGGATCGTCAGGCCGAAGCCGCCCAGCGTGGCGAGCGTGGTCTTCCAGCTCTCGGCGAGCAGGCGCGGCCATTCGGCGACGAGCTGCTTCACCACTTCCCACGGCGGGGGAATCAGGTAGGCCGGAATCTTGAAGAGGCGGATCGCCAGATCCCACAGCACCAGCAGTAGCAAGATGAGGATGAAAGGGCGCAGGGCCGGGGAGAGCAGGAGCTTGCGGAGCATGGCGAGGGCCGGGGCTTTCAGGGGGCTTGCTTACTGTTGAACCGAGAGCCCGGCCGCCTTCACGAGCTGCGCGTTGCTCGCGATCTCTTCCTTGATGTAGGCGTCGAACTGCTCGGGCTTGAGCGTCCAGGCGTCGGCGCCGAGCTTGGCGAAGCGCTCCTTCACCTCGGGCGTGGCCAGCGCCTTCGCCACCTCGGCGTGCAGGCGCTCGACGATGTCGCGCGGCGTCTTGGCGGGCGCCATCATCCCGATCCAGAAGTTGAACTCGGAGCCGGGCACGCCGGCCTCGGTGGTGGTGGGTACGTCGGGCAGGGCGGCGGCGCGCTTGGGCGAGCCGACGGCCAGCGCCAGCAACTGGCCTTCCTTGATCTGGCCGATGACCGGCGCGATGGGCGAGAAGTAGTAGTCGACGCGGCCGGCGAGCACTTCAGTGACGGCCTCGCCCGATCCCTTGAAGGGGATGTTGGTGGCGTCGATCTTGGCGGCCATCTTGAACTTCTCGGCGTTCAGGTGCGTGGCGCTGCCCTGGCCGGCGGAGGCGAAGTTCATGCTGCCGGGCTTGGCGCGCGCGGCGGCCAGCAGTTGGGGCAGCGTCTTGATGTTCTTGCTGGGCGAGATCACCAGCGCGTTGGGCAGCGACGAGATCGGCGTGACACCCGCGAAGTCGTGCATCGTGTCGAAGGGCAGCTTGGCGAAGGTGGAGGGGCTGACCGTGTGCGACGACGAATGGATCATCACCGTGTAGCCGTCGGGCGCAGCCGTGGCCACCGCCTGCTGGCCGATGGTGCCGCTGGCGCCGCCGCGGTTGTCGATTACCAGCGTCTGGCCCATGCTGGCGCTCATTTTGTCGGTGATGGCGCGGGCAATGATGTCGGTGGTGCTGCCGGCCGCGAAGGGAACGATCACGCGAATGGGCTTGGTCGGGTAGCCGTTCTGCGCGGCGGCCAGGCCCGGCAGCAGTGCAGCGATGCAGGTCAGCGAGGCAACATAGGTTGTGCGTGCGATGCTGGCAAAGAGCTTCATGGATGTCTCCGCGCGGTCGGGCCGCTTTCTTGAATCGATCAATTCACCATTGAGTGAATTATCGATTGTAGGAACGGCTGCGCCGCAGCGTCAACGGCCGCTGCCTAGTAGATACCCGGAGAGTGCGAGGGCGCGCTGATGAAGCTCAGTGCAGGACGTAGCCCAGCACGAGGTCGGTCATGTGCGAGAGGCGCTGCGCCATCGCCTTGGGCGCGCGCAGGTCGCGGCCGAAGATGGCCGAGAGCGTGTGGTTGTTCGAGAGATAGAAGTAGCAGAGCGACGCGATGGAGATGTAGAGCTGCACCGGGTCCACGCCGGCGCGGAACAGGTTGTCGCGGCGGCCGCGCTCCAGCACAGTGTCGAGCAGCTGTACCAGCGGCGAGTTCATCTCCTGGATGCGATCGGAGCGCTTGAGGTGCGCCGCGCAATGCAGGTTCTCGCTGTTGAGCAGCGTGATGAACTCGGGGTGCTCCAGGTAGTAGTGCCAGGTGAACGAGACCAGCTGGCGGATGGCCTCGACCGGCTCGATCTCGTCGAGGTGCAGGCGCTGCTCGGCCTCGCGGATGTCGGCGTAGGTGCGCTCCAGCACTGCGAGGAACAGGTCGTCCTTGCTGCCGAAGTAGTAGTAGATGAGGCGCTTGTTGAGGCCTGCGCGCTCGGCGATGCTGTCCATGCGCGCGCCGGCGAGGCCGCGCGCGGAGAACTCGTCGCGCGCCGACGCGAGGATGGCGAGCTGCGAGCGGTCGGCGTCGCGCGAGCGGGGCTCGATCACTTCGGCGGCGTCGGGTGAGGGGTCCTTGGAGGCCTTCATGGCGCGAATTTAACCAATTGGGGAATTAACGCAAGGCGTCTGGAGCGGGCGCACATAATTGCCGAAGACATTTGCAGCTGAGGTTCTACTTCTCATGAGTACATCACAACCCGCGGGCCACCTGATCGTCGAGTGCCTGGTCGAACAGGGCATGGAAATGGCGTTCGGTGTGCCGGGCGAAAGCTTCCTGGCGGTGCTCGACGGCTTCCATGCCTACCGCGATCGCACGCGCTTCATCGTCAACCGGCAGGAGGGTGGCGCGGCCTTCATGGCCGAGGCGCACGGCAAGCTCACCGGGCGGCCGGGCGTTTGCTTCGTCACCCGCGGGCCCGGTGCGACCAATGCGTCGATCGGCGTGCACAACGCGTTCCAGGATTCGACGCCGATGGTGCTGTTCGTCGGCGACGTCGGCAGCGACTTCCGCGACCGCGAGGCTTTCCAGGAGGTCGACTACGGCAGCTTCTTCGGACCAAGCACCAAGGGCTTTGCCAAGCGCGTGGAGCGCATCGACGATGCGAACCGCATCCCCGAATACATCGCGCGCGCCTTCGCCACCGCAATGAACGGGCGGCCGGGGCCGGTGGTGCTGGTCTTGCCAGAGGACATGCTGCGCAGCGAGACCGCCGCACGGCCGTTGAAGCGCGTGGAGGCAGTCGAGCCCTGGAGCGACCCGGGCGCGCTGCGCACCTTGCGCGAGCTGCTGCTGAAGTCGCAACGCCCGCTGGTGATTGCCGGTGGTGGCGGTTGGACGACGCAGGCCGCACAGGCGCTACAGCGCTTTGCGGAGAACTGGCGGCTGCCGGTCGCGAACGCCTTCCGCTTTCAAGACACTTTCGACAACCACCATCCGCTGTATGCGGGCGACGTCGGCATCGCGATTAACCCGAAGCTCGCGCAGCGCGTGAAGGATGCTGACCTGATCCTGGCCATCGGCCCGCGCCTGGGCGAGATGACGACCGGCGGCTACACGCTGCTCGAAGCACCGAAGGCGAAGCAGACGCTGGTGCACATCCATGCGAGCGCCGAAGAGCTCAACCGCGTCTATCAGGCCGACTTGGCCATCAACGCCGGCATGAGCGCGGCGGCTCGCAGCCTGGAGGTGCTGAGCGCGCCGCCGACGCTGCCGTGGGAGGAATGGACGCTTCAGGCCCATGCCGACTACGAGGCCAACCTCGTGCCGCAGCCGCTGGCAGGCATGCCCGCCGAGACGCCGCGTGGGCCGGTCGACATGGCGGAGGTCGTCGCGCTGCTGCAGAAGCACCTGCCGGCGGATGCGGCCATTACCAATGGTGCGGGCAACTTCGCAAGCTGGGTGCACCGCTACTTCCGCTATCACGGGCTCACGAAGGGCGCGAAGACGCAGCTGGCGCCGACCAGCGGAGCGATGGGCTATGGCGTGCCGGCTGGCATCGCGGCCAACCTCGCGACGGGGCGCGTGGCCTTCACCATCGCGGGCGATGGCGATTTTCTGATGACGGGGCAGGAGCTCGCGACGGCTGCGCAGCACGGCGGCAAGAGCATCGTCGTGCTGCTCAACAACGGCATGTTCGGCACCATCCGAATGCACCAGGAGCGCGAGTACCCGGAACGCACCAGCGGCACTGCGCTGCGCAACCCTGACTTCTGCGGCCTCGCGCGCGCCTACGGCTATGCGGCCGAGCGTGTGACGGAAACAGCGCAGTTCGAGGCCGCGCTGCTGCGCGCGCTGGCGGCCGACACCGGCACGCTGATCGAGATTCCGCTCGACCCCGAAGTGATTACCACGCGCGGCACGCTGGCGTCGATCACGCGTTCGGCGAAGCAGCAGCAGGCGCAGGGCTGAGCGCGGCACGATGACGTGCCACCTCGTCGCGCAAGGACGGCGAGCGCAGTTCGAACACGTCGAACAGGCCGAGCGCGTCGAGGGCGGGGATCAGGGAGACCAGGTCTTGCTCGGCGGCTTGTCTGTTCGCGGCCGACGTGCCTGCATCCTCGAGGATGCGAACGTTGGCGAGGAAGGCGCCGACCGATCCCTTGCGCAATGTGCGGCCGTTCACGACGGTGAAGTCTGCGCCGTCGGGCAGTACGTCTTGGGCTTTCATGGAGGCTCCTTGGATGGGTTGGTGAAGATGAACTCGATGCTAGGCAGCGGCGCGCGTTCGGGCTTGCGGCGCGGGGCCAATCGATACCTCCGGCGGGCCAACCATGGCTGCTGAGGCCCCTGTGAAGCTCTGGATCAACGCCTACGAGGCGCCGCGCGTCACGGGCTACCACGCGCATGAAACCGGCCAGCTGTTCGCGCTGCGCGAGGGTTTGCAGGTCATCGAGACGCCTTCAGGCCGTTGGGTGCAGCCGCCGGGCTGGATCGGCTGGATCGCGCCGCGCTGCGCCCATGCGGCGCAGAGCTTTGGTGCGACGGCGGGCTGGAGTCTGCACATCGACCCGCTGATGGCAGCATCCTTGCCGGACGGGCCGCATGTGTTTGCCGTCACGCCGCTGGTGCAGGGGCTGGTGGATCGACTGACGTCGATGGATGCCATCGAGCCCCTGCTGGAGCCGCGCCGTGCGCGTCTGGTGGGCGTGCTGATCGATGAGCTCGCGGCGAGCGCCAGGCCGTCGCTGCACCTGCCGATGCCGAAGGACAAGCGCCTTGCTGCGATGGCTGCGGCGCTGGCCAACGATCCGGCGCTGCCGAACGGCATCGACGAATGGGCCGATCGCATCGGCATGGCGCGCAGGACACTCACTCGCCGCTTCGCCGTGGAGACGGGCCTGAGCTTCGCGCAATGGCGCCAGCAGGCGCGGTTGCTGAAGGCCGTCGAGCTGCTGAGCCTGAAGGAGCCGGTGACGGTGGTGGCGTTGACGGTGGGCTACAGCTCTGTGAGCGCCTTCATCGAGGCCTTTCGAAAGCACTTCGGCCGCACGCCGGCGCGCTTCTTCGAAGAGGGCGTGGCCCTGCCGCAGGCGAAAAAAAAGCCCGCATGAAGCGGGCTTTTTGATTCAGGAGCGCGAGGCCCCTGAGCGCTTACTTGACGTGCTTGCCGATCAGCGCGGCCAGTTCGAACATCGACACTTGGGTCTTGCCGAAGATTTCCTTCAGCTTGGCGTCGGCGTTGATGTTGCGCTTGTTGGCCTTGTCTTGAAGGTTGTTCTTCTTGATGTAGTCCCACAGCTTGCTCACGACAGCGGTACGCGGCAGCGGCGTCGAGCCGACCACAGCGGCGAGTGCCGGGCTGGGGGTCAGGGCCTTCATGAACGCGGCGTTGGGCGTGCGCTTCTTGGCGGGAGCAGCCTTCTTTGCGGGAGCGGCCTTCTTTGCAGGAGCCTTCTTCGCCGGAGCAGCCTTCTTAGCAGGAGCAGCGGCCTTCTTGGCCGGTGCTGCCTTCTTCGCAGGAGCCGCCGCCTTCTTTGCGGGAGCGGCCTTCTTTGCCGGAGCTTTCTTGGCCGGAGCCTTCTTTGCAGTTGCCATGGTTGATTTCCTTTTTTGGTTGAACACTCACCAATGAAAAACTTGCGTCTCCAGTGGCAATGCGGATGCTAAATGAGAAAAAACGCGTTTCCAAGGGAAAAAGCGCTTTTTTCATTGGGAGTTGTTGTTTTTTCAGAGGGGAGAAGCCCTGTTTTTCACGTTCGGCGCCCGGGCCATGTCGCAAGCACCACGCCCGCGAGGGCAATGACAAACGCAACGAGCTGTGGCGAAGAGAGGTTTTCGCCCAGCACGAGCACGCCCACGAGAGCCGCGCTCACGGGCAGCATCACGGCGAAAACACCCGCCTGTGCGGCTGGTACGTGGCGAAGTCCGGTCATCCATAGCCACACCGTCCAGATGCTTGCAGCGAGCGCGTAGACCACGAGCAGCGCCCAAGTGCCGAAGCGCACCGCGGTGAAGTCGAACTGCAGCGCGAACCAGATGCCGAAGGGCAGCGAGAGCACGAAGCCCCACAGGTTGATGAGCGAGGCGATGCGCTTGGGTCCCAGTCGTCCCGTGAGCGACTTGCCGATCACCGCATAGGCCGTCTCGCAGAGCACCGCGCAGAACACCAGCAGGTTGCCGAGCCAGGGCATTGATGTCGATGAGGCAGCGGGCGATGCCGGTGCGTGCGCAGGCGACAGCGCCAGCAGGCCGATGCCGAGCGCAGCGCAGGCGATGGCCAAGCCGATGCGCACGGTGATGCGCTCGCGCAGGAACAGCCAACTCGCCACGGCCACGCACGCGGGGATCGACGCCATGATCACGCCCGCCGACACCGCGCTCGTGAGGCTCACGCCGAACAGCATGCAGATCGAGAACATGAAGTTGCCGAGAAACGACTCGAGGAACACCAGCCAGCGCGTGCGCGCGGTCATCGGCGGTTCGTCGGGCGTGCGCTTGAGCCAATGCGGCATGGCCAGCGCGGCGATGCCGAAGCGCAGCCATGCGAGCAGCAGCACCGGAAAGGCGGCGACGAGGGGCTTGGAGAGGGCGACGTAGCCGCCGACGAGCGACATGCTCAGGGCCAGGCAGCCATAGGCCACGAGGCGGCCTGATGCGGGGGCAGCGGAGTTCAATAGACTGAAGTTCTGTAGTTGCGGAGAAGGCGGTTTCGATGATGCCCCACGTTTTTGTTTACGGCACGCTGCGCCGCGGCGGGCGCAACGACATCGCGCGATATCGGCCCGCGCCGGTGTGGGTGGGTGCGGCGAGCATTGCCGGCACGCTGTATGACCTGGGTGCCTATCCGGGTGCCTATCCGGGTGCCTATCCGGGTGTCGTGCTGGGTGGAGTGGGGCGCGTGAAGGGCGAGGTCTACGTCGTCGAGCCCGCAGTCGAGGCAGCGCTCGATGTGCTCGAGGAAGTGGCCGACGACGACTCGGGCGAGTACATCAAGCGCCGGGTGCGCGTGGATGTTGGCGGGCAGTCGTTCGATTGCCTGGTCTACGAGATCCATCCGACGCGCATCGCGGGTCGCCGCGTGATCGAAAGCGGTGACTGGATCGCGCACGCGGCACGAAGTAATGCCTCGTTTTCACAACCGAAAGATTGATTGCGCATTGCGAAATTGACGACTGCTGCGCCGCAATATTTTTTCTCGATATGAGAAAAATAATTTTGCATTGAGAAATATCTCCGTAAGTCTTTGATTTTGTTGATTGAAAAATATGTCTTCTATAAGACATAAGAGTCTGCAGTCCGATTACAGTAACTCCACGGCCGCAGCGCCCAACCTTCAATCAACCTCACGGAGTGACCATGCCCCAGACCCTCACAGAACAACTCAGCCGCGAACAGCAGATTGCCGCCCTCGAAAAGGAATGGGCCACCGATCCGCGCTGGAAGGGCGTCAAGCGCGGCTATAGCGCGGCCGACGTGGTGCGTCTGCGCGGCTCGTTCCCCATCGAGCACACGCTGGCCAAGCGCGGTGCCGAGAAGCTCTGGGACAAGATCAACGGCGGCTCCAAGAAGGGCTACGTGAACGCGTTCGGCGCCATCTCTGCCGGTCAGGCCATGCAGCAGGCCAAGGCTGGCCTGGAAGCCGTGTACCTGTCGGGCTGGCAAGTCGCCGCCGACGGCAACAGCTCCGAAACGATGTACCCCGACCAGTCGCTGTACGCCTACGACTCGGTGCCGACGATGGTCCGTCGCATTAACAACACCTTCCGCCGCGCCGATGAAATCCAGTGGGGCCGCGGTGTTAACCCGGGCGACAAGGAGTTCATCGACTACTTCCTGCCCATCGTGGCCGACGCGGAAGCCGGTTTCGGCGGCGTGCTCAACGCCTTCGAACTGATGAAGAACATGATCACGGCCGGCGCGGCCGGCGTGCACTTCGAAGACCAACTGGCTGCCGTGAAGAAATGCGGCCACATGGGTGGCAAGGTGCTCGTGCCGACGCATGAAGCCTGCGAGAAGCTGATTGCAGCGCGTTTCGCAGCCGACGTGCTGGGCGTGCCCACCATCGTGCTGGCCCGCACCGATGCTGAAGCCGCGAACCTGATCACGTCTGATCACGACGCCAACGACAAGCCCTTCCTGACGGGCGAGCGCACGCAAGAAGGCTTCTACCGCGTGAAGAACGGCCTGGAGCAAGCCATCAGCCGCGGCGTGGCCTATGCGCCCTACGCCGATCTGGTGTGGTGCGAAACCGGCGTGCCGGACATCGGCTTCGCCCGCGAATTCGCACAAGCCGTGCACGCCGCCTGCCCCGGCAAGCTGCTGTCGTACAACTGCTCGCCTTCCTTCAACTGGAAGAAGAACCTCGACGACAAGCAGATCGCCTCGTTCCAGGAAGACCTGTCGGACCTGGGCTACAAGTACCAGTTCATCACGCTGGCCGGCATCCACGTCAACTGGTTCAACACCTTCCAGTTCGCCCACGCCTACGCCCGCGGCGAAGGCATGAAGCACTACGTCAACATGGTGCAGGAACCCGAGTTCGCTGCGCGCGACAAGGGCTACACCTTCGTGTCGCACCAGCAGGAAGTTGGCGCCGGCTACTTCGACGACGTGACCACCGTGATCCAGGGCGGTTCGTCCAGCGTGAAGGCGCTGTCGGGCTCGACCGAGGAAGAACAGTTCCACTGATCGGGTGATCGACCCTCGCGGGTCGGTCTTTCGACAGACAGATATTTCGCTGTCACTTTCAGCCCGGCCGCGTGCCGGGCTTTTTTGCGTCCGTTGAGCGCTCAGGCTTCGAGGCGCACCTCGCGCACGCCGCGGCCCAGGCGCTGGCGCAGCAGGGTGCGTAGCGTGACACCGTCGGCGTAGCCCACCATGCCGGCAATCTGCTCGAGGCTCTTGTCGCTGGTCTTGAGCAGGTGCACAGCGCGCTCCACGCGCAGGTCTTGCACGTACGAGAGAGGGCTCTTGCCCAGCACCTGCTGCATGCGGCGGGCCAGCGTGCGTTTGCTGGTGCCCGCTGCCTGTGCCGCCTCGTCGAGCGAGAAGCCATCGGCCAGCCGCCCGCGCGCCCAGCGCTCGAAGCGCTCCACCAGCGGGTCGGAATGCGAGAGGTGGTCGGAGATCACGTAGGCCGACTGCGATGGCCGCGAGTCGACGATCAGGTAGCGCGCGACCAGCGTGGCGAGCTCGGGGCTTGCCTGGCGCACGATCCACAGCGCCATGTCGACATGGCTCAGCGCCGCGCCGGCCGTGACCAGATGGCCTGAACTGACCAGCATGCGCGAGTCTTCCAGTTGCACGGCGGGGTAGCGCTGGCGGAACAGCGTGGCCAGCCACCAGGTTGTGGTCGCCTTCTGGCGATCGAGCACGCCCGATTCGGCGAGCACGAAGGTGCCGATGCAGGCGGCGGCCATGCTGGCGCCTTCGCTTGCGCGTTCCTGCAATGCGGCGCAGGCGTCGCGCACGTCAGGGCGACGCAGGGCAGGCTCCAGTGTTTCGGGCATCTTGCAGCCGAGCGCGGGAACGATCAGCCAATCTGCGGTGCTGGCGTCGAGCGTGCGGGCCACCGGCACGGTGAGGCCCTGTGCGGTTCTCACGCGCTTGCGAACGCCCGTCACCGTGACTTCGAACGGCGCTACGTCGAGCCGCAGCATGGCTGCGAGTTCGTTGGCGGTGGTGAACACGTCGAGCACCGTGGACAGGCCGGTGTCGAACACGCCATCGAGAGCGAGTACGTCGAGCTTCATGGCCATAACGATATCAAAGATGTCAAAAATGCCAATAGCTCCAGAGGCGATGGCTGCCTAGAGTCCATGCCAACGCCGTGCAATGTCGCGCGCCGTTCAACTCAGGAGATGACACATGATCAAGTACGCACTGTTCGTCCGACTCGAAGCCAAGCCGGGCAAGGAAGGCGATGTAGAGAAGTTCCTCGAAGCCGGCCTTGCGATGGCGCGCGACGAGAAGACCACGCCGATCTGGTTTGCGCTGCGTCTGTCGCCGAGCACTTTCGGCGTGTTCGACGCGTTCGAAGACGAAGCCGGGCGCCAGGCCCATCTGACCGGCCCGATCGCCCAGGCGCTGATGGCGAAGGCCCCCGAGCTGTTCGCCAAGCCGCCGTCGATCGAGCCCATTGAAGTGCTGGGGCTCAAGAATGCGGCGCCCGCGTCCTGAGCGGGCAGCGGCTAGAATCGCCGACTCTGCACTCAACAAGAGCGAGAAAGGCACCTTGGTTATGACACCGCGAACTACTCCGCAAGGATTCAGCGGCTTTTTCTTCACTGAAGGAAAAGGCCGGTAGCCCCGCGCTCGCTGGCTTCTGCCAGCTTCACAACCAAGCAAAGCGCGGCATCCACCGCGCTTTTTTGTTTTTCTCCCCGAGGTTTTCAAATGATCCAGATCACGCTCCCCGACAACTCGCGCCGCGAGTTCCCCGGCCCGGTTTCGGTGGCCGAAGTCGCCCAGTCCATCGGGCCCGGCCTGGCCAAGATGACGGTGGCCGGCAAGGTCGACGGCAGGCTCGTCGATGCCAGCGACGTTATCGACCATGACGCCAGGCTGCAGATCATCACGCCCAAGGACGACGAAGGCCTGGAAATCATCCGCCACTCGACGGCCCACCTGGTCGGCCACGCGGTGAAGCAGCTCTACCCGACGGCCAAGATGGTGATCGGGCCTGTGATCGACGAGGGCTTCTATTACGACATCTCGTACGAACGCCCGTTCACGCCCGAGGACATGGCCGCCATCGAGGCGCGCATGCGCGAGCTGATCGCGCAGGACTACGACGTGATCAAGAAGATGACGCCGCGTGCCGAAGTCATCGAAGTCTTCAAGTCGCGCGGCGAGGACTACAAGCTGCGCCTCGTCGAGGACATGCCCGACGAGCAGGCCATGGGCCTGTACTACCACCAGGAATACGTCGACATGTGCCGCGGCCCGCACGTGCCGAACACGCGTTTCCTGAAGGTCTTCAAGCTCACGAAGCTGGCCGGCGCCTATTGGCGCGGCGACGCCAAGAACGAGCAATTGCAGCGCATCTACGGCACGGCCTGGGCTGACAAGAAGCAGCTCGACCAGTACATCCAGCGCATCGAGGAAGCCGAGAAGCGCGACCACCGCAAGCTCGGCAAGGAACTCGACCTGTTCCACATCGACGAAGTGGCGCCTGGCGTGGTGTTCTGGCACCCCAAGGGCTGGGCCGTGTGGCAGGCCGTGGAGCAGTACATGCGCGGCATCTACCGCGACACGGGCTATTGGGAGGTGAAGGGCCCGCAGATCCTCGACAAGAGCCTGTGGGAGAAAACGGGCCACTGGCAGAACTACCGCGACAACATGTTCACGACGGAGTCGGAGAAGCGCGAGTACGCGCTGAAGCCGATGAACTGCCCGGGCCACGTGCTGATCTTCAAGAGCGACCTGCGCAGCTACCGCGACCTGCCGCTGCGCTACGGCGAGTTCGGCCAGTGCCACCGTAACGAGCCCAGCGGTGCGCTGCACGGCATCATGCGCGTGCGCGGCTTCACGCAGGACGACGGCCACATCTTCTGCACGGAAGACCAGATCCTCGACGAGTGCATTGCGTACACGGAGCAACTGCAAAAGGTCTATGCCGACTTCGGCTTCACGGACATCCTTTACAAGGTTGCCACGCGGCCCGAGAACCGCGTCGGCTCCGACGAACTGTGGGACAAGGCCGAGCATGCGGTGATGGAATCGCTGCGCCGTTCGGGCGTCGACTTTGTCATTGCACCGGGCGACGGTGCCTTCTACGGCCCCAAGATCGAGTACACGCTGCGCGACGCCATCGGCCGCCAGTGGCAGTGCGGCACCATGCAGGTCGACTTCAACACGGCCGAGCGCCTGGGCGGCGAATACGTGACGGAATCGAGCGGCCGCGCACACCCTGTGATGCTGCACCGCGCGATCGTCGGCAGCCTCGAGCGCTTCATCGGCATGCTGATCGAACACCACTCGGGCGCGCTGCCCGCATGGCTCGCCCCGGTGCAGGTGGCGGTGCTCAATATCAGTGAAGGACAGGCCGATTACGCCGCGCAAGTTGCGAAAGCGCTGCAAAATCAAGGGCTTAGGGTTCAGCTTGACCTGCACAACGAGAAGATTACGTATAAAATACGGAAGCATTCGTTGCAAAAGCTCCCTTATATCGTTGTCGTAGGCGACAAGGAAAAGGAAGCAGGTGCCGTTGCAGTGCGCGCCCGGGGCAATCAAGACCTCGGTGCAATGTCCCTCGAATCGTTCGTGCAACGGCTCGTCCAGGACATTGCCGACAAGCGTTGATTTGTCTTCGGAACACCCCATATGTTTTCCAGCCAAATCATGCCGCTTGTCCGCGAGGACTGTTCGGTGTTCGCTACAGATTTTGTAGCAAATTTTGAAGGATTCTGACCATCGCTACTGCATTCCGCGACCGCCGCCACCGCGAGGAACGCCAACACCGCCTGAACCGGGAAATCATGGCCCCGGAAGTCCGCCTGATCGGCCCGGATAACGAGCAATTGGGTGTCGTGAGTCTTGCCGAGGCTCTGCGCCTTGCCGGTGAGCAGGACGTGGACCTGGTGGAGGTCGTTGCGGCGGCCAACCCGCCCGTGTGCCGCCTGATCGAGTACGGCAAGTTCAAGTACCACGAGCAGAAGAAGGCAGCCGAGGCGAAGTCGAAGCAGAAGGTCATCGAGGTCAAGGAAATCAAGTTCCGGCCCGGTACCGACGATGGCGACTACAACATCAAGATGCGCAACATCAAGCGCTTTCTTGATGAGGGCGACAAATGCAAGATCACGCTGCGCTTTCGCGGCCGCGAGATCACGCACCAGGAGCTCGGTCTGGCATTGCTGCAGCGTATTCGTGACGAGCTGGGCGACCTGATCATGGTCGAGCAGTTCCCGAAGCTCGAAGGCCGGCAGATGATCATGATGATCGCGCCGGGCCGCAAGAAGGCTGGTGGCGCTGCGCCGAAGCCGGCAGCAGATGCCGCAGCTGCACCGGCAGCGTCGCCCGCAACAGCCTGAACGTCAGGGTTGCAGTAGAGAAGAGAAGGTTCGAAGGGATTTCGCCTTTGCCAGCGCCTCGCAAGAGATGCCGGCAGGGGCGGGATAAAGAAGTGTCTCGGGGCCAACAAGTCCGTGGAGCATCCATGGCGCCTCACGAGCACAAACTAAAGGAGCATTCACATGCCCAAAATGAAGACCAAGAGCAGCGCGAAAAAACGTTTCCGCGTTCGTCCCGGTGGCACCGTCAAGCGCGGTCAAGCCTTCAAGCGTCACATCTTGACGAAGAAGACCACCAAGAACAAGCGTCACCTCCGTGGTGCAGTCGCAGTGCATGAGACCAACATGGTTTCTGTCGCCGCCATGCTGCCCGGCCGTGGCATTTAACTCAGACGAACAAGGAGTACACACATGCCTCGCGTCAAACGTGGTGTAACGGCTCGCGCCCGCCACAAGAAAGTTCTCGCACTCGCCAAGGGTTTCCGCGGTCGCCGCGGCAATGTCTTCCGCGTCGCCAAACAGGCGGTGATGAAGGCAGGCCAATACGCCTACCGTGACCGCCGTACCAAGAAGCGCGTGTTCCGTCAGCTGTGGATCGCGCGTATCAACGCCGCCTCGCGTGAACTGGGCCTGACCTACAGCCAGTTCGCCAACGGCATCCGCAAGGCCGGTATCGAGATCGACCGCAAGATGCTTGCGGACATCGCCGTGCACGACAAGGCCGCTTTTGCCGGCATCGTGGAGCAGGTCAAGGCCAAGCTGGCTGCTTGATTCTGCACAGCAGGGGTGCTGCTTCCGGGCAGCTTCCTGCGCCCACGGCTCAAGGGCTGGCGCTTGAAAAGGCTCCAGCTCTTTTTTATTTCCCCTCGAAGATTTTTGTTGCTATGAACGAGTTGGACTCCCTGGTCGACACCGCACGCGCCGCCTTCGCCGAAGCGAAAACGCCCGCCGAGCTCGAAAACGCCAAGGCCCAGTTCCTCGGCAAGTCGGGCCGCATCACCGAGCTGATGAAGGGCATGGCTGCGCTGAGTGTCGAAGAGAAGAAGTCCCGCGGCGCGGCGATCAACGTCGCCAAGCAGGCCATCGAGGCCGCATTGACCGACCGCCGTCAGCAACTGGCCGACGAAGAACTCTCGCTGCAACTGCGCGCCGAAGCGCTCGACGTGAGCCTGCCCGGCCGTCGCCGCATTACCGGCGGGCTGCACCCCGTGAGCCGCACCCTGGAGCGCATCGAGGAGATCTTCTCGAGCATGGGCTTCGACGTGGCCGACGGCCCCGAAGTCGAGAGCGACTGGCACAGCTTCACCTCGCTGAACAACCCGCCGAACCATCCGGCGCGGTCGATGCAAGACACCTTCTACGTCGACATCAACGGCGACGACGGCATTCCCTACAACCTGCGTCCGCACACCAGCCCGATGCAGGTGCGCTATGCGCATCAGCACATCAAGAAGTACGCCGCCGAGTTCGCGGCCGCCGCAGCCGACACCACCGGCACAGTGAAGGCGCCCGAGATCCGCGTGATCGCCCCGGGCCGTACCTACCGCGTCGACAGCGACGCCACCCACTCGCCCATGTTCCACCAGTGCGAAGGCCTGTGGCTCGGCGAGAACGTGAGCTTCAAGGATCTGAAGGTCGTCTTCACCGACTTCTGCCGCACCTTCTTCGAGCGCGACGACCTCGTGCTGCGCTTCCGCCCGAGCTTCTTCCCGTTCACCGAACCGAGCGCCGAGATCGACATCCAGTTCGCAAGCGGACCTCTGGCCGGCCGCTGGCTCGAGGTGTCGGGTTCGGGCCAGGTGCATCCGAACGTGGTGCGCAACATGGGCCTCGACCCTGAGCGCTACATCGGCTTTGCCTTCGGCATGGGCCCCGACCGGCTCACGATGCTGCGCTACGGCGTGAACGACCTGCGCCTCTTCTTCGACGGCGACCTGCGTTTTCTCTCGCAGTTCCAGTAAGCACCCCTCCATAGAAAAACCAGATCGAGATCGAAGAGATGCAATTCCCGGAATCCTGGCTGCGCGAGTTCTGCAACCCGCCCCTCGACAGCGCCGCACTGGCCGAAACGCTCACCATGGGCGGTTTCGAGGTCGAAGAGCGCCGACCGGTGGCGCCGCCTTTCACGCGCATCGTGGTCGGCGAAATCAAGGAAGCCGAACAGCACCCGAATGCCGATCGCCTGCGCGTGTGCCAGGTCGACGCGGGGCAGGGCGCCTTGCTGAACATTGTGTGCGGCGCGCCCAATGCGCGCGTCGGCATCAAGGTGCCTTGCGCACTCGTCGGCGCCGAACTGCCGCCGGGTGAAGACGGCAAGCCCTTCCTCATCAAGCTCGGCAAGTTGCGTGGCGTCGAGAGCCAGGGCATGCTGTGCTCGGCGCGTGAACTGGGTCTGAACGAAGACCACGGCGGTCTGCTCGAACTCGATGCCGACGCACCCATCGGCGCCGACGTGCGCGACGTGCTCAAGCTCGACGACGCGCTGCTCACGCTCAAGCTCACACCCAACCTGGCGCACGGCCTCAGCGTCTACGGCGTGGCGCGCGAGCTCGCCGCGCTCACCGGTGCGCCGCTCAAGACCCCAGCCATCGCGCCGGTGGCGACGTCTTTCGCCGACGTGCTACCGGTCAAGGTCGAGGCGCCCGATCTGTGCGGCCGCTTCTCGGGCCGCATCGTGCGCGGCGTCAACACCAAGGTTGCCACGCCGGCGTGGATGGTCGAGCGCCTTGCGCGCTGCGGCCAGCGCAGCGTGACGCCGCTGGTCGACATCTCGAACTACGTGATGTTCGAGTACGGCCAGCCCAGCCACATCTTCGACCTCGACAAGATCCACGGCGGCCTCACGGTGCGCTGGGGCAAGGCGGGCGAACAGCTCAAGCTCCTCAACGGCACGACCATCACCGTCGACGAGAAGGTCGGCGTGATCGCCGACGACCGCGAAGTCGAATCGCTCGCCGGCATCATGGGGGGCGACGCCACCTCGGTGTCCGACGACACGCGCAACATCTACGTCGAGGCCGCTTTCTGGTGGCCCGAGGCCGTGCAGGGCCGCTCGCGTCGCTTCAACTTCTCGACCGATGCGGGTCACCGCTACGAGCGCGGCGTCGATCCGAGCCGCACTGTGCAGATCATCGAGCGCATCACGCAGCTGATCGTCGAAATCTGCGGCGGCGAGGCCGGCAGGATGGACGACCAGACGCTGAGCGTGCCCAAGGCCGTGCCCGTCACGCTGCGCGTCGCGCGTGCGGCGCGTGTGATCGGCATGCCGCTGACGCAGGCGCAATGCGCCGATGCGCTGAACCGTCTCGGCTTCGCGATCACAGAAGGCGAGGGCACATTGACCGTGACCCCGCCGCCGCACCGCTTCGACCTGCTGATCGAAGAAGACCTGATCGAGGAGGTCGCGCGCCTGATCGGCTTCAACAATTTGCCGACCACAGCGCCGCTCGCTCCCATCACCGCCCGCGTGCGGCCCGAGGCGCAGCGCAGCCGCTTCGCGGTGCGCCGCAGCGTCGCGGCGCTGGGGTATCAGGAGACGATCAATTTCAGTTTCGTCGAAGCGCATTGGGAACAAGACCTCGCAGGCAATGCCAACCCGATCAAGCTGCTGAACCCCATCGCCAGCCAGATGAGCGTGATGCGCTCGTCGTTGTTGGGCTCGCTGCTGCAGGTGCTCAAGTTCAACCTCGACCGCAAGGCGCCTCGCGTGCGCGTGTTCGAAATGGGCCGCGTGTTCATGCGCGACGACAGCGTTGCCACCACCGACAGCACCGTGCGCGGCGTGAACCAGCCAATGCGCGTGGCGGGTCTCGCCTGGGGCGACGCCGACGAGTCGCGCTGGGACGGCAAGCCGCAGCGCGTCGACTTCTACGACGTCAAGGGCGACGTTGAAGCACTGCTCGCACCGCTGGTGCCCAGCTTCGAGGTGGCCGAGCACCCGGCCCTGCACCCGGGCCGTTCGGCACGCGTGCTGATCGACGGCAAGGCCATCGGCTTCGTCGGCGAACTGCATCCGCGCTGGCGCCAGAAGTGGGACTTCGCACAGGCGCCCGTGCTGTTCGAACTCGACCTCGACGCCGTCACGGCGCGCCCTGTGCCAGTTGCGCAGCCGGTGCCCAAGCACCAGGCCGTGGAGCGCGACCTCGCCGTGGTTGTGGCCGAAGCCGTCACGCACGATGCACTGGTGCAGGCCATTCGCGCGACGACGGCTGCGCAGGGACTGCTGCGCGACGTGACGCTGTTCGACATCTATCGCCCGCAGCCGCTGCGCGATGGTGCCGTGGCCGCGCCGGGTGCACTGGCGCAAGGCGAGAAGAGCATGGCGGTTCGTCTCAGTTTCCAGAGCGACAACGCCACCCTGACGGACGAGCAGGTCGAGCCCGCGGTCCGTGCAATCGTCGAACAACTGGACGCCAAGCTCGGCGGCCGCTTGAGGGGATGATGAGAATGAACGCTGCCGAATTCACGCTCGAGGCTCTCGAAACGCCTGCTCTCACCAAGGCGCATCTGGCCGACCTGCTGTTCGAGCAGATCGGCCTGAACAAGCGCGAGTCCAAGGACATGGTCGAGGCGTTCTTCGAACTCGTGGCCAACAGTCTCGTCGAAGGCACGGACGTGAAGATCTCGGGCTTCGGCAACTTCCAGATCCGCGTGAAGGCGCCCCGGCCGGGCCGCAACCCGCGCACCGGCGAGGCCATTCCGATCGGCGAGCGCCGCGTGGCCACGTTCCACGCGAGTGCGAAGCTCAAGGAGCAGATTCACGGAAGCATCGATCAGAACGGCGCATCCGAAGTCGAGTGGAGCCTGGGCGCCGAATAGTGCTTGGTGCTGCGCGCCTGCGTAGAGTAATCTCTCAGGTTTCCCGCGCACAGTCTTGATTTCAATGGAGAAAACGCTCCCTCCGATTCCCGTAAAACGCTACTTCACCATTGGTGAGGTCGGCGAACTGTGCGGCGTCAAGCCGCACGTGCTGCGTTATTGGGAGCAGGAGTTCACGCAGCTGCGGCCTATGAAGCGGCGCGGCAACCGCCGCTACTACCAGCACCACGAGGTGCTCATGATCCGCCGCATCCGCGATCTGCTCTACGACCAGGGCTTCACGATCAGCGGCGCGCGCAACAAGCTGCAGGAACTCGTGCAGGGCGAACGCGACCGCCGCAAGGCGGGCGAGGTGCCACTCGAAGGCATGGAGGCCATCGAGATCGACCAAGAAGAATTCGATGCCGCCGTGGTGCAGGATTCGCCTGCGTCGTCTGCCGCGCAGACAGTCGACCTGTCGCAGTTGTTGCACCTGCGGCGCGAACTCTTTGAAATTCGTGAGCTGCTGACCCTCGGACGCTGAATTTCAACCGCTATAATCGAGAGCTTCGGTGTGTGGCGCAGCCTGGTAGCGCACTTGCATGGGGTGCAAGGGGTCGAAGGTTCGAATCCTTTCACACCGACCAACATAACGTCCAAGGGCGTCCGGTTTCATCCACCGGACGCCCTTTTTCATTGGGGAACTGGGCGAATCGCGTCCGCCGGCATACACTGAAATCTGGTGACTGCCAGCCCCAAGTGGGGGTACAAAAGGGGGTACAAACCTCCTGAACCCCCTGGTACGGCGGTTTTGTACCCCCACCCCCTGGATGTACCCCATGCCGTTGACCGATGCCGCATGCCGCAACGCCTCCTGTCCACCTGACCGAAAGCAGGCACGCTACGCCGACGCGGGCGGCCTCTATCTGGAGGTTTCGGCCTCGGGTTCTCGTCGGTGGTTCTGGAAGTTCAGGATCGTGGGGGTCGAGAAAAAATTCGCCTTGGGCTCCTATCCCGACGTGAGCCTTGCGGCGGCGAGGAAGGCCCGTGACGCTGCCAAAGCCCAGAAGGCTTCCGGAATCAATCCCATACAGGCGCGCCAGGTCGTCAAGCTCAAGTCGGCTGTGAACACCGGCGACACCTTTCGAGAGACCGCGCTCGAATGGTTCGACAAGCACTATGCGCGGTGGAGCGGCCACTACGCGACACGCGAGAAGCGGAACCTGGAAAAGGATCTGTTTCCGTACTTCGCTGCTCGTCGCATCAGCGAAATCGAGGCCATCGAGTTGTTGGCAGCCCTGCGCCGTGTCGAGGAGCGTGGCGCTCTCGACGTGGCCGGCCGCGTGCTGATGACAGCACGCGCGGTGTGGCGCTACGCGGTCGCCACCGCGCGGGCGCCGCGCGATATCACGGCGGATCTCAAGGGGGCACTCACGCCCCACAAGAAGCGGCACTTCGCGGCGATCACCGATCCGGCCCAACTGGGGACGCTGATACGCGTCATCCGGGGTTACCAAGGCGGAGCGATCGTGCGTACGGCGCTTCAACTGGCGCCCATGCTTTTTCAACGCCCGAACGAACTGCGAGCGGCGGCCTGGGCCGAGATCGATCTCGACGGGGCGCTCTGGACCGTGCCCGCTGCGCGGATGAAGCGGCGCATCGACGGCAAGCAACATGGTGATCCGCACTTGGTGCCTCTGCCCAGGCAGGCTGTGGGGTTGCTGCGCAAGCTGCATCCCATTACGGGCCACAGCACGCTGGTCTTCCCGGGCGAGCGTAGTCATGAGCGGCCGATCTCGGACAACACTCTGCGTGCAGCGCTTCTGACCCTGGGGTACGGCCCGACCGTGCAGACGGTTCATGGCTTCCGGGCGACAGCCCGGACCCTGTTGGCGGAAGTGCTGGAGATCGATCCGCTGGTGATCGAAGCCCAATTGGCGCACGCCGTCAAGGATGCCAATGGGCGCGCCTACAACCGTACCCAGTACCTCAAGCAGCGCGCCGTGATGCTCCAGCGATGGGCGGACTATCTGGACGTGCTGGCTACCAAAGTGGGTTCTCCAGCGGTTGCGTTGAAAGCGGCCGCATGAGAACTGCCCCGTCGGGTGTTAGTACGGCCCTCCCGATCTGCTGTAGAGCGTCGCCGACGACCGCTCTTTGCCGAGGGCGTCGCGCGCCACCGCGGCCCTTCGCCAATCCGATCCAGGGGCGAGCATCAGCTTCCTGGCGTTGGAGAGAACGGGAAGTCCCGGGCCAGGAGCGGTATGCTAGCCGTGGTTAGCGGAAGGCCGCTTGAGACTGACTGCCGACGTTCAATTTCAAGCATCGAATGGCTGCTTGAACTCATGAAGCGGAAGTTGCGCAGTGACGGGGAGATGTCGCCTGAGGCTGTGAGGACCCGGAGCTCACCCCGCCCCACCCCGACGCAATCTATTGGATGGAGCGAGCGTCGAACCCGTGGTCCAGCCGCAGGGGTTCACTCCATCCGAAATCTCTAACGCGTCATCCACTTCGATGCCCAGGTACCGGACTGTCGATTCGAGCTTCGAGCGGCCCAGCAGAAGCTGGACTGCGCGCAAGTTCTTCGTCCTTCGGTAGATCAGCGTTGCATTTGTCCGTCGCTCGGGTTGTGTGCCGTAGTCTGCATGCGTCAGGACCGAGCTCGACCACCTAGTGTTCAAGAACGCGGGCGTACTGACGGGTCCCAAGAAGCGGCGAGTTTTGGATCGGGCTTGGGAACAGGAAGTCCTCGGACTGCAGTCCAGCCAGCTTGATCCACTTCAGGAGGGCCCACGAGTACCGGCCGTGATTTCGAACTGCACGGGGTGCTGTGTCTTGTGCTGCTTGACGACTGTTCGAGAAGCGATCAGGTCACCCTGACTGACATCGCGCACCTTGAGTGAAACGAGATCGCCGTTCTTGAATGTGGTTTCCCCCACTTACGGTCTCTGACGGCGCGCTGCGCTTACGCCCAGATGCGACTCTCCTTCCACTGATCTCGCGCGATCGACTTCCGGGTGCGGCAGGTCAACTGCAAGAGTGATAAACGGCGATCAACTGCAGAGGGGCCTGACCGTCAGTTCGGCGTCTTACTGAGCAGACTTTCATTCGAGAACTGATCTAGAACGAATAACCAATGGTTATTCGCTGACCCACAACTCTTCATTTGCGGATGGAGCCTCCATGCCGAACAATCCGGCACAGTACCGACAACGAAGTCCACCACCGTCGAGGTAGGCAGGACGAAGAGAGACACCGAAATGAATCAGCGGAACCGCCGCACCTTCCTTTGCTCGCTGCGAGCCGCCGGCCTTGCCGCCCTCACCGCCAGCGTATGGATGTATTCCTCGACGGTGGCTCATGCGGCCGACGAGCCATGGCCCTCTCGGCCGATCCGTTTCGTCGTTCCCTTCGCCGCCGGCGGCGCAACCGACGCGATGGCGCGCCTGCTGGCGCAACGGATGGCGGCGGTCTGGAAGCAACCCGTCATCGTCGACAACAAGCCCGGCGCCGGCACGGTGCTCGGCACCGACGTCGTCGCCAAGGCCGCACCGGACGGCGCCACCTTCGGCATCGTCGTGTCGGCGCACGAGATCAATCCGAGCCTGCGGCCCAAGCTGCCCTACGACACGCTCAAGGATTTCGCGGCCGTCAGCGAAGTCGGCGTGCAGCACATGGTGATCGCGGCGCATCCGTCGTTCCCGGCCGACAACCTCGCGCAGCTGATCGCGCTCGCGAAGAAGGAGCCCGGCAAGATCAGCTATGCGAGTTCGGGCAGCGGCACCGCGCTGCATCTCGGCATGGAACTCCTGAAGACGCGGGCCGGGATCGACATGCTGCACGTGCCATACAAGGGCGGCGCGCCGGCCCAGCAGGACGTGATCGGCGGCCAGGTGCCGCTCTTGGTCGACATCTATCACAGCAGTTCGCCGTTCATCAAGGCGGGCAGGCTGAAGGCGATCGCGCTCTTCAGCCCGGAGCGGCCGAAGTCGATCGCGTCGATCCCGACCATCGCCGAGACCGTGCCCGGCGTCAGCGCCGTCAGCGTGCTGGGCGTGGTGGCGCCGGCCGCCACGCCGGCGGCCATCGTCGCCAAGGCCAGCGCCGACATGGCGACGGTGATCCGCTCACCCGAGTTCGCCGAGCAGCTGCAGGGCATGGGCGTCGAGGCCGTGGGTTCGACGCCGCAGGAATTCGATTCCATTATCCGCGCCGACATCCAGAAATGGGCGCCGGTGGTCAAGTCGTCCGGCGCGTTGCCGGACTGATCCTCTTCAACACACCAGGTCGCATCATGAGCAACGACTGTCTCCAACATCAATCGCAATCCTTCGCCTGGAAGGCCGCGTCCTTCCAGAGTTCGGCCGACTACAGCCTCAAGTTGAGCGACGCCGAACGCGCCGAGCTGCTCGCCGCCGTGCGTGCACTGCCCGACGTGCAGCGGCCACAGGGTTCCACCGCATCCGACTTCGCAATGGCTTCGCTCACGCCGCGCCTGAAGGCCGCGTACGAGGACGTGCGCAGCGGCCGCGGTTTCGTCGTGATCCGCGGCCTGCCGGTCGACAGCATGAGCAAGAACGAATTCGTCTCGGCCGTCTGGGGCATCGGCCAGCACTTCGGCGACGCGCTGTCGCAGAGCACCAGCGGTGACCTGATCGGCCACGTGGTCGACGCGACCGCCGAGGACGCGACGCCGCGCATGTACCGCAGCAACCTCGAATTGCGCCCGCACAACGACATCACCGCGATGATCTCGCTGGCCTGCTGGCACAAGTCTGAGACCGGCGGTGCGTCGGTGATCGTGAGCGCGGTCACGGTGCACGACGAACTGTGCAAGCACCACCCGGAAGTGCTGGCGCCGCTCTACCGCGGCTTCCATTACCACCAGGTCGGCGAAGAAGCGCCGGGCGAGCCGCCGGTCACGCGCCAGCGCGTGCCGCTCTTCGCGGTTCGCGACGGCCAGCTCAGTTCGCGCTATCTGCGCTCCAACCTGGTGGCCGGCCATCGCGCGCTCGACACGCCGCTGACTGAGGAGGACATCGCCGCGCTCAACACCTTCGATGCGGTCGCCACCGCGCCCGAGAACCGGCTGGCCTTCTTCCTCGAACGTGGCGACATGCTGGTGGTCAACAACTACACGGTCATGCATGCGCGCACCTCGTTCAAGAACTATCCGGAGCCCGAGCGCAAGCGTCATCTGGTGCGGCTGTGGATGGACGCCCCGGGCTTTCGCCAGGTGCCGGGCGAGTACATCTTCCATGAAGTCAACGGCGTGCCGAAGCGCGAAGGCAAGAGCGCGTCGCTCAACTTCAAGAAGCTCTACGCCGACGATCCGGTCGCGAGCGGCGGCGTGGCTGACCTCAAGGTGACGGACGAGATGGCGGCGAGCAACGGCTAGCCGCGGCCAGCGAAGGCTAGCAGGAAGCGCACAGCCTATCGGTTAGGGTTCGCCGCTCCTTCACCACCGATGAGACGACGACGTGAACCTGCGAGAGATGGAAGTGTTCCGTGCCGTGATGCTGAGCGGCACCGTCAAGGGCGCGGGCGCGCTCATGCACATCTCGCAGCCGGCCGCGAGCAAGCTGCTGGCGCTGGCCGAGCGGCATGCCGGCTTGCGCCTCTTCGAACGCGTGCGCGGCCGGCTCGTGCCGACGCCGGAAGCGCATCAGCTCTATCCCGAGATCGAGGCGGTCTGGAAGAGCATGGAAAAGGCGCGCTCGGTGTCGCGCGAACTCGCGGCGCCGCGCGGCGGCAGCCTGCGCATCGCGAGCACGGCGCGCTTCTGCACCTTCCTGTTGCCGCAGGCCGCGACCGCGCTCTACGCGGCGTTTCCCGAGCTGACGATCCACGTCGACATGGTCATGCCGCATCTGGTGAGCGACGCGGTCGCGCGCGGCATGTGCGACATCGGCATCGAGATGCTGCCGACTGCGCATCCCGAGCTCGAGATCGTCCGCACGCTGCAGTGCGGGCTGGTGTGCGTGGTGCCCGAAGACCATCACCTCGCGCGCAAGAAGGTCGTCAAGGCTGACGACCTGCGCGGCGAGCGGCTGATCGCGATCTCGCAGGCGCCACCCTTCGGCCATCTGCTGGAGCAGGTGTACGGCGGTCAGCTGCAAGGCATGCGGGTCGACCTGGAGGTGACGTCCGGCACGGTCGCCTGCTGGTTCGCGCAGGCCGGTGCTGGCATCGCGCTGCTCGATGCGCCGACGGCCGCAGGCGGCGCCTTCAAGGGCCTGGTCGTGCGGCCGTACGCGCCGAGCCCGCGCATTCCGGTGCAGATTCTGCGCGGCAAGCACCGGTCGATGACGCCGGCGGCGCGCGAATTCTGCGATGGCTTCGAGCGGCTGTGGAAGCAGCACGTCGTGCCGAAGCGAAGCTGAAAGGCAGGCCGGCCGAAGGCCAGGAGGTTGGCCGCGACAGGAGTCATTGGTTCGACCTTCGGGTTTCCCCTTTGTTGACGAATCATTTAATGCGAAATCACAATTGGCACCATGAAAGCCAGTGAACTCTTCAACGTCGAAGGACGCATCGTCGCCATCACCGGCGGTGCCGGCGGTATCGGTCTCGCCTATGCCGAAGTCATGGCCGCCAACGGCGCCAAGGTCAACCTCATCGACGTCGACCGCGCGTCGCTCGAAGCTGCCGTGGAGCGCCTCAAGGCCGAGGGTGGCGACGTGCACGGCGAGGTCGCTGACGTGACGAAGCCCGACACCGTGCGCCAGGCTTTCGCTCACATCGTCGGGCGCCATGGCCGGCTCGACATTGTCTTCGCCAATGCCGGCATCAGCGGCGGCCCGGGCTTCCTCAACGGCGCCGGAGAGCGCAATCCGGCCGGCGCGATCGAGAACCTCTCGCTCGAAGTGTGGGAGCGCGTCATCGCGACCAACACGACCTCGGTCTTCCTGACATTGCAGACCGTCGTGCCGTACATGAAGAAGCAGGGCGGCGGCCGCATCATCGTCACGAGCTCGATCTCGGCGTCGAAGACCGAGACGCTGGTCAGCTCGATCTATGCGACCTCGAAGGCGGCTGTCGGCTACCTCGTGCGGCAGGCCGCGCACGAGCTCGCCAAGTACGACATCCTTGTCAATGCG
This sequence comes from Variovorax nivicola, assembly GCF_051216475.1. NCBI lineage: Bacteria > Pseudomonadati > Pseudomonadota > Betaproteobacteria > Burkholderiales > Comamonadaceae > Variovorax > Variovorax nivicola. The sequence goes on along the minus strand of NZ_JBPJZK010000008.1, from coordinate 73,455 downwards.
ATCTCGCCCGGCCCGGTCATCACCAACATCGGCGGCGGCCGGCTCAAGGATGCCGACGCGCGCAAGCCCTTCGAACGCGCCGCACCGCTCGGCCGCATCGCGACGACGCAAGACCTGCAAGGCGCGGCCTTGTATCTCGCATCGCCGGCGTCCAGCCTGGTGACGGGCGCGCAGATCCTGATCGACGGCGGCACCGCGCTCGGCCCGGCGGATTGAGGGAAGACCCCATGACCCAGCCCGGCTTCATCAAGATCACTTCGCCCGACGGCCATGCCTTCGACTGCTGGTCGTCGCCCGCCGAAGGCCACTCGCGCGGCGCGGTCGTTGTGCTGCAGGAGATCTTCGGCGTCAACCCGCACATCCAGTCGGTCTGCGCACGGCTCGCGAAGGAAGGCTACGACGCCTACGCGCCCGCGCTCTTCGACCGGTTGCAGCCCGGCTTCACCTCAGGCTACAGCAAGGAAGAGGTCGCGGAAGCGCTCAAGCTGCTGCCGCGCATCGACTGGAAAGCGATGGTCGTCGACACGCTCGCGACGGCCGACCTTGCACGCCGCACGCAAGGCTCGGTCGCGCTGATGGGCTTCTGCCTCGGCGCTTCGGTCGCTTGGATGGCTGCTCAGTCGCGGCCCGGCATCGCGGCGGTGGTCGGCTACTACGGTGGCCAGATCGTCGAGCATCTCGAGCGCCCCGCGCAGAGCCCGACCTTGCTGCACTACGGCGAGACCGACCACACGATCCCGATGGTCGGCGTCGAGCGCACCCGCGCCGAGCGCCCCGAGGTCGAGCTGCACGTGTACCCCGCGGGCCACGGCTTCAACTGCGATGCACGCGCTTCGTACGAGCCGGCATCCGCCCAGCTCGCCTGGGAACGTTCGTTGCGCTGGCTCGCGGCGCACAGGGCGGCCTGACGATGGCTGGCAAGAGGGCGACTTCATCCGGCTCGGTCAGCAAGGCCAGCACGGCCGGCACGCCGTGCGATCGGGCTGCGGATCCACTGGCCTCGTTGGCCGCACCGATCGCGCCGCTGGCCGAGGAATACATCGCCGTGCTGGTGATGAGCCTGGCCGGCCGCCTGAACCGCGGCGCGTCGAGCCACTACCAGAAACACTTCGAACTGAGCATGGCCGACTACCGGATCGTGCTGGCGCTCGGGCTCGCCAAGAACCTGAACATCAGCGCGGTCGCGAGTTCGGCCGACGTCGACAAGGCCGCCGCCAGCCGCAGCCTGCGTGCGCTGGAACAGCGCGGCATCGTCGAGCTCGAGCAGACCGCCACGCGCGGCCGCGCCGCCATCGTCCACCTCACCGAAACGGGCCGCGAGCTCGAGCGGCAGATCAGGAAATCGTCGCGCCAGCGGGAGCGGCGCTTCATCGCCGCGCTGTCGGAAGACGAGCGCCAACAGGCCGTCGCGCTGCTGAAGAAGCTCATCGCCGGCGTGCCGCACATGAACAAGGATTGAACCGACCGTGACTGCCATCTACGACAACCCCCTCAAGTTCAAGCGGATCGACGTCCGCCCGATGAACAGCACCATCGGCGCAGAGATCCACGGCGTCGACCTGACGCGCCCGCTCGATGACGAGACCTGGCAGGAGGTGCGGCAAGCCTTCGCCGACTACCTTGTCGTCTACTTCCCGAACCAGCCGCTGACGCATGACCAGCACCTGGCTTTCAGCGAGCGCTTCGGCCCGCTGATGGCGATGCCGCAGCTGCTGTCGGTCGAAGGCCACGAGCAGATCCACATCATCAAGCGCGATGCCGACGACAACAGCCGCGTGATCGGCGAGAGCTGGCATGCCGACAGCACCTACTTCGAGTCGCCGCCGGCCGCCGTGATCATGAAGTCGGTGACGGTGCCGGAGTTCGGCGGCGACACCGGCTTCCTCAGCATGTACGCCGCGTACGAGACGCTGTCGCCCAAGCTGCGCGAGATCCTGGACGGGCTCAACGTCGTGCACAGCGCGACGCGCATCTACGGCTCGGCCTACCACGCGCAGAAGAAGAAGTTCAGCTCGGTCAATGCGCGCACCGATCTCGACATCGAGGCCGGCGACCGCGAGCAGCTGCATCCGGCGGTGTGCACGCATCCGGTGTCGGGCCGGCGCTTCCTGTACCTGAACCAGGTCTACGTGCAGCGCTTCGAAGGCATGACCGAGGCCGAGAGCCTGCCGCTGCTGCGCTTCCTGTACGAGCACTGCGCCCGCTTCGAGAACACCTGCCGCGTGCGCTGGCAGAAGGACCAGGTGCTGATCTGGGATAACCGCTGCGCGATGCACAAGGCCATCCCGGACTACATCGGCCGCGCCCGCTTCATGACGCGCACGACCATCGTCGGCGAACCGCCGCGCTGAACCCCATTCACCGATCCAGCCAGCCAGCAACCAACGAGGAGACATCATGAAAGCCAGCATCTTCCGCAGAACCTTCACCAGCGCGGCCGCCCTTGCCGTCGCAGCCGTCCTGACCGGCACCAGCCTGCTGTCGGCCGGCCCCGCGATGGCGCAGGCCGCGCCCGCGCTCACCACCGTCAACGCCGGCTTCGTGCCGGTGACCGACGTGGCCGCGCTCTACCTCGGCGAGGAGGTCGGCATATGGAAGAAGCACGGCCTGCAGTTGAAGGCCAACATTGCCTCGACCGGCGCCGTGCCGGCCGTGATGAGCGGCGAATACCACTTCGGCTTCACCGCGCTGGTCAACGTGCTGCAGGCGCGCGACAAGGGCCTGCCGCTCAAGATCATCTCGGCCGGGTCGAGCTCGACCGGCGTCAAGGGCGCGGACGTGACGATGATCCACGCCGGCCCGGCCAGCAGCATCAAGTCGGCCAAGGACCTCGAAGGCAAGACCGTCAGCGTGAACGCGCTCAACGGCCTGCTGCAGATGATGGGCAAGGCGGCCGTCAAGTCCGACGGCGGCGATCCGGCCAAGGTGCGCTTCATCGAGCTCGGCTTCGCCGAAGCGCTGGCCGCGCTGCAGGCCGGCAAGATCGACGCGATGGTCGGCGCCGAGCCCTTCGGAACGGCCGCCATCGCCGCGGGCTTTCCGCCGATCGCGTCGCCGTACCAGGCGATGTCGACCAAGAGCATGCTGACCTCGTCGTACTTCACGAGCGAGCCGCAGCTGAAGGCCAACCCTGAGCTGTTCAAGAAGATCCGCACCGCCATCAACGAATCGCTGGAATACGCGCAGGGCCATCCGGACGAAGTGCGGAAGCAGCTGCCCAAGTTCACCAAGCTCGGCCCCGACGTCGCGGCCAAGCTGATCCTGCCGAAGTACCTGGTCGACATCCCGCGCGAGTCGGTCGACATGTTCTCCAAGTCGGGCAACGAGTTCGGCATGCTGACCAAGCCGGCCGTGTACGACGTCGTCGTCTGGACCGAAGGCAAGTGATCGTGGCCGCGAGCAACGGACTGGTGGGCAGGGCGGTGCGCACGACCCCGGCCACCCGCACCTTCGACGCGTCCGCCATCGCAAGATGGCTGGGCAGGATGGTCGGCATCCTGCTGCTCGCGGCCCTCTGGGAAGCCGCGCCGCGCGCCGGCTGGGTCAACCGCGACTTCTTCCCGCCGCTGTCGGTCGTGCTCGGGCGCCTGTCGGTGCTCGTCACCACCGGGGAGTTCTGGGGATTCGTCGCCTGCACGGTGCGCACCTGCGTGCTGGGCCTCGCGATCGCGACGGTGGCCGGCGTGCTCGTCGGCCTGGCCGTCGGGCTCACGCCCGGCGCGCGCAAGTACACGCACTCGACCATCGAGTTCCTGCGGCCGATTCCGTCGGTCGCGCTGATTCCCGGCGTGATCCTGCTCTTCGGTTCGCGCTACCACTCGGGCGTGGTGCTCATCACTTATGCCGCTTTCTGGCAGGTGCTGCTGCAGATGCTCTATGGACTGAACGACATCGACAGCGTCGCGCGCGACACCGCACGCACCTTCCGCTTCAGCCGCTTCGGCTATGTGCGGCATGTGGCGTGGCCGACCTTGCTGCCCTATCTGTTCACCGGCGTGCGGCTCGCGGCGGCGATAGCGCTGGTGCTGGCCGTGACGGCCGAGATGGTGATCGGCAGCCAGGGCGTCGGCCGCGGCATCGTGGTGGCCCAGGCCTCCAACGCGACGCCAGAGGCCTACGCCTACGTGCTCGTGGCCGGGCTGATGGGCGTGGCGATCAACATGGCCGCGCGCCTGCTCGAACGCCGGCTTCTCAAATGGCATCCGAGCGTTCGCAATGCCGGAGGTACACGTTGATTCCGTCCTTCGCCCGCAAGCTGGTGGTCGAGTTGGCGCTGCCGCTGATCCTGTTCGGCCTGCTCTATGCGCTGAGCGCCGACTCGACCAACTTCTACTTCCCGTCGCTCGCGGCGGTGCTCGACAAGTTCAACGGCCTGTGGCTCGGCCCGCGCTTCTTCACCGACGTGATACCGAGCTTCCAGCGCCTGATGGCCGGCTACGTGCTCGCGACGATTCTCGGCACCGCCATCGGCATCGTCATCGGCAGCCATGCCGGCGTGCGCCGCGCGGCCGAGCCGGTGCTGGAGTTCTTCCGCGCCGTGCCGCCGGTGGCGCTGATCCCGCTGCTGATCGTGAGCATGGGTTTCGGCGACGCGATGAAGATCACGGTCATCGTGGCCGGCGCGGTCTGGCCGATCCTGCTGAACACGGTCGAAGGCGTGAAGGCCGTCGACTCCGTGCTCGACGACACCTGCCGCACCTACCAGATCAAGGGCTTCGCGCGCCTCTGGCACTTCATCCTGCCGGCCGCGTCGCCGCAGATCATCGTCGGCATGCGGCTGGGCCTGTCGATCGGCATCGTGCTGATGGTGATCAGCGAGATGTTCGCCGCGCTCGACGGGCTGGGCTCGGCCATCATCTATTTCCAGCGCAGCTACGAGATCCCGCAGATGTGGAGCGGCGTGCTGATGCTCGGCCTCTTCGGCTTCGCGCTGTCGATGGTCTTCAGGCTGTTCGAGCATCACGTGCTCGGCTGGTACTACGGAATGCGCGATCTCGAAAGAAAGAGCTGAACCATGAGCGCTGTCATGAACAACGAACAATCTTCCACCCAGCCGGTGGTGTCGGTCCAGCATCTGCAAAAGGTTTACGAGTCGAAGGAACGGCGTGTCGAGGCCATCGGCGACCTGAGCTTCGACGTGCGGCACGGCGACTTCACCTGCATTGTCGGCCCTTCAGGAGCCGGCAAAACGACCCTGCTCAAGTGCCTGTCGGGCCTGCTGGCGCCCACGCGCGGCATCATCCACGTGAACCGGCACGACGTGACGTCGCCGCCCGAGGAGATGGCGATCGTGTTCCAGGAATACGGCCGCAGCTTGTTCCCGTGGAAGACCGTGCGCGAGAACGTCGAGCTGCCCTTGCGTGAGCGCAAGGTGCCCAAGGACAAGCGCAAGAACATGGTCGATGCGGCGCTCGAAGCCGTGGCGCTGGCCGGCGTCGGCGACTCGTATTCGTGGCAGCTCTCGGGTGGCATGCAGCAGCGCGTGGCCATCGCGCGCGCCGTCGCGTACCAACCCAAGGTGATGGTGCTCGACGAGCCGTTCGCCGCGGTCGATGCGCAGACGCGCGCCGACCTCGAAGACCTGATGCTGCGCCTCTGGAGCGAGCTCGACCTGACCGTGATCTTCGTCACGCACGACATCGACGAGGCCGTGTACTTGGGCCAGCGCGTGCTCGTGTTGTCGTCGTCGCCCACAAGAGTGCTCGACGACGTGCCAGTCGACATCCCGGGCCCGCGCACACAAGCTTTGACGCGCGTCGAGCCTTTGTTCGCTGAACTGCGAACGCGCGTCTACAGGGGCATCCAGGCCGCGAAGGCCGCCAAGACTGTGGCGGTGCAGCCATGAAGCGGCGGACGCTGCTCGAGATGATGGGCGTCGTGGCGTTGTCGATGTCGAGCGCCGCCAGCGCGTGGGCGCAGACAGCCGTCTTCCCCAAGCCCGGCAAAGTGGTCCGCATCATCGTCGGCTTCGCGCCCGGCGGCCCGACCGACACGCAGGCGCGCGTGCTGGCGCTCGAGATGTCGAAGTCGCTCGGCACCTCGGTCATCGTCGAAAACAAGCCGGGCGCGAGCGGCGGCATCGGCGCCATGGAAGTGGCACGCGCCGAGCCCGACGGCCATACGTTGATGTACATCTCCGACGGTGTCGTCACGCAGAACCCGCACACGCTGAAGTCGGTGCAGTACGACACCTTCAAGGACTTCACGCCCATCGCGCAGACCACCGCCGGCGGCGTGGTCCTGGTGATGGCGCCGACGCTACCGGTGTCGAACGTCAAGGAACTGATCGCCTACGGCAAGGCGCACCCGGGCACGCTGGCCTATGCCTCGTTCGGCACCGGTACCGTCTCGCACATCTACGGCGAAGTGCTGCGGCAGACCACGGGCATGGACCTTGTCCACGTCCCGTACAAGGGCAGCGCCGACGCGCTGAAGGACCTGCTCACCGGCCGCGTGCAGCTGATGTTCGACTCGCCCTCGACCGCGGCGCAGTACGCCAAGGACGGCCGCCTCAAGATCCTCGGCAGCGCCGGCGAGAAGCGGCGCGCGCTGATGCCCGACATCCCCACCTTGCTCGAGCTCGGCCTGCCGGGCTTCGAGATCCGCGGCTGGAATGGGCTCTTCGGACCAGCGAAGCTGAGCGACGCCGTGCTGCGACCGCTGTACGCCGGTGTCGCGACGGCGATCCGCACCAAGGCCTTCCAGGACACCTTGCTAACGATGGCCTTTGACCCAGTCAACGAGACGCCGGCGCAGTTCGCCAATGTCGTGAAGCGCGATCACGACCGTTGGGGCGTCTATGTGCGACAGGCGAAGATCGCGCGCGAGTAGACCTCTCCCCGATCCGGCAGCCTGTGGACGGCTTCTCCGTACACGTTGCCTGAAAATCGGCGGTATCGGACGTCATCGGGACCCTCATGAAAGTCAATGTGCGGGCATGTCCATGTTTGGATGGCGCCGGCAACGCGAGCGTCGGCGACGGGCTATGTCTGCACCACCCTGGACCAGTCGTCGATTTCGAGATCCTCGTCGCACCTGAATGACCGCAACCGGCATTGCAGCGTGAGTTCCCCGAGCGGTCGGGAAGGACGGCAAACGTGCTGCAGTGCTGACGTTCAGGCTGTCGAGATGAAGGCCTGCTTTGGGTCGGCAGCACCAATTCCCTGCGAGGAGGAGCAGTCGCCGGGAGGGGCCTGTCCGCTGGTGTGAAGGATGCGCTGTCCTAACCGCTTGCCAAGAGCAGGTTCGCGCCGTCCGGGCGGCTCGGTTCGGCTTATCGAATCAAGTCGTGCGCCCGTTCATGCGCTCCGCGATCCACGATTGCACGGTGCTCTCCGGCCATGCCGCAGTGCGCTGTCCAGCTTTCACCGAGCGCGGAAAGATGCCCCTGCGCATTTGTTCGTAGATGGCTGACCTGCGCAGGCCGGTGAGGCGCTCGACTTCAGGCAGTCTCAGAAGCCTGTCGGGGGCGCGCCTGATTGTCTGCGCCAGCGGCATCGTTGAGTCGGAGCAAAGGAGCGTGAGCGCCTCCTGCAGCAGACGAGCCGCCTGCATGGCTCGTTGAGCGGTAGGGTCTGCGGCGACAAACGCGCTCGATTCATGGTTGGTTTGGGCTCGCATGGGTATTGCCTTTCGGTTCTTCCGCAGCGCATCCAATGCTGTTGCGGGACGTCCATAGGTTGCCGGGGATGTCTGCTGAGACCAACTCGCTGTAGCAATGCGAAGCGTACTGGAGCGGGACGTGCGAATCGGAAAGGGCGTTCAGCACATGCCGAACCTTCGTGCACTCTGAACCAAAGTGGGTGTGGGCCGATACCCTTCAATTTCCTCCCTTCTTTCTTTGCAGCAGAAACGCCTTGCGTTCGGCTCGTGCTTCGGCGGCTTGCTTCAGTTCAGTGTAGGACTTTGCGTCGATAACCGCTCCGCTGGGATTCTTCGCAGTCGGGTTCAAGACCACGGCGAAGTAGCCGGGCGGCGATTTTTGCCCAGCCTCGCGATAAATCTGAACCTGCATGCCGCTGTGCATGTACTCTTCGACGACCTGATCATGGTCCGAGGGTTCCGAGTGTGGAATCTGTGCCTTCACATGACGCGCTCCATCTACCGCGGCGATCGGATAGACGTTCAACTCCAGAACCTGGGCATTCAACCCCACCTGAATTGCCGATCGCAGTGCGGCCTTGGTGGCCTCCGCGCCCTGGCCCGCGAGCGGGTTCATCTCGATGAGAACGTGCGCAAGGATTCGGCGGTTTTCGGCCATGTCGGGTTCCGATCGTTTCTGCGAAGGTTGATGAAGATGTGGTCTGGGTCGCGCCTCATTCCGGCCACCAAAGCGGCCGCGTTGGTTGCGCCGCTTCGGCACGCAACGCGTCGGCCAGTTCATGCACGGAGTCCTTGAGACCGCTTCGCACGAGTGCGACCCATGTACGCAATGCGTCATCCTCGGGTTGATCGCCGGCGATCCCCTCCTCCAGGCGCGACAGGACGTCCAGGACACCGTGATAGGTCGTCAGGGATTGGCCGACCTCCACGGCGCGAGGCAGCTGATTCGCCCGCGCCTCCCGGCGCTGCGCATGCGCCTGCGCTGCGGCCTTCGCGATGTTGTGTGCCCGGGCTGCTTCCTGCTCTTGCTTTCGTCGGATAGCGGCTTCCTCGGCCAGCAGCTTGGACCTGAGTGCTTCGGCTTCCGGGAATGCGATCAGAGCGCGCGTGATCTCCGGGAGTTGCTGCTCCAGTTGTTCGCGGCTGCCTGTCCACTGGCGGGCGATGACGTGCCAGTCTCTCTCCAACTTCAGCTTGTAGCCATCGAGGGCCCTGTACTCATCTCGATGAAAGAGGAAATCCTGACGCTTGGGTTGAGCAATCTTCTCCACCTGTTCGGAGAAGTTCAGCCTGATGGCGCCGCCCGCGCGCCGGATCTCAACCGTGTTCGATGCGTCTCCCCGGCCAGTGACAACCTGGCAGCCTCCGGCAAGCAGTCCCCGGATGAGCGCTTCGTGGAAACGGAGAATCCAGTCGATGTGGGTCAGCGTTGCGGTGATGCGCAGGCAGCCGCTGCCGGAGGTGTACCGGCCCGAGGTCATTCTGTGGCTCGACATGGCGCCGAAAAAGGGCTTGCGCAGTCGTCTGGCTTCTTCCGCCTCCACCGCCAACTTCGCCTCATCGCGCTCGATGGACTGGAAGAAGCGGGCGGTCTTCGCCACCAGTGGGGGGCAGTGGTCGAGTGAGGGCGGTACATCGATGGGCTGCAGCACAACGGCATCCCTGGCCCGGGAAAGCGCTTGCTGGACCTGCTGGATCCTCGTGGCGTCGGAAGAGCGGGCCGCCGTGGTGTCTTTCTCCGGCAAGTGGACTTCGTGATCGACGTCGGAAGGCGGCAGCGGGGTCTGCACGCAGATCTTGCCGACCGCGAGACGGGTCCAATAGCCGACGGGTGGAACAGGGATGTTGTATCGGCGGCAGAGCTTGGAGAGTCCGACATCGGACAGGCCGAGATTCGGCCCCAAATGGCGAAGCGGTGTTTGCCAGACCAACGCGTACAGTTCGGATCGCTTCACGTACATCTCCACGGTCAAGTAAAAAGAAGGCTCAGGTCAAGCGCGGCTTGGGTATCTCGAAGAGCTATGCGGCGTGTTCCGCAACAACCTTCATGATTCCTCTTCCAAAAAAGCATCCTCTGGGCTCGAATAAGAAACTGCGCGCCGCCACTGCCGAAAATCTGGGAGGAGGCGGACATCGAGTCCAGGCTCCGCTACAGTTTTTCGGCCGCACAGCCCGCTACCGATTCAAACTTCGAGGGATTGGGTTTTCAAGTCAGCCTCTATGCAAATACTAAGATATTTGCGTTTCCTCTTCCCGGCTGCGCACCGTGCGACATCTGAGAGCACCGTCAACTCGTGGCCAGAATCCGTCGGTTCTAGCACTGCGCATGCTCCCCCGGTATCGAGTCTGCCGGGCGTGGATACTCCAGCTACGTACTGGCCGGCATCTCTCATGCACCTCGCCCTCCCATACGATAAGCCGGGAGCCGAGTACGTCACGATCGGTGAAATCTCAGACGCAACCATCGGAGGGTTCGCCGGGTACAAGAAGGTCAACGCCGCGCTTGTTCCTCTTTCCATGCTGACGGAAGTCTTGCAATCCACCGCGCCCACGGGGCACGAGGTCCAATCGCACGGCCCTTTGCCAATCGTGGGCGATGAAGGGCCGGCACATCGCAGTGGATTCTGGATCGAGGGAATTGAACGCGAGACCCAATTTGAGCCCTTGGTCAACAACTGGCACGGTAGTGACACAGAGGTCGTCGTTCCCGACAACAGCCTGCTGATGGTGTTCGGACTCGTGCCTCGGCAGACCGGAGAGTCGGAGTTGTCGTGGGATGACCCTCACGGCCCCGTGTACGACGTGGTGCGTGTGTCGGCGGTATGGGACCATCAACGACCGAAGGAGGCGCGCCCGGGCGCTTTCGTCGAGGTCCAGCGTGACTATTTGCTCGAGTATTGCCGCATCAAGCAGGCCGCCGTCGTCGCCTTTTACTATGAACAACGATGGTCCACGGTGACGCGTCGTTCGACCGCGTGATGGCGCACCGGGATGGCGAAGACTTTCATCTACCGGGCCGACTGCTCAATCTCCAAGTTCATCGTGATGACGTGGATGGTCGTGGCCACCAATTCGCGCAGGTCTGGGGTCGTAGAGTCGTCTTGGCTCGAGGTGAGCGCCGCGTGATCGCAGTCGATAAGCCCGCACTGATCTGGCCCGACTACACCGGATCGATGACGATGCAGCGTGCGGGCCGTGAGCATCTGATGGCTTACCTGAGTGATCAGGTCTTGCGCGACTACGAGGGCCGGCCGGAGTTTCAAGTTCATCCACCATCCGGCGGCGTTTCATACCGAGGCCAATGGTCAGTAAGCTACTGCCATCGCGTAGGACGAAGCCATATTGCGGTCGAGATTGCAAAGCTCTATGAAGGCAGTCCACCTGCCGTCATTGAGCACTGGCACCGATTTGCAGTTCCGCAGGCGATGGCTTACGCCGATCGGGACAGCAGTGGCGGGAGGAACATAGCGCTTCGCGCGCAGGAGCTCGTGGAAGCACATCTCGCGATGACACGCACGTTAACGCAACTGGCCGAGCGCCTCGGTCTCAGCTTCCTCCAATCCGAGATCGGTGGCTACGACAGCGCAGACGTCGAGCATCGCGGATGGTGGCGCATCGAGGGGCTCTCGTCGCTTGCCAACGTGGTGCCATTGAGCATCACGCTCGACGTCTTCCTCGATCGCGCAGTCGACCTGGTGATTCTGTGGGAGTCCGTTCAGCAACCGCCGCTGCGAAACATGGTCCTCAAGATGGGCGTCGACAGAAAGCAACTGGCAGAACTCAAGAGTATGAAGTTGCTCGGCGCCTTGTGCCAGCTAGCGACTCTCTGCAAGGGCGCGGGCCACCGATGGCCCGAAGATTCCATGCACATCGTCGCTGAGTGGGACAAGGACGTACGCATTCCGGCACTACGGCGGTTGTTCGCGGTGAATCAACTTCGGCAGAAGGCTGCGCATCGGACAGGAGCTGGTTTTTCCGCGTCGCTTGCGACTGATCTGGATGCGTTTGGCATCCAGGCTGCAGCGCACGTTGCCGGCTGGGGAGCGGCCGTGGACCGTCTCTACGACGGTTTGATCGAGGACTTCAACATCATCTCGGCCTTGCTAACTCCGGGCGAGTGATCACTGTCGCCTGCCGTCGCGATGGTCATTGCTGACAGGGAACGACCCATCGGATGTTGGGCCGGTCTCATTCTGGTCATCAAAGCGGATTCTTCAGCAGGCCACTTCGGCGTGCAACGCATTCTGCAAGCTCATGCACGGGGTCGTTGATACTGCTTCGAAGGAAGGGTGACCCACGTGTGATGTGTCCTTGCCGGACTTTTCGCTGGAGCTACCCGCCAGGCAGCAACGCACATTTCATGCGCGCGGTCCGTCGGCTTCTGCTGCACCCTCGGCCTTGGGCAGCAGGCTTACCGACCAGTGGCCGCCTTCCTCCTGCTGTGGTGTCAGTAGGTCGTAGGTCTTGACCATGTTCAGCAGTCCCGAGTGGCCGTAGGTCTGGGGTGAGAAGGCAGGGTCGGTGCGCTTGAGGTACTGGCCCAAGACCCCCAGGCCCACCTTGCCTTCGGACGTGTCGCTGGCCAGCAGCGCCACGGCTTCGACCAGGAAGCGTGGCCGGCGCTTCGGCGCCGGCCTGGGTGGTTCCAGCTTCGGCGGCTCGGCCTTGACCAGTTCCGCTTTCGCGGTGGTCTTCGGTGCAGCCTCGATGGCTGCTTCCGCTGGCGGCTCGGGACGCGCCCATTCGAAGAATTGGTCGCTGGCGTTGCGCAGCGCGTCGGGGGTCTTGGGCTCGCCGACGATGCAGACCGTGGCGCCGCGCTCGCGTAGCTTGCGGCACAGGTAGGCGAAGTCGGAGTCGCTGGTGACCAGGCAGAAGGTGTCGGCCCGTTGGTCGAAGAGCGCTTCCAGCGCGTCCAGCGCCAGAGCGATGTCGGCGGTGTTCTTGCCGGCGGCGTACTGGTACTGCAGACAGGGGGTGAAGGCCAAGCGCACCAAAGCGTCCTGCCATTTGTTGGCCAGCGTGCTCTGGTTGCCGTAGCCGCGGCGCAGAACGACGCGGCCAAATTGCGCCACCATGCGCAGCGCATGTTCGAGGATGTCGGGCGGCACGTTGTCGCAGTCGACCAGGACGGCCACGCGTGTCTCTGTTGTCGTTAAGGCGGTGCTCATCCGGAGTTCTGTCTTTTTGGGTTGAACGGTCCCTCACAGTAGCCGATTCCGGGCGTCTCCGGCCAAGCGGACATGGCCGGCCGCGTGCGCATCGAGCCGCCCTTGGCGTCTCGCCCCATCCGGGCCTCCATCGTTCCCTCGCTCCGCTCGGCTGACGCCTACGACCCGGCTCTTTGATCCGGGCCTGCGCGCTTCGCTTGCGTGGGGTCGGCGAAGAAGGCGGCAGTTGCCTGTCCAGCCATCTTTCCTTCTCTCATCACCTTGTCCGCGACCGTAGCCCGCACCCGGGCACCGTCAAGGCGCGCCAGGCCGTGTCCTCGCCTGTGGCTGCGGGCCGCACCACCCCTGGCGCTTCTTCCTTGACGGCGCCCGGGCGCGCGCTCCTGTTGGCCGCGGGCGATGAACTCAGGAAAGACGGTGGCAACGAGGCCAACCGGGTTCTTCGTGCCGACCCCACCGGAAGACCCGAAGAGGGCTCCGAATCTAGGAATCCGGTGGGGGTTGTTCAACAGCCAACCTTGTCAGGAGAAAGACCATGCAACTTGCATCCCGTTTCGCCAACCACTCGCCGGCGCTGCGCTCGGAACATCCCTTGTCGGATGAGCAGATACGGACCGTGGCCCCGTCCATCTTCGCGCAGGCTCCGCACGGCAGCCGCTCGGAGCGCTACAGCTACATCCCCACGGCCACCGTGCTGCGGGAGCTGAGAGGGGAAGGCTTCCAGCCTTTCATGGTGTGCCAGACCCGCGTGCGGCAGGAGGGGCGGCGCGACTTCACCAAGCACTTGATCCGGCTGCGCCATGCGAGCCAGATCAACGGCCGCGAGGCCAACGAAATCATCCTGCTGAACTCCCATGACGGGACCAGCAGCTACCAGATGCTGGCGGGTATGTTCCGCTTCGTCTGCCAGAACGGGCTGGTGTGCGGCGACACCGTGGCGGACGTGCGCGTACCCCACAAGGGCGATGTGGCGGGCCACGTCATCGAAGGCGCCTATGAAGTCTTGAGCGGCTTCGACCGGGCGCAGGAGTCGCGCGAAGTCATGCAGACGGTCACGCTGGACGCCGGAGAGTCGGAGGTGTTCGCCCGCGCCGCGCTGACCCTCAAGTACGACGACCCGGACAGGCCCGCACCCGTCACGGAAACCCAAATCCTGATGTCGCGCCGCACGGACGACGCCCGCAGCGACCTGTGGAGCGTGTTCAACCGCACGCAGGAAAACCTCATCAAGGGCGGCCTGCGCGCCCGCGCCGCCAACGGTCGCCGCCAGAGCACGCGACCCGTGCAGGGTATCGACCAGAACCTCCGGCTGAACCGCGCCCTGTGGTTGCTGGCCGATGGCATGCGCCAGCTCAAGGCCTGAGCCCCAAGTCCGGAGGGCGCGCAGTCCCTCCATCCATTCCCCATTTTCTTCATCTTGTCCCGATAGGAGCTACACCATGAACACCGCTACCTTTCAAGAAACCAATGCCATCGACGCAGCCGCCTCCATCGCTGCGGGCGCTGCCACCGTCGCGGCTTCGCAGGAACTTCTGCTGATCCCGCTGTCCAAGCTGCGGCCTTCGAGTCGCAACGTGCGCAAGAGCGGCGGCACCTCGATTCGCGAACTGGCCGCGAGCATCGCGCGCGTGGGACTGCTGCAAAACCTCACCGTGGTGGCCGCGTCCGACGGCGAGCACTACGACGTGGTGGCCGGGCGGCGGCGTCTGGCCGCGTTGAAGCTGCTGGTCAAGCGCCGCAAGCTGGCAAAGGACCATGAGGTGCATTGCCTGCTGGTGCAGGACGATGCGGCCCGCACCGTCAGCCTGACGGAAAACGTGCAGCGCGAGGCCATGTCGCCCATCGAGGAACTGTTCGCCTGGAAAGACCTCGTGGCCGAAGGCCGACCCGTGGACGACATTGCCGCCGATTTCGGCGTGACGCCCTTGGTGGTACAGCGGCGCCTGAAGCTCGCCAACGTCTCGCCGCGCCTGTTGGCAGACTTCGAAACGCAGGTCGTGACGCTGGAGCAGTTGATGGCGCTGGCCATCACCGACGACCATGCGGCGCAGGAAGTAGCGTTCTACGAATCGCCGCAATGGCAGCGCAGCCCGGAGGCGCTGCGCGAACACCTGACGAGTGACGAGATCGACGCAGGCCGCGATGCGGTGGCGCGCTTCGTCGGGCTGGAGGTCTACGAGCAGGCGGGCGGCGGTGTGCGCCGCGACCTGTTCGCGGACGAGCAGAACGGCATCTTCCTGACCGATGGTGCGCTACTGGAAGCGCTGGCGCGGGACAAGCTCGCGCCGGTGGCCGAGCAGGTGCGGGCCGAGGGCTGGGCATGGGTGGATGCCGCGCCGCGCGCCACGTCCTCCGACCTGTATCAGTTCCAGCGGGCGCGCAGCACGCGCCGTGAACCCGGCAAGGCCGAGGCCAAGCGCATCGCCAAGCTGGAAGACCAGCAGGCGAAGCTGCAGGACCGGCTGGACGACGAGAACGAGGACACGACCGATGAGCAGGCGCAGGCGCTGCAGGCGGAGATGGACGACCTCGGCAACGAACTGGAAGCCATCGAACGCAGGCTGGTCGAATACCCTCCCGCTGTGGTGGCGCTGGCCGGGGCCGTGGTGTCGGTCGATCACATGGGCGGCGTGGTCGTGTATCGTGGTTTGCTGCGCGAGGAGCAGGCCAAGGCGTTGCGGGAACAGGCGCGGCAGGAGGAGGGCGGGGAGGGCTGCAGCCCGGACGCCGGCGCCGACGAGCGCGCCAAGCCCGGTATTTCGGAGAAGCTGGCGAAGCGCTTGAGCGCGCACCGCACGGCGGCCTTGCAGGCCGAGGTGGCGCGGCACCCGCAGGTCGCGCTGGTGGCATTGGTGCATCGCCTCGCGCTGCGCGTGATCGTGGACAGCTATGGCTCGGGCGGCTCGCCTGTCGATATCAGCGCCACGCCGCAGGATGGGCTCGGGCTGCATGCGCCGGACATGGGCGAGGCAGCGGCGGCAGTGGGCATGCGCAAGGTTCGGAAGGCGTGGGCCGACCGCCTGCCCCAAGACCCGGATGCGTTGTTCGCCGAAATGCTGGCCTTCCCGCAGCAGGAACTGCTGTCGCTGCTGGCAGTGTGCGTAGCCTCGACGGTCAGCGTGCTGGCCTCGCATGAAGAGGAAGTACCCGCCGCTGCACTGGCGCGGGCGGTGAACCTCGACATGCACGACTGGTGGACGCCGACCGCTGCGGGCTATTTCGAGCATGTTTCGAAAGCCAAGGCACTGCAAGCGGTGCAGGCGTTCGCGCCCGATCAGGTGAACCGGCTGGGCAAGCTCAAGAAGGCCGAGATCGCGAGCGAGGCCGAGCGGCTGGCGGCGGGGACGGGGTGGCTGCCTGTGATGTTCAGGGGCGAGGCAGAGCCGAGCCCTGAAACGCCAAGATCGTCGGGGACCGTAGCAGCGGAAGAGGCAGGGGTGGGCGAACTCACGGCCGAGGTCGAGGACCGCAAGGAACTCGCGGCAGCCGCATAGGCATGAGGCCCCGGTGAAGCCGGGGCCTTGGGTTGCGAGCCAAAAAACGCGCGCGGCAGGTGTGCCGCGCGCGTTATTGTTTGCGACGAGGAGAGGGCGATGGACGCGCAGTGGTGGCGCATGTGTCTCAAGCAATCGGGATCGGCTACGCCGTGGTACGCCCCGGTATGCCGCGTTCGGTTGGCAGCGCCAGCACATCGCGTGAGCATCGTGAGAGCTCCGATCCAGATGCGTACGCATCTCTCTCGGGTTCGGAGAGCTCGACGATTTCACCTCTCACATCCTCATGAATCAACAAGGCGTCAGCGAAATCTGCTTCGAAGAAACCTACGCGGTGCCGAAGGAGCAGACAGCGCGATCACTGTTTGCGAGACTGCCGCATGGCAGTGACTACGCGCAGACGCTGATCGAATGCCTGGCGACCGGGTACCTGGTCGCGGTTGTCGAATCCATCTGCATCCGCGAGATGCAGCTGCATGTCGACTCGATGGTGGAGGTGGTCGTGGGCCGCACCGTGCATATCGAGCATCGCGACCCCGTTCCACCGACGACACGCTTGCGCCTGCGGGGATGGGTCGAGGGCCTGGGTGAACGCAGTGCGACGTTCCATGTCCAGGCCCATGACGATCACGAACGCGTGTTCGACGGGACCGTCACGCTGGTGGCGGCGCATCGGGCCAGCATCGAATCGCGTATCGCAACGAAGGTCGATGCGCTTGAGACGGCCCGCGGCGCCGGGCAGCGGGTCTGACGGTCGGGAACGACGGGTCATCCAGCGTCACGGATCAGTCCCTCGCCGCGGATGTCTGACTTTCTTCTGTGCCGCCTATGCCAATCACGTCTGCGGCCTCGATGCAGTGGGGCGTTCCGGCGGCGCTTTCCTGGCCAGCCGGCTTGGACCTGGACTGCGTCCGGGTCCATGCCGGAAAGCCGTTGCTGCGGGATCAGTGCCTGGGCCACGTGTCCTTTCGGGATCAGGTTCACGCCCACGGCCTTGTATTTGTCGTGAATCCTGGCGCGGGCACGGCGGCGCTTCTCTTCGTTGCGCTTCGCCTCGGGCTTCATCGCCGCAACCGTCCGGCCCGACAAATTTCCCCGACCTGCGGTCTTCCTCGCGAGGCAAATTTCTCGGGCCTTACGGTCCTCCACTCGCGTTGCGGCCTTCGGTGCGACGCGCCCGGACCCGCGCCGACCGGATCACGCCAAGACCGCGATGGGCGCGGACCTGGTCAACTTCGAAAGGACTTCATCATGGCCAACATCGGCACTTTTGCCGCACAGAACAACGGCTTCATCGGCACGGTTCGCACCCTGACGCTCAACGTCAAGGTCAAGATCGCGCCCAGCGACAAGGAAAGCGAGAACGCCCCGGACTACCGCATCGTGGCGGGCACCGGCTACGAGATCGGTGCGGCATGGAAGAAGGTCAGCAAGGCGGACCGGCCCTACCTGTCGGTGACGCTGGACGACCCGTCGTTCCCGGCGACCATCTATGCCCGCCTGGTCGAGGGCGACGATGGCGCGCACAACCTGATCTGGTCGCGCAGCAAGGGCGACTGATCGTCGCCCGGCGCCCCGCCGGCTGGCGGGGCGCTTTACCCTTGGATTCCATCAATGGCCCGCGCTCTGTCGCGGGCCGTTTCATATCTGCGTGCGCGCACTGAGTGGCGGAAGTACGGATTGGCGTCAATCCGTACTTCCTGATTTCCTGATGCGTGGGTAATCGCAGTTCGGCTTTTTCGGTTCTACGGATGTACGGATGTACGGGTAGCCGTGGATGTGCACAGGTGGTTCTGCGAATTCGCGGGTTTGTGCAAAGACGGGTCGCAGGTTGTGCGAATCGGCGTGCATACGGTTCGGCGTCGAAGAAATGCGTGCGTCTCCCGGCGGTGCCGGGCCGGGCTGTCGTGCGGCGCATCGAGCCGCCGGTGGCGTCTCGCCCCTTCGGGCTTCCATCCCTGACGCCTGCGCGCTTCGCTTGCCTCAGGGCGGGGGAGGGGCTTGCTGTTCCCTTCATCGTTGCACGAGGTTCTCGCCATCAAGGTCTGCGCGCACGTTGTGCGTGCGCTTGCGGCCGGAGGCCGTCTGCGAACCCTGACGGCTGCGCTGCGTCGTGCGGCTTCGGTCTCGGGCAATCCCGCCCTGCATCCTCTTCAAGGAGAGACCATGACGAACCTTCTGACCGACCACCAACGCGTACAGTTGCTGGCCAACGGGCGGCAATCCATCGAGAACCCCAACTTCGACCCGCTGCCCGTGGTCAAGCTGTTCACGCCCAATGCGGGCGCGACCTGGTTGCTCACCGAACTCGATTCGGAAGAAATCGCGTTCGGACTCTGCGATCTTGGGCAAGGCTTTCCCGAACTCGGCTATGTGAGCCTGGCGGAGCTGGAAGGCTTGCGCGGGAGATGGGGCCTGCCGATCGAGCGCGATCTCCATTTCGTCGCCGACAAGCCGCTGAGCGGTTACGCGCGCGAAGCACGGCTGGCAGGGCGCATCGTGGCGTAGCGACGAAGGCGCGGCCAACCGGCCGCGCTTTCACTCTGTTTGCGCGTCTTGGATTTCGGCCAACTCGCGCCGTACACGCTCGAAGAGCTTGTCTCTGGCCTTGTCGTTGCCGCCGTAAGCGAGCGTCAGCAACGTGAGTGGATGCACGTCCATGACCTCGCACAGCTCGCTCACCTTGCTGAGGGTCGGGCTCTTCAGGCCGCGCTCGAGCGAACTCAAGTACGTGCGACTCGACACATCGGAAAACGCTTCCTGACTCAAGCCACGGGCTTTCCGGACAGCCTTGAGAGCTGCGGGGAAAGAGTGTGTGGTGGAGGTCATTCGATCGTTCGTCGGGGAACGGCGATGACACCCTATCGACCTCTATAGAGCTACAATCTATAGTGTTCAAAAGCGCATTCTTATCAAGGCGTTGGCTTTGCGTCGGCGCAGAAGGCGTTGCCGAACGAGATCCCGCGGTTGGACATCGTGCAAGCTTTGAGTCGCATGAAGTCGCCAATTTGACTTACAAGTCCTCGTCCGTCGCACTAGCATTCCAAGGTCTCTTCTCGAAGCCATGGCATTCCTCACTGAACAGCAGCGTGACCAGATGCTGGCCAACGGCGTGGCGCGCGCCAGTGGGCAGGTCGTCGACCTCTATCCCGTCGTCAAGCTGTACACGCTGGACGCCCCTGCCTGCTGGCTGCTCACTGAACTCGACGCCGACGGCGATCGCGCCTATGGGCTGACCGATGCCGGCACGGGCTTTCCCGAACTCGGCCACGTGAGCCTGACCGCGCTCGAGGGCGTGCGCGGTCCCCAGGGGCTGCGCATCGTGGCCGATCCGCACTTCAGGGCGCGCCAGCCGCTGTCCGGCTATGTGGCCGAAGCGCAGCGCGACGGATCGATCAACGACTGATCCTCATTGGCGGGCGTACGGAATCGTCGCCGCGCGCGCGAGAGCGCATCGCCGCAAAAGCCAGCCATGCCGGCCGTGCCTATGGCAGCCTTCGCGCAAGCAAAGGAGTGAGTTCTGCCATGACCGACCGCAAGGCCGAAGGCCTGCCGAGCGCGCCCTGGGGCGCGTCGGCGGCCTACCTCTACACGCTCGATCTCGACGGCCCCGCACTCGCGTGGGAGTACCTGCGCCGCCATCCGCCGTACCAGGCGGACTGGGCGCGGCGCGCCGCATCGCTCGACCGGTGGGGGTTGCGACAGCGCCGAAGACCCCCGTCTCGATGCGCGCGAAGCGCGGCCATTCTGGATCTCGGCGACTGACGAGTTGCTGCACGTGCGTGCCTTGCGCGCGCATGGTGCGTCGACCCAACCGACCTTCGACCTCTGGCGCGTGCCAGGCCGCAAGCACTTGGCGCCCGGTGGTGTCGGCCTGATGCTGCTGACCGACGTATCCGCGCAGCGCATCCGCATGTCACTGGCCGATGACCTCGGCGACGGTGCGGCCTACACCTGCACCGTCCCGCTCGGCCCTGGCCTGCGCGGCCAATTGGATGTGTTCAACGCCCAGGCACGGGTACTTCGAGGTCACGCGCCGGCATCGGCGCATGCGCGGCCCGTCGGCCGGGCCGCGCTGCTGCATCTTCGCGCCCTGCAGGCGCTCGATGGCGCGCAGTCCGGGGCGTCGCACCGCGAGATTGCCCAGGCCCTGTTCGGTCTCGACGCCATGGGGCGCTGGCACGCCGATGGCGAGCTTCGCGCCCAGGTCCGGCACCTGTTGCGGCGTGCCGAGGCGTACATGCGCGGTGGCTACCTGGCGCTCGCGGGCATACGGCGCACCGCAGCCGATCGCCCCGGAGACGAACTGATGCACTGAATCTCTCCCTGCGCAGGAAGACATTTACTCCTGAGACTGCCTCCATCGGGCTGCGAATGGTTCGCGGCCCCGCGACAACGATGGAGGCTGTCATGGCAAGCGCCAGTTCCCGGTTTCCCGTCCGCGCTGCGGCGACTGCGCCGCAGCCCCTTTCAGCACCTGATGCGCCCGCCACCCCCGAGTTCCTGACCACCGACGAGGCCGGCGCCTTCCTGCGGCTGTCGCCGCGCACGCTCGAAAAGCACCGCGTGCTGGGCGGTGGTCCGCGCTTTCGGAAGTTCGGCGCGCGTGTGGTCTACGCGGTCGAGGATCTGCGGGCCTGGGCGAACAGCCGGGCCTATGAGATGACGTCCGATCCCGGCTACGTGCAGCGCGGCTCGGTCCGCTGATCGGCGCGCAGGGCAGGGAGCACCCCCATGTCGAAGCGTTCGAGCGAACGCGAACAGCTGTCGCTGTTCCGCGCGCTGCCGGCAGGCGACATGGCGCTGCGCGACGCGCAGGACCTGATGGCCTATCCGTTCTTCTCGCTGGCCAAATCGCCGCGCACGGTGCCGATCCGCTTCGAGGCCGGCGGCGTGTCGCTCACTGTCGAGGGCGTGCCGGAGCACGGCATCGCGACGATCTGGGATGCCGACGTCCTGATCTGGGCCGCGAGCCAGATCGTCCAAGCCAAGAAGGAAGGCATCGCGCCTTCGCGCCTGATGGTGGCCACGCCCTACGAGATCCTGCGCTTCACGCGGCGCGGGACCGGCCGCAGCGACTACCAGGCGCTGCGCGCCGCGCTCGACCGTCTGCAGTCCACCACCATCGCCACCACGCTGCGCCAGCGCGAGCGTCCGAACGGCGCCATGCGCGTGCACCGCTTCTCTTGGATCAACGAGTGGAAGGAGTACGTCCGGCCCGACGGGCGTTCCGACGGCATCGAGCTGATCCTGGCCGACTGGTTCTTCTCCGGCGTGATGGAGGAGACCCTGGTCCTCACGCTCGATCCCACCTACTTCCGGCTTTCCGGAGGCATCGAGCGCTGGCTGTACCGGCTGGTGCGCAAGCACGGCGGACGCCAGCCCGCGGGCTGGCGCTTCGAGATGCGCCACCTGTACCTGAAGTCCGGGAGCCTGCAGCGCTACCGCGACTTCGCCGCGCACGTGCGCCGCCTTGCCTTGCGCCAAGCGCTGCCGGGTTATGGCCTCGTCATCGAGCGCCGTGGCGGCAGCGAATGGCTGGCGTTTCGCCACTGCCCGGACGGCGTCGCAACACCTGACTTATCCACAGATTCTGTTGAAGAACCTGTGGATGGCGTGGGGATGGGCTCGGTGGATCACCGTCGGGCGACTCGGTGGATCACCGGCGCAACTGTCGGTGGATCACCGGCGCCAAACAGCCCGCAAGCCGCGCCCCGCAACGGTTTCGGGGCTCCCTAAACATCTAAAGGGATACATAAATGGAAGTCACGCGCGCGCGAGCCGAAGGTGCTCAAAGAATGGGCAGCGCCTCTTTCGAGGCAATCCAAGCAAGCCGGCCAGCCGGAAACCACTCGCCAGGCAGCGAGCCCCTCTCGGGCAAAGTGATCGCGCTGCTGAACCAGAAAGGCGGTGCAGGCAAGACGACGCTCGCCACGCATCTGGCCGGCGAGCTGGCGATGCAGGGTCGGCGCGTCACGCTGCTCGACGCCGATCCGCAGGGGTCGGCTCTGGACTGGGCGCAGCGTCGTCTCCAGAACGGCCAGGAGCGGCTTTACGGCGTCTTCGGGCTGGCGAGGGACTCGCTGCACCAGGAAGCGCCGCAGATCGCCTCGCAGGCCGACTACGTGGTCATCGATGGTCCGCCCCGGGTCGCGGCGCTTGCGCGCTCCGCGCTGCTGGCCGCCGACTTGGTGCTGATCCCGGTGCAGCCCAGCGCCTACGACGTGTGGGCCAGCCACGAGATGGTGCAGCTCGTCACCGAAGCGAGGGTGTTCCGGCCGCAACTGCGCGCGGCCTTTGTGATCAACCGGCGCGTGGTGGGGACGGTCATCGGGCGCGAGGCGCGTGGGGCGCTGGCCGATCAGCCGTTCGCTGCGCTGCGCGCCGAAGTCTCGCAGCGCATCGTGTTCGCCGACAGTGTCGCCGCCGGCCGGCTCGCCTGCGAAGCGGCGCCGACGTGCGCAGCCGCGCGCGAGATCGCCGCGCTGACGCAGGCCGTGCGGGAGATGCTGCGATGACGTCGCGCGCGACATCCACCGCGCAGAAGCGCGCGCCGATCGGCCGCAGGCCGGCTGCCGATGCTGCGTCGGCCTGGGTGCGGCGCGCCGACGAACCGACGACTGCACCCAAGGCGTCGATTTACACCGCGCGCCTGACCATTGATGTGACGCCCGCGCTGCGGGGGCGCATCAAGATCGTGGCGTTCAAGCGCAGTACCACGGCGGCCGAGATGCTGCGCGAAGTGCTGCAGCGCGAGTACCCGGAGGACACGCCATGACCGCACGGGTTTCGCATTTGACGCCGGCCATCGTGCAGACCTGGCCGCAGGCTGCATTGCCACAGCGGCCAGCGAACATGCAGGTTTCGCTCGCTTTCGTCCAGCAACGCGTGAACGTCTGGCTGCGCTTCGGTCGGCGCGATGCGCGAGACCATCCTCGACCGCTGGCGGCGCGTCGCGACCTTCGAGCCGGGCGCGATCTGCTGCCGCATCAAGTGGATCGGCAACGACCATGGCACGGCACTGTGGCAGCTCATGGTGCTGCAGGCGCCCTCGCTGTTCGAGGGCGCGCAGCGCGTTGCCGGCGTGCAACCGGGCGCGCGGATTTTGCTGCGCGCCGATGGCGAGGCGCAGGTCAAGGCGTGCTTGAAGTGATCGATGCCATCAAGGCGCTGGGCATCGATCCGTGCGCGGTGGCTGTCACGTACTGGCGCACGGTCGGCAACCGGTTGGCTGCACGCCAGCCGCTGCCGACGTACACCGCCGAAAGGCATGCGACGCATCTGGCGCGTGAGGCGCTGCGATGACGCCGCGCCTGCTCTTCGCCTGGATGGGCGTTGGCTTGGCTGCGCTGTACGCGCCAGCGGTCGCGCCGATGGCGACACGCGACCACGTGTTCGTGGTCTACAACCCGAGCGACAGCGTACCGCGCGGCTGGTACCGCATCGCGCGCATTGAAAGCGCAGCCTCACTGCGCGTTGGCAGCATCGTGCTGGCACGGCTTCCCGCCGGCGTGGCCGCCTTCGCGGCCCAGCGCGGCTACCTGCCGAGCGGCGTGCCGATCCTCAAGCGCATCGGCGCGCTCGCGCCGCAATCGGTGTGTGTCCGAAAGCAGCTTGTGCACATCGACGGCACCGTGGTGGCGAGCGTGCGAACGCATGATGGCGCGCTTCGTCCGCTGCAAGCCTGGGCGCAGTGCCGCGCCCTTGCTATGGGCGAGCTGTTCTTGATCGGCGACACGAATCCGACGTCGTTCGACAGTCGGTATTTCGGGCCCATTTCCGCGTCAGCCGTGCTCGGCGTCGCGCGGCCTTTGTGGATATGGAGTGCGCAATGAACTTCGTCGTATCCGGCGTCCGAGCATGCCGCCGGACTGCAGCCGGCCGCGCGTCCGCTCTGCACTCCATCGTGCAGAGAGTCCGCCGCCAGCGTGCAGCGCGAGCTGCACCGCCGCTGCCCCTCGGGCAGCGTTGCGCACCCCGTGCGCGGCTGGCGGTAGGTCGGAGCCGGGAGCGGATGCGGGAGGTGGAGACTGGGGGCCAGATAAAAGGGGCGGCACGCCGCCACCCGCGGAACCAATCTGCACGTGGGTTGGGCGCGGCACTGCACCAGTCGGTGTCGGTGCCGCGCCCATGCGCAATGCAGCATCGCCGCGGCATTGCGCGCGTGCCGCTTCCGATCCCTTGCGCCTGGTTGCGTTGGAGTGCTCGCCATGGCTTCGCGTAAGGAATCGGATGGCGAGCGCTTTCGCGTCCGGCCGGCGGCCCCGAAATCCCGCGTAGGACCTCGCCCAGAGCGCTTCGTGTCCCGGGTGCTCAAGGAAGTCTCAAAGGCCGGCGTCAAAGCTCCCGGCCAGCGGGCAGGGCGGCCCGCATCGACCTTCGGTCGGGGCCGCGTCGCAGCCGGCATGGCGGGCGCTCGCTTGAGCTCGCATGCCCGGCGCGTCGTCATCAAGGCGCGCTTCGTGGTGCTCCGGAAAGTCGGCGCGAACTCGGTATCCACGCACTTGCGCTACATCGAGCGCGATGGGGTGACACGCGACGGGCAGCGCGGCCAGGCCTACGGGCCCGAAACCGATACCGCAGACCTCAAGGCCTTCGAAGAACGCGGGCGAGACGACCGGCACCAGTTCCGCTTCATCGTCTCGGCGGAGGATGCGGTTGTCTTGCAAGATCTGAGCGGCTTCACGCGGCAACTGATGCAGCGCATGGCGGTAGATCTGGAAACGCCGCTGGACTGGGTGGCGGTCGATCACTGGGACACCGACAACCCGCATACCCACGTTGTGCTGAACGGCCGGACCGCCGGCAAGGAAGACCTCGTGATCGCGCCGGGCTACATCGCCCAGGGCATGCGCATGCGCGCTAGTGAGATCGCCACCGAGTGGCTGGGCCC
Organism: Variovorax nivicola; assembly: GCF_051216475.1. Classification (NCBI taxonomy): domain Bacteria; kingdom Pseudomonadati; phylum Pseudomonadota; class Betaproteobacteria; order Burkholderiales; family Comamonadaceae; genus Variovorax; species Variovorax nivicola. Next base: position 48,295 of record NZ_JBPJZK010000008.1, on the reverse strand, counting down.
GCGCACCGAGGTCGAGATCCGGCAAGGCTTGCAGCGCGAAGTCGAGCAACAACGGTTGACCGGCCTGGACCGGGCCTTGTTGTGCCGGGGTGTGGCGAATGTCGTGGACCTGACTGGCCGGCCCGAAGACCACCAACGCCATAACCTGCTGCGGACACGGCTGCAACGGCTCGAAGCCATGGCGCTGGCCGAGCGGATTGATGCCAACCGATGGCATCTGGCGCCGGACATGGCGTGCACATTGACCGCGATGGGTGAGCGCCAGGATGCGTTGGGCATCATGCGCCGGGCACTCAAGGGGCAGCAGCGCGAATACGTTCTGGATGGCGCGTCGACCGCTCCCGTCATTGGCCGCATCGCGGACAAGGGCCTGGTCGATGAACTGCACGATCGCGGCTATTTAGTGGTCGATGGCATCGATGGTCGGGCGCACTACCTGAAACTACAGGCCGACGCCGATCTGTCAGTGCTGCCGGTGGACGGTATCGTCGAAGCAAAGCCGCCGGGGCGAAAGCGGACCGTGGACCGCACCATCGCGGCAATCGCCAAGGACGGTATCTACGAGACTGCCGACCACCTGACCCGACTAGAACAGGCGGCAGATCGCGATCCGCAGGCTACGGTCGATGTCCACGTGCGCCGGCTCGAGGCGCTGCGCCGCGCTGGCATCGTGGTGCGCGTGGCTGATGGCGTCTGGCGGGTACCGCCGGACCTGGTGTGGAAGGCGCAGCAGCATGATGCGCAGAGAGGCACGGGCCTGACCATCGAATTGTGCTCGCATCTTCCCATCGACCAACAGGTGCGCGCCATCGGTGCGACCTGGTTGGACAGGCAATTGATCGAGGAGGGTAGCGAGTTGGCAGCGCGGGGCTTTGGCTCGCAGGTACGCGACTCGATGCGCGGCCGCGCGGACTTCTTGATTGAGCAGGGTTTGGCCGAGCGACCAAGTGTGCACGTGGTTCTCGCGCGAAACCTATTGTCCACCTTGCGTGACCGCGAATTGACGGCTGTGGGGAAGTCTCTACAAGACCAAACTGGCAAGACTTATCTGCCGATGCAGGATGGAGGGCGCGCCAGCGGCGTCTACCATCGTTCCGTCCAACTCGCCAGCGGTCGCTTCGCCATACTCGACGACGGCATGGGTTTCAGCCTGGTGCCTTGGCGGCCGGTGATCGAGCAGCGGCTGGGCCAGCAGATGGCGGCTATCGTGCGCGGCGGGTCCGTGACTTGGCAACTTGGGCGCCAGCAGGGCATATCCATTTGAGCCGCGCACCACGAAATTCGGGGCAACGGCTTAGACAGAGCGTGCTTGAAGAGACTTCGCCAAGAACGTGCCGATGTGAAACTGACCCGCAGCTGGGTCAATTTCGGCGCGAATCAACACGCGGGGCGCAAGCCATCGGCATCGCTACGACATGCAGCGAAACGGTGCGGTCCGATCACGGTTTGATGGGTGGCTGGGGCAGGAACCCGGCGACAAACATTTGATCCACCGTTGGTGGTGTCCCGGGAACGGTGACGTTCTGGCTGATGAACTCGACCGTGCGCGTCAGCTTCTCACGCGACAGCGTTCCGAAACCGCGCGCCTCGACGTCCGGCGTGATCGCAATGCGTCGAAGGATTTTCAACTCCTCAACGATGATTGCCGGATCCAGGGCCTTGAGGTACTGAGTCTGAATCTTCGCTGCTTCCTCGGGGTTGGCGAGAGCGTATTTCCATCCTCGGAGAGCCGCTTTGACAAAACCACGCACGGCGGCCGGATTCTTCTTCAGAAAATCCTCGCGTACGCCAATGCTGTTGGCATAGATGTCCAGGCCATGATCTGCCAGTAGCAGGCAGGTCGGCTGTGCACCGTTCGTCGCGGCGCGGCGGATCGATGGCTCTCCCATCAGGAACTGATCGATCGCCTGCACCTTGTTGCTGACGAGCATTGGCACGCGGGCCGAACCGTCGATGTTCACAATCTTAAGCGTCGATGGGTCGAGGTTGTTCAGCTTCATGAACGCACTGAAGATGCGCGGCATGAATGATGCGCTGCTGGAACCCATCTCCAGACCGACCATGCCTGCGGGCGACGTGACGTTCGCCCCTGGGTTCATGCTGAAGACGCAATAAGGCGCGCGTTGATAGATGCCCGCAACAATCCGAACGGAAGAGCCTCCACTGCCACTCGCGACGAGGCTGGGAATGTCGACGAATCCAAACTCGGTCAAGCCCGTCTCAATGTACCGAATCGCATCAGCTGTGCCCTTCGTGGGCAAGATCGAGACGTTGAGTTTCTCTTCCTTGAAGTATCCCTTGGACAAGGCCACGTACCACGGTGCATGCCGACCCAGCGGTATGAAATCGAGCGCAAATTTGACGTCCTCCTCATTGGGCGCGGCCTGCGCCGGCGCCGGAGTCAGCGCGGTAGAGGTAATGGCCAAGATGGCCAAAGCCGCTGATACAAGTTGAGCGGGCGACTTCATGATGCAGTTCCTTTTCTAGGGTGGGGGAAACCATACATAGAGTGGAATCTGCAGCCGCACCGAATGGCAGGGGTCAGAGATTCGACGCTTTTAAGATTCGGTTGTGCAGCGATGTCAGATGCGCGTGCATCGCTTTCCACGCACCTTCCGAATCGCGCTCGACGATTGCCTTGAGCACCGCTTCATGCTCCTGTTGGGTCACTTTGAGGCCGTCGGCGGGCATGATGCGAAGATGCCAGATCAGGTCAGAGCGCTCATGCAGAGGGCGCAACGTATCGGTCAGTATCTTGTTGCAGGCCGCGTCGGCTACGACGCCATGAAATGCTCTGTCAATGGCACTGAATGACTCCCTTTGACGCTGGTGCACCAGAGAGGCGGACTGTTTGAGGAGTCGCCGCAGTTCTGCGATCTGATCGTTGTGGATTCGCTGGGCCGCCAGCGCGACGATGTTTGGTTCGATGGCCAGGCGCGCCTCAATCAGGAGGAGGATGTCCTGCAACGAGTCCGAACGGATCACGAGACCCTTGCGCGGAATGACCTCGATCAACCCGTCAGCCTGAAGCTTATGAATGGCTTGGTGCACAGGCATGCGGCCAAGTCCTGTCATCTCACACAGTGCGGCCTCGTTCAGAAAGAGGCCCGGGCGCAACTCCATCGACAGGATGCTGTTCTTGATCTGGTCGTAGGCCCGTTGCGTGAGTGAGGGTGCCTTTGGCTCGGAGCGCTTAGGCGCGATCGGCGCGCGCGCCACTACCACTTTTGCTTGCGGTAAAGAGCTCATTGATAGACGTGCCATGTTTGGTAATATATCATGTGGTTTTAGAAACAAAAACCCGCTTGGTGGCCGCGGACTGCCGGAGGCGGCACTGCAATCCTACCTACAGCGGTCGACGGAAAAAATGAAATGACATTTGGAGTCATCAATGCCGCGCGCAAGGTGTTCCCTGCCGCAGAACTGGGGCCATCCGCGAAGGAAGATCTCGTCGCGCTCGAGGACGCGACCTTCTTCTTTGACGAGGGTGAACTGGTCACACTCCTCGGGCCGAGCGGCTGCGGCAAGACCACGCTGCTGCGCATCGTTGCTGGGCTAGTCGACCGGACCGGCGGCGAGGTGACCATCGGCGGCAGGGATGTTCAGGGTCCATATCCCGACTACGGGTTCGTATTTCAGGCGCCTGGGCTGATGCCCTGGCGCACGGTCCTGGACAACGTGCTCTTTCCCATGGAAGTCTTGCGGCGGCGAGACGCAAAAGCGGAGCGCCGTGCGCGCGACCTGCTTGGGATGGTGGGGTTGGACGGGTTCGAGGGCTCGCGCCCGCACCAGCTGTCGGGAGGCATGCAGCAGCGCGTTTCATTGTGTCGGGCGCTGATTCATCAGCCGAAGCTGCTATTAATGGATGAGCCTTTTGGCGCGCTCGACGAACTGACACGACTCGATATGAACGATCTGCTGCTCGATGTGCGCAGAGAGACCGGCGCGGCCGTGCTCTTCGTCACACACTCCATCTCCGAGGCCGTGTATCTCGCCGACAAGGTCCTGGTGTTCAGCCGGAGGCCGGCTCGCGTGGTTTGCCAGATCGAGCCTGCACTGGGCAACCCGCGCCACCGTAGCATGCGGTTCGAGACAGCCTTCACGCAAGCGGAGCGAGCGGCGGGAGAGGCGCTGGGCGTGATCCATCCGTCGGTGTCGGCGCAGCAACTCAGCGTCGAAGGAGGCGTGCAATGACGGGTCGTGCCGTGGCCGCGGGGGGGCGTCTTTCCTATCCGATCGCTGGAGTCATTCTGTTACTGGCCTTGTGGCAGCTGGTTTGCATGATTTGGGCGGTACCCACTGCGGTGTTGCCGACCCCGGTCAAGGTGGCGCACGCCTTTGCCGAGCACTGGCAAGCGATTGTGGAGGAAGGGTGGGTCACGCTCAAAGCGACGCTCTACGGCTTTGCACTTTCACTGGTGCTCGGCATTCCCCTGGCCGTGGCCGTCACCAGCTTCCGCTGGGTCAACCTGACGTTCTACCCGTTGCTCGTGGCCTTGCAGTCGGTGCCGAAGGTCGCTCTTGCGCCGATCTTGCTAGTCTGGCTGGGCACGGGGATGTCATCGAAGCTCGCCCTGGCCTGGTTGGTGGCCTTCTTTCCGGTTGTGGTGGACACGGCCGCGGGCTTGCAGTCGACGCCGAAGGAATTGCTCGAACTCGCGCGAAGTCTGCGTGCGTCGCGCTGGCAAGTGTTCCGGATGGTCCGGTTTCCTGCAGCGTTGCCATTCGTCATTACAGGCGCCAAGGTGGCCGTGACGCTGTCGCTCATCGGGGCAGTGATTGGAGAGTTCGTTGGCGCGGGCGAAGGGCTCGGATTCCTGCTGCTGAGCGCGACCTCGCAGATCAACACACCACTTGCATTCGCTGCGCTTTTCGGACTTTCTTTCATGGGGATGGCGGTGTACCTCTTGGTGGTGTTGGGCGAGCAGGTGCTTTCGGCCTGGTTGCCGCCTCCGTCGAGTCACTAGTGCCTCCCTTCGATCAACCTACCGAGGAAATATCCTATGTCGTCTACAACTACACTCGCTGAAGCCGCAGGCGGCGAGGCCCCCGATCTTGTCGAAATCCTCATCGCGACCCAGACCATGGAATGGCGTGAGAAGTCCCTCAAGGGCGTCTTTGAGAAAATGCTCTGGCGTGACGAAGCAACCGGTGCATCCATCGCACTGATCAAGTTCGCCAAGGGCACCAGCATTCCCAAGCCCCATAGCCACGCCTCCAACCAGTTCATGTACTGCCTGAGTGGCAAGTACGAATACACGGCGACCGGAGTTACGCTTTTGCCCGGCTCGTTCTATTGCAACCCGAAGGGGAAAGTGCATGGGCCCACCCTCGCGCACGAGGAGTCGGTGGTGGTCGAGATCTACGATGGTCCGCACTATCCGAAGGTGCCCGACTGGTACACGGATGCCCGCGACGCAACCTGACGCGCGTGAGGTGGCGAGCGGGCCGAGCCTTATGCATGCGATCGACCCGGAGAGCTTGTCAGGCGCAGAGATCTACAAGCTCATGACAGGCGCAGTGGTCCCGCGTCCGGTTGCTTGGGTCGGCACAAGGTCTCCCCAGGGCGTGATGAATCTGGCACCTTTCTCCTCCTTCACTTTTGTGTGCCACGATCCACCCATGCTCGCCATCGGGATCGATGCACGCCGCGCGGCATTCGACGGGCTCAAGGACACGGCACGCAACATCCTGGATACGGGGGAGTTTGTGGTCCACATGGCTGATCACAGTCTGCTCGCAGCGGTGCACGCGAGCGCGCAGGACGTTGGTGCCGACGTCAGCGAGGCCGCGTTGCTCGGCCTTGCGACAGTGGCGAGCGTTCGGATTGCGACGCCGCGTCTGGCGGCCGCGCCGGTGGCCATGGAGTGCGTGCTTCACCAGTGCATCGAACTGGGAAATCAACCCAACCGGTTGATGATCGGTCGGGTGTTGCAGTACCACGTGCGCGAATCGGTGCTGCAGGAGGGGCGCATTGATTCGGCCCTGTTGGACCCGATCTGCCGACTAGGCGGTTCCTGGTACGGCAGGCTGGGCGAAATTTTGCCTGCACCCCTTCTCGTGGGCTCTTCCTGAAACTGCCGCGCGCTTCAGAGGTCAAGCACCAGCCGTGGACCTTTTGCGCGGGATACGCAGATCTGCATGACCTTACCGCTGGCCTTCTCCGCCTCGGTGAGCACGTAATCACGGTGATCGATCTCGCCTTCGAGGACGGTGGCGGCGCAGATGCCGCATTCGCCGCGTTTGCAGTCGGCAAGCACGTCGCACCCGTTGTCGAGGAGGCAGTCCAGGATCGATTGATCGGAAGACACGGTGAGCGTCTTGCCGCTTTGCTTGAGCAAGACCTCGAAGGCGCGGTCACCCGTCTGAGCCTCGGGTGCGGAGAAGAGTTCGAACCGGATACGGTCGGACGGCCAGGCTCGGGATTGGGCCTCAGAGAGGATCGCGTCCAGCATGATCTTCGGACCGCAGACGTAGAGGACTTCACCCGCGTCGCAGCCATCAAGCAGTCGTGCAATGTCCAGCGGGGCATTGGCTTCTTCGTCGACGTGGAGCTCCAGCGAGTCCGCGAGCAGCGTACGGAGTTCGGGCACGAATGCCATGAGCTCTCGCATGCGGCCCGCGTACACCATGCGCGCCGCACGGTTCACGCGCTTGAGCTCGGTCGCCATGGAGGCAAGTGGCGTGACGCCGATGCCGCCGGCGACCAAAACGGCCGCTGCCTCGTGATCACGGAGGGGAAAGTCATTCTTGGGCGCCTGCACAGTAACGGAGTCGCCAGCCTTGAGCTGATGCATGTGCTTGGATCCGCCTCGGCCCACATCTTCTCGCCGCACCGCGATGGTGTAGTCGCGGGGAGCAAGCGTCGAGGAACCGGTCGGGTCGAAGCTGATGAGCGAGTAGTGACGCCAGTCGCTTAGGCCAACGCCGAGCTGCACCTGCACCTGGATGTGAGCCCCGGCGCTGAAACTTGGCAGGAGGCCGCCATCCGGCGCTTGAAGGACGATGCGACGAATGAGGGAGTTGAGTTCCTCGGTCGTGGCGACCAAGAGCTGGAGAGTCGAAGGATCGGTCATGGCAGGGTCGGCGCTGAGGGTCGGTAGGTCAATGTCTCGAAGGGAAAGTGCAGCGCGGCGCCTTCGAATGGGGGCAAGCGATGGAAATCCTGGCGCAGCAGGCCGCGCACCGGAGTTTGCATCGCGTGGCTCATGGCCTGCGCGCTGTCGAACACGGTCTTGTTGCGCTGAAGGCAGGGCCGCTCTGGCAGCGGTAGCCCGCACACCAGCGCGGCGGGGGTGTAGATTTCGATCGCGCGGATGCCAGGGAACTGGGAAAGCAGCAACGGGTGGCGGCGCATGTACGCCTCGTGCCACTTGTTGGGATTGGCAGCAGGGCCCGCGTACTCGACCCAGTAGCTCACGCTTTCGGCATGTGCGCTGCGAATGCCGGGCTCGGCGACCGGATAGTACCGTGCGAGCATGCCCTGTTGCGTGGCTTGGGCGCCTGCCAGGCTTGGCAGGAAATCCGGGTCGGCAAGGGGTGCGAGGTAGCCGCCTGGACCAAGATGCTGTTCCAGCACACACGGGTGGAAGAAGTCGAGTTGCACCACCAGCGAAGGCGACCCCTCGCGGTCCGGATAGAAAGGATCGTCTGCCGATGTCGGCAGCATCACGTGCGCTGCCTGTGTTCCTGGGCAGCCGTTCACCAGTGCGCGCAACGCGTTGCGTTCGTATGGAGCCAAAGGCAAAACCTGGTCGGCCACCCACACGCAGAACCAAGTCAGCGGTGCGTCCTTGGGGCGTTCAATGCCGGTCATGCGTTGCTCTGGCGACGAGGTTGGCTGGCGCCTGGACGTTCCCAAGTGGTCGCGGTCACTCCCGTGTCGCGCAACTTGAATTTCTGGACCTTGCCGTTTTCCGTGCGCGGCAAGTCGGTGACCACATCGAAGTAGCGTGGCACAGCGAAGTGGGGCAGGCGGCACTCGCAGTGCGTGACGAGCTTGGATAGCTCGATGCGGCTGGCCGCATGCAGAACGACCGAGACCATCACCTCGTCCTCGCCGAGCTCGGACTGCACTGGGAAAGCCGCAGCCTGGGCGATGTCGGGATGAGTGAGCAATGCTTGCTCCACCTCGTAGGAGGAGATGTTCTCGCCACGGCGGCGGATCGCATCCTTCATTCTGTCGACGAACCGGAAACTACCGTCGGTCTCGCGCACGACGCGGTCGCCGGTATGGAACCACAGGTTGCGCCACGCCTCCACGGTCTTGTCAGGCATGTTGAAATAGCCGCTCGCGAACGCGAAGGGCTCGTCCGCGCGCAACAGGAGCTCGCCTGCCTCCCCGAGCGGTACCTCCAGATCGAATGCATCGGCCACGCGGGCCTGGAAGCCTTCATTGAGCCACCCCATCGCTCCAAGCCCGGCCACGCCCGGCGGGGTCGAGATCACCACAGAGGTTTCGGTCGAGGCGTAGCCGTCGACGAGAAGTACGCCCGTGCGATTCTTGAAGTCCTCTGCCGTCGTGCCCGGGGCGCCTCCACCGAGGCCTATACGCACATTGTGAGACCGCTCGTCCTCGGAGATGGGTTGAGCCAGAAGCATGGGAATCATGGCGCCGAGCAGATAGATCACCGTCGCGCCGCAAGCCCGGGAGGTGGGCCAAAAGCCTGACGCGGAGAACTTCTCGTGAATGACGACCTGGCAACCCGTGATGCTCGCTTGCGCAAACGTGTTGAGGGCGTTGATATGGAACAGCGGAAGGGTGGTGCTGAGCACGTCACTGCCAGTGACGCCGAGCATGCGTACGCTATTGAAACCGAACATGTAGTAGTGTCCGTGAGAGCAGATGACGCCCTTGGCGGGACCGGTTGTCCCCGACGTATACAGAATCGCCAAGGTATCTGACGACTCCATGTCCTCGGCCGACACGGGGGGGCCGGCCACAGGGTAGGCCACGACACGGGCGCCGTTCACGTGTGATCGGTCTTGTGCGCCGCATGCGGGGCTCGGAATCACCCAGATCGTCTCGAGAGCGGTTTGCGAGAAATCGACATCTTCGAGTCGTTCGAGAAAAGCAGCCTCAATGACAAGCAGCTTCGCGCCGCTGTTCTCGACGTAGTACTGGATCTGAGGTCCCTTGGCCGCCGTGTTGATAGGTACCGCCACCGCGCCGATCCAGCCGCAACCGGTGAAGACCTCAATCGCCTCGATGCGATTGCCGCACATCGAGGCCACGCGATCGGACTTAGTGACGCCTGCGGCGTGAAGGGCAGCGCCGCGCGCGCCGGCGGCCCTAAGGGCGTCGGCGTGGGTCCAATGCTTCGATCCCATCGTCAGGAATCGGGCGTCAGGTTGCCGCGCGGCCTGACGTTGCAGCATCCGGGGCAACGTGCGGTTCTGGACGGATTGGGGCTGGAGTGGCAACAGGGACGTCATGGTGGGCGTGGGGTGATATCAGAGGCCGCGAACTTCTGCATGGAAGAGGCCGTGGCGAAGATGAATCCTGACCTGGGTACCTACGGGGAGCATGCGATCCACAGTCACAAATAGAGAGAGCTGCGCCGCTGTCTTCACGCTGGCAATATGGACGGGCAAGGCAGCGGTCCACGCTGGATCGAAGGTGCGATGCAGCCGCGTGGTGGACAGGACGATTGCGTCACCACTGTCGGGCACATACTCGATCTCGGGGGCCAGGCAGTGCGGACAGAAGGACTGAGGCGGATAGAAGCGATGCCCGCACGCTCCGCACCGCGGCACTGCGAAGCCGGTGGCCTGTGCGGCGTCGATCAGCGCCTTCATTGCGTTCGATGAGGTGGTCACCATGCGCCCTCCAGCAACGTTGCGCCGCTGCCGAGGCAGCGGTCGTAGACGGCCATGCCGTAGCCGCTGACGACGCCCCGTCGAGCGCCCCGGACTTGCCGTCCAGGCGCCTGATGCGACACTTGGCGAAGTACCTCCACGAGGCCGAGATAGCCTCCCGCCGCTCCTGCCTGACCACAGCCGAGTTGGCCGCCGCTGGTATTCATGGGGAAGTCCCCTCCAAGTCGCAAGTCCCGATCTCGCACGAGATGGCGGGCTTGCCCTTGCGCACAGAATCCGAGACCTTCGAGCTGCATTAAGACGATGGCGGGACAGTCGTCGTAGGTTGCAACCACGTCGATGTCATTTGGCCGGCATCCCGCCGTCGCGTACAGGCGTTCACACTCGAGAAGCCAGCCCCCGCGCAACACCGGATGTTCGTTGGGGTAGGCATTGTGGCGCTCGACCACGCTGAGGATGCGGGCGTAGGGGATCTGGAGAGCCTTGGCATGCGCTTCGCGCAAGACGAGGAAGCCCTCGGCGCCGGCGCAGGGCATCACCAAGTCGAGCTTGTGAAACGGCTCGCTGATTGCAGGCGCAGACAGGTAGTCATCGAGGGTGATCGGCTTGCGCAGTAGCGCATGCTCGCAGAGGCTGGCGTTGTCGCGCTGGGCTACGCACAGACGACCGAAGTCATCGCGAGAGGTGCCGGTGGCGTCCATGTACTGCCGCGTAATGTGGGCGAATGGCATTGTGGGGCCGCCCGCGCCATAGGGGAACACCGCGTCGTTGGATGCGACCGAGAAGCCGCTGATGATGTCCTTGAAGCCATCCGCGGGATTGCTGTCGGCTCCAATGCAAGCTACGACGGATGCGTCGCCTGCCTGAACGGCGCGAGCAGCCCGGCGCAGCGCCATGACGGCGCTTGCGCCCCCAAAAGGCACTGCCTCCAGCCAACCGGGCGAGATGCCCAGCGACAGGGTAAGCGATGCGACTGGATTCGGCGCCAAGGTGAAGCTCGAGGCGGCCAGCCCGTCGATCTCCGCCTTGTCCAGGCCGGATGCGCCCAGCATGGCACGCAGGCACTGCGCGAAGTACCAGTCAGCCGGCTCACTGCTGTAGCGCGCGTAGGCGACCGACACGGGAGCTGCGATGACAACCCCGCCGAAATCAGAACTGGGTTTGGAAGACACGCGCGGTCTCTGGTCGAAGAGAGGTGGTCGTTGATCGATTCGCCAAGGCGTGTTCAGTCGGCACTGATCTTTGCGTCCTTGATGACCTTGCCCCAGCGCTGTGCGTCCGCTTGGATTCGTGCCGAGAGCTCGGCCGGAGAACTGTGGATAGGTTCGAGGCCGATGGGCAAGGTGGCATCCTGCAGAGCTTGTGACTGGACAATCTTGGTGAACTCCGCGTTCAGCTTGTTGACGATGGCATCGGGTGTGCCCGTGCGCGCAAACATGCCGAACCAGAACAACAGCTCGATGCCCTGGTAACCGAGCTCGGCCAGCGTCGGGATATCCGGAACCTGAGGCAGCCGCTTGGACGACGCGACGGCGAGCACGCGCAACCGACCTTCCTTCACGTAGGGAAGGCTGGTGCTGACGGAGTCGAAAAAGAAATCCACGCGATTCGAAAGCAGGTCTAGCAAAGCGGGTGCCGAGCCTTTGTAAGGGACATGCGTGCCCTCGATGCCAGTGCGCGCCTTGAACATTTCTGCGAGCAGTTGTCCGCCAGTGCCGACGCCTTGGGAAGCGAACGTCAGCCCCCCGGGCTTACTCTTGGATTGCGCGATCAGGTCGGCAACCGATCGCAGCGGGCTGTCGCGGTGCACGACGAGCCAATGAGGCGTTTGCACGACCGGCGTGATCGGCGCGAAGTCGCCGGGCGCATAGCCGAGCTTGGAGAAGAGGAATGGATTGAGCGCCTGGGATCCCATGTTGCCCATGAACAGCGTGTAGCCGTCGGCTGGCTGATTCTTGACGGCGGAGATTGCGACTTGGCCGGCGGCGCCCGGCCTGTTGTCGATGATGACCGGCTGGCCTAGGGATTCGCTCAACTTCTGCCCTACGAGGCGGGCGATGGGGTCTGCGATGCCGCCCGGCGGAAACGGAACGATGATGGTAATGGGCTTCCTGGGGTAGTCCTGCGCCCGTGCGGGCAGCGCAAGTGCGGATGCGGCCAGGAGGCATGCGGTGCTGAGCAAATCGCGGCGGGTGTGTGTCATCGTAGAGCTCCAGGGGTGTATGGGATGAGGGGCGCAGAAGAACTCGCTTAGGAAACTGTGGCTGGCGTGCCCTGCTGCATCCATTGCGCCCAGGCCCGGAACTGATTGCGCATCAGGATTTCGCTTGTAGCGCTGTGATCGACGGCGAGGTCTGTGCTTTCGTCGGCGCGGTGAAGACGGTGCAGGCTGACCCAGGGGTTGGCACGGGAGTGCAGTGCGCGTTGCATGCCCTCGAACACGTGCACGTCATCGTGGGCCACTGGCGACATTGGCGAATAAACCAACCGGTTGTAGTGCATGGTGCGCGCTGCCAGTTCGGCAGGCGCACCTCTTAGTTGCAATGCCCAGGCCTCGACGACGATCCGATCCACGCCGAGGGGCCTCACCACCCGCAGGAGTTGGGGCGAGCACTTCAGGGCAAGGCTTGGAAACAGAATGGCGTTCTGTGGTGCGAAGGAAAGAATCTGTCGTGCTTTGTCGGGTCCATGCACGTGCGCGAGTGATGCCTCATACTCGTTCAACGCGTGATATCCGGTGTGCAGGCTCGCCTTTGTGCCGAGGATGCTGTGACCATTGTTCAAAATGCGCGCACCTATGCCGCGGACGAAATCAAGCCCTGAACCAAACGGCAGAAGCTGCTCGACCGCCATTGGGGTGGCAGATCGGTCGACCTCTGCATCCCATGCATTCTTCGCTGTCACGACAACCGATTCGTGTGTGGAAATCGCGTGGACGGCGTCGTTCACATTCTCGAGGTACATCTTCCAATTGCAACGAATGGTCGATCGGATGCAGCCACCCACTACAGAGACGTCGCCTTCGGGCGATCTGTCAATGAGGTTGTCGATCACCTCCAGCATTCCACCGGCGTACGTCTCGAAGTCCGGGCCCTCGGGTGAGAGTCTCACGAAGACGAAGCCACGATAGTTGCGTATCGCAGGCTTCGAGAGACCCTCACTTGCGGGGCAGGCGCGCACGTTGGTGTACTCGTACTCCGCACGAAGAGGCATGGAGATCAGCGAGCCATCGAGCTTGTACGTCCATGCGTGATAGGGACAGCGAATGACCTTGCCCGCGTTGCCGCTGGGCTCCGAGAACAGCGTTGCCCCCTTGTGGGCACATCGGTTATGCAATACGGACACCGATGCATCGGCTTGCCGGATCATCATGAGTTGCTGACCCGCGATCGTCACCGTGTAGAAGTCGCCGGTGTTCGGAATTTGGCTGGCATGCCCGACGTACTGCCACGTGCGTACAAATAGCATCTCCTGCTCCAGCGCGAAGAGCTCTGGATCAATGTAGAGGTCCGCATGGACCTGATCGGTTCGGATCAGATCGGCGATGGCCGCTTGGTTGTTGCGATATCTGCTCACGTGGGCTCCGTCGTGGCTGCCTAGCCTCCGAATCGAAGACCAGGTTTATGAGTATTCTCTGGAAATATTCTATGTGACATATCACAAGATAGTCAATATGGCGCAGCGAGAGTCTGGCGCGACGCTGCGCGAATGGCGGCCGCTATGCGACGCGCACATGTCAGTTAGAACATCTGCGTCCGGGACGATCTCTGTGAGACCGACTGACGCTATCGACTGCCGGCTAGGCGCTGCCGCGACGTCAATGGCGCTGGATCGCGCCGAGGGAGTGAGGCGGTGCTGCCAAGTTCGCGCCCTTCACGGGGCGTATCAGGCGCGGCCCATGCAGGCCAAGCGCCAAAGCGGGTCTGACTCACGGCCAGCGTTCAGAACGCTGCATTGGGGGTGCTGCCCACGGTGTCGCGTCCGCGATGTCTCGCAGCCGTTGATTCCGAGAGGAGACCGTGAGTGCACGGCATCGTGCTGACGGCGGTCGCAAAGCTGCTGCGTGCAAGTCGGCGCAAGGCGCGCGCTGCGCATCCGGGACGTGCACTGCTGTAAGCCGAGGATTCTTTCAGGACGGATTGCCTTCAAAGGGCGTGTCGACGGCCAGTAGCAGCTTGCGCAGCCCGGTGGAGATGGCGCTCAGGTCTTGCGCGGAAAGCGAGTCGGCCAATGCATGCAGTCGGCGCACTCGCATCTCTAGCGCAGCGTCGATGACGTTGCGGCCCGCATCCGTGAGGGCCAGCAAGATGCCTCTTCGGTCTTCGGGGTGGCGCTGGCGGCGGACGAACTGGCGCTCCTCCAGGCGGTCCACCAGAGACGTCATGGACCCCGAGGTCAGGATGGCGATGCGGCTGAGTTGGGAAAGCGATTGTGGCTCCGGATCGTGACGGCGCAGGGCCGCGAGCACCTGAAACTGCGCGCTCGTGATGTCCTGCATTTTGGCGATCCGGGAGAGTTCTTTCTCGAGCAGGTTCGAGAGCCGAAGAACGCGCATGAGAGGCGAGAGACGGTGAATCTGAAGATCTGGGCGGTGCCGATCCCACTCCATCACAAAGTGATCTACGTAATCGGCCGTTTCCAAGTCCGCGCCAGTGGAGGCCGGCGCTTTCGGTTTGCGGGAGGCGGTGAGGGTCTGTGTCATTCCTCCTAGTTTACGCGGTTCAAGTATTCCTCAATCAAGTATCTTGACATCAAGTTTTATCGATTTATGATCGTCATGTCTTGGTCTCAATCACGGTCCGGTCTCTCAGGGGAGGTCGCCGTTCCTGCGGAGCTTCTTATCTTGAATGCAACCATTTCCTCATTCCCGAACGCGGACGGCCGCCCGGTGGCCATCATTGGTGCAGGGCCAATCGGTCTGCTCACAGCACTGGGGCTTGCCCGCTACGGCATTCCTGTGCAGGTCTACGAGGAGGATGGGCAGTTATCGATGGAAATCAAAGCCGGCACCATCCTTACGCGGACGTTGGAGGTGCTGCGCCGGTATGGCGCCGTGGATAAAGTTCTGGCGTCCTCGTTGCGCATTGACGAGATCGGCGAGGTGGACCGTCGCACGCAGACCGCCCAGTTCCCAGTTCCTCTTCACCTGCTTGGCGATGAGACGCGATTCCCGTTCGTCATCAACATTCCGCAGCACGACTTCGAGCCGGTTCTCGCAGAGGAGTTGAGTACGCGAGAGACCGCAAGCCTCCATCTGGGGCACAAGCTGGTCGGCTTCGAAGACCGGGATGACCATGTGCTGCTGAAGCTCGACACGCCCGAAGGCGCCAAGACCGTCGAGTGTGCTTGGATGCTGGCGTGCGATGGTGGCCGGAGCATGGTGCGCACGAAGTTGGGCATAGAGGCCGAGGGCTACTCGCTCGATGAAAAGTACGCGCTGGTGGATCTCAAGCTGGACCTGGATATCGGCAACCCGCGCGACTATCCCTACCTGGCCTATTTTTCGGACCCCGAGCAGTGGATGATTCTGGTGCGGCATCCGAAGTGCTGGCGCTTCCTGTATCCACTTTTACCGGGCCAGGACTCGCCGACGGACGCTGAGTTGCTGGAAAAGTCGTTGTCCTTCATCGGCCAAGTGGACAACGTCGAGGTGATCAGCAAGGTCATCTACAACGTGCATCATCGCGTTGCAAGCCGCTGGCGCAGCGGCCGCGTCCTGCTGATGGGCGACGCCGCCCACCTCATCACGCCCATGTGGGGTCTCGGTATCACCACCGGTGCACTGGATGCGTCGAATCTTCCCTGGCGCCTCAACTGGGTGCTTCGAGGGTGGGCCGACGAGAGCCTCATCGATGGCTATGAGCGCGAGCAGCGGCCCATGGCAATCAATGGATCGGGCCAGGTGGCAGAGGCGGCGCGCCTGTACATGGCCCGTCGCAAGGACAGCGCCATCGCAATGACCGACAACAGCTGGGCGAACGCCTACACCCGGGGCTTGCTCGGCGTGAAGTTGGATCTGGAGGGGCATGGCGGCGGAAGCCTTTTCAAGCGCAGTACCCGCCCGGCGATCGAAGTGGGGGATCGTCTGCCCGACCATCCCCTGCATGGCAGCGATGGGCGCGTGCTGCGTGCGCATGACCTCTGTCAGGATCGATTTGTCGCGCTGTACTTCACCGATGCACGCCGCCGCCCCTCGTTGCCGGCGCACGATTCACCGGCCCTCGCGCACCGCGTCGTCTCGCGCTGGGATGCTCCACACGATAGCGGCCTGCGCGATCGCGCGGTGCTCGATCCGGGGGATGCATTCATGAAACGGTTGGATGTCCAGCCCAACACCCTGGTGCTCGTTCGGCCGGACGAGCATGTCGCGGCCATCGTTTCGATGGATGGGGCAGACGCCGAAGCGCTCTACACGAAGATCACGGGCGTGCTCCCGCCAAAGGGAGCTTGACGATGAAAGTCTCCTATGACTTCAGCGGGCACACGGTGCTCGTCGTGGGTGCTGCTTCGGGCATCGGCCGCGAGACAGCCCTGGCAGTTGCCGGATGCGGGGCCAAAGTCTGGGCGGTGGACATCGACGAAAAGGCGCTCCACGCGCTCGCTTCGGTTGCTCGTATCGAGGTCGCCACTCTCGACATAGCGGACTCGCATGGCTGCCAGCAGTTGGTCGACCGCATTCTGGCTGCGGACGGACGCGTCGATGCGGCGGTGCTGACCTCGGCGATTCAGGAACGCTCAAGCATCGAGGACACAACAGATGTGCAATGGCAGCGCCATCTCGACGTCAATCTATCGGGGGTTTTCTATCTGTTGCGGGCACTCCTGCCAGCGATGAAACGCCAGCGCCGCGGCTCCGTCGTTGCGTTCACGTCGGGTTTGGCCAGCAATGGCTGGCCCGGCGCTGCGGCGTATGCCGCGACGAAAGCGGGAATCATCGGGCTCGTCAAATGCGCTGCGCTCGAGGCTCGCGAATTCGGCGTTCGCGTGAATGCACTCTCGCCCGGGCTCGTTGCGACACCCGTCTTCCTCAAATCGGCCAGCGCGGAGGAGCTCGCGGGCTACGAGCGCACTTTGGGCGTCTCCCAGCCTTCGGCCGTAGTTCCCACGTTGCTTCATCTGATCTCGGATGGCGCCAGCACGATTTCCGGGAACGTGGTCGAGCGCAGATTGATCCCCGCGTCTTGAAGGGCTCCTTATGAATAACACCAAAAATCTGAGCGTGGCACCCGGTCGTCTGATCGAATGGGCAGCGCAAATCCTTGAATCCTGCGAGGTGCCGGCTGCCGATGCGCAACACACCGCGGCAGCACTCGTCGAGGCCGATCTGCAGGGCGTGGCGTCTCATGGCTGCATGCTGCTGCCGATGTATGTGGAGCGCCTGCGTGCCGGCAGCGTCAAAGCCAAGCCGGTGTCCAACGTCGTTGAAGACCGTGCTTCGTTGCTGGTTCTGGATGCCGACCATGCGCTCGGCCAAGTCTCTTCAGTACTGGCGACGGATCTGGCGATCCAGCGAGCACGTCAGACGGGCGTGGCCGTTGTCGCGGTACGGCATGCGTTTCACTTCGGAACGGCAGCGTACTGGAGTGCGCGGATTGCAGAAGCTGGCCTGATTGGCGCAGCGATGTCCAACACGCGTCCGCTGATGCCGGCGCCCGGCGGCGCGGAGCGTGTGGTCGGCAACAACCCACTGTCGTTCGCATTCCCGGCGCTGGCGGGCCGACCCATCGTCATCGATATGGCGACCAGCAATTCAGCCATGGGAAAGATCCGCAACGCAGAGCGCGAGGGCGGGACCATCCCGCCAGGCTGGGCAACTGACAAGGGCGGGCGGCCGACGACGTCCCCGAGCGAGGCGATTGCAGGGATGCTTCTGCCAGCCGCTGGTCCAAAGGGTTTTGGGCTCGCGGTCATGGTCGATCTTCTGTGTGGTGGGCTCTCCGGCGGGTCTATGGCTGCGGAGGTTCAGCCTCTTTATGGCGCCTCCGATCGTCCCTACGACTGCGCACACTGGTTTCTTGCCATTGATGCGGGGGCGGGCATGCCCGCGCGAGCCGAAGCGTTTGCCGAACGCATTCGCAATTCGGTGCGCGCGCCCGAGGTGGCTGCCGTCTACGCCCCGGGCGATCTTGAGCGCGAACGCCGTGCACACAACCAGCACGCGTTGAAGCTCTCGCCAGAGCTTGTCGCCCAGTTTGACAGCCTCGCGCAATCCGCTCGCGTGGCGCCCCTCGGCGCGACGTCGACCCTTTGATCCAACCACAGAGAGAAAACCATCATGAGCACGAAGAAGCAACACTCCCCCGCGTCGCTGGCGACGCCGAACGGACACTTTTCGGCCGCCATCAGCGTCAAGCCTGCGGGCCGCATGGCCTTCATTTCGGGAATGACCGCGCGGAAGGCGGATGGAACCATCGCCGGCATCGGTGACATCGAAGCGCAAACCCGCCAGGTCTGTGAAAACCTGAAGGCCGCGGTGGAGGACGCGGGCGGCACGCTGCGCGACATCTGTCGTGTCGATGTCTACGTTCGCAACATCGAGTACTTCGACATCATCCACAAGGTGCGCCGTGAGTTCTTCGAGGCCCCTGCGCCGGCGTCGACCATGGTCGAGGTCAGCAAGATGGTCAAGCCGGAGTACCTGATCGAGATCAGCGCGATCGCTGTCATCGAGGACTGAGACCATGGCACTTCGACTCGGAACTGTTTTGCTGCGCGGAGCTGAGCGCGCGGCCTGCCTGGACGACGAGGGACGCGTTCGCCTTCTGCCTCTGGAGCTGGGCGATGTGCTGGACATCGTCTCGCGTGGGCCGGAGTTTGCGCAAGAGCTGAAGGTTCATGCCGCGAACTCGATCGACGTCGTCGCCCTGGAGGATGTGAAGGTGCTGTCGCCGCTCAGAAGGTTCCGGCGTGACGTGCTCTGCACCGGCTGGAACTACTGGGACCATTTCTACGAGAGTGAGGGCAAGCGCGAAGGCCAGGACGTGCCCAAACCTGACGCTCCCACATTCTTCACGAAGGCGCCAGCGACCGTGATCGCGCCCTGCGATCCGATCGCCTTCGATAGCAAACTTTCGGCCAAATGGGACTACGAGGCCGAGGTCGTCGTCGTCCTGGGAAAGCGCGGTCGCAGCATTTCGATTGCGAAAGCAATGGACCATGTCTGGGGTTACTGCCTGGCCAATGACGTTTCGCAACGCGACCTGCAACGCCGTCACGGGGGACAGTGGCTCAAGGGGAAGAGCATCGACGCGACGATGCCACTTGGGCCCTGGATCGTTCACCGTGATGACGTCGCGCTTGAAGCGCTTGCCATTGAGTGCGAGTTGAATGGCAGGACCATGCAGAGCGCCACTGTTAGCGACATGGCGTTCCCGATCCCAGAACTCATCGCTGAGCTTTCCTCCGGCATGACGATCGAGGCGGGTGACGTCCTCCTCACCGGCACCCCGAGCGGTATCGGCAATGCACGCGTGCCTCCGGTTTTCCTGGCCGATGGCGACCGCGTGATTGTTCGAGCCACGGGGCTGGGCGAGTTGGACAACAAGGTAACGGCCACCGACCTCACGTCCTATCGAGAAGGAGACTTTTGATGTCTTCCGCACGCGTGCATTCACTTGCAGGATATGGATTTGAAGTGCCTGACGTCGAGGTAGCGCGCAGCTTCTACACTGCGTTCGGTCTGCAACCCAAGGCGCATGAGGGCGCGCTCGCGTTGGGATGTGCCGATGTGGCAGCGCCGAGCGTGCTGGTACTCCAAGGCCCACCGGGCTCCATCAAGCGCCTGCACCACCTCTCCTTCTTCGTGGAGGCGGCCTACTTGCCGCGCTTCGAAGAGCGGCTGAAGGCGCTGGGCACACCGGCAGCAGCGCCGCCGTTTGCCGGTCTTCGCCCGGGACTTTGGTTTCAGGATCCGTGGGGGACATGGTTCAACCTCACCCCGCGCACGCCTGCCGATGAAGTCGTCATCGAGCCGTTCGTCGTGGATCACAAGCGGGTGGACCGACATCTTTGGACGGAACTGCCCAAGCAAGTCCTGCCCAAGAAATTGGGACATATGCTGCTTTTCACCCAGGATTTCGCAAAGGCGGAGGCTTACCTGAGCGAGGCATTGGGTCTGCGCACGACGGACCGTGCCGTGGGCAAGGTTTCGTTCATGGCGGGCGGCGAAGGCGTTCGAGATCACCACTGTTTCGGTCTCATCAACAGTACGCATCGCGGATTCCAACACGCGAGCTTCTACGTGGACTCGTTTGACCAGCTCGGCTTTGGCGGCTGGCAGATGCGAGAAGCGGGGTTCGCCGATCAGTTCGGGCTGGGGCGCCATGCCCTGGCTTCGAATTTGTTCCTCTACATCCGGGATCCCTGGGGCAGCTGGGTCGAGTACTACAGCGATATGGACAAGATCAGTGAAGCCTGGGTCACGAGGGACTGGAACCAGCTCCCCTATGTCTGGGGACCGAAATGGTCGCCGGAGTTCTGGGGCAACGAAATGAACGCGAATCTTGAGCCGCGCTGAAAACGGCCCGGACCGCCCATGAATCCCATTGCTCTCGATGTTCACGCGCATCTGGTGCCCTTCGCAGCCGAGCGCTTGGCGGGTCTTCCGGGCGTTGTGTGGCATTCCGAACCGCCCAAGCTGACCGTCGACGGCCATGCCATCGGTATTGCGAATCTGTATTTCCCCGAGCGTCTGCTGGCTTGGATGGAGGAACACTCCGTGGACAGGGCGCTGGTTTCCGTGCCTCCGCCCCTGTATCGCCAGCAGCTCGATGAGCGCGCGGCCGAACTCTGGGCTCGAGCCTTGAACGATGGGCTGCTCGAGTTGACCGCGGCGCATGACCAGCGACTTTCTGCGCTTCTTCATCTGCCCATGGAACATCCTGCGCTGGCGCTGCGACTGCTCAGGCACTATGAGGGACACCAGTTCGAGGGTGTCGCGCTCGCCGCGGGCGGCGACCCGCGAATCCTTTTTTCAGATGCGGCCTACGAACCACTTTGGAAGATCCTCGACGACAAGGGCGCATTCGTCTTCCTGCATCCGGGTGCATGTGCCGACGGCCGGCTCGCTTCCTTCTATCTGGAGAATCTCATTGGCAATCCCATGGAAACCGGGGTGGCTGCCGCACATCTGGTGATGGCGGGCGTGCCCGCCAGATATCCGAGGGGGCGATTCTGTCTCGCCCATGCAGGTGGCGTCTTCACATCGCTGGTCGGGCGCATGGAGCGCGGATTCGAGACCCGCCGCCCCGGCGTGGATCACGAGGTGGAGAGGCCGTTGCAGGCGGCAAGGCGCTTCTACGCGGACTGCATCGCGCACCATCCCGGCGTCCTCAGCCTGGCGAGAGACGTATTCGGACCTACCCACATCCTATTCGGCTCTGACTGGCCCTTCCCAATGGGCCTGCCCGACGGAATGCCTGCAGAGCAGGAAACAACAAATCAGTTCATCGCTTCCAAAGGACGAACATGAGTAACGTCAATCGGTATCGCAACGATGCCAAGGCCATCGCTGCGCTGATCAAGGTCGACCAAGTACATCGTGATGTGTACGTGGATCCGGAAATCTTCGACTTGGAAATGGAACGCCTGTGGCGGCGCGCCTGGATTTACGTGGGGCATGAGAGCCAGGTGCCCGAGCCGGGCGATTACCTGACCGCCGATCTTGGCAATCAACCGGTCCTTCTCGTGCGACAGCCGGATCATAGCGTCCGCGTACTTCTCAATCGCTGTGCCCACAAGGGCGCCAAACTCGTCACGGCCCCGACAGGCAACACCGGTCGCCAGTTCCGTTGCCCCTACCATGCCTGGATCTACCGAACTGACGGAAGCCTGGCGGGTGTTCCTCTTCGCAGCGGCTATGAAGGCACAGAGTTCGCACAGGCGCCGGCCAGCGGCGGCATGTGCCGCATTCAGAACGTTGCCTCACGGCGCGGCTTCGTCTTCGCCCGCCTGTCTGACACCGGACCCGGTTTTGAGGAGTACTTCGGCGACTCCTTGAGTTCCATCGACAACATGGCCGATCGTTCGGCCGAAGGCGAACTCGAGGTTGTGGGCGGTTGTTTGCGGTACACGCACAACTGCAACTGGAAGATGTTCATCGAGAATCTCAACGACACGATGCATCCGATGGTGGCCCACGAATCCTCGGCAGGTACAGCGAAATCCCTGTGGAAGGATGAGCCCTCGGACAAAGTCAAGCCGATGGCCATCGAGGTCATGGTCCCCTTCACTGAAAACTACCAGTTCTCTGATGCGATGGGTGTGCGCGTGTTTGCAGGCGGGCACAGCTACACGGGTACCGAATCGATCTCGCTGCATTCGAGCTATTCGCAGGTGCCGGCATACGAGGAACAGCTCGTTGCGGCTTATGGCGAAGAGCGCACGCGCGCGATTCTCGGGACTGTGCGTCACAACACTGTCTATTACCCGAGCCTGACCGTCAAGGGAGCCATCCAGGCAATACGCGTGATCCGGCCAATCGCGGTGGACAAGACCGTCGTTGAGTCGTGGACCCTGCGTCTGAAGGGGGCGCCCGATGCGCTCCTGCAACGCACCATGATGTACAGCCGTCTGATCAATTCACCGATGTCGGTGGTCGGCCATGACGACCTGCATTGCTACCGGTCCATCCAGGAGGGATTGGCTGCCAATGGCAATCCATGGATCAGTCTTCATCGCAATCATGTCAGTGACGAAGAGAAGGCCCGTGACCTCACAGTCAATGGAACGAGCGAGATATCCGTGCGCAATCAGTTTCGTGCATGGTCGTCGATGATGGGAGAAGAGGAATGATCGAAGTTGCCAAAGAAATCAGTCAAAACGACCTCGTCGCTTTCGTCGTTGGCGAGGCGCGGCTGCTCGATGAGCGGCGCTACGGTGACTGGTACGAGCTTTTCGCCGACGATGGCGTGTACTGGATTCCTCTGCAACACGACCAGGTCGATGCAGTCAGCCACAACTCGCTCATGCATGAGGATAAGCTGCTGCTACGGCTTCGCGTCGAACGGCTTGGTCATGCGCGCGCGTTTTCCCAGCAACCTGTGAGTCGTGGATTGCACGTTCTTCAGCAGCCCACGGTAGAGCGCTTTGATCCCGAGCGCAACGACTACCTGGTTCGGACTTCTTACACCTATCTCGAGGCGCGCGGTGAAGAGCAGTTTGTCCTGGGCGCCGTCTCTTGGCACACCTTGGCGGTTGACGCAAAAGGCAAGCTTCGAATCCGAACTAAGCGGGTCAACCTACTCAATTGCGACGCTGCGCTGCCTTCGGTGCAACTTTTCCCATGAGTAGCGGTGACATCTTTACGGGTCGCCGTGCACTGGTGACTGGCGGTAGCGCCGGGATCGGCGCGGCTGTGTGCCATGCACTCCTAAGTCAGGGCGCGGAAGTCGTTTCCCTGTCTCGCGACAAAGGCTCCTTATCTCACGCCGCTTTCGCGCAGCATGAGGTCGATTTGAGTGACATCCGTTCGACGCGAACAATGTCGCTGGATCTCGCGAAGCAAGCGCCTTTCGACATCTTGATCAACAACGCGGGTGTCGTGCGAAACACGAGGCTCGAAGATGTGGCGGATGAGGAGTTTGAACTCCTCGTGGACCTTCATCTGCGGGCCGCGGTGGTGTTGGCGCAAGCTCTCACGCCCGGCATGCGCGAGCGCGGTTTTGGCCGGATTGTGAACCTGTCGTCGCGCGCGCTGGTCGGAATGGCGGGGCGCACCGTTTATTCTGCGACGAAGGCTGCGCTGGTGGCGATGACGCGTACGTGGGCGCTGGAGTTGGGCCCGTATGGGATCACCGTCAACGCCGTGGCACCCGGACCGACCGTCACGCCGATGCTCGTGGCTGACATTCCGGCTCAGAGCCAGAAAGCCCGTGACCTTGCGGCTGCATTGCCGATGCGTCGCCTTGGAGAGCCCGAGGATGTCGCGCGCGCGGTCCTTTTCTTTGCCGACCCGCGCAACAGCTGGGTGACAGGGCAGAACCTTTTCGTGTGCGGCGGCGCCAGCGTCGGCACTGCCATTCCAATCTGAACCGCATATGTTGAACGCCCCCAGCTCCGTTTATCAAGCCTTTCGTCAAACCGCGGATCGCACTCCTCAGGCTCCGTTCGTTCACATTCCAGCCACCGCCGCTGCTAGCTACGCCCGCGGTCCACTGGATCTGACCTATGGTGAGGCCGCGCGCTTGACCGAGTCGCTAGTCCCCTCTTATCGCGAGAGCGGCCTGCGAACGGGCCATCGTGTGGCTCTGCTGCTGGACAATCGGGCGGATTTCTTCGTGCATTGGCTGGCGCTCAATGCGCTGGGCATCTCGATCGTGCCACTCAATGCGGAAGGCAGCACTGCGGACATGGCTCATGTCGTGCGCGACAGCGGTGTGGCCATGGCCGTGGCCTTGCCCGAGCGACGCGCCCTGCTCGAGGCCGCGGCTCCGACTCTTCCAGTGCATGTGATCGATAGCGATCCGCCGCATTGCCTGCAGGCGTCACCAAATTCCGGGCGCGACGAGTGCTCGCTCGTTTATACGTCCGGCAGCACCGGTGCGCCCAAGGGGTGCATGTTGTCGAACCGCTATTTCCTGGCCTTCGGCACGTGGTACATAAACGTCGGCGGGCTGTGCCACGTTCGCAACGGAGAGGAGCGGCTGATCACGCCGTTGCCGCTCACGCACATGAACGCTCTGGCCTGCTCGACCATGGCCATGGTGCTGTCGGGCGGCTGCATCGTACAGCTGGATCGCTTTCACCCTCGATCATGGTGGCAGGTCGTAGCCGAGAGCCGCGCGACGATCGTTCACTATCTGGGTGTCATGCCTGCCATGCTCCTGCAAATCCCGCAGGGAGAGCACGAGCGACGTCACGCGCTGCGTTTCGGATTTGGTGCGGGCGTTCATCCATCCCACCACAAGGCCTTCGAGGAGCGTTTCGGTTTTCCGCTGCTCGAATCTTGGTCGATGACTGAGGTGGGGGCGGGTGCAGCCATGGTAGCAAGCGAGGAGCCGCGCCATGTGGGGACTCGGTGTTTCGGCCGGCCCACCAATGCAATGGAATATCGCTTGGTAACACCCGACGGCAATCAGGTCCTCAAGGGCGCGACTGGCGAATTGCAGGTGCGCGCCGCTGGCGAGGATGCGCGAGGGGGATTCTTCAGCGGCTACGCAGGTCAGTCCGTGTTGACGGAGGAGGCTTGGTCCGATGGATGGTTCCGCACTGGCGACATGGTGCGCGAAGGCGATGACGGGTCGTTGCACTTCGTGGATCGTAGCAAGAGCATTGTTCGTCGCAGCGGAGAAAACATTGCGTCGCTGGAAGTGGAGGGCGTGTTGAACCAGATCGCCGGGGTGCGAGCCGTTGGTGTGGGGCCAGTCGATGACGAGTTGCGAGGCGAAGAGGTGATGGCTTGCATTGAACTGGCCGAGGGGGTCGCGCCGACGATCGACACCGCTCGGCAGATATTCGACTCTGCGGGTAAGAAGTTGACCTACTTCAAGGTTCCGGGTTACATCGCTTTTGTTGCAGCGTTGCCCCTGACAACATCGCAGAAATTGCAACGCGGGGAGCTCAAAACGATGGCGCGCTTGCTGGTACAAAGCGGGAATGTTTTTGACCTGAGGTATTTGAAGAAGCGGTCGTCGAGGGGCCAGCACTGACGGAGATCAGCTCACTGGCTGCCACCGGAGCGGCAGGGGGTCGTCGCAGCGATAGTCGGATGAAGAATCCCTGAGATGCTTGGGTCTGAGGTTCGGTGGCGCGTCGGTTGCACCGGCAGTGACTCCGGGCATCGGCGCCACACCCATAGGAGCTTGGCTGAGCTCACGCCGGCGAGAGCCCAGAAGCTGGCGTGCCAGCCGCCCGCCTGAAGCAACCACCCGCCGATGATCGGTACAACGATGCCCCACGAGCTTTTCGCAGTTCAGCCGTGACGGCGACGCGCGTCTCAGCTCGCGTTGTTTACTTGCATACCCCGATGTGCATGGCTCCATCCGTTCGTCAGAAACCTGTGGTGTGGACCGCGCAAACGCTTCACCACGCGTCGCAAAACTAGAAGGTCCATGCACCTCGTAACGAGCCTGAGATCAGGCGACCGTTGGGCGAACGCCTTAGGAACATGGCTGGATCGCGGTGCCAAGCCGCCGAGCGTCAGGCCGTCCCCCGTCCACGGGATCGCCTTCGACGTATCAGGGGTAGCCGGGGTGCTTTTCAAGCGTTGTTGAAAAGGTCGCGGACGATGATGCCGCTCGCCAGGAATCCGCCATCGACGGGCAGGGTGTGGCCAGTTAGGTAGCTGGCGCCGGTGGAGGCAAGGAACGACACGGCGTGGGCGATCTCCTCCATGGAGCCGTAACGTCCCATTGGGATCATGCTCTTGTAGATGTCGGCCGTGCTGCCACCATGGTTCTCGCCGGTCAGCGACGTCTGGACCGGGCCGGGCGCGACCGCGTTGACCGTGATGCCATCTTGTGCCACCTCGACCGAGAACTGGCGCGTCATGGCGTTGAGCGCTGCTTTGGACGTGCCATAGGCGAGGCGGCCGGTTCCTGCTAGATCGGCGCTGACAGACGAGATGTTCACGATGCGTCCCCATCGATGCTCGCGCATGGTGGCGATGCACAGTTGGGAAAGGCGCATGGCTGCCGTCACGTTGATGTCCATGCTCTTGCGCCAGTTGTTAATGTTGAAAGTGGCAGCAGCTTCCACCGATGCGAAGCCGGCGCAGTTGATCAAAATCTGCGGGCCGCCCACGGCGGCGACCAGATCCGAGAAAACGCGCTCGATGGCGGCGATGTTGGACAAGTCCACCGCGTAGGGATGGACCGTTCCCCCTGACGCGCGGACCGACTCCGCCACAGCGTGGGCGCTCTCGGCATTGCGATCGAGCAAGCACACCGTCGCCTTCTCCTCAAGCGCAAATTTCTCTACGATGCAACGCCCGATGCCACTGGCACCCCCGGTCACGATGCAAACACGATCTTGGTGATTCATGGCGAATCCTTGTTGAGATGGCGATGGGCCCGCTCAGGGGCGGGCGCCCGCCCCCTGAACGCCCGCAGACGCGAACGGCGAGGTGGAAGCCTTATAGCCAGTTCTTGATGCTGGCCATCATGGCCTTGCGTGAGATGCCGTACCGATCCTGAAGGACTGGCAAGGATCCCGCGTGCAGAAACGCATCTGGCAAGGCAATCTGGTGGAACGAGCACGACACGCGTGCGCGCATCAGCGTGCCCGCAACCGCTTCGCCCAATCCGCCAATGGTCGTGTGGTTCTCCGCCACCACGACCAGGCGGCCGCCCTTGCTGGCTTCCGCAATGATCGTCGCTTCGTCCAGCGGCTTGACGGTGGGCACGTGCACAACGCTCACGTCGATGCCATCTTTCTCCAGCTCCTTGGCCGAATCCAACGCCCGCATCGTCATGAACCCGGTCGCGATGATGACAACGTCACGGCCGCCTCGCAGGACCTTGGCCTTGCCGAGCTCGAACTTGTAGTCGTACTCGTCAAGGACCAATGGCACATTGCCGCGCAGCACTCGCATGTAGACGGGGCCGGGATAGGCTGCGATGGCAGGCACGATTTGTTCGATGTCCAGCGCGTCGCACGGATCTATCACGACCAGGTTCGGCATCGCGCGAAAAATGGCGAGGTCGTCTGTCGCCTGGTGGCTTGGGCCGTAGCCTGTGGTCAAGCCAGGCAGGCCGCCGATCAGCTTGACGTTGGCGTTTTGCTCCGCGACAGCTTGCGACATGAAGTCATAGCAGCGGCGCGATGCGAAAGTCGCATAGGTCGAAGCAAAAGGGACGAAGCCTTCCTTTGCCAATCCTCCCGCCGCCGTTGCCATCAGCTGCTCGGCCATCCCGACTTGGTAGAAGCGGTCCGGGAAGGCCTGCGCGAAGATGTGCATGTCGGTGTATTTGGCCAGGTCTGCGCTCATGCCCACGATGCGCGGATCCGATTCGGCCAGGGCGACCAGTGCCTTGCCGAAGGGCGTGGCGCGGACGCGATGCCCTTCTTCGACGTTCGAAGCGATTTGCGCCATGGGCTTCGGCGCTTGGACTGTTGTTTGTTCCATCACGGTGCTGTTGTTCATGCTACTTCTTTCCTCAATGCGCCAAGGCGCTCGTACGCTGACGACCACTCAGGTTTTTCCAGGCGGATGAAATGGTTTTTCTCGCGCTTCTCCAAGAAGTCCACACCCTTGCCCATCTTCGTGTCGCAGATGATGATTCGAGGCACGACGTCTTTCAGATTACGCGCCATTTCAAACGCATCGACGAGGGCCTCCAGGTCGTTCCCGTCCACGCGTTGTACGTGGAAGCCGAAAGCGCGGAACTTGTCGGTCAGTGGTTCCGTCTTGAATATCTGGGTACTCGGGCCATCGGCTTGGACGCCATTGAAGTCAACGATGCCGATGATGTTGTCCAGCGCGAAGTGCGACGCGGCGGCCGCTGCTTCCCAGGTCGGACCCTCGGCCATCTCTCCGTCGCCCATGAACGTGTAGACGAACGCCTTGTTATTCTTGCGTTTCAGTCCAAGACCCATGCCTACCGCCATTGGTAAGCCGAGGCCAATGGAGCCCCCGGACATTTCTGCGCCGGGGGTATAGCCCGACATGCCCGACATCGGGAGACGGCTGTCGTCGCATCCGTACGTGTCGAGTTCATCTTCGCTGATGTATCCGGCCTCAGCCAGGATCGCGTAGTGGGCGATGCCGTAGTGTCCGACCGACAGGAGGAAGCGATCGCGGTCCTCCCATTTCGGCTCTTGTGGCCGAGTCTGCATCGAGTCGAGGTACGTGACGGCTAGCAGATCGGCCACGCCCAGCGCCTGGGCGATGTAGCCCTGGCCGTGGATCTCTGCCATGCGTAGCGCGTTGATTCGAACCTTGTACGCTCGCGCTGCCAAGTCGCGCAACCGCTCTGTCTTGGGGAGTTTCATGAATACCTTCCTTTTAGGGTTGTGATGTGGCGAGGAAGCCGATCGAGATCCAGGGCACCGCTGCGACGACGACCACGCCGATAAACAGCGCCACCATGTAACCAACGATCGGGCGGATGCCTTCGTCGGGATGGATCTTGCTGATTGCGCATGCGGCGTAGTAGCCCACGCCGAAAGGCGGAGCGAAGAGGCCGAGGCCCATGGAGAGCACGACCACCATCGCGTAGTGCACTTCGTGGATCCCCACGGCCTTGGCGATGGGAAAGAGAAGGGGGCCGAAAAGCACCACAGCCGGAATTCCCTCGAGCACGCTTCCCAACACAATGAAGGCGACGATGGACACCGCCATGAAGACGGGCGCACCACCGGGCAAGCTGGACATGTATTGCGCGAGCGACGCGGAAAAGCCGGACTGCGTCAACGCCCATGCCATGGCGGTGGCCGCGCCGATGATGAGCAGGATGGCCCCGGTCAGGGACGCGGTGTCTACCAGCATCGGGAACAGCCGCGACAGCTTGAACTGGCGGTACACGAGAATGCCCATCAGGCAGGCGTAAACGATCCCAATCGTCGAGACTTCCGTGGCGGTTGCCACGCCCTCTACCACTGCGGCCCGGATGATGAAGGGCAGGGCCATCGCCGGCAGCGCGACCAGGAAGGCCTTCCATATCTCGCGTTTGGTGGCGCGTTGCACGTCGTCGAGGTTCTCGCCGCGATAGCGCCACCAAACCAGCGCGCATAGCGCCACTCCGAGCACCACGCCCGGCAGCAATCCGCCTGTGAAAAGCGCCGCGATGGAAACCCCCGTCACAGAGCCGATCGTGATCAACACCAAGCTGGGCGGAATTGTTTCCGTCTGTGCGCCGGTTGCTGAGAGCAGCGCCACGAGGTCGCCCGGTTTGGCGCCCCTCTTCTTCATTTCGGGAAACAACACTGGGGCGATGGCCGCCATGTCCGCGGCCTTCGATCCTGAAATGCCCGATACAAGGTACATCGCGGCGATCAGCACGTAGTTGAGTCCGCCGCGAACGTGGCCGAGCAGGCTGGCCAGAAAGCCGATCATGGCCTTGGCCATGCCCGTCATTTCAATCAGAAGACCGAGAAACACAAACATTGGGACGGCCAATAGGATTAGATGTCCCATGCCTTCATCCATACGACCTACCACGATGACGGTCGGTGTCGCCGTAGTAAGACCGAGGTAGGCGAAGGTGGCAAGCCCAAACGCGAATGCAATCGGGACGCCCGTCAAGACCATCACGGCGACCAATCCCACGAAGAAGATCAACAGGTTGGCGCTGCCGAGTTTCGCGAAGACGGGCTGCAGCAACCAGAACGCGGCGACGATGATTGCCACGGTGGCGACCGCCTTGACGAGGTGGCGCACACTGGTCACCTGGGCCAGTTTGAGGAATGCGACCACCGTCATAAGCGCAAAACCGGCCGGCAGTGCGGCCGCGCGCCACGCGTTCGACACCTCCAGAGCGGGAGTAGTCATCATCACCTCGTCGGAAGCGAACTCGTACGAAGGGTGAAGCACCAGGAGCAGGAACGTGATCGGCACAACGATGGCGATCACGTCAACGAAAGCTCGCGTGTTGGGTTTGAGTTTCCCTACAAGCGCAGTCATGCGCATGTGCTCGCCGCGCTGGAAGGCGGCGACGGAACCGAGCATGGCGAGCCAAAGAAAGACCATCGCGGCAAGCTCGTCTGACCAAACCAGTGGGCTGTGGAACACGTACCGGCTGGCCACGCCGATGGACAGTACGACGATATCTATCACCACGAGCAGAGCGCACGGGACTTCGATCAGGGGACGCATCCTTGCATCGAGGCTGGCCGCGAAGCGTGAGAGCCCTGTGGGGTGACCAATGGGAATGGGAATGGCTGTTTTCATCGCAACATCCTTGATGGGTACGCGGATGGAAGCCCGCCACGGCGGGCTTCATGAGTTTTAGAGCGAAGCGCCAGCGCTTTTTTCCAACAAGGCCCACAACGGGTCGCCCAGCCGGGTCTGCCACTCTTTGTAGAAACCAGCTGACTTGAGCTTCGCCTGGAACGGCGTGCTGTCCACGCTGTTGATGGCGAGACCGCTGTCGGCAACGTGTTTTTCGAGCGACACGTTCTGCGAGATGACGTCTTCGCGCTGCAGCAGGCAGCAGCGGTTCACATGCTTTTCGATGACCTGGCGCACGTCCGCCGGCAGCTTGTTCCAAGTCTTGCCACTTGCTAGGAACCAAAATCCGTCCCACATGTGGTTGGTCTTTGACAGGAACTTCTGGACTTCGTATAGCTTGGCCGAATCGATGGTCACAAGCGGGTTTTCCTGCGCGTCAGCGATCTTGGTCTGCAGTGAGGAATAGACCTCGGCAAAGTTGATCGACAGTGGTGCCGCATCGAAGCTCTTGAACATCGACGTCCACAGGGGCGCAGGTGGGACGCGGATCTTGAGATTCTTAAGATCAGCCGGTTGATGGATCGCGCGCGTGGACGTCGTGATTTGCCGGAAGCCGTTGTTGAAAATCTTTTCGAAGGGATGCAGGCCGGTTTTGCTGATCTCTGCACGCACGAACGCGCCAAGCTCGCCGTCCATCGCGCTGAACACTTTCTGGTAGTCCGAGAACGCGAACCCGATGCCGCTTATGGCCGCTTTGGGCACCATGGACGAAAGGATCAGGGGTGAAAGCGTGAAGAAATCCAAGCCACCCGCACGCAATTGGGCGAGCATGTCGGTGTCGCCGCCAAGCTGGCTATTGAAGTACACCTGCAGGTCCACTTTGCCATTGGTCTCAGCGCGGATGGCTTCCGCGGCTTCCTTCATGCGGACCGTGAGGGGGTGGGCTGCGGGCGCGTTGTTGGCGTACTTCAATGTGAAATCCGCAGCGTGTGCCGGACGCGACTGGCCCCAGCCAGCCAAGCCCAGTGCTGTGCCGGTTGCGACGCCAAACATCTTGCGACGTGAGAGTTGATACATGACATGTCTCCTTGTGAAAATGGTGAAAGGCAAAGCCGTCAGATGCCGCTGTCATCCGCCCGGTCGGCAAAGGCGGGCAGTTCGAAGGCGGTCACTGGCGGCGGCTCGCCGGTGAAGCGCTCCAATTGAACGAGGCACGATTGGGCAGCGCAGCCTTGCGACAGTCCTGAGGCCGGAACGTCGTTCGTCAGGACGTTGGGATTGCCATGCTTGTCGAGTCCAGTGTCTGGATCGGGGTCGTACCAGGAGCCTGTGGAGATACGGCACACGCCTGACATCACGTCGGCCGAAACGGTGGCGATGGCCAGGCAGGCGCCTCGGTCATTGAATACGCGCACCAGATCACCGTGTTGGATGCCTCTAGCGCCCGCGTCGTCGGCACTCAGGTAAACAGGTTCGCGGCCGTGTACCTTCGAGGCCATGCTGTGCGGGCTCGCATCCAGCTGGCTGTGCAACTTGTTGCGGGGCTGGTCCGTCAACAGATGCAATGGGTACTTGCCCGTCAGATCTGATCCCAACCATTCGGTCGGGGCAAGCCAGGCCGCGTGACCGACGCAATCGCTCAATTGGAACGATTCGATATCGCGGCAAGTGATCTCAATCAAGCCAGAGCGCGTCTTGAGAGGGTGGGTTAGCGGGTCTTCGCGAAAGGCGCTGAACATGACGTGACTGGACCCGGATGCGTCCAGATCGATCAGTCCCAGTTCCTTGAACGCTTCGAAGTCCGGAAGCGCGATGCCGACGCGGTCGTACTTGGGCACCAGATCTTCGTACATGACCCTCAGCCATGCGTCGGCCGAGCGTCCTTCGGTGAACACGTCGGCGCACCCCAGCTTGCTGGCAATCCCGGCGAAGATGTCGTAGTCGCTGAGCGCATAGCCCACGGCCTCAGTCGTTTTTGACATCCAGACCAGCACGCCCTCTTGCGATGCATAACCGATGTCGTCACGTTCCAGGGAGGTCGTCGCGGGCAGCACAATGTCTGAAAACTTCGCAGCGGCGGTCCAGTATTGTTCGTGGAACACGATCGTTTCAGGCCGTTGCCATGCCTTCACCAGCCGATTCAGATCCTGATGATGATGAAACGGGTTGCCGCCGGCCCAGTACACCATTCGGATGTCAGGGTACGTGTAGGTGGTCCCGTTGTAAGTGAAGGCTTCGGTCGGGTGAATCAGCAGGTCTGCAATCCGCGCCACTGGGATGAACTGCGTCACGGGGTTGAAGCCTTGCGACAGGGTGGGGCCACCGATCTTGCGATGGGGTGTTCCCATTGTGTTGGCAGGTCCGTAGCCTGCGCCGAACCCGCCTCCGGGCAGCCCGATCTGACCCAACATGCAAGCCAGAGTCACCACACCCCAGAAGGGCTGCTCGCCCCGTTCGGCACGCTGCAGCGACCACGCCACATTGAGCATGGTCCGGTTTTTGGCCATGTCGCGGGCCAATTGGTACGTTACTTCGGCGGGAACGCCGGTGATGGTCGCAGCCCATTGCGGCGTCTTCGCAATGCCATCCGTGGCGCCCAGTAGGTACGCCTCGAAATTGATATACCCCACGCAGTACCGACTCAAGAAATCGACGTCGTGCAGTTTCTCGTCGCGCAGCACCCAGCACAGCGCCATCATCATCGCGACGTCGGTGTTGGGCCGCAACTGGATCCATTCGATCGGGCCGCCCGTC
The DNA here is from genome assembly GCF_051216475.1 of Variovorax nivicola. Taxonomy (NCBI): domain Bacteria; kingdom Pseudomonadati; phylum Pseudomonadota; class Betaproteobacteria; order Burkholderiales; family Comamonadaceae; genus Variovorax; species Variovorax nivicola. Next base: position 14,895 of record NZ_JBPJZK010000008.1, on the reverse strand, counting down.
TCGATGTTGTCGTTGACGGGCCCCAAGTTGACGATTCGCACGGCGGCTCGGTGCAAAGACGCGAGCCCGTCGCGAACCCTGTGGCGTCCCACGCCGCCGGGAGATGACTGGGCGTTCTTGCGGGGCACGCCGCCAAAGGTCACAAGCAGTTTGGTATGTTCAGCGAGAACATCCCACGTGTGGTGGATGCTGATGAGCTCGTCCATGCCTGCTACCACGTGCGGCATGATCACGTGCGCCGCCCCAAGGCTGTACGAGTCCTTGTGGCGCACATAACCGCCTGCGGCGTTTAGGAAGCGGTGGATTTGACTCTGGGCATGGTGAAAGCGCCCGGCGCTGGCCCAGCCATAAGACCCGCCGAAGATTGCCGAATTGCCGTGGGTCGTGCGCACGCGCTCGATCTCGGCGGCCACCAAACTGAAGGCCTCTTCCCATTCGACTTCGACGAACGGTTCCCGACCTCTGAGTTCGGGGTTGGCGCCAGGCCCGTTCTCAAGCCAGCTTCTGCGCACCGCTGGTTTGCGGACACGAAGCCGGGAAAGTTCGGGCGCAAATTGGTGCAGTCCGATGGCCGATGGATCTGGATCGTGCCGGTACGCGGCGATGGACGGCTCTCCAGCGGCCGTCTTCTCGACCTCGTACAGGCCCCAGTGGGAAAGGGTATATCGAGCCACTGTCAGACCTCAACGAGGACCAGTTCGAAGCAGATCAAAACGGCGTTTTCCCCGCGGGCGAGATCTCCGAAATGGACATCGCCTCTGGGGTCAATCAGTGCGATGCGCAACTGAGCGCATGGCCCCTCGGCATCGGGCTCCACGTGCCCAGAGATCACAAGGATCTCGGTGGCGATGTCCGATACCCTTCGGCCATCGGTGAACGTTGCACCAACCACACTGCCCACGCTGCCAGCGACGCGCGCCCGGTGGATCCCGTAGCGCTCGCAAGCGCGTTCAATGCTGATTAGCAAATCCTCGTTTGGACGGACTTTTGCGATCACGCAGCGCGACGCGTTCCGGGGCGGTGGGAGCCGCTCCTGCACCGCGCGGGGGCGGAACAAGCTGAAGTTTGTCTCCGCATCGAATTCAACTGACATTGCGGCATTGCCCAGACCCCAAGCTGTCGCTGGCGTGTCTTCGCACACCCGCACGCAGTCGTTATGCAGGTGGCCGCCTTTGACCCTGCCTTCGTCATCCGTCCACAGCGCGTGGCAATGCACGAATGGCTGGCCATCCTTCTCACCGAAAGTCGCCACCGCCAACAGGACGCGGACCGGTGCGTCGATGCGGTGGGTCGCGCTGTAGAACGCCACGTGCTCGTCGTCGTCCGTCTCGGTCGGCCGAACATAGTGCAGGGCGTGCACATCGAAGTCCGCCATCCGAAGCGTCCCACTGCGAATGCCTGCGTGATGCATCCCCTGGCTGATTCCTGCAAGCAGAGTTGCCCCAGCGGCAACGTTGAAGCGGACGCTGTGCAGCGGGCCCTCTATGGATTCCAGTCGCTGGGTCTCGGGAGTTCCTGGTTGTACGAGGGTGGTGAGCATGGTTGTCGGGTGAGGAGCAATTAGGGCCGTGAGCTAAAGCTTGGGTGCTTGACTAGTGAAACCATATTGTGGACTTTTAAATGTTATTTAAAGTCCATAATATGGATTCTTGATTTGCTGCTGCGCATCTGCCAAGAACCGACTTTATTCCTAGAAAACAGCTAGGAATCTCGGGGTTTACCATGGGTTTTCATTTCAAATCACTTGGCAAGCAAGAAAATAATTTATATATAAATCCATAATATGGACTTTTATTGATCATCTTTCACATGGTCAAAACTGGTTTTTGGACTCAGGTCGGAGCGGCTCCATGTGACTGGCCGCCGAGCCGCCGAGGGGTGGAGTCGGGCGAGCTCGTTTAGCTGTGCGCGTTGTCGACCGCATTGGAGAAATTCGCCTGCCCGTCACCACCAAAGGCGATCGCGTGGGCGGTCCTTGCGATCAACAAGCTGAGCTTCGGATGTCGCCCGGTGGCGTGATCAACCCATGACCCACCGCCACGGATCAGCGGCTCACGTTGGCGTGGCGATGCGTCGCGCGCGTGGACATGCCAGCTGGTGTTGGCCCGCGCTGGGCGGGTGCAAGGGTCGACGAACGTGCAACCCCTCTGCCAGGTGTCGCCTCGACTGGGGTTTCGTGAATGGGTGGTGTCAGCCCAGAGGAGCGGTGGCGCAACTTTGACCGCCATCGACCGGAAGGCAGACACCGGTGATGAACTTGGCTTGGTCTGACGCCAGAAACACGGACGCGTTAGCGATGTCCCATGGATCGCCCATGTGTCCCAGTGGCACCATTCGATTGCGCGCAGCCAGCATCTCTTCAATCGATGTGTACTGCGAAGCGATTTGCTGGTAGATGAGGGGCGTGTCGATCGCGCCGGGAATGATGCAATTGGCTCGTATGCCTTGTCTCGCGTACTGCATGGCGATTGCGACCGTCGCTTGGTTGACGGCCGCTTTGGATGCCGAGTACACGAAGTACGGGTAGCCAGTCCATCGCAAGGCTGCCAATGAAGAGATGTTGACGATGACGCCGCTGCCTTGTTTGAGCATGTGCGGCACGGCTGCCTTGACCGTGCGAAACACCGAACCCAGGTTCAGATCCAGCGACAACTGGAAGGTGCTTTCATCCAATTCCACGGGGCCGCCCATGTGGGTCACACCGACGTTATTGTGAAGGATGTCCAGGGTCCCCGAGAACGCCAGCGCAGAGCGCGTGGCGGCTTCGACCGATGCCGAGTCCCTCACGTCGCTATGAACGGCGATGGCCCGATGGCCTTCGCTGGCGATGACCGCCGCGGTGGCCTTTGCCGCGGCAAGGTCGATGTCCGCGCACGCTACGCAAGCGCCCGCGCGCGCATAGCCAACCGCCGTGGCCTTTCCATTGCTCCAGCCGTCACCCTTGAATCCAGCGCCGAATACAAGGGCTGTTTTGCCCTTAAGGGTTTGCGTCATGTTGGAAGTCCAAGTCAAATTGGCTAAGGCGCGTAAAGTCCATATAATGGACTAAATATAAATTCTTGATGTCGACCATACTGGGACTTCGTGCGGTTGACGTAGGCGTTAACCCTAAATTCCCTTGGGGGCAGGTCGAAAATCGGCCTGATAGCAGAAAATTGGCAAAGTTGGAATATCCATAATATGGATCAAAAAATCTCACGGAGAAAAGATGGAGAACCAGGAAAGACGAGCCCGAACTGCTGCAGGCGGCGCTGCCCCCGATGGGGCTCAGGCTATCGACCGGGCCATCGCCGTCCTGTTGCACGTGTCCAAGCTGCACGCGGCAGGCGCTTCACTCGGTCAACTCGTGACGGAGAGCGGGCTCAAGCAGCCGACGGTACACAGATTGCTGCTGGCGTTGATTCGCGGTGGACTGGTCGAGCAGGACATCGCAACCAAGCGTTACCACCTGGGTTATGAGAGCTACGTGCTCGGAGAACTCGCGAAGGATCGGTTCGGCATCCATCAACTCGCGCAGAGCAGCGTCGCGCGTCTTGCCCAAGTGTCTCAAGACACAGCGTTCTTGACCGTTCGCCGAGGACACTTCACCGTCTGCATGCACCGTGAAGAGGGCGACTATCCCATTCGCGCTCATGTGCTGTCGGTTGGCGACCGGCACCCTTTGGGTGTGGGTGCAGGGAGTATCGCCATCCTGGCTGCATTGCCAGATGAAGAAGTTGATTCGATCCTTGCCGACAACGCCCTCATCTATAAAGAAAAGTATCCGGCCATATCTGTGGACAGCCTGAAGACGCTCGTGGTCGAAACCCGGGCGAGGGGATTTGCAGCACACCGCGGTCTGGTGCACCCTGGTTCTTGGGGCATCGGCGTCGTTGTTTATGACCAGTTCGGTCAACCCAATGCGGCGCTCTCCATCGGCGCGATCGACACCCGGTTGCCCGAAGCGCGCCAGGAGTCTCTGGTACCGCTCATGCGAGAGGAAGCGGAGAAGCTGCGCAGGAAATTGATGGCGAGAACGAAGCCCACGGTCGCCGACGAGAAAAAGGTGCCGACTCGTGCCGAACAGGCAAGAAAGCCATATCGCTGACGACGTTTTGCGGCCTGTCTCGACAGCGCAGCGTACGCCAGCCAAGTCAAAGATTCTTCACTGATTCGCATGAGCCGTCGGGCGCAACGCGGTCATGTTTCAGCCCACCGGAGACCCTATGAAACTGGAAACCATCACCATCCACGGCGGCTACAGCCCCGACCCGACGACGAAGTCCGTCGCCGTGCCCATCTATCAGACGGCCGCTTACGCGTTCGACGACACGCAACATGGTGCGGATCTGTTTGACCTGAAGGTCGCGGGCAACATCTACACGCGCATCATGAATCCGACCAACGACGTGCTCGAGAAACGAGTCGCTGCATTGGAAGGGGGTGTTGGCGCATTGGCCGTTGCATCCGGCATGGCGGCGATCACGTACGCGATTCAAACGGTCGCTGAAGCCGGTGACAACATCATCTCGGTTGCAAAGCTCTATGGAGGCACGTACAACTTGTTCGCGCACACCCTCCCGCGTTTCGGCATCACGACACGTTTTGCAGGCCACGACGATGTGGCGGGCATCGAGGCGTTGATCGATGCAAGGACAAAAGCAGTGTTCTGCGAATCCATCGGCAACCCCGCAGGCAACATCGTGGACATCCGAGCCTTGGCCGACGTGGCGCACAAGCACGGCGTCCCGCTCATCGTCGACAACACCGTGGCCACGCCGATGCTGTGCAGACCGTTCGAACACGGCGCAGACATCGTGGTGCACTCCCTCACGAAATACATGGGCGGTCATGGCACCAGCATCGGTGGCATCGTTGTCGACTCGGGTTCCTTTCCCTGGCGCGAGAACGCAGCCCGATTTTCCATGTTGAACACACCCGACCCGTCATACCACGGCGTCACCTACACGGAAGCATTTGGAGTTGCCGCGTTCATTGGAAGGTGCCGTGTCGTGCCGTTGCGCAATACCGGGGCCGCGCTGTCGCCGTTCAATGCGTTTCTGATCTTGCAGGGTTTGGAAACGCTTGCGCTACGGATGGAGCGTCACACTGAGAATGCTTTGAAGGTTGCTACGTTCTTGCGTGAGCATCCCGCGGTGTCATGGGTAAAGTACGCTGGACTGACTGACCACCCCGAGCATGAATTGGCCAAACGCTACATGGGGGGGCGGCCGGCCTCGATCTTGTCGTTCGGGGTAAAGGGAGGGCACGAAGCCGGCGCGCGTTTTATTGATGCTCTGAAATTGTTCGTCCGCCTGGTGAACATCGGCGATGCCAAGTCCCTGGCCTGTCATCCGGCTTCAACAACTCACCGCCAACTCGACGAGAAAGAGCTTGAAGAGGCGGGGGTTCCACGGGACATGGTTCGACTGTCTGTTGGGATTGAGCACTGCGACGATCTTTTGGACGATCTCACACAGGCGTTGGCTGCTGCCGCCGACTAGCAAACATCGGCACGCGTCCCTCGACGAGCAGACAGTTTTACGGTCTCCATCCAAGAGAATAGCGCAGTCTGCGCTGTGAACCGAAACACACGGGAGGACCTATGGTGGGCATCTGATGAGTTCGGCGGTTGCGGCTGCGACGCCTCATCTGCTGGTCCTAGGTGATAGGCCGTCTTTAAGGCGCACGTCAGCGCTGCTGTCCCGCGGGCAGGCGCCTTAGAACCTGCTCCGATTCGGTCGGCGAAGATCCGAACCGACTCCCTAAACTGACGCAGGTTCCCGAGAGCTTTCACCAGACCCTTGACCCTATGGGCGGTAAGGCCGTGCATCCTTATCCGCACTTTCGCATTCGCGCAGTTGCGATTCAACTGGCGCGACTGGGCCTCGTCGGGCCCCTTTCGCTGCTGGCTGCACGTCCAGCCCGGCATGGCGAAAGACGATCCGAGCGGGGCAGCGGGCGCTGGCTACCTGCCGACCTGGTGGCTCGACTTCTGCGTGGCGGCCCCTCTGATCGTCTCCTCAGTACCCTCTGTTTTCGCTGATCGAGGGTGTGCAGTATTGACTGGTCGTTGCGCACTTCGATCGCGTGCATCATGAACTTGATCGACGCAGAGGAGGGTTAAACATTGCCGGTTATAGCTCAAGCGACGCAAAGCCGTACTCATTCGGCGCTGGACAGACGCGGCCCGGTATAGGAGTCAGTGACGGCCGGCGTTGACGTATCGATCTCACCGTCCCAACCGCCACCCAGAGCCTTGTTCAGCGCAATGTACTGGGTGGTGATCAGCACCCGACTCTGGATCAACGCATCTTGCGACGTGTAAAGCGAACGCTGGGCCGTCAGCACATCAAGGAAGCCCGTGGAGCCGGCCTGATAGAGGAGCTGGGAAAGGCTCGCCGCTTGGCGGTAGGCATCGACCGAGGCCTCCAGATTCTGGACACGCGCCGTCTCCTGGGACAGGCCGACTGCAGCGTTCTCCACATCTTTCAGCGCGGCCAATACAGAGGACTGGTAGGCGATGAAATACTGATCACGCTGGGCCCGGGTGATATCCACCGTAGCCTTCAGCTTGCTGCCATTGAAAAGCGGAAGTGTCACGGACGGACCGAATGACCAACCGATCGAAGAGTGCTTCGCCAAGTCGCCGACCTGTTTGCCAGAGGTCGACAGACTGCCGGTCAGGCTGACGCTCGGGTAGCGCGCCGCTTCTGCCTGGCCGATCTTGGCCGTGTATTGGGCGTATTGGCGTTCAGCCAGCAGAACGTCCGGACGGGCGAGCAGCACGTTCGCAGGAATGCCGAGCGCGATTGGCAACGGTGGCGTGGGGATCGGCTCAACCGCCTGCAGACGCTGCATCAGCGCAGCCGGTGCCTGGCCCGTCAGGACAGACAGGCTATGCACGGTCTGTGCGTAGGAGCTTTCCAACGTTGGAATCGCCGCCTTGGTGGTTTGCGCCTGGCCTGTAGCATTGGCCGCATCCAGGCCGGAAGATGCGCCTGCGTCAAACTTGACTTGCGTGATCCGTGCTGTCTCTTCTTGCGATGAGACGGTGTCGCGAGCCAATGCCAGACGAGTCTGGTAGCCGCGCGCCTGAATGTAGTTGGACGTGATATCGCCGATCAGGGTGAGCAGCGTCGAACGCAGACTCCACTGGGCGGCGTCCACGCCATATCCCGCCGCTTCGACCGCGCGCCTGTTGGCGCCAAAAAGGTCCAACTCCCAACTCGCATCGAACCCCGCCTTGAACGTATTGCCGCCTGAGGAGGTCGTGAGACCGGTAGATGTCGTGCCGGTTGTCCCGCCGGACGCAACGCCGTTGCTGACGGACCGCGTTGCGGACGCTGTGCTCGTCAACGATGGGACCAACGAGCCGGCCGCCTGGTTGTAAGTGGCCCGAGCCTCACGAATCTTGGCACTCGCGGTAGCCACATCCAAATTGCCGGCTACTGCCTCGTCCACAAGCGCATTCAAAAGCGGATCGTCCAGACGCGTCCACCATCGGGATAGGTCCGGTGCGGCGGACGACAGTGTGCGATCTTGCGTCGTGGCCCATTGGACGGGCAATGTGACCGGCGGTGCGTGATAGTCAGGGCCCACGGCGCAGCCGGCCACAAGGAACATGCTGACCAGCAACGTCATGACGGGTGCGCAGCGTTGGGGCAGGGAGTGGGGGGGGCGGGCGAGACCATGCGTCGCCGTCGCCTTCGTGCTGATCATTTTCCGTTTGCTCATATTGGGTTCGTCACATCACCGGCGGCAGGATTCTTCGCAGGCAATCCGTTGTCTGGTTCAAGATCGGGAGACGACTGCCGTTTGAAAATAGCGCGCACGCCTACAAAGAGCAGTGGCACGAAGAAGATCCCCAGCACGGTGGCGGCGATCATGCCGCCCATCACCCCAATGCCGATCGACCGTTGCGCGCCGGAGCCAGCGCCGGTGGCCAGGGCCAGCGGTGCGACGCCCAGGATGAAGGCAAACGAGGTCATCAAAATGGGGCGCAAACGCTGCTTGGCAGCTTCCAGCGTGGCTTCGACCAATCCCGCGCCGCGCGCTTGGCGCTCCAGCGCGAACTCCACGATCAGAATCGCGTTCTTCGCCGCCAAGCCGATCGTCGTCAGCAGGCCGACCTTGAAGTACACGTCATTGGACTGGTCGAAGAGCAGGGCTCCCAAAAGTGCCCCGGCGATCCCGATTGGCACCGATAGCATCACGGCGAAGGGAATAGACCAGCTCTCATACAGTGCGGCCAAGCACAGGAAAACCACCAGCACTGAGATCGCGTAAAGCGACGTGGCCTGACTGCCCGACATGCGCTCCTGGTACGACAGCCCCGTCCATTCATGGCTATAGCCTTTGGGCAGCTTTGCGACGAGTCGATCAATCGCGCTCATGGCTGTGCCCGAGCTCACGCCCGCAGCGGCTTCCCCTTGAATCTGGAGGGCAGGCAAACCGTTGTATCGCTCCAGTCGAGCAGGACCAAAGGTCCAATGGCCGCTAGCAAACGATGCAAACGGCACCATGGCGTTGCTGGAATTGCGTACATGCCAGTTGTCCAAATCTTTGGGTTGCATCCGGAAATCGGCATCGGATTGCACGTACACCTTCTTGACGCGCCCCCGATCAATGAAGTCGTTGACATAGTTGCTACCCCAAGCCGTCGACAACGTAGTGTTCACGTCGGCCAGGCTCACGCCCAGCGCACTCGCTTTCGCCGGGTCGATATCGATGGCGTACTGTGGCGTGCCTTCCTGCCCGTTCTGGCGGGTGTTGCGCAAGCTCGCATCCTTGGCTGTGGCGCTGAGCAACTGATCGCGGACGGTGCTGAGTTGTTCGCGGCCCAACCCACCAGCGTCCTGCAAGTAGAAGTCGAATCCGTTGGACGAACCAAGGCCTTCGATGGCAGGTGGCAAAAGGACGAATACCTGGGCATCCTTTGTCGTGGCGAACGCCGTGGTGGCGCGTGCAGCGAGCGCGCTTGCGGACAAGCTCGCCGACTTGCGCTGGCCGAAGTCCTTCAGGCGAACGAAGACGATGCCAACGTTCTGGCCCGCGCCGCCGAACCCGAAGCCCGAGACTGCCATGACGCCGTCGACGGCATCCTTTTCCTGCTGGAGGTAGTAGTCCGTGACCTGGTCCAGCACCTTTCGCGTTCTGTCCTGCATCGCCCCAGCCGGCAGCTGTACGGACGTGATCAGAATGCCTTGGTCTTCAGAGGGCAGGAATGAACTGGGCAGGCGCGCGAACATCCACGCCATGACAAGCACAATACCTACGAAGGCAATGAAAAAGCGCTTCCGGCGGGTCAAAATCTTCTCTACGCCGCTACGATAGCGCTGCGAGCCGCGCTCGAACGTACGATTGAACCAGCCAAAGAATCCGCGTTGCGGGCCATGAGGCTTCGGGGGTTTTAGGACCGATGCGCACAGCGCCGGCGTCAGGATCAAGGCAACCATGAGCGACAGCACCATGGCTGAGACAATCGTGACCGAGAACTGGCGATAAATGATGCCGGTCGAGCCTGCGAAGAATGCCATCGGCACAAATACGGCTGACAGCACGACTGCGATACCCAGCAGTGCACCGGTGATTTCCTTCATTGACTTGCGCGTCGCTTCGCGCGCCGAGAGGTTCTCTTCGGCCATGATGCGTTCAACGTTTTCCACCACTACGATGGCGTCATCGACGAGCAGGCCGATAGCGAGCACCATCGCGAACATCGTCAGCGTGTTGATTGAGTACCCGAAGATGGACAAGACCCCGAAGGTTCCAAGAAGAACCACTGGAATGGCCAGGGTAGGGATGAGCGTAGCGCGTACGTTCTGAAGAAACACAAGCATCACGACGAACACGAGCACGATGGCCTCTACCAACGTTTTGGCCACCTCTTTGATAGAGAGCGTCACAAATGGCGTCGTCTCGTAGGGATAGACGACCTCCACGCCAGCGGGTAAAGTTGTTGCGAGCCCGCTGATCGCGGCCTTGACAGCCTTGGCGGTGGTGATGGTGTTCGCGCCGGTTGCGAGGTTGACGCCGAGGCCCGACGTCGGCTTGCCGTTGTAGGTCGCGCTGCCGGTGTAGCTTTCGGCACCAATCTCGATGCGGGCAACATCTCGAAGAAGAACAACCGACCCATCGGTAGCGCTTTTGAGAATGATGTTGCCAAATTGCTCGACCGTCTGCAGACGGCTCTGGGCTGTAACCGTCGCGTTGAGTTGTTGCCCCTGGCGCGCGGGTTGCGCGCCGAGCTGGCCGGCCGATACCTGGGTGTTTTGCGCCTTGATGGCAGTCTCGACATCGCCGGGCATCAGCGCATGCTGCGCGAGACGCTCGGCGTTGAGCCAGATCCGCATGGCATAGCCGGAGCCGAACAACTGCGTCTTGCCGACCCCGGGTACCCGTTTGATCGTCTCGTTCAACGTGCTGTTGACGTAATCGTCCAAGTCGGTCGCAGTGAGCTTGCCATTCGTCGAGACGAAACCGATCACCATGAGGAAGCTGGACGACGACTTGGTCACCGTCAGCCCCGTGCTCTGCACAATAGACGGCAGCAAAGAGGTGACGAGCTGGAGTTTGTTCTGCACCTGCATCTGGGCTACATCTGCATTCGCCGCGTTGCTGAAGGTCAGCGAGATTTCCACCGACCCTGCGGAGTCGGAGGACGCAGACATGTACTGAAGATTGTCGAGACCCGTCATGCCCTGCTCGATGATTCGGGTGACCGAGTTTTCGACGGTCTGGGCATCCGCACCGGGATAGCTTGCGTTGATCGATATGGTGGTGGGCGCGATCTCCGGGTACTGCGATATCGAAAGCATGCGGAGTGCCATCAGGCCTCCCAGCATGACGACGATGGCGAGGACCCAGGCGAAGACCGGTCGTTTGATAAAGAATTCCGACATTACTGGCCCCGGCTCGCCGTATCGCGTTGATTGGAGGTCGCCAATGCGGCAGAGCTGGTGAGGGCTTGAGCATCGCTCAATCCCGCCGGCGCCTGCTGACTGTGGGAGCCGCCCTGGTTAGCTTGACGGATCTGGCCCGTCGCCTCATCTATCGCCACGCTGACCGATGTGACCGCATCTCCTTCACGGACACCCTGACTGCCTTCCACAATCACTTGGTCACCGTCGGTCACGCTGTTTTCGACCACCCATGCGTTGCCGATAGAGCGACCGGCAGTCAGCACGCGCTGCTCCACCTTGCCGTTCTTGAGAAAGAGCGCCGTTGCTTCGCCGCGCGCATTGCGGCTGACGGCGCGCTGAGGAACGAGAAAGGCCTGCGGCGCCGCCCCCTTGTCGACGACGGCGCGCACATACATGCCGGGCAGCAGCAGGCGGTCCGGGTTGGCAAAAGTCGCGCGCAGCGTATAGGAGCCTGTTGTGGTGCTCACGCTGGACTCGGCGAACGCCAATTTGCCTGTCAGTGGATAGACCGTGCCGTTTTCTAGCTTGAGCGTCACGTCGATGTGTGCGCCGGAGGCCTTGATGCGTCCGGCCTTGATCGCCTGGCGCAGATTGAGCAAACTGGAGCTGGTCTGGGTCAAGTCAATGTTGATGGGGTCGAGCTGGTGGATGGTCGCAAGCGCAGTTGCCTGGCCCGCGGTGACAAGCGCACCAGGAGTCAGTGACGATTTGCCGATGCGCCCGGAAATAGGCGCGGTCATCGTGGTGTAGTCGAGGTTGATCTTCGCCGTCTGTACAGCGGCCTGGGCTGCGGAAACACCGGCCCGGGCCTGTGCCAAGGCCTCGACCGCTGCTTCGTAGTCCTGCGTGCTGATCGCCTTCTGGCTGACCAGGTCCTTATTGCGATCGGCTTTGGCCTGTGCGCTGGGTACAGCGGCTTGGGCTTTCAAGAGCGCAGCGACGGCACTGTCGTAGGTGGCCTGATAGGTGGCCGGATCGATTTTGTACAGGGCTGCGCCCGCCTTGACCTCGCCGCCCTCTGTGAATAGGCGCGTCTGAATGATGCCGCCGACCTGAGGACGGACCTCCGCCTCCAACGACGCGACAACGCGCCCGGCCAATTCCTCCGTGAGCGGAACCGACTGCGCATGCAGAGTCACGACGCTGACAGTAGGCCTTTCTTGCGAAACGGAGGCGCCGTCGTCGGCTTGCTTGCATGCTGCAAGGGCGAGAAGCAGCAATGCCGCTGCGGTGGTCCTGACTGTCGTGCTGCTGTTCATTCCTGCGCCAAAATTTTTCCGTGATAAGTCTTTTTGCCGTCTTGGGTCCGGGTAGCGTCCCATGCGGCCTGCGCATCCTCGGTGGGATGGACTCAGGAAGTGTTGGGGAATCGTGGAGAGTTGGTGGAGGCAAGTCGTCCAACCTCGACGCGGCGCCGTCCGTAGTCCGACAATGTTGGTACTGAGGCCCAACCGTGAACAACTCGCTCATCCTTATCGCTGAAGACGAACCAGAAATCGCCGAGATACTCGATGCTTATCTGACGCGGGAGGGTTTTCGTACCTACCGGGTCAACGACGGTCAAACAGCCATCGAGGTTCATCGAGTGCTGAAGCCAGACTTGGTGTTGTTGGACGTCAAGATGCCGAAGATGGACGGATGGGCTGTGCTGGCCGAATTGCGTCGGCGCGGCCACACGCCGGTGATCATGCTTACCGCCTTGGACCAGGACATCGATCGCTTGCAGGGCTTGCGCTTCGGCGCAGACGACTACATCGTCAAGCCTTTCAATCCTGTGGAAGTTGTCGCGCGCACCCAGGCGGTGTTGCGCCGCGCCGGGGGAGTCATTTCCGTGAGCGTGATCCGGTTGGGTCGGTTAGAAATCGATCTGGAGGGCTATGCGGCGCGCGTGATACACGAAACAGGCGACGTCCCTCTTGGTTTGACGCTGACCGAATTCCGGCTGCTGGCGCACATGGGCAAATCACCGAGCCGTGTTTTCAGTCGAAGCGAGCTGGTCGACGCCTGCCTGCCCGGGGGTGATGCGCTGGAGCGGACCGTAGACAGCCACGTCAGCAACCTACGCAAGAAGCTCGACCAGGCCGGAGCGCATGGAATGATGATGGGTACGCGCGGTGTGGGCTACCGACTGACGGAGGCCTGATGTCCGGCCGACTTAGCCGCCAGATCGTGCTGTCGATGAGTCTTGTATCGGCAATCACGACAATCATCGGATTTGTTGGCTCGTTCATCGCCTACGCGCTGCTTTTCCGGTTTCTTCCCCCACCTCCGGGACCTCCGGAGACCTTTCTTCCGCAAGGCCCCGACTACCTGATTGTTGCGATGTTCCTGATGCTGGGATTGATCGCGGCCGTGGTCATCGCGCTGCGATTGACTCGGCGCATCCTCACCCCGCTTAATTCTTTGGCGGAGAGCGCTCGCAGTATTGCGGCGGGGGATCTTGCGGTCCGGGCAAACCCCGGTGACAGGTCGCTTGGTGAAACGGCCCATCTCGTCGATGACTTCAACGTCATGGCGGCAAAACTGCAGGACATGGCCGCGAGCATGGCTTCGTGGAATGCGGCCATCGCTCACGAATTGAGAACGCCACTGACGATCTTGCGGGGCCGATTGCAGGGCGTCAAAGATGGCGTCTTTCCGCCGAGTGAAGAACTGATCCACGGCCTCTTGGCTCAAGTGGAAGGCTTGTCGCGGCTCGTTGACGATTTGCGCATCGTCACCTTGCAGGACAGTGGCCACCTGGAAATGCGCATCGAACCGGTACACGTCGGCGCCGAGGTTCAGCGCACGGTCGATTCCATGAGCCCTGCACTCTTTGAGGCCGGCCTGGCGGTCGAGGTGACTCAATCGGACATCGTGCTGCGCTGCGACGGCGCACGGCTGCGACAAGCCCTCATGGCGCTTCTCGACAATGCGCGACGTTATGCCCAACCCGGTAAGCTCAAGGTCGAGCTTGAGGCGACCGCCAGCCATGTGGTGCTGAGGGTAGAAGACGAAGGCCCGGGTCTCGCGCCTGAATTCGCACGCCAGGCATTCGATCCCTTCATGCGCGATGAGCCGTCACGTCTGCGGCAATACGGGGGATCGGGGCTCGGATTGGCAGTTGTCCGGGCGATTGTCTTGGCTCACTCAGGCGAAGTGCAATATCGAAGATCTCCCGTGGGCGGGTCCATCTTTGAGATGAAACTCCCGTACGCGGTCGGAAAGCCGGCACAGTTTCGCGCATTCAAGGTTCCACCGTGAATGGCGATCAGCCTGTTCATTGAAAATCGGCTGTTCTCGCTTTGCTCAGGCTCAACGGCATTGGACAGCGTGCCCAGATCAAACACCCTGCGACCGGGCACCGATTGGGAGCTGTCTGTCAGGCGACACGAGAAACTGACCCCCGGGGGGTCAGTTCCTGATGTCGCTTGACACTGTCGGCAATCGCCCCGGCGTTGCGGTCCATTCCGTCGTGAAAATACGGTACGTGAGCCGCAGACTGCGGGTATGAAATCTCTGTGGCCGCCGGTGCCTGCGCGGCGGCGGATCCGCAGGTACATCGAGGCGCGCTGAGAAGCGTGGCGCTGATCGAGTCCATCACGCCGTAAGCAGTCAATAAACCACGCCCTTGCGCGTGGTGTCAGAGCCGATGCGCGCAGGACGGCCTACGCGCCGCCGAGTTCAAGGTTCCAGGGCAGCAGCGCCTCGTAGTCGTCGACCGTCTGCGCCAGCGGCAGCTTCTTGAACAGCGCGACGAGATACCGATAGGGCTCGATGTTGTTGGCCTTGGCGGTCTCGATCAGCGAATAGAGATTGGCGCTCGCGTTGGCACCGCGCACGGTGTCGGCGAACAACCAGCTGCGGCGTTCATGCTCTTATGTTCATGAACGCCGTAATGCGAAGTGCGCTTTTATGCGAAGTCGGGATGTCGATACTGCAATCAGGCCGAGGGACAGGGAAGAGCTTGCGCCCATGATGGCTTTGCATAATCACAGTGCCTGCAGGAACG
>NZ_JBPJZK010000007.1:0-334012 GCF_051216475.1 Variovorax nivicola | reverse complement strand
ATGCACAAGCTTCTGGCCATCGCCTACGGCGTCCTGAGGTCTCGAAAACCCTTCGACGCGAACTACCTCAAGACGGCCGGTGCTTGACAGGCACAACGGTGTCTTTATTTCGCTGCGCAAGGCACCCCATCGACGTGATCGTTCAGCGCAGCGGTTGATCGGCCGGCACAACGGCAGCGCCCATGTGCGAATGGCATCGGGTGCTCCCCGCAGCGAAATAAAGGAGGAGGCCGAAGGCCGGGGGACATTCGCGGAGGGGAGTACCCGGTGTCATTCGCACGCACCCCGAACACTCAGCACAAATGAAAAACGGCGCCCGAAGGCGCCGCTTTAAAGAGAGCGAAAAACCGTCGTCAATCTTCGACAAAGGCCTCTTCGCGCTTCGACTTCACAGCCGGCAACAGCACGATGATCAGCAGCAGTGCAGCCGCAGCCAGCAGGCTCGCCGAGATCGGACGCGTGACAAACACGCTCCAGTCGCCACGCGACAGCAGCAGCGAGCGGCGCAGGTTCTCTTCCATCATCGGCCCCAGGATGAAGCCCAGCAGCAACGGCGCAGGCTCGCAACCCAGCTTGAAGAAGGTGTAGCCCACCAGACCGAAGATGCCCACCATCCAGATGTCGAAGGTGTTGTTGTTGGTCGAGTACACGCCGATCGCGCAGAACAGCACGATCGCCGGGAACAGGTACTTGTACGGCACCGACAGCAGCTTGATCCACATGCCGATCAGCGGCAGATTCAGAATGATCAGCATCGCGTTGCCGATCCACATCGAGGCGATCAGGCCCCAGAACAGCTCGGGGTTGCTGGTCATCACCTGCGGGCCGGGCTGGATGTTGTGGATCGTCATTGCGCCCACCATCAGCGCCATCACCGCGTTGGGCGGAATGCCCAGCGTCAGCAGCGGAATGAAGGAAGTTTGCGCGCCGGCGTTGTTGGCCGACTCGGGAGCCGCCACGCCGCGAATGTTGCCCTTGCCGAAGGGCACTTCGCCCGGCTTCAGCTTGGTCTTCTTCTCGATCGTGTAAGCCGCAAAAGCCGCCAGCAGCGCGCCGCCGCCGGGCAAGATGCCAAGAGCTGCGCCCAGTGCCGTGCCGCGAAGCACCGCGGGAACCATGCGCTTGAAGTCTTCCTTGGTCGGGAACAGGCCCGAGACCTTGGCGGTGAACACTTCACGCTCGTCGTCCGGACGCGAGAGGTTGGCAATGATTTCGCCGTAGCCGAACACGCCCATGGCGATGGCCACGAAGCCGATGCCGTCGGTCAGTTCCGGGATGTCGAAGCTATAGCGAGCGACACCCGAGTTGACGTCGGTGCCGACCAGACCCATCAGCAGGCCCAGCACGATCATCGCGATGGCCTTGAGCAGCGAGCCCGAGGCCAGCACCACGGCGCCGATCAGGCCCAGGATCATCAGCGAGAAGTATTCGGCAGGGCCGAACTTGAAGGCCAGCTCGGTCAGCGGCGGCGCGAAGGCGGCCAGGATCAGCGTGCCCACGCAACCAGCGAAGAACGAACCCAGGCCGGCGGCGGCGAGTGCCGGTCCGGCCCTTCCCTTGCGCGCCATCTGGTAGCCGTCGATCACAGTCACCACCGACGAGGATTCGCCCGGCAGGTTGACCAGAATCGCAGTGGTGGAGCCGCCGTACTGCGCGCCGTAGTAGATACCGGCCAACATGATCAGCGCCGACACGGGCGGCAGCGCGTACGTGGCCGGCAGCAGCATCGCGATGGTCGCGACCGGGCCGATGCCCGGGAGCACACCGATCAGCGTGCCCAGAATGCAGCCGACCAGGCAGTACAGCAGGTTGGTGAAGGTAAAGGCAACGCCAAAACCCATCGAGAGGTGTTCAACCAATTCCATGATGTGAGCAGCTTTCTTCTCAGCCGGTGATGAAGGTCGGCCAGACCTGGATCTGGAGCTTCAGCGCCCAGATGAACGCGACATAGCTGCCGACGGCCAGCACAGTGGCCAGAACCAGCACGCTGGGCAGCTTGAACTCATGGCCCGCAAGGCTGCCGATGATCACCAGCGCGTAGATGGCGATGATCATGCCCATGGCGGGAACGCCGAGGCTGGGCAGGCCGCCGAGCAGGACGCCGAATGCGAGGTTGGCGCCCAGGATGAACACCACCTGCTTCCAGGCCCACTTGCCGATCTTTTCGCCGTCGGTGGTTTCAACGGTGAGCCCGCTGAACATGATCCCGAGGCCGATGAGGGCCATCAGGATGCCGAGCATCAACGGGAAATAACCCGGACCCATGCGGGCCCCGGTGCCCACGGTGTAGGTGGTGGCGCCCCATGCGAACGCCACACCCACCACCGTGAACATCAGACCCGAGAAAAAGTCTTTCTGACTCTTGATCTTCACGAACAGTCTCCTCGAACAAATTTCGATGCGGGATTGTCGAGTCAGCTTCCGGTCAGGCCGATGTGGATTCCACTAACCAAAGGCCTAGGGATAACCCGAAAGGCTTCAGCAGCCTTGCGAGTGTCGAACTGCCGGATTATTCCAGCGGCGGCGTGGCGCTCAGCACCTCTTCGATGGTCGTCACGCCTTCGGCCACGCGCAGCGCGCCGGCCAGCCGCAGCGGCCGCATGCCATCGATCACGGCCTGCCTGCGCAGCCCGCCCAGGTTGGGCTCCTTCGTGACCTGCGCCTTGAACGCCTCGCTGATGCTCAGCAGTTCGTACAGCCCCATGCGGCCCATGTACCCGGTCATGCGGCAATCGACGCAACCCACCGGCTTGTAGGCGCGCACCGAACCCGTGATCTGCCACGGCTTGACGATGGTCTCCAGCTTCTCGCGGGTGACGGTGTCGTCGGGCTGCTTGCAGTTGGGGCACAGCGTGCGCACCAGCCGCTGCGCGAGCACGCCCAGCATCACCGCGTTGATGAGGTACGAAGGCACGCCCAGCTCCATCAGCCGCGTGATGGCGCTCGGCGCGTCGTTGGTGTGCAGCGTGCTGAAAACCAGGTGGCCGGTGAGCGCGGCCTGCACCGCCATCTCGGCGGTGGCGAGGTCGCGGATTTCGCCGACCATGATGATGTCCGGGTCCTGCCGCATCAGCGCGCGCAGGCCTTCGGTAAACCCAAAGTCGAGCTGCGGCTGCACCTGCGTCTGGTTGAACGACGGCTCGATCATTTCGATCGGGTCTTCCACCGTGCTCACGTTGACCTCTTCGGTCGCCACGCGCTTCAGGGTGGAATACAGCGTGGTGGTCTTGCCCGAGCCCGTGGGCCCGGTCACGAGGATGATGCCGTTGGGCCGCGTGACCAGCTGCTCCCAGCGCTGCGCGTCGTGCTGCGCGAAGCCCAGCGCGTCGAGGTCTTTCACCGCTGTGTCGGGGTCGAAGATCCGCATCACCATCTTCTCGCCGAAGGCGGTCGGCAGGGTCGACAGGCGCATTTCGACTTCGTCGCCGCGCATGTTGCGGGTCTTGATGCGGCCGTCGAGCGGGCGGCGCTTTTCCACCACGTCCATGCGGCCCAGCAGCTTGATGCGCGCGACCATCGCGTTCATCACGCCCATCGGCATCTGGTAGGCCGGATGCAGGATGCCGTCGATGCGAAAGCGGATCACGCCCTGCTCGCGGCGCGGCTCCAGGTGGATGTCGCTCGCGCGCTGGTCGAAGGCGTATTGCCACAGCCAGTCGACCACCTGCACCACGCTCTGGTCGTTGGCGTCGAGCTGCTTGTTGCTCTTGCCGAGCTCCACCAGCTGCTCGAAGCTCGCGCCGCCGGTGTTGCCGCCGGCCTTCTGCGCGGCCCGCACCGACTTCGCGAGCGCGAAGAACTCGGCCGTGTAGCGCTGGATGTCGGCCGGGTTGGCGACCACGCGGCGCACCGAGCGGCGCGCCTGCCGCTCGACCTCGGCGATCCAGTCGGTGAGAAAGGGCTCTGCCGTGGCCACCACCACCTCGTTGGGCAGCACCTGCACCGGCAGCACCTTGTGGCGCTCGGCGTAGGCGGCGCTCATGGTGTCGGCCACCTTGCCCACGTCGACCTTGAGCGGGTCGATTCGCAGGTACGTGAGCCCGGCGCGGCCCGCGAGCCATTGCGTGAGCATTTCGAGGTCGAGCGGCTTGTTGTCGCTCTCCCGCGTCATGGCCACGTTGGCCAGCCGCACCAGCGGCGCCTGCCGGCTTTCGGCCTGCGCGCAGCGCGCGATGGTGCGCTTGGCTTCGACCGGGGAAATCACGCCATCAGCGGCGAGCCACTCGATCAGGCGCCGCAATTCGAGCGGGCCTTCGTGGCGGGCGGCCAAAGGGGCGGGAGCAGAAACAGTGGGAACAGCGCTCATGAGCCGGCAGGTCGAGTGATTGAAATATTCAGGGGCTTGAAAACCCGCAACCATTTCGGCGCGGGCAAGCCCCAGCGAGTCTGGATCGTTTGGGCGCGCTCGGCAAGCGCCTCGCGCTTCGGACGGCTCGGCGTGCGCTGCGCGAGCACCACCGTGTTGCCTTCGCGCGTCGGCTTGAAGGCCCAGACGGCGTCGGCACCGAATGCGCCGGCGATCTTTTCAAGGCTGCGCTCGTAGCTCGACGAGCGGCCGAAGAGGTTGACCGTCATGCAGCCGTCTTCGGTGAGCAGCGCGCGGCAGTCGGCGTAGAAGTCTTCGCTGTCGAGCACGGGCGCGGCGGCCTCGTGGTCGTACAGGTCGACCTGCAAGGCATCGACCGTGCCGTGCCATTCGGGCTTGCGGATCTCGGCGGCCGCGTCGGCGATCACCACGCGCAGCTTGGGGTCGTCAGGCGGCAGCTTGAACCAGCCGCGGCAGGCCGACACGACCTGCGGATTGAGCTCGATGGCGGTGGTGCGCATGCGCAGGATCTTGCGGCTGAACTTGGTGAGCGTGGCCGCGCCCAGGCCGAGTTGCATCGCATGGCGGCTGGCGACGGTCTTGCCGTCTGCAAAAAGCAGCCAGGCCATCATGCGCTGCACGTATTCGAGTTCGATCTCGAAGGGCGCGTCGAGCTTCATCGAACCCTGGACCCATTCGGTGCCCAGGTGCAGGTAGCGGATGTCGCCCCAGTCGGAAAAATTGACTTCGGGGAGAGATATTGAAGTTTTGCTCGATGCCATCGATGCCGTCAGACGACTAGTTTGTGGGTGGCCAGCACCTCGCGCCATGCCGCGAGCTTGCGCTCGAAGCTCCACGACGCATTGGCGGGACTGGTGGAAGGCAGCTGGTAGACCGGCACGCCGAGGGTGCGTGTGTGGCGTGCGTGCTTGAAGCTCTCGCCGCCGTTGTGCGCGATGGCCGCGAGCTTCGGCAGATGCAGCCCGGCGATGTCGTTCGCCACGGGCGCGCGGATGGCCGAGTCGAGGCTGCCCTCGCGCTCGCAAGACGCGTACACGTCCCACACGCCCAGGCCGCGGTCGAGCAGCCAGCGGCAGCGCTGCGCGTAGCTGTCTACGCCCGACGGCAAAGGGACTTCGGGCCAGACGGCTTGCAAGATCTTCCAGAACTGGTTTTGGGGGTGTGCATAGTACTGCTGCCGCTCGAGCGACTTGACGCCCGGGAAGCTGCCGAGGATGAGCACGGCCGTTGCAGGCGAGACGATAGGCGCCAACCCCGTGAGCATGGAGCTGGCGGCATCGGATGCGGCGGGTGGATTCATGGCCGGCATCGTGCCACCGTCCCTCACGCACTTGCGCGGCCCATGAAAAAACCCGCCGAAGCGGGTTCTTTCGCGAAGGCCGAAGCCGGCTTGTCAGCTCTTACTTCTTGGCTGCTTCGTTCTCGGCCGTGCCGGGGATCTTCTCGCCGATGGCCTTGCCGGTGCTGCGCATGCCGTCGGCCGTCTTGTGGCCAGCGCCTTCGACGACTTCACCGGTCTTGGTGGCTGCCTTCTTGGTGGCGGTGGTGGCCTTCTTGGTCGTGCTCTTGGTGGCGCTCCAGGCCTTCTTGGTGCCCTTTTCGGTGGCGGCGACGGCCTTCTTGGTGGTGCGCTTGGTGGCGTCGACGGCGTCCTTGCCGGCTTCCTTCACCTTTTCAGTGGTGGAGGGCTCGGCCGGGGCCGGGGCGGTGGCAGCAGGCGCGGTGGTCTGGGCCACGGCCGACACGCCGATGGAGGCGAGCGCCAGCGCGAGGACGACGGGCACGGTGCGAATGAAAGAAGTGGTCATGTAAAGCTCCTTGTTGGATGAAGTTTTGAGTGACTGACTTGCCACTGAACCAGCAACGAACTGGTGAAGTTCAAGGATGACAGCAAATCCACGGCATCTGCACGCATCCGGGCAGATCGGGGCATTGGCCTACGCGGGGTGCGGCGGGCGTTCCGACAAGGCCATGAGGTTTTCGAGACGCGGCAGCGTTTCGAGCGCGTTCCGGGTGGTGGCCGCGGCCAGCTCCTCGATGCCGATGCCCCGCAGGCCGGCCACCACTTCGGCGATGCGCGGTAGTTCGGCCGGCTCGTTGCGGCCCTGCGGTTCGCCGGCGTCGCGCTGGGCCTGCGTGCGGTACAGCCAGTGCGGCTGGATGTCGGGCGCATCGGTCTCCATCACGATCGATTCGATCGGCAGCGTGGTGGCCAGCCGCCGCAGCTGCAGAGCCCGCTCGAAGGTCACCGCGCCGCCGAAGCCCAGCTTCAGGCCAAGATCGATGCACGCATGGGCCTGCTGCTCGCTGCCGTTGAAGGCATGGGCAATGCCCTGCCACGGCTTGCCGCCTGCCGTCTGCCGCAGGTGCTTGAGCACCTTGTCGACCGAGCGCCGCACGTGAATGAGCACGGGTAACCTATGCCTGCGTGCCAGTTGCAACTGAGTGTGAAAAAAGCGCTCCTGCTTCGGGCCGTCGAGCCCTTCGACGAAGTAGTCGAGCCCGATCTCGCCGACCGCCACGAGCCGCGGGTCGCCGCGCCGCGCGGTCAACTCGGCATCGAGGGTTTCGAGGTCTTCGTCCTTCGCCTCACCAGTGCACAACGGGTGGATTCCCAGCGCGTAGGCATCGCCCTGCGCATGGGCCAGTTCGCGCACAGTGGCGAAATTAAAGACGGCCACCGCCGGGATCACGCACATCGCCACCCCCTGCCCGGCGGCGCGGGCGCGCAGGGCCGGCATCTCCGCACCGAATTCGGGCGCATCCAGATGGCAGTGGGTATCGACGAAGGTAGCCATCGCACGATGATGCCTGACGGGATGCGCAGGCGCGGAAAGCGTGCTACTGTGAACTCCTTCACGCGATTTTTTAGCCGGAGGTGCTCCGATGCGCAGGCCCGCTTTCTACAGCCGTTCGCCCCGCACGCTGCCACCGGCCGCAGACGAGGCGGCCGAACGGGCGGATGCGCCAGCATCGGCCGAAAACGCCGGCGGGGGTCAGGCCCTGCAGGCCGCTCCCGTCAAGAAGCCCGGCTGGCAACCCGGCCGCCGCAGCTTCGCCTTGCTCATCATGTTGTCGGCCGCGCTGATCACCGGCGCCGCGCTGTGGATGCCGCGCCCGGGCGCCAAGGCCCTCACGCAAAAAGACATCGACGCAGCCGTGCTGCGCACGCTGCAGACCAACACCCTGCCCTCACCCGCGGCCAAGGCGGCCGACATCATCCGGCCCTCGGTGGTGCGGGTGGTGAGCTACGGCGAAGAAAAGCACACGCCCGAAGCCAAGACCCAGAAGCGCGGACGCAACCTTGCCAAGGGCAAGCCGCCCGAAGCCCCCAACGACGGCGAGGCGCCGGGCGAGGTCGAGCGCGGCGTGGGCACGGGCGTGGTGATCGTCGACAAGGGCGTGATCCTCACCAACCTGCATGTGGTCGCCGGCGCCGACAAGATCAAGGTCACCTTCTACGACGGGCTGGAAGCCATCGCCACCATCACCGGCGTGCAGCCCGAGAACGACCTCGCGGTGCTGCAGGCGCAAAAGATTCCCGACGACCTGATCCCCGCCACCATGCGCTCGACCGCCGACCTGCGCCCCGGTGACCAGGTGGCGGCCGTGGGCTTTCCTTTCGGCATCGGGCCGTCTGTGTCGGCTGGCGTGGTGTCGGGCCTGAAGCGCTCGTTCCGCTCGCCCGAGGGCAAGCAGGAGCTGGGCAACCTGATCCAGTTCGACGCGGCAGCCAACCCCGGCAACTCGGGCGGGCCGCTGATCAACATGGACGGCGAGGTGCTCGGCATCGTCACCGCCATCCTCAACCCGACGCAGCAGCGCACCTTCATCGGCATCGGCTTCGCGGTGCCCATCGAGAACGCCGCGTCCGCTGCGGGTTCGCCACCGTTCTGACCGTTCCTTCTTCGAAAGTCCTTCGCATGAGCACAGCAGAGACCGCCAACCCCACGCCCGCCGGCACCGCCGAACTGATGGAGCAGATCCTCTACGAGGTGAAGCGCGTGGTCGTGGCCCAGGACCGCTTTCTGGAGCGCGTGATGGTCGCCATGCTCGCGGGCGGGCACCTGCTGGTCGAAGGCGTGCCGGGCCTTGCGAAGACGCTCACCATCAAGACGCTGGCCGACACCGTGCGCGGCCAGTTCAAGCGCATCCAGTTCACGCCCGACCTGGTGCCCGCCGACCTCGTGGGCACGCGCATCTACAACCAGAAGACGGGCGAGTTCAGCACCTCGCTGGGCCCGGTGTTCGCCAACCTGCTGCTGGCCGACGAAATCAACCGCGCACCGGCCAAGGTGCAGAGCGCGCTGCTCGAAGTGATGCAGGAGCGCCAAGTCACCATCGCCGGCGAAACGCACAAGGTGCCGCGCCCCTTCCTCGTGATGGCCACGCAGAACCCCATCGAGACCGAAGGCACCTACCCGCTGCCCGAGGCGCAGGTCGACCGCTTCATGATGAAGGTGCTGGTCGACTACCCGAGCGACGAGGAAGAATTCGTCATCGTCCAGCGCGTGATCGGCCCGCCCGTCAACGCCACGCCGGTCGCCACCACCGATCAGCTCGCGGCGCTGCAGGCCGAGGCGCGGCGCGTGTATGTCGACCCCTCGCTCATTCAATACGCCGTGAAGCTGGTGTCGGCCACGCGCACGCCCGAGAAGCACGGCCTGAAAGACCTGCGCCGCTTCATCACCTTCGGCGCCAGCCCGCGCGCCAGCATCAGCCTGACCGAAGGCGCGCGCGCCCTGGCGCTGCTGCGCGGCCGCAGCTATGCGCTGCCGGAAGACATGACGGCGCTGGTGCCCGACGTGCTGCGCCACCGCGTGACGCTTTCATACGAAGGCTTGTCCGAAGGCCTGACGCCCGACGGACTGGTCGAGAAGATCATGCGTGCAGTCCCCGCTCCACCGAAACCGCTCGAACATGAAAAGCTGGTGGCGTAAGGCCCCCGCGGCCGCAAACGACGAACGGCTCGCCGCAGAAGCCGGTGGGGCCGAACGCGCGCTGCGCCGGCTCGAATGGACCGTGATCCGCCGCCTCGACGGCCTGTTGCAGGGCGACTACCGCACGCTGATGCGCGGCACCGGGCTCGACCTGGCCGACCTGCGCGAGTACCAGCACCACGACGATGTGCGCCACATCGACTGGAACGTCACTGCCCGGCTGCAGACCCCGCACGTTCGCGTGTTCACCGAAGACCGCGAAATGGCCGCGTGGTTCGTGCTCGACCTGAGCCGCTCGGTCGATTTCGGCTCGGGCCTGAAGGCCAAGCGCGAGATTTCAGCAGGCTTCGTCGGCGTGCTGGCGCGGCTGCTCACACGGCACGGCAACCGGGTTGGCGCGCTGGTCTACGGCCGCGACCTCGAAGCGGTGATTCCGCCACGCACCGGCCGGCGCCACGTGCTGCACCTGCTGCATGCGATGGAAAAGCGCGCCGGCAAGGCCGAGACTGCCCCCACGCAGAAAGGCATGACGCGCCTGGACGACCTGCTCAAGTCGGCCGCCACGCTGATGCCGCGCCGCTCCACCGTGTTCGTGGTGTCCGACTTCCTGAGCGAGCCCGGTTGGGAGCGCCCATTGGGCCAACTGGTGCAGCGCCACGAGGTGATCGCCGTGCGCCTGTTCGACCCGCTCGAACTCGAGTTGCCCGACCTCGGCCTGGTGCCGCTGCGCGATGCCGAGACCGGCGAGCAGCTGTGGGTCGACACCCACGACGCGGGCTTTCGCAAGCGCTTCGCGCGCCTGGCGTCCGAACGTGAAACCGCCCTGCGCGAAGCGCTGGCCAGGGCCGGCGTCGATGCGCTCGAACTCTCGACCCAGGACGACCTGGTGGAAGCCATCGTCCGTTTCGCCGATATGCGCAAGCGCCGCACGCGCATCGGCGGCCCAGCTGGCATGAAGGCGGTGGCAGCATGACTTTTCTCTGGCCTCAATTCCTCTGGCTGCTGGCGGCCCTGCCGCTGCTGATCCTGCTCTACCTCTGGCTGCTGCGGCGCAAGAAGAAGCTGGCGGTGCGCTATGCCAGCCTGTCGATCGTGCGCGAAGCCATGGGCACCGGGCAGAGCATCCGGCGGCACATTCCGCCCATGCTGTTCCTGCTGGCCATGGCCGCGATGCTGGTGGCCGCCGCGCGGCCGATGGCCGTTGTGGTGCTGCCGTCGAACCAGCAGACCATCATCCTCGCGATGGACGTGTCGGGCAGCATGCGCGCGGCCGACGTTCTGCCCAACCGGCTCGTGGCCGCGCAGGAGGCGGCCAAGAGCTTCATCAAGGATTTGCCGCGCAGCGTGAAGGTGGGCATCGTCGCCTTCGCGGGCAGCGCGCAGGTGGCGCAGCTGCCCACCACCAACCACGAAGACCTGGTGACCGCCATCGACAGCTTCCAGCTGCAGCGCGCCACCGCCACTGGCAATGCCATCGTGGTATCGCTGGCCACGCTGTTCCCCGACGCGGGCATCGACGTCGAGCAGTTCAGCGCACCGAGCCGCCAGCGTGGCGCGGCCATCGACCAGAACGAGAAGAAGCTCAAGGACTTCACGCCCGTGGCGCCCGGCTCGTTCACCTCGGCCGCGATCATCATGCTGACCGACGGCCAGCGCACCACAGGCGTCGACCCGCTCGACGCGGCCAAGGCCGCGGCCGACCGCGGCGTGCGCATCTACACGGTGGGCGTGGGCACGGTCGATGGCGAAACCATCGGCTTCGAAGGCTGGTCGATGCGAGTGCGGCTCGACGAAGACACCCTCAAGGCCATCGCCAACAAGACGAACGCCGAGTACTTCTACGCCGGCACCGCGAACGACCTGAAGAAGGTCTATGAGACGCTCAGCTCCAAGCTCACCGTGGAGAAAAAAGAAACCGAAATCTCGGCGCTGTTCGCAATGTGCGCGGCGGTGCTGACGCTGCTGTCGGCGGGGCTGTCGCTGCTCTGGTTCAACCGGATTCTTTAGCAGGCCTTCGCGGTTTGGCCGCCGGCGCATCGGGCGTCTTCACCGCCCCGATGCCCCCCAGGAACAGATCGGCCACGATCGGCGCAATGGCCGCGTGGTCGAGCCGGCCGCCGGGCTTCATCCAGGTGAACATCCAGTTGATCATGCCGAACAGCAGCATGGTCAGCGGCTTGGCGAGATCGTCGCTGGGCGCGCCGGGGCGCAGCGCCGACACGGCGCGCGCAAAGCCCGCGACCACCTCGCGCTCCTTGTCGAGCACGCGTTCGCGGTCGGCTTCCGCGAGAAAGCGCACGTCGTCGGTCAGCACGCGGTGCGCGTCCTGCGCGCCGGCGTATTCCTCGACGATGCGGTAGATGAAGCGGCGCAGGCGCTGTTCGTCGGTGTGCGTCGAGGCCTCTTCCTCGGCCACCAGTGCCGCGAGCTTGGAGACGTGCGTCTCGGCGATGCTGATCAGCAGGCTGCTCTTGTCCTTGTAGTAGTGATAGAGCGTGGCCTTCGAGAGACCACAGGCCTCGGCCACCTGGTTCATCGAGGTGGCGGGATAGCCGCTGCGCGCGAACAGCTGGGCGGCCTGCGCGAGGATCAGTTCACGCTGATCGTCGTAAGTGGCGGATCTTCCACGCGGCATCGGGTCGGTTTCCTGGGTTGGACTGTTGGGGACAACGCGCGATCTTGCACGAAGCGCGGATCGGGGGATCGGGTCAGCCCCGCTTGGTGGCAATGAGCGAACGCACCTCGGTGGCCGGCAGGCGCGGGCGGCCTGCCTCGACCTGCGCGAGCGGCGCCACTTCATGCAGGCTCGCGAGGCTGCGCACCGTGAGCTCCTGGTAGGTCTGCGTGCCTTCGAGCTTCCAGGCGATCTCGTCCTCGCTCAGCTCGCGCTTCACCTTGGCCGGAATGCCCGCGACCAGCGAGCGCGCCGGCACCTTCATGCCGGCCGGCACAAAGGCGCAGGCCGCGACGATGGCTTTTTCGCCGATCTCGGCCTCGTCCATCACCACCGCGTTCATGCCCACCAGCGCGTCGCGCCGCACGATACAGCTGTGCAGGATCGCGCCGTGGCCGATGTGGCCGTTGACCTCTATCACCGTGTCGTTGCCGGGAAAGCCGTGCACGCAGCAGTGGTCCTGCACATTCGAGCCCTCCTCCAGCACGATGCGGCCGAAGTCGCCGCGCAGGCTGGCGCAGGGGCCTACATAACAGTTCGGGCCGACGATCACGTCGCCGATCAGCACCGCCGTGGGGTGCACGTACGCGCTCGGGTCGACGACCGGAATCACGCCGTCGATGGAATAGCTGGGCATTCGGTCTCCTTTATTTTTCGCGGGACTCAGGGTTTGCCCTGAATAGCTCCCGCTTGTGCCGGTAGCAAGCTGGATACTAAAATCAACCGAACGGTCGGTCAATAGTGTTTGCACTCCGATCCGCTCCCACAAAGGATGAAAGAGACACGCGATGACTGAGCCTTTGGTACTCACCGGCAACGCCGGCGCCGTGCGCACGTTGAGCCTCAACCGCCCCGCGGCGCTCAACAGCTTCACGACGCAGCTGCACGCCGAACTCATGGCGGCGCTGGAGCTGGCGGCTCAAGACGAAAGCGTGCGCTGCGTGGTGCTCACGGGCGCAGGCCGCGCCTTCTGCGCAGGGCAGGACCTGGCCGACCCTTCGGTCGCCCCCGACCCGACGCCCGGCGCCGCGCCCAAGGACCTGGGCCATGTCATCTCCACGTACTACGCCCCGCTGGTCGCGCGCCTGCGCTCGATGCCGGTGCCGGTGATCGCAGCCGTCAACGGCGTGGCCGCCGGAGCGGGCGCCAACCTCGCGCTGTGCTGCGACCTCGTGGTGGCGGCCCGTTCGGCCAGCTTCATCCAGGCTTTCACCAAGATCGGCCTCGTGCCCGACACCGGCGGCACCTGGCTGCTGCCGCGCCTCGTGGGTTCGGCTCGCGCGCTTGGCATCGCGCTGCTGGGCGACAAGCTGCCAGCAGAAGAAGCAGCGCGCATCGGCCTGATCTGGCAGTGCGTGGACGACGCGGCGCTGACTGAAACCACGGCAGCGCTCGCACTGAAGCTGGCCGGCATGCCGACCCGCGCCCTCGTCGCCACGCGCCAGGCCATGGCCGCCGCGCAGGACATGGACCTCGGCACGGCACTCGCCGAAGAAGCCCGCCTCCAGCGCGACATGGGCAACGCCGACGACTACCGCGAAGGCGTCGAAGCCTTCCGCGCCAAGCGCGCGCCCGTGTTCAAGGATCGCTGAGCCATGACCGACACCACCCGCACACCCCAGCAGACGGCCGAGTACGTCCGCGACGGCATGTTCGAGAACGACAACGCCAGCAAGGGCCTGGGCATGCGCATCGTCGAGGTCGGCCCCGGCCAGGCCAGCATCGAGATGCGCGTGCGCGCCGACATGCTCAACGGCCACGCCATCTGCCACGGCGGCTTCATGGCCACGCTGGCCGATTCGACCTTCGCCTTTGCCTGCAACTCGTACAACGAGCTGACCGTGGCCTCGGGTTTTTCCATTGACTTCATCGCCCCGGCGCGCGAGGGCGACCTGCTCACCGCGCGCTGCCACGAGGTGTCCAAGGCCGGGCGCACCGGCCTGTACGACACCGAAATCACCAACCAGCACGGCGAGCGCATCGCGATGTTCCGCGGCCGTTCTTACACAGCCAAGGGCCGCCCCGCCGTCCCGAACGCCGCTGCCGCCTGAGGAGACAACAGACATGACCGTGAAACGCCCCGCCCCCGGCGACCTGGACCCCATCGAAACCGCCAGCCGTGACGAGATCGCCGCGCTGCAGCTCACCCGACTGCGCACCACACTGCAGCGCGCCTACGACAACGTGCCGCACTACCGCAAGGCCTTCGACGCCAAGGGCGTGCACCCCGACGACCTGAAGTCGCTCGCCGACCTGTCGAAGTTCCCGTTCACGGTGAAGAGCGACCTGCGCGACAACTACCCCTTCGGCATGTTCGCCGTGCCGCGCGAAAACGTCGCGCGCATCCATGCGTCGTCGGGCACCACCGGCAAGCCGACGGTGGTCGGCTACACGCTGAAAGACATCGACACCTGGGCCAACCTCGTGGCGCGTTCCATCCGCGCGGCGGGCGGGCGGCCCGGCGACATGGTGCACGTGTCGTACGGCTACGGCCTCTTCACCGGCGGCCTCGGCGCGCACTACGGCGCCGAGCGCGCGGGCTGCACCGTCATCCCGATGTCGGGCGGGCAGACCGAGAAGCAGGTGCAGATCATCCAGGACTTCAAGCCGAACATCATCATGGTCACGCCCAGCTACATGCAGGTGATCATCGAGCAGTTCGAGCGCCAGGGCCTCGACGCCAAAGACAGCTCGCTGAAGGTCGGCATCTTCGGCGCCGAGCCGTGGACCGAAGCCATGCGCCGCGACATCGAGGCCAAGGCCGGCATCGACGCGGTGGACATCTACGGCCTGAGCGAAGTGATGGGCCCCGGCGTGGCCAGCGAATGCGTCGAGAGCAAGGACGGCCCCGTCATCTGGGAAGACCACTTCTACCCCGAGATCATCGACCCCGAGACCGGCGAGCTGAAGGCCGACGGCGAAGAAGGCGAACTGGTCTTCACCTCGCTGAGCAAGGAGGCCATGCCCATCGTGCGCTACCGCACGCGCGACCTCACGCGCCTGCTGGCGCCCACCTCGCGTTCGTTCCGCCGCATGGGCAAGATCGTCGGGCGCAGCGACGACATGATGATCATCCGCGGCGTCAACGTCTTCCCCACGCAGGTCGAAGAAATCGTGCTCGCGCACAAGGCGCTGTCAGGCCTCTACCAGGTGCACGTGAGCCGCGCCGACAAGCTCGACCAGGTCGAGGTGCACTGCGAGCTCAACCCCGCCGACGCGGCCTCGGCGGACCGCGCCGCCATCGGCGAGTGGGTGCAGCACCGCGTGAAGACGCTCATCGGTATTTCCACGCGCGTGGTGGTTCACGCGCCCAACGAGATGGAACGCACGCAAACCGGCAAGGCACGCCGCGTGATCGACACGCGCCCGCGCTGAACCACCCCTCACACCCCACCGAAAGGACACGCACATGTACACCCAGGCAATGGACACCATGGGCAAGGACGCAGGCGACGGCAAGCAGAAGGCCGTGCGCTCCGCAGAGGAAATGCGGCTCGAAGAGCGCTTCGACGCGCACATCGATGCCGGCGACTTCATCGAGGCAAAAGACTGGATGCCCGAGCACTACCGCAAGACGCTGGTGCGCCAGATCAGCCAGCACGCGCACTCCGAAATCGTCGGCATGCTGCCCGAGGGCAACTGGATCAGCCGCGCGCCCACGCTCAAGCGCAAGGCCATCCTGCTGGCCAAGGTGCAGGACGAAGGCGGCCACGGCCTCTACCTGTATGCCGCCGCCGAGACGCTGGGCACCTCGCGCGACCAGATGTTCGACGCGCTGCACAGCGGCAAGGCCAAGTACAGCTCGATCTTCAACTACCCCACGCTGACCTGGGCCGACATGGGCACCATCGGCTGGCTGGTCGATGGCGCGGCCATCATGAACCAGGTGCCGATCTGCCGCTGCTCGTACGCGCCGTATGCGCGCGCCATGATCCGCATCTGCCGCGAGGAGAGCTTCCACCAGCGCCAGGGCTACGAAGCCCTGCTCACCATGATGACCCACGGCACCGAAGCACAGAAGGCGATGGTGCAAGACGCGGTCAACCGCTGGTGGTGGCCGTCGATCATGATGTTCGGCCCGCCGGACGACCAGTCGCCCAACAGCGCGCAATCGATGCGCTGGGGCATCAAGCGCTTCAGCAACGACGAGCTGCGCCAGAAGTTCATCGACGCCGCCGTCGAGCAGGCCGCCATCCTCGGCGTGACCCTGCCCGACCCCGACCTCAAGTGGAACGAAGAACGCCAGGCGCATGACTTCGGCGCCATCGACTGGAGCGAGTTCTGGCGCGTGATCGGCGGCGACGGCCCCTGCAACCGCGAACGCCTGCAGGCGCGCGTCGACGCCTGGGAAGACGGCGCATGGGTGCGCGAAGCCGCGATGGCCCACGCCAATAGACAACCGATGAAGGAGGCCGCATGAGCACCCCAAATACCCAAGACAGCAAACAAGAGTGGCCCCTGTGGGAAGTGTTCGTGCGCAGCAAGGCCGGCCTCGACCACAAGCACTGCGGCAGCCTGCACGCGGCCGATTCGAAGATGGCCATCCAGATGGCGCGCGACGTGTACACGCGCCGCCAGGAAGGCAGCAGCATCTGGGTGGTGCGCTCCGAACAGATCGTGGCCAGCGACCCGGGCGACAAGGACATGTTCTTCGACCCGGCTGAAGACAAGGTGTACCGCCACCCGACCTTCTACGCGCTGCCCAAGTCCGTGGATCACATGTGAGCGAGCGGCACGTCATGCAAGCATCGATCGAACTGAACCGCACGCCCGCCGTGCAGTACCTGCTGCGCATCGGCGACACCTGCCTCGTGCTCGCGCAGCGCCTGGGCGAGTGGTGCGGCCACGCGCCCGCGCTGGAGGAAGACATCGCGATGGCCAACATCGCACTCGACCTCGTCGGTCAGGCGCGCGCGCTGCTCACGCACGCCGGCAAGCTCGAAGGCGCCGGCCGCGAGCACGACGAAGACCAGCTGGCCTACCTGCGCGACGAGCGCGACTACTTCAACCTCACCATCGCCGAACTTCCGCGCGGCGACTTCGCCTTTGCCGTGGTGCGCAACACGATGGTCTCGACGCTGCTCAAGCTGCTGTGGCAGCGCCTCGCCGCATCGAACGACGCCGAAGTGGCCGCCATCGCCGGCAAGGCCGTGAAGGAAGCGCGCTACCACCAGCAGCACTCAGGCGACTGGGTCGTGCGACTGGGCGACGGCACCGACGAGTCGCGCAGCCGTACCGAAAAGGCCCTGAAGCAGCTGTGGCTCTACATGCCCGAGCTGTTCGAAGGCGATGCGGTCGATGCCGAAGCCAGTGCCAGCGGCCTCGGCCCGGCGTGGAGCGAGTTGCGCGACCCTTGGCTCGGCGAGATGCAGCAGGTGCTCGACGCAGCCGGCCTCGCCGTGCCGAAGGAAGCCGCCTTCCGCAGCAACGGCAAGCGCGGCGTGCACAGCGAGCACATGGGCTACATCCTCGCGGAGATGCAGCACCTGCAGCGCAGCTACCCCGGGGGCGTGTGGTGACCACGGCCGACCTTATGGCAGCGTCGCGCGTCGATGCCGCGTGGGCCGTGCTGCACACCGTGCTCGACCCCGAGGTGCCGGCCGTGTCGGTCTGCGACCTCGGCATCGTCCGCGACGTGATCGAACACGACGACGGCCTGGAGATCGTGCTCACGCCAACCTACTCCGGCTGCCCCGCGACCGAAGCCATCGAGCACGACGTGCTGGCCGCAATCGAGCAAGCCGGCCTCGGCCACGCCCGCGCCACCCTGCGCCGCGCCCCCGCCTGGAGCAGCGACTGGATCAGCGACGAAGGCCGCGCCAAGCTCAAGGCCTACGGCATTGCGCCGCCGGCCCACCTCACACCCGAAGTCGCGGCCAACACCGCGATGCCGATCAAGCTCTTCGGCCGCATCGCAGGCGAACGCATCGCCTGCCCGCGCTGCGCGAGCGAGCGTACCGAACGCCTCTCGGCCTTCGGCTCGACCGCCTGCAAGGCGCTCTATCGCTGCATGGCCTGCCGCGAGCCTTTCGAACATTTCAAGCCAATCTAAAAAAGCGCCCCAAGCGATGAGCACCCTCTTCCACCCCTTGCGCGTGAAGGCCATCGAGCCCGATACGGCCGAGGCCGTCATCGTCTCGTTCGAAGTGCCCGGCGACCTGCAGCAAGTCTTCGGCTTCACGCAGGGCCAGTACCTCACCCTGCGCCACGACATCGACGGCCAGGACCTGCGCCGTTCCTATTCGATCTGCGCCGGCCTCGACGACGGCGAGCTGCGCGTCGGCGTGCGCAAGGTGCGCGGCGGCGTGTTCTCCAACTGGATCAACGCCAGCCTGCAGCCCGGCGACACCCTGCAGGTAATGGCGCCGCAGGGCCGCTTCTTCGTGCCCATCGAGCCGGCCTCGGCGCGCCACCACGTGGGCATTGCGGGCGGCAGCGGCATCACGCCCATCCTGTCGATCATGAAGACGGTGCTGGCGCGCGAGCCCGCGAGCCGCTTCACGCTGATCTACGGCAACCGGCAGCTTCAGTCCACGATGTTCAAGGAAGAAATCGAGGACCTGAAGAACCGCTACATGACGCGCCTCGTGCTGCAGCATGTGTTCTCCGACGAGCACACCGATTCGCCGCTGGGCTTCGGCGTGATGAATCGCGAGAAAATCGGCGAGTTTCTCAAGAGCGTGGTGCCGGCCGCGAAGATCGACCACGTGTACGTGTGCGGCCCGTTCCAGATGAACGACGAAGCCGAAGCCGCGCTGCTGGCGGCGGGCGTGCCCGAAGACCGCATTCACATCGAACGCTTCGGCGTCGCCCTGCCCTCGGCCACCCAGGTTGGTGCAGTGGTGCACGAGGCGCAGCCTGGAGACGCCAAGCAGGCGCGCATCGTCATCGTGCGCGACGGCCTGCAGCGCGAGATCACCTACACCGAAGGGCAGCCCAGCATCCTCGATGCGGCATCGGCGGCGGGGCTCGAAGTGCCCTTCTCGTGCACCTCGGGCGTGTGCGGCACCTGCCGCGCCAAGTGCGTTGACGGGGAAGTCCGCATGGAAAGAAACTTCGCGCTCGACAAGAATGAAGTAGCCGCGGGATTCATCCTGACCTGCCAGGCCCACCCCCTGACCGAACGAGTAACGCTGTCATTCGACGAGCGCTAGCACTTCAACGTTTTTTTCAACCCGGAGACAAGCCCAAATGAAATTCTTCTTCAAGCCCCTGCTGATTGCCGCGCTGTGCGCCACCGCCGCCGCGTCGTGGGCCGACGTCACTGTCGGCGTGACGGTCTCGGCCACCGGCCCTGCCGCCTCGCTCGGCATCCCCGAGAAGAACACCATCTCGCTGATGCCCAAGACCATCGGGGGCCAGAAGATCAACTACATCGTGCTGGACGACGCGTCGGACACCACGGCGGCCGTGGCCAACACGCGCAAGCTCATCACCGAGAACAAGGTCGACATCGTGCTGGGCTCTTCCACCACGCCCACCTCGCTCGCCATGATCGATGTGGTCAGCGAGGCCAAGGTGCCGATGATCTCGGTGGCTGCCTCGGCCCGCATCGTCGAGCCCGTCGATGCCAAGAAGCGCTGGGTGTTCAAGACGCCGCAGAACGACATCATGATGTCGCTCGCCATTGCCGAGCACATGGCTTCCAACGGCGTGAAGACCGTCGCCTTCATCGGCTTTGCCGATGCTTATGGCGAAGGCTGGTCTGAAGAATTCTCCAAGGCCGCCGCGCTGAAGAAGATCACGGTGGTTTCCAACGAACGTTTTGCGCGCACCGACACCTCGGTCACGGGCCAGGTGCTGAAGATGATGGCCTCCAAGGCCGATGCCGTGCTGGTCGCGGGTGCGGGCACGCCAGCCGCGCTGCCGCAGAAGGCACTCAAGGAGCGCGGCTACACCGGCAAGATGTACCAGACGCACGGCGTGGCAAACGCCGACTTCCTGCGCGTTGGCGGCAAGGACGTGGAAGGCACCTTCCTGCCGGCCGGCCCGGTGCTGGTGGCTGAGCAGTTGCCCGCCAGCAACCCGCTGAAGAAGTCGGCCATGACCTATGTGACTGCCTACGAAGCCGCCTACGGCAAGGGCACGGTCTCGACCTTCGGCGCGCACGCCTGGGACGCCGGCCTGCTGATGAGCTCGGCCGTGCCGGTCGCGCTCAAGAAGGCTCAGCCAGGCACGCCAGAGTTCCGCGCCGCGCTGCGCGATGCGCTGGAACAGACCAAGGACGTGTCGGGCGCGCATGGCGTTTTCAACATGACTGAGAAGGACCACCTGGGCCTCGACCAACGCGCCCGCGTCATGGTGAAGATCGAAAACGGCACCTGGAAATACCAGCCCTGATATCGCCCGGCCGATCCGGCCTGACCTGACTTGTTGAGAAGCGGGCCGAGCCCGATCGAAAGTTTTCGTATGGATCTGCAGATCGCCCTTTTGCTGGGGCAGGACGGCATCGTCAACGGTGCCGTCTACGGTTTGATGGCGCTCGCGCTGGTGCTGGTGTTTTCAGTCACGCGCGTCATCTTCATTCCCCAGGGCGAGTTCGTCGCCTTCGGGGCGCTCTCCATGGCGATGCTGCAGGCCGGCCGCGTGCCGGCCACGCTGTGGCTTCTGCTGGTGCTGGCGGTTGCGGTGCTGCTGGTGGAGTTCTGGCGCTGGAAGCGCGGCGCGGTGGTCGACTGGGCCTCCGCGCTCGCGTGGTGCGTGGTGCTGCCGGTGGCTGCCGCCGCGCTGGTGCTGCTGCTCAAGCCCACGTCGATGACGGGCCAGACGCTCACCACGCTGGTGCTCATCATGCCGCTCGGCCCTCTGCTCTATCGCCTGGCCTACCGGCCGCTGGCGGACGCCAACGTGCTGATGCTGCTGATCGTCTCGGTCGCGCTGCACGGCGTGCTGGTCGGCCTGGGCCTGCTGTTCTTCGGCGCCGAGGGTTCGCGCACCACGGCGTTCTCGGATGCGCGCTTCGACATCGGCGGTGTTCAGGTCAGCGGGCAATCGCTGGTGGTCGTGGGCGTCACGCTGCTGCTGGTGATCGCCATGTTCCTGTTCTTCGGCCGCTCGATGGTCGGCAAGGCGCTGCGCGCCACCGCCATCAACCGCGTGGGCGCAAGGCTCTCAGGCATTCCGACCGAACTGTCGGGCGACCTGAGCTTTGCGCTCGCGGCGCTCATCGGCGCCATCTCGGGCCTGCTGATTGCGCCGATCACCACGGTGTACTACGACACCGGCTTCCTGATCGGCCTCAAAGGCTTCGTCGCCGCCATCGTCGGCGGGCTCGCGAGCTACCCGCTGGCGCTGGCCGGCGCGCTGCTGGTCGGCCAGCTCGAATCGTTCGCCTCTTTCTGGGCCAGCCCGTTCAAGGAAGTGCTGGTCTTCACCCTGATCATTCCCGTGCTGTGGTGGCGCTCGCTCAACAGCCATCATGTGGAGGACGAAGAATGAGCACGTCTTCTTCGAACAACCTCGCCGCGACCGCACAGCCCGAAGGCAAGCCGCTGGTCACGCCGCGCCAGCTCACGCTGGTGTGCGTGGTGCTGCTGGCGCTGGCCTGGGGCTTTTTGCCCGAGTTCACCGTCTCGGTGCTCAGCAACATCGGCCTGTATGCGCTGGTCGCGGCCGGGCTGGTCATGCTGACCGGCGTGGGCGGCATGACCTCTTTCGGCCAAGCCGCCTTCGTGGGCATGGGCGCGTATGCCACCGCGTGGATCTGCACCTCGCCCACCGCCGCCGCGTGGCTGGGCGGCGCGGTCAGCCCGGCCTTGCTGCCATGGGTCGGCCTGCTGCTGGGGCTGGTGTTCACCTTCGCGCTGGCCTGGGCGCTGGGTTCGGTCACGCTCAAGCTGCAAGGCCACTACCTGCCGCTGTGCACCATCGCCTGGGGCCTGAGCCTGTACTACCTGCTGGGCAACATGGACTTCCTGGGCGGGCAGACCGGCATCACCGGCGTGCCGCCGCTGGTGGTGGCCGGCGTGTCGCTGGCCACGCCGCGCATGCTGGGCGTGGTGATCTGGGCGGTGCTGCTGCTCGCGCTGTGGGCGCTGCACAACCTGCTCGATTCGCGCGAAGGCCGCGCCATCCGCGCGCTCAAGGGCGGGCGGCTCATGGCCGAGTCGATGGGTGTGGACACGGCGCGCCATCGCATCAAGCTCTTCGTGCTGGCCGCGCTGCTCGCGGCGGTGTCGGGCTGGCTCTACGCGCACCTGCAGCGCTTCGTGAACCCGACGCCTTTCAACCTGAACATCGGCATCGAGCTGCTGTTCATGGCGGTGGTCGGTGGCGCGGGCCATCTGTGGGGCGCTGTACTGGGCGCAACGCTGATCACGCTGCTGAAGGAAAAGCTGCAGGACATCCTGCCCGCGCTGCTTGGCAGCAGCGGCAACTTCGAAGTGATCGTGTTCGGGCTGCTGATGCTGTTCGTGCTGCAACGCTTCTCCGATGGCCTGTGGCCCACGCTGGCGCGCATCGTGCGCCGCTGGGTGCGCGATGACGCGGCGGGCAAGAAAGCCACCGCAGCAGCAGCGACCGCCAAGGCGCCCACCGTGCAGCTCGCGCAGCGCACCCTGCCTGCCAGCGGCGAACTGTTGCTGCAGGCCAGCGACGTGAGCAAGCGTTTCGGCGGCCTCGTCGCCAACAACGCGATCTCGATGACGCTGAATGCCGGCGAGATCCATGCGCTGATCGGACCGAATGGCGCGGGCAAGAGCACCTTCTTCAACATGATCTCGGGCGTGGACGATCCCACCTCGGGCGAGGTGAAGCTCGCAGGCCAGCCGATGGCAACGAAGCCTTCGCGCGCCTTCGCCGCACTGGGCCTCGGCCGCACCTTCCAGCACGTGCGCCTGCTGGGCCAGCGCAGCGTGGTCGAGAACGTCGCGCTCGGCGCCCACCTGCGTGCCAAGCGCGGCTGGCTCGCGGCAATGCTGCGGCTGGACCGCGCCGAAGAAGCAGCGCTGATGGCCGAAGCCCGCCGCCAGATCGAACGCTGCGGCCTCGGCCCACATGCCGATACGCCCGCCGCATCGCTTTCTTTGGGACAGCAGCGCGTGGTCGAAATCGCCCGCGCACTCGCCGGCCAGCCTTCGGTGCTGCTGCTCGACGAACCCGCGGCCGGCCTACGACATCTTGAAAAGCGCGCCCTCTCTGTACTGCTGAGCCAGCTGCGCGCCGAGGGCCTGGGCATCCTCGTGGTTGAACACGACATGGAGTTCGTGATGAACCTCGCCGACCGCATCACGGTGCTCGAATTCGGCACCGTCATCGCAACCGGCACGCCCGCCGAAGTGCAGGCCAACCCGCGCGTGCTGGAGGCCTACCTCGGCGGCGCCGACGACGAACTGCTGGAAGACGCACGATGAGCCACCCCCTGCTTCAACTCGAGGACTTTTGCGTTGCCTACCGCACCGTGGAAGCGGTGCACAGCGTGCGCCTTCAGGTGAACGAAGGCGAGATCGTCACCGTGATCGGCCCCAACGGCGCCGGCAAGACCACGCTGCTGTGCGCGGCCATGGGCCTGCTGCAGTCCACCGGCCAATTGATGCTGAGCGGCGAGCGCATCGCGCGCCCCGGCGTCGAGACGATGGTGGCGCGCGGCGTGGCGCTGGTGCCCGAGCGGCGCGAGCTGTTCGGCGAGATGTCGGTCGAAGACAACCTGCTGCTCGGCGGCTTCTACCAGTGGCGCAAGGGCAAGCGCGACCAGCGCGCGCGCATGGACGAGATCTTCGAGATCTTCCCGCGCCTGCGCGAGCGCCGTCCGCAGATGGCGTCGACGCTCTCGGGCGGCGAACGCCAGATGCTGGCCATCGGCCGCGCGCTGATGGCGCGGCCGCGCCTGCTGATGCTCGACGAACCTTCGCTCGGCCTTGCCCCGCTGGTGGTGCGCGAAGTGCTGCGCGTGGTGTCGCAACTGCGCAGCCACGGCGTTTCGGTGCTGCTGGTGGAGCAGAACGCCCGCGCCGCGCTGCAGGTGGCCGACCGCGCCTACGTGCTCGAAATGGGCGCCGTGGCGCTCGAGGGCAAGGCGCGCGACCTGCTGCACGACCAACGAATCATCGACACCTACCTGGGCATCGGCAAGAAGGACTGATCCAGTCTTCGACCCGGCGCCATTGACCAAAGGACACGCACCATGACCAACACCCTCCAAAGCTACATCGCCGGCCGCTGGATCGGCCAGCAGGCCGCGCAGCAACTGCGCAGCGCCGTCAATGGCCAGCCCGTGGCAAGCACGCACGCCGAATCCATCGACTTCGCAGAAGCATTGGCCTACGCGCGCCGCACCGGCATTCCCGCGCTGATGGCGCTCGACTTCCAGCAGCGCGCCGAACGCCTGAAGGCGCTGGCCAAGTACCTGGCCGCGAACAAGGAAACGCTCTACGCCGTCTCGGCCCACACGGGCGCGACGCGCGCCGACAGCTGGATCGACATCGAAGGCGGCGCGGGCACGCTGAGCGCTTACGCCAGCATCGGCACCAACGAGCTGCCCTCGGGCAATCTCGTGCACGAAGGCCCGGCCTTCCCGCTGGGCAAGAAGGGCGGCTTCGCGGGCACGCACATCCTGGTGCCGCGCGGCGGCGTGGCGGTGCACATCGACGCGTTCAACTTCCCCATCTGGGGCTTGCTCGAGAAGTTCGCGCCCAGCTTCCTCGCGGGCATGCCCTGCATTGGCAAGCCAGCCACGGCCACCAGCTACCTGACCGAAGCGCTGATGCGCCTCATCGTGCAGTCGGGCATCCTGCCCGCGGGCAGCCTGCAGCTCGTTATCGGCAGCACGGGCGACCTGCTCGACCGGCTCGAAGGCCCCGACGTGGTCACCTTCACCGGCTCGGCCGACACCGCCGCCAAGCTGCGCGTGCACCCGAACATCGTGCGCCAGTCGATCCCGTTCAACGCCGAGGCCGATTCGCTGAACTGCGCGATCCTCGCGCCCGACGTGACGCCCGACGACGAGGAGTTCGATCTCTTCGTGAAGGAAGTGGCGCGCGAGATGACCACCAAGGCCGGCCAGAAGTGCACGGCCATCCGCCGCGCGATCGTGCCGCGACAGCACCTCGACGCGGTGGCCGAACGCCTGCGCGCACGGCTCGCGAAGACTGTGGTCGGCGATCCGTCGCGCGAAGAAGTTCGCATGGGCGCCCTCGCCTCGCGCGACCAGCAGGCCGACGTGGCCGAACGCGTGGCCACGCTGCTGAAGGGCGCGGAGCTGGTGTACGGCGAGCGTGACGGCTTCTCGCCAGTCGGCGACGGCGTGAGCGAGGGTGCGTTCTTCGCACCCACGCTGCTGCTGAGCCGCAAGCCGCTCGAACACGATGCAGCGCACGACGTAGAGGCCTTCGGTCCCGTCAGCACGCTGATGCCCTATGACGGCATCGACGAGGCGCTGGCACTGGCCGCGCGCGGCCGTGGCAGCCTGGTGGGCACGCTGGTCACGCGCGACCCGGCCATCGCTGCCAAGGCTATTCCGGTCGCTGCCGCATGGCACGGCCGCCTGCTGGTGCTCGACCGCGAGGCCGCTGCCGAATCGACCGGCCACGGCTCGCCGCTGCCGCAGCTCAAGCACGGCGGCCCAGGCCGCGCGGGCGGCGGCGAAGAGCTCGGCGGCCTGCGCGCCGTGAAGCACTACCTGCAACGCGCCGCCGTGCAGGGCTCGCCCACCATGCTGGCCGCCATCACCGGCGAGCACGTGCGCGGCGCGGCCGTGCGCGAGAGCGATGTGCATCCCTTCCGCCGCTACTTCGAAGACCTGCGCATCGGCGACTCGCTGCTCACGCACCGCCGCACCGTTGGCGAGGCCGACATCGTGGCCTTCGGCGGCATCTCGGGCGACTACTTCTACATGCACTTCGACGAAGTGGCGGCGAAGCAGTCGCCCTTCGGCAAGCGCATTGCGCACGGGTACTTCGTGCTGTCGGCCGCGGCTGGCCTCTTCGTGTCGCCATCGCCGGGCCCGGTGCTTGCCAACTACGGCCTCGACACACTGCGCTTCACCAAGCCCGTGGGCATCGGCGACACCATCCAGGCGCGCCTGACCTGCAAACGCAAGATCGACCGCAACAAGAAGGACGCGAGCGGCCAGGGCCAGGGCGTGGTGGCGTGGGACGTGGAGGTGACGAACCAGGACGGCGAGCTGGTCGCCAGCTACGATATCCTGACGCTCGTTTCCAAGAAACCCGAAACCACCTCCACTCCAGCCTCCACCTGATGTTCGATCTCACTGGCAAAGTCGCGCTCGTCACGGGCGGCAACGGGGGCATCGGCCTCGGCATGGCGCAGGGCCTTGCCAAGGCCGGCGCGCGCGTCATCGTCGCCGCGCGCAACGCGCAGAAGTCGGCGGCTGCCGTCGAAGCGCTGAAGGCGCTGGGCAGCGACAGCTTCGCGCTCGAAGCCGACGTGAGCGACGAAGCCTCGGTGCAAAAGCTGTTCGACGATGCCGCCGCGCGCTGCGGCCGGCTCGACATCCTCGTCAACAACGCCGGCACCACCGTGCGCAAGCCGGTCGACCAGCTCTCGCTGGACGAGTGGCACAAGGTGATGAACACCAACCTCACCAGCGCCTTCCTGTGCAGCCGCGCCGCGCACCCGCACCTGAAGGCCGCGGGCGGCGGCAAGATCATCAACATCGGCTCGATGATGTCGATCTTCGGCGCACCCTATGCGCCGGCCTATGCCGCGAGCAAGGCCGGCATCGTGCAGCTCACCAAGTCGACGGCGCTTTCATGGGCGGCCGACAACATCCAGGTCAACGCGATCCTGCCGGGCTGGTTCGAGACCGAGTTGACCGACGGCGCGCGAAACCAGATTCCGGGCCTGTACGAACGAGTGAAGGCACGCGCCGCAGCCGGCCGCTGGGGCCAGCCGGCCGACATCGCCGGCACCGCCGTATTCCTCGCGAGCCCCGCGTCGGACTACGTGACGGGCACGGCCATTCCCGTCGACGGCGGGTTTTCCATCTCGGGCTGAAGCCCGCGGGCCGTGTAAATTCGCCCGCCATGCTCTTCTGGATCCAGATCTTCCTTTTCGTCGCCGGCACGGCCGCGCTGCTGTACGTGTCGCGCGGCCCGCTGAGCCAGCCCGGCTCGCACGGTTTCTACCGCTTCTTCGCATGGGAATGCATGCTGGTGCTGATCGTCGTCAACCTGCCCATGTGGCATGACGATCCGTTCTCGCCGAAGCAGATCGTCTCGTCGCTCTTCTTCGTGCTGTCGATCTGGCTGCCGATCCACGCAGTGCGGCTGCTCAAGGCGCAGGGCAAGCCGACCGAGGCGCGCA
Organism: Variovorax nivicola; assembly: GCF_051216475.1. Lineage (NCBI taxonomy): Bacteria > Pseudomonadati > Pseudomonadota > Betaproteobacteria > Burkholderiales > Comamonadaceae > Variovorax > Variovorax nivicola. The sequence goes on along the minus strand of NZ_JBPJZK010000007.1, from coordinate 306,810 downwards.
GCGACGATCCCGCGCTGTACGGCTTTGAAAAAACCTCGGCCATCGTCAGCACCGGCGCCTTCCGCTACATCCGCCATCCGATGTACACGGCACTGATGCTGCTGGCCTGGGGTGCCTTCCTCAAGCAGTTCACCTGGCTCACGCTGGCGCTGGTGCTCGCGGCCACGGTGCTGCTGTTTCTGACGGCGCTGCGCGACGAACAGGAGTGCATCGCGCATTTCGGTGATGACTACCGCGCCTATATGCGCGGCACACGGCGGTTCATTCCGTTTGTGCTCTAGGGCTGTTCACACGCCCGTCATCCGCAACCTTGCGGGATGCTGACCCGCCCGATCAGGTTCTGTTCACACGGCGCTCCTAACATCCGCGCATGCTGCTCGCACGCGTCCGCCGTCTCGCTGAATCGCACTACAAGGCGTGGTGCGTCGCGGGCATCCTGCTGATCTTTCTGCAGCCCTTCATCGCGGTGCATTTCCGCTGCGACGGGCTGGAAGACGAGCCGATGCTGCGTTTGCGCAACCTCAGCGAAACCACGCAGTTCGAAGCCGACGATCGCGCGGATCATCCGTCCGACCGCGAGACGACGGTGTTCACCCAGGCGCCGGCGAGCATCGATCACCCCGATGCCTTCAAGCTCGGGCTGAGCACGCTGATGGCGATGGTGCTGGCACTGCTGCCGCTGGCGGTAGCTGTCGCACGGCTGGTGGTGCCCATCGTGCGCGAAGCGCCCGAGCACGTGCCGCCGCACGGCGGCGCTCCGCCCCTCTCGCAACCCTGGCGGCTTCTGCCGCCCACTGCTGCACCACCTTCCGGGATCTGAGACACGACGCCTCGCGCGTCCGGCTGTTCGCTGCTTCATGCGGTGGGCTCTCTCGTCCTCGTCCAAAGGTTTGACCATGTCCGGTTTTTTCTGGTGCGCGCGTCGCACCGGGTGCTGTCGCACGCCTATTGTTTTCTTCAGCTTGCCGAAGGTGGCGCCATGAACGCGCTGAACCTCACACTCTTTCAATGGCTCACGGCCGGCAGCCAGCCGACGCCGTGGGTGCTATCGGTTGCATCAGCCTTCGCGCTCTGGGGCAGCTGGCTGTGCGCGGGCGTGCTCGTTGTGGCGCTGTGGCGGCATCGCGCCGACCGGGCCTACCTTTGCATCGTGGCAGCGCTCGCGGGCTTCGCCTCGATGGCCTCGCACGCGATTGCGCTGTCGCTCAACGCGCCGCGGCCCTTCATGCTGGGGCTGGCGCCGTCGTACATCGAGCACGCGGGCCGCGGCTCGCTGCCCAGCACGCACGCGACGGTGATGTTCATGGTGGCGCTGGCCTTCCTGCTGCGCCCCAGCTTGCGCAGGCTGGGCGTGCCTCTGCTGGTGCTGGCAGCCGTCACCGGGTGGGCGCGCGTGTACGTGGGCGTTCATTTTCCGCTCGACATCGTCGCCGGCCTGCTGCTCGCGATCGCGATCGCGGGGCTGCTCGCCGCAGCGCAATGGCTCGCGCACCGGTTCATTTCTTTTCCGGCGTCGCACGCTGGCCGCACGCGCGACGACAAGACAGCGGCCGCTTCTTTCTGGAGGCATCCATGATCTCCCCGACCAACGCCAGCAGGCATTCGCGCGCACCGGCCAGGCTGCCGCAAGCCGAGGCGCCCGCACCGCGCACGGCCACGCCGCTCGCACCGCCGGCCGGAGCACGCAGCATCTCCTGCGTGATTCCCTGCTTCAACGAGGCGGCCAACCTGCGGCACCTGCTGCCGCTGCTCGAAGACATCCTCTGGGCCACGCACATGCGCTGGGAAATCATCGTGGTGGACGACGGCAGCACCGACGACACCGCCGCGGTGGCCGAGGCGTGGTGCGAGCTGTCGGGCTTTCGGTGCATCTCGCTGTCGCGCAACTTCGGCAAGGAGGCCGCGCTCACTGCTGGCCTCGCCGCGGCCACGGGCGATGCGGTGGTGCTGCTCGACGGCGACCTGCAGCACTCGCCCCAACTCATCCACACGATGATCGCGCAGTGGGTGGCCGGCGCAGAGGTGGTGTACGCGGTGCGCGAGAAGCGCAGCGACGAGAGCCGCTTCAAGCAGATCGGCAGCCGGCTTTTCTACAGCCTCGTCAATTCGTCGGACCGCTTCGCCGTGCCCAAGGATGCGGGCGACTTCCGCCTGATGGACCGCAAGGTGGTCGATGCGCTCATGAGCCTGCCCGAGCGCAGCCGCTTCATGAAGGGCCTTTACGCCTGGGTGGGTTTTCGCGCGGTGGCGCTGCCTTACACGCCCGCACCGCGCGCGGAGGGTCGCAGCACCTTCAATATGCGCAGGCTGGTGCGCCTGGCCATCGACGGGCTCACCGCCTTCACCACCTGGCCGCTGCGCATGGTCAGCGTGGTGGGCCTGCTGCTGGCGTTGCCGGCCTTCGGCTATGGCGCCTTCGTGGGGATCGATTTCCTCCTGTTCGGCAATGCCGTCTCGGGCTGGACCACCATCGTCGTGAGCCTGATGTTCTTCATCGGCATTCAGATGATCTCTACCGGCATCGTGGGCGAATACATCGCGCGCATCTACGAGGAGGTCAAGGGCCGTCCGCTGTATGTGGTGCGCGAAGAGCGCGGCGCGGGAATCGAGACCGGCAAGCCATGAAGCGACTCGACTCTGCATGGCGGACCGCGCCCCGGCCGCTGTGGCTCATTGCCGCGCTCTTCGCGTGGCTGCTGGCCACGGCCTGGCTCCGTCCGCTGATGGCGCCCGACGAGGGCCGCTACGGCGGCGTCGCGCTCGCGATGCTGCACTCCGGCGACTGGCTGGTGCCGCGGCTCGACGGACTGCCCTTCTTCCACAAGCCGCCGCTGTTCTACTGGATCGGCGCCGCCGCGATGTCGGTGACGGGGCCGGTGGAATGGGCGGCGCGGCTGCCGTCTGTCCTTGGCGGTGGCGCGGCGGCGGCTTCGCTGTTCTTCTTCCTGCGCCGATGGACGACGGTGCCGCAGGCGCTGCTGTCGACCGTGGTGCTGGTGACCACGCCCTTCTTCTTCCTGGGCGCGCAGTTCGCGAACCTCGACATGCTGGTGGCCGGCTGCATCTCTGCCACGGTGCTGCTGGCGGCCGGCGCCGCAATGGCGAAGGAGCGCGAGGAGCCGTGGCGGGCGCTGCTCGCCGGCGCCTACCTGTTCGCCGCGGCCGGGTTGCTGGCCAAGGGGCTGATCGGCCTCGTGCTACCCGCCATGGTGATCGCGATCTGGTGCGCGGCAACGCGCAGGCTCGCAACACTGCGGCTCGCGCTGTGGCTGCCCGGCTGGGCAATCGTTCTGGTAGTGGCCGGCCCGTGGTTCGTCGCCATGCAGATGAAGTACCCGGAGTTCTTCGACTACTTCGTCATTACGCAGCACTTCCGGCGCTTTGCTTCATCGGGCTTCAACAACGAGCATGGCTTCTGGTTCTACCTGCCGGTGCTCGCAGGCTTCACGCTGCCATGGTTCGCGTGGGTGTTCGTGCCTCGGGGCAAAGACGGCACCGCGCGCCCCCGGCTCAGCGATGTCGACTGGCTGATGTGGATCTGGCTCGCAGTCATCGTGGTGTTCTTCTCGCTGCCGCGCTCCAAGCTCGTCGGCTACGTGCTGCCTGCCCTGCCGCCGCTGGCGTACCTGATCGCGCAGCGCGTGCTCGCGGGCCGCGTGCCGGAGACGCTGTTGCCCAAGGTACGCGCAATGGCGCTGGGGGCCGCCGCCGTGTGCATCGCCTGCGTGGTTGCCATTTCGATCCTTTCATCGCCACCGGGCACACGGCTGCGGCTGCCGGCCGGGCAGGCGGTGGCGCCCGGCGACCAGGTGCTGATGCTCGACAGCTACTACTACGACGTTCCCTTCTACTGGCACCTGCGCGAGCCGGTGCTGGTGTCGGACGACTGGAAGGCCGCAGCACTGGACACCCGCGACAACTGGCGCAAGGAGATCTTCGACGCCGGCCGCTTCGAGCCGGAACGCGCCGCGCGCACGCTGATCGACCACACCCAGCTCGCGGCCACGCTGTGCGTGCCACGCACCACGTGGCTCGTCGGCTCGAACACGGCGCAGCTCGCGCACCCCTGGCTCTTTCGCACGCAGCTGGTGGCGGTGAACGATGGCGTCGCTGCGTGGCGTTTCGCGGGCAGCGCCACGAGCGACCCGCATTGCCTGGAAGCCACGCCCGCCCCGATCTCTGGAACGAATGGCGATGAGTGAGGCCGTGCGCTACCTCTGCATCTGCGCGGACGACTTCGGCATGAGCGCGGGCATCAACTCCGCCGTGTTCGACCTGGCCGAGCACGGCAAGATCTCCGCGACCAGCTGTATGGTGCGACGCGATGCCTGGTTGACCGGAACGAGGATGCTGCGGCGCATCGACCCGGCGCGGTTCGATGCCGGCCTGCATCTGGACCTCACGAGGCCCGCGCGTACCGGTGGCACCGAGCCCGGGCTCTCGGGGCTGCTCGCGCGGACCTACACGCGCACGGTGTTCGCACCGGGGCTGCAGGCCGACATCCGCGACCAGCTGACACGCTTCGAGGACGCCATGGGCCGCGCGCCCGCCTTCATCGACGGGCACCGGCATGTGCACCAGTTTCCGGTCGTGCGCGATCTGCTGGTGGAGGAAGTCGCGCGGCGCTATGCCGCGTCGCCGCCCTGGATCCGCAGCACAGCACCGGGCTTGCGCCAGGGCCCCGACCGGTTGAAGGCCCAGGTCGTCCACGCGCTGGGTGGCGCGCAACTGGCCACGCTGGCCGCGCGGCGCGGCATTCCCATGAGCAGCCACCTGCTGGGCGTCTACGATTTTTCGGGCGACATGCAGCAGCACGAGCACCGCCTGTCCGAATGGATCTCGGCGTGCAATACCGGCGACGTACTCATGTGCCACCCCTCCGCCGGCATCGAGCCGGGCGACCCGCACGGCGCTGCCCGGTTGCGCGAGTACGCATTGCTGCGCGGACTGGTGCTGGCGGCGCAAGACGGCAGCAGCGTGATAGCGCTCGCGCCGCTCTCGCGACTCCTGCGGCAAGGCTGACAAGCCGGTCGCGTAACATCCGCGCCACCCTCCCTCCGCGCCCCGCCCCATGCCTTCCCCGAAAAGCGCCGCCTTCCCCTCGGCAGCGCAAGCCGCCCTCCTGTTCGTGGCGCTCTTCCTCTGCGAGTTCGTCATTGGCGCAGCGCTGCGCGACGCCAACGGATGGTTGGAGCTCAACACCATGCAGATCGGTGTACTCGCAGCCGTGCTGGGCAACGGCTGCGTGTTCGCGGTGGTGATGCATTTCCAGAAGCTCATGTACCGCGAGCTGTTCCACCAGTCGCCGGCTTCCGCCGGGGCAGTGCTCATGCTCGTGGTGCCGCCCGTGCTGCTGCTGGTGCCCGCGCTGCTGCTGACGATTACCTCCGCGCTCAACCTGCTGATGCGCGTTGTCCCGCTGTCGGCCTGGGAAGAATCGATGTTCAGCCGCATGGCCGACGGCAGCATCGCCGCCGTGCTCGCGGTGTGCGTGCTGGCGCCGCTGCTGGAGGAGATGCTGTTCCGCGGCATCGTGCTGCGCGGCTTCCTGCAGCGCTATCCGCGGTGGCAGGCGATTTTCATGTCGGCGCTGTTCTTCGGTGCGGCGCACATGAACATCTACCAATTCGTGGTCGGCTTCGTAATGGGCACCGTGCTCGCGTGGCTCTACGAGCGCACGCGCTCGCTCATTCCGTGCATTGCGCTGCACGCCGCCTACAACATCACCACCTTGCTGCTGGCCGAATGGCTCGACGCTGCGTCGCCCTCGCGCCTGATGTGGGCCGTGCTGCTGGCGCTGGCAGCAGCCGTGTGCGGCACGCTGGCCTTGCGGGCGATGCTGGTGCCGCGCGCGGCGCGGGGCACTTCGGCCTGAAATTCTTCTAGCGAGACTGCGGCGCCAGTGGCTGTGCATCGACTGCATCGCCATCGACGATGAAGTGCCCACCCGCCACGTGGTGCAGCGTGCGCAACTCGTCGTGCCCGGTGAAATTCCAGCGACCGTTGGCGAACACGCGCGAATCGGCCTGCGCAGCGATCACCTCGCCAAGAAACAGGTCGTAGCGCTGCTGGATCGAGGGCTCGGGCAGCAGCCGACATTCGAGCCAGGCGGCGCAGCCTTCGAGTAGCGGCGCATCGGTGGCTGTACCCGCGAAAGTTTCAAGGCCGTAGGCCGCGAACTTGTCCCGCCCCGACTTCTCCACGATCTCGCGGCCAGAGCTGTTGCCCAGCGCCTCGGTCAGGTCGAGCTGCGCACGCACGGGCACCTGCAGCGCGAAGGTGCCGGCGCCTTCGAGCAGCACGCGCGTCCAGGTGCTCTTGTCGAGCACCACCGCCACCTTGGGCGGATCGAAGTCGAGCGGCATGGCCCAGGCCGCGGCCATGATGTTGCGCTGGCCGCCATACGCGGCGCTCACGAGCACGGTGGGGCCATGGTTCAGCAGGCGGTAGGCCTTGTTCAGTGCAACGGGCTGGCGGTGATGGGCGGTCATGGACGGGGCACTCAGGTTAGGGTTCATTCGCGGACAGACTGCGGGCAACAACCGTGCGGATGCGCTGCGCATCGACATCGATCACGCCGAAATCGTACCCGTCATGCATCGGATTGCCCGAACCCGCCTCTGATCGCCCAACGAGGTGATGTAGGATTTTTGCCTTTCCCTGACAACGCGCAGCGATGCCATCCACAGAAATCGCCCGTCCCCCTGCCGGTGAAGACATCGACGAAGCACGCCTGATCGCGCTGCCGCTTTCGCTGCCTCGGCCGCACATCGCCATCCCGGTCGGGCAAGCGACCGTGCTACTTCCGCAAGATCAACTGGAGCGGCTTGCCAGGTTCGCTGCCGCTTCCTGGAGCACCGAGGCGGAGCGCATCGCATGCATCGACGGCCAACGCGCTGCAGCGCTGCTACTGCCACAACCGGTCGATGCCGACGCGCACCACCTGATTGCCGAGTTCATCGAGCAAGGCGAGGCGTCCATCCTGTCGGGCAACCCACCACAGCCCCAGCCCCATGTCACGGTCCGCTACCTGGCGAGCAGGGCGGGTCCGCTGAGCGGCCGGGGCGACATCCTGTTCCATCTGCCCGGCGAGCCGTCGCCTTTTCTCGTGCTGAACTGGTGGGTTGCATGAACACCCGGGCCAAGGTATCTACCGGCAAGAGAGAGTTCGTGCACCCGGTGCTCGGCCAGCTCAAGTGCGTGTACGCCACGGAGATCCATCCACAGTGGTACGCGCAATATGGAATTCGGCTAAGGCCGCTCCCTGTCGCGCAGACATGGGAGCTGGCGAACAGATTGGCGCTTTTCGGCCAGCCGGACGCCATCACCGTTCGAGTCTCTTCCGCCGACTGGGCCAAGGTGCTGGAGGGCACCCACGAAGAAGGCGATCTGTCCGAAGGTCAGGTCGACGCATACGAGGCCTTCGTGCGCGAGCTTGCCGCGATCGAGCCGCAAGTGGCACTGGGCGTTCTCGAGCACTACCGCGAGTGCATCGAATGGACCGACTACGGGCACGACAACTTCAAACCGGTCGATTCCCCCGAGCCGTTGCTGCAGCAGTGCCATCAGTGGGAACTGCAGATCGGCCCGCAGCGAGACGGCCCCCGGGAATTTCACCTGCTGTGCAAATGCCCCTGGGATGGGGAGCACGGGTTCATTGCCGAGTTCCGCGACGAGAAATTGATGGCGCCGGACCATTGAATGGGTTCTAGCCTGCTATCGAGCCCTCGACGCATGTGACGCAGGAACCACCGATGCGAATGCGCCCGCCTGCATCCACATTCACTTCGATGCGTCCATCCCGACCGACACAGCGCCCCTGGGTCGCGAGGTAGTCTTTTCCATCGGCGGGCAACAGACCTCGCGCCCACAGGAACGCGGCCACGCTGCCGTTGCCGCTTCCGCACACGGGGTCTTCTGCCACGCCGCACGAAGGAGCAAAGGTGCGAACCTCTATTGCGGCATCTCCGGACTGATGCGGTCCGAACACTGTCAAACCCGTGACGCCCAGGCGGCGCTCGAGGCCGGCCAGCTTCGCAAGATCCGGATGCAGGCCGATGACGCTGCTCGCATCCTCCATGTGTGCGATGAGCCAGACGGGCCCCACATTCAGGATGGCCGGTTCAATCTTCAACTTGCTTCCGAGAATCGACTCCAGCTCTGCCAGATCTGCCGTGCCCAAGGCGTTCAACCTTGCCGGTGGCAGCGCAAAGCTCAGCCGGCGGTCGTCGCCCGTTTGCGCAACAGTCAGCTCGACAAGGCCGATGCTGCATTCCTGAATCAACCGCCCACTACTGCGCGGCACGACACGTCCAGCCTCGAGGACCGCGTGAGCGCTGCCTAGCGTCGGATGACCGGCAAAGGGAAGCTCGCTACGTGGAGTGAATATCCGCAATCGATAGTCAGCCTCCCCCGACGAGGGCGGAAGCACGAAGGTTGTCTCCGACAGATTGGTCCAGCCGGCTATGGCCTGCATCTCGCCGGTATCGAGGCCCTCGGCGTCTAGGACCACTGCAACCGGGTTGCCCAGGAAAGGCCTGGAGGTGAAGACATCGACCACTCTGTAGGATCTTTTCATGATTCGGCTTCCTAGCTCTCGCTCGCAACTACACCATCGATTTCTGTCGCCTCGATACCGTACTTCGCCATCCGGGTTCGATGGTCGGCCGTGCCCAGATAAGCCCGGAGTTGCTTGTTTACCGCCTGCACGAGTTCCAGGTTGTTCTTGTTGAACGAGAAGGCCCCGACAGGGAGTCGTCCGCCTGCGTTGTTTTCATTCGCAACCATCTCCAGGTCCTTGTGGGTCGCTGCAAGAGCGCGACTGCCGACCGTGGTGCTCACGTATGCGTCGATCTTTCCCGTCAGCAGCGCGGCAATTGCAGCAGGCTGATCTTTGAACGTCACGATCCGATCCTCAGCGACTCCCGAAGACTTTGCCGAATCGATCTGCACGGTGCTGACGACGGCACCCAAGCGAGCATCGCTGCTTGACGCAATTGCCTTGTAGCCCGTCAGCGCCTTCGGATTTCCGTGCGGAACCAGGAACCCGTCGCCGATTGCCCAGACCGGCTCGCCGAACGTGACCTGCCTGGCGCGTTCGGGTGTCACGAAGATCGGCACGTTCATATCCCAGCGCCCTTCCTGCACACCGGGCAAGAGTTCTCCGAAGGAGGTGAGATGGTGCTCGATGCTCGAAACTCCGATGGCCCGAAGCACTGCATCGGCCAGTTCGATGTCTGCTCCAGTTGCGACCTGGTCCGGGCCTGTCCAGTAGAAAGGCGGCTCTTCGATGTATGCGATTCGTACTTTCATGCTTTGCTCGACTTTCTGGAAGGGAAACACACGGGTCTTCTGCCAATCACGCCGCAGCGGCGTCGAGGCTTGACGAAAGAGCAGCCAACGCTGCCCCCAGACGTGCGGGAGGCAGATACCCGAACCCCAACCGGAACACTCTGTCGCTTTCACCAAACCACTTGCCCGACGCAAGCTGCAAATCGTGCTGAGGCAGCAGGCTCCAGAAGCGCGAGACGGCGGCATCGTCGAACGCATCGGCGCGCAGCCTGAGGCAGCACAACGCACCGCCCTCCGGCCTTATCCACTCGATGCGCTTGTGCTCACCCTGGCACCAATTCGACAGCTCCTGCAGGGCGTCGGCAAGAAGCCGGCGTCGCGGCACGAGCACGCGCTCCCTGTGGCGCAACAACGCCGCGGCGAGCGTTTCATCGAGAACCGATCCGGAGATCACGGTGTTCATCTTCGCGATCGTGAGCCGTGACCTGAGCTCCGCGTCCGCAACCGTGAGCCAACCAGTCCGCAGCCCCGGTGCGCCGAGCGCCTTCGAAACAGACGCACCGGTAACGATGCGCGGATCGAGGCTTGCGAAGCTCTCGGCCGCCGCGTCATCTCCGTAAGTGGCCTCGCGATAGGTCTCGTCGATGAAGAGAAGCGCATCCGGAGACAGGCGCTCCATCGATCCGAGGAGCTTCTCTACATCGGCGCGAGAAGTTCGAACACCGCTCGGGTTCTGGGGAGAAGCGATGCTCACCAGCTTTGTCTTCAGTGTCAGATTCGCCTCGATCCGGTCCAGATCCAACCGGTAGCCACTCTCGAACGAAAGCTTCACCTCACGCACAGTCACGCCGGCTCCCAGGAGACAGTCGCGGCTGGGCGGAAAGCATGGTGTCGCCAGCACCGCCTCGTCGCCGGAACGGCAGACCTCGAATGCCAGCAGGAACAGCCCCAGCGCCGTGCCTTGCGTCGTGATGACGTGCTCTGCCGGAACCTTGCAGGCATCCGCGATCTCCTGGCGCAGAGCGAGCGCACCGGCAGACGTGCCGTAGCCAAGCTTCAGGTCGCGAATGTTTTCCAGGCCGGGGAGGTCCAGCAACTCGCCGAGGCTCAGGTCCTGCGACGTGCTTTCCGCCAGGTTGAACGGACGGTTCACATCGAGAAGAGAAATGATCTCGTTGTAGGGAAACCTTCCACGCCACACCGAAGGAGTTGCCTCTCGCAGGTTGGCTCGCCGGCCATCGGCAAGACTCTCTTGAACAGCTGTCATTCTTTCGCCTCGATTCCGTTTTCAATACTGGAACGAACGAATCGTATCGAGCAGGAGGCAACCGCAACAGCCACAGTTTTGTGCTTTTTCGACCAGCACAGTTCGCTTGGCAAAGCGCATCCATGCAATCGACAATCGCATTCGTCTTCACGATGAGCGCAACCATGGACGTGCACGCCCCTTACCGATACGAACAGCTGGCCGACCTCATCGTCGACATGATCGACAACGGCGCGCTTTCCCCGGGGATGCGCGTTCCGTCCGTGCGCGCCATCAGCGAGCAACATCGAATCAGCATTGCGACTGCACTGCAGGCATACCGCATGCTCGAGGACCAGGGGATTCTTGTAGCGAGACCGCAGTCGGGCTTCTACGTCTCGAATGCACGCCATGCGGCATTCGCTTTGCCTTCCACTTCCCGGCCTCGCGCAAGGGCATCGACCGTTTCGATCAGCGGTGTTGTCGCAACCTTGCTCGAGCACGCCTCGAACATGTCGCTCGTTCCGCTCGGGTGCGCTGTGCCCGATGCGGGCCTGCTGCAGTCGCAACGGCTCGACTTCACGCTCGCACGCATGGCGCGCCAGCACGGCGCGCGCCACAACGTCTACAGCCCGCCGCGTGGCGAGCCCAGCCTGCGCCGCGAGATCGCGAAGCGGTCGATGCGCATCGGGCATGCACTCTCTCCGGACGACGTGCTCATCACCAGCGGTTGCACCGAGGCGCTGACGCTCGCACTAGGCGCCGTGGCCAAGCCGGGCGACACGATTGCCGTCGAATCACCCACCTACTTCGGGCTGCTGCACACCCTCGAAGTTCTGGGCCTGAAGGCACTGGAACTGCCGACGGACCCAGCTCGTGGCGTCGACATCGCGGCACTCGCGCGCCTGCTCGGAAAAGAGCCGGTGACGGCCTGCGTGCTTTCGTCGAGCTTCAACAATCCATTGGGGTCCGCGATGGCTGAGGCAGACAAGCGATCGCTGCTCGCGCTGTTGTCGGAGCACTCCATCCCCTTGATCGAAGACGACGTCTACGGCGACATCCACTTCGGCCGCGACCGGCCCAAGCCCTTCATCGCGTTGGCTCAGGGCGCCAACAAGGTCATCTACTGCAGCTCCTTCTCGAAGAGTCTTGCGCCGGGATACCGGGTCGGCTGGATCGTGCCGGGCGCCTATTCGCAGCAGGTGATGGCGCGCAAGCTCGCGTTCAGTCTTTGCAGTCCTGTCTTGCCGCAACTCGCGGTCGCGGAGTTTCTGGCGAGCAACGCCTATGACATTCATCTGCGCCGGGTTCGGCGCATCCTCGAGGAAAACCTCACGCGCATGGTCCGTGCGATAGAAGCCAGTTTTCCGGCTGAGACAAAAGTGAGCCGGCCCGCTGGCGGCTTCATGCTCTGGCTTGAGCTTCCAAAGCAATTCGATTCGCGCGCGCTGTTCGAGGAAGCGCTCGAACATGGCATCTGCTTTGCGCCGGGCGATGTGTTCTCTGCGAGCCGGCGATTTCGCAATTGCCTGCGGCTGAGCGCCGGGCATGCGTGGACGGAGCGGATCGATGCAGGGGTACGGCGGTTGGGGCGGCTTGCGCGGGCGCTGCTCGATCGGTGAGCGATGGTTGGTCGTGCGCATATCGCACATGCGCGGGTCGGATGCGCCTGACCCGCGTAGGCCCGATCTGCATGGCTATACTGCGCCCGTCACGTCAAAAACAGGCGTGATCGGGATTGGCGTCCCGTGCAATCACTGCGACGCAAGCCGCAGTTTCCCCGCAGGGTCTGCGGCTTTGTCGTTCGTGCCTCCAGTTTTGGCGGCTCGACGGGAGGGCTCGCGCCCTGCCGGTTTCACGCAAGTGATTGCCCGGTACGCCAACCCGTCGAGCTGCCGCCCTCAATTGGCGTTGAGTGCGTCGGTTTCAGCAAACCGCAATCACTTGGAGGCCATTCATGGCTGCATCCGCTCGCGCGTCCGCGCACGTTCACTCACTTCCCGAATCTTCTGAAGCTGCCAGCGTTGAATCGCTTGTGCTGCAAGCATGCGATGACATCGACAGTCTTCACGAGGTACAGCGTGCGTACGTCGGTCTCGAAAAGCTCATCGTTCCACAGGGGGTGAACGATACCGAAGAGATTTATCCGACCCGCACCGAACTCGGCGCATTGGTGCGGGTGGTCAATGAGGAACTGCAGCGGCGGGTCGAAGCGGCCGACACCACGATGCAGTCGTTGCGTGTCGCCTTGAGCGAAGGCCGTGTGCGCTAGATGTGAAACGCAGCCAACCCACCCACCACAAGCCCCGCCACCGCCACACCAAACATCGCCCGCTCAAGCCACTTCTTCTTCGTCAACAACGCAATAGCAGCCAACGCAATCGAAACCTGCAGCACAGTAGTCGCCTGAGCCCACCGATGGTGCTGATGCATCTGCTCATCAGACTGCGCATCCCACCGGCTCGCCTCCGCCTCCAGCTTCTTCGCCTCGGTCTGGATCTCCGTCTTCTCCTGCTCGTAGCGCGCCACCTTGACCTGCCAGCCCTGCCTGCGCCCGTCGTCGGTCGCGGTGTCCCGCGCGAACTCGGCGAGCGCCTGCTTGGTGCTCTTCGACTGGAAGTAATTCCACTGATTCGACGCCTCGGTCTTCTTGATCGCGGCGTTGTTCTTGTAGAGGCCGGCGTTGGCCTGCGTGGCCCCGCCCATGTACGAGAAGATCGCGCCGACGGTGGCGATCACGGCGGTGCACACCGCGATCTTGCTCGTCATGCTCATGCCGCCGGAATGCGCTGCTGCGGCGTCGTCATGGCCACCGCCATGGCTGCCTGTTGCAGCGTGTTCCAGTTCGTGGTCGTGCGGGCCGTGCACGTGAAAGCCGTGTCCTGACATGGGATCCTTGCTGAAATATGGTTTTTAGGGCGCGCGCGAGTATGCCCGGTCTCGCGCCGCTATCTCCCTGCGCCGTCAGGTTCCGGTCCGCTACCCATTGCCAGCATGAAGCGACAACAACAAACTTGCCCATGACTGCAGAAACTCCCCCGATGCCGACGCCCCCGCAAGCCCCCCGCCGCCCTGGCCTCGCCGACGTCGTGGCGGGGGTTTCCATCGCGGGCCTGCTGCTGCCCGAGGCCGTGGCCTATTCGGGCATTGCAGGGCTGCCGCCGCAGGCCGGCGTGATTGCGCTGTTCGCAGGCCTGCTGGTGTACGGCCTCTTCGGCAGCAGCCGCTTCGCCATCGTCTCTGCCACTTCGTCTTCCGCAGCGGTGCTGTTCGCGGCCACGATGTCGGTGACGGGTGTGGATGCGGTCACGCGGCTTGCGTTGGGCGCGGGCATCGTGCTGCTGGCCGGGGTGTTCTTCGTCATTGCGGGCATCGCCCGGCTCGGTGCGGTGTCGAGCCTGATCGCCAAGCCGGTGCTGCGCGGCTTCGCGCTGGGGCTGGCGCTGACCATCGTGGTCAAGCAGTTGCCCAAGGTGCTTGCGGTGCAGCCGGCGCACAGCGATTTCTTCCGGCTCGCCGCGGGGCTGGTGGCCGACTGGCGGCACTGGAACCTCGCGGGAGCGGCGATGGCGCTGGTGGCGCTCGTGCTGCTGCGCGGCCTGGCACGCTGGCGTGCGGTGCCGGCTGCCCTGCTGGTGATCGTGGCCGGCATCGTGCTCGACGTGAATGGCCTGTGCCATGCCTGGGGCGTGGCAGCGGTGGGGCCGATCTCGCTCGACTTCTCGCACCCGACCGTGCCGCAGCTCGACCGCGCGCAGTGGCAGAACCTCGGCGGGCTGGCCTTCGCGATGGCGCTGATTCTCTATGCCGAGTCGTACGGCTCTATCCGCACCTTCGCTATGCGCCATGGCGACAACGTTTCAGCCAACCGCGACCTGCTGGCACTCGGTGGCGCAAACCTGCTGTCGGCGCTGTTCCAGGGCATGCCGGTGGGCGCGGGCTATTCGGCCACGTCGGCCAACGAATCGGCCGGTGCGAAGACTCGTGCGGCGGGCATCGTGGCGGGGCTGGTGGTGCTGGTGGCGGTGCTCACGCTGCTGCCGTGGATCGCGCACACGCCCGAGCCGCTGCTGGCAGCCATCGTGATCCACGCGGTGAGCCACACGCTGAGCCCGGCGGCGCTGCGGCCGTACTTCCAGTGGCGGCGCGACCGGCTGGTGGCGCTGGTGGCGATTGCCGCGGTGCTGCTGCTGGGCGTGCTCAACGGGCTGCTGGCCGCCATTGGCGTGAGCCTGCTGTTGCTGCTGCGCGGCTTCTCGCGCACCACCGTGAGCTGGCTTGGTCGGCTGGGCCAGAGCCACGACTTTGTCGACACCGCACGCCACCCCGAGGCCGTGGTGCCGCCGGGCGTGCTGATCGCGCGGCCCGATGTGCCGTTGTTCTTCGGCAATGCGGATGCGGTGTTCGCATCGATCCGCGCGCGCATCGACGCGACGCCCGGCTTGCAGCGCATGGTGCTGAGCCTGGAGGAGTCGCCGGACCTCGACGCGACCAGCATCGAGGCGCTGTGCGACTTCGCGGCCTACGTTCGCGTGCGCGGCGCGCGCCTGTCGCTGGCACGCGTGAAGGACGATGTGCGCGACCTGCTGGCCAAGGTAAATTCACCCGACCTGCATGCCGAGGTGTATGCGCCCTGGAGCGTGGACGACGCGGTGCCGCAGGCTAGCGCAACGCCGCCTGCCGCCTGAATTCGCTCGGGCTGCCGCCCGTGTGCTCGCGGAACACGCGGCTGAAGTGCGAGAGGTTGCCGAAGCCCGAGGCCAGCGCGATGTCGGTGATCGACCTTGCCGCGTTCGCCGGGTCCAGCAGTTCGCGGATGCTCGCAGCCAGCCTCTGGTGCTGGATGTAGCCGTTCAGCGTTTCGTCGTCGTCGGCGAAGGCGCTGTGCAGCAGGCGCTTGCTGCAGCGCAGGGCCAGCGCCATGCTGTCTATCGACAGGGCCGGGTCTTGCAGGTTCTGCGCAACGTGGCGGCGGATGCGGTCTTTCAGGGCCTCGCGCTGCGTTTGCGGCGTTTCCTGGCCCGCCAGTTCCATCAACGAAAGGCGCACCAGCTGTATCAGCAGTTCGCCCGCACCGCGCGCCGCTGCCTCGCTCATGAAGGGCAGTTCGAGGTACGTGCTGCGCATGGTCTCCAGCGCCACGCGCGAGATGCCGCTGCCGCCGCCGATGCGGCGCGCCACCAGGTCGTTGAGCGGCAGCGCGGGCGATGCGATCTGGTCTTTCGGCAGCATCACGATCAGGTGGTCGCTGCGCTCGGGGTTGGCCACGGTGTAGTCGGCGGTGGTGTCGTAGAGCGTCCATCCGCCCGAGCGCACGGCGGCGGCTCGGCCGCGCTGCGTAACCTCGGCCGAGCCCTGCCAGGGCGCGACGATCTTCAGGTAAGGCGCTTCGCTCAGGCGCGCCATCTGCGTCGTCCTCAGCACACGGTGCCGGTTGGCTTCAAGCCGCGTGAGGATCACGTCACCCGCATGCGAGGCCGCGAGGTGGCCGTCGAATTCGCTGTCGTCGTAGAGGTCGGAGCCCAGGCCGCCGAAGTGGCGCCATACCCACTCGCACCACAGCGGCCCGCGCTCCTTGGGCGGAATCTCGTCGGTGGACAGAAGCAGGGACGCGGTCATCTCGTGCGGTGAAGGGCGAAAACGAAAGAGTGCAAGGCAAGGCCGGATTGCTGCGCATTGTGAAGCGCATGCAAGGCCCCCGGCTTTGCGGGTTAACCACTAGGCGCGTGCACGCTGCGTCAAGTGCTTTGTGCACGGCGGGCACAGCGTCCGAAGGCGTGCGTTTCTACGATTCCGGGCAGCGGGCGCATATCGACGCCCGGCAGGAGACTTCCATGCACCAACATCCCAATCGCCGCCGCTGGATTCAGGGCACCGCCACCGCCCTGGGCGCCGCCGCCGTCGCGCCGCAGCTGTTCGCACAAAACAGTCCGGGCGGCCCCGTGAAGATCGGCTATGCCATCGCGCGCACCGGCCCGTGGGCCGCCGGCGCGCAGGTGAGCCAGGAACCCAACTACCTGCTGTGGGCCGAGCAGGTCAACGCGGCGGGCGGGCTCTCGGTGAAGGGTGCGAAGCGCCCCATCGAGCTGATCGGCTACGACGACCGCAGCGAAACCGAGACCTGCGTGCGCACTTTCGAAAAACTCATGGGCAGCGACAAGGTCGACCTGGTGCTGCCGCCCTGGGGTTCGGGCGCCAACTTCGCGGTGGCCCCTCTAGCCAATCGCTTCGGATATCCGCTGCTGGCACCAACTGCCCTGTCGCGCAAGCTGATCGACATGCGCCTGCCCTTCTTCTTCTCGCTGCTGCAGCAGCCCGACAAGATGATGGGTGCGCTGGTCGACATGCTGGTGGCCAATGGAGTGAAGACCATCTCCATCGTCTACATGGACGACCTGTTCGGGCTGGAGAACTTCGCGGCGCTGAACAACGCACTGAAGAAAACCAGCATCCAGGTGCTCGACCGCAAGAGCTACCCGCTGGGCGTGAAAGACCTGGCGCCGGTGCTGCGCGCCATGAAAGACCTGAACCCCGACGCCTTCATCGGCATCACCTACCCACCGGACACCATCCTTGCGAGCCGGCAGGCGCGCGAGGTGGGCTTCAACCCGAAGTTCTTCTACGCCTCGGTGGGCACGGCCTTCCAGCTCTACAAGAACGTGATGGCGGCCAACACCGAAGGCGTGATCGGCATGGGCTCGTGGAACAGCAAGACCAGCCCCGAGGCCAAGGCGTACTTCGACGCGCACACGAAAAAGTTCGGCAAGGAGCCCGACCGCTGGGCCAGCGGCCACGCATGGGCAGGCCTGCAGATACTGCAACAGGCCGTGGAGAAGGTGGGCCTAGACCGCAAGGCGCTGCGCGAGCAGATCGCGAAGAACGAGTTCAAGACCATCCTCGGGCCGATCCGCTTCGAGGGCAGCGAGAACGCGTCCATTCCGGGCACTGTGTCGCAATGGCAGGGCGGCGAGTTCGAGGTCGTGTGGCCCAAAGACCGCGCCACCGCACAACTGATGCCGAAGCCGGCCTGGAAGTAAGCACGTGTCTTTCTCTGGATGGGCCGAACTCCTCGCCGGCGGACTGATCACGGGCGGCATCTACGCGCTGGTGGCTATCGGGCTGAACCTGCAGTACGGGCTGATGCGCATCATGAACATCTCGCACGGCGAGTTCCTGATGCTGGGCGCCTTCGCGACGTGGTGGGCGCACAGCACCTGGGGCATATCGCCGCTGCTGTTCATGCCGGTGGCCTTCGTGCTGCTGATGGCGCTGGGCATGGCGGTGCACTGGCTGTGCTTCCGGCAGGTGGCAGCGCGCGCGCCGAACGTCGACGTGTTCGAGGCGCGCAGCCTGATGGTGGGCTTCGGCCTGATGTTCCTGGTGCAGAACACCGCCCTGCTGGTGTGGGGCGGCGACCTGCGCGGCTACGACTACCTGGCCGACCCAGTGCAGCTGGGCGAGATGCGCTTCACCGCCAACAAGCTGGTGCTGTTCGGCGTGGCGCTCGCGCTGAGCCTGGTGCTCATCGCGCTGCTCAAGCTCACGCTGCTGGGCAAGGCGGTGCGCGCGCTGATGCAGTCGCCCACCGGCGCGCAGCTCGTGGGCATCAACACGAAGCGGCTGCATCCGCTGATGTTCGGCATCGGCCTGGGCCTGTCGGGCGTGGCGGGCGGGCTGCTGTCGATGACTTATGAAATCTCTCCCTCGATGGGCGAGCCCTACACGGTGACGGCGCTGATCGTCATCACCCTCGGCGGCTTCGGCAGCATCGCGGGCAGCCTTGTCGGCGGCCTGCTGCTGGGTGTGGTGGAAGCGCTGGGCATGTACTTCACGAGCCCCTCGCTCAAGATGCTGCTGTCGTATGCCGTGTTCATCGGCGTGCTGATCTGGCGGCCCAACGGACTGTTCTCCAGAAAATGATTCTTTCTCTTTCCCGAAACAAGCCGTGGTGGGTGCTGTGCATCGGCCTCGCGCTGGCGGCCGGCGTGCCGTGGGTCGCGTCGGAGTTCGTGGCCTCGGTGGCGCTCGGCTGCCTGATGTACATCGCGCTGGCCACCAGCTGGTCGCTGTTCTGCGGCGCCACGCGCTACCTGTCGCTCGCCACTTCGGCCTTCTTCGGGCTCGGCGCGTATGCGAGCGCGACGCTGCTCGACGTGCTGCCATGGCCGCTGGTCATCCTCAGCGGCGCGGCCATTGCAAGCGCGGTCGCGGTGCTGATGGGCGCGGCCGTGCTGCACCTGCGCGGCACCTACTTCGCGGTGCTGACCTTCGGCATGACCGAACTTATCCGCCATGCCGTGACCTTCGTCGAGAAGCAGGTGTCGGGCACGGTGGGGCGCGTGCTGACCGTGGTGCCGTCGAACGAGACTGTGTACCTCACGGTGCTGGCGATTGCGGGTGCGGCGATTGCCACGGCGCTGCTGGTCAAGCGCAGCCGCTTCGGGCTCGCACTGTCTGGCATCGGTGCGGACGAGCAGCGAGCGCAGACGCTGGGCGTGGACACACGGCGCGTGAAGGTGATGGGCTTTGCGCTCACCGCGGCCTTCGCCGGCGCGGTCGGCGCGGCCATGGCGGTGCGCTGGACCTACATCGACCCGCCCGCAGTGTTCAGCCCCTTCATCGGCTTCCAGACGGTGCTGATCGCGATGATCGGCGGCGCGGCCAGCATCGGCGGGCCGGTGGCCGCGGCCATCGTGTTCAGCCTGCTGTCGGAAACGCTGCGCCTGCAGCTGCCCTACGGCTACATGATGGTGCTCGGGCTGCTGCTGATCCTGTGCGTGATGTACCTGCCCAACGGCCTCGCGTCGCTGTGGCAACGCAAGGCGGCTGTGCTGCGGAGGCATGGCCATGAGTAGCAGCAGGCAGCTCCTGCTCGAAGCGCGCGAACTCACGGTGCGCTTCGGCGGCCTCACCGCTGTCGATGCGGTCAGCGCCACGCTGCATGCGGGAGAGATCGTCGGAATCATCGGGCCGAACGGCGCGGGCAAGACGACCTTCTTCAACGCGATCTCGGGCGTGGTCATGCCGACATCCGGCACGCTGCTGGTCGAGAACGGAATCGATCTGACGCGGCGCGGGCCGCACCTCTACGCAGCCCACGGCATCGCGCGCACCTTCCAGACGCCGCGCGTGATGGCCGACATGACGCTCGAAGACAACGTGCGCTTCGGCATGCAGTTCGCGGGGCGGCATCGCGCGCCCATCGCGGGGCTGGGCAGCACAGGCGAGATTCTCGACATGCTGGGCCTGGGCGGCCTGGCGCAGAACATCGCCGCCGACGTGACGCCGTCGCAGCAACGGCTGCTCGAAATCGGCATGGCGCTCGGCACGCGGCCGCGCGTGCTGCTGCTCGACGAGGTGGCGGCTGGCCTCACAGAAGCCGAGGTCGACGCGATGGCGCGGCGCATCCGCCGGTTGCGCGACGAGCATGGGCTCACGGTCGTGTGGATCGAGCATGCGGTCACCACGCTGCTGAAGTACGTCGAGCGCGTGCTGGTGCTGCACCAGGGCCGCAAGATCGCCGACGGCACACCGGCCGAGGTGGTGCGCAATGCGGAGGTGGTCGAAGCCTATCTCGGCGACGAGATGGAGGCGACGGCATGAACAACAGCCACATGAGCGTGCGCGGGCTGTCGGCCGGCTATCACGGCTTCCAGGTCATTCAAGGCATGAGCCTCGACATACAGCCCGGCATCACCGTCGTGCTCGGCCCCAATGGCGCGGGCAAGACCACGCTGCTGAAGGCGCTGGCCGGCCTGCTGCCGCGAACCGGCGACGTGCTGCTCGACGACGCGGCACTGCCTTCGGCCGATGCCACGGCCTGCGTGCGGCGTGGTCTTGCGCTGGTGGCGGAGGGCCGTCAACTCTTCCCGCAAATGACCGTCACCGAGAACCTGGAACTCGGCGGCTGGCTCATTCCGGCGCGGCTGCGCGCCGAACGCCTCGCGCGCGCCTTCGACGACTTTCCGCGCCTGAAGGAACGCGCCACGCAGCTCGCCGGCACCATGAGCGGCGGCGAGCAGCAGATGGTCGCGGTGGCGCGCGCCATGATGAGCGGACCGCGCCTGCTGATGCTCGACGAGCCCTCTCTGGGCCTCGCGCCGCGCATGGTCGACGAGCTGCTGGCCATCGTCCGTCGCATCGCCTCGCAGGGCGTGACCGTGCTGATGGTCGAGCAGAACGTGCGCAAGGCTCTGCAGGCCGCCGACCGCGGCCATGTGCTCGAACGCGGCCGCGTCGTGGCCTCGGGCGAGGCGCAGGCGCTGCTGCATTCCGACGCGGTGCGCCAGGCCTACCTGGGCGTCGCCTGAACAACCCTTCCCCCTCTTTTTGCAAAGGACACCCATGACCGATATCTCCATGCTCATCGACGGCGAACGCCGCGCTGCCACCGGCGGCGCAATCTTCGAGCGCCGCAACCCTCTGGACGGCGGCATCGCCACGCGCGCGCCGGCCGCTACGCCGGCCGATGCGGTTGCCGCCGTCGAGGCCGCGCACCGCGCCTTCGCCGCGTGGTCGACAACCGGACCCAACGAACGCCGTGCGTTGCTGCTGAAGGCCGCGCATGCGCTCGAAGCGCGTGCCGACGCCTTCGTTCAGGCGATGGCGCGTGAGACCGGCGCTTCGGCGCTATGGGCCGGCTTCAACGTGCATCTCGCGGCCGGCATCCTCACCGAAGCAGCCTCGCTCACCACGCAGATCGCGGGCGAGGTGATTCCGTCCGACGTGCCCGGCAGCCTGGCAATGGGCGTGCGGCAGGCAGCCGGCGTCGTGATCGGCATCGCGCCGTGGAATGCACCGGTGATCCTCGCCACCCGCGCCATCGCGACACCGCTGGCCTGCGGCAATACCGTGGTGCTGAAGGGCTCGGAGCTGTGCCCCGAGACGCACGCGCTGATCATCGAAGCGCTGAGTGAAGCCGGTCTGCCCAAGGGCGTCGTCAATTTCGTGACCAATGCGCCCGCCGATGCCGGCGCGGTGGTCGAGGCGATGGTGGCGCACCCGGCCGTGCGGCGCGTCAACTTCACGGGCTCGACGCGCGTGGGCCGGCTCATCGCGCAGACCTGCGCCAAATACCTGAAGCCCGCCGTGCTCGAACTCGGCGGCAAGGCGCCCTTCGTGGTGCTGGACGACGCCGACATCGACGCGGCCGTGAACGCGGCCATCTTCGGCTCGTTCGCCAACTCGGGGCAGATCTGCATGTCGACCGAGCGCATCGTGGTCGACAACGCGGTGGCCGACGAATTCGTCGCGAAGTTCGCGGCCCGTGCGCAGGCCCTGCCGCTCGGTGATCCGCGCGAAGGCCCCGTGGTGCTGGGCTCGGTGGTCGACATGAGCACGGTGAAGCGCTGCAACGCGCTCATCGACGATGCGCTGGCCAAGGGCGCGAAGCTGGTGTGCGGCGGCAAGGCCCAGAACACGCTGATGCCCGCCACCGTGCTCGACCATGTGACGCCTGCGATGGAGATCTACCGCGAGGAATCCTTCGCGCCGGTGAAGGCGGTTGTGCGCGTCAGCGGCGTGGAAGAAGCCGTGGCCATTGCCAACGACAACGAGTTCGGCCTTTCATCGGCCGTGTTCGGCCGCGACGTGGCGCGTGCATGGAACGTGGCGCAGCGCATCGAATCAGGCATCTGCCACGTCAACGGCCCCACGGTGCACGACGAGGCGCAGATGCCCTTCGGCGGCGTCAAGGCCTCGGGCTACGGGCGCTTCGGCGGCCGGGCCGGCGTGGAGGCCTTCACGGAACTGCGCTGGATCACGGTGCAGACGACGCCGCGCCACTACCCGTTCTGAGCGGCTTTATTCAGCTCGCCAGAAAGTCGGGCTGGCGGAACTTCTTTTCTAAGAACTGCCCGTTCGCCACCAGCGCGGCGGCATCGCTCGACGCCACGTTGGCGACGATCTCGCGCAGCTTGGCATCGAGCAGGCCCAGCTGCTCGCCGAGCAGCTGGCGCGCCGTCTTGCCGTCTTTCACCGCATGCGTGATGCGGAAGGCCGGCGGCAGCGCGACATAGTTGGCGAGCGTTTCGGGCAGGTAGCGCAGCACGGTCTCGCGCACGGTGAACAGGTCGTCGCCATGCGAGCCCGTACCGACGAGGCGCGGCAGCACCTCGCCCACCGAGCCGCGCACGTTGTCGAGGCTCTTGCGCATGTCTTCGGTGAGGTGCGGCTGTGCCTGCGCGACCACGCGGTCGAGGCGCTCCAGCGTCTGCTCGACGCTGAGGCTGTCCTCGATGCGGCGTTCGAGTTCGGGCGCCCTGCGGCCCAGCAGCCAGCCGGCCACGTACAGGCCGGCGGTGATCAGCAGCCACCCGCTGTCGATGACGCCGGCGAACAGCAGCGCCGGCCCCAGCAGCGCCAGCGCGCAGCCCAGGATGTTGCCGTTGCCGTACAGAAACAGCAGCGCGCGCAGTTTGAGCGAGCGCTCCGGCATCACTGGTAGCCCCGGATTTCCTTGAACACCTGCCCCAGCTGCAGCTTGCGGCCGTCGAACTCGCGGCCGCCGGAGAGCTGCGCGATCTGCTGCATCTCGCTCACGTTGGCTTCGCCGAAGAGGATGGGGAAGATGCGCGCGGGCAAACCACCCGCCGCGTAGCGGTCGCGAAACTCATGCGGCTTCAGGCCCGCGTTGTTCTCGCCATCGGTCAGCAGCACGATGCTCACGAAGCGATCGGGCTCACGCTGCTGCTCCTTGCGCGCCACTTCTTCGGCGGCGGCGAGGGCCGAGTAGATGGCCGTGCCGCCGTTGGCCGTCATCGCGTCGGCCTGCTGGCGCAGCGTGGCGCGGGCCGCGTCGATCCGGTCGGCGTCGAAGCGCACCCACACGGGCTCCTGCACCTCGGTGGAGAAGGTGATCAGCACCACGCGCTCGCGGCTCTGGAAGGCGCTGTAGCGGGCGCTCGCGGTGGTGGCCATGGCGCTGGTCTCGGCGCCCGAGAGCAGCTTGAGCGCCTCGCGCATCGACACCAGGCGCTTGCCCGCCATCGAGCCGCTGAGGTCGAGCACAAAGATCGAGGTGGCGGGCTTGCGCCATTTCGACTGGTAGGTGCCGAGCACCGCGTCGATCACGTCCAGCCGGTTGGGAAAGCCCAGCTCGGCCACGGCGGCGGTGGGCAGTGCGCTGGCGGCGGCAACCTCGGGGTTGGCGGGGCGCAGGAACGCGGCCGAGAGCGCATCGCGCTGGAACGGCGCGGCCTTCAGCGTGGCCACGAGCTGGGTGTAGGCCTCGCGCTTGTCGGCGTTGAGCAGCATCAGCGGGTAGTCGGCCGAGATCATGCCGTCGCGCGGGTAGATCAGCGTGAGCTGGTCGGCCGTGGGCAGCTTCTCGTTGGCGCGCAGGATCACCGCTTCGTAGTTCACCATCGCGTCGATGGCGGACGGGTCCTTGATGTAGGCCTCGGCCAGCCAGCCCGAGCTGCCGGCGGTGAGCTTCTGGCCAGAGAGAAAGGCCTTCAGCGTTTTCTCGTCCACGTCTTGCGCGGTCAGGTCTTCGGTCTTGCCCGCGAGCGCGGAGGCCACCGCGAACAGCGCGCTCATGCCGGTGTTGGAGCTGGTGGCGTTGGTCATGCCGTAGCGCAGCTGCCCGGCGCCTGCGGCCTTCGCGATTTCGGCCCAGCCCGGCGGCTTCTTGTTCCAGCCGAGCTGCGCGGCCTTGGCGCTTTTCACGCCGAGCGCGATGCGCGAATAGAAGAGCTTGTCGCGCGCCAGCGGCTTGGTCTGCAGCGCGAGCGCGGGGTAGGCGCCGTTGGGCGGCAGGATGGCGTCGAAGCTCTCGCCGGCGTTGATGCGCTCGACGATATCGAGCGTGCCCGCGTACGAGAGCTTCACGTCAACGCCGGCTGCCTTTGCAGCGGCGACGATGGGGGCTTCGAGGTCTTTGAGCTCCGAGCCCGCGAGGATGGTGAAGGCCGTGGTGGCTGCCACGGCCGGCGCGGCACTCGCGGCCTGCGGTGGCTCTTCCTTGCCACAGGCCGCAAGGCCCATCACCAGAGCCAGAGCTAGCAGCCGGGACAACAGGCTCACAGCGCGACCTCGCCGCGCGGCGACTGCAGCGCCTCGGTCGTTTCCTGGCGGCGCACGCGGTCGAGGTAAGTGCGGCTCTTCGCGACTTCATTCGTCAGCGTGTCCACCGTGGTCTGCATGGAGTCGAGCGCCTTGCTCTTGAAGTCGGCGATCGTGTCCATGGTCTGGTAGATGTTGGCAAAGGCCTGCTGCAGCTTGGCGATCTCGATGGTGCTGGAGGCCGCCTGCTGGTGGATAGCGCTGCTCTGGTCGCGCAGCATCTCGCTGGTGCTGGCGATGAGGTTGCCGGTGGTGGCGTTGAGCGCGCTGATCTGGTCGAGCACCAGCTTCTGGTTGGACAGCGCCTGCGCCACGATCACGGCGGTGCGCAGCGCGGCCACGGTGGTGGTGGTGGCGCGGTCAACGCCCTTCATCAGTTCCAGGTTGTTCTTGCGGATCATGTCCAGCGCGAGGTAGCCCTGGATGTTCACCGCGAGCTGCGTGAGCAGGTCGGTGACCTTCTGGCGCGAATAGAACAGCATTTCCTCGCGGATCACGCGGGCCTTCTCGGGGTCGGTGACTTCCAGCGCGCGGGCCTTGGCGTCGAGCTGGCCATCGAGGGCCTTGCCGATGTGCACGTATTTCTCGAGCCGCTCCATCAGCGTCCAGAGGTTGACCTTTTCCTGCTCGATGGCGGTGTTGTCGCGCAGCAGCTCGTCCTTGCCGCGCTTGAGCGATTCGATGATGGCGTTCAGATGCGTCTGCGACGACTGGTAGCGCTCGAAGTACGCCAGCAGCTTGTTGCCCAGCGGAATGATGCCAAGCAGCTTGCGCGCCGAGAACAGGTCGCCCTGCTTCGAGGGGTCGAGGTCTTCCACCTGGTGGCGCAGGTCGATCAGCGACTGGCCAATCTGCGCACCCTTGTCGAACAGCCCGTTGCGCAGCGAACCCACGGGCCGGTCGAGCATGCGGTTGGACACCGACGCCGAGGCCTCGATGTCCTTGTTGCCCATCGAATGGATGCGCTCCACCGCTTCCTTGAACTGCGGGTGCTGGCTGTCGTGCGCGGTGATGTCGTCGATGAAGCGCGCCACCTGCGCGTCGAGTTCGGCCACGTCCTCGGCCTTCAGGCGCACCTTGCCGCTGGCCGACTCGACCGGCACCGGCGCGACGGCAGCGGGCGGCTCGAGCGTGAAGGCCTGCGGCGGTTGCAGGTCGATGGGCGCGGGGGCCGTTGCGGTGGTGGTTGCGGTGACAGGCGCGTTCATGAATGCATTCCTTGGTTCATTTGTTCGGTCGTTCACTTGAAGCGGGCTTCGATGCCCGTGGTCATCCGTTCGAGCCACTCGAAGCTCGGCGGGTCGATCACGTCGACCAGCACGTCGGGCACCTTCACGCCGCGCGCGGCCCAGGTCTCGGGGCCCTTGGTGTCGCCGCCAGTGCGGTAGCCGTATTCGTGCGCGAGCTCGCGCAGGGCCGGGTCGTTCTCCAGCGCCGCGCCCAGGCGCACACCGCCGGGCGTGTAGGGCACCAGCACGTGCTTTGAATAGACGGTGGGCTTGGGGTAGAGCAGCACCATGTCGCTCTTGAGGCGGTCGGGGTTCTTGAGCCAGAACTCGATCATTTGCGACTCGTAGGCCACCAGCAGCGGCGCCTTGCCCATGCCGAGCGCCAGGTAGTCTTCGAACGGCCCGGCCGACGACTGCTCCTGGAAGCCCTGACGCAGGAACAGCGGCGCGACCACCGGCATGACGCGGTCCACGTCTTCCTGGCTCTGCACGATCTGCTGGCTGTTGGCGAGGTAGCTTGCGAGCGCGAGGTACATCGCCGCCGAGTTGGAGGTGCGAACGTCGGTCGAGTTGATGAGCAGCGACTTGCTGGTGGAAAACGCGCTGCTGGCCTTGAGCTCCTTCCAGCGCGTGCCCTTCTCGATCATGGCCATCAGGCCCGGCAGGTCGACCACGTAGTAGAAGTCGCCCTGCTTCTGCGCGATGCCGTTAGCCACGAGGATCTCTGCAATCGGCCGCCAGCTGGCCAGCACGATGGGCGTGTAGAACGGGTTGAAGACGTTCGGTGCCTTGGCCAGCGTCTTGAGCTGCGCCGCCGCGGGCGCGCCCGAGGGAAAGCCGAAGTCGAACTTGCTGGCGTCGTAGCGGCTGGCAATGGCGCGCGAGCCGGCCTTCTCTACGGTAACGGTGATGCCCTGCGCCGCCAGTGCCTTCTGCACGCGCGGGTCGGCAAAAAAGGTTTCTTTTTCTGAGCCAATCAGGCCGCGCAGCGTGACCTGTTTCTGCTGCTCGATGCGCGCTGCGGCGGCGGTGGCCGATTCATCGTGCAGGCGGGTGTTCGAATACCAGACGCCGGACCCGACCGCGGCCAGCAGGACGACGGCCAGCGCTGGTGCGATCAGCTTGCGAATTTCCAAATCTCATGCTCCTCTCCCCCTGTGAACGGGGGTAGAGAAACATACTAACTACCGAATATGACGGTTTATGACAATCCGATGTCAGCCGCGATGTCCTGGGTGATACGCAGGAATTTCTCGATGTCAGCGACGGAATTGCAATGCAGCGGTGACACCCGCACGGTGCCCGCGAGCCCGAAGGATTCGAGCATGCGCTTCGAATAGATGCTGGTCGCCACGCGCTCGTAGACCGTCACGCCGCGCTTGCCGTACTCAACCACCGCCTGCGTGCAGTCGATGCGGTCGAAGCCGATACCCAGGATCAGGTCGCGCTTGGTCAGGTCTTCGTGGTCGAGGAAGACGTTGACGCCCTTCATCTCCCGCATGCCGGTGGCGTTTGCGTTGCCGTCGAGCAGCAGCGCCAGCAGCGCGCGCTCGTGCAGTTCGATGTGCGTGATGCCCGCGACGAACAATGCGCGGCGGTCGGCGGCGTCGGTGAAGTGACCGCCCAGCCAGCACACGTAGTCGACGATTTCCGTGAGCACCGCGAACTGCCACGGCGCGGCGCTGCCCAGGTCCCAATAGTCGGGCTTCTTGCCCGCCAACTTGTGGTGCGGCAGCACGGCCGCACGGTCGGACACCCACGACAGCCCCGAACCCCGGCAGCCGAAGAACTTGTAGGGCGCAAGGTTGATGCCGTCCACCGGCGTCTTCTGCAGGTCGATGAGGCCGTGCGGTGCGTGCTGCACGGCGTCTACCAGGATGTACAGGTCGGGCTTGATCTCGCGCGCGCGGCGCACGATCTCGGCCATGTCGAGCTTGGCGCCCGAGATGTTCGACGCGTAGATCACGTTGAGCAGGCAGGTGTTCTTGTCGACCAGCCGCACGACTTCGTCCACATCGACGCCGCCGGTGACGGGGTTGCTCTGCGCCACGCGCAGCTCGCGGCCGAGACGCTGGGCGTAGAGGCTCATCGCGTCGAAGGCCGACGGGTGTTCGAGCACGGTGGTGACCATGTTCGTGCCCGGCACGTTCTCGGCGATGGCGCGCACCATGTCGAACATGGCGCCCGAGGCAGTGAGCGAGGCGTACACGCTGCCGCCCGTGGCGTTGAGGATGGTGCGCAGGTCGGCGCTGCCCTTGGCCTGGATGTTCTGTAGCTCGACGGCCGTGGCGTGGATGCGCTCGGCGTTGTCGGGGATGGCATCGACCTGCGCGAAGCGCTCGACCGCGGCCTTGAGGCGGAACGAGCCGCCGGCGTTGTCGAAGTACAGGCGCTCGCGGCCGTGGTGGTCATGATCGACCTGCAGGAAGCGCGCTTTCACCTCGCGCATGAGCGCGTCGGAAAAGGTCTGGCCGTGCTCGAGGTTGGGAAGCTGGAGAGTCATCGCTCAGACGCCCTTGTTGTTGGGGTTCTTGTAGATCTCGCGCACCGCGTCCGTCATCGGGAAGTTGAGGTTCGCGTTCTTCGGCGGGATCGGCGAGAGGAACCACTTGGTGTAGAGCTGCTCGATGGCGCCCGACTTCATCAGCCCGTTGACGGTTTCGTCGACCAACGCCTTGAACTGCGGGTCGTCCTTGCGCAGCATGATTCCGTAGGGCTCCTGGCGCAGCGACTCCTTCAGGATCTTGTAGTCGCCCGGGTTGGTCGCGCTGGCGATCATGCCGGCAAGCTGCACGTCGTCGAGCACATAGGCGTCGGCGCGACCGGTGGACAGCAGCAGGAAGCCGTCGGAGGTGTCCTTGCCGGCGATCTCGTTCACTTCGATGGTGCCGCTCTTGCGCGCGCCGCGCAGCAGCTGGATCGAGGTGCTGCCCGAGACGGTGGCCACGTTCTTGCCGTTGAGGTCGCCCAGTGCATTGATGCCCGAGGCCTTCTTCACGGCGGCGGTGATGTTGGTGACGAAGTGGCTGGGCGCGAAGTCGACCTGCTGCTGGCGCTGCGTGGTGTTGGTGGTGGTGGCGCAGTCGAGGTCGACGGTGCCGTTCTGCAGCAGCGGAATGCGGTTGGTCGAGTTGAGCATGGTGTAGCGCACCTCGATCTTGGCCAGGCCCAGCTTTGCCTTCACCGCGTCGACGATCTTCAGGCAGATGTCGTTGGTGAAGCCGATGGGCGCGCTGTCGGCGCTGAGCTTGTACGAGAACGGGATCTGGCTGTCGCGCGCGCCGATCTGGATCGTGCCGCTCTCCTTGATCTTCTGCAGCGTGCCGCCGTCCTGGGCGCTGGCGGCGCCGCAGGTGAAGGCAAGGGCGATTCCGAGCGCGAGGGGCAGTTTCTTGAAGTCCATGGCGGGTTCCTTGAAGAGTCGATGACGGTGGATCGGGCGAATCTTCGGCCTCTGGACAAATTTCCAAAAGCGATTTTTTGTGATCGAATCACATGAAGAAAAGCGTTTCTTTGGAGACAGATCCCCGTGATGACCTTCAAGCAACTCGAAGCCCTGTACTGGATCGCCCGGCTCGGCGGCTTCGCGCAGGCAGCCAACCAGCTCAACACATCGCAGTCGGCCATCTCCAAGCGGGTGCACGAACTTGAGCAGCTGTTCGACACCGAGCTGTTCGACCGTAGCCAGCGCACCGCGCGGCTCACCGAGAAGGGCGAGGAGATGTTCGTGCTCGCCCGCAAACTGCTGGAGCAGCGCGACGCCGCCGTCGAGCAGTTCGGCAAGCCGGGCGTGGTGGAGCGCCGCATCCGCGTTGGCGTGACCGAGCTGACTGCCATGACCTGGCTGCCGCGGCTGGTGGGCCTCATCCAGCAGCACTACCCCAAGGTGATCCTCGAGCCCGACGTGGACGACAGCCTGCAGCTGCGCGACAAGCTGCTGGCCGACGAGCTCGACCTGGTCATCGTGCCAGACACCTTTGCCGACTCGCGCCTGCCGCACAAGGTCATCGGCCAGGTGAAGAGCGCGTGGATGTGCAAGCCCGGCGTGGTGCCGGCGGGTGGCACCACCGTGCGGCTGCACGAGTTGGCGCGCCACCGCATGCTGGTGCAGGGCAACAACTCGGGCACGGGCCGCGCCTACGACGCATGGATGAAAGAACAAGGCGTGCAGCCCGCCAACGTGATCGTGGTGAGCAACCTGGTGGCGCTGACGGGGCTCACGGTGTCGGGGCTGGGCGTGAGCTACCTGCCGCGCGAGTGCCTGCAGCCGCTGGTGGCGGCGGGAATGCTCGCGGTGATCGACGTGACGCCGGCCTTGCCCGTGGTGCGCTACGTGGCCATGCACAAAGGTGAGCACCGCAGCGCGCTCACCTCTTCCATCGTGATGCTGGCGCAGGAATGCTGCGACTTCACGCGCATGTTCCAGGCGCAGGCGGATGAGGAGTCGGTGCGTGATTGATCGCAGGCGAGAGCGCCTGCCTCGTTGCCGTCAGAGCGTAAGAAAGGCGGCGATCAGCAATGCCACTGCAGCGACGATCGACGCCACGGCGCCGACCATGTTGCCGAGATAGACCAGCCTCCCCCACCCTGCCGTGCCTTCGGAAGACAGCCCACGCTGCCCCGAGATCGCCGCCAGCGGTGTCGACACGCAGAACCCGTAGGCCGACACGATCAGCGCCACGGCGATGAGCCAGAGCATCCATGCAGGAACGGTGAGCCAGGGCAGCACGGCCGCCGTCGCGAGCATCAGCGTCGCACCGATGGGCAGGCTCAGATGTGCGACACGCCACGAGTTGACGATGTGAGCGGCGGCTTCACGCTTGATCGCCTTCGCATAGGGTGCGCCCAGCAGCAGTCCGAACAGGAGAACGATGGCGCCATGGAAGACGAGGTGACGCGCGGCGGGGTGCATGGATGCGGTGGTGTGGCGATGGGAGCCACATCCTACCGGGCCGAACTTGTGTGGCGCCTCTGCGGGGAACGCCTCAGTCGTTGTGCTCGACGGGGGACAGGTCCGGATGCAATTGCTGCAGCGCCAGCGACAACCGAAGCACCCGCTCACGCGCGCCCGGCTCGCCCCGGGCCAGTGCGCCCAATGCTGCTTCGTAGTCGTCAGTGAGCTGCTGCCACAGCTCGAAGTCGGCGCCAAGGCCTTCAGCGTCCTTGTCCATCTTTGCTCCAAGTCGGAATTCGACGGCCGGTAAGTGCGTCAGTTTGACCGATTTTTGCCGGGAGCGTTAGAACTTTAGGGGTCGTGGGGTCATATCCAACTGGATACGGCGCAGTGCCAATGCCGCGACCGCTGACTTTCAGGGCCGCCGATTCGGGGTTGTCCTTATGAAAATATCTTTCAATCAATCCAATAATTGACGTCAATATAGGCGGCGTAGCGCGATATTTTCGTCAATTCAAGGGGATTAAGAAAAAGTCTTTCACTTTAGGTGCTCCCTGCTTCCCGTTCACCGTCGCAAGACGTCCATCAGAAAGTGCCCATGACCATCACCGTGACACGCCAGGATGCTCGCTACAACACCCTGAAAAAGGGTTTCAACCTGCGATGGCCTGCAACGGAGTCAGACGCGGCTTCGCGCATCGAGCTAGCGGAGAACGCCGGCGATGCCGCCGCCGCCCTGCAGCGCATCGTCGATGCGGGCCTTCGGCCCACGTTGCGCAGCGGTGGGCATTGTTATGAAGACTTCGTCTCCAACAACCCCGACGGCGCAATCCTCGACCTGAGCCTGCTCAACAAGGCAAGCCCCGCCAGCGGCGACGGGCGCTACCGTGTCGGCCCCGGCACGCAGAACTGGAACGAATACCTCGACCTGTACAAGCGCAGCAACGTCACGCTGCCCGGCGGCTCCTGTTACTCGGTCGGCGCGGGCGGGCACATTTGCGGCGGTGGCTACGGCCTGCTGTCGCGCCTGCAGGGGTTGACGGTCGATTGGCTCTCCGCGGTGGACATCCTCACGGTGGACTCCCGCGGCAAGGTGGTGCCGCGCACCGTGGATGCGCGCCGCGAGCCCGACCTGTTCCGCGCCTGCCGCGGCGCGGGCGGCGGCAATTTCGGCGCGATCACCAGCTATGTGTTCGACACCCTGCCGCCAGCGCCGCGCGAGGTCGCGCTGGCGGTGGTCGCATTCGACTGGGCCACCATGACGCCCGAGCGCTTCGCCGCCCTGCTCTCCACCTACGGCGAATACTGGGCAACGCGCGGCAAGTCGCCCGACACCTGGGGCATGTTCTCTCTGCTCAAGCTCACGCATCGCTCGTCGGGCCAGATCGTGATGCTGACGCAGTTCTGCAACCCCGACGGCACCTGCAACGACCTGACGGTGCTCAACGAATTCCTGGACCGCTTTCGCGCCTGCGCGCCAGTGCCGGCCAAGGGCCGTGTGCCGGGTGTGGGTCCGGCACCGCAGCGCGACGCGGGGCAGCTCCTGTGCTCCAAGCCGCACACGGTGACGCGCTACGACTGGCTCACGGCCACCCAGTACCTCAATGGCTCTGGTGACAACCAGCGAGGCAAATACAAGTCGGCCTACATGAAGCAGAACTTCAGCGCCCGCGAAGCGCAGCGCATCTACACGCACCTGACCCGCGTGATGCCGGGCGTCGATCTCAGTCAGTCGCTGGTGCAGGTGGACTCGTACGGCGGCGCCGTCAACAAGCCCGAGCGCATCAACGACACGGCGGTTCCGCAACGCGCTTCGATCATGAAGCTGCAATACCAGACCTACTGGCGCGATGCGAAGGACGATGCCGGCCATCTGCGCTGGATCGGCGATTTCTACCGCGACGTGTACGGCACGCCCGACGTACCCGAGCGTTACGCCGGCACGCCCTACCCCGGCGAGCGCTACGAGGGCTGCTACATCAACTACCCGGACAGCGACATGCTGGCCTACCCTTTCTGGTCGCAGCTCTACTACGGCGACCAGGGGCTGTATGACTTCCTGCGGAAGGTGAAGCGTCGGTATGACCCGAACAACATCTTTCACCATGCAATGTCTGTACGGCCTTGAGATGAGCCCTCGCTCTTGTTCAGGGCACGCTCACGCCGACGGCGTGCTCTGCTCCGCGAATGTCCCCCGGCCTGCGGCCTCCTCCTTTATTTCGCTGCGCAGAGCACACCATCGACGTGATCGATGGACGCAGCGGTCGATCGGCCGGCACAAGCGCTGCGTCCATGTGCGAATGGCATCGGGTGCTCCCCGCAGCGAAATAAAGGAGGAGCCGAAGGCGGGGGACATTCGCGGAGGGGAGTACCCGGTGTCATTCGCACGCACCCCGAACAGAAGCCACTGAGTCCAATCACGAGAGGAATCCCATGACACATCGCCCCCAACGCCGCACAGTCATGCAATGGATCGGCGGCACCTCCGCCCTTGGCGCCCTGACGCCATGGCTGCCTGCCAATGCCCAAACTCCGAACGCAGCCACCAGTCGAAGCACACCAGCGCCGCGCTTCGCTTATGTCGGCACCTACACCAGCGACGCCCCGGGTGGGACAGCCGGCGGACCGGCATCGAAGGGCATCTATGTGCTCGCCATCAACGACGGTGGCTGGACGCAAGTGCAAGCTGTTCCAAGCGCGAACCCTTCGTTTCTCGCGGTGCACCCCAGCCAGCGGTTCCTGTACGCGATCAACGAAATCGACACCTACCAAGGCCTGCCCACCGGAACTGCCGAAGCCTATGCCATCGATGAGCGCAGTGGCCGCCTGACGCTGATCAACCGCCAGCCGCTGTCACTGTCGGGAGTGATCCCGGCGCACTTGGCCGTGTCGCCGGATGGCCGCGCCCTGGTCGTGGCGCTGTATGGCGGCGGTGCCTACAACGTGCTGCCGATCAGTGCAGACGGCAAGCTCAGCAAAGTCTCGAGCATTGAAAAGGAAACCGGCTCCGGCCCCGACGCCGAACGACAGGAGTCACCACACCCGCACATGGTGCAGTTCGACGCCTCGGGCCGGCGCGTGCTCGCCACCGACCTCGGCAGCGATCGCATCAACGTCTTCGCGCTCGCCGACGGCAAGCTGGCACTGGTCGGCCGCACGGCCACGCAGCCCGGAAGCGGCCCGCGCCACCTGGCGCTGCATCCGTCGCAACGCTTCCTGTACCTGGTGAACGAACTCGACGCCACGGTCGCCTGCTTCGGCTACGACGCGGCCAGCGGCCTGATAGACGGACAACGTCAGCGGATCTCGACAGTGCCGCAAGACTTCACCGGCCAGAAAAACTCGGCAGCGCTGGTGATGCATCCCTCGGGGCAGTTTCTCTACGCGAGCAACCGCCGGCTGAAGTCGGAACACCCGCTGGCCGACAGCATTGCAGCGTTCCGCATCGACGCGACCAGCGGCACGCTGACACCGCTGCAGCACTGGAGCGAAGGCCTGCGCTTCCCGCGCGCGCTGGCCATGGCGCCCGGAGGCAGCCACCTCTACGCGCTCAGCCAGAAAGGAGACGCCATCCTGCGTCTGCGCATAGACCCCGCAAGCGGCAAGCTGGACCAGCCGGTGCAGGTGGCACAAGTGCCGACACCGGCCTGCCTGGTGTTCGCCTAGCTAGCTCCCGCGCGTGAGCATCCGGCCCGCGCGCGCCAGCACCCGTGCTTCGGCCTCGCCGCCGCGATAGGCCAGCACGCCGTTCACGAACACGCGCTCCA
Source organism: Variovorax nivicola (assembly GCF_051216475.1). Lineage (NCBI taxonomy): Bacteria > Pseudomonadati > Pseudomonadota > Betaproteobacteria > Burkholderiales > Comamonadaceae > Variovorax > Variovorax nivicola. Next base: position 272,319 of record NZ_JBPJZK010000007.1, on the reverse strand, counting down.
CACCCAGGCTCACGCCATGCGGCTGGTCGTAGGTCGCGGTGTCGGCGATGGTCTCGGGGTCGAACACCACCACGTCCGCCATGTTGCCGGCACGCAGCAGGCCACGATCGGCGATGCGCAGGTTGCGCGCGGTCATGCCGGTCATCTTGTGCACGGCCTGCTCCAGGGTGAACAGGCGGCGCTGGCGCCAGTAGCGCGCAAACACGCGAGGGAAGGCCCCCCACAGGCGCGGATGCGGATGACGGTCATGCGGCAGGCCATCGCTGCCGATCATGGTGAGCGGGTGCGCGATAACGCGCTCCACGTCTTCCTCCTGCATCTGGAAGTAGCAGGCGCCGCCGGGCTTCAGGCGCAAGCAGGCCTCCTGCTCGGTGACGCCCCATTCGCGCGCGATGTCGGAGACCAGGCGCCCCGTCATCTCCGGATGCGGATCGGACCACGTGAGCAGCACGTCGATCACGCCATCGACAAGATCCTCGCGCAGCACGGTCGAGCCAGCCACATAGGGGTACACGTCCATCGCGATCTTCTGGCGCTGCGCCAGTGATTCGATCAGCGGCAGCGTCTCTTTGGTGCGGCCCCAGTTGGCAGGACCAGCGCACTTGTGATGCGAGATGACGAGCGGCACGCCCGCGTTGAAGGCCGAGTCGCCAGCCTCGTGCAGCGCCTCGATGATCTGCTGCATCTCGCTGCGCAGGTGCGTGGCGTACACACCGCCGTGGCGGGCCACGACGCGCGCCAGCGCCGTCACTTCTTCGGCGGGCGCCGCAAAGGCTTCTTCGTAGAACAGGCCCGACGACATGCCGTGCGCACCGTCGGCCATGCAGCTGTCGAGCAGCGCTTCCATGCGCGCCAGCTCGTCGGCGCTGGCGGGGCGGTCCAGCGCTTCCATGGTCGCAAAGCGCAGCGTGGTGTGGCCGACCAGCGCTGCCACGTTGAGCGCGGGTTGCGTCGCATCGACCGCCGCGCGGTATTCCGCCATGGTCGCGTGCTTGAACGAATCGGCGCCCAGCAGCGTGAGTGGTGGCAGCGACTGCGGCGTGCGGTACGGCGCGAGCGAGATGCCGCAGTTGCCTGTCACCACCGTGGTGATGCCCTGCGACACCTTGGGCAGGCACAGCGGGTCGCGCAGCACGATGGCGTCGTCATGCGTGTGCGCGTCGATGAAGCCGGGAGCGATGACCTTGGCGCGGCAGTCGACGACTTCGACGTCGGCCAGCGCGAGGCCATCGGGCAGTCGCTCGCGCAGGCCTTCGCCGAGCGCGACGATGCGGTCGCCCTGCAGCAGCACGTCGCCGGGCCACGAAGGGCCACCCGAGCCGTCGACCACGAGGCCCGCTTCGAGCAGGATGGCTTTGCCTGTCGTCGCACTCACGATCCGGTTCCCTTGTTGCTGTTGATGCCGCCGCCGTCCCAGCTTTGCAGCGGGTGCGTGGTGGCGTCGATGCCGTGGCGCTGGAAGGCCTCGCGTGCGCGCTGAAGGCGCTGCACTGCGGGCTCGCCGCGGCGCTGGGCCACGAGCACGGTGAGAATTTCAATGGCCGTGAGGTGTGTCAGGTAGGCGTCGATGCCCACGTGCATCACCGCGTCGTCGGGCACCGACAGGCCAAGCAGAAAGTCGGCCTTGGCCGCGAGCGCCGTGCCGGGCCGCGTCAGCGCGACCACCTTGGCGCCCTGCCCGCGCGCGATGTCCACCGCGTCGAGCAATGAAGGCATGCCGCCCACGTGCGAGATGGCGATGACCACGCCGCCCGGGCGCTGCGCCGCACCGGCCACCTGCTGCAGGTGGTAGTCGGCCCAGGCGTTGGCCGAGAGGCCCAGCCTGAAGAGCCGCGCCTGCAGGTCGTTGGCCATGAACCATGATGTGGCGCCCGCGCCGTACAGGTCCACGTGCGGCGCCGCCGCGATGGCCGCCACGGCGCCATCGAGCACCTGCATGTCGAGCTGGCCGCGCACGCCCGAAACCGAGGCCGCAGCGCTGCGCGCGATCTTGCCGACCACTTCGTCGGCCGCGTCCTCGATGTTCACGCGGCGGTGCAGCGGCGAGCCACCGAGCGCCAGTTCCTGCGCAAGCGCGAGCTTGAACTCGCGCAGGCCGGCAAAGCCGAGGTCGCGGCAGGTGCGCATGATGGTCGGCACCGAGCTGCGCGAGCGCTCGGCCAACTGCTCGAAGCTTTCTTCGAGCACGCGGTCGGGGTCTTCGAGGATCAGGTCGAGAATCGCGCGCCGCGTCGCCGGGGCGTCGCTGCGGATCTGCGCGATTTTCTGAAGCAGGGAGGGTGTCATCGCAGCGTGCTCAGAAGTGCATGGCGACAGCGTCGCTCACGCGGTAGTCGTTCTCGACCACGGGCATCCAGTGCCACTTGTCGAAGGTCGTGCAGGGGTGCGAGATGCCGAGGCCGACACGGTCGCCGACCTTGGGCGCTTCGGCTTCCTCGTTCGCATCCCAGCGCAGGTAGGCGTGCTGGTCGTTGAGCGCAGTGATCTTCCAGCCCGCAGGCACGGCCTGCGGCTGCAGCACGCCACGCGCCGCGCGTGCGATGGGCACGGGCAGCGAGAGATCGAAGGAAATGTCGCGCTTGCCGACCGCGAGGATCGCCAGGCCCGGCTCCGGCCGCGATTGCACCGTGGCCCAGACCTCCATCGCCGGCACCAAGCTCTCGCCACAGCCGCAGCCCAGGCGCTCGTCCACCGCGCTCACCATGCGCTTGTAGAAGCCATGGTCGTGCGTGACGTAGCAGCCCGAGCGCAGCAGGCCGCGCACCGGCGCGCCGAGCGCGGGCTTGAGCCTGCCGGCCACGAGGTCGAAGATGGCCGAGCCGCCGGCGGACACCAGCACCTCGTCGGTCTCGAAAAGCTTCTCTGTGTCGCAATGGCGCGCCACGGCTTCCACGCGGTCCATCAGTGTCTTTGCATAGGCCGCGTCGGGTTCGCTCTGGCCGGTGGCGCCCTGCCCTTCATAGCACTCGATGCCCACGAGCTTGACCGCATCGCTCGCGCGCAGCCGCGTGGCCAGCGCCACGGCTTGCTCGTGCGTGCGGCAGCCGGTGCGGGCGCCGTCGACGCCGATCTCGATCATCACCTCGAAGGGCACGCTCGCGGGATGGCGCTTCGACCAGTCTTCGATCAGCGCAAGCTGCGCCAGCGAATCGACCAGGAACACGACGCGCAGGTCGACATGCTCGCTCAGCAGCATCTGGATGCCCGCGAGGTCTTCATCGCTCACCACCTGGTTGGCGATGACCGTGCGGCGCGCGCCGGCCGCCACACCCACCGCCAGCTGAGTGACGGTGGCAAAGGTCAGGCCCCAGGCACCGGCGTCGAGCTGGCGCTGGAAGAGCTGCGGCGACATGGTGGTCTTGCCGTGCGGCGCAAGGTCGATGCCCCATTCGCGCACGCGCGACTGCATCCACGCGAGGTTGTGTTCGAGCGCTTCGCGCTTGAGCACGGCCAGCGGCAGCGGCAGGTCACCGGCGAGCACGTTCCATCCGGCGGAACCGATCTCGCTGCGGCGGCGCGGCGCCTGGGTGCGCGGGTAGCCCTTGAAGTTGCTGCCCAGCAGCGGGTCGTTGAAATCGTTGGCGGCAGTCATGGTCTATGCGGCAATGTTGGATAGCAGTTCTTTGCGGATGCAGGCGCTGTAGTGTCCTGCCGAAATTTCTTCAAGCGGCGGCACGGTCTGCGCGCAGGCTTCGATGGCATGCGGGCAGCGCGTGCGAAACACGCAGCCCGAGGGTGGCGAGATAGGACTGGGAATGTCGCCCTTCAGCGCAATGCGCTCGGTCGCCACCTCGGGGTCGGGCTTCGGGCTCGCGGCCAGCAGCGCCTGCGTGTAGGGGTGCGAGGGCCGCGCGAACAGCTCCTCGGTGGTGGCGACTTCCATCACCTTGCCCAGGTACAGCACCACCACGCGGTCGCACAGGTACTCGACCACGTCGAGGTCGTGCGAGATAAAGAGCATCGTCAGGCCCAGCCGCTCGCGCAGGTCGGCCAGCAGGTTGATGACCTGCGATTGAATGGACACGTCGAGCGCCGACAGCGGCTCGTCGGCCACGATGAATTCGGGCTCCACGGCCAGCGCACGCGCCACGCCGATGCGCTGTCGCTGCCCGCCCGAGAACTCGTGCGGAAAGCGGCTCGCATGCTCGGCGCGCAGGCCCACGGTTTCGAGCAGCTCGGCAATGCGCTTGTCGCGCGCCGCCGCGCCCTTGTGCAGGCCGTGCGTGGACAGCGCCTCGCCGAGGATCGCGCTGATGCGCATCTTCGGGTTCAGGCTGGCGTACGGGTCCTGGAAGATGATCTGCAGCTTGCTGCGCAGCTTGCGCATGCGCTCGCCCGACAGCGTGCCGATGTCGTCGCCACGGTAGAACACCTGGCCGCTGGTGCGTTCGAGCAGGCGCAGCACAGTGCGGCCGATGGTGCTCTTGCCCGAGCCCGATTCGCCGACCAGGCCCAGCGTTTCGCCGGGCTGGATCGCGAACGACACGTCGTCGACCGCGCGCACCGGGCGGTCGCTGCTGCCGAAGTATTTCTTGAGTCCGCGGACTTCGATGAGGGGAGAAGAAGAAACAGCGGTCATGCGACCCTCACAAGTGGTTGCGCCGGCTGCACGCGAACGCAGCGGGCCTGGCGACCGTGGTGCGTTTCGATCAGCGGCGGCATCGCGGCGCTGCACTCGGGCAGCGCAAGGTCGCAGCGCGGCTCGAAGGCGCAGCCCGGCGGCGGCGCCAGCGGGCTCGACACTTGGCCGCGAATGGCGAACAGTCGCTTGGGCTTGGGTTGGCCGGGCAGCCTCGCCTTGCCCGGCAGGCAGGCCAGCAGACCCTGCGTGTACGGATGCTCGGGCTGCGCGAACAGCGGTCGCACGGGAGCGCTTTCGACCACGCGGCCCGCATACAGCACCACCACGTCGTCCGCATGGTGCGCAACCACGCCGAGGTTGTGCGTGATGAAGAGGATGCTCATGCCCGTCTCGGCCTGCAGCCGGCGCATGAGTTCGAGGATCTGCGCCTGGATGGTCACGTCGAGCGCGGTGGTGGGCTCGTCGGCTATCAGCAGCGTCGGGTCGCAGGCCATGGCCAGCGCGATCATCACGCGCTGGCGCATGCCGCCCGAGAGCTGGTGCGGGTACTCGTGAATGCGCTGCGCGGCGGCCGGGATCTCGACCAGTTCGAGCATGCGCAGTGCATGGGCCAGGGCCGCCTTGCGGTCGAGGCCCTTGTGCAGGCGCACGCTCTCCGCGATCTGCTCGCCGATGGTGAACACCGGGTTCAGGCTGGTCATCGGCTCCTGGAAGATCATCGACAGCTGGTTGCCGCGCAGCGAGCGCATCTCGCGTTCGCCGATCTGCAGCAGGTCGAGCGTCTTGCCTTCGCGCGTCACGAAAGAGGCGCTGCCGCTGACCTGCGCATTCGCAGTCTTGGGCAGCAGGCGCATCAGCGTGAGGCTGGTGACCGACTTGCCCGAGCCCGACTCGCCGACCAGCGCGGTCGTCTTGCCGGGCTGTATGGAAAAGCTCACGTCGGCCACCGAACGCACAAGGCCGTCTTCGGTGGGAAAGCTGGTGCTCAGGTTGTTGACCGTGAGACGCGGGGCGTTGTTGGCGTTGTTCATCACGATGTCTTCTTGAGCTTCGGGTCGAGCAGGTCGCGCACACCGTCGCCCAGCAGTTGCAGCGACAGCGCCGTGAAGATGATCGCAAGCCCCGGGAACAGCACCACCCAGAAGGCCTGATGCGCGTACTGCTGGCTGCCCGCGACCATGGTGCCCCAGGTCGGGATCTCGGGCGGCACGCCGACGCCGAGAAACGAGAGACCCGCCTCCGCCAGGATCGCGTACGCGAAGATGAACGACACCTGCACGAGGATCGGCGACATCAGGTTCGGCAAGATGTGCCGCCACAGGATGCGCGAGGTGCGCACGCCCAGCGCGCGCACGGCTTCGACGAACAACAGCTCGCGCACCACCAGCGTCGAGGCCCGCACCACCCGCGCCACGCGCGGCGTGTAGACCAGCACCAGCGCGAGCACGGTGTTCATCAGCGACGGCCCGAGGATGGCCACCAGCGCGATGGCCAGCAGGATGTCGGGAAAGGACATCATCGCGTCGACCACGCGCATCAGCGGCGCGTCGAGCCGGCGGAAGAAGCCGGCCATCAGGCCCAGCACCGTGCCGGCGATGACCGCGCCCAGCGCGGTGAGCGCCGCGATGGCCAGCGAGTAGCGCGCGCCGTGCACGATGCGCGAATACAGGTCGCGGCCCAGTTCGTCGGTGCCGAGCAGGTGCTCGGCGCTCGGCGCCTTCAGGCGCTCCAGCACGGCCGTGTCGTTGGGATCGATGGAGGCGAACAGCGGCGCGCCGATCGCGAGCACCGCAATCACGAGCAGCACCAGGGCGGAAACCATCACGATGCGGCGATGCATCAGCTGACGGAGCATTCGGGGCATACGCATCGCTCAGACCTTCACGCGCGGATCGACCACGGCATACAGCAGGTCGATCGAGAAATTGATGAGCACATAGATCGCGGCGATCACGAGCAGTGCACCTTGAATGACGGGGTAGTCGCGCCGCAGCACGGCACTGACCACGAGGTTGCCCACGCCGGGCAGGCCGAACACGGTTTCAGTGATGACGGCGCCGCCGATCATCAGCGCGACCGTGAGGCCGATCACCGTGACGATGGGCACCAGCGCATTGCGCAGCGCGTGCTTGAGCACCACCGTGCTTTCGCTCAGGCCCTTGGAGCGTGCGGTGCGCACATAGTCTTCGCCGAGCACGTCGAGCATCGAGGCGCGCGTGAAACGGATGATGAGCGCGGAGTTCAGCAGGCCCAACACAGTCGCCGGCAGCACCAGCGAATGCAGCCGCTCGGCCAGCGCCGCATCGGGCGCGCCATAGCCCGACACCGGGAACCAGCCGAAGGACACGGCAAGGATCTGGATCAGCACGATGCCGAGCCAGAAGCTCGGAATGCTCGCACCCAGCATCGCAACGCCAGTGAACAACTGGTCGACCGCGCGGCCACGGAACACGGCGGAGACGATGCCGCAGGGCACGCCGATCAGCGCCGCGATGGCCACGGCCATCAGCGCGAGCAACGTGGTGGGCTCGGAGCGCTCCCACAGCGCCTGCGTCACGGGGCGCTGCAGGAAGATGGAAGTGCCGAGGTTGCCCTGCAGCACCTCACGCAGCCAGTAGCCGAACTGCACGGGCAGCGGCTTGTCGAGGCCGTACTCCTTCTGCACGCGCGCGATGTCGGCCGCGGTGGCCTGGTCGCCCAGCAGCACCGAGACAGGGTCGCCCGAAGCCGCGCGCGTGAGCACGAAGACGAGCACAGCCACGATGGCGAGCACGACGAGCATGCCTGCTGCTCGGGAGGCGATGTAGCGGAACAGCGATTTCTTCATCACGCAGAGAACTCGATGGCCGCCGCGCTGCCCACTGCGACGTACTGGCCGGTGAACTGGATGTCGCCGCCCTTCACGCGGAAGACCGTCACGTTGTCGCCCTGCTTGTTGTGGCACACGTAGAGGAACCTGCCGCTCGGGTCGAGTGTGCAGCTGCGCGGGTAGTTGCCGCGCGACCATTCCTCGCGTACCAGCGTGGGCGCACCAGTGCGTGCGTCGATCCTGAAGAGCGAAATCGAATCGTGCAGCCGGTTGAGCGACACGAAGTGCTGACCGCCCGGCAGCATGCGGATGCCCGATGCGTAGCTGGTGCCCTTGAAGCCCTTGGGCAGCGCTGAGGTTTCGCTCACGAGCGTCAGCACGCCGGTGGCGTTGTCGTAGCGCATGAATGCGATGGTCGATGCCTCTTCGTTCACCAGGTAGAGCCACTTGCCGTTCGGGTGGAACACGAAGTGCCGGGCGCCCGAGCTTTCCGACACGGCCACCGTACTCGGCTGGCTCAGCACGCCGGTGATGCGGTCGAAGCGGTAGGAGATGACGCGATCAAGCCCGAGATCAGCCACCAGCACGAAGTTGCCCTTCGGGTCGGCGTGCACCATGTGCGCGTGCGGGCCATCGTGGTCGCTGGTGGCGAAGCCTTCGTGCGAGCGCGCGGCCGCGGGCACCACGTCGGCGCCGGGCTTGCAGGGCGTGGATGCGCCACAGGCCTCGATGTCCTTGTAGACGACCGCAGGGGTGCCGGCATCGGGCGTGCCGTCGGCGCGCAGCGCGAGCACGCTGACGTCGCCGCTCGCGTAGTTGGCCGTGAAGAGAAAGCGGCCGTCGGGGTGCACGCTGATGTAGGCCGGGTCCTTGCCGCCGCAGGCCGTCTCGGAGACGAACGACAGCGCGCCGTCCGCGCCGATGCCTGTACCGATACGAAAAGCCGAGACCGAGCCGGCCTCGAACTCGTTGGCCGCATAGAGCATCGGCAGCTTCGGGTGGCGCGCGAGCGACGCGGGGTTGCGCAGCTTCGCGCCCTCTCCGGCGCTGGTCACGGCCGGGGGCGCGCCGGGGATGGGCTTAAGCGCACCGGTGGCGCTGTCGAGCACGAACTGGTGCACGCCCAGCCCGCGCCCGCCACGCCACGGCTTGCCGCCGTCGCTATAGGTGCCGACGTAGGCGTAGACCGGGCCAGAGGTGGCCGCTTGAACGGTGGAGGCCGTCAGGCCAAGGGCTCCGAGGCCGGAGGCCAGTGCGCTGGCTTGCAGAAGTTGGCGACGCGATGGCATGGCTGTGTTCCCGGCGTCTTCTTACTTGATCTTCGCGTTCCAGAAGAACGGCCAGGTCGCGGGCGTGTAGTTGTCCAGCGCCGGGCTCTTGGCCGAGAGGCCGTTGAATTTGCCGACGTTGATGTACGGCACTTCGTCATACACGACCTGCTGCACCTTGCCCCACAGTGCGCCGCGCTTGGCAGGGTCGCTCTCGACGTTGAAAGCCTGCAGCGCCGACTTCTTCGCGGGCGAATCCCACCAGCCGGGCGCGCCGTCGCCGAGTTGCGGCGGCGAGAGCATCGGCTCGGGGAACTGCCCCGAATGCGTGACGTAGATGTCCCACAGCTTGGCGTCGTTGCGGCGCTGCACCAGCGTGGCCCAGTCGACCACGTTGAGGTCGACCTTGAAGCCGGCGCGCTTGAGCTGCTCGGCCATCAGCAGCGCCATGTTGTAGTGAAAGTCGTACTGGCGGCTGGTGAGCACGCGGATCGGCTCGCCCTTGTAGCCGGCCTTGGCCGCGGCCTCCTTGGCCTTGGCGGCGTTGCGCTGGTTGTACTGGTCGGCGCCGGCCGTCGAATAGAACGGCGAGCCCTTGGGGAAGTGGTTGCCCTCGGCCACGAAGAAGCGCGTGTCGCCGAAGCCGGCCGCGAGCATTTCGCCTTCACCCAGCGCGGTCTGGATCGCCTGGCGCACCGGCTGGCTGGCAGCCACGCCTTCCTTGGTGTTGAGCACGAGGTACGGGAAGCCGAACGAGGGCGTCATGATCGGCACGGTCTTGCCGCCGGACTTCTCCAGGCGCGGCAGGGCTTCGACCGGCAGCAGGTCGGCAAAGTCGTACTGGCCGGCCAGCGCGCCTTCGACGCGCGTGCTGGCGTTGGGCACGGGCACGAAGCGCAGCTCTTCGATGGCCGCTTCGCGCTTGCCGCCGTAGCCGCTCGCGGGCTCCTTGCGCGCCGCGTACTTGTCGAAGCGCGTGAGCAGCACGAACTGGTCGGGGCGGCGCTCCTTGAACTTGTAGGGGCCGGTGCCGACGAAGTCTTTCAGCGGCGAGGCGATGGAGTCCTTGGCCATGATCGCGGCCATGCCGCTGGGCAGCGCGAGCTGCGAGAGCAGCGGTGCATAAGGCTCCTTCAGCACCACCTCGACCGCCAGCGGGCCCTTGGCCTTGAGGCTGTCGATTTCCTTGCCCACGGCCTTGCCGCGCGGCGACTGTTCCATCCAGCGCTGCAGGCTGGCAACCACGTCGTCAGCCGTAAGTTCGCGGCCGTTGTGCAGCATCACGCCCTTGCGCAGGGTGATGGCGTAGGTCTTGCCGTCGGCGGAGATCTTCGGCATGCCTTCGGCCAGCATCGGCACCACGTTCCACTTGGCGTCGAAGGTGTAGAGCGTCTCGTACACGTGCTGCATGATGGTTCCGACCAGGTCGGCGGTCGAGGCCATCGGGTCGAGCGTCTGCGGCTCGGCCACCATCGCCAGCGTGGCGAAGTTGCGCGGGCCCTGGGCCTGGGCGCTCTGGTAGGGCAGCGCGGCGCACAGCATCGCGAGCAGGGAGGCGCCCAGCAGGCTGCGCTTCGACAGCATGGGCAGGCGCTGGACAAGACCGACGTGGGGCATGGGGAACTCCTTCATGGGGCGGGCGAGTTTGTGAAAGAAAATTTCTCTTCGGCCCGGACTTTGAAGCAGTATTCATGCCAAATCATCCGTGTTAACCCTTGATAGAGGGTTTTTCTGAAATAGATTTTCAGATTGGATGGATACTCGCAAATCCCCTTCCATCGTTCACTTCAACCTCAGGAGCCCTCCCATGCCTCTCGAATACCTCGGCGCCCCGCCCCTTGCCTCCGACCGCCAGGTTCGCCCCTTCTCCCCGGCCGTGCGCGCCGGCGACTTCGTCTATGTGTCGGGCCAGGTGCCCGCCAACAAGGACGGCGAGATCGTGGTGGGCGGCATTGAGGCGCAAACGCGCCAGGTGATGGAAAACCTCAAGACCGTGCTCGCGCTGGCCGGTGCCACGCTCGACGACGTGTGCAAGAGCACCGTGTGGCTGCAGGACGCGCGCGACTTTGGTGCCTTCAACCGCATCTACATGAGCTACTTCGGTGAAAACAAGCCGGCGCGCTCGACGACCGAGGCGCGGCTGATGGTCGACGCGAAGGTAGAGATCGACGTCGTCGCCTACAAACCCAAGGCCTGATCAGGCGCTCAGCTCGGTCTTGCGCTGGATGATGCGCGAGACCAATCCATATTCAACGGCCTCCGTGGCCGAGAGCCAGCGGTCACGCTCGATGTCGGCCAGCACCACGTCGATGGGCTTGCCGGTCTCGCGCGCGATCTCGTGCGCGATGCGCTGGCGGGCCTTGATGATTTCCTGCGCCTGGATGGCGATATCGGTCGCCTGCCCGCCCGCGCCGCCGCTGGGCTGGTGGATCAGGAAGCGCGTGTTCGGCAGGCACACGCGGCGCTCGCGCGGCGCCGCCAGGAACAGATGCGTGGCCGCACTGCCGACCCAGCCGGTGCCGATCATGTTCACCGGCGCGCTGATGAAACGCACGATGTCGTGAATGGCGTCGCCCGACTCCAGGTGCCCACCCGGCGAACTCACGAGGATGTCGATGGGCTTGTCGGGGCTGTCGGCGTCGAGTGCGATGAGCCGGCGCGTCACGTCGGCGGCCACCGAATCGCTGATGGTCCCGAAGATCAGCAGCGTGCGCGACTTGAACGCCTTTTCCTCCAGGTAGGAGTTGCGCGGCTCAGCGGTGGCGGCGGGCTTGGTGTCGTCTTCGGATTCCATTGAAAACATGGGCTGCATGGAGAAAGCTCCTGTGGTTGAACTGTCTTGACGAACAAGCCCACAGTTTCGTGACATTGCGCGCTATGGCAAGCTGCGGCGATGCTCGATGAACGCTATCTCTCGCAATTCCCGGCACTGCGAAGCCGGCTGGTTCGCGCGGCGGCGCGCATGCTGGGTGGCCCGGTGGATGCCGAGGACGTGGTGCAGGAAACTTATCTGCGCGCACTCGAAGCTGGAGGCAGGCCCGAGCCCGATTCGGTGCAGGCCTGGCTGACGACGGTGATGCAGAACCTCGCTATCGACAAGCTGCGGCGGGATGGCTGGATGCAGCGGTGGCTGCGGGATGCCGAAGGGCTTGCGCCCGAGGCACCGTCGGCGGAAGCCGATGCGGCGCAGGCCGAGTCCATCGAACAGGCGCTGCGCCTGATTGCCGCCAGGCTGTCGCCCTCAGACGGCGCCGCGGTGCTGCTGCGCGAAGTCTTCGAAGCCAGCTTCAAGGAAATAGCGCAGGCCAGCGGCAAGACCGAAGCGGCTTGCCGGCAGCAGTTGCATCGGGCATTGCTGCGTCTTCGACAGGACAAGGACGGAACAGAAAGCCACTCGGAGGCGGCCTTCCATGTGTATCGACAGGCGCTGAGCGACTGCGATGCACGAACGCTGTTTGCGATGCTGCGGCAGCCGCCGACACGTGCGTTCGCGGTGTCGGTTGCGATGGCCCCAAGGTCAGGTGCACCGCGAGTGGTCTGCCAGGTGACGCAGATCGGCGGCCGGCTCGGCCTGGTGCTGACGCTTGGCGGAAAGGTGCTGTGCGTACTGCCGCTGGATGTGCGGCAGCAGGAAGAAGCTGTCGAGCCCCTGGCCGGTTAGCCCGCCAGCCGCCCCGCCACCAACTGCAGCACCCGGTCACACCGCTTCGCCAGATCCTGGTCATGCGTGACCATCACGAAGGCAGTGCCATGCCGGTGCGCAAGTTCGAGCATCAGCTCGAACACCGTATCCGCCGTGCTGCGGTCGAGGTTGCCCGTGGGCTCGTCGGCCAGCACGCAGGCCGGTTTCGTGACCAGTGCGCGCGCGATCGCCACGCGCTGGCGCTCGCCGCCCGACAGTTCGGCCGGCCGGTGGTGCAGGCGCTGGCCCAGCCCCACGCTCTCGAGGATCTTCGTGGCCGACTGCGCGGCCGCGTGAGGCTCCACGCGCCGGATCTTCAGCGGCATCGCCACGTTGTCGAGCGCGCTGAACTCGGGCAGCAGGTGATGGAACTGGTAGACGAAGCCCAGGTGCTGGTTGCGCAGCCGCCCCTGCTCCGCCGCATTGGCATGTGCGATGTCCTTGCCCAGCAGCTCGACCTTGCCCGCCGTGGGCTCGTCGAGCCCGCCCATCAGGTGTAGCAGCGTGCTCTTGCCGGAGCCCGAGGCACCGACGATGGCCAGCGTTTCGCCGGCATGCACGTCGAGGTCCACGCCGTGCAGCACGGTCAGGTCGAGCCGGCCCTCGTGGAAGCGCTTGGTGAGTCCACGGGCCTTCAGAACAACTTCACTCATAGCGCAAGGCCTCAGCCGGGTTCACGCGGCTGGCGCGCCAGCTCGGATACAGCGTGGCCAGAAAGGCCAGCACGAGGGAAATGATCGCAATCGGCATGATGTCGCTGCGCTGCGGATCGCTCGGCATCTTGCTGATCAGGTAAATGTCTTTCGGCAGGAAGCTCGCGTGGAACAGCTGCTCCAGGAAGGGCACGATCACGTCGATGTTGTAGGCGATGCCCAGCCCCAGCAGCAGCCCGGCCACGGTGCCGATCACGCCCACCATTGCGCCCTGCACCACGAAGATGCCCATGATGCTGCGCGGCGAGCTGCCGAGCGTGCGCAGGATGGCGATGTCGGCGCGCTTGTCGGTCACAGTCATCACCAGCGTGGAGACGAGGTTGAAGGCCGCCACCGCCACGATCAGCGTGAGGATGATGAACATCATGCGTTTCTCGACCTGCACGGCCGCGAACCATGTCTTGTTCTGGCGCGTCCAGTCGCGGATGAGGAACTCGCCCGGCAGGGTCACGGCCAGTTGGTCGGCCACGTCGCGCGCCTCGTTCAAGTCCTTGAGCTTCAGGCGGATGCCGGTCGGCCCTTCGAGGCGGAACACCTTGGCCGCATCCTGCTCGTGGACCATGGCGAGCGCCGAGTCGTATTCGTAGTGGCCCGAATCGAAGGTGCCGACCACGGTGAACTGCTTCAGGCGCGGCACCACGCCGGCCGGCGTGACCTGCCCGCCCGGCGCCACCAGCGTGACCTGGTCGCCCGGCTGCACGAAGAGCGAACGCGCCAGCTCGGCGCCGAGCACGATGCCGAACTGCCCCGGCACCAGCTTGTCGAAGGTGCCCCCGGCGGCGATGCCGTTGGTGTCGGTGACTTCGGGCTCGAGCTTGGGATCGATGCCGCGCACGATCGTGCCCTTCATGTCCTCACCGCGCGCAATAAGCGCCTGCGTGTTGATGAAGGGCGCCGCGCCGATCACCTCGGGGTTCTTGCGCGCCGCGGCCATGATCTGGTCGAGGCTCTGCAGCGCCTGCCCGTCGCGCGAGAAGATCTCGATGTGCGACACCACGCCGAGCATGCGGTCGCGCACCTCCTTCTGGAAGCCGTTCATCACACTGAGCACAATGATCAGCGCCGCCACGCCCAGCGCGATGCCGAGCATCGAGACACCGGAGATGAAGGAGATGAAGCCGTTGCGCCGCGTCGCCCGGCCTGCGCGCGTGTAGCGCCAGCCGAGCTGCAGTTCATAAGGAAGTCGCATAGGGGCGGAATTGTGGCATTCCGGATGACCTCAGGGCTTCCCGGACAATAGGGAGATGGCCGAAACCCTCCCACGTCACTTGTTGATCCCCTTTGCCGGCCGCGGTTCCCCGGCATGCCGCGCGGCGCTGCCGACGCTTCGGCTCCCCAATCTCGAAAACCTGCTGCAGCGCCTCACCCTCGCGGACACCGACACGCAGGACGAAAGCACGCGCTCGCCTCCGCATGAACGCGCGCTGGCACGGGCGCTGGGCATCACGGCCGCCGACGGCTGCATCCCCTGGGGCGCGCTCGACGCGCGGCGACTGGGCATCGCCACGCCCGGCGACACCGAAGGCTGGGGCGTCGTCATGCTGTGCAACTGGCAGGTCGGCATCGACGACGTGGTGCTGGGCGACCCCGCCGCCATCGAGATCGACGCCGACGAATCGACCGCCCTGCTGGAAGCCGCGCGCCCCTTCTTCGAGGAAGACGGCATCGTGCTGCACCCCTCCCCCGTGCCCGGCCGATGGCTGGCGCGCGCGCGCATCTTCGACGGGCTGGCCACCGCCTCCATCGACCGCGCCGTGGGCTACCCGATCTCGCAGTGGTCGCCGCTGGCCGATGCAGCTCGGCCGTTGCGCCGGCTGCAGAACGAAATGCAGATGCTGCTGTACACGCAGCGCGTGAACGACGACCGCGCCGCGCGCGGCGTGCCACCCATCAATTCGTTCTGGCTCAGCGGCACCGGCGCGCTGAATAAAGAAGCCGCACCTGCCTCGGCACCGACAGTAAGCGACGCCCTCCGCATCGCCGCCCTGCGCGACGACGGCATGGCATGGGCCGCCGCCTGGCAAGAGCTCGACGCAGGCCCCGTCGCCGCGCTGCTCGCCGACTACACGCGCGGCGACGCCGTGTCGCTCACGCTGTGCGGCGACCGTGCCGCCCAGCGCTACACCGTGCAGCCGCGCGGCCTGGCCGGCTGGGCCAGAAGCCTGTTCGACCGCAAGCGGGCGACCACCGTGCTGGAGGCGCTATGAAGATCATCGCCAGGGAAATCCCCCCGCGCACCGTCTGGGCGCTGGAGCAGGCCGGCGTGCATCCGCTGCTGGCAAGGCTCTTCGCCGCCCGCGGCGTGCGCGCCAAGGAAGAACTCGACGACGGCCTCGCACGCCTGCTGCTCCCCGACACGCTGCGCGGCACGCACGAGGCCGCGGCGCTGCTGGCCGACGCCATCGCCCAGGACAAGCGCCTGTGCATCGTTGCCGACTACGACTGCGACGGCGCCACCGCCTGCGCGGTCGGCGTGCGCGGCCTGCGCCTGCTGGGCGCAAAGCACGTGAGCTACCTTGTGCCCGATCGCGTGGTCGACGGCTACGGCCTCACGCCGCCCATTGCCGAGCGCGTGGCCGACAGCGGCGCCGACATGCTGATCACCGTCGACAACGGCATCGCCAGCGTCGAAGGCGTGGCCGCCGCCAAGGTGCGCGGCCTGCAGGTGCTGGTGACCGACCACCACCTGCCCGGCCCCGAGCTGCCCTCGGCCGACGTGCTGGTCAACCCCAACCAGCCCGGCTGCGAGTTCGAGAGCAAGAGCATCGCCGGTGTCGGCGTGATGTTCTATGTGCTGCTCGCGTTGCGCTCCGAGTTGCGCAAGCGCGGCGTGTTCGACACGGCCACGCAGCCCAAGCTCGATGTGCTGCTGCCGCTTGTGGCGCTCGGCACCGTGGCCGACGTGGTGAAGCTCGACGCCAACAACCGCCGCCTTGTGGCGCAAGGCCTGCGCCGCATCCGTGCCGGCACGATGCCCGCCGGCGTGGCCGCACTGTTCAAGGCCGCTGGCCGCAATGCATCGGCAGCCACCACATTCGACTTCGGCTTTGCCCTCGGCCCGCGCATCAACGCCGCTGGCCGGCTGGCCGACATGACGCTGGGCATCGAATGCCTGCTGACCGACGACGCAGGCCGCGCCGAGGAACTCGCGCGCATGCTCGACGGCATCAACCGCGAGCGACGCGACATCGAGGGCGGCATGCGCGACCAGGCGCTGCTGCTGGCCGAATCGCTGTTCGCCACCGATGGCGAAGGCATCGAAGCCCCGCCACCGGCCATCAGCGTGTTCGACGCGGGCTTTCACGAAGGCGTGGTGGGCATCGTGGCCTCGCGCATCAAGGACCGCTTTCACCGCCCGACTTTCGTCTTCGCCGCGAGCGGCGCGCCGGGCAAGGAGCAGGAGCTGAAGGGCTCGGGCCGCTCGATTCCCGGCTTTCATCTGCGCGACGCGCTCGACCTCGTGGCCAAGCGCCACCCGGGCGTGCTGCTGCGCTTCGGCGGCCATGCGATGGCAGCCGGCTGCACGGTCGCGCGCGAGCACTTCGAGACTTTCGAAAAAGGCTTCGCGCAGGTGGCCGGCGAATGGCTGGCCGAGGCCGAGCTCACGCGGCAGATCGAGACCGACGGGCCGATAGCGCGCGAGTACATGCGCATCGACCTCGTCGACACGCTGCACCGCGAGGTGTGGGGCCAGGGCTTTGCGCCGCCCACCTTCAGCGAAGAGGTGGAAGTGGTCTCGCAGCGGCTGGTGGGCGAGAAGCACCTGTCGCTCAAGCTCAGGCACCAGGGCCAGCCCATCGATGCGATCTGGTTCAGCCACACCGAGCCGCTGCCGCCGAAGGTCAAGCTGGCGTTCCGGCTCGATGCCGATGAATGGCAGGGCGTGCGCAGGCTGCGCTTCCTGGTCGAAGGCGCGGAGTTTTAAGGGGCCCGATGTTCGACGGCGTGAGCTACGGCCTGCTGGCCGGCCTGACGGTGTGCGGCCTGGTGCTGCTGCTGGCGTTCGGCACGAAGGTCCACGGCTGGTACGCGTTGAGCTGCGCGTGCGCACTGGCCGCCTTCGCCGGGTTGAACAGCCTCGCGCCTTCCGCGCAATTCGCACAATGGCCCGCGGCGGCGCTGGTGTTGTGGACGGCCTGCCGGCTGCAGTTCGTGCGGCAATTGCTGCGGCTGGAAGATTTCGCGCCCCGGCTCGACCGCATCGCACAAGCAACCCTGGTCATCTTCGCGATCGCCACGCTCTATGCCGCCCTCGAGACGCAGCGCCTGTGGACGCTGCGCATGGTGCAGGCGCTGGCGGTGGCTTCCACCGTGATCCTCGCGGCGGGCGCTGTGAAGGTGCTGCGCCGCCAGCCCTGGCCGGCAGCGCTGTTCCTGGCCGGCGCGGCACTGCTGCTCGGCGGCCTCTCGATTGCGCGGATGTCGGCCTGGATCGGGCCGGCATGGGCGCCGCCCCAGCCGAATCTGGTGCAGGCCGCAGTGATCGCCGAACTGGTCGTCTTCATCTTCGCGCTCGGTATGCGCCTGCGGGGCGATGGCGGTGGCGAGGCGCGCACGCAGCGGAAAGCGGAAGACTCGGGCACCGACGCTCTCACCGGCGCCGCCAGCCGTGCCGGTTTCGAGAACCGCGGCGAGGAATGGCTGCGCGACGGCCGGCCTTTCTCGCTGATGCTGATCGACCTGAACGGCTTCAAGGCCGTGAACGAGCGACATGGCCGCGCGGGTGGCGACGCGGTGCTGACCGCCATCGCCCAGCGCCTGCGCGAGCAGGTGCGCGCCGACGACATGGTGGCCCGGCTCGGCAGCGACGAGTTCGCGATTCTTCTGGTCGGCAGCCCGCCACGGCAAAAGCTCGCGGAGATGGCCATACGCATCGAGACCGCGGGCGCCAGGCCGGTCGCCTACGAAGGCCGGCTGCTCGCGGGCGGCGAGCTCAGCATGGGCATTGCCTGCCACCCCGCCGACGGCAGCACGCTGGCCGGCCTGCTCGAATCGGCCGGTCGCGCGCTTCAGCATTGCAAGCGGCAGCGCATGGGGCCGGCCTATGCCTTTGCGGGGGAACATGCGGGCGGCGCAGCGGCACGTGAATGATTTCTTCGTAATTGCTGCTGCACGAGGCGAAATCTTCTCGCCGAAGACAGGCCAAGCTTTCATGCCGGCCCTTTATCCTCTGCGGCGAACTCACAGGAGGATGTTTTTTCCATGCGCCGCTTTGAACTCATCGAAGGAACCGCCAGCAAATTCTGGGAAATCGAGCAGGCAGACGCCGAGCTCAACATCCGCTGGGGCCGCATCGGCACCGCGGGCCAGGGCCAGACCAAGTCGTTCGACGACGCCACCAAGGCCGCAGCAGCTCTGACCAAGCTGGTGGCCGAGAAGTCCGGCAAGGGCTATGCCGAAGTGGGCGTGGCCGCCGGTGCGGCTATCGGAAAGACCGAGGCGAAGCCGAAGGCGGAGAAGGCCGAGACGGCGGAGCCAGCAGAGAAGGCACCCACACCGACGGCCGTCCCCGTCAGCACCACCGCCGCCGATGCAGCCCCCGCCGAAGGCATCGACAGCCAGGCCGACCGCGTGTTCGAAACCGTGCGCGCGCAGATCGAAGCCGGCACGTTGACCTCCAGCGACACGCTATCGGCCGGCACGCTCAAGCGCCAGCACGGCGTGAGCGAGCAAGGCGCGGCGCTCGCCTTCAAGCGGCTCAAGAACGAGGGCCTGCTGTCAGGCTGGGGCACCAGCTGCACGCCGGCCAAGGACGCCCAGGCCATTGCGAAGGCACTGGGCGCCGCGGGGCCGTCCGCATCGCACACCGCCTTCCCCGTGACCAGTGCCGACCTGCCCGCGAGCGCCGACACGCCCCCCTGGCTCGCCGCCGGCACGCCCATACGGCTCTCGCCCGACATGCAGCGCGAGACCTTCCCTTCGCGCCGTTTTCCGCCGAAGCCCTTCGAAGAAGTGGTGAGCGTGGCCGCGGCCTGGCTGCCGGTGCGCCGCAAGCTCGAGCTCAACGTCAACATGACCGGCACCGATGCGGCCCTGCAGGCGGCCACGCAACGCATGATCGACCGCAGCACGCAGCCCAACCCCACGGCCGATGTTGAGGCCGACACCGTGCTGCTGGCGCTCGCGCTGGGCACCGGCGGCCACTACAACGTGAACGAGACGGGCACCGTGCTGGTGAACTACCTCGTCAAGCAATACGGATTGCCGGACACCATCGACATGGCGCTGGCCGCGCAGCAGATCGAAGTGCAGACCGCCTACGACCGCGCGACGAAGAAGCACCAGAGCAGTTTCAGCGCCACCGTCACCCGCCAGACAGGCAGCAGCTACTACGGCCCGCTGGGCGAAGGCGAGCAGGCGCTGCGCGCGCACCTGGCGCTGGCCGCCCCCGAGGTCTGGCAGGACTGCCGCGACCGCATCGAAGCCGGACTGCCCAGGGTGCACCCGAGCCGCCAGCCCGCGCTGGCGATGCTGCTGCCCGATGCGCCCGAAATCTCGAACACGCTCGTGCACACGCTCGCGGCCGACAAGAACACGCCCGAAACCATGCACTGGCTGCTGCTGACAGCCACCGACCCCGACGCCATCGTGCTGGCCGCGAAGGTCCGCCTGAGCTATTCGACCGGCTTCTGGGGCAGCGGCCCCATGACGAGCACGCTGGTGCAGGAGCGCGGCCTTGACGCGGTTGCGGTGCTGGAGCGCGGCGCCGCCACCGACGATGCGGGCGATGCGCTGGCGTGCATCGGCACGCCCGAAGCCGTGCAGGCGCTGGCCCGCGTGGCGAGCAATTCGAAGGGCGCGCTGGCGCGGCTCGCGCTGGCCGTCGACCGCTGGCCGATGGCGGCCATTCCCGCGCTGTCGCGGCTGGTCGCGGCGGGCGGAAAAGACGCCAACCTCGTCACGCCCAGCCTCACGCGCCTGCTGCGCGCGCATGGCTCGGCCCTGCCGGCCTTGCGGCCCTGGCTCGACGCCGGCGCGCAGGCGGTGATCGACCGGCAGCTGGCGCTGCTGGCCGGCCCCACCGAGGTGGCCGACGCAAGCGAGCTGCCCGGCGTGCTGGCCGCGCCGCCATGGCTCGCCAAGGTGCAGAAGAAGGCCGCAGGCGCGCTCGTGCTGGAGCCGCTGGCACTGGCACCGGTGGAGCAATGGGGCGAAGGCGAGCGCGAGAAGGCGCTGCGCCTGAACTCGTGGCAGACCGGCCGCCATGACGCCGCACGCAAGCACACCGAGGCGCTGCTCAACGAGCTGGGTTTCGATGAGAAAAAGGGGGAGGCCATCGGTCCGCTGGGCAAGGCCGCGGCCGCCGCCATCAAGGCCGGCGATGCCGAGGGCCTGATTTCCAACTGGCGCGCCATGGTGGCCGAACGCAAGAAGGCGCGCTACTACTGGTTCACCTTCTATCCGAGCTTTGCGACGCTGCTGCCAGCCGCCGTCGGCGTGCCGTTCTGGAATGCGATCGCGGGCGAAACCGAGAGCGACAGCATCGGCATGATGCTGGCCACGCACGGCCTCGCCGTGCTGCCGGGGCTGGTGGCCATGGTGCGCTCCAAGCCCACCGACAACCTCTCGTACGCCCTGAACTACGGCGCTGCCGAGTTGGCCATACCGGCCGCGCGCGCCTTTGCCAAGCTCAAGACGCTGCGCGCCGAAGGCCGCGAATGGCTGCTGAAATACCCGGAACACGCCGCCGCCGGCTTGATTGCGCCCGCACTCGGCAGGGCCGGCGAAGCACGCGACTGCGCGGGTTCGGCGCTGCGCCTGCTGCAGGCCAACGGCCACGAGGCGTTGCTGCTCGAAGTGGCCGGCCGCTACAACAAGCCCGAAGTGGTGGAAGCGCTGCGCGCCGTGCTCGACGAAAGCCCGCTCGACCGCTTCCCCACCAAGCGCGCGAAGCTGCCCGAGTTCTGGCAGCCGCGCGGCTGGCGCCGGCCCACGCTGAAGAATGGCAAGGCCCTGCCCAACGACACGCTCGACAACCTCGGCCAGATGCTGACCTTTCCGACCAACGAGGAAATCTACGGCGGCATCGCCGTGGCCAAGGAGGCTTGCGACGCCGACTCACTCGCCGAGTTCGCGTGGGACGCTTTCACCGCCTGGCTCGAAGCCGGCGGCCCCAGCAAGGAAGGCTGGGCGCTCACCGCGCTCGGCTTCTTCGGCAACGACGACACCGCGCGCAAGCTCACGCCCTTCATCCGCGCCTGGCCCGGCGAGGCCGCGCATGCGCGCGCCGTGACCGGGCTCGACGTGCTCGCCACCATCGGCAGCGACGTTGCGCTGATGCTGCTCAACGGCATTGCGCAGAAGGTCAAGTTCAAGGGCCTGCAGGACAAGGCGCGCGAGAAGATCGACGCCATTGCCGAAGCACGCGGCCTCAGTACGGAAGAGCTCGAAGACCGGCTCGCGCCCGACCTCGGCCTCGACGAGCAGGGCACGATGCGGCTCGACTTCGGCCCGCGCGCCTTCAAGGTCGGCTTCGACGAGACGCTCAAGCCCTACGTGCGCGAAGCCAGTGTTGACGGCGCCGACGGCGTCGACGGCGCGCGCCTGCCCGACCTGCCAAAGCCCAAGAAGACCGACGACGCCGAACTGAGCAAGGAGGCGGTCGAACGCTTCAAGCTGCTGAAGAAAGACGTGCGCACCATCGCCAGCCAGCAGCTGCTGCGCCTCGAAGTGGCAATGTGCGCGCGCCGCCGCTGGACGCCCGAGGTGTTCCGCATGTTCCTGGTCGAGCACCCGCTGGTGCGCCACATCGTGCAGCGGCTGATCTGGGGCGTGTACGCGGTGGAAGGCAGTGCCAGCTACGGCGGCACGCTGCAGGCCTGCTTTCGCGTGGCGGAAGACGGCAGCTACACCACGGCGGAAGACGATCCGTTCGAGTTGCCAGAAACAGTTCAGGGAGAAAACATCCGCATCGGCGTGCCGCATGCACTGGAGCTGCCGGCCGCCGACGCCGCGGCCTTCGGCCAGGTGTTTGCCGACTACGAACTGCTGCAGCCCTTCGCGCAGATCGGCCGCGACATCTACACGCTGACCGACGAAGAGAAAAAGAGCCTGAAGCTGGAACGCTGGAAAGACGCCAAGGTGCCCACGGGTCGCGTGCTGGGGCTGGCCAACAAGGGCTGGCGCCGCGGCCAGGCGCAGGACGGCGGCTGCATCTGGTACTTCAGCAAGCCGCTGGGCACAGACCGCGTGATCGAGCTGAGCCTGGACCCCGGCATCATCGTCGGCATGGTGGACGAATACCCCGAGCAGACGCTGGGCCAGGTGCAGGTGGGCAAGCCCTCGGGCTGGGGCGACATGCGCGATGCCGAGGCGCTGCACCAGCTCGATCCGATTTCCGCCAGCGAACTCATCCGCGACATGGAAGGCCTCAGGGCATGAGGCTGCGCCCCTGGATGCTGGCCACGGGGCTCGCTCTGGCAGTGACAGCGGCCGCAGCCCAGGGCACGGCGCCCGAGGTGCCGGCACGGGTGCGTACGGTGGCGACCGGCGGCGAGTGGCTCTCGCCGAAAGGCGGCGGCGTGCTCCGCGTCGTGATTGCCGACGAGGGCTTCGAGCACGTGCACTCGCGCCTCTGGATCGAATGGCTGGCCATCGGCGAGCGCGGCGCGCCACGGCGAACGGCTCGGGTGCTCGTGAAGGAACTGTCGAACGGCATGGCCGTGCTCAGGCTGGACGACCGGGGCGAGGCGTTCCAGGGCGGCCGGATCCGGCTGCGATCCACTCACACCTATTCTCAAGACACCACGGACATCACGATCGAGACCGGCAAGCCCGGTCACTACAGGATCCTCTAGCTTCACCCGCACCCATCATGGCCACTTCCAGCAAGTCATCCCCAGACACCGGCGCACCGAACCTTCAGCGCCCGCCAGCCGAGATCCTGTACGCCGCACAGCTTGCGCGCCTGCAGGCGCAGGACAAAGACCCGCGCCCTCCCGGCTGGGTGCTGGGCCTGAAGGCCGCGCGCTCGTTCATCCTCGGCGACGCGGCGCTCGACATCGCACCGAAAATCGTCGCGCCCGTGGCCAGCATCGAACGCATGCTCGTCACGCTGGCCACCGGACGCGGGCTGATGCTGGTGGGCGAGCCGGGCACGGCGAAGTCGATGCTGTCGGAGCTGCTGGCCACTGCCATCTCGGGCATTTCGACGCTCACCATCCAGGGCGGCGCGTCGATCACCGAAGACCAGATCAAGTACGGCTGGAACTACGCGCTGCTCATCAACGAAGGCCCGAGCCCGCGCGCGATGGTGCCGGCTCCGCTGTTCCTGGGCATGCAGAAGGGCCAGGTGGTGCGCTTCGAGGAAATCACGCGCGCGCCGCTGGAGGTGCAAGACTGCCTGCTCGGCATGCTGTCGGACCGCGTGATGGCGGTGCCCGAGCTGTCGGGCGAGCACGGCATGCTCTACGCGCGAGAGGGCTTCAACATCATCGCCACCGCCAACACACGCGACCGCGGCGTGAACGAGATGAGCGCGGCGCTGAAGCGGCGCTTCGACTTCGAGACGGTGTTTCCCATTCTCGACTTCGACCGCGAACTGGCGCTGGTGCAGGAGTCGTCGACGCGGCTGCTCGCGCAGAGCGGCATTCCAAAGACGGTGCCCGCGCCTGTGCTTGAGTTGCTGGTGTCGACCTTCCGCGACCTGCGCGGCGCGCCAACCAAAGGCGACAACGGCAACGCAGGCGGCGACGCGGCGATGGACCGGCTCACCGCCGTGATGTCCACCGCCGAAGCCGTGAACGTGGCGCATGCGGTCGGCGTGCGCGCCTGGTTCCTCGAACAGCGCGAAGGCTCGCCGGCAGACCTGGTCGACTGCATCGCCGGCACGGTGGTGAAGGACAACGCGGACGACCGCGCGAAGCTGCGGCGCTACTTCGAGCAGAAGGCGGCCAAGCGCAATGGCGCCCACTGGCGCGCCTACTACGAAGCACGCCACCGTCTGCCCTGAACACGCGTCGATGCAGCAACCCCACATCGTCGGCGTGCGCCACCACAGCCCGGCCTGCGCGCGGCTGGTGGCCGAGCGCATCCGCACGCTGCGCCCCGCGTACGTGCTGATCGAAGGCCCGGCCGATTTCAACGAACGCCTCGACGAGCTGTACCTGCCGCACCAGTTGCCGGTGGCGATCTACAGCTATCTCTCGGGTGACCAGACGCATCGCGGTTCGTGGTCGCCCTTTGCCGAACATTCGCCCGAGTGGCAGGCGCTGCAGGTGGCGCGCGAGGTCGGCGCCGCCGTGCGCTTCATCGATCTACCGGCCTGGCACGACGCCTTCTCGCGCATGGAGAACCGTTATGCCGACGTGGCCGACCATGAGCACGAGGAGCGCGCCGAAGCCTACGAGCGCGCGCTGACTGAAAAGCTCTCGGTGCAGGGCCGCGATGCGCTGTGGGATCACCTGTTCGAGGACGGCTGCGACGCGGCCGAGCTGGCGCAGCGCCTCTCGACCTACTTCGACAACCTGCGCGGCGAAGACCGCGGCTCGCAAGGCAACCAGGCGCGCGAGACCATGATGGCGCGCTGGATCGCCTGGGCGATGGCGCAGCCGGGCGAACCAGGCCGGGCGCAGGCGCTGGTGGTGTGCGGCGGTTATCACGCGCCCGCTCTCGCGCGGTTGTGGCAGGGCCTGCCCGCCGAGCTGCCCGCCACGCCGCAGCCTTCGCTCGAATCCTCCGGCGATGAAGAAGAAAAAGAAGCGCCCGGGACGCCCGAGCCGGAGGTCACGCTGCGCTTCGGCTCCTACCTCGTGCCCTACACCTTCAAGCGTCTCGATGCCTTCGCGGGCTACGCCTCGGGCATGCCCTCCCCGGCCTACTACCAGTGGGTCTGGGACCACGGCCCTGAAGGCGCCGCACATCGCGCGCTGCAGTACGTGATGCAGCGCCTGCGCGAGAAGAAACTGCCCGCCTCCACCGCCGACCTGATGGCCGTGCACCTGCGCGCGCAAGGCCTTGCTCGGCTGCGCGGTCACGAGAAGCCGCTGCGCTCCGACTGGCTCGACGCGCTGGCTGGCGCACTGGTGAAGGACGCGCTCGACGCGCCCCTGCCCTGGACTTATCGCGGCGCGATCCGCCCCGGTACCGACCCTGTGCTGGTACAGGCGATGGACGTGCTGGCCGGCGACACCGTCGGCCGCCTCGCGCCCGGCACGCCGCAGCCGCCGCTGGTAGCCGCCGTGCAGGCCGAACTCGCGGCGCATGGCATCGTGCTGCGCGGCCAGCTCAAGCTCGATCTGCTGCTCGACGCCGACCGCGCGAAGAGCCGCGTGCTGCACCGGTTGTCGATCCTGCGGCTGCCCGGCGTGCGCCGCACGCAAGGGCCGAAGCTCGCGATGTCGGGCGAGCGCACCGAGCTGTGGTCGCTGAGCGAGCCGCTGGAGCAGCAGGCCGCGCTGATCGAGGCCGGCGCCTGGGGCGCGAGCCTGCACGACGCGGCGCGCGCCCGGCTCGAAGACGATCTGCGCCAGGCCCACGGCCACATCGGCCCGCTGGCCGATGGCCTTAACCAGGCCGCGTGGGCAGGGCTGTCGGCGCTCAGCGATGCGCTGCTGCGCGAGTTGCGCGGCGCGATTGCCAGCGAGCCGCGCTTCGAGGCGCTGGGCCCTGCGCTGTCGGTGCTGCACACGCTGCTGCGCCACGGCCAGATGCTGGGCATGGCCGATGCGCCGGTGCTGCGCGTGGTGATCGAGTCGGGCTTCGACCGCGCGCTGTGGCTGCTTGAGCCGCCCGCCGCCATCTCGCCGGCCGATATGCAGGCGCATCTCGAAGGCCACCTCGCGCTGCGCCGGATCGTGGCCGACGTGCTGGCCCATGCACAGGACAACGCGCACGATGCACACGCGCCATCGCTGCTCGACGTGGAGCCGGCCCGCGCGCTCGCCGTGTGGCAGCGCAAGGCCGCCGACACCAGCGCCGCACCCGTGAGCCGCGGCGCGGCGCTCGGCGCAACGCTGAGCCTGGCCGGCCGGATTGCCGATGCTCAAACGCACAGCGATCACGGTGTGAGCGAAGCCATGCAGCTGCTGCACTCCCTGCCCGCCCCGGTGCTCGGCGACGCGCTCACCGGGCTGCTGGCACTGGCGCGCGAAACGCTGTCGTCCGAGCCCGCTTTCGTCGCCGGTATGGACCGCACCGTGCAGGCGCTGGACAACGCCGACTTCGTGCGCGCCATGCCCAGCCTGCGCGCCGCCTTCGCCTGGCTACCGCCGCAGGAGCGCGGGCTGCTGGCCGACCAGGTGCTGGCGCTGCACGACGCCACGCACCTGTCGCGCCGCGCGCTCACGGCCCATCGCGTCGGCGAGGCCGCGCCCGAGCAGCTGGCCGAAGCACGCCGCGTGGAAGACGCCGTGCTCGCGCGCCTCGCGGCCTGGGGCGTGACACTCGAAGACACCGAGGGAAACCATCGCCCATGAGCCTCGACATTCCCGATCCGCTGCAGCGCTGGCGCCTGCTGCTGGGCGACCCGGCCGAATCGGCCTGCGGCAGCCTGAGCGCCGAAGCACAGGCCGCCGATGCAGCGCTCGACTGGCTCTACGGCCGAGACGGCGACCGCGCGACCCGCGGCGAACGCAGCGCGGGCCTTGGCCCGTCGGCGCTGAGCACGCCGGACTGGATCAACGCCATCCACACGCTCTTTCCGAAGGAAGTGATCGAGCGGCTGGAACAGGACGCGGTCGAGCGCTACGGCATCGACGAGGTGGTGACCAACCTCGAAGTGCTGGAGCGCATCGAGCCTTCGGAATCACTGCTGCGCGCAGTGCTGCACACCAAGCACCTGATGAACCCGCAGGTGCTGGCGGCCGCGCGCAAGCTGGTGGCCGAGGTGGTGCGGCGCATCATGGAAAAGCTCGCCACCGAAGTGCGCCAGGCCTTCAGCGGCAGCCGCGACCGGCGCCGCCGCTCGCGCATGAAGGTGGCGCGCAACTTCGACTTCAAGCAGACGCTGGCAGCCAACCTGCACCGCTACGACCCGGAGCGCCGCAAGCTCTACGTGGAGCGGCCGGTGTTCATCAGCCGCACCAAGCGGCATGCGGAGCCGTGGGACATCATTTTGCTGATCGACCAGAGCGGCTCGATGGTCGACTCGGTGATCCACAGCGCGGTGATGGCCGCCTGCCTGTGGCAGCTGCCCGGCATGCGCACGCGGCTCGTGGCCTTCGACACCGCGGTGGTCGACCTGACCGCCGACGTGTCGGACCCGGTCGAGCTGCTGATGAAGGTGCAGCTGGGCGGCGGCACCGACATCGCCAAGGCAGTGGCCTACGCGCAGTCGCTCGTCGCCAATCCCTCGAAGAGCATCGTGGTGCTGGTGAGCGACTTCTACGAAGGCGGCAGCGAGCACGAACTGGTGCGCCGCGTGAAGGCGCTGGTCGAGTCCGGCGCAAAGGTGCTGGGGCTGGCCGCGCTCGATTCGAAGGCCGAGCCCAACTACGACCGCGAGATGGCGGCCCGGCTGGTGCGCGAAGGCGCGCAGATCGGCGCGATGACGCCGGGCCAACTGGCCGGCTGGCTGGCCGAGAAGGTGCAGGGATGAGCGGTGCTACGGCATGGCGCGCCGACCTGCTGGAGCTGACGCCAGAGGCGCTGACGGCGCTGGCCAACGCGGGCTTCGTGAAGCGCGCGCAGAAGGACGTGGCAGCGGGCTTGCTGCCGCGGATGGAGACCGGTGCCGACGGCGTGGTGCAGGCGCAGTTCGACGACGGCGTGCGCACCAGCCTGCCACCGGGGCGCACGCTGCGCGATGCGCAGTGCAGTTGCCCGGCGAGCGGCATGTGCCGGCATCGGGTGATGCTGGTGCTGGCTTACCAGGCGCAGGCTGCATCGGAAAAAGCCGATGCGCCGGCGACGGCCGAAGAGGCATCGACAGAGCCAGACGGTGCATGGAACCCCGCGCAGTTCGACGATGCCGCGCTGGCCGCGAGCCTCGCACCATCCGCGCTCGAACAGGCGGACAAGCTCGCCGCCGCGCGCCCGGTGGTCGGCGTGCAGGCCTGGCGTAGCGCCAGCGCGCCGCCCGTGGCGCGGCTGCCGATGTGCAGCGTGCGCTTCTTCTCGCGCAGCTCGCTGGTTCATGCGCGCTGCGATTGCAAGCAAGGCAGCGGCTGCGCGCACGTGGTGATCGCGGTGTGGGCATTCCGGCAGGCCGGCTCGCTGGCGCCGGGTTCGGCGGAGGTGATGGTCGAGGTGCAGCCATCCGCATTGGTGGGCGTGGACACGGCGGAACCCGCGCCGCAGCCCTCAGCCATGCAGGACGAAGCCGCGCTTGCCCTGCGCACGCAGATCGACGCCCTGCTGCTGTCGCTCTGGCTCGACGGTTCCAGCCAGCCACTGATGGCGCTGGCCGCCCGCTTCGAGGCCGTGCGCAGCCAGACGCGCGCGCTGGGCTGGAACTGGATCGATGACGCGCTCGACGAACTCTGGCAACTGCTGCAGGCCCAGCAGGCGCGCAGCAGCCGATTCGAGCCGCTGCGGCTGGTGCGCGTGCTGACCGAGCTGTGGGCGCGGCTGCAGGCGGCGGCGCATGCCGGGCGGCCGCGGGATGGCTCTGCACGGCCCGCGTTGCCGGCCAGCCAGATCCTAGGCATCGGCGTGAAGGGCGAGGTCGCGCTCGATCATCTGCGACTGGTGTCGCTCGGCGCGGAGCTCTGGTCCGACGAGACGGCCGAGGGCGCGAACATTCTCTTTGCCGACCCCGACACGCAGAACGTGACCGTGCTGGAGCGCCAGTGGTCGCGCGAGGCCGACGCCGCAGCCGGCGGTGCGGCGCCCAACCTGCTGAACCGACGTGTCGCGGGCTTTCCGCTGCGGCAACTGGCGAGCGGACAGGTCATTACCAAGACCGCGACGCGGCGTGCCAACGGGCTGGTCGACATCACGGCGGGTGCGCGGCAGACCGGCGTGCTGCCGCTGTCGCCGAAATCGTGGGACGACCTGGTCGCGCCGCTGCGGCAGGACAGCGTGGCGGGGCTGGTGGCACATCTGAAAGAAGCGCAGCCCGATTTCGTCCGGCCGCGGCAGGCAGCGAATGGCGCATCGGCTGGTGCGTCTGGGCAGCTGCATGTGGTGGCGCTCGAACGCATGGAGGTGGCGTCTTGTCACTGGGACGCGGCGGCGCAGGTGCTGCATGCGCGGCTTGGACAGGCGGCGGCGGACGAGGCGAACGAAGCCAAGGCCGAAGATGCGCAGCTGCATCTGGCGTTGCCGCATCGTGCGGCCACACCTGGCGCCGTCGATGCGCTGGCCCGCACGCTTGCCGGCGAATACGGCGCGCTGCGCGCCGTGGCGGGCACGGTGCATCTGCAAGGCAGCCAAGCGGTCATGCAGCCGCTGAGCCTGCTGACGGCGCAACGCGCGGTGGTGCTGCAGGTCGAAGCGGTCGCACCGAAGCCGCTGGATCTGGAAAGCGACGCCGAGGACGTACCCGCACTGAACGCGCTGGCCGGCGACACGCTGGAACTGCTGGCGCTGTGGCTGCGACAAGGCCTGCGCCATCAGGGCGGTGGCGCAATGTCGAAGGCGCAAGCGCAGGTGCTGCGGTTGAAACAGGCCGGGCTGGGGCGAGGCGCAACGCTGCTGGAGGCCGTGCTCGAGAACCTGCGCTCGGCGCAACGGCCGGCGCTGGTGGCGCAGCTGGCAATGCTGGGCTTGCTGATGCAGGGCGTGGCGCAATCGGCTTCGGCATGAAAAAACCCCTGAGCCGGTTCAGGACTCAGGGGTTCTTTGCTTGGTGCCGCTTGTCGGAATCGAACTGACGACCTTCCGCTTACAAGGCGGGTGCTCTACCAATTGAGCTAAAGCGGCAAAATTCCAGTGCGTGATTCTAGTAGCGCCGGCCGGCGTGGCCGGCCACTCGCTCGCTCCTGCCGCTACTTGACGCGCTTGAGCGACGGCCTGGCGCCGCCACTGGCCGGAGGGCGCGGCGGCTCGTCGACCGGATCGGTGGGCGAGCTGGCGTCGACCGTTTCGTCGCCGTCTTCGCCCGTCACCAGGTGAACGATCTTGCCGGCATCGCCTTCGGTGCCGCGCGAGGCGTCACGCAGCGGCATGCGGGCCGGGCCTTGGGGCGAAGGCGCGGAGACCGGGCCATCGCTTCCGTCGTGCTCCGCGGGAACCGACGGTGCCGGCGCGGGAAACGCCATGCCCTGTCCGTTTTCGCGTGCGTAGATGGCAATCACGCGCCCAACCGGCACGCTGATTTCACGTGCCGTACCCGCAAAACGGGCCTTGAACTCGATGAAGTCGTTGCCGAGCTTGAGCGAGCTGGTCGCGTCGAAGCTGATGTTGAGCACGATCTCGCCGTTCTTCACGTACTCGCGCGGCACCTGGACGGTGTCGTCGACCTGCACCGCGACATAGGGCGTGAACCCGTTGTCGGTACACCATTCGTACAGCGCCCGGATGAGGTACGGGCGGGTGGAAGACGACTCGAGCGCGTTGATCATGAAAAACGACGGAAAACGGTGGAAGCAGGCACGCAGCTTACTTACTTTCGCATGACCTTTTCAGAAGGCGTGAGTGCCTCGATGTAGGCCGGGCGCGAGAAGATGCGCTCGGCGTACTTCAAGAGCGGTGCCGCGTTCTTGCTGAGGTCGATGCCGTAGTAGTCCAGGCGCCACAGCAGCGGCGCGATGGCCACGTCGAGCATCGAGAAGTTGTCGCCCAGCATGTACTTGTTCTTGAGGAACACGGGTGCCAGCTGCGTGAGGCGGTCGCGGATGTGCGAGCGGGCCTTTTCCAGCGCCTTTTCGTTGCCCTTGGTGGTGCGGTTCTCGAGCGTCGAGACGTGCACGAAGAGTTCCTTCTCGAAGTTGAGCAGGAACAGGCGCACGCGGGCGCGGTCGACCGGGTCGCCGGGCATCAGCTGGGGATGCGGGAAGCGCTCGTCGATGTACTCGTTGATGATGTTCGACTCGTACAGGATCAGGTCGCGCTCGACCAGGATCGGCACCTGGCCGTACGGGTTCATCACGCTGATGTCTTCGGGCTTGTTGTAGAGATCGACGTCGCGGATCTCGAAGTCCATGCCCTTTTCGAACAACACGAAGCGGCAGCGGTGGGAAAAGGGGCAGGTCGTTCCTGAATACAAGACCATCATGGCGAGAGACTCCTAAAAATCAAAAAGAGTGGGTCGCGTTGGCAACCCACTCTGTGGGACCGGATGCCCAAGGGTATCCGGTCGGCGTGGACGGAACTACTTGACGTCTTTCCAGTACGAGGCGTTCAGTCGCCACACGAATACCACCGACATGGCCAGGAACAGCAGCACCCACACGCCGATGCGGATGCGGGTGTTCTGTGCCGGTTCGGCCATCCATTGCAGGTAACTCACCAGGTCGCCGACCGCATTGTCGTACTGCACGGGCGTCAGGGTGCCGGGAGTGACTTGCTCCCAGCCCTTGAACACTTCGGTTTCGTGGCCGTGCTGTTCGACCTTGGTGTAGACCGGGCGGCGTTCGCCTTGCAGTTCCCACAGGGGGTTCGGCATGGCGACGCTCGGGAACACGAGGTTGTTCCAGCCGGTGGCCTTGGTGTCGTCGCGGTAGTAGGTGCGAAGGTACGTATAGAGATAGTCGGCGCCGGTGCCGCCGTGGCCGGCGCGCGAGCGGGCGACCAGCGTCAGGTCGGGCGGCGTGGTGCCGAACCACTCCTTGGCCTGACGCGCATCGATGTTGGCCTTCATGGTTTCGCCGACCTTGTCGGTCGCGAACAGAAGGTTGTCCTTGATCTGCTGCTCGGTGATGCCGATGTCCTGCAGGCGGTTGTAGCGCATGAAGGCGGCCGAGTGGCAGTTCAGGCAGTAGTTGACGAACAGCTTGGCACCGTTCTGCAAGGCGGCCACGTCGGTCGTCTTGTTGGGCGCCTTGTCCCACGCGATGCCTTCGGACTCGGCCGATGCCGCCGCGGAAAAGGTCAGGCCCAGTGCGAGACCCAGGACCGCGAGCCAGCCGGAAATGCTTTTCTTCATCGTGTTTCTCTCAGCTCTCTTGCGCTTCTGGTTCTCAATGAGCGGCGAAGACCACGCGCTCGGGCACGGTCTTGAACTCGCCCTTGCGGCTCCACCACGGCATCAGCAGGAAGAAGCCGAAGTAGAAGAGCGTGCCGATCTGCGAAATGGTCTGCGCGATGTCGAGGGCAAAAGAGCCGATGACCAGGTTGCCCCAGACGCCGGGCGCCTGGATGCCCAGGTAGCCCAGGATCAGGAAGAAGAACACGAACACGCCGTACACATACTTGTGCCAGCCCGGACGGTAGCGGATCGACTTGACTTCGCTGTGGTCGAGCCACGGCAGGAAGAACAGGATGATGACCGAGCCGCCCATGATGACCACGCCCCAGAACTTGGCGTCGAAGTTCTTGAGCAGGAAGATCACGACAGCCGCCACGACGACGCCGGCAATCTTCAGGCCCATGCCCGACTTGCCCTTGACGAGGTTCCAGATAGCGGCCGCGGCAACGATGAGCGCGAACACGTTGACCATGTCGTCGGTGGTCGCGCGCAGCATCGAATAGAACGGCGTGAAGTACCAGACCGGAGCGATGTGGTTCGGCGTCTTCAGCGAATCGGCCGGAATGAAGTTGTTGTATTCAAGGAAGTACCCGCCGGCTTCAGGGGCGAAGAAGATCACCGCCGAGAAGATCGTGAGGAACACCACCACGCCGAAGATGTCGTGCACCGTGTAGTACGGATGCGACGGAATGCCGTCCAGCGGATGGCCGTCGGGACCGCGCTTGGCCTTGATCTCGATGCCGTCGGGGTTGTTCGAACCCACTTCGTGCAGCGCGATCAGGTGGGCCACCACCAGGCCGAGCAGCACCAGCGGCACGGCGATCACGTGGAAGCTGAAGAAGCGGTTCAGCGTGGCGTCGCTCACCACGTAGTCGCCGCGGATCAGCAGGGCCAGGTCGGGGCCGACGAACGGAATGGCGGCGAACAGGTTCACGATGACCTGGGCGCCCCAGTAGGACATCTGGCCCCAGGGAAGCAGGTAGCCCATGAAGGCTTCGGCCATCAGGCACAGGAAGATCGCGCAGCCGAACACCCAGATCAGCTCGCGCGGCTTGCGGTAGCTGCCGTACATGAGGCCGCGGAACATGTGCAGATACACCACGATGAAGAACGCCGAGGCGCCCGTCGAGTGGATGTAGCGAATGAGCCAGCCCCACGGCACGTCGCGCATGATGTACTCGACCGATGCGAACGCCTGGTTCGCGTCGGGCTTGTAGTGCATGACGAGGAAGATGCCGGTGACGATCTGGATCACCAGCACCAGCATTGCCAGCGAGCCGAAGATGTACCAGAAGTTGAAGTTCTTCGGCGCGTAGTACTTGCCCCACTGGTCGTTCCAGAGCTTGCTGAGCGGGAAGCGGTTGTCGACCCAGTTCAGCAGTTTCTCGCTGGCAGGAGCGTTGGGGGGAATCTCGTGGAATTCAGCCATGTTCTTCTTCCGCCTCAGGCCTTCTTGGAGTCTTCACCGATCAGGAGCTTGGTGTCCGACAGGTACATGTGCGGCGGCACCGGCAGGTTGTCGGGCGCGGGCTTGTTCTTGAAGACTCGGCCAGCCAGGTCGAAAGTGGAACCGTGGCAAGGGCAGAGGAAGCCGCCTTCCCAGTCGTTCGGCAGCGAAGGCTGCGGACCGGCCTGGAAGCGGTCAGTCGGCGAGCAGCCCAGGTGGGTGCAGATGCCGACCACGACCAGCACGTCGGGCTTGATCGAGCGGTGCTCGTTCTGCGCGTACTTGGGGGTGAATTCGTCGGGGTGACGCTTGGAAAGGGGGTCGGCCAGCTGGCCGTCCAGCTTGGGAAGTTCGGCGATCTGCGCGGGGGTGCGCTTGAGGATCCAGACCGGCTTGCCGCGCCATTCGACGGTGATTTTCTCGCCGACCTTGAGGCCCGAGATATCGACCTCGACCGCGGCGCCCGCGGCCTTGGCCTTCTCGGAAGGCTGGAAAGTGCTCACAAAGGGAATGGCGGTGGCCACGCCACCCGCCACGCCGGCGCAGCTGGATGCAATCAACCACGTCCGCTTGCTGGTGTCGATCCGGGGCGAGCCGGAGGTCATGTCACTCATGGGGATCCTCTTGTCTTCTTCGCTGGAGCAGGAGTCAACCCGCGATTGTAGCGGGGCGCTCAAGGGATATTCAATGGCCGCCATGCGCGTGGCCGGCGAACGACGGCAAGGCGCGCCGCATTCGCGGGGCGCCCGCCGGGGGCGACAAGGGCTGTCGCCGCGGGGACTTCAGTTCAGAAGACCGTGCTGCATCGCCTCGTGGACCGCCTGGGTCCGCGACTTGACGGCGAGCTTGCGATAGATGCTCTTCGCATGAAACTCGATGGTGTTGACCGACAGGTAGACCGCTTCCGCGATCTGCCGGTTGCTCCAGCCCTGTGCGATGAGGCGCAGCACCTTGAGTTCCCGTGGCGACAGCAGGCCCTGCGGCAACTTGGCGGAAGAAGCCTGCTCCGACGACGACGACGACGGCGCCGGGGTCTGGACGCGGATGGGTTCGATCGTGCGCGCCTTCGCGTAGGCGGCAATCGAACCAAGGATGCGTCGCGCGATGCGCGAGTCCATCGGCGAGCCGCCGCGCTCGATCGAGCGCAGCAGATAGGCAAGCTCGGCGTCGTCGGCTTCGGTCAGCAGATAGCCGATGGCGCCGGCAGCGATTGCTGCGTTCACGAGTTCCTGGTCGTCGGTTGCCGACATGCCGATGCTCTCGATGCGCGGATAGGCCTGGCGCACATGATGAAGCAGCGCGGCGCCGTCGTTGCCCGGCAGCCGCATGTCGACCAGCACGAGGTCATAGGGCAATGCCGCCAGCAGGTTGAGCGCCTCGGCCCGGCTCGACGCGATCACCACGCGGCGATGCGGTGCGAGTTCGGCAAGGATGCGCCGCATGCGGTCGGCGGCGATGGAGTCTTCCGCGACGATCAACGCTGCGTGAAAGACACCGCCATACAGCTGCGCGGCCGATGGCACATGCCGCGCGACGGCGGCGTATTGCATGTTCATTTCCATGACCGCTCTCCTGCCGGCACGCAGCGGACTTCGCCGGTGCTGCATGCGTTTTCAATGCCCAAGAAAAAATTGATCACGCGACGTCCTCTGGCTCTGTGGCTACCCCGCAGGTAGCGACGAAATGTTGACTTTCGTTTCAGATACCGCAGGAACGATGCCCGCGCGGAGGAACACCGGGGCGCACGGCGCGCCAGCGCGTGTAGTACTTTGATTTCATTGAAGAAATTGCCTCGAACGCCCCGAAAAACGAGGGCTTGAGGAGGCCTTGAAAAGGCCGTTTTTCCGCCGTTGTTACGTGCGGGTTACTGCGTGTGTTACGTAGCACCGCGCCACACGAAACGCGCCCTCGATCGCGTATCGAAACGTCACTGCGCGATTTGCACGATGTCTGCGAAGCCGCATGGGCATTGGCTTTGCCGAGGCCACGTCAATTTATCGACGACGCTTTAAGCAGCTCGCATGGATCAAAAACTACGGATCTCGGCGATGTTCAGCGAAGACCTCGATTCCTAGCATCAGTTGCATTGGGTAACGCAATGAAACCCAACCCTGCTTCCACGCGACGAGGGCGCCTGGAAGACCAGAAATGGCAACTGATTCTTCAAGGAAAAAAGTCCAAATGACTACACCCAAGCGCTCTACTGTTCGCTCTTTCATCGTTCGCCGTCCGGGCGTCGGTCGCCTTCTCGCTTCGGTGCTAGTGGGCGCCGGTTATGTGATGACTCTGCCGATGGCAAACGCGCAGGTCACGATCGGCGGACAGGAAGTCAATGCCGGCAATGTCGGCGGCTTGCAGAACAACGGCAACAACAACAACGCACTGGTCGCAACCAATGGCGGCATCAGCACCAACACTCTCAGCACGGTCAACGTGACCGCATCGCGCGGAACAATCAACACGCTGAGCGCGACCAGCATCACCTCGGGCACCGTCAGTGCCGGTGGCGTGACCACCACCAGCCTCAGCGCGACATCGGCAACTGCTACCAATCTGACGTCCACCAGCATCAGCACGGCCACTCTGACTGCCGGCACCGTGTCTGCAGGCAACGTCAGTGCCACGACCGTCACGGCCGGCACTGGCACGATCACCAACCTGACCTCCACCAGCATCAGCACCGGCACGATCACCACCGGCAGCGTGGGCGCGACGAATGTCTCGACGACCAATCTGACGGCCGGCGGCGTCAACGTCACCGGCAACCTGACTGCAGCCGGTGCCAACATCGCCTCCTTGACGGCCGGCAACGCCAACATCACCGGCACCGTGACGGCCAATGGCGTCCAGGCGACCAACGGGACCTTCACCGGCAACCTCGGCGCCAACGTGCTGACCGCGGCGACGGGATCGATCACGAACCTCACGTCCACCAGCATCAGTACCGCCACGCTCACTGCGGGAACCGTCAGTGCAACGAACACCACGACGACCAATCTGTCGGCCACCGCGGGCACGATCAACGCGCTCAACGCCACCAGTATCACGACGTCGACCCTGTCGGCCAGCAACGGCACCATCAATACGCTGAGCGCCACCAACGTCAGCACGACGGACCTGACCGCCAGCAACGGCACGATCAACACGCTGAGCGCTACCAACGTCAGCACGACGGACTTGACGGCCAGCAACGGCACGATCAACACGCTGAGCGCAACCAACGTCAGCACGACGGACCTGACCGCCAACAACGGCACCATCAACACGCTGAGCGCAACCAATGTCAGCACGACGGACCTGACGGCCAACAACGGCACCATCAACACGCTGAGCGCGACCAATGTCAGCACGACGGACCTGACGGCCAATAGCGGCACGATCAACACGCTGAGCGCCACCAACGTCAGCACGACGGACCTGACGGCCAACAACGGCACGATCAATACGTTGAGCGCGACCAATGTCAGCACGACGGACCTGACCGCCAACAACGGCACGATCAACACGTTGAGCGCGACCAATGTCAGCACCACGAACCTGACGGCCAATAACGGCACCATCAACACGCTGAGCGCCACCAACGTCAGCACGACGGACCTGACGGCCAACAACGGCACGATCAACACGCTGAGCGCCACCAACGTCAGCACCACGAACCTGACAGCCAACGCCGGCACCATCAACACGCTGAGCGCCACCAACGTCAGCACGACGAACCTGACGGCCAACGCCGGCACGATCAACACGCTGAGCGCCACCAACGTCAGCACCACGAACCTGACAGCCAACGCCGGCACCATCAACACGCTGAGCGCGACCAACGTCAGCACGACCAACCTGTCGGCCAGCCGCGGCACGATCAACACGTTGAGCGCAACCAACGTCAGCACCACGAACCTGTCGGCAGCCAGCGCCACCATCAACGCGCTGACCGCCAACACGGTGAGCGCCACGACGGTGAATGCAAGCACGGTGAACGCCACCACCGGCAACTTCCAGACGGTCACGGCGGCCAACGGCAACATCACGGTGCTGAACACGCAGACCGGCAACATCACCACGATCAACGCCGTGACCGGCAACGTCACGACGCTGAACGCGGGCACGGTCAACGTCACCGGCAACGTGACGGCGGGCGGCACCATCACGGCGGGCAACGGCGTGGTCGCCAACGGCCGCGTGCAAAACGTGGCTCCCGGCGTCCTGCCGACAGACGCCGCGAACATGTCGCAGTTGAATCAGGTCCGCAATGAAGTGCAGGACATGCGCAAGACCAGCAGCACCGGTGCGGCCATCGCCCTGGCTGCAGCCTCGGTGCCGGCACTCGAAGCGGGCAAGAGCTTCGGCATCGGCGTGGGTGTGGGCTCGTACGACGGCCGCTCGGCCCTCGCTGCGGCGGCCAGCTTCCGCATCGGCGAAGGCGCGCAGATCAAGGTGAACATCGGCAGCGGCAGCAGCGGCAAGGTCGGCGGCGGCATCGGCGCCTCCTGGTCCTGGTAATCCGGCCTGGTGTGCCCGCGGCGCCCCTGCGCTGCGGGAACGCCCGCTGATGAAACGAAAGGCCGGCCCCTATACTGGGTTGCCGGCCTTTTTTCACTTGTATGGAGGCCGGCATTTCCTCCAGCGGCCGACCTTCTGACCCGTCCATCACACGGCTTCATGAACTCACCTTCTCTCGCCCCCGCACCCTCCACATCGGCAGCAGATGCCGGCAGCCTTCTGGAACAGGGACTGGTGCTGCACCGGGTGGGCCGTTTCGCCGAGGCCATCCAGGTCTACGAAGCCCTGCTGTCGCGCTTTCCGGAGCATGCCGACGCGCTGCACCTGACGGGCGAAGCGCTGTACCGGCAAGGACGGCCAAAGCTGGCGCTGAACTACGTGAACCGCGCAATCGCGCGATCGCCGCACCACTTCTACTTCAACACCCGCGCGACGATCTTCATGCACATGGGCCTGCCGGCCGAAGCGCAGCAAGACCTTCGCCGCGCAATCAAGGCGCTGCCGAACTACCCCGAGGCCTACGTGAACCTGTCGGCGGTGTACCGCCAGCAGAAGAAGTTCCGCCAGGCCCGCGAGGCCGCGGCCGAAGCCACGCGGCTCGCCCCGCAGGCGCCCGCGGCATGGAACAACGCCGGCGCAATCGACATGGAGCAGGACCGCTTCGACGAAGCAATCGTGCAGTTCCGCCAGGCGCTCGCGCTCGACTCGGGCTATGCGGCCGCGCACAAGAACATCGGCAAGATCCGCGCTCACCAGAAAGACTGGGCTGCCGCGCTCGACTCGTACGAGCGGGCTGCAGCCGACCAGCAGGATTGCGAGGCCGCCTTCATGCTCTCCAGGGCGCTGCAGAGCTGCGGCCGCACCGAGGAGGCCATCGCGCCCATGCAGCGCGCCATGCGCAACTGGCCGGCCGAGGAGCGCCACAAGGCACTGTCCGACCCCGAAGGCGTGGCCGCGCTGTACGGCGTGTGCGGCGCGCTCGAGGGCGCGTCGATGCGCTTCGCGGAATCGGCCGAGCTCTACAAGCTCGCGCTCGAGAGCCTGCCCGAGCACGAGCTGCTGCTGAACAACCTGGGCACGGTGAACTTCCGCCTCGGCCATTTCGACACCGCCATCGAAGTGCTCAAGAAGGCGCTCGAAGTGCATCCGCACCAAGTGCTCGCTCGATGCAACCTGGGCGTGACCTATGTGATGGCAGGCCAGTCGGAGGCGGCCATCGCGGAGTTCGAGCAGTGCCTGCGCGACGACCCCGACTTCATGCCCGCCATGGTTTGGATGCTGGGCGAAAAAGCGCACATCGCCGACTGGAACGGTGTGCCCGAACTGCGCGCCAGGATCGCGGCGCTGCTGGACAACCCGAACAACGACCAGACCGTGTCGTCGTTCATCCTGATGTCGAACTACGACGATGCGCGCCGGCTGATGAACTGGACCCAGCGCTCCGCCACGCTGGCCGACCGGAACACCGGCATCAGGCCCTTTGCCGATGCCGGCGCGCGCCGCACGGCGCCGCGCATTCGCGTGGGCTACTACTCGTTCGACTTCCGCAACCACCCGGTCGCGCACCTGACGGCCGAGCTGTACGGCCAGCATGACCGGAAAGATTTCGAAATCTTCGTCTACTCCTACGGTCCGGACGACGGGCACCCGGCGCGGGCGCGCATCGCCGCGTCGGCCGAGCACTTCGTCGACATGCACGGCCAGTCGATCCAGCAGATGGCCGAGCGCATCCGCGAGGACGAGATCGACATCCTGATCGACCTCTCAGGCGACACGCGCGGCGCCAAGCCGCAGGTCATGGCCTACCACGCGGCGCCGGCGCAGCTCATGTGGCTGGGCTACATGGGCACCAGCGGCACGCCTAACTACGATTACCTGGTGTCCGACAACTTCCTCTCGCCGCCGGGCACGGAAGACTGCTACACCGAGAAGCTGCTGCGCCTGCCCGAGACCTTCCAGGTGATCGACACGAAGCGCCCGGTCAATCCGCACAAGGCCACGCGCGCCGAGCACGGCCTGCCCGAAGACGCCTTCGTGCTGTGCAACTTCTCGCAGTCGTTCAAGATCCAGCCCGAGACCTTCGAGGCGTGGGTGCGCATCGTGCAGGGCATTCCGAACTCGGTGCTGTGGCTGGCTCAGGGCCCGAACGGCTTCGAGCACAACCTGCGCGCGCATTGGGACAAGGCGGGCCTGCCGGCCGAGCGCCTGATCGTGTCGCCGCGCATGCCGGTCGACCAGCATCTGGCGCGCATCGGCCTGGCCGACCTGTTCATCGACACCTTCCCCTACAGCAGCGGCGCCACCGCGAACGACGTGCTCTGGTCGGGCGTGCCGCTGCTGGCGCTCACGGGCACGACGATGGTGTCGCGCATGGCGGGCAGCCTGCTCGGCGCCATCGGGCTGCCAGAGCTGGTGGCTACGAACCACGACGAGTACGTGCAGAAGGCCATCCACTACGCAACGCATCCGGAGAAGTTGGCCGCACTGCGTGCACAGCTCGTGGCGGCCAAGGACGCGCGCCGCGGCTACTTCGACACGCCGCGCTTCGTGCGCCATCTCGAGGACGGCTTCAGGCAAATTGCCGCGCGCAGTCGTGAAGGGTTGCCGGCCGCGCATGTCGATGTTGCGCCACGCTCGCTGGAGAAGTGAGCAATCGCGGGCATACTCGACTTTCCTTCAACAGCAGAGCTCCAGCAGCCTTTTGAATCATGAGCATCCTCAGTGAATTCAAGGAATTTGCCGTCAAGGGCAATGTCATCGACCTCGCGGTCGGCGTGATCATCGGCGCAGCGTTCGGCAAGATCGTCGACTCGCTCGTGGCCGACATCATCATGCCGCTGGTCGGCGTGGTGTTCGGCAGGCTCGACTTCTCCAACCTCTATGTGGTGCTGGGCACGGCGCCCGCCGGCGTGGCGAACACGCTGGCAGACCTGAAGAAGGCCGGCGTTCCGGTGCTGGCGTATGGCAACTTCATCACCATCGCGGTCAACTTCGTGATCCTGGCCTTCATCATCTTCATCATGGTCAAGCAGATCAATCGCCTGAAGCGCAACGAAGAACCCGCACCGGCCGCGGCCCCCGAGACACCCGAAGACGTGGTGCTGCTGCGCGAAATCCGCGACAGCCTCAAGCGCCCCTGATCAAGCGCCCTTCAGCACCCGGGCCATGCGCAGCGCCTCGACGAGGCTCGACGCATCGGCCAGCCCCGTTCCCGCGATGTCGAACGCGGTGCCGTGATCGGGGCTGGTCCGCACCAGCGGCAAGCCCAGCGTCACGTTCACGCCCTTCTCCACGCCCAAGTACTTGACCGGGATCAGGCCCTGGTCGTGGTACATCGCAACCACCACGTCGAACTCGCCGCTGGACGGCACGCCGTGCTTGGCGCGCGCACGCATGAAGACCGTGTCGGGTGCATAAGGCCCGCTGGCGTCGATGCCTTCGGCGCGCGCAGCCTCGATGGCCGGCGCGATGATCTCGCGCTCTTCCGAACCGAACAGGCCGCCCTCGCCCGCATGCGGGTTGAGGCCCGCCACGCCGATGCGCGGCACGCGGCCCAGCGCATGCGTCAGCGCGCGGTGCGTGATGCGCAGGGTTTCGAGCACGCCATCGAAACGCACCGCCTCGATGGCGTTGCGCAGCGACATGTGGATGCTGACGAGCACGGTGCGCAGTTCGTCGTTGGCCAGCATCATGCGCACTGGCACGTCGGCCACCGTACGGCCCAGATGCGCGGCCGCCTCGGCCTGCAGCAGCTCGGTGTGGCCGGGGTACGGGAAGCCGGCGGCCGACAGCGCCTCCTTGTGCAGCGGCGCGGTCACGATGGCGCCGATCTCGCCGCGCAGCGCGGCCCGCGCGGCCCAGATCACGCATTCGCCCGCCACGCGGCCGGCTTCGGCGCTGATGCGGCCCGTTTCGATGTGCGATGGCGGCGCGATCACCTGCAGCACGGGGATGCAGCCCGGCGGTACGGTTGCGGCTTCGGCGACGGATTCGATCTCGAGCACCGGCCAAGCCGGCTGACCCGGCCCGGCCAGGGCCTGCGAGGCTTGGCGCATCGTGCCCACGTCGCCAGCTACGAAGGCACCGCGGGTCGCATCAGGTGCATCACGAAACGCCTTGGCGATGATCTCCGGCCCGATGCCCGCGGGATCGCCCAACGTGATGGCTATGGCACCGCTCATGCCGGGTTGTCGATGTCAATGAACTCGTGCTTCAGCCCGAGCTGCGCCGCCACATGCCCGGCCACCGCCGGCGCGCCGTAGCGTTCGGTGGCGTGGTGCCCGCAGGCCAGAAAGGCCACACCCATCTCGCGTGCGTAATGGGCTTGGGGCTCCGAGATTTCGCCGGTAATGAAGGCGTCGGCGCCGGCTGCGATGGCGGCCTCGAAGTAGCCTTGTGCACCGCCCGTACACCAAGCTACGTTTTTGATAGCGCGATGCGCCGTGTCGACGAGCGTGACCGGCCTTTTCAGAACGCTTTCGACATGCGTGGCAAGCGCCTTGGCGTTGGCGAAGCTCTCGCCGTTTTCCGGCGTGCCGAGGAAACCCAACTCCTGCTCGCCGAAGCGCCCGGTCGAGCCGGCGTGGGCCACGAGCCCCAGCTTCAGCCCAAGCTGCGCGTTGTTGCCGAGCTCAGGATGTGCATCAAGCGGCAGGTGGTAGGCGAACAGGTTGACGTCGTCGCCCAGCAGCAGGCTCAGGCGCTGCTTCATCCAGCCGGTGACGCAGCCGTCCTGGCCGCGCCAGAACAGGCCGTGGTGAACGAAGATGGCATCGGCCTCGGCTTGGATCGCGGCCTCGATCAGCGCGCGGCTGGCGGTCACGCCCGAGACGATCTTGCGGACCACGGTGCGCCCTTCGACCTGCAGGCCGTTGGGTCCGTAGTCCTTGAAGCGCCCGGGGGCCAGCAGCAGGTCGAATGCGTGGAGCAGTTCGTGGCGGGTGGTGCTCATCGCGCCATTGTCGCGCCGCCTGCGGGGGCTGCGCCATCGCGCATCGCATGGCCGCGCGCGGCCAGGGGCAGAAACGCCAGCAGGAAGCCCAGCCCGGCCAGCACCGCGACGTAATGCGCCGGCGCCATCGTGTCGCGCTGCAGCCAGAGCGTCAGGATCACTGGCGTGAGCCCGCCGAAGACCGCGTACGACATGTTGTAGGCAAACGAAAGCCCGGTGAAGCGCACCGGCGCCGGGAAGGCGCGCACGCCTGCGATCGGCACGGTGGCGATGGTGCCCACGAACAGGCCCACCAGCCCGTAGTGCCAGAACAGCGTGGCCGGCGTGCCGGGCAGCCCGCTGTAGAACAGGTAGGCCGTGACGAACAGGCCGCCCCAGCCGACAAGCATCACGGCGCGCGTGCCGATGCGGTCGCTGGCCCAGCCGGTCAGCATGCAGCCCAGCGTCAGGGTCAGCGTGGCGAGGGCGTTGGCTTCGAGTGCCAGCGTAGCGGGAATGTGGTGCACCTTCTGCAGGTAGGTGGGCGTGTACAGCACAACGACCACGATGGCGGCAGACAGCACCCAGGTCAGCAACGCGACATACACACAGGCCAGGCGGTGCTCGCGTAGCACGGTGCGCAGCGGCATCTCGCGCGCCACGCTGCGGCGGCCGGCCAGCTCCTTGAACACCGGTGTCTCGTGCAGGAAGCGGCGCAGGTACACCGACACCAGCCCGAACACGCCGCCCAGGATGAAGGGAATGCGCCAGGCGAAGTCGCTCACCTGCTCGGGCGAATAGTGGCGGTTGATGGCCACCGCGATCAGCGAGCCCAGCAGGATGCCGCCGGTGATGCCCGAGGTCAGCATGCCAATGCCGAAGCCGTAGCGCTTTGCCGGCACGTGCTCGCCCACGAACACCCAGGCGCCGGGCATCTCGCCGCCGATGGCCGCGCCCTGCAGCACGCGCATCGCCAGCAGCAGCAGGGGCGCCGCGACGCCGATGCTCGCGTAGGTCGGCAGCAGGCCAATCACCAGCGTGGGCGCCGCCATCAGGAAGATCGACAGCGTGAACATGCGCTTGCGGCCGAAGATGTCGCCGAAATGCGCGATGACGATGCCGCCCACCGGGCGCGCAAGGTAGCCGGCCGCGAAGATGCCGAAGGTCTGCAGCTGCCGCAGCCAGTCGGGCATGTCGACCGGAAAGAACAGCGCCCCCAGCACGGTGGCGAAAAACACGTAGATGACGAAGTCGTAGAACTCCAGCGTGCCGCCGAGGGCGGACAGGCCGAGGGTCTTGTAGTCGCTCGAGTCGAGCGTGCGTGCCGGCGCCGGCTGCGCGCCGTCCGG
This sequence comes from Variovorax nivicola, assembly GCF_051216475.1. NCBI lineage: Bacteria > Pseudomonadati > Pseudomonadota > Betaproteobacteria > Burkholderiales > Comamonadaceae > Variovorax > Variovorax nivicola. Next base: position 228,030 of record NZ_JBPJZK010000007.1, on the reverse strand, counting down.
GAAGGTTGCTTCTGAAGTCATGGCTGGCAGGGAGATCGTGATCGCGCGCCAGCCCGTGAGACCGGGTGAGAAAACGGAAAAATGGCGCGCTGGCGAAATGCCTGGCCGCTTCCACCGGGTGGGCAGCGCGGGAGGCCGGAAAAAGCACGGGCCGGATGGGTCCGACCTGCAATGCTAGGTGTTAACCCGGCTTTACGTACGCAGGAAGTCTTAATCTCGACCTCTGCGAGCGGTTTCTGCACCAGGCGGTTGAGGGACAATTGACAGCATTGCTGCGCTGCACTGCGGCCTTCCAACGTCTTTTTCACCAATCTTTCATGAAACGCACCTGGCTGCTCTTTGCCCAAGCCGTGACCGTCCTGCTGGCGGCCTACTTCGTCGTCGCGACGCTCAAGCCCGAGTGGATCAACAAGCGTGCGACCTCGCTGGGCGGTGTGGTCTCGATCGTCGAGGCGCCGGCCGGCAACCCGGGCGTGACGTCACCCGGCAGCCTGAGCGTGCCGGCCAAGAAGGCCTCCCCGGCGGTGGTGAGCATCAACACCAGCAAGGCTGCGCAGCGCCACCCGCGCAGCAACGACCCATGGTTCCGCTTCTTCTTCGGCGACCAGGACGACCAGCCCCAGGTGGGCCTGGGCAGCGGCGTGATCGTGAGCCCCGACGGCTACATCCTCACCAACAACCACGTGGTCGAGGGCGCCGACGAGATCGAGGTAACGCTCAACGACAGCCGCCATGCGCGCGGCAAGGTGATCGGCACCGACCCCGACACCGACCTGGCCGTGCTGAAGATCGAGCTCGACAAGCTGCCGGTGATCGTTCTGGGCGACTCCGACGCGCTGCAGGTGGGCGACCAGGTGCTGGCCATCGGCAACCCCTTCGGCGTGGGCCAGACCGTGACCAGCGGCATCGTCTCGGCACTGGGCCGCAACCAGCTCGGCATCAACAACTTCGAGAACTTCATCCAGACCGACGCGGCCATCAACCCCGGCAACTCGGGCGGCGCGCTGATCGACGTCAACGGCAACCTGCAGGGCATCAACACCGCGATCTACTCGCGCTCGGGCGGCAGCATGGGCATTGGCTTCGCCATTCCGGTGTCGATGGCCAAGATCGTGCTCGAAGGAATCGTGAAGGAAGGCCAGGTGCGCCGCGGCTGGATCGGCGTGGAACCGAGCGACCTGTCGCCCGAACTCGCCGAGACCTTCGGCGTGAAGGCGGATGCGGGCGTGATCATCACCGGCGTGCTGCAGAACGGCCCGGCCGCCAAGGCCGGCATCCGCCCGGGTGACGTGATCACCTCGGTGGGCGAGAAGAAGACGGACAACGTGCAGGCGCTGCTGACCGCGGTGGCCGGCCTGAAGCCCGGCAGCACCTCGCGGTTCGCGCTGCAGCGCGGCAGCGACAAGATGGAGCTGGACGTGACGCCGGGCCTGCGCCCGAAGAGCCCGGTCCGGAAGGTACCGCCGAGTCAGCCCGAATAGCAGGCTGTCAGGTCGGTCGATCAGGACTGCGCAGAGTCTGCGCTTTCCTCTTCCTCGGGCTTCTTGCCGGAACTGGCGAAGTACCTGGCACCGATGATGCCCACCTCGTACAGCAGGCACATCGGTATCGCCAGCGCCAGCTGCGACACCACGTCGGGCGGCGTGAGCACAGCGGCAACGACGAACGCCACCACGATGAAGTAGCCGCGGAAGGACTTCAGCTTCTCGATGGTCACCATCTCGAAGCGCACCAGCAGCATCACGACGATCGGCACCTGGAAGGCCACGCCGAAGGCGATGTAGAGCGACAGGATCGCCTCGACGTACGATGAAATGTCGGGCGTTGCCTGCACCGCGGACGGTGCGAAGCGCTGGATGAAGCTGAACATCTTGTCCAGCACGAAGAGCTGCACGAACGCGATGCCCGCATAGGCCAGCAGGCTGCCGAAGAAGATCAGCGGCAGCGCGAATTTCTTTTCATGGCTGTAGAGCCCCGGCGCAATGAACATCCACGCCTGGTACATGAGCCAGGGCAGCGCCAGCAGCACGGCCGCCATCATCAAAACCTTGAGCGGCACGAAGAACGGCGAGAACACGCCAATGGCGATCAGCTTCGCGTCGTGCGGCATGTGCGCCTTGATCGGCATCGCGATCAGGTCGATCAAGCCGCCCGGACCGGGCCAGATGGCCAGCAGGATGCCCGCGACCACGAGGCCGTAGACGCAATAGAGCAGGCGGTCGCGAAGCTCGACCAGGTGCGCCACGAACGGCTGTTCGGTGCCCGCCAGCTCGTCTTCTTTGTCTTTGTTCTTGTTGTCGGAATCGGCCATTGGAAAAGAAGATAGCGTGACGTCGGCCGGCGTGCGGCGCGCGCAGAACGCGGTGTTGTGGATGCGCTAGTTGATCTTGTTGATCGTGTGCGGGCGGAAGCGCGCAACGCGCGCCGCGCCCGACAGCGCCTTGGTGCGCACGCCGTTGCGCGCCTTGTACCACTGTGGCGTGGCGCCCTGTTTCAGGCGCCAGTTCTTGCGGGGGTGCTTGTATTCGGGCGGCGAGGGCTCGGGTTCGGCCAGCGCCGAGAGGGTTTCGCCCGAACCGCTGAACTGCTTCTCGAATTCGCTCGCGCCGGTGTGGATGCTGTGCTCGACGTCGCGCGCCGCATCCTCGACCGTGGTCTTCATCTTGCGGAGCTCGTCGAGCTCCATCGAGCGGTTGACTTCGGCCTTGACGTCGTTCACATAGCGCTGCGCCTTGCCGAGCAGGGTGCCGACGGTGCGGGCCACGCGCGGCAGCTTTTCCGGGCCGATGACGATCAGCGCCACGACGCCGATCAGCGCCAGCTTCTCAATGCCGAGGTCGAGCACGTGCGGTCCGCGCTCAGGACTTCTGACGCGCTTCGACGTCGATCGTCGGCTTGTCGCTGTTGGCCGGCTGGCCGGTCACTTGCTGCGCGGGGGCCGACGAAGCGGCGGCAGCGTCGGACGAGCCGCCGTCCTTCATGCCGTCCTTGAAGCCCTTGACGGCGCCGCCAAGATCCGAACCCATGTTCCGCAGCTTCTTGGTGCCGAAGATCATGACCACTACGAGCAGCACGATCAGCCAGTGCCAGATGGAAAAAGAACCCATGGAGAACTCCTAAGAATGTGTCCGATTTTAGTCGGGCGGAATGTGACAGTTTGGCTTAATGCCGCTCAGCCGCGAAGCCACGGCCTGGGACCGCCCATGACATGGACATGGAGATGATGAACCTCCTGCCCACCCTCGGTGCCGGTATTGACCACGACCCGGTAGCCGCCGTCCGGATAGGGCCTGCAGCCCTGCTCCAGCGCCAGCTTGGGCGCCAGGAGCATGATCTTGCCCATCAGCGCCTCGTCGTCGGGCGTCAGCTGGGCCATCGAGGCGATGTGCTTTTTGGGCACCAGCATGAAATGCACCGGCGCCCAGGGCGCGATGTCGTGAAAGCCGAACAGGTCTTCGTCTTCGTAGACCTTGCGCGAGGGAATCTTGCCCTCGATGATTTTGCAGAAGATGCAGTTGGGATCGTGTGACATGGAGGTTGTTCGTTAGACAGCCATGGGCTTGCGTTCGCTCCAGTTCAGCCAGCCTTTGACCAGCCGGTAGATCATCCACACGGCAGTGACAAAGAGGATGGGGAAGCCGATCAGTATCCAGAGGGTGATGAATCCCAGGATGGACCAGACCAGGCCCCACCAGAAGGTGCGAATCTGCCAGGTGAAGTGACTTTGATAGAGCGTGCCCTCCGTATCCTCGCGCTTGAGGTAGTTGAGCACGATGCCCACGATTCCCGTGAGGCCGCCCGTGAACCACGAAAGCGCATAGAGGATGTAGACCGCCAGCGTGATCTGGCGCAGGCTTTCCAGCTGCTCGGGCGTCTTGCCGGAGATGTCGTCGATCGCGGTGATTTCGTTCATTCGGAGGCCTGGCCTTTCTGCTGCTCCTCGATGCCGCGTTGCTGCACCTTGCGCAGCGCCTTTTCCTCGATGCCGCTGGTGCCCTCCCGGCGCTCGAGTTCCGCGGTGACGTCGGAGGGGGAAAAACCGTAATGCGCCAGCGCCACCATGGTGTGGAACCACAGGTCTGCCACTTCGTTCACTATTTTCGAGCGGTCGCCGCCGTGGTCGGCGTCCTTGGCGGCCATCACGACTTCGGTGGCTTCCTCGCCGATTTTCTTGAGGAAAGCGTCCGGGCCCTTGTGCAGCAGGCGCGCGACGTAGCTCTTCTCAGGGTCGCCGCCGCGCGCGGGCAGGCGGCTTTCGATCACCGCGGCCAGGCGTGCGAGGGCGTCGGAGGTGCTGTTGCTGTTCACTGTGGCCGTCATTTGTAGATCGACTCCGGGTCTTTCAAGACGGGTTCGACCACCGTCCACTGGCCCTTTTCATACTTGCTGAAGAAGCAGCTGTGGCGCCCGGTGTGGCAGGCGATGCCGGGCTCGTGGCCAAGCTGGGTGACCTTGAGCAGCACCACGTCGTTGTCGCAGTCCAGGCGGATCTCGTGCACGGTCTGCACGTGGCCCGATTCCTCGCCCTTGAACCACAACTTGTTGCGCGAGCGGCTGAAATACACCGCGCGGCCCAGCTCGGCGGTCTTTTCGAGCGCCTCGCGGTTCATCCAGGCGAACATCAGCACGTCGTTGCTGCCCTGTTCCTGCGCGATGACCGGCACCAGGCCGTTCGCGTCCCACTTCACTTCATCGAGCCAATTCATGGAAGTATTGTCGGGGATAGGAAAAGACCCTTTGGACACGGTTCAAGCGTCGATCCGCACAGGAATGCCGCGCGCGGCCATGCGGGCCTTGGCCTCGCCCACCGTGTGTTCGCCGTAGTGGAAGATGCTGGCCGCCAGCACCGCGTCGGCGCCGCCGGTCTGGATGCCGTCGGCCAGGTCGTCGAGGCTGCCCACGCCGCCCGAGGCGATCACCGGCACGCTGACGGCGTTGCTCACCGCGCGGGTCAGTTCCAGGTCGAAGCCGCTCTTGGTGCCGTCTCGGTCCATGCTGGTCAGCAGGATCTCGCCGGCGCCGCGGCGTGCCATCTCGGTCGCCCATTCGACGGCGTCGAGGCCGGTGTTCTTGCGCCCGCCATGGCTGTACACGTCCCAGCCCGCGCCGCGGGTGGCGGCTTCTTCGGGGCTGCGGCGCTTGGCGTCGATGGCGACCACGATGCATTGCGAGCCGTACTTCTGCGCGGCGTCGCTGATCACCTGCGGATCGGCGATGGCGGCCGAGTTGAAGCTGGTCTTGTCGGCTCCGGCGTTGAGCAGCCGGCGCACGTCAGCCACGGTGCGCACGCCGCCGCCCACGGTCAGCGGAATGAAGATCTGCGAGGCCACCGCCTCGATGATCGGCAGGATCAGGTCGCGGCCGTCGCTGGTGGCGGTGATGTCGAGAAAGGTCAGTTCGTCGGCGCCCTGCGCGTTGTAGCGCGCGGCGATCTCGACCGGGTCGCCGGCATCGCGCAGTTCAAGGAAGTTGACGCCCTTGACGACGCGGCCGCCGGTGACGTCGAGACAGGGAATGATGCGTTTGGCGAGCATGAGATGAACAACCGGTAGGAAATCAGAGAACGCGGAGCTGTTGCCAGCCCTGCCATTGGGCGCCGGGCATCAGCAGCACGGGCTCGTCGATGCGGGCGGCCTCCACGCAGAGCATGTGGCGAAAGCCATCAGCAGGCATGTCGGCGAGTTTCGCACCGAGCACCGCGCCGGGGTTCCAGACCACGGTTTCGCTGCAGTTCGCGCTTTGGGAGATCTCGAGCTTGCCGCCCGGCTGAACCAGCCGCAGTGGCTGGGCGGGCGCGGCATAGACGCTGTCGAACTCTGCATCAAAATGCAACGCCGCCGCGGTTTCCACCCAGCGGTCGTCGCGCAGCGAATCCCAGCGGTTGGCGCCCTGCAGGCCCTCTAGCCGCACATTGGCGATGTCGTCGACACGCAGGTAGGTGTGCAGCGCGGCGGCAAAGGTCCAGGGCGCGCGGTCGACATTGACCAGCGTGAGCGTCGTGCGTAACTGGCCGCCGGACAAAGTGGCTTCCAGCTGCGCCTCAAAAGCGTGCGGCCAGAGCTTTCGGGTGGCTTCGGCGTCGCGAAGCGTCAGCCTCAGCGTTTCGGGCGTGTCCGACACCTCGTGCATCCAAGGCAAATTGCGCATGAATCCATGCTTGGGCAACATGCCGCGCTGGTTGAATTGGGGGCAGCAAATGGGCACGCCGCCGCGGATGGCCGTGTGCCCGTCGAACACCGCCGAAGGGCTCAGGTAGAGCCTTTCCACCCCGTCAGCCGCGGTCCACGAGAGCACTTGCGCACCGTGCAAGGCCACCGTGAGGGTGCTTCCATCCACGCCGTTGGCACGCAATGCGGGCTGGCCGCGAAACTCGATCGGGGTGATTTCCATGGCGAGAATTGTAGGCAGCACCCGCACCGTGGCACGGAATTGGCATCAAGGGCCATTGCGTGCCCGGGGCCTTCTTGGATACCCTGTGATCGCTTGCATCGAGGGACAACGTGCAAGTCGGTCCCGTGCACTCGAAAAAACTACTCTCACACGACAAGGGGATACGCATGAAGAAGCTGCCGATGGCCGCCTGGATCCTGATTGCGATGGTGCTCGGCATCATCCTGGGCTACATGATCTTCTCCAGCTTTCCGGACAAGAAAGCCGCGAAAGAAATCGCAGACTACGTCTCCATCATCTCGGACGTGTTCCTGCGCCTGATCAAGATGCTGATCGGCCCGCTGGTGTTCTCCACGCTGGTGGTGGGCATCGCGCACATGGGCGACGCCAAGTCGGTCGGCCGCGTGTTCGGCAAGGCCATCGGCTGGTTTCTTACCGCCTCGCTGATCTCGCTGGTCATCGGCCTGGTCATGGCCAACCTGCTCAAGCCCGGCGAGAACCTGGGCCTGCCGCTGCCCGACATCGGCGCCTCGGCCAACCTGGCCACCTCGAAATTCACGCTGAAAGACTTCGTGAGCCACACGGTGCCGAAGTCCTTCGTCGAGGCCATGGCGAACAACGAGATCCTGCAGATCGTGGTGTTCTCGATGTTCTTCGGCGTGGCGCTCGCCTCGCTGGGCGACAAGGCCAAGACGCTGGTCGCCGCCATCGAGGAGCTGTCGCACGCCATGCTCAAGATCACCGGCTACGTCATGAAGCTCGCGCCGCTCGCTGTGCTGGCCGCCATGGCCGCCACGGTGGCCGTCAACGGCTTGGGCATCCTGCTGAAGTTTGCGGTGTTCATGGGCGACTTCTACCTGGGCCTGTTCGTGCTGTGGAGCGTGCTGGTGCTGGCGGGCTTTCTGTTCCTCGGGCCGCGCGTGTTCAAGCTGCTGGTGCTCATCAAGGAAGCCTTCCTGCTGTCGTTTGCCACTGCCAGTTCGGAAGCGGCTTACCCGAAGATCCTGCAGGCACTCGACCGTTTTGGCGTGAAGCGCAAGATCTCCAGCTTCGTGATGCCGATGGGCTACTCGTTCAACCTCGACGGCTCGATGATGTACTGCACCTTCGCCGTGCTCTTCATCGCGCAGGCCTACAACATCCACATGCCGATCAGCACGCAGATCACCATGCTGCTGATCCTGATGCTCACCTCCAAAGGCATGGCCGGCGTGCCGCGCGCCTCGCTGGTGGTGATTGCCGCCACGCTGAACCACTTCGACATTCCCGAGGCCGGCCTGCTGCTGATCCTGGGCGTGGACACCTTCCTCGACATGGGCCGCTCGGCCACCAACGCGGTGGGCAACTCCATCGCCACCGCGGTGGTTGCCAAGTGGGAGGGCGAGCTGATGTCCGAGAGCGATGCCGAGGTCAACGCCAAGGCGCTCGACGAGGAAGCCAGCGCCACCCTCGCCCACCCGGCGCACGCGTGAGCCACAGCACCATGAAGCGCATCGGCACCACACTGCCATCCGCTTTCGCCGCGTTGCTGGCAGCGGTGGTACTTGCAGCCATGCCGGCAGGGCCGGCACGGGCTCAGGAACTCACCGGCACGCTCGCCAAGGCCCGCGAAACCGGCGCCATCACCATCGGCTACCGCGAGTCGTCGGTGCCGTTCTCGTACCTCAATGCGCGCAAGGAGCCGATCGGCTATTCGATCGAGCTGTGCCGCGCGCTGGTGACGGCCATCGAGGACGCGGTGAACAAGAGCCTCACGATCAAGTGGGTGCCCGTCACGTCGGACTCGCGCATCGACGCGGTCGCGAGCGGCAAGGTCGACCTGGAATGCGGCTCCACCACCAACAACCTCGAACGCCAGAAGCGCGTGAGCTTCTCGCCCACGATGTTCGTCTCGGGCACCAAGGTGCTGGTGAAGAAGGGCTCGCCGATCAAGTCGTTCCGCGACCTCGCGGGCAGGAAGGTGGCCGTCACGGCCGGCACAACCAACGAGAAGACGCTGCGCGACCTGTCGGAGAAGTTCAAGCTGAACATCAACCTGCAGGTGACGCGCGACCATGCCGAATCGTTCGGGCTGGTGAAGAGCGGCCAGGCCGACGCCTTCGCCACCGACGACGTGCTGCTCTACGGCCTGATCGCGCAGGACGCCGCCAAGGCCGACTACGAGGTGGTCGGCGATTTCCTCTCCTACGACCCCTACGGGATCATGTACCGCAAGGGCGACTCGCAGCTGAACAAGGTGGTCGTCGACACCTTCCAGGTGCTGGCGGAGGACGGCGAGATCGAACGGCAGTACAAGCGCTGGTTCCTGCGCAAGCTGCCGTCGGGGGAAAGCATCAACCTGCCGATGAGTGCGCAGCTGGAGACGATCATCCAGACGATGTCGGTGAAGGCCGAGTAAGCCTTCATTCGGCTGCTACCGCGCTGGCCACTCCCAGCGCGGTATTTCGCTCATGTCGAGGTTGGCGATGCGCGTCTCGCCGAACCTCTTCTCCAGCACCACGGACTGCATTTCATCGCTGTCTTCGAGCGCGGCGATCAGCCGGGCGGCGTGCGACACCACGATCACCTGCGACTGCCGCGCGGCCTGCGCGATGAGGCGACCGAGCGCGGGCAGCAGATCGGGGTGCAGGCTGGTCTCCGGCTCGTTGAGCACCAGCAGCGCGGGCGGACGGGGCGTGAGCAGCGCCGCGATCCACAACAGGTAGCGCAGGGTGCCGTCGGACAGTTCGGCGGCTGTAAGCGGCCGCAGGAGGCCGTGCTGGTGCATCAGCGTCTCGAAGCGGTCGCCCGTCACCTGGACTTCGATGCTTGCGCCGGGAAAGGCGTCGTCCACCGCACGGTCGAGCGCTTCGCCGTCGCCGATCTCGCGGATGGTCTGCAGCGCCGCGGCCAGGTCAGCGCCGTCGTTGGCCAGCACAGGCGTGCAGGTGCCCAGTTGAGGCTGGCGAGCGGGCGCATCGGCGTCCGAGCGGAAGTGGTCGTAGAAGCGCCAGGAGCGCATCTGCTCGCGCAGCGTAAGCATCTCGGGTGCATCGCGCGGGTCGGCGTGCTCCGTCATCATGCTGGCGAAGGCCGGAATCGGGCGGCCGATGGCCTGCCAGCCCTTGCCTTCCCGCAGGCGCAGCGCGGCGCCCTTGCGGTCGACCAGGTGCGTCGAGGGGCGCAGCAGCGGGCCGCTCCAGATGGCCTCGTGCTTGATCTGTGGGTCGCTCGAAAAGGCCGTCGATGGAATGGGCGGCGGCAGACCGATGTCGATGGCGTAGCCGAAATCTTCCGCCTCGGCACCAGCGAACCCCAGCTTCAGAGCAACCGGCTCGCTGCGCGTAGTGCCCTGCACCGGCACGTCGCCCCGCAGCATGGCCGCCGAGAAGCGCTCAGGCCCGGCCCACAAAGTCGATGAAAGCCCGCCCTCGCGCACCAGCGAGCGGATCACGCCGCCATTGGCAATGTCGGCCAGCAACCGCATCGCCCGGTACACGCTCGACTTGCCGCTGCCGTTGGCCCCGGTCACGACCGTGAGCCGGCCCAGCGGCACGGTCAGCTGCCGCAGCGAACGGTAATTGGCGATGGCGAGCGCGGAAAGCACGCGCTGCGCAGTTAAGGCGTCAGGCGCCGGCCAGTTCGTCCGCGCGGGCCTGCGCGGCGGCGAAGTCGAGGTCGCCCGAATAGATGGCGCGGCCGCAGATCACGCCCTCGACGCCGTCGGACTCGACCGCGCAGAGTTTTTCGATGTCCGCCATGTTCGACAGGCCGCCCGAGGCGATCACCGGAATGGTCAGCGCCTGCGCGAGCTTGACGGTGGCTTCGATGTTGATGCCCGAGAGCATGCCGTCGCGGCCGATGTCGGTGTAGATGATCGACTCGACGCCGTAGTCTTCGAACTTCTTGCCCAGGTCGGCCACCTCGTGGCCCGTGAGCTTGCTCCAGCCGTCGGTGGCGACCTTGCCGTCCTTGGCGTCCAGGCCCACGATGATGTGGCCGCCGAAGGCGCTGCAAGCGTCCTTCAGGAACCCGGGGTTCTTGACCGCGGCGGTGCCGATGATCACGTAGCGCAGGCCGTCGTCGATGTAGCGCTCGATGGTGTCGAGGTCGCGGATACCGCCGCCGAGCTGCACCGGAATGTCGTCGCCCACCTCTTTCAGGATCGCCTTGATGGCCGCGTGGTTCTGCGGCTTGCCGGCGAAGGCGCCATTCAGATCGACCAGGTGCAGCCGGCGCGCGCCGGCCTCGACCCACTTGCGGGCCATGGCAGCGGGGTCTTCGCTGAAGATGGTGGACTGGTCCATGTCGCCCTGCTTGAGGCGAACGCAGTGGCCGTCTTTGAGATCAATGGCGGGAATGAGGAGCATGGAAGTGACGCGAGTGTGCGGAATCCGGGCTGTGAGAGGTTCGGCCCGGTCGGAAAAATAGGTTCAGGGATTCCAGTGGAGGAAGTTGCGATAGAGCTGCAGCCCGTGGTCCGCACTCTTCTCCGGGTGGAACTGGGTGGCAAAAATGTTATCGCGTGCGATGGCTGCGGTAAAGCTCGCGCCATATTCCGCTTCACCCACACTGTGTTTGGGGTCGGCCGGGCGGGCATAGAAGCTGTGCACGAAGTAGAAGTAGCTCTGGTCGGGCACACCTGCCCACACTGCGTGCGGCTGGGCCTGGCGCACCTGGTTCCAGCCCATCTGCGGCACCTTGAAGCGGCTGCCGTCGGGCTGCAGGCGGCCAACCAGGTCGAACTTGACGACCTCGCCCGGAATGAGGCCCAGGCCGTCGGTCGGGCCCTCGTCGCTGCGCGACAGCATCATCTGCATGCCCACGCACACGCCGAACAGCGGCTTGCTCGCCGCGGCTTCGAGCACGGACTCCTGCAGGCCGGAGTCGCGCAGCTCGCGCATGCAGTCGGGCATGGCGCCCTGCCCCGGCAACACCACGCGGGTCGCCTTGCGGACCACGTCGGGGTCGGAGGTGACGAACACCTCCACGCCGACCTGGTCGGCCGCATGGCGCACGGCCTGCGACACGGAGTGCAGGTTGCCCATGCCGTAGTCGACCACGGCAACGGTATTTGCTACAGATTTCATAGCTGATGGACGAACGCGTTCAGAGCGAGCCCTTCGTCGAGGGAATGACGCCGACGGAACGCGGGTCGAGTTCGAGCGCGCCGCGCATGGCGCGCGCGAAGGCCTTGAACACCGTCTCGCACTGGTGGTGCGCATTGACGCCCTTGAGGTTGTCGATGTGCAGCGTGACGAAGGCGTGGTTCACGAAGCCCTGGAAGAACTCGTAGGTGAGCTGGCTGTCGAAGGTGCCGATCATCCCGCTGGTGAACGGCACGTGCATCACGAGGCCGGGACGGCCCGAGAAGTCGATGACCACGCGGCTCAGCGCCTCGTCGAGCGGCACGTATGCGTGGCCGTAGCGGCGGATGCCCTTCTTGTCGCCGATGGCCTTGGCCACGGCCTGGCCCAGCGTGATGCCGACGTCTTCCACCGTGTGGTGGCCGTCGATGTGCAGGTCGCCCTGGCAGTCAATGTCGAGGTCGATCAGCCCATGGCGGGCGATCTGGTCGAGCATGTGGTCGAAGAAGCCGATACCGGTAGCAAGCTTGGCCTTGCCGGTGCCGTCGAGGTTGACGCTGACGGTGATCTTCGTCTCGGCAGTGTTGCGGGTGACCGTCGCTGTGCGATCGGCGCTGCCCGGGTTGGTGGGGGTGGTCATAGTGAGGCTTCGAGTGCCGCGAGCATCCGCGCATTCTCGTCGGCCGTTCCGACGGTGAGGCGCAGGCAGTTTGCGAGCAGTTCGTGCATTTTAGAAACGTTCTTGACCAGAACCCCGTGTGCCTTCATACCCTCGAAGGTCTTGGCGGCATCGGGCACGCGCAGCAGGATCATGTTGGCGTCGCTGGGCCAGGTCTTCACGCCGGGCAGGCGGCCGAGCCCCATCATCAGGCGCTCGCGCTCCTCGCGGATCTGCCGGGCCTGCGCCTCGAACACCTCGGCGTGCTCCAGCGCGAACAGCGCGCACTCGCAGTTGAGCACGCTGATGTTGTAGGGCGGGCGCACCTTGTCGATCTCGGCGACCAGCGCGGCCGGGCCCATGAGATAGCCCAGGCGGATGCCGGCCAGGCCGAACTTGCTGAGCGTGCGCATCAGCAGCACGTGGCCGTGCTTCGCCAGCCGGTCGATGTAGCTGCGGGCGGCGAAGGGCTGGTAGGCCTCGTCGATCACCACCAGGCCGCCCTGCGCGCCCTGGGCTTCGACGATCTTCTCGACGACGGCGTCGTCCCAGAGGTTGGCCGTCGGGTTGTTCGGGTACGCGAGGTAGACGATGGCGGGCTTCTCGCTCGCAATGGCGGCCAGCATGGCGGCCTCGTCGAGCTCGAAGTCGGCCGTGAGCGGCACGCCGACGAACTTCAGGCCCTGCAGCTTCGCGCTCATGGCGTACATGACGAAGCCGGGCACGGGCGCCAGCACGGTGGCGCCGGGCAGGTCGCAGGCAATGGCCAGTAGGGAGATCAACTCGTCCGAGCCGTTGCCCAGCATCAGCCTGAAGCCCTCGGGCATCTGCGCGTGCGCGGCCAGCGCGCGCTGCAGGTCGGCGCCGCGCTCGCCCGGGTAGCGGTTGAGCGCCAGCGCGCCCAGGCGCGCGCCGAGTTCGGCCTGCAGCGCGGGCGGCAGGCCGAAGGGGTTTTCCATGGCGTCGAGCTTGACGAAGCCGCGCGCGTCCTGCACCGCGTAGGCATGCATGGACCGCACGTCGTTGCGGATGCGTTCGAGCGGCGGGCGGATGGATTCGGGAGCAGCGGTCATCGGGTGCAGCGGTAGCTGTTTTTCAGGGCGCCGGCCATGACCAGTTGCACTGGCATGTCGGCTTCGTAACTGTCGGCGTTGCGGGTCAACTCGGTCTGGTAGAGCGAACGCGCCATGGAGGGTTCGAGGCGGCGGCCCTCGACGCAGAACACGGGCTTCTGCCCGTTGCGCTGCGACGATTCGACGCCTTCGCGCAGGCCTTCGAGCACACCGACCAGGTAATAGCTGGCGTAGGCCTTGCCGTCTTTCTCGCCGGCTTCGAGCGTGCGCAGTTCGCGGATGCTCATGGCCTGCGCGCCGGTGGCGGCCGCCAGCGCGAGCAGCAGGAAGGCGGCACGCTTCATCGGCATCACTGGCGGTAGCGCGGCGGCGGCGCGTAGGTGCCGTCGGCCGGGAAGGCGCTTGGCTGCACCGGAGCTGCGTCGCGGCGCTGGCGGCGCGGTGCGTCGCGCTCCTCGAGTTCGAACAGCGCAGCGCCGATCACGCCGATGTTGCGCACGTCGCCAGCTTCGGTGTTCGCTGCGTAGGCACGGCTGGGCGCGGAAAATCGGAAGGCCGCGACCTCGTTCTCGCTCTTGCGGAAGCCTTCGATGGTCAGCGCCTGCAGCGGACGCAGCACGTAGCCGCCGTTGCGCAGGCTGCCGGGCTTGCCGTTGAGCACGTCGAGGCCGTCGACCGTGGCGATCACCTCGTAGCTGCGCTCGCTGAGATTGCGAAAGCGCAGCGTGTAGCGCGAGCCCTGCACGCCGGCAAGGCGGAACATGTCTTCGCCACCACTGCCTCGGCGGGCGCGCTGCAGCGGCAGCGGGCGGCTGTCTTCGCCGAGCACCGACCATTCGATGTCGCCGTCGGCCAGCATCAGGCTCAAGCGGCTCTCAGGATTGCCACCGACGGCACGGCGCACGGCGGATGCTTCGTTGTAGCCCAGCGAGGCCACGTCGTCCGGCTGGTCGGACAGGCGCTTGGCGACGACCGTGCGGGTCTTCGACTCGAGGCCCTCGCCCCACTGCGTGCCGAGTTGCGGCGCGGGCGCTGCCGGAGCGGCACTGGGCGTGGCGCTGACGGCGACAGACTGACGCGGTGCCTGCGGCATCTGGCTGCAGGCGGCCAGCAGCGCGGCGCCCGCGACGAGGCCCGTGGCGAATCGAAAAAGACGCGAAAGACGGAGACGATCGATCATCTTGCTTGCTCCTCCCGGTGACCGGTTGTTTGAGCTCAGATCTTACGCAGCCGCATGCGGGCGGCTTCGGCGTGCGCCTGCAGGCCCTCGCCCTCGGCCAGCGTCACGGCGATCGGGCCCAGCACCTGGGCGCCGGCCTCGCTGACCTCGATCAGGCTGGAGCGCTTCTGGAAGTCGTACACGCCCAGCGGGCTGGAGAAGCGCGCCGTGCCGCTGGTGGGCAGCACGTGGTTCGGGCCGGCGCAGTAGTCGCCCAGGCTTTCGCTGGTGAAGGCACCGAGGAAGATCGCGCCGGCGTGGCGCAGCAGCGGCTCCCAGCGGTTCGGTTCGCTGCTGCTGACTTCCAGATGCTCGGGGGCGATGCGATTGCTGATCTCGCAGGCCTCTTCCATGCTCTTGGTGTGGATCAGCGCGCCGCGGCCGTTGAGCGAGGCGGCGATGATTTCTGCGCGCGGCATGGCGGGCAGCAGGCGATCGATCTCGGCCTGCACGCGGTCGATGTAGGCGGCGTCGGGGCACAGCAGGATGCTCTGGGCCAGCTCGTCGTGCTCGGCCTGGCTGAACAAGTCCATGGCCACCCACTCGGGCGGCGTGGTGCCGTCGGCCAGCACCAAAATTTCGCTCGGGCCGGCGATCATGTCGATGCCCACGGTGCCGAACACGCGGCGCTTGGCGGCTGCCACGTAGGCGTTGCCGGGGCCGGTGATCTTGTCGACGGCGGGGATGGTGGCGGTGCCATAGGCCAGCGCGGCCACAGCCTGGGCGCCGCCGATGGTGAAGCCGCGCGTCACGCCGGCCACGTAGGCGGCGGCGAGCACGAGCTGGTTCTTTTCACCCTTCGGCGTCGGCACCACCATGATGATTTCGCCCACGCCCGCCACGTGCGCCGGAATCGCGTTCATCAGCACGCTCGACGGATAGGCGGCCTTGCCGCCCGGCACGTAGATGCCGACGCGGTCCAGCGGCGTGACCTTCTGGCCGAGCAGCGTGCCGTCGGCATCGCGGTAGCTCCAGCTTTCGCCGCTGGCCTTCTTCTGGGCCTCGTGATAGCTGCGCACTCGGCGCGCAGCGGCTTCGAGCGCGTCGCGCTGAGCGGCCGGCAGCGCCTCGAAGGCGGCCTTGAGCTCGGCCTGCGTCAGCTCGAG
Organism: Variovorax nivicola; assembly: GCF_051216475.1. Classification (NCBI taxonomy): domain Bacteria; kingdom Pseudomonadati; phylum Pseudomonadota; class Betaproteobacteria; order Burkholderiales; family Comamonadaceae; genus Variovorax; species Variovorax nivicola. The sequence goes on along the minus strand of NZ_JBPJZK010000007.1, from coordinate 212,518 downwards.
TTCCGGCAGCGTCTTCGCGTCGAGCTTGTCGAAGCGATTCGTGTATTCGAGCACCGCCTCATCACCGCGCTTCTGCACGTCGGCGAGGATGTCCGCCACCACCTTCTCGATGGCCGCGTCGTCGTCCGCGGACCAATGCAGCCGCGCCTTGAATTCAGCGTCGAAGCTGGCTGAAGTCGTGGACAGACGGGCGGGGGCTGCTTTCAGAGTCATGTGCGTGGTGCGTGGGTGGTTGGGATTCAGGCGGAAGGAATGGCTGACGCAAACGCGTCGACGATGCGGCGGATAGGCTCGCGCTTGAGCTTGAGCGCGGCCTGGTTCACCACGAGGCGCGCGCTGATGTCCATGATGCGTTCGACCTCGACGAGGTGGTTGGCCTTGAGCGTGTTGCCGGTCGAGACCAGGTCGACGATGGCGTCGGCCAGGCCCGTGAGCGGCGCCAGCTCCATGCTGCCGTAGAGCTTGATCAGGTCGACGTGCACGCCCTTGCTGGCGAAGAAGTCGCGCGCAAGGCCCACGTACTTGGTCGCCACGCGCAGGCGCGAGCCCTGCTTGACGGCCGAGGCGTAGTCGTAGTCGGCGCGCACGGCCACGCTGAGGCGGCAGGCCGCAATACGCAGATCGAGCGGCTGGTACAGGCCCTGGTTGCCGTGCTCGAGCAGCACGTCGAGGCCCGTCACGCCGAGGTCGGCGCCGCCGTACTGCACGTAGGTGGGCACGTCGGAGGCACGCACCAGCACCACGCGCACGTCGGGGCGGGTTGTTTCGAGAATCAGCTTGCGCGACTTCTCGGGGTCTTCGGTGACCTCGATGCCGGCGGCGGCCAGCAGGGGCATCGTCTCTTCGAAGATGCGGCCTTTGGAAAGAGCCAAGGTGATCATGCGGCGGCAGCTCCGGTCAGTCGTTCGATGTCGGCGCCAAGGCCGCGCAGCTTCGACTCCATGCGGTCGTAGCCACGGTCGAGGTGGTAGATGCGATCGACCAGCGTCTCGCCCTCGGCCACGAGGCCGGCGATGACCAGGCTGGCCGAGGCGCGCAGGTCGGTGGCCATCACGGTGGCGCCCGAGAGCTGCTGCACGCCCTCGACCATCGCCACCTTGCCCTCGACGTGGATGCGTGCGCCCAAGCGCACCATCTCGTTCACGTGCATGAAACGGTTCTCGAAGATGGTCTCGGTGACCATCGAGGCGCCACGCGCGATCACGTTCAGGGCCATGAACTGGGCCTGCATGTCGGTCGGGAAGCCCGGGTACTCGGTGGTGCTGAAGCTCTGCGCCTTCAGGTGCTCGTAGGCGGGCCCCTTCGAACTGATGCGCACGCCGTCCTTCTCGGAGGCGACGGTGCAGCCCGCGTCGCGCAACTTGTCGATCACGGCGTCGAGGTGGTCGCCGCGCGCGTGACGCAGGAAGGCCTCGCCGCCCGTGGCCGCGACGGCGCACAGGAAGGTGCCGGCCTCGATGCGGTCGGCCACCACGGCGTGTTCGCAGCCGTGCAGCTTCTCGACGCCCTGGATGCGGATGTGGCTGGTGCCGTGGCCTTCGATCTTCGCGCCCATGCGGATCAGCATTTCGGCCAGATCGACGATCTCGGGCTCCTGCGCGGCGTTTTCGAGCAGCGTTTCGCCCTCGGCCAGCGCGGCTGCCATGAGGAAGTTCTCGGTGCCGGTGACGGTGACCATGTCGGTCAGGATGCGCGCGCCCTTCAGGCGGGTGCGGCCGGCAGGCAGGCGCGCGACCATGTAGCCGTGCTCGACCACGATCTCTGCGCCCATGGCCTGCAGGCCCTTGATGTGCTGGTCGACCGGCCGCGAGCCGATGGCGCAGCCGCCGGGCAGCGACACCCTGGCATGGCCGAAGCGCGCCAGCAGCGGGCCCAGGGCCAGCACGGAGGCGCGCATGGTCTTGACCAGCTCGTAGGGCGCCTCGGGGTTGCCGAGGTCGCCGGCATTCAGGCGGACGGTGCCGTTGTCGTCCCGCTCGGCCGTCACGCCCATGTTGCGCACCAGCTTGAGCATGGTCGACACGTCCTGCAGGCGCGGCACGTTGTGCAGCGTCACGGGCTGGTCGGTCAGCAGCGCCGCGCACAGCTCGGGCAGCGCGGCGTTCTTGGCGCCGGAAATGAGTACTTCGCCGCGGAGCTCTCGCCCGCCGCGAATCAGAAGTTTGTCCATCGAAGTTCCAGCGAAGTCAGGAGGCCACGAGGGGCCGGGAGTTATTTTTCCACTGCCGCCCATTCGGCCGGCGTGTAGGTCTTCATCGAAAGCGCGTGCACCTCGTCGGTGTGCATTTTCGCACCGAGGGTGGCGTAGACCCGCTGATGGCGCTGGATCGAGCGCTTGCCCTCGAATTCGGCCGAGACGATGGTGGCGTACCAATGTCGGCCATCGCCCTCGAGCGTGATGTGCTCGCACGGGAGATGGGACTGGATCAGGGCCTGGAGTTGTTCGGCGGTCATGGGGTGTGGGAAGAGGCTTTGTTCAGCCCCGGATTTTGTAGCCGATGCGCAGGAGATGGACGGCAATCGCGCTCACCACCAGCCAGGCGGTGCCGACGATGCCCAGGCTGAGCCAAGGCGAGGCGTCGCTCACGCCGAAGAAGCCGTAGCGAAAGCCATCGATCATGTAGAAGAACGGGTTCAGGTGGCTCACGCTCTGCCAGAACGGCGGCAGCGAGCCGATCGAATAGAACACGCCCGACAGGAAGGTCATGGGCATGATCAGGAAGTTCTGGAACACCGCCATCTGGTCGAACTTCTCGGCCCAGAGACCGGCGATGAGGCCCAGCGTGCCCAGCATGGCCGAGCCCAGCAGCGCAAACACCAGGATCCAGACCGGCGCGACGAAACTCGGCTGCGCGAACAGCACCGTCACGACGAACACGCCGAGCCCTACGGCCAGCCCGCGGATGATCGACGAGCCCACGTAAGCGAAGAACCAGCCCCAGTGCGACAGCGGCGTGAGCAGCACGAAGACCAGGTTGCCCATGATCTTGCTCTGGATGATCGACGACGAGCTGTTGGCAAAGGCGTTCTGCAGCACGCTCATCATCACGAGGCCGGGCACCAGGAAGGCCGTGTAGCCGACTGTGCCGTAGACCTTCACGTGGTCTTCGAGCACGTGGCCGAACACCATCAGGTACAGCAGCGCGGTGAGCACCGGCGCGCCCACGGTCTGGAAGCCGACCTTCCAGAAGCGCAGCGTTTCCTTGTAGAGCAGTGCGCGCCAACCGGTCACGGCCATCATCGCGCCACCTCCAGCGGGGTCTGCTCACCTGCCATCAGGTCGATGAACACGTCTTCCAGGTCGGCCTTGCGCATTTCCACGTCTTCCACCGCGACGCCGGCTTCGCGGATCGCGGCCAGCAGTTGTTCGACTTCATGGGCGTTCTGCGCCGGCAGCTGCACGATGCGCCCGGTGATGCGCGCGTGCTGGGCAATGGCCCAGGGCAGCATGGCGTCGGTCTTGAAGCGCAGCACGTTGCTCGCGGCCGATTTCAGCAGCTCGCTGGTGCGGTCAAGCGCGATCACGCGGCCCTGCTTGAGCATCGCGATGCGGCTGCACAGCGCCTCGGCCTCTTCGAGGTAGTGGGTGGTGAGCAGCACGGTGCTGCCCTGTTTGTTGAGCCGGGCGACGAACTGCCAGAGCGTCTGGCGCAGTTCGACGTCGACGCCGGCCGTGGGCTCGTCGAGCACGATCACCGGCGGCTTGTGCACCAGTGCCTGCGCCACCAGCACCCGGCGCTTCATGCCGCCCGAGAGCTGGCGCATGTTGGCTGTGGCCTTGTCGGCGAGGCCCAGGCTTTGCAGCAGCTCGTCGATCCAGGCCTCGTTGTTCTTGATGCCGAAGTAGCCCGACTGGATGCGCAGCGATTCGCGCACGTTGAAGAAGGGGTCGAACACCAGCTCCTGCGGCACGATGCCGAGCTGGCGGCGCGCCTGCGCAAAGTCGCGCTGCACGTCGAAGCCATGGACGCTGATGGCGCCGGCCGTGGGCCGCGACAGGCCCGCGAGCATGCTGATCAGCGTGGTCTTGCCCGCGCCGTTCGGGCCGAGCAGGCCGAAGAATTCGCCCGGTTCGATCTGGAAGCTGACCTCGTCGACAGCCTTGAGCCCTGGCTTGCCCTGGGCTTTTTGCTGTCTGGAGGGGGGATAGGTCTTGGAGACCGATTGAAATGAAATCGCGGGCATGGGAGCCCGCGATTTTAAGGGGCCGTTACTTTTTCAGGGCGCGGCGGGCAAAAGGCCCGCAATGCCATACAGCGCCGCGAGTTCGCGCAAGCGAGGCGACAGGCCCTTGACGGAGAAGCCGCGGCCCAGCGCGCTCGACTCGCGCCGGCATTCGAGCAGCACGGCCAGAGCCGAAGAATCGAACTGGGCCAGCGCGGTTGCGTCGACCACGGTCGACGACGAGTCGGCCTGGCCTTTCAGCCCCTGCTGCAGCATACGCATGCAGGCGGGGGCCTCGTCGTGGGTGAGTCGGGTGGGCAGGACCAGCATCGCGCGCGCCCGGTCAGCCCTTGCTGTTGCCCTTGTTGCGCGCGGCCAGCGCGGCGATCAGGCCGTCGATGCCGCTCTTGTTGATTTCCTGCGCGAACTGGGTGCGGTAGGTATCGACCAGCCACACGCCCAGCACATTCAGGTTGTAGACCTTCCAGCCGGCGCCCTGGCCGGGGGTCTTTTCGAGGCGGTAGTCGAGCTGGACCGGATCACCACGGCCCTGGACCTCGGTGCGCACCAGCACGTCCTTGTCGTCGGGCGAGCCGCGGAACGGGCGGATGACGACGGTCTGGTCGGTCACCTGGTCGAGCGCGCCGGCATAAGTGCGCACCAGCAGGGCCTTGAACTCGTCCTGCAGGCGTTTTTGCTGTTCGGGCGTTGCAGTGCGCCAGGCCGGGCCGACAGCTGAGGCCGTCATGCGCTGGAAGTTGACGTTGGGCATGATCTTGCTGTCGACCAGCAGCATGATCTTGTTGACGTCGCCCGACTTGATGGATGAGTCGGCCTTGATCGTTTCGAGCACGTCGGTCGAGAGGCGCTTGACGAGCGCGTCGGGCGCTTCGTCGGCGGCACGGGCGGGCTGGACGAAGGCGACAGCCGCACCGAACAGCAGGGCACCGGCCAGCACCAGGCGGCCGAGATCGCGACGTTGCAAGGTCTTGTTGTTCATGAAGGGTCCCTCATTCAAGTTTGAAAATCTGCAGGCATCCGGAAAAACCGGATGCTGAGACAGGAACGGATTCGAGCCCCCTGGGGCCGACCGGGTTCCTGTCCGGGAGGTGAAGCCTTGCAACCGGATGCAAGCAGCCCCCTCCTCTTGCGGCTTACTTATCGCCGCCACCGTCGCTACCACCGCCATCGTCCGGCGGATTGCCGTCATAGACCTGGCTGCGGCGGCGCTGCAGGAACGCATCGCGCGTAAACGAATACTTGTCGAGCGCCGCATCGCCGAGCAGGCGGCTCGCGCGCAGGTATTGCGAGCGTGTGTCGACGATGCGCAGCACCGTCAGCGAATTGCGCCAGGGGATGTCTTCCACATAGCCCAGCGGGTCGCCGTACATGTCAACCGGCTTGGCCGCGGTGTCGCGCAGCGTCGAGGAGCCCAGCAGCGGCAGCACGACGTAGGGGCCCGGGCCTACGCCCCAGTAGCCCAGGGTCTGGCCGAAGTCTTCCTCGTGGCGGGGAATGCCGGCCTCGGTCGCAACGTCCAGCAGGCCGCCAAGCCCGAAGAAGGTATTGACGTTCAGGCGCATGAAGGTCTCGGCGCTGTTCTGCAGCTTGAGCTGGGCCACGTTGTTGGCCAGGCTCCAGACATCGCCGATGTTGCCGAAGAAGTTGTTCACGCCGGTGCGCACCATCGAAGGCAGCGCCTTCTGGTAGGCCGTGGCCACGGGAACGAGCACTGCGTCGTCAACAGTGTCGTTGAAGCGCGAGACCCCGCGGTTGAACGGCTCGAGGGGGTCGGCCGGATTGGCGTTGGGTCCGGTGGCGCAACCGGCCATCAGTGCAAGAAAGGCTGCGGCGCCCACCCAACGGGCGCGAATTGCTACGTTATTCATAGCGAAAGACAAAAAAGATCGTGTTTTCATTTCTTGTTGGCTGTTCCAGGCGTCGAATTGCCTTCGGCCGCCTTGCTGTACAGGAACTGGCTGATCAGGTTTTCCAGCACCACGGCCGATTGGGTCGAGGTGATGGTGTCGCCGGCCTGCAAGTTCTTGTCTTCGGCGCCCGCCTCGATCCCGATGTACTGCTCGCCGAGCAGGCCACTGGTCAGGATCTTGAGCGAGCTGTCCTTGGGAAAACTGTAGCGGTTTTGCAAAGCCAGCGTGACGTCGGCCTGAAAGGACTTGTCGTTGAAGGAGATGGACTCCACACGGCCGACCACGACCCCCGCGCTCTTCACAGCGGTTTGCGGCTTGAGTCCGCCAATGTTGTCGAAGCGAGCGGTCACCGAATAGGTCTTCTGGAAATTCAGGCTCAGCAGATTGGCCGACTGCAGCGCGAGAAACAGCAGCGCCGCCGCGCCGATCAGGACGAACAGGCCGACCCAGATGTCGTTGTTGGAACGTTGCATGGTTTGACTCTCTGTCTAGAACGATGGAGGCCGAGCCTCTTTAGATACTGAACATCATGGCGGTCAGGAGGAAGTCCAGCCCCAGCACCGCCAGCGATGCCGACACCACCGTGCGCGTGGTCGCGCGCGACACGCCTTCGGGCGTGGGCTGGGCTTCGTAGCCCTGCAGCAGCGCGATGAAGGTCACGGTGAAGCCGAAGACGATGCTCTTGATGACGCCGTTGCCGACGTCGCGCCACACATCGACGCCGCCCTGCATCTGGCCCCAGAACGCACCCGGGTCCACGCCCAGCATCAGCACGCCCACCACGTAGCCGCCCATGATGCCGACCGCGCTGAACACCGCCGCCAGCAGCGGCATGGTGATGACGCCCGCCCAGAAACGTGGCGCGAGGATGCGCTGCACCGGGTCGACCGCCATCATCTCCATGGCGCTCAGTTGCTCGTCGGCCTTCATGAGACCGATCTCCGCAGTGAGCGACGTGCCTGCGCGCCCGGTGAACAACAAGGCGGCCACCACAGGCCCGAGTTCGCGCACCAGGCTCAGCGTGACCAGCAGGCCGAGCGCTTCGGAAGAGCCGTAGCGCTGCAGCGCGTAATACATCTGCAGCCCGAGCACGAAGCCCACGAACAACCCCGACACGCCGATGATCGCGAGCGAGTAGTTGCCCAAAAAATGGATCTGGTCACGCACCAGCCCGAAGCGACGCATGATCTGCGCGCCCGGGCCGACCAGGCGCATGAACAGCTTCGCGCCATAGCCCAGGTTGGCCAGATGGCGGCGCACGCCGAAGCCGACGTCGGCAGGCTTCCACCAGCTCATGAGCGCCCTCCTTCGACATTGCCGAAGTCGTCCTCGATGCTGACGCCGGGGTAGTGGAAACGCACCGGCCCGTCGGGCAGTGCATTGACGAACTGATGAACCAGCGGATCGGCGCTGTGGCGCACTTCGTCGGGCGTGCCCTGTGCGGCGATGCCGCCGTTGGCCAGGATGATCACGTGGTCGGCGATACGGAAGGTTTCTTCGAGATCGTGCGACACGATGATGCCGGTGAGCCCGAGCGTGTCGTTGAGCTGGCGGATCAGGCGCGCGGCGGTGCCGAGCGAGATCGGGTCGAGCCCGGCGAAAGGTTCGTCGTACATCACGAGGTCGGGGTCGAGCGCAATGGCGCGCGCCAGCGCCACGCGCCGCGCCATGCCGCCCGACACCTCGCTGGGCATCAGGTCGCGCGCACCGCGCAGGCCGACGGCATCGAGCTTCATGAGCACCACGTCGCGCACCAGCGCCTCGGACAATTGTGTGTGCTCGCGCAGCGGAAACGCCACGTTGTCGAACACAGTCATGTCGGTGAACAGCGCGCCGAACTGGAACAGCATGCCCATGCGGCGCCGCGCTGCGTAGAGCGCGGTTGCATCGAACTTGCCGACATCGTGGCCGTCGAAGAGCACCTCGCCGCGCTGGGCCTTCTGCTGCCCGCCGATCAAGCGCAGCACGGTGGTCTTGCCACCGCCCGATGCCCCCATCAGAGCCGTTACCTTGCCTCGCGGCACGGAGAACGAAACGCCGTCGAGGATGGCGCGTGCGCCATAGCCGAACGTGACGTCGCGGAACTCTACGAAGGGATGTGGCAGTGGTGCGGCTGGGTCCATCTCAATAAAAAAGCCGGGGCGCTTTTTCAAGCATCCCGGCATGCGGTTTGACGCGGATGATAACGGGGCCGTGGCCGGCCCCGCGAAATTGAAACAAAATTCAGCGCGGCAGGTCGCTGAACCCCATCAGGAACTCATCCACCGAACGCGCGGCCTGTCGGCCTTCACGAATGGCCCACACCACCAGCGACTGTCCGCGGCGGATGTCGCCGGCGGCAAAAACCTTCGGAATGTTGGTGACATAGCCGCCGATGAAGTCGACCGTGGCCTTGGCGTTGCCGCGGGCATCCTTCTCCACGCCGAAGGCGTCGAGCACGGTGGCCACGGGGCTGATGAAGCCCATCGCGAGCAGCACCAGGTCGGCCTTGAGGATCTGCTCGCTGCCGGCCACTTCCTGCATCTTGCCGTCCTTCCATTCGACGCGAACAGTCTTCAGGCCGGTGACCTTGCCCTTTTCGCCGATGAATTCCTTGGTGGAAATCGCGAACTCGCGCTCGCAGCCCTCTTCATGGCTGGAGCTGGTGCGCAGCTTGATCGGCCAGTACGGCCAGGTCAGCGGGCGGTTTTCTTCCTCGGGCGGCTGCGGCATCAGCTCGAACTGCGTGACGCTGACCGCGCCATGACGGTTGCTGGTGCCCACGCAGTCGGAACCGGTGTCGCCACCGCCAATGACGATCACGTGCTTGCCGTCGGCACGCAGTTGGCCCTTGACCTTGTCGCCCGCGTTGATGCGGTTCTGCTGCGGCAGGAACTCCATTGCGAAATGAATGCCGTCAAGGTCGCGGCCGGGCACCGGCAGGTCGCGCGACTGTTCGGCGCCGCCCGTGAGCAGCACGGCGTCAAACTCTTTCTGCAGTTGCTCGGGCGTGACGGTTTCCTTGGCCAGATTCGTGACCTTGGAGCCCTTGCCCAGCGGGTCCTTCGCGGCGCCGACCATCACGCCGGTACGGAAGGTCACGCCCTCGGCCTTCATCTGCTCGACGCGGCGGTCGATGTGCGACTTCTCCATCTTGAAGTCGGGGATGCCGTAGCGCAGCAGGCCGCCGACGCGGTCGTTCTTCTCGAACAGCGTCACGTCATGACCGGCGCGCGCGAGTTGCTGCGCAGCCGCCATGCCGGCCGGGCCCGAACCCACCACCGCCACCTTCTTGCCGGTCTTGTGCTTGGCGACGCGCGGCGCCACCCAGCCTTCGTCCCAGGCGCGGTCGATGATCGCGTGCTCCAGCGACTTGATGCCGACCGCGTCGTCGTTCACGTTGAGCACGCAGGCTGCCTCGCAGGGCGCGGGGCAGATGCGGCCGGTGAACTCGGGGAAGTTGTTGGTCGAGTCGAGCACCGCGAAGGCGTTCTGCCAGTCGTTGCGGTACACGAGGTCGTTGAAGTCCGGAATGATGTTGTTGACCGGGCAGCCGCTGTTGCAGAACGGCGTGCCGCAGTCCATGCAGCGCGCGCCCTGCACCTTGGCCTGTTCGGTGTCCAGGCCGACGACGAATTCCTTGTAGTGCTTGACGCGCTCTTCGATGGGCTTGTAGCCCTCTTCGACACGCTCATGCTCCATGAAGCCGGTGATCTTTCCCATCGTGCTTTCCTTTGTTCTCTGTACTCGTGAGCGCTCAGACCGAAGCCGGGGCCGTTTGCGGTGCGGGAGCCAGCGCGTGCGGCTCGAGGCCGATGTGCGCGTTGTTGCCGCTGCTGGTGAGCTCGACCTTGCGGTCGTGCAGCTCGGCCAGCGCGCGCTTGTATTCGTTCGGGAACACCTTCACGAACTTCGTGCGCGACACGGCCCAGTTGTCGAGCAGCTCGCGTGCGCGCTTGCTGCCGGTCCAGCGGTGATGCTCTTCGAGCAGCTTCTTCAGCTGCGCTTCGTCGGTGAGGCCGCCGTGCCAGATCTTGCGATGCACGCTGGCGGTCTGCTCGGCCGAGGTCAGCACCTTGTCGAGAGACACCATCGAGAGGTTGCAGCGCGTGGCGAACTGGCCGTCTTCGTCGTAGACGAAAGCGACGCCGCCGCTCATGCCGGCCGCGAAGTTGCGGCCCGTCTTGCCGAGCACGGCCACCGTGCCGCCGGTCATGTATTCGCAACCGTGGTCGCCGGTGCCTTCGATGACCGCCGTGGCGCCCGACAGGCGCACCGCAAAGCGCTCGCCGGCCACGCCGCACAGGTAGGCCTCGCCGGTGGTCGCGCCATACAGCGCGGTGTTGCCGACGATGGTGTTGCGCACCGCTTCGCCGCGGAAGTCGAGGCTCGGGCGCACCACCACGCGGCCGCCCGAAAGGCCCTTGCCGGTGTAGTCGTTGGCGTCGCCGATCAGGTACAGCGTGATGCCGCGTGCCAGGAAAGCGCCGAACGACTGGCCGCCCGTGCCTTCGAGCTGGATGCGGATCGAGTCGTCGGGCAGGCCCTGCGGATGCACCTTGGTCAGCGCGCCCGAGAGCATTGCGCCCACCGAGCGGTTGACGTTGCGCGCCACCTCGATGAACTGCACCTTCTCGCCCTTGTCGATGGCGGGACGCGACTTCTCGATGAGCTTCACGTCCAGCGCCTTGTCCAGGCCGTGGTCCTGGTTCTCGACATGGAAGCGCGGCACGTCGGCCGGCACGTTCGGCAGCGCGAACAGGCGGCTGAAGTCGAGGCCCGATGCCTTCCAGTGCTCGATGCCCTTGCGCATGTCGAGCAGGTCAGCGCGGCCGATCAGGTCGTCGAACTTGCGGATGCCGAGCTGGGCCATGATCTGGCGCACTTCTTCCGCAACGAAGAAGAAGTAGTTGACGACGTGCTCGGGCTTGCCCGAGAACTTCTTGCGCAGCACCGGGTCTTGCGTGGCCACGCCCACCGGGCAGGTGTTCAGGTGGCACTTGCGCATCATGATGCAGCCCTCGACCACCAGCGGTGCGGTCGCAAAGCCGAACTCGTCGGCGCCCAGCAGCGCGCCGATGGCGACGTCGCGGCCGGTCTTCATCTGGCCGTCGGCCTGCACGCGGATGCGGCTGCGCAGGCGGTTGAGCACCAGCGTCTGCTGCGTTTCGGCCAGGCCGATTTCCCACGGGCTGCCCGCATGCTTGATCGACGACCAGGGCGAGGCGCCCGTGCCGCCGTCATGGCCGGCAATCACGACGTGGTCGCTCTTGCACTTGGCCACGCCGGCCGCGATGGTGCCGACGCCGATCTCGCTCACCAGCTTGACGCTGATGCTGGCATGCGGCGCGGTGTTCTTCAGGTCGTGAATGAGCTGGGCCAAGTCTTCGATCGAGTAGATGTCGTGGTGCGGCGGCGGCGAGATCAGGCCCACGCCCGGCACGGCGTAGCGCTGCTTGCCGATGTACTCGGTGACCTTGCCGCCCGGCAGCTGGCCGCCCTCGCCCGGCTTGGCGCCCTGCGCCATCTTGATCTGGATCTGGTCGGCCGAATGCAGGTACTCGGCAGTGACACCGAAGCGGCCCGACGCAACCTGCTTGATGCGCGAACGCAGCGAGTCGCCGTCCTTCAGCGGCAGGTCGACCTCGACGTTCTCGGCACCGATCACGCTCTTGAGCGTGTCGCCCAGCTTGATCGGGATGCCCTTGAGCTCGTTGCGGTAGCGCGCCGGGTCTTCGCCGCCTTCGCCGGTGTTGCTCTTGCCGCCGATGCGGTTCATGGCAATGGCGAGCGTGGAGTGCGCCTCGGTGCTGATCGAGCCGAGCGACATCGCGCCGGTGGCGAAGCGCTTGACGATATCGGCGGCGGATTCGACTTCGTCCACCGGAATGGCCTTGGCCGGATCGATCTTGAACTCGAACAGGCCGCGCAGCGTGAGGTGGCGGCGGTTCTGGTCGTTGATGAGCTGCGCGTATTCCTTGTACGTGTTCCAGTTGTTGGAGCGCGTGCTGTGCTGCAGCTTGGCGATGGCGTCGGGCGTCCACATGTGCTCTTCGCCGCGCGTGCGCCAGGCGTATTCACCGCCGGCGTCGAGCATGTTGGAGAGCACCGGGTCGTCGCCGAAAGCGGCCTTGTGCATGCGGATGGCTTCCTCGGCGATCTCGAAGACGCCGATGCCTTCCACGCGGCTGGCGGTGCCGGTGAAGTACTTGTTCACCGTCTCGCTGTTCAGGCCGATGGCTTCGAACAGCTGCGCGCCGCAATAGCTCATGTAGGTGCTGACACCCATCTTCGACATGATCTTCGACAGACCCTTGCCGATAGCCTTGACGTAGTTGTAGACCGCCTTGTCGGCGCTCAGGTCGCCCGGCAGGTCGGCGTGCATGGCCGCCAGCGTTTCCATGGCGAGGTAGGGGTGCACGGCTTCCGCGCCGTAGCCCGCCAGCACGCCGAAGTGATGCACTTCGCGGGCCGAGCCGGTCTCGACCACCAGGCCGGCCGTGGTGCGCAGGCCTTCGCGCACGAGGTACTGGTGCACGGCCGACAGGGCCAGCACAGCCGGAATGGCCACCTGCGTCGGGCTCACGCCGCGGTCGCTGATGATCAGGATGTTGTGGCCGCCCTTGATGGCGTCCACCGCTTCGGCGCACAGCGAGGCCAGCTTGGCTTCGACGCCTTCGTCGCCCCAGGCGAGCGGATAGGTGATGTCGAGCGCGTAGCTCTTGAACTTGCCCTGCGTGTACTTGCCGATGTCGCGCAGCTTCGCCATGTCGGCGAAGTCGAGGATCGGCTGGCTCACTTCGAGCCGCATCGGCGGGTTGACCTGGTTGATGTCCAGCAGGTTGGGCTTGGGGCCGATGAAGGACACCAGCGACATCACGATGGCTTCGCGGATCGGGTCGATCGGCGGATTCGTCACCTGCGCGAACAGCTGCTTGAAGTAGTTGTACAGCGGCTTGTTCTTGCTGGAGAGCACGGCCAACGGGCTGTCGTTGCCCATGGAGCCGATGCCCTCTTCGCCGGCCTGGGCCATCGGGCTCATCAGGAACTTGATGTCTTCCTGGGTGTAGCCGAAGGCCTGCTGGCGATCGAGCAGCGCGACTTGCGAAAGCGGAGCGGAGACCGGCTCGGCCTTGACGCTGTCGAGCTTGATGCGCAGGTTCTCGATCCACTGCTTGTAGGGCTTGCTGTTGGCGAGGTTGGACTTGACCTCCTCGTCGTCGATCAGGCGGCCCTGCTCCAGGTCGATGAGGAACATCTTGCCGGGCTGCAGGCGCCACTTACGCACGATCTTCTGCTCGGGCACGGGCAGCACGCCCGATTCCGACGCCATGATGACCAGGTCGTCGTCGGTCACGCAGTAGCGCGAGGGGCGCAGGCCGTTGCGGTCGAGCGTGGCACCGATCTGGCGGCCGTCGGTGAACACGATGGAGGCCGGGCCGTCCCACGGCTCGAGCATGGCGGCGTGGTATTCATAGAACGCGCGGCGGCGCGGGTCCATGGTGGCGTGCTGTTCCCAAGGCTCGGGAATCATCATCATCACGGCCTGGCTGATGGGGTAGCCGGCCATCGTCAGCAGCTCGAGGCAGTTGTCGAAGGTGGCGGTGTCGGACTGGCCGGCGAAGCTGATGGGGTAGAGCTTTTGCAGGTCAGCGCCCAGAACCGGCGACGACATCACGCCTTCGCGCGCCTTCATCCAGTTGTAGTTGCCCTTGACCGTGTTGATTTCGCCGTTGTGGGCAACGTAGCGGTACGGGTGGGCCAGTGGCCACTCGGGGAAGGTGTTGGTCGAGAAGCGCTGGTGCACCAGGCCCAGGGCCGAGACGCAGCGCTTGTCCTGCAGGTCGAGGTAGTAGGTGCCGACCTGATCGGCCAGCAGCAGGCCCTTGTAGACCACCGTGCGGCTCGACATGCTGGGAACGTAGTATTCCTTGCTGTGCTTGAGCTTCAGGCGCTGGATGTTGGCGCTGGCGGTCTTGCGGATCACGTAGAGCTTGCGTTCCAGCGCGTCCTGCACGATCACGTCGTTGCCGCGGCCGATGAAGACCTGGCGCAGCAGCGGTTCTTTTTCGCGCACGGTGGGCGACATGGGCATGTCGCGGTTGACCGGCACGTCGCGCCAGCCGAGCAGCACCTGGCCTTCGGCCTTGATGGCGCGTTCCATCTCTTGTTCGCAGGCTTCGCGCGAGGCGTGTTCCTTCGGCAGGAAGATCATGCCGACGCCGTATTCGCCCGGCGGGGGCAGCGTGACGCCCTGCTTGGCCATTTCCTCGCGGTACAGGTGGTCGGGCAGCTGGATCAGGATGCCAGCGCCGTCGCCCATCAGCTTGTCAGCGCCCACTGCGCCGCGATGGTCGAGGTTTTCGAGGATCTTCAAGCCCTGCAGCACGATGGCATGGCTCTTTTCGCCCTTGATGTGTGCAACGAAGCCAACGCCGCAGGCGTCGTGCTCGTCGGCACCGGAATACAGACCGTGTTCTTGGAGATGTTGAATCTCGGCAGCCGTCGTCATGGGCGCGCTCCTTCAGTTTTCGCAGGGAAAGGGAGCATATTGCGATGCACAAAGAATGCCAAACACTTTAATAGGGGTCAGATTCTTATTAAATGTTGAGTTTTCTTATCGGAATTAAATTGGGGACATATCAAAAACAGGAGCACAAAGGCCAACCGGTGCGATGAATTGGCGCCGCTTTTCAGTTCAGGATGAACTGTTCGAGGGCGGCCGGCCGGCCTTGGCTTTGACCACGCGGCGGTCGGTGGACTTCTGCAGGTCATCGAGAAAATCGTCGTCGCCTGCAGCCCAGCCCCGCAAGGTGGCCTCGGTCAGCGCGCTCTGGTCAGCGGCGCGTACCCCTGCGCGCACCAACTCGACATACGCGGCCTCCCGCGCGAACGGCGTGTTGCCGAGCTCCCAATACAGCGGATGCGGCGTCAGCAGCCGGTCGTGCCGCAGGCCGGCGTAGTGGCCGTGGCTGGACCACGGAAAGTCGCGCGCATCGGCCACCATGCCCGCCCGCACTGGGTTGAGGTCGATGTAGGCCATGCATGTCAGCAGGTAGCGGTCGGTCTGGATCAGCGTCGACCGGTAGCGCCCCTCCCACAGCGTGCCGCTGCGGCCATGGCGATCGTTGAAATAGCGCACGTAGCTGCGGCCCACCGACTGCATGAACTGGGGCAGGCCGGTGGTGCTGTTGGGCGTGGCCAGCAGGTGGAAGTGGTTGTCCATCAGCACATAGGCGTGCAGCGCGATGCCGAAGCGCGTGGCGTTCTCGGCCAGCAGCGCGAGCAGCTTCTCGTGGTCTGCGCGGTCCACGAAGATCGGCTGACGGTTGTTGCCGCGCTGGATCACGTGGTGCGGCATGTCGGCCAGCGTGAGGCGGGGAAGGCGGGCCATGGGGTATGCGGACGCGAGTTGCGCGCCGGCGTTCAGGCGAGACGGAAGCGCGTGTCGCCCAGCGTGTCGAGCCCGAACTGCGCCAGCAGCTCGCGCAGCCGAGTCGCCGCACTCGCTTTGCGCTGCCCGGTGTAGCGCGCCAGGATCAGTTCGTTCTTCATGCTGTGCTCCCAGCCGACCAGTTCGGTCACCGTGACGCTGTAACCGTTGGCTTCGAGATACAGGCAGCGCAGCACGTTGGTGAGCTGACTGCCGATTTCGCGCGTATGCAGCGGATGGCGCCACAGCTCTGCCAGCGGTGTACGCGAGAGCGCCAGCGCCTTGGTTTCGCGCAGGCAGGCCGCCACTTCGGCCTGGCAGCAGGGCACGAGCACCATGCAGCGCGCCTTCTTGGCCAGTCCGAAGGCGATGGCGTCATCGGTGGCGGTGTCGCAGGCGTGCAGCGCAGTGACCACGTCGATCTGCTCCGGCAGTTCGCTCGCCTGCGCCGATTCGGCCACGGTGAGATTCAGGAACGACATGCGGTCGAAGCCCAGCCGCCGCGCCAGCGCGCGCGAACGCTCGACCAGTTCGCCGCGCGTCTCGATGCCGTAGACATGCCCGCTGCTGCCCTGCCGCGCCCGGAAGAACAGGTCGTAGATGATGAAGCCGAGGTACGACTTGCCCGCGCCATGGTCGGCCAGCGTGGCGCCTGCGCCCTCTTCCGGCAACTCGCGCAGCAGTTGCTCGATGAACTGGAACAGGTGGTAGACCTGCTTGAGCTTGCGCCGCGAGTCCTGGTTGAGCCGGCCCTCGCGGGTGAGGATGTGCAGTTCCTTGAGCAACTCGACGGACTGGCCAGGGCGCAGGGCTTCGGCCAGCTCCGCGTCGGCCTTGGCGGCCTTGTTCGTCTTAGTCACCGGTTTCGATGCGGCTTTCGTGTTCATGGCCTGGCACTCCCGGGGCCGACGTCGAGCGCCGCCCAGCCATCGGACCCCAGCGCCTCGAGCGTGTCGATGTTGCGCTCGAAGATGGCCTCGGCCTCGGGGAACGCCTCGACCGCGCGGCTCACGCTGTCCTCGCGCAGCAGATGCAGCGTGGGGTAAGGCGCGCGGTTGGTGGCGTTGCCGATGTCGTCGGCTTCGGTGCCGGCGAACTGGAACTGCGGATGAAAGCTCGCCAGCTGGAACACGCCGTCGAAACCGGCGCGCGCAAGCCGGCGTTCGGCACGCGCCGTGAAGTCGTTGAAGTCCAGGAAGTCGGCCAAGGTGTTCGGTGCAATCAGAAGTGTGGTGTCGCGCACGGCGGCGTCGAGCGCCGCGAGGTCTTTGGCTTCGGCAAGCAGCGCGTCCATCAGGTCGGCCTCTTCGGCGGGCTCGTACACGGCGTAGTGGATCTGCGCCTTCACATGCACGGCCTTTGCGAAGGGGCACAGGTTGAGGCCGATCACTGCGCGCTCAAGCCAGCGCCGCGTGTCGGCTTCGGCCTGGGAGGCTGCAATTGTCGTCGGATGGGTCATGCCATCTCCGCCGCAGGGCGAATCCGCCCCAGTCGCCGCGCGATCGCCATGCCGACCAGCGAACAGGCCAGCGTGGCCGTCCAGGTCCAATGCCAGCCGCCGACGCGATGGGCAAGCCACGCCACTGCGGGCGGAGCCAGAAACTGGCCGAGCGAGGACGCCTGCTGCATGAGGCCGACGGTCGTCGACACGGTGGTGGGTCCGGGCGCCAGCCGCACCCCCAGCAGGAACAGCGTGGCCGGCACCATACCGCCGCCCAGCGAGAACGCGCAGACGGCGATGTAGCGCAGCGCGGGCGGCAGACCCAGGGCGTCGGCGCCCTGCCCTGTTTGCGCGAAGGCGGCCACGCCACCCAGCGCCATCGTCAGGAAACCGAGTTGCAGCAAGCGCTCGGGCGCCACGCCGCGTTGCAGCCAGCGCCCGCCGGCGATATTGCCGACGATGTTCATGGCGGCCGCGAGCGCGGTGAGCACCGCGTTCCAGCCAGCCGGCACGCCCGCGCCGGCATAGATGGCGGGCAGGAAGCCGATCACGGCCATCCACTGCGACGAGTACACGGCGAAAGTAAGCGCGATCAGCCAGGGCGCGCGTGCGCCGACAGTGGCGCGCAGGCGCGACGACCAGCCCTCGCTGGGCTGACCTGCCACTGCTTGGCGGGTTCGATCAGCAGGCACAACCGTCCACAGCCAGAGCGCCGCGCCGGCCGAAACGAGCGACAGCGCCCACCACCAGCCCGTCCAACCTCCCCAGGCGATCAGGGCGGGCCCGAGCAGCAGCGCAAGGGCCACGCCGAGCGGCATGTAGGCGCCCCAGAGGCCCAGCGCCGCCTTGTCCGCGCCCGGCGGGGTCAAGGCGCGAATCAACCCCGGTCCCGGCATGACCGCCAGCAGGAAGCCGATGCCTTCGATGCCGCGCAGCAGAAGCAGCCATTGCACGGCGTGCGCGCCACCGTCTGCGCCGGTGCCGACCAGGCCACCCAGCAGGCTCGCGACCGTCAGGACGATCAGCCCCGTCAGCATGCTGCGGCGCAGGCCGATGGTGTCGGCCGCAAGCCCAACCAGCAGCCCCAGCGTCATGCTCGCAACCTGCACAAGCGACAACAGGAATCCCGCCTCGACCAGGCCGATGCCGAGCGATGCCTGCAGCGCCGGCACTGCGGGCGGCAACTTGCCCAGATGCAAGGCCCCGCTGACGCCGCCCAACAAGACGGCGAAGGCGGCGGCGGGAACGCGTGGACGTGCTGCGACGGAACTCACGCGATCCCCCGGCGGCCGGTGAGCCGCTCGTGCTCGCGCACGGCGAAACGGTCGGTCATGCCGGCGATGTAGTCGGCCACGGCTCGGTGCCTGTCGCCGCGCTCGGCGAAGGACGTTGGCATTTCGGCGCTGCGCTCCAGATAGGCCTCGAACAACTCCCGCACCACGTTGCGCGCCTGATCGGTGGTCTGCGTGACCTGCGGATGCCGGTAAAGGTTGTGGAAGAGAAAGCGCTTCAGGTCTTCCGATTGGGCCTGCATGGTGCCGCTGAACGCGACAACGGGCGGGGCCTTGCGCACCGCGTCGGCATCGGCTGGCGCAAGGACTTCGAGCGCCGCGCGCGTCGCGTCGATCACGTCGTAGACCTGCGCGCTCAGCATGCGCCGGATTGTTTCGTAGAGCACACGGCGGCCCTGCAACTGCGGATGTTCGGCGAGCGCCTCACGGCGGTAGCGTTCGAACAGCTCGACCTCGGACAGCTGCTCGACGCTGATAAGCCCCGAGCGCACGCCGTCGTCGATGTCGTGGGCGTTGTAGGCGATGGCATCGGCGAGGTTGCACAGCTGTGCTTCCAGCCCCGGCTGTGTGCGGTCGAGAAAGCGCCGGGCCACGCCATTGGGCTCGGCCGCCTCCAGACGCTCGGCATTCGCGCGCGAGCAATGCTTGAGGATGCCCTCGCGAGTCTCGAAGCTGAGATTCAGGCCGTCGTACTGCGGATAACGATGCTCCAGCGCATCGACCACGCGCAGGCTCTGCAGGTTGTGTTCGAAGCCGCCGTGCCCGGCCATGCAGTCGTTGAGCGCGTCCTGGCCCGCATGGCCGAAGGGTGTGTGGCCCAGGTCGTGCGCCAGGGCAATCGCCTCGACCAGGTCTTCGTTGATGCGCAGGGCCCGGGCAATCGAACGGCCCAGTTGGGCGACTTCCAGCGAGTGCGTGAGCCGGGTGCGAAACAGGTCGCCCTCGTGGTTCAGGAACACCTGAGTCTTGTAGACCAGCCGGCGAAAAGCCGTGGAATGCACGATGCGGTCACGGTCGCGCTGGAAGGCATCGCGCGTGGGCGCGGGCGGCTCGGCATGCCGACGGCCGCGCGACTGCGCGGGCTGGCAGGCATAGGCCGCGAGGCTCATCCCGCGCAGCACTGCGCGAGCACTTCGCGCACCAGCGCGTCGGGCGCGCTGCGAACCACGGCGGAGCCGGGCCGGTCGATCACCACGAAGCGGATCTCGCCGGCTTCCGATTTCTTGTCGACGCGCATCAGCTCCAGATAGCGTTCGGCGCCCAGCGCAGGGCCGACGATCGGCAAGCCGGCACGCTCAATCAGGCGCGTGAGCCGCTCGACGAATGCAACATCGACGCCGCCGAGCCGCTGCGACAGGTGCGCCGCCATGACCATGCCGCAGCCGACGGCCTCGCCGTGCAGCCATTCGCCATAGCCGAGGCCCGATTCGATCGCGTGGCCGAAGGTGTGGCCGAAATTGAGGATCGCGCGCAGGCCGGTTTCGCGCTCGTCCTGGCCGACCACCAGCGCCTTGATCTCGCAGCTGCGCTTGACGGCGTAAGCCAGTGCGGCCGGGTCTCTTGCAACGAGGACGTCGATGTTCGCCTCGATCCAGTCGAAAAATGCCATGTCGTGGATCGGGCCGTACTTGATGACTTCGGCCAGGCCAGCGCTCAGTTCGCGCGGAGGCAGCGTCTGCAGCGTGGACAGATCGCACACGACGAGCTGCGGCTGGTAGAACGCGCCGATCATGTTCTTGCCGAGCGGGTGATTGATGGCCGTCTTGCCGCCGACCGAGGAATCGACCTGCGCCAACAGCGTGGTCGGTACCTGCACGAAAGGCACGCCGCGCATGTAGCTGGCGGCGGCGAAGCCGGTCATGTCGCCCACCACGCCGCCGCCCAGGGCGAACAGCACGGTCTTGCGGTCGCTTCCGTGGCCCAGCAGGTCGTCGAAGATCAGGTTCAGGGTCTGCAGATTCTTGTGCACCTCGCCGTCGGGCAGCTCGAGCAGGTGAACCGTGCGGAACCGGCCCGCCAGGGCGGCCTGCAGTGCCTTGGCGTAAAGCGGCGCCACCGTGGTGTTGCTGACGATCAGGGCCGTGGCCGCGGCGGGCGTGACGGCAAAGCTCCGGGGGTCGTCCAGCAGGCCGGCACCGATCAGGATCGGGTAGCTGCGGTCGCCGAGCTGGATGTCGACGCGTTCTGGCGAGGCGGAAAGTACGGACAGGGACATGGGCAGCGAGTTTAGGCGCTGCGGCCCAGGCAGGCTCAGGCGGGGGGCTCTTCAGGGTGGGCGCCCGGCTCGACGACGCCCGCCAGCTCCAGCTGCATCACGATAATGTTCACCAGCATGGCAATCGACGGGCGACCTGTATCGACCACGTCGTGGGCGGTTTCCCGATAGAACGGATCGCGCGCATCGTGCAACTCGCGCAGCCGACCCAGCGGGTCGGCCACCTGCAGCAGGGGTCGCTTGACGTCGTGTCGCAAGCGTCGGAACAGGTCTTCGGGAGAAGAGCGCAGGTAGATCACGTGGAAGTGATCGCGCAACTGGGTGCGGTTGGCCTCCCGCAGCACCGCGCCGCCTCCGGTCGCCAGAACGCCCTGGGCGTTGGCCGCCAGGTCGGCGATCACGGTTTGTTCGAGGTCCCGGAAGGCCACCTCGCCTTCGCGCTCGAAGTAATCGCGGATCGAGCAGCCTATGCGCTGCTCGATTACGTGATCGGTGTCGATGAATGCAAGATCCAGCCGCATCCCCAGACGCCGGCCCACTGCGGATTTTCCGGCGCCGGGCAAGCCGACGAGTGCGACCGCCACGCGGTGGCTGCTACGCCCGCGCGTCAGCGCGCGGCGTTGCGGTCGGTAATCATCTTCGGGGTGATAAAGACGAGCATTTCAGTCTTGTTGGCAACGCGTTCGCGCTTGCGGAACAGTGCCCCCAGGTAGGGCACTTCACCCAGCACCGGCACGCGCGATTCGTCATTGGTTTCGGTGAGCTCGAAGATACCACCGATGACGACCGTGCCGCCGTTCTCCACCAGCACCTCGGTCTGCACGTGCTTGGTGTTGATCGCCGGACCCGCCGAGGTATTCACGCCCCGGGCGTCCTTGCTCACATCCAGCGTCAGGATGATGTTGCCTTCCGGCGTGATCTGCGGCGTGACCTCGAGCTTGAGCACCGCCTTGCGGAACGAGATCGAGGTGGCGCCGCTGGACGTGGCCTGCTGGTACGGGATTTCTTCACCCTGCTCGATCAGCGCCTTGGTCTGGTCGGCCGTGATGACTCGGGGGCTGGACACCAGCTTGCCCTTGCCGTCAGCTTCGAGCGCCGAGATTTCGAGGTTCAGCATGCGCGAGAAGCTCGAATTGAAGAGCGAGATCGCAAAAGTGCCTGCCGCGTTGCCGGTGCCGCCTGCATCGCCTGCCGGGAGGTTGATGAAGTTGGAATTGGTAAAGGTGCTGGTGGCCGTGCTGGCAGCGCCACTGGCGCCCGCCGTGACGATGGGCATTACGCCGACGTTGCCGTAGGCCCGATTGCCGGCGGACGATGCAAAACGCTCACCGGAGATACCGCCGCCCAAGCGCACACCGAGCGACTTGCCGAAGGTGTCGGACGCTTCGACGATCCGGGCTTCGATCAGCACTTGGCGAACCGGAATGTCCAGCTTCTGGATCAGCTCGGTCACCTGGGCCAGGCGCGACGGGATGTCCGACACGAAGAGCTGATTGGTGCGCGACTCGGCGATGACGCTGCCGCGGGGGCTCAGGATACGTGTCGTCGTACCGCCGCCGCCGCCGCCCGATGAAGCACCCGTGCCCGTCAAACCCTGCGCAATGGCAATCGCCTTGGTGTAGTTGAGCTGGAACGACTGGGTGCGCAGCGGCTCCAGGTTCTCGATCGTGGCCTTAGCCTCGAACTCGAGCTTTTCCTTGGCGTTGATTTCATCCTTGGGCGCGATCCACAGCACGCTGCCGTTCTTGCGCATGCCCAGGTTCTTCGCCTGCATGATGATGTCGAGAGCTTGGTCCCAGGGTACATCCTTCAGCCGCAACGTCAGTGCGCCAGTCACCGAGTCCGAGGTCACGATGTTGAAGTTCGTGAAGTCGGCAATCACCTGCAACAGCGAACGAATTTCAATGTTCTGGAAGTTGAGCGACAGCTTCTCGCCGTTGTAGCCGACGCCTTGCGTCAGCTTGGTCGGATCGACCTTGCGGGCGCGGACTTCAACCACGAACTGGTTCTCGCTCTGGTAGGCGCTGTGCTCCCAGTCGCCCTTGGCCTCGATCGTCATGCGGACGCGGTCGCCCGATTGCTGCGAGGTGATCAGCTGGACCGGCGTTCCGAAGTCGGCCACATCGAGGCGACGGCGCAGGCCCTCGGGCAGCGTCGACTTGGTGAACTCCACGACGAGGTTCTTGCCCTGCTGCTTGACGTCGACACCAACCTGGTTGTTCGGAAGATCGACGATGACGCGACCTGTGCTGTCGGCACCGAGGCGGAAATCGACGTCGCGCAACGGCAGCATGTCCCGGTTGCGGTTTTCAGCGAAAGTCGTGGCGGCAGATGTGACAAGCGCCGAACCGGCCACCGGCTCGAGAATGACCAGCAGCGATTTGCCCTGGATCTCGGCCTTGTACGCAGTCGCCTGCTTCAGGTTCAGCACCACCCGGCTGCGTTCACCGGCCTGAACCACATTCACCGAGCGCAGGTTGCCCTGGTTCACTTCGATGGCGGAGCGGCCGATGGCGTTCGTGACACCCGGAAAATCGAGTGCAATGCGAGCCGGCGTTTGCACGGCAAACCCGGCGGGCACCGCGGTGAGCGGCTGCGCAAGGTCGATGCGGATCACTTCCGCGCCGGACTGGGTCGAGCTGGTCACGGCCTCGATGGCGTTTTGCGCATGGGCCACGGCCAATGCACCGAAGGCCAGCAGACCCAGGCCGGCAGCGCGCAGCCACTGTGCCATCGTTGATTTGTTTTGGTTCATTTCGCACTCTCTTGCAGCTGCAGCGTCGCGACGCGTTCGATCCATTCACCGGCGGCGTCTTGCACGATTTCACGCAAGGCGACTTCGGTTTCGTTGATACGGGTAATGCGCCCGTAGTTGAGTCCCAGGTATTCGCCGACGCGCACCTTGTAGAGCAGCTTGTCGACACGGACCAGCGCCACTGGCTGGCCGTTGCGGTTCATGCTGCCGACCATCGCCATCGAGTCGAGCGGGAAGGCTTCGAGCGCCTCCTTGCGGCGCGCCAGTTCGGGCGCGATCAACTCGGACGTGCTCGGCTGGTTCGAGTCGCGGCGCAGCGCCTGCGTCAGCTTCAGGATGTTGAAAGGCTCGAACGACGAGGCTTCGGTGTAGGCCTGCGGCGTGAACTTCTTGGGCTCCGAAATGGGCGGCACCGAGGGCTTCACCTGGGCGCGCTGTTCGGCCATCCAGAGTTGCAAGTCGTCCTGGCCCGAATCGCAGGCGCTCAGCCCCAGCGCGGCCAGCGTCAGCCACAGTGCTTTGGCGGCGATCTTCATTTCTTCGCCTTCGGCGCCGCGGCGCGCTTCTGCGCAGCCCGCTCGTCATCATCGAGGTAGCGGAAGGTGCGCGCGGTGGCATCCATCGTCAGCACGTCCTTGTCCTTTTGCGGGGTGACGGTGATGTTGTTCAGCGTCACGATGCGCGAGAGGCCGGCGACGTCGGCTGCGAAGGCACCCATGTCGTGGTACCGCCCGGTCACGCGAACAGCGATCGGAAGCTCGGCGTAGTAGTCCTTGACCGACACCTGTCCCGGACGGAACAGCTCGAACTGAAGGCTGCGGCCAAGGCCTGCCTGGTTGATGTCCGACAGCAGAGCGTCCATTTCAGCCTTGCTGGGCAACTGCTTCTCGAGCAGGGTCACGTACTGCTGGACCTGTTCGCGCTGCTTCTTCAGCAGTTCGAGGTTAGCCGCCTGAGCCACCTTTTTCTGGTAATCGGCCTTGAGCGCGACTTCCTTGGAACGCTCGCCTTCGAGTTCGTCGTTCGAATTGGTCAGCCAGACGAACCACAAGGCAACCAGTACCAGCGCGGTGACTGCCAGGCAGAGTGCATACCGCGGCACCGGCGGCCACATCGACGGATCGTTCGGGTTGAGCCCGCGGAACTGTTCGCCGAAACGCTGCAGCGCAGCGCCGACATCTATTTTTTGGGAGGGGCGATTGCTTGCCATGATCGGTTACCCCTTGGATTGCGCCGTTGCGGCCAGGGCCTTTTCGGCGGCGGCCTTTTGAGCATCGGTGGGGCGTTTCAGGCCAATGCGCATCGTGAAGTTCGCAACACGGCGCTGGTCGCGCGGATTCAGGTTCACGTTTGCCGAAGTGATTTCGACCAGCTCCGGCTTCACGAGCCAGGGGCTGTTGTTGCCCAGATTGCGCAGCAGTTCCGAGACACGCTCGTTCGACTGGGCCATGCCTTGCAGCGTGACCGTCTGGTTGTCCTGCTTCATGCTGGTCAGGTAGACGCCGTCAGGCAGTTGCCGGACCAGTTCGTTGAGCAGGTGCACAGGCAGGTTGCGGTCGCCCTGCAGGTCTTCGACAGCCTGCTGGCGTGCGCGCAGCGCCGCGATTTCTTCCTGCAACGTCGAGATTTCCTTGATCTCGACTTCGAGCTTCTTGATCTCGGCCGAGAGGAAGCTGTTCTTCGATCGCTGCCCTGCGATCTGGGCCTCGAACCAGAGATAGCCCAGGCCAGCAATCAGAAGACCGAGCACCGCTGCGGCGCCCAAGGTGCCAAAGAAAGCCTCGCGCCGCCGCTTGCGTGCAGCTTCGCGGTGCGGAAGCAGATTGATGAGGATCACTGCAGGAACCTCCGCATGGCCAACCCGCAAGAGGTCAGATAGGACGGCGCCTCGCGGCGAACCTTCTTCTCGCGGATGTTCGAGCTGAAGTCCATACCGTCAAAGGGGTTCAGGAGCGAGCAGGCGAACGAGGTCTGTCGCGTCACGGCGTTGGTCAGGCCCGGCAGCGACGCCGATCCACCCGCAAGCAACACGTAGTCGACACGGTTGTGCGGCGTGCTCGTGAAGAAGAACTGGAGCGCACGCGCGATTTCCTGCGCGATGCTTTCCACGAAAGGCTTGAGCACGCCGGAGCCGTAGTCGTCGGGCAAGTCGCCGCTGCGCTTCTTGGCTTCGGCTTCTTCGGCGGAAAAACCGTACTGGCGCACGATCAGTTGCGTAAGCTGGGCGCCGCCGAATGCCTGGTCGCGGTCATACAGCACTTCCTGATTGCGCAGCACCTGCATGCTGGTGGTGAAGGCGCCCACTTCGAAGAGCGCCACGATCGAATCCACGCCCTTGCCAGGCAGTTGCTCGATCAGGCGAGCGGTTGCCAAGCGCGACGCATAAGACTCGACATCGAGGATCATCGCCTTCAGGCCGGCGGCTTCCGCCAGACCTTCGCGATCCTGGACCTTTTCCTTGCGGGACGCGGCAATCAGTACCTCCACGTCGCCGGCGGACGAGGCGCTCGGCCCCGTAACGCAGAAGTCGAGACTGACTTCGTCCAGCGAGAACGGGATGTACTGGTTGGCTTCGGACTCGACTTGAATCTCGAGCTCCTGCTCGCTCATGCCGCCCGGAAGAATGATCTTCTTGGTGATCACGGCCGATGGCGGCAGTGCAAGCGCCACATTGCGGGTGCGCGTGCCGCTCTTGCGGACAACGCGCCGGACGGCTTCCGCCACCTCGTCGAACTTCTCGACGTTGCCGTCAGTGATCCAGCCACGTTCCAGGGGCTCGATGGCACAGCGTTCCAGAACCAGCTTGCCGCTGGCCTCACGGCCGAGCTCAACCAGCTTGACGCTGGACGAACTGACATCCAGCCCAAGCAGGGGAGCGTTCTGACGACGAAACAATGATCCAAGAGCAGCCAAGTTAGGTCCCTCTCCCCCTGTATTTGTAACCAATAGAAAAATGTGCGTTCGGTTGCATGCTAGCAGCAGGCGTAGCGGCAACCAAGCAGCTCCGGGGGGCAAAACCCTGAAGCGTTGTCAAAACCTGACGTCAAATCCGCATTTTGTAACTTTTGAATTAGGGCGATGCAAGGGCAGCAAAGATCGGATCGTGAAAAGGGGACGGCTTTTTATAATGTCCGGTGACTCTCCGGCCCCTCATGCAAGAAACTTCAAGCCCCAAAGGGCCAGCCAAGACCCCTTCCTCCAAGCGCCCGACCTGGCTGAAATGGCTTTTGCGCTTTTTCTTCTGGGGGTTCGGCATTGCCGCGGCCGGTGTGCTGGCGGTGCTTTGCGTGGTGGCGGTGGCTCTTGCCGTCGCGTATCCGAACCTGCCGGACATCAGCGAACTCTCTGACTACCGGCCCAAGCTGCCGCTGCGGGTGTTTTCGGCTGAAGGCATCCTGATCGGCGAATTCGGCGAAGAACGCCGCAATCTCACCCCGATTTCGGCCATTCCCAAGGTCGTGAAAGACGCTGTGCTCGCGGCCGAAGATGCACGCTTCTACGACCACGGCGGCGTCGACTACAAGGGCATGGTGCGCGCGGGTCTGGCCAACATGAACCGCGTGAAGAGCCAAGGCGCGTCGACCATCACGATGCAGGTGGCGCGCAACGTCTACCTGAGCTCGGAGAAGACGCTCACCCGCAAGATCTACGAGGTGCTGCTGACCTTCAAGCTGGAGCACCTGCTCACCAAGGATCAGATCTTCGAGATCTACCTGAACCAGATCTATCTCGGCAACCGCGCCTACGGCTTCGCCGCCGCCTCCGAGGCATATTTCGGCAAGCCGCTGCAAGAACTCACGATCGCACAGGCCGCCATGCTGGCCGGCCTGCCGAAGGCGCCGGGCGCGAACAACCCGGTCAACAACCCGCAGCGTGCGCGCGGCCGCCAGTTCTATGTGATCGACCGCATGCAGGAAGCCGGCTTCATCACCGCCGAACAGGCCTCCGAAGCCAAGAAGGAAGAACTGCATCTGCGCGATGCCGCCGACCCGAACCGCCTGCATGCAGAGTACGTCGCGGAAACCGTGCGCCAGCTGATGTACGCCCAGTACGGCGACAGCACCTATACGCGCGGCCTGAAGGTCTACACCTCGCTGGTCGCGGCCGACCAGGCGGCTGCCTACAAGGCGCTGCGCAAGGGCATCATGGACTACGAGCGCCGCCAGATCTATCGCGGCCCCGAGAAGTTCGTCGATCTGCCGAACGACGCCAAGGAACTCGACGAAGCAGTCGACGACGCGCTCAGCGACCACCCCGACAACGGTGACGTGATGGCGGCGGTCGTGCTCAAGGCCACGCCCAAGCAGATCGACGCCGTGCGCGGCAACGGCGACCCTGTACAGATCACCGGCGACGGCCTCAAGCCCGCGCAGTCCGGCCTCTCCGACAAGGCTCCACCCAACATCAAGATCCGCCGCGGCGCAGTCATCCGTGTGGTGAAGACCCTCAAGAACACCTGGGAAATCACGCAACTGCCCGAGGTGGAAGGCGCCTTCGTCGCCATGGATCCGCGCGATGGCGCCATCAAGGCGCTGGTCGGCGGCTTCGATTTCGGCAAGAACAAGTTCAACCACGTGACGCAGGCCTGGCGCCAGCCGGGCTCAAGCTTCAAGCCTTTCATCTACTCCGCGGCGCTCGAAAAGGGCTTCACCCCTGCCACCGTCATCAACGACGGCCCGCTCTTCTTCGATGCCGGCACCACCGGCGGCCAGCCCTGGGAGCCCAAGAACTACGGCGGCGGCTACGACGGTCCGATGTCGATGCGCACCGCGCTGATGAAGTCGAAGAACCTTGTGTCGATCCGCATCCTGCAGTCCATCGGCACGCGCTACGCGCAGGAGTGGATCACCAACTTCGGCTTCGACAAGGACAAGCACCCGGCCTATCTGCCGATGGCGCTCGGCGCGGGCTCGGTCACGCCGATGCAGATGGCAGTGGGCTACTCGGTGTTCGCCAACGGCGGCTACCGCGTCAATCCGTACCTCGTGACCCGCATCACCGACCACAAGGACAAGGTGCTGGTCGACAAGCAACCGCCGCTGCTCAACGAGTCGCTGCGCGCCATTCCCCAGCGCAACGCCTTCATCATGGACACGCTGCTGAATTCCGTGGCCCGCGCCGGCACCGCTGCCAAGGCGCAGGCCATGCTCAAGCGGCCCGACCTCTACGGCAAGACCGGCACCACCAACGACTCGCTCGATGCCTGGTTCGCCGGCTTCCAGCCGACCATGACAGCCATCTCCTGGATCGGCTACGACACACCGCGCAACCTGGGCGACCGCGAAACCGGCGGCGGCCTGAGCCTGCCGATCTGGATCACCTACATGGAAACCGCCATCAAGGGTGTGCCGGTGACCGAGCTGTCGGCCAACCCGCCTTCAGGCATCGTGAGCGTCGGCGGCGAGTGGTACTACGACGACTACGCGCCGGGACGCGGCGTGGCAAGCCTGGGCGTGGAGTCCACGCCTGCGGCGCCAGCGGAAGCTCTGACCGGCGCCCCGGTGAGCCCGCCGGCCCCGCCCGAGGAGCGCAACCGCATCCTCGATCTTTTCCGCAACTGACGACGGAGACGAAAACTCAGGCGGCCGCGAATGCCAGCGGCTGGCCCGCCTGCTGGGTCGCTTCGCGCGACAGGTTGCCGAAGAATTCTTCCCCGGTCTTGGTATCGACCCAGACTTGGCCGTTGTGCCGATAGTGGTAGCCGCCAGAGCGCGCGGCAAGCCAGATTTCCTGCAGGGGCTTTTGCAGATTCACGATCAACTGACTGCCGTTGCGGAATGAAATCGTGATCATCCCGCCCACCCTCTGGTTGTCGATATCGGCGTCAGTCGCATCGTTGATGCGGTCGCAGCCCTGCTCGATGGCGGCGAGCGCGACTTCGGCGCGGTCCATGTACTCGGTGTCGGTCATTACAATTTCGCTATGTTGAACGTTCGCCAAATTCTAGTGAGCACCCGCGCCCGCGCTGCGCTCATGGTCTGCCTCGTCGCAGGCGCCGCCGGTCTGGTTGCTTGCGGACAGCGCGGTGCGCTGTACCTGCCGACCGATCCTGCCGCTGCCGGACGAGCCACGTTGCCGCAGCTGATGACGCCCGAAAGCTTGCGATCATCGTCCTCCAGCGAGGCGGCGCCCGCACCAGCGGCTGCCGCCAGTGCGCCGGCCGCCGCTGCCAGCGCACCGGCCAGCAACAGCACGGAACCGCGCAAGTGAGCTCCGGTATCACATCCCCCGTTCTGCCCGGCCAGCCGCACATCGCGGAACGCGACGGCGCGCTGCACGTCGAAGGCGTTGCGCTCGACGCGCTGGCCCGCGAGCACGGCACCCCTCTTTTCGTCTACTCGAAGCAGTGGATGCTGGACGCCCTTGCCGCGTACCAGCGCGGCTTCGAAGGCCGTGACGCCCTCATCTGCTACGCAATGAAGGCCAACTCGTCGCTCGGCGTACTGCGCGTGTTCGCGGAAGCCGGCTGCGGCTTCGACATCGTCTCCGGCGGCGAACTGGCTCGCGTGCTGGCCGTCGGCGCAGATCCGAAGAAGATCATCTTCTCGGGCGTCGGCAAGACCCGCGCGGAAATGCGCGAGGCGCTCGCCGCCGGCATCGCCTGCTTCAACATCGAGAGCGAAGCCGAGCTCGACGTGCTCAACGAAGTGGCGGTGGCCGAAGGCAAGCGCGCGCCCATCAGCATTCGCATCAATCCGAACGTCGACCCCAAGACGCATCCGTACATCTCCACCGGCCTCAAGGGCAACAAGTTCGGCATCGCGCACGATCGCGCGGTCGAAGCCTACCGGCATGCTGCAAGGCTACCGGGCCTGGAAGTGGTCGGTATCGACTGCCACATCGGCTCGCAGATCACCGAAGCCTCGCCCTACCTCGACGCCTGCGATCGCGTGCTCGATCTGGTCGAGGCCATCGAAGCGGCCGGCGTGCCGGTCTACCACCTGGACTTCGGCGGCGGCTTGGGCATCGACTACAACGGCGAAGTGCCGCCCAAGGCCGATGCACTGTGGCAGCAGCTGCTCGCCAAGCTCGACGCGCGCGGCTTCGGCCAGCGCAAGCTGGTGATCGAGCCCGGCCGCTCGCTGGTTGGCAATGCCGGCGTGTGCGTGACCGAGGTGCTCTACACCAAGCCGGGCGAAGACAAGAACTTCTGCATCGTCGACGCGGCCATGAACGACTTGCCGCGCCCCGCGATGTACCAGGCCTTCCAGCGCATCGTGCCGGTTCGCACGCGCGCCGGCGACGCACCGACCTACGACGTGGTCGGCCCTGTTTGTGAAAGCGGCGACTGGATCGGCCGCGACCGCGCACTCAACGTGGTGGCGGGCGACCTGCTGGCCGTGCTCTCGGCGGGTGCGTACTGCATGAGCATGTCCAGCAACTACAACACGCGCGGCCGCGCTGCCGAGGTGCTGGTGAGCGGCGCCGGCGCCAAGCTGATCCGCCGTCGCGAGACGATGGAAGACCAGCTGCGCAGCGAGATCGACGGCTGATTGCCGTCCGTCAGTTGGTGCGCAGCGGCTTCTCGCTGTTGCGCACCGCGCCTGTTGCCCCTGCTGCCGGCTTCGCCTTGCGCTTGCTCGCAAAATTCCACACGCGCCACGCAAGCAGCACCCCGATGATCGCAACGTAGATGAACACTTCGGCGAAGTTGTTCTTGCCAGCGCGCATCCAGAAGAAGTGCAGCAGGCCCAGACCCGAGATCACGTAGACCAGCTTGTGCAGCATCTGCCAGCGCTTCGCGCCCATCGCCTTGATCGCGCGATTGAACGACGTGGCCGCCAGCGGCGTCAGCAGCACGAAGGCCGAGAAGCCCACCAGGATGAACGGCCGCTTCGCGATGTCCTTGGCGATGTCGACCCACTCGAAGCCCATGTCGAACCAGCTGTAGCACAGCAGGTGCAGCACCACGTAGAAATACGCGAACAGGCCCAGCATGCGGCGGTAGCGCGCCAGCGCGTTCCATTTGCTGATCACGCGCAGCGGCGTTACCGCCAGCACGATGCAGATGAAGCGCAGCGTCCAGTCGCCCGTGGCGCGAATCAGGAACTCGGCGGGGTTGGCGCCGAGCCCGTCCGTGAACGCACCGTACGTCAGCCGCGCGAACGGCAGCAGGCACAGCAGGAAGATGACCGGCTTGGTCGCCGGATGCATGAGCAGCTTGTTCATGGAGCGATGGCCGTGTGCAGAAGCAGGCTCAGTAGTTCTTCTTCAGGTCCATGCCCGCATAGAGCTGGCCGACCTGGGCTTCGTAGCCGTTGAACATCTCCGTCTTGCGCCGCTTGGCGAACAGGCCGCCGCCGTCGCCGATGCGGCGCTCGGTGGCCTGGCTCCAGCGCGGATGGTCGACGTTGGGGTTCACGTTCGAATAGAAGCCGTATTCGTTGGCCGCGGCCTTGTTCCAGGCAGTGCTCGGCTCCTTCTCGACGAAGCGGATCTTCACGATGGACTTGGCCGACTTGAAGCCATACTTCCACGGCACCACCAGGCGCACCGGCGCGCCGTTCTGGTTGGGCAGCACCTCGCCGTACATGCCGAAGGCAAGCAGCGTGAGCGGGTGCATCGCCTCGTCCATGCGCAGGCCTTCGGTATAGGGCCAGTCGAGCACGCGCGAGCCCACGAAGGGCATGGTCTTGGGGTCGGCCAGCGTCACGAACTCGACGAACTTGGCATTGCCCTGCGGCTCGACCTTCTTGATCAGCTCGGCCAGCGAATAGCCAACCCACGGAATGACCATCGACCAGCCTTCGACACAGCGCAGGCGGTAGATGCGCTCTTCCTGGGCGCTGAGCTTGAGCAGGTCTTCAATGCCGTACTTGCCCGGCTTCTTGACCAGCCCTTCGACCTCCACGGTCCACGGCCGCGTCTTCAGCGTGCCGGCGTTCTTGGCCGGATCGGCCTTGTCGGTGCCGAACTCGTAGTAGTTGTTGTAGGTCGACGCGTCCTTGTAGTCGGTGAGCTTTTCCATCGACATGGCGCCTGGCACCGCCGACTTGGCTCCCGGCAGCGGCGCGAGCTTGTTGGGGCGATCGGCCTGTGCCCAGGCTTCGCGCGCGGCAAAACCGGCCAGCGCCGCCCCCGCTACGCCGCCGGCCATGAGCTTCAGCAGGTCGCGCCGGCTTTCGTAGGCGGCGCGCGGCGTGATCTCGCTCGACAGCGGGTGGGTGAAGCCGTTGTCGCCTTGGCTGCTGCTGTTGCGACGGATCGGGCGGGAATGGAACGACATGACAGGCCTTTCGCGTGAATCGTTGTGCTCAGGGTAGTTCGTGAGCAACCCTGATTTGGTTACGCGCCATCGAGGCGCGCGGTTTCAATTCTTCGCGAAAGACCGCAAGCCTGCGTCTACAGCGTGCCGTAGCTGTGCAGTCCGCTCAGGAACATGTTCACGCCGAGAAAGGCAAAAGTGGTGACCGCCAGCCCGCCCAGCGCCCACCACGCTGCCACGGTGCCGCGCAGGCCCTTCACGAGCCGCATGTGCAGCCAGGCCGCGTAGTTGAGCCAGACGATCAGCGCCCAGGTTTCCTTCGGGTCCCAGCTCCAGTAGCCGCCCCAGGCATCGGCGGCCCACAGGGCTCCGAGCACGGTGGCGATGGTGAAGAAGGCGAAGCCGACGGTGATCGACTTGTACATGACGTCGTCGAGCACGTCGTTGGCCGGCAGGCGCGCCGCGATGCGCTTGCGCCCCAGCAGGATGCCCGCCGCAATCAGCGCCGAGATGCCCGCATAGACCACCCAATAGCTGCCGCCAGCTTCCTGCACGCGCTGGCGGAACGCCACCGGCACGAAGCACAGCGCCACGCCCAGCAGCCAGATCGGCGTGAGCTTGTACCAGCGCGTCTCGTTGGCCTGCTCCTTGATGAGATACGCGAAGGCGACCATGGCCGACAACGCGAAAGTGCCATAGCCGATGAAGTTGGCCGGCACGTGCAGCTTCATCCACCAGCTCTGCAGCGCAGGCACCAGCGGCTGGATTTCATGCGCCTCGCGCACGATCGTGTACCAGAGCAGGAAGCCCACCGCCGCGCTGACGACCAGCATCACGAAGGCGCCGAGCGCGCGTGTGTTGTAGCGCTCTTCGAAGTAGAGGTAGAACGCGGCCGTCAGCCAGCAGAACAGCACGAACACTTCGTACAGGTTGCTGACCGGAATGTGGCCGATGTCCGGGCCGAGCAGGTGGCTTTCGTACCAGCGCACCATGGTGCCAATCAGCGCCATCGTCACGGCCGCCCAGGTCAGGCGTGAGCCGATCGCATCGAAGGTGTCCGACTGCTTGCCGCCGAAGAAGCCGAGCCAGTAGAACAGAGTGCCCATGAAGAACAACACGCTCATCCAGAGGATGGCCGATTGGCTCGACAAAAAGTACTTGAGCCAGAACACCGTGTCGGCACGCGCCAGGTCGCCCTGGTACGACGCAATGGCCAGCAGCGACGCCGCGGCCACCACGATGGCCAGCACGCGCAGCGGCCGCCAGAACCAGCCGATGGAGATCATCGCTATCACCGCGGCGGCGAGGATCGGCTTCTCGTAGTAGTCCATCGACTCCGCATAGCGCGCGAAGGCGAACAAGCCGCCGGCCAGCACCAGCGCCGCGAACACCCAGTCGAACAGGTTGCGGCGCGAGAGCCAGCTTTCATTGAGCGTGAGGGTCGTGGTGTTCATGGTGTCTCGGGTTCTGTCTTGTTCAGGGCGAGCAGCTTGTGCTTGAGATGCTCGAATTCGCGGTCGCTGTCCATGGTCTTGCGATTGACCGAGAACGCCATCGTGGCGGCTGTCTCCAATTTGTCGCCGTCGGTCCCGTTGCCATCGGGCGTCAGCCACACCCAGAGGCGCCGCTCACGCACGTACAGCATGGCAAAAATCCCGATGATCAGCAACAGACAGCCCAGATAGACGACGTTCTTGCCAGGGGCGCGCGCCACCTGGAACACGCTGGCCTGCACCTGGGTGAAGTCGGTCATCATCATCGCGACCGGGGCCGGGTAGAAGTGTGCGTCGCTGATGGCCAGCACGGCCTGCGTCAGGTAGGCCTGCGACTTCTCGTCGTTCGGCAGCGCGGCCAGGCCGGCGCCTTCGCGGCTCAGGTTGAGCACTTCGAACAGCACGTCGTTCAGGATGCGCACCAGCACGCCGCCGGCGCGCTCGCGCTCGGCCTCGGGCACGTTGACTTCCATGAACTCGGCAATCGCCTGCCAGCCACCCACCGTGGCGGCGTCGGCCTTGGCGCGCTCGCTGCCTGCGAACAGCGCCAGCGCGCGCGCGGCCGACACGCGCAGCTGCTCGGCCATTTCGGGGCGCTTGGGGTCGGAGGCCTTGGCGATGTAGCGCTCGATGGCACGCGCGCGGGTGTCGGCGTCGCCGAGTGCGGCGCGCATGCGCACGAAACCGTCCATGGAACCCTGCTCGTCGGCCGGCACGCGCAGGTATCGGAACGGGTCTTCGGGCTTCTCGCGCATGCCGAGCAGGAACACCGGCTGGCCGTCGCCGGTGTCGACCGGCACCATGTAGTTCTGGTACTCGCGCGCCTGGCCGGCAGCGTCGCGCAGCTTGTAGCCGATGCTCGGGCCGATGTTGCGCAGCACCTTCGGCTTGTTGGTCTTGTTGGCGGCGCCCAGGCGCGATTCGATGTCGTGGCGCAGGTCGACCTTGCGCACATCGGCGCCGCTGCTCATGGCACCGGCGTCGGCGAAGTTCTCGACGTTGATCACGCGCAGCGCTGCATACTCGAGCGTGAGCTTGTCCTTGCCGTTGGTGATCTCGGTGCTCGGGCCACCGATGATGCCTTCCACCTCGAAGGACTTGGCAGCGGCGGCCATCGGCACTGCCTTGAGCTTCACCTTGGAGCCGCCGTCGTCGAAGCTCGACTGGTAGATCTCCACGCCCTTGTAGCTGGCCGGGTGGTTGACCTCGATGCGCGCGGGCACCTGCTCGCCTGTCTCGCGGTCGTGCAGCACCACCTCGCTCGCAAAGAGCTTGGGCATGCCGGTCGAGTAGTAGTCGACGATGAACTTCTTCAGCTCGATGGAGAACGGCAGTTCCTGCAGCAGCACGCCATCGGACTGGTTCAGGATGGCCACGCTGCCCTGCCCGCCTTCGGGCACGAGGATGTTGCCGCGGAAGGTCGGGTTGCTGGCGGACAGTCGGTGCTCCGGCGCCACGTCGGCGATCATGCCACCGCCGGTGAACACGCTCTTGCCGTTGAACCAGGTCTGCGCACGCACCACGAGGTCGCCGTCGAGCAGGCCGCCGATGCACACCAGCACGATCGCGCTGTGGGCCGCGATGTAGCCGAGCTTGTGGGCGCCGCCGGCGCGCGCTGCGACCATCCAGCCCGCGGAAGTCGGCCGGCTGCCGTCGACGGCCTCGCGCTGTTGCAGCTTGACCTTCCAGCCGCCGCTCACCAGCAGTTGCCCGATGCGGTTGGCCGCTGCTTCGGGCGTTTCGCCGAGCCGATTTTCCGCGCGCTGGCCAAACGCCTTCAGGCTCTGCGCACGGATGTCTTCCTTGAAGGTCTTGAGGTCGACCAAAATGCGCGGCGTGTTGCGCGCGATGCACAGCGTGGTGCTGATCACGAGGAACAGCAGGATCAGCAGGAACCACCAGGCGCTGTAAATGGAGTCGAGCCGCGCTGCGCGGAACAGCTCGGCCCAGAACGGCCCGAACTGGTTGATGTAGTTGTTGATCGGTTCGTGCTGCTTGAGCACGGTGCCGATGATCGACGCAATGCAGATGATGGTGAGCAGCGCGATCGCGAAGCGCATCGACGAAAACAGCTCCACCGCAGCGCGAAGCATCTGCGGGCCGCGATGAACGCGAAGGCCATGGGTGGAGACGGACATCGGGCGAAGGTAAGGGAAGAAGGGAAAAAAGCAAAAAGGCGGGCCATCCTGCTGGATCGGCCCGCCCTTTGTTTGGGGTTGTTGTCGGCGGTTAGTTCACGCTCTGGAGCGCATCGACATCAGCGCAAGCCGGCGATGTAGTCCGCCACGGCGGCAATTTCGCGGTCGTTGAGCTTGGCAGCAACGCCGGTCATGGGGCCGCTGTTGGTGCGCACGGGGGTGCCGTCGCCGCGGAAGGCCTTGAGCTGGGCCACGGTGTAGTCGGCGTTCTGGCCGCCCAGGCGCGGGTATTGAGCGGGCAAGCCGGCGCCGTTGGGGCTGTGGCAGCCGGCGCAGGCGGGGATGGAGCGCTCACCGATACCGCCGCGGTAGATCTTCTCGCCCAGGGCCACGGTGTCCTTGCTCTTCGAGAAGCCGGTCTTGACCTTCTTCGAGGCCACGAACCAGGCGATGTCGCGCATGTCCTGGTCGCTGAGGTTCGAGGCCATGGGGCTCATGACGCTGTTCTTGCGCTTGCCGGACTTGAAGTCTTCCAGCTGCTTGAGGATGTATTCGGGGTGCTGTTGCGCCAGCTTGGGATTGGCCGCGATGGTCGAGTTGCCGTCGGCGTTGTGGCACGAGGCGCAACTCTGGACCGTTGGAGTGCTCGCATTGAACAGCGTGTCCCCCTTGGCGGGGTCCGGCTTGGCCGGTTTTGCAGGCGCCGCGGCCGGAGCAGCCGCGTGTTCATCGGCTGCAAAACTCGCGCTGGCTGCGATGCCCACGAGGGCTGCAAGCAGAATATTGGCAAACAACTTCATATCGGGGGCTTCGAATTTATGGCGCAAAACCTCACGATTCTACAATGTGGGTCTTGTTTCGAAAGTCCGTAGATGCCCTCCCCGCGCGCCAAGCCCGCTGCCTATCCTCCCCGCGCGGCCCCCGCCGCGGACCCCCAGGTCGCTGAACGCGAGCGCGTTGCGCTCGGCTGGTTGCACACCGCCCACTTCCTCACCAGCGCCCCCCAGCTGGAGCATCTGCCCCCTGTCGACCTGCCCGAGATTGCCTTCGTCGGCCGCTCCAACGCAGGCAAGTCGACCGCCATCAACACCCTCACGCAACAGACACGCCTGGCCTTCGCCTCCAAGACGCCGGGCCGCACGCAGCACATCAACCTGTTCGGCATAGGCAAGCAGAAGGTCGACGACGCAGTGCTGGCCGACCTGCCCGGCTACGGCTATGCGGCCGTGCCGCGCGAAGCCAAGCTGCGCTGGCAGCGCGTGATGGGCAACTACCTGATGACGCGCGAAAGCCTGCGCGGCGTGGTGCTCATGTGCGATCCGCGCCACGGCCTGACCGAACTCGACGAGATCCTGCTCGACGTGATCCGCCCGCGCGTGGAACAGGGCCTCAAGTTCCTCGTGCTGCTGACCAAATCCGACAAGCTCACGCGCAGCGAAGCCGCCAAGGTGCTGTCCATTACGCGACTGAACGCCGGCGGCGGCGAGGTGAAACTGTTCTCGGCTTTGAAGAAGCAGGGCGTTGGCGAAGCAGCCGAACTGCTGTGGCGCTGGGTGCATCCGGATGGGGCTGCCGCACCGGCAACGCCGCCGGAGCCGCCGGCTGAGCCAGAAGAGGCCTGATCAAAAAACAGGCTGTACCGACCGTCCCATCTGCGCAGTTCACTATCAAAACAATAGCGACAGTCAACCCAAGGAGACAAGAAGCATGATCGAGACCTTCCAACGCAGCCTGCCCAACGGCACCACCCTGAGCTGCCGCGCCGTCGGCAAGCCGGGCCAGCCGCTGATGGTGTTCCTCCACGGCTTCCCCGAGGCCGCGTTCATCTGGGACGAACTGCTCGACTACTTCGCGGACCCCGCCCACGGCGGCTACCGCTGCGTGGCGCCCAACCTGCGCGGCTTCGAAAAGTCGAGCGCGCCGACGGAAGTGGCAGCCTACAAGGCCCACCTGCTGATCCAGGACATCCAGCAGCTCGTCGCGACCGAAAGCGCCGACGGCACCATGGCAGCGCTGGTGGCCCACGACTGGGGCGGCGCCTTTGCCTGGGGCTATGCCAACGCATTCCCGCAGCAGGTCGGCAAGCTGGTCATCATCAATTCGCCGCACCCGGGCACCTTCACCCGCGAACTGCGCAACAGCCCGGAACAGCAGCAAGCGAGCGCCTACATGAACTTCCTCGCGCGCCCCGATGCCGAGGCGCTGCTCGCGGCCGACGACTTCAAGCGCATGTGGCCCTTCTTCCTGCTGATGAAGGCCGGCCCCGACGGCTTCGGCTGGCTCACCGAAGAAGTGAAGCAGAAGTACCGCGAGGTCTGGGGCGCGGGCCTCACGGGCGCCTGCAACCTCTATCGCGTGACACCGATGAAGCCGCCGCTGCCGGGCCAGACCATCGACAGCATTCCCGTGCTGCCACGCGAACGGCTCACGGTGGATGTGCCGACCTTCGTGTTCTGGGCACTCGACGACGCGGCGCTGCTGCCCGGCCTGCTCGAAGGGCTGGAAGACTACGTGCCGAAGCTCGAGGTGAAGAAGGTGCCGAACGCGACCCACTGGATCGTGCACGAGCAACCACAACTGGTCGCCCGCGAGATCGAAGGCTTCCTGCAGCGCGCTCAGTAAATAGGAGCCTCGCCCTCCGGGCGGGTCTTGAACCGTCGATGCACCCAGTAGTACTGGGCAGGCATCGTGTCGATGTAACCCTGCAGCCGCGTGTTCATGAGCGTCGTGTCGGCCTCGACGTCGTCGGTCGGAAAGTTCTGCCAGGTCGGCAAGATCTCGATCTCATAGCCCCCGGGCGTGAGCTTCGACACCACCGGCACCACCTTGGCCTTGCCCAGCCGCGCGAATCGCGACAGCGAGGGCACGGTGGCTGCCTGCACGCCATAGAACGGCACGAAGATGGTCTGGTCGCGCCCGAAGTCCATGTCGGGCAGCAGGTACAGCAGGCCGCCCTTGCGCAGGCCCTGCAGCACCGGCTTGATGCCGTCCACCCGGTTGAGCGCCGCCACGTCGCCGAAGCGGGTGCGGCCTTCGCGAATCCAGGCGTCGACCATCGGGTCGCGCTGGGTCGTGTAGATGGTGGCCGAGGGGCGCGCTGTGTGCATGGTCAGGGCGGTGGCCGCGGCGTCGAGGCCGTAGAAATGCGGCGCGAACAGGATCATCGGCTCGTCGCCGTCGGCGATCTCGCGGATCTCCGAAGCGGCCCCAACCACCTTGAGCCGGCTCGCCACCACCTTCTCGGGCGCATGCCAGAGCCAGCTGCGGTCCAGCCAGGACTGCGCCACGTAGACGAAGGTCTGGCGCGCGATGGCGCGGCGCTCGGCCTCCGATTTCTCGGGGAAACACACCGCCAGATTGGTGTCGACCACGCGCCGCCGCGGTACGGCGACGGTATGAAGGATGCGGCCGAGAAACGCGCCGAAGCCGCGCACGAGCGGCAACGGCAGCGGCGCAATCACGCGCATGAAGCCGATGCCGAGTCGGGAACCGAGGCTCATGCCGCCTCCCCGGCAGTGGCGGCCACGCGCTCGGCGCGCGGCTCCTTGTAGCGGGCGTAGTCCCACACGTACTGGCCCGGCAGGCCGTGGATCAGCCGGCCGATGGCGTCGTTCATGGCGGCCGACGCGTCCTCGATGGAGGCCGACGGGTCGGTCAGCGCCGTGCCGACGATGGGTTCGAAGCGGATCACGTAGCCCGCGCCGTTCGGCAGGCGCTCGCACACGCTGAGGAAGCAGGCCGCGCCGGTCTGTTGCGCAAGGCGGGGAAGCAGGGTCATGGTGTACGCCGGGCGCCCCAGAAACGGGGCCCACACGCCCTGCCCCAGCGGCGGCACCTGGTCGGGCAGGATGCCGGTGTAGCCCCCGCCGCGCAGCGTGCGGATCAGGCCGCGCACGCCGCTGTTGTTGGTGGGCAGCGTCTGCAGGCCGGGCCGGTCGCGCGAGCCGGCGGCGATCAGGTCGGCCATCCATTTCTTGCGCGCGGGGCGAAACAGCGCCGTGATCGGCCCGTAGGCCGCAAGAAAGCGCTCGCCGATGGCCTGGCCGCACATCTCCCAGCTACCGAGGTGCGGCGCCACCAGGATCACGCCCTTCTTGGCCTGCATGGCCGTCTCGAAGGCCTCGACACCCTCCCAGCGCACCACGCGGTGCAGCACGGTCTGGCCCTGCGGGCGCAGCCAGAGCCAGGGCAGCTCGGAAGCCATCTTGCCGGCGGCGGCAATGGCGGGACGGTACTGGTCGGGGGCGAAGCCCGCGCTCTCGGCGTTGGCCTTGAAGCGGCGGCGGTAGTCCGGCGCGCTCCACCAGACCAGCCAGCCCAGCATGGCGCCGAGTCGATGCATCAACGGCATCGGCACGCGGGCAAGCAGGCGGAACAGGGTGATCATTGAAAACGGGGGGGTCAAAAAACGGACGCGCGCGCATGGTATTGCGCGGCTCGAATAGAATGCAAATTGTCGCCGAGTTACGGAACAACTTGCAGGGCGACAAACACAAGCGCGAAGCGATTGTGCCCCGGCCGATTCATCGGCATCTGCTAAAGCGTTCGCCAGGGCTCCGCAGAGTTGGCAACGCGCCAACCACTTCAAGGAGTTTGAACAAATGGCGAACGATTTCCTCTTCACTTCCGAATCCGTCTCCGAAGGCCACCCCGACAAGGTAGCCGACCAGATCTCGGATGCCATCCTGGACGCGATCTTCGAGCAGGACCCCCGCAGCCGCGTGGCCGCCGAGACGCTGACCAACACCGGCCTGGTCGTGCTAGCCGGCGAAATCACGACCAACGCGCACGTCGACTACATCCAGGTCGCGCGCGACACCATCAAGCGCATCGGCTACGACAACACCGAGTACGGCATCGACTACAAGGGTTGCGCCGTGATGGTCTGCTACGACAAGCAGTCCAACGACATCGCCCAGGGCGTGGATCACGCGAGCGACGACCACCTGAACACCGGTGCCGGCGACCAGGGCCTGATGTTCGGCTACGCCTGCGACGAAACGCCCGAGCTGATGCCCGCGCCCATCTACTACGCGCACCGCCTCGTCGAGCGCCAGGCCCAGCTGCGCAAGGACGGCCGTCTGCCCTTCCTGCGCCCCGACGCCAAGAGCCAGGTCACGATGCGCTACGTTGACGGCAAGCCGCACAGCATCGACACCGTGGTGCTCTCCACCCAGCACAGCCCCGACCAGAGCGAAACCTCGACCAAGATGAAGGCCTCGTTCAACGAAGCCATCATCGAGGAGATCATCAAGCCCGTGCTGCCCAAGGAGTGGCTCAAAGACACGCGCTACCTGATCAACCCGACCGGCCGTTTCGTCATCGGCGGCCCGCAGGGCGACTGCGGCCTCACCGGCCGCAAGATCATCGTCGACACCTACGGCGGCGCCTGCCCGCACGGCGGTGGCGCGTTCTCCGGCAAGGACCCGTCGAAGGTCGACCGCTCGGCTGCCTACGCCGCGCGCTACGTGGCCAAGAACATCGTGGCCGCCGGCATTGCGCGCCAGTGCCAGATCCAGGTGGCCTACGCGATCGGCGTGGCCGAGCCGATGAACATCACGGTCTACACCGAAGGCACCGGCGTGATCCCCGACGACAAGATCGCCGAACTCGTGCGCGAGCACTTCGACCTGCGTCCGAAGGGCATCATCCAGATGCTCGACCTGCTGCGCCCGATCTACCAGAAGACCGCCGCCTACGGCCACTTCGGCCGCGAAGAGCCGGAGTTCACCTGGGAAGCGACGACGCTGGCGCCCACCCTGCGCGCGGCTGCCGGCCTCAAGTAAGCAAGAAAAGACGGTGGGTCGTCAGAAGCGGTAAGCGCCGCTCAAGCCCACCGTCCAGTTACGGCCCGGCGCGGGCTCGTAATAGCGCGCATTGCCCTCGTTGACGATGACCGAGCCCACGTAGCGCCGGTCGAACAGGTTGTCGACACGCGCGAAGGCGTTGAACTCCCAACGCTCCCATTTCTTCAAGTAGCCCGCATACACCGCCGCGACGGCATAGCCCGGCGCGCTCGCGGTGTTGACGTCGTTGGCCTGCATGCGGCCCAGCGCGCGCATCTCGACGCCAGCGCGCCAGCCCTCGGGCGGCACCCACCCCAGCGATGCAAACAGCGATTGCCGTGCAATACCCGGAATGCGATTGCCCGCCGCCACGGTGTTCGCAGTCGCACACGGAGACGGCGAACAGAAGGCATCGCGGTACGTCGCATCCAGCCACGTGTAGGCCAGTTGCGTGCGCCAGTGATTCGCGGTCTCGTGCTGCCAGCCCAGCTCGAAGCCGTTGCGCTTCGTGCGCCCCGCGTTCTGGAAGGTGGCGCGCCCGCCGACGTTGGTGTCCGTGACGATCTCGTCGCGCGTGCGGGTCTGGAACAGCGCCGCCGTCAGCAGGCCGCCGGCAAGCCGCGCCTTGGCGCCGACCTCGATGCTGTCGTTCACCGAAGGCCGCAGCGCGAAGTTGAGCCCGCTCGCACCGTTCGCCCGGTAGGAAAGCTCGTTCAGCGTCGGCGTCTCGAAGCCGCGACCGATGGAGCCGTACAGCGCCAGGTCCGGCGTCGCCTGGTAGCGCAGCGAGGCCACCGGCAGCGTCTTGCTGTAGCGCGCGCTGCCGCTGTCGTCGCGGTTCGCCCCCACGATGTAGCGGTCCTGCGAGTTGAAATGCACGCTGCTGCGGCGCACGCCGGCTTCGAGCGTCCAGCGGTCAGTAAAGCGCCAGGTGGCCTGCGCGTAGGGATCGAGGTTCCACGCCTCATTGAGCTCGTTGCGCCTGAGCCGCCCCTGGACGCCGAGCACCGGCGCCGAGACCGGCCCGAGGTAGTTCTCGTAGCCGCGCCGCTTTTCGCGCAGGCTGTCGTAGGCCAGGCCCGCCACCACGTCGAAAGGCCGGTCGGCCAGCGTGAGCGCGGCGTTCCAGCGCAGGTCCACGCCGCCGTACTGCCGCGACAAGTCGATTACGCCGCCCGCGTGCAGCGGGTTCTGCTGCGCAGATGGCGGGATCGACTGGAACTGCGTGGTCTTGCGCTCGCCGCCGTAGACCAT
This sequence comes from Variovorax nivicola, assembly GCF_051216475.1. Classification (NCBI taxonomy): domain Bacteria; kingdom Pseudomonadati; phylum Pseudomonadota; class Betaproteobacteria; order Burkholderiales; family Comamonadaceae; genus Variovorax; species Variovorax nivicola. Next base: position 169,432 of record NZ_JBPJZK010000007.1, on the reverse strand, counting down.
GAGGCGCAGTCCCTGCTGCGCGTCGATGCGCCGCTCGTAGAGCAGGCCAACCTGCGTCTGCTCGACTGTCTTGCGGGTGTTGTACTGCGTGGCCAGCGGGGCGTTGCGCGGCGCCAGGGCGTATTGATCGGCCGTGAGGCCCAGCGGATCCTGCGCGTCGATGTGCACGCTGTTGAAGATCAGCGTCAGCTTGTCGCCGTTGTCCAGTGCAATGCCGAGCTTGCCGTTGGCAATGTCGCGCCGCGCCGCGCTGTGCTCGCGCCAGCCGTCGGTGTGGAAGCGGCTCGCATCGAGCAGATAGTCCACCGCTCCTTGCGATCCGCTGAGCTGCAGTGACTGCCGCCAGGTGCCGAAGCTGCCGCCCGCAAGCGAATAGGACAGCCGCGGCGCGCCCTCGCCCGAAGCGGTGAAGGCCTGCAACACGCCGCCAGACGAATTGCCATACAGCGCCGAGAACGGCCCGCGCAGCACTTCGACCCGGTCCAGCGAGCCAATGTCGATGTTCGAAGTCTGCCCCTGCCCGTCGGGCAGGGTCGCGGGAATGCCATCGACATACAGCCGCACGCCGCGCACGCCGAAGGTCGAGCGCGCACCAAAGCCGCGGATCGACAGCTGCAGGTCCTGCGCGTAGTTCAGCCGGTTCTGCACCTGCAGCCCCGGCACCGCGCCGAGGCTTTCGGAGAGATTGACCTGCAGGCGGCTGTCGCGCATCTCGTCGCCGTCGACGCGGTCGACCGAGCCGGGCACGTTGAAGGGCGCGACCTGGCCGCGTGGCGTGGAGACAGTGATCTCGCGCAGACGCGCGCCGCTGGTATCAGCGTCGGCCGATGGCTCCTGCTGGGCCTGCGCGGCCAGCGGAACACCCAGCAAGAGAAGGCAGGCGGCAGCAACGGGCGCAGGTTTCATCGCGCCGATTCTGCTTCGGCACGCCAGCCACGCGTGTCGCGGTGGCGCGACTCTCAGGGAAAACTAGCGCTCCGGCGCCCTGCGCCAGCCATACCAGGCGCCCACCACGCACGGAATGCCCAGTGCAAACCAGGCCAGGATGTCGCCCAACCCGCCATCGCTGAAAAGCGCCGAGATCAGTCCGAAGGTGGTCAACAGGCCGAGCACGATCGGCCAGCCCCACATGCGCCAGAAGCTTTGATGGTGTTGATGCGGCTTCATGCCTGAACCTTCATCGCCGGAGCCGGCTCGCCCTGCGGAGCGGTGGGCGGCACATGCTGTTCATGCGCCGCAGCCGTCTTCTTGCTGGATGCGGGCACCGGGTTGCCCCGCTTGAGCCAGAGATACAGCCCGCTGCCCAGCACGATGATGGTCGCTATGTCGAGCAGCGCCCAGATGATCTGCATCGGCATGCCGCCGTAGTCGCCGAAGTGCAGCGGCTGCGACACCAGCAGCGCCCAGAGGTACCAGGGCAGCTTCGGCGTCGCGGTCACCTCTGCTGTCTTGGCGTCGACCAGCACCGGCTGGAAGAGCTTCGAAGTGAAGGGCTCGTTGCCGCGCACGAAGAAGGTGGTGTGATGCGGGCTCGAGAACGACGTGCCCGGGAACGCAATGAACGACAGCTTCATGCCGGGCGCCTTCTGCATCGCGGCGTCCATCGAGCGCTGCACCGAGGCGCGCTCGTTCACCGCCACGATGGGCTCGTTCTTGTAGGGCGTCATGAGCGCGCTGAGCTGGTCGTACTGCCAGTACTTGATGAGCAGGTCGGCCCATGTGTTGATCATGCCGGTGGCGCCCACCACGAACACCCACACCAGCGTGACAATGCCCAGCAGGTTGTGCAGGTCGAGCCACTTCAGGCGCGGACGCTTCTCGCGCCGCACCGTGCCGAAATCGAGCTTGCGCATGAAGGGCGAATACAGCACCACGCCCGAGACGACGGCCACCAGCAGCAGCAGGCCCATGAAGCCGAGGAACAGCTTGCCCGGCAGCCCCGCGAAGAGATCGACGTGCAGCTTGAACATCACGTACATGAAGCCCTCGTCGAACTTCGGCTGCGCGAGCACCTCGCCCGTACGCGCATCGACCGCGACGGACTTGAAGTCGTCCGTGGGCTCCGGCGTGGGCGTGAGCGTGACGAACCACAGGCCGTTGTCGTCCTCGGGCTGCGAGGCGAACTGCACCACGCGGTCGGGGTGCTTCGCCTTCGCGATGTCGAGCACGCGGTCGAGGCTGATGTGCGGCGTGCCCGCCGGCATCTTCGGCGACTCGACCTCGGTGCCGAGCAGGTGGCCGATCTCGTGGTGGAAGATCAGCGGCAGGCCCGTGATGCACAGCAGCAGCATGAACACCGTGCACACGAGGCTGCTCCACTTGTGCACCCAGGCCCAGGTCTTGATCTTTCGGCTGTTCATGTCGTGGTGGCTCTGATGGAGAAAGGGATTCTAGAAACGGTAGGTCGCGCTGGCGACGATGTTGCGGCGCGAGCCGTACCAGCAATCACCACGCGACAGGCAGGTGCTGAAGTAGACCTTGTCCGTCACGTTGTTGATGTTGAGCGCATAGCGCCAGGCGGCGGTCTCGTAGGCGAACACGAGGTCGGCCAGCGCAACGCCCGGAATGCGCGGGCCAACGCCCGACTGCATGTCGCGGAACGAGCTCATCATGCGCAGGCCGGCGCCGGCCGAGAAGCCGTTCACGCCGCCAACCGAGAACTTGTACTTGGCCCAGACGCTCGCCTGGTGCTTGGGCAGGCCCTCGATCAGCGCGTCGGCGTCGGTGTAGTTGTAGTGGGCGATGAGGTCGAGGTTCGGGCCGATCGAGCCCTTGGCTTCCAGCTCGACGCCGCGGGTCTTGGTTTCGCCGAGCTGCGTGAACACCTTGAGCTGTGGCTCGCTGATCTGATTCTTCTCGCGCAGGTCGTACACCGCGGCGCTGAAGGCCAGGGCGCGGTCCTTGGGCTCGTACTTCACGCCCACTTCCCATTGCTCGCCGCGCAGCGGCTTGAAGAGGCGGCCCTCGCGCGCGGCCTGCGGCGTGAACGACTCGCTGTAGCTCACATACGGCGACCAGCCCGAGGGCGAGGCGTACATCAGGCCGAAGCGCTTGGTGGTGGCGCTGCTTTTCTCGTCGTCGCTGCCAGCGGCACTGGACACGGCCCTGTCGTGCCGAAGGCCAGCCACAAAGATCCAGTTGTCGAGCTTGATCTGGTCCTGCAGATAGACACCCGTCTGGCGCTGGCGGGTGCGCGGCCGCGCGTCGCGCACGGGCTCGTCGAGATGGCCGTAGACCGGCGCATAGACATCGATGGTGTCGAAGGTCGTGCCGACCCAGACGTTCTCGCGCTGGCGTGCGAAGTCCGCACCCACGAGCAGCGTGTGCTTCAGGGCGCCGGTCTGGAAGTGGCCTTCGACGTGGTTGTCGAGCGTCTGCGTGCGGTTGCGCGTGAGCGAGCTGTCGTAGTAGCGGCCCAGCACGCGCTTGAAGATCGGGTCGGTGGCATCCCAGCTTTCGGCCCCCGCGAACGCGCCGCCGTAGTGGTAGCGGTTGTCGTTTTCGTTGTATGCGTAGCGGAAGTTCTGGCGCAGCGTCCAGCTGTCGTTGAACTTGTGCTCGAACTGCCAGCCGAAGGTCTTGCGCTCGCTGTCGTAGTAATCGCCCGGCTCGCCGATGAAGCGGCTGCTTGGAAGACGCCCGTTCGGGTTCGGCAGCAAGGTGCCCTCCCACGGCAGGAACTGCGAGCTGCTGCCGCTCTTGTCCTTCTGCCAGAGGCCTTGCAGCGTCAGCGAGGTCATGGCGTTGGGCCGCCAGGTCAGCGAAGGCGCGATCACGCTACGGTCGTCGGGCACGTAGTCGACCTGCGTGTCGGACTTGCGTTGCAGCGCGATCAGGCGGTACGACAGGGTGCCATCAGCGTTCAGCGGGCCGGTGAGGTCGGCTTGGATCTGCTTGCGGCCGAAGCTGCCGAACTGCACGCCCACTTCGCGCTGGGCCTCCTGCAGCGGACGCTTGCTCACCATGTTGACCACGCCGGCGGCCGTGCCGGCGCCAAACAACATGCCCGAGGGGCCGCGCAGCACTTCGAGGCGCTCCAGCGTGTAGGGCTCGGTGCGGGTGGTGCTGGTGTAGTAGCCGTAGGCCTGGCGCAGGCCGTCGAGGTAGACGTCGGGGGTGGAGCCTCGCACCCGCACGGAGTCGGTCCGCGAATCGAGGCCGTAGGCGTCGGAGCGCACGCCGGCCGCGTAGTTGAGCGCGTCCTGCACGTTGATCGCGCCCTGGTCGACCATCTGGTCGCGCGTGATCACGGTCACTGACTGGGGCGTTTCCGACAGCGGCGTGTCGGTCTTGGTGGCGGTGACCGCATTTTTCGCGCGGTATCCGATCACCGGCGTGGTCGCCGTCTCGGCTTCGGCATTCGCGTCGACCCGCACTTCAGGCAGCGAGCCTGCATTCGTCGTCTGGGCCAGCACCTGGTGCTGGGTGGAAATCGCCAGGCACCCCATCAGCACCGATGCAGCCTTGCGCCGCGCCACCAACCTCTTCATTCCTGCTCCACTCCTCGAAATTTTGATTAATACGAACGATTCGCATTTTAGTCGTGACAAATTTCCGCTTCTCTCAATCACCGCCCTGAGTGAAGGGCGTTGCGTTGCGAAATTGCGTCTTCCGGTCGGGGGTGAACCGGCTACGATGCCGCCCGCACGCTTCCCGTGCGTTGGCAGCCCTCATGCTCAAGCTCATTGCCTTTCTGTTTCCCGCGCTGCGCGGTCCGGCTTTGCGGCTGATGGTCCTTGCGACTGCCATTGCGCTGACCGGCTGCGCCGGCCTCCCGCCGCGCACACCCGAACCGCCGACGCTGGCCATTGCTGCCTCGCCTGCCACCGAGCTCGGCCGCGCCGCCGTCAGCCTCAATTCCCCGCCCGACGGCCTGACCAGCATGCGCCCGCTGATCGAGGCCTCCTTCGCGCTCGATGCGCGGCTGGAGCTGATGCGGCGCGCCAAGTCGTCGCTCGACATCCAGACCTACCAGCTCGGCAACGACAAGACCGGCCGCCTGCTGCTGCGCGAAATGCGCAATGCCGCCCGGCGCGGCGTGCGCGTGCGGCTGCTGCTCGACGACTTCTACACGGCCGGCATGGACCGCCTGCTGCTGGGCCTGGCCGCCGAGCCCAATGCAGAGATCCGGCTGTTCAATCCCTTCGTGAACGCGCGCGACCATTCATCGGGGCGCTGGCTGGAGTTCTTCTCCGACTTCCGGCGGCTCAACCACCGCATGCACAACAAGCTGTTCGTGGCCGACGGCGCCATGGCCATCGCGGGTGGCCGCAACCTGGCCGACGAATACTTCCTGCGCAGCGAAAGCGCGAACTTCATCGATTTCGAACTGCTGCTGGCCGGCCCGGTGGTCCCCGAGTCCGCCGCCATCTTCGACACCTACTGGAACAGCGACGTGGTCTACCCCCTGCAGCGGGTGGCCAGCACCAGCCGCACGCCGCAAGAGCTGAAAACCGACTTCGAAGAGGCGACCTCCCCCACCCACGCGCCGCCGCCCGACCCGCTGGCCGCCACCGACCTGCTCGGCGACCCGCCACTGGCCACCCAGCTCGCCAACATCGACGAGGCCAAGTGGATGCGCGCCGAGGCTCATGCATCCGCCGACAGCCCCAACAAGGCGCTGGGCGTCATGGCGCATCCCACGGAGTCGCTGGCGCAGCGTTTTCACGAGATGCTGGCCACGGCCCAGTCGAACGTGGTGGTGATCTCGCCCTACTTCATCCCGGGCGACGAGGGCATGGAACGCATCCGCATAGGCCGCGACCACGGCGTGAACATCACCGTCATCACCAACTCGCTGGCCGACAGCGACGAGCCGCTGGTCAACATCAACTACAACCGCTACCGCGTCGACATGCTCAAGCTGGGCGTGAACCTGTACGAGGTCAGCACCCAGCAGTTGCGGCGCAGCGGCCAGTTCCGCGACCTGCTCAAGAAGGCGCGCGGCCGCCTGCACGCCAAGCTGGCGCTCGTCGACCGCCAGTGGGTGCTGCTCGGCTCGATGAACCTCGACCCGCGCTCCGCCCGGCTGAACACCGAGTTCGGCGTGCGCGTGCGCAGCTTCGATCTGACGCAGGCGCTGCTCTTCGCCTACCAACTCGACGACATCGAGGGTGTCTATCGCGTCACGCTCAAGCCCGATGGCCAGAACGTGCAATGGGTCGGTACCGGCGACGTCGACAACGAGGTGCTCGACAGCGAGCCGGATTCGAGCATGCTGACGCGGCTGCAGCTGCTGCTGTTCTCGTGGTTCGTGCCCACGGACCAGCTGTAGGCAGCGCCCGGTTCAGAGCAATCCCTGCAGCAGGCGATAGCCGTCGGGCCAATCGCCGAGGCCGCTGGCAGCGTTGATGTGCCCACGCGCTCCCACCTCGACGAACTCGCTGCCCCAGGCGCGTGCGCGCTCGCTCGCATAGGCCGTGCTGCCATACGGATCGTCATTGCTGGCGACCACGATGCTCGGAAACGGCAGCCGGGCAGACGGCAGTGGCTCGAACCCCAACGACGTTTCCGCTGGATAGGCAGCCGCTTGAGGGTCAGGTACCGCAACAAGCAAGGCGCCCCGAATCCGGGGCGCGCACCGCATCGCCCAGTGCACGACGGCCAGGCAGCCCAGGCTGTGCGCCACGACCACCAGATCGCTGCCCAACCCACCAGCCTGTTGCTCCATCGCCGAGACCCAGTCGTCGCAAACCGCCCGATCCCAGTCATCGACCTGCAGACGGCGCCACTGCGGCCTAGCCGACTGCCAGATGCTCTGCCAATGCGCAGGGCCTGAATTGCCATGCCCAGGCACGACAAAGACTGGATTTTCCATTCGCGGTTCTCCCGTTGAGCGATGCGCTTCAGTCTATGAAGCGCGACCGCCCGGCCGGAAGAGCAAGGCATTCGAAGACGCGGCCGAAAACCTTCAAGTCATCGGCGGGGCGGCCTGCTACACGACCACCACCAGCTTGCCGGCCGCGCTGTTGCTCTCCATCTTCCTGTGAGCCTCGACGATCTCGTCGAAGCCGTACACATGATCGATGGGCACGCTGAGCTTGCCCGCGCTCACGCCATCCAGATAGTCCTGGAGCACCGAGGCCGGCAGGTCGGAGGCATCGCCGGAGTACGCGCAAAGCCGCACGAGATTCTTCAGATAGCCGATCGGATAGAAGTCCTTGACCAGCCACTCGTTCGACAGCATTCCCGTGAAGCAGACGAGCCCCCTGGGCCGAACCGCTCGCAAGGTGTCGGGCAGAGCAGGCGTGCCGACCAGTTCCAGCGCGAGATCCACGCCGCCCGGCATGATCTTGCGGACCTGCGAAGCCACATCGCCGTCATCGACGATCACATGGTCGACCCCGGCAGCCGTGAGCACGTCCCGCTTCCCGGGATTGCGCGTGGTTGCAAAGACCACGAGGCCGCGCTGCCTGGCCAGGATGGCCGTGGCCAACCCGACCGATGAAGTTCCACCTCGCACCAGGATCGATTGGCCGGGCTGCGCATCGAGCGCGTTGACCAGCGAGCCATAGGCCGTCTGCAGCATCTCTGGCACCGCGCCGAGCGTGCTCCAGGGAAGCGTGCTCTTGAACGGAATCACCTGGCTGACCGGCACGCAGGTGTACTCGGCATAGCCGCCGTCGTAGGTGCGCCCCATGTTCCCCATCACCGCAACCACTTGCTGATCGACAGCGAACTCGCCTCCGGGGCACTCGGCAACCTGACCGCAGGCTTCGATGCCGAGCACCCGGGGGAAGGTCACGCCTTCCGCCAGCCCCAGCCGCGTATGAAGCTCCGACCGATTGAGTCCGAAGGCGCGGACCTTGATGAGCACCTGCCCCTTGAGCGGCACCGGTATGGGCAGCACGCGATAGTGCAGCGCCTCGGGCGGCCCGGGTGCATCCAGCACGACGGCTCGCATGGTTTTACTCGCAACTTCGTTCATGGCCTTCTCGCACATCTTAAAAAGTCATTAATGATCCTGGCGCATCATCCGGGCTGTTTCGTTCGGCCACAAGAAATTCCGCTCTCATGCACCTGCTCCTCGTAGAAGACGATGACATGCTGGGTGAAGCCGTGTGCGACGGTGCACGCCAGAGCGGCTGGTCCATCGACCGTGTCGGCAATGCATCAGCCGCCCGGATCGCCCTGATCGACCATGCCTATGCAGCCGTGCTGCTGGACCTGGGCCTGCCAGGCGGGGAGTCGGGCCTGACGGTGCTGCGGTCGATGCGAAGCCGCTACGACCCGACACCGGTCCTGATTCTTACGGCGCGCGATCAGTTGAGCGAGCGCATCCACGGCCTCGACGCAGGCGCCGACGACTACCTCGTCAAGCCCTTCCAGTTCGACGAACTGTGGGCACGCGTGCGTTCGGTCATCCGCCGCAGCCAGGGTCGCGTGATACCCGTTTTTTCCCGTGGCGACGTCACGGTCGACCGCAGTCGCCGCGTGGTCACCAAGGCCGGCGTCGATGTGCCGCTGAGCGCGCACGAGTACCGCACCCTGCTCGCCCTGCTGGAACGCCCCGGTCACGTCGTCACGCGCGATCAACTGCAGGATGTGGTCTACGGAACGGCCAGCGTCGTCGAAAGCAACACCATTGCCGTGTTCATCCACCAGTTGCGCCGCAAGCTCGGCGACGACCTGATCCGCACCGTTCACGGCCACGGCTATGTCGTCGGCCAAGCTCCGTCGTGAAGTCAAAGTCACTGTATGCGCGAATGATCCTGATGCTCGGGGCGACTATCGTCCTGTGCTGGATCGTGGCGCTCGCGGTGCTCTTCGCGTATCTCACGCACAACAAGACCAGCATCTGGGACGACAAGCTCAAGACCATCGCCACGCGCATCCTGCTGACAATTCCTGCAGGCAAGGACATGGTCACGACAGGGCCAGGACTGCAGCTGCGGGATCCTGCACTGGCAGAGAGCACTCAGCTTGTTTTTCAAGTCTGGTTTGACCGCAAACGGCTGTCCGTGCGTACGCCCGGTGCCCCTGAATCCCCGCTGCGGCCTGACTTCGAGGATGGCATTGCCACTACAGTGATCGAGGGAAGGCGCTGGCGCGTCTATTCAGTGTCGGATTTCGAAAGCCGGATCTACGTGCAAGTCGGTAATCTCCACAGCGTGGTCGATGCCGAGATGCAGCATGAAGCGGTGATTGGCCTGGTACTCAACTCGATCCTGCTGCTGATCGTGGGCGCGCTGATGTGGCTGGTGGTGCGCAGTTCGCTCAAACCGGTGGTGGCACTGGAGGCTGCCATGCGAAGCCGGCAAAGGTTCGACCTCACGCCACTGTCTTCGGCCACCCTGCCACGCGAACTGCATCCGCTCGTTGCGTCTTTCAACCATCTGCTGGAGCAGCTTTCCGAGTCGATCGAAGGCGAGCGCCGCTTCATCGGCGATGCTGCGCACGAGCTGCGCACGCCGCTGGCCGCGCTGCAGGCGCAGGCTCAGATCGCGCTGCGTGCGAACACCGCGGCCGACAAGGACGTGGCACTGACAAAGCTGCTTCGGGTCGCGCAGAGCAGTTCGCGGCTGTCCGAACAGTTGCTCGACCTGGCACGTCTGAATGCGAGTGCCAACGCTCCGCAGCACATGCTGGCAGACCTGAGCGATCTCATCCTGCACGTGACCCGCGATTTCGATACCCATGCCCTGCAGCAGGAGCGCTCGATCCTGCTCGATATTCGCAAGTGCACCATCCACTGCAACATCGACGAAATGGGCATCCTGCTGCGCAACCTGATCGACAACGCGCTGCGCTACACCCCGAAAGGCGGGCGCGTCCGGGTCAGCTGTGGCCATAAGCCAGCCACCGGATGGGAAGAAACGCACAAGGTCTACCTCGAAGTGGCAGACGACGGTCCCGGCGTGCCGCCGTCGGAACGCAAGGCGATCTTCGAGCGCTTCCATCGGGCCGCAGGCACCTCCGCGCGTGGAAGCGGCATCGGCCTGTCGCTGGTGGCCGGAATCGCGCAGCTGCATCACGCAACGATCGAGACCGGGGACGGGCTGGAAGGGCGGGGCTTTGCCATCCGGGTGGTGTTCCCGGCGGCGGCAGCGCCGCCCCCGTCGACCTCTTCTCAGAACCTGTAGACGTATCCGAGGCGCACGCCGGTCTGGCTCGACCGGCTGACCAGCGGGCTGTTCTTGATGCCGCTACCGAAGCTGGTCGCACTCACGTCCAGGAAGACTGCCTGCTTTGGCGCCACGGCGTAGTCCACGCGCAGGCCCACTTCGATGTTGGCGGTGGCCTTGCCGGCATATTCGGGCCGGTCGGATCGGGCCTCGGCTGCCGTCACGCCGTAGTAGTAGTCGACGTATTTGCGATCGACCCAATGCGCAGCCAGGCGCGGCGTGAAGCCGAAGGCCCCCGAAGAAAAGCGCCGGTCAACCTGCACCTTGAACCTCGTGCCCTTGCTGTTGCCCGACCCGTCGGCCAGCAGCTCGGCCGACAGGTTGGCAATGTCGTTGCGCCAGATGGCTGCTCCGCCCAGCCACAGGCTGCCCTTGCGCTTGTCCATGCCGCTGAGATAGGGCGAATCGTCGGCTTCATAGCCATCGCCCCCGTAGCGCGCACGCAGCCGCAAAGAGACAGACCCTACGGACGTCAGCTTCAAATCGGCACTCGGGAACGCAACGCTGACCCACTTGTTCTCGTAGGTGAGCATGGGGATGGCCAGGCCCTTGTTGTCGAAGTCACGGTAGGGCTTGCGCTCCATGCCTGCAGCAATGCCAATGCCCCATTGCGCGCCCCCTTCGGAGAGCTGGTCTTGCGCGACTTGCGCCCACGCCGACGAAACGCATGCCGCAGAGGCGATGCCCGCGGCGATGGTTCTGAGAGGTATGCGCGCGCGGCTGTTCTTGTCTTGACTCGAAAGGAAGTTTGACTTGAGGTGGTTCAACATGGAGGCTCCAGTACGAATGGTCGGCGACAGACACCATGTCGTCGCCTTCTGGAGCCGATGCTGAAGGGATGGCTTTAATAAGTTTTTAGCTGTTTTAAGATTTGATTAACCGGTTCGCGATGTCATCGACTGGCGGCCTCCGACGTTCTCTCAACGACGCCTGGGCATCAACGTCGGCACGCCGCAGGCCAGCAGCTCGCCACGTCCCAAGTGCGCATGAAAGCCGCCGCCGTCCCACACCACCTCGCCGCGACTCAGCGTCACGCCCGGCCAGGCCTTGAGCCGCATGCCTTCGTAGGGCGTGTAGTCGACCTCATGGTGCAGCTGCTCGTTCTTCAGCACGAAGTCGCGTTCGTCCCAGATCACGATGTCTGCGTCCGCACCCACCGCGATCGTTCCCTTGCGTGGATGCAGGCCGTAGGCCTTGGCCGGGCCCGTGGCCGTGAGTTCGACAAAACGGTTGGCCGTCATGCGGCCCGAGAGCACGCCCTCGGACCACAGCAGCGGCATGCGTGTCTCGATGCCCGGAATGCCATTGGGGATGTGGCGGAACGCAACCTCTGCACCATCGGGCTTCTTGCCTTCCGGCGCGTCGTACTTGAACGGCGCATGGTCCGACGAGAACACGGTGAAGAGCCCGTCGTTGAGTCCGTCCCAGATCACCTGCTGGTTGGCCTTGTCGCGCGGTGGCGGGCTGCAGACGCACTTCGCGCCCTTGTAGCTGTCGTCGATGCCCAGGTCTTCTGCGGTGAGGAACAGGTACTGCGGGCAGGTCTCCGCGAACACGTTCAGGCCGTGTGCACGCGCCCAGCGGATCTGCTCGACGGCCTCGCGGCCCGACACATGCACGATCAGGATCGGCACATCAACCAGCTCGGCCAGCGCAATGGCGCGGTGCGTTGCCTCGCGCTCGACCAGCATCGGCCGTGCATGCGCGTGAAAGCGCGGCGCGGTGCGGCCAGCAGCCTCCAGGCGCTTGGTCAGCCACTCGATGCAGTCTGAGTTCTCGGCATGCAGCATCGCCATTGCGCCGTGTTCACGCGCCACCGCCAGCACGTCGAGGATCTGGCCGTCGTCGAGCTTCATGTCGTCGTAGGTCATGTAGATCTTGAAAGACGTGAAGCCTTCCTTGATCAGCGCCGGCAGTTCTTCCTTCAGCACCGTGGGCGTCGGGTCGCTCACGATCAGGTGGAAGGCGTAGTCGACGTGAGCCTTGCCCGCAGCGCGAGCGCGATAGTCCTCGACCGCCGCGCGCAGCGACTGGCCCTTCTGCTGCGCGGCGAACGGAATCACCGTCGTCGTGCCACCGCAGGCCGCCGAACGCGTGCCGGTGTCGAAGTCGTCGGCGTTGCGCGTGGGCGGCGGCATCGGCTGGTCGAGATGGCAGTGGGCATCGACGCCACCTGGCGTCACGGTGCGGCCGGCCGCGTCGATCTCGCGCGCGGCAGCACCGAGCTTCGCCCCGAGCTGCACGATGCGCCCTCCGCTGATGCCGATGTCGCAATCGAAGGTGTCGGAAGCGGTGACGACGCGCGCATTGCGCACCACAAGATCGAAGTCGGAAGTTGAAGTGGACATGGTTCAGATGACTCCGGTTCAGGCCGCGCCACGCGCCGCCGCATAGCCCCTGCCGTAGTGGCGCTCCAGTCGCACCTGCACGCGATCCCAGAGCGTGGTCAGTACAAGGTAGAAACAGGCCGCGACGCAATAGAGCTCCAGCACTTCGAATTTCTCCTGCATGAGCACCTGGGCGCGGCGCATCAGCTCTTCCATCGAGATCACCGAAGCCAGAGAGGTTGCCTTGAGCAGCCCGTTCACCGAATTGCCCAGCGGCGGAATGATCACCCGTAAAACTTGCGGCAGCGTCACCAGCCGCAAGGTCGCGAAGCGCGAAAGGCTCAACGCCTTGGCCGCTTCGATCTGCCCCTTCGCAATGGCGGAGAACCCGCCCCGAATGGTCTCCGACAGGTACGCCGCTTCGTTCAGGCTCAGCGCCAGCACCGCGGAGGTCAACACGTCGAAGCGAAGGCCCAGCTGCGGCAGCCCGGTGTAGATGATGACGATCTGCACCAGCAACGGCGTGCCGCGAAACACCCAGATGTAGAAGCGCGCCGGCGCTGACAACAATCGATGCGAAGACATGCTGCCCAACGCCAGCGGCAACGCCAGGGCAAGGCCGATCACGATGGTCGCGATGGTCAGTCCGATCGTGATGCCCACGCCCCCAAGGAGGAACGGGTTGACGAAGTAGGACAGGAAGGCATCGAAATTGAACACGGCCGGACCCTCTTCTTGCTCGACTCGCTTACTTCGGCGCCGGGCCGGGGCCGCGGATCGCGAACTTGGTGGTGTCCTTCAGGCGCGTCATGCGGAACTTGTCGAACAGCTTGTCGTAGGTGCCGTCGGCCTTCAGGTCGGTCAGCGCCTGCGCCACGGCTTCGGCAACCGCACGGTCGCGGAACGACAGCGTGATGTCAGTGCCGTAGAGACCGCTCGCGCGGATCTTGACGATGCCGCGCTCTTCAAAGGCAATGGCCGTCTCGTCGATGTTGATGCCCGCTTCGAGCTGGCCAGCGCGCAGTGCGGCGGTGGTTTCGGAGGCCGTTGCAAAGGTGCGGAAGTCGATCGGCGCCATGCCCTTGGCGACCATGGCCGCGTTCGATTCGCGCGACTTGCGCTCGGCGTACGTACCGGTCTCGATGCCGACGACGTGCCCCGAGAGGTCTTCGAACTTGGTCAGCGCCAGCTTGCTGTTGGGCACGGTGTAGATGCTCATCGACTGCTGGCCGTACGGCACCTGGAACATGAGCTTGGAGCGCTCTTCGGTCCAGAACAGGCCGGTGTTGATCACGTCGAAGCGGCCGGCCTGCAGCGCGGGCACCATCGGCGGCATGTCCATGCGCACGAAGACGGGCTCGAGGCACAGCTGCTTTGCGACGGCGCGGCCAAGCTCGATGTTCAGCCCCTGCAACTCGCCCTTGCTGTCGACGAACTGCTGCGGCGGCAGCGTCGGGTTGGTGGACATCTGGAGCTTGCCGGGTGCGGTCAGATGTTCAGCGGAAACCTTGGGTGTGCAGGTCTGGGCAAGGACCGAGCCGCTCAGCACGAGGCCGACGATGAAACCCAGGGACAGTTTGATCATGTGCATGAGATGCTTTCGTTGAAGACAGGGAGGAAAGAAAGAGAAGAACTAGGGCAATCGAAGTCAGGCCGTCTGCGTCGCATGCCGGCATGCAACCAGCGCCACGTGCACAGCTTCGATCACTGGCTCCGCGCGTTGGTTGACGAGCTGCAAGCTCTCGGTCACCACGCCGCGGCCACCACGCGACGAAAGACGTTTGTCGGTGAAGCGGAACACAACATGCACCGCATCGCCTGCAACAACAGGTCGCAAGAACCGGACCTGATCCCAACCGAGCGAAGCGATGGAGCTGTTCTCGTAGATCTTCAATGCGGTCTTCAGCCCTTCCATCAGCGAAAGACCGAACAGCCCGTGCGCAATGACGCCCGGAAAGCCGCGCGACTGTGCGTAGTCGGCATCGGTGTGCAGTGGATGGTGGTCGTGCGTGAGATCGCAGAAGCGGCCGATGTCCTCGGCGCTCACGACGTGGCTTTCGCTGCGCAGTTCTGCGCCGATCACCACGTCTTCGAAATACACGTCACTCATGCCCGCTCTCCTTGCGCAGCATCGCCCGCGTGACGCGGCGCCTTCGCAATGAACTCGTCGTGCACGCCCATGGGGCCGTTGCGGAAGATGCGTGCATCCATGGTGCGCAACTGCTCGCTGACGCGCACCTCGAAGCCGATCTTTTCGAGCACGTCTTCCTTCAGCCGCACGCCTGGTGCGATCTCCGTGAGCACGAGCCCATCGGCTTCGAGTTCGAACACGGCGCGGTCAGTGACAAAGCTCACTTGCTGGCCGCGCTCGCGCGCGAGCCGCCCCGAGAAGCTGATCTGATCGACCGCCGGCACGAACTTCTTGAACGCACCATCGCGGCGGATATCGAGCTTGCCGTCGGCCACGCCGATGTCGAAGTCGCCACCGGTGAGCGAGCCGTTGAACACCAGCCGCTGCGTGTTCTGCGTGATGTTGATGAAGCCGCCCGCGCCGTCGTAGCGCTTGCCGAAGCGCGTGACGTTGACGTTGCCTTGCGGGTCGACCTGCGCGAACGAGAGAAACGCGCAGCTCAAGCCGCCACCGTCGTAGAAGTCGAACTGGTACGACTGGTCGAGGATCGCGCGCGGGTTGACCGAGGTGCCGAACTCGCGCGCGTGACCGGGCACGCCGCCGACCACACCCGACTCGACCGTAAGCGTGATGAGGTCTGCAATGCCCTCTTCCGAGGCCACGTTGGGAATCATCGCGGAGATGCCCACGCCGAGATTCACCACGTCGCGCGGGCGCAGCTCGAAGGCTGCGCGCCTTGCCACCACGCGGCGCACATCGAGCGGATCGGGCGCAATGCTCGAAGCGGGCACCACGATCTCGCCGCAGCGCGCCGGGTCGTAGCGCGTGGTGTAGGTCTGCATCTGCTCGGGCTCGACCACGAAGTGATCGATCAGGAAGCCCGGGATCTTCACCATGTGCGGATGCAGCGTGCCGCGCTTGACGATGCGCTTGACCTGGCAGATGACGATGCCGCCAGCGTTGTGCACGGCCTGCGCCATCGAGAGGTCTTCGCGCGCGGTGGCTTCGTGCTCCATGCTCACGTAGCCGTCTTCGTCGGCCGAGGTGCCGCGGATCAACGCCACGTTCGGCACGCCGGGCGCGCGGTAGAACAACCAGTCGCGGTCTGCCACGTGCACGAGCTCGACCAGTTCCTCGGTGGTGCGCGCGTTCATGCGGCCGCCGTCCTGGCGCGGGTCCATGTAGGTTTCGAGGCCTACGTGCGTGAGCACGCCGGGCTGGCGGCCCGCCATGGCGCGGCACAGGTGCGTCATCACGCCCTGCGGGAAGTTGTAGGCCTCCACGTCCTGCGCGAGGATCATCTTCATGAACGGCAGCTGCATGCCGAAGTTGCCGCCGATCACTCGGCGCACCAGTCCCGGGTGCGCGAAATGGCACATGCCCTTTTCGGTGAGCGCGCCAACGCCGGTGACGTGGAACAGCGTGAGGTCGTGCGGACCGTCGCCGGCCGTGAAGCGGCGCTCGATGGCTTCGAATACGGCTTCGGGTACGCCCGAACCGCCGTTGCCGCCAGCCAGCACCATGTCGCCATCGCGCAGCAGCGCGGCAGCGGCGTCGGGGGTGATGCAGTCGATCATGATGGCCGCGTCCTCAGGTCAGTTCTTTCACGACCTGGCGCGAGATGATCAGGCGCTGGATCTGGTTGGTGCCTTCGTAGATCTGCGCCAGGCGCACGTCGCGGAAGATGCGCTCGATGCGATAGTCGCGCGAGTAGCCGTTGCCACCGTGGATCTGCAGCGCGTTCGACACGTGGCGCATCGCCATGTCGGTGGTGAAGAGCTTGGCCTGCGCACCTTCCTTGGCAATCGAGTGGCCGGCGTCCTGCAGCCGCGCGCCGTGATGGATCAGCAGGCGTGCCGCGGCAATGTCGGTCGCCATGTCGGCCACCATGAATTGGATGGCCTGGAAGTTCATGATCGGCTCGCCGAACTGCTTGCGCGTGGTGGCGTAGGCCACGGCGTCTTCCATCGCGGCCTGCGCCATGCCGAGTGCCATCGACGACATCAGCAGGCGGCTGAAGTTGAAGTTGCCCATGGCCGTCTTGAAGGCTTCGTTCTCGGCGCCGATGAGCGCAGTCTTCGGCACGTGCACGTCCTGCAGCACGATCTGACAGTCTTCCAGGCCGTGCATGCCGAGCAGTTCCTCGTTCTTGCCGCGGCTCACGCCGGCCTGGTGCGCATCGACCATGAAGCAGCTGATCGACTTGTGGCCGGCCTCCTTGCCGGTGCGCGCGAACACCATGATGCGGTCGGCCACGCCGCCGAGCGTGACCCAGGCCTTGGTGCCGTTGAGCACCCAGCCGTCGTCCACGGCGCGCGCGGTGGTGGTGATGCTGGCCACGTCGGAACCGAAGTCGGGCTCCGACATTGCGGTGGCCATGACGACGGAGCCGTCGAGGATGCCGGGGATCAGCGCCTTCTGGCTCTCGTTGCCGTGGTGGTGCAGGAAGAGCGCCGCCTCGACGGGAATCGCGAACGCGTTGCCAATGGCGCCCGAGCAGCGCGCCAGCTCTTCCATCACGAGGCAGGTGCTGACGGTGTCGAAGCCCGAGCCACCAGCCACCTCGGGCAGGCTCACGCCGAACAGGCCGAGCTCGGCCATGCCGCGGTACAGCACGCGGTCGAACTTGTCTTCGCGGTCGATGGCCGCGGCGCGCGGCAGCACTTCGCCCTCGGCGAAACGGCGCGCGGTGTCGCACAGCGAGATCTGGTCTTCGGTGAGGAAATGGGTCATGGTCTTCAGGCGGTGTGATCGGGTTGCTGCTCGGCTTCGTCGCTGGCCAGATGGCCGTCGTGCGCGACTTCGTCCTGTTCGCGGTCGAGGAAATAGACAGCCACGTTGTGGCTGCTGGTCGCAAAGCAGGTCGCCAGCGCGGGCGTGATGGCGGCGGCCAGCGCGCGGCGCTGGGCCGGCGTGCGGCGGTAGGCGTGCACCTTGACGAACACGCGCGTGCCCTCCCCCCCGCCGTCGTGGCCCAACTGGCCCTCGTGGGCGTAGTCGTGGGGCGCAACGGGCATGAAGTACAGCGTCACGGTCGAGGGCTCGACGCCGAACGACGCAACGACGCCGTCGGTGAGCGCGCGGCTGGCGGTGCGCTTGCGGGTTTCGGGGGCGCTGGGCGCCAGGATTTCGAGATAGGGCATGTCGGGAAGAGGTTGTTTCAGTTCGGCGCGATGGCGCGGCAGGAGGCGCGCTGTATCAGCCGCGAGCCGACGCGGTATTCGCGCCCGCTGTTGGCCACGCCCGAGAGGCGCTGCACCAGCCGGTCGACCGCGAGGTTGGCCATCTCAAAGGCGCCGCTGTCCACCACGCTGATGGCGGGGCGCTGCCACTCGAACCATGGCGAGTCTTCGTAGAACAGCAGCGACAGGTCGTCGGGAATCAGCAGCCCGCGCTCCGACACCACGCGCAGCACGCCAAGCGATGACTCGTGGTTGGCCACGAACAGGGCCGAGGGCGGCGTGGGCATCGACAGCAGCGCGTTGGCGGCCACCACGCCGGTCTCGGGCGCATAGCGGCCGGCCTGGATCAGCGCCGGATCGATGGGCAGGCCCGCTTCCTGCATGGCCCGCTTGTAGCCCGCGAGACGCTCCTTGCCGGAGGTGGTGTCGCTCATGCCCACGATCAGGCCGATGCGCCGGTGTCCGAGGTCCAGCAGGTGCTTCGTGCCGGCATAAGCGCCGTCGAGGTCGCCCGCGAGCACCGATTCGAGCGTGGCGCCCTCGACCCGGCGCACCGCGCAGATCACCGGGATGTCAGCGTGCTCCATGGCCAGCAGCTGGGCGCCGTTGGCACCGTTGGGCACGGCGATCAGGCCGTCGACGCTGTGGTCGACCAGGGTCTTGAAGATGTCGCGCTCCTGCTCGGGATCGTCGGCGCTGATGCTCAGGATGACTTGGTAGCCGAGTGCCTGCATGCGCGTCTGCACCACCGAGGCGAGCACCTGGAACGAGGCGTTCTCCAGGTTGTGCACGGTGAGGCCGATGAGCCGCGAGCGCTTGGTTTTCAGCGCCCGGGCGAAGGTGTTGGTGCGGTAGCCGAGGGCGGCGGCGACCTGGATCACGTGCCGCTGCGTCGCGTGGTTGGTGAGGGTGGAGCCGGCCAGCGCACGGGAGGCCGTGGCAATGGAAACGTCGGCGGCACGGGCCACGTCGCGCAGCGTTACCGCCATGGCTTGGCCTCGTGAGAGCAGTTTCTTGTAAACGTTTGCATTTTTTTATCGTAGGTTTTCATAAGGCCTGTAGTCAAGAAGAAAACTTCAAGCCATGCGGTCTGGTCGGGATTATTGCAATCGTTTCCAATTTTCTTGCATACTGCCGGCTTCAGCGACCCAACCCAGGATGGCCATGCACATTTCCGGAGTCGGCGGCATCTGGCCCGCCACGCTCACCCCCTTCACCCCGGACGGCCGCGTCGACGACGACGCGCTGGCCGCCCATGTGCGCGACGTGGCCAGCACGCCCGGCGTGCGCGCGGTGGTGGTCAACGGGCATGCGGGCGAGGCGACTTCGCTTGATCGCGCCGAGCGCGCCCAGGTGGTGAGCGTTGCGGTGGCTGCGGCCGGCAGCGTGCCCGTGGTGGCCGGCGTGGTGGCCGACGACACCCGCTACGCCTGCGCGCTGGCACAGGACGCGGCGCAGGCCGGAGCCTCGGCCCTGCTGCTGTTTCCGCCCGCGGTGTTCGCGCAGGGCGCCGGCGCGCGCCCAGACATGGCCCGTCGCTTCGTGAGCGAGGTGGCCGGTGCGAGCAGCCTGCCCATCGTGCTGTTCCAGCTGTCGCGCGCCTCGGGCCTCGCGTTCTCGACCGAAACGCTGGCGCGGCTTTGCATGGACGTGCCGGCCATCGTGGCCGTGAAGGAAGGCAGCGACATTCCCGAGCTCTACGAGGACAACCTCCGGGCCCTGCGCGCACTGCCGCGCCCGGTCACACTGCTGAGCAGCAGCAACAGCTGGCTGTTCGCTTCACTGGCCTATGGCGCCGACGGCATTCTGTCGGGCCTGGGCAGCGTGGCCGCCCCGCTGCTGGTGGCGCTGCACGAAGCCGTCGCGCGCGGCGACCTGGCGGCCGCACGCGCAGTCAACGATCGACTGGTGCCGCTGTGCCGGGCCTTCTACCGCGCGCCCTACCTCGACGCCCACAACCGCATGAAGACTGCGCTGCATCTTCTCGGCCGCCTGCCCCATCCGGACCCGCGCCCGCCACTGCTGCCCGTGCCGGCCGACGACACGGCGCGCATTCGCGCGGCACTCGTGGCCTCGGGCCTGCTGCCTTCCTCCACCCACTGACCCACCGAGCAACCTGTCCCATGGCTGATTTCCGCGGCACCTACACCATCATGGTCACGCCCTTCGACGCCGACGGCGCGGTCGACGTGCCCACCCTCGAGCGCTATGTCGACTGGCAGATCGAGTCCGGCATTCACGGCCTGATCCCGCTCGGCTCGACGGGCGAATTCATGTCGATGTCGGACGACGAGATCGCGCTCGTCGCGCAGACCGTGATCGATCGCGCCGCCGGCCGCGTGCCGGTGCTGATCGGCACCACCGCCGAAGACACGCGCGCCGTCGTGCGCCTGAGCCGCCGCGCCGAGGCGCAGGGCGCCGACGGCGTGATGGTGCTGCCGCCCTTCTACAGCACCCCCACCGACGACGAGCTGTTCCTGCACTACAAGACCATCTCGGACGCCATCGGCATTCCGATCATGGTCTACAACAACCCGGCCGTTGCCAACGTCGACCTGAAGCCGCCGCTGGTGGCGCGGCTCTCGCAGATCGACAACTGCCGCTACATCAAGGAATCGACGCTCGAGGTGACCCGCGTGCGCGACATCATGCGGCTGTCGGACGGCCGCATGGCGGTGTTCGGCGGCATCATGGGTTTCGAGTCGTACGTCGAAGGCGCAGTGGGCTGGGCCGCAGTGCCGTCCAACGGCGCTCCGCGCGAAATGGCGCGCCTGTACGACCTCGTCATGGCCGGCCAGCTGACCGAGGCGCGCGAGCTGGCGTTCAAACACTTTCCGATGATCGACTTCGTCGCCGGCCAGTCGTACGTGGCGGGCACCAAGGCCCTGCTCGCGGCCATGGGCCTGCCGGTGGGTGCGCCGCGCCCGCCACGCCTGCCGCTGGGCACCGAGGGCATCGCCGCGGCGAAGCGCCTGGTCGACGAACTCGGCCTGAAGATTCAAACCACCACCGCCTGAGGTATTCCCATGAGCGCTTTGCAACCGGACACGCCCGCGTCGGCCACCGACAGCCGGGCCGAACTCGTCATCCGCATGGTCGGCGTGCAGAAGTGGTACGGCGACTTCCAGGTGCTGCGCGACATCGACCTCGAAGTGCAGCGCGGCGAACGCATCGTGATCTGCGGGCCTTCGGGCTCGGGCAAGTCGACGCTGCTGCGCTGCATCAACCGGCTCGAAGAGCATCAGCAAGGGCAGATCGTGGTGAACCGTGCCGAGCTCACGGCCGACATGCGGCGCATCGACGCGGTGCGGCGAGACGTCGGCATGGTCTTCCAGCACTTCAACCTGTTCCCGCATCTCACCATCCTCGAGAACTGCACGCTGGCGCCGGTGTGGAGCAAGAAGTACACGCCCAAACAGGCGAAGGAAGTGGCCATGTCGTACCTGGAGCGCGTGCGCATTCCGGAGCAGGCCAACAAGTATCCGTCGCAGCTTTCAGGCGGCCAGCAGCAGCGCGTGGCCATTGCGCGCGCGCTGTGCATGGGCCCCAAGGTCATGCTGTTCGACGAGCCGACCTCGGCACTCGACCCCGAGATGGTCAAGGAGGTGCTGGACACCATGGTCTCGCTCGCCGACGACGGCATGACCATGCTGTCGGTCACGCACGAGATGAACTTCGCGCGCCAGGTTGCCAACCGTGTGATCTTCATGGACCAGGGCGCCATCGTCGAGCAGGCCGAGCCGAAGGAGTTCTTCAGCAATCCGAAACACGAACGCACCCGGCTCTTCTTGAGCCAGCTGCTGCACTGACCCAACCTCTCTTACTTTCAATCAATCACTCATGGCAAGAATTGGCATCGAAGCAGCGGGCCTGCGCTTCATCGCGGAAACGAACCCCGAAGCACCCAAGACCGTGGAGGCGTTCACCAGGCTGCTGCCCTACAGGCAGAAGATCATCCACGTGCGCTGGAGCGGCGAGGGCTGCTGGATTCCGCTGGGCGACTTCGAACTGGGCGTCGGCTTCGAGAACCACACCAGCCATCCTTCGGTGGGCGACATCCTGTTCTATCCCGGCGGCTACAGCGAGACCGAGATCATCCTGGCCTACGGCAGCTGCAGCTTCGCCAGCAAGATGGGGCCGCTTGCGGGCAACCACTTCCTGACGATCGTGGAAGGCAAGGAGCAGCTGCGCGCGCTCGGCAGGAAGGTGCTGTGGGAGGGCGCGCAGGACATCGCGTTCGAGCTGCTCTGATTTGATTCGAGCCGCGGCGGTCGTCAGATGTGCGCGTCTTCGACCGCATCCCCGTCTTCCGGCACGAACACCATGCCGGTCTTGGCGTTGTAGTCCATCAGGCCCGCGTAGCGGCCCCAGGCGATCATCGTCTCGAAGATCTTCTCGGGGTTGTCGTACGGCAAGGCGCTGCCGATGTCCTTGATCACGCGCTCGGCCTCGACCTCTTCGTATTCCTTGAGCAGCGCGATGATGATGTGGAACAGCCGGAGCTTGAACACCTGCTCCTCGAAGATCGCGCGCTTTCCAAGCCGGTCGGCAGCAACGAACTTTCGGCCGAGCTCGGTGAAGCGCACTTCCTGCCGCGGCGTATCGATCAGCTCGAGGATTTCGGCCGCCTTGAGAATGGCGATCGTCTCGCCGAACTCCTTTCCGATCTCGTCGGAAATGTCGTAGATGTTGGACAGGTCCGGCGAGTCGCTGAGGATGCTCATCAGCCCCAGGATCTGCCCCACGGGCACCAGCGGAATCGATTCCATGCGGGTGCGCGCGCGCGAGATGGGCTCGCCCTTCACGGGCGTCTCCGGCGGCAGGTCGGGCAGCGTCATCGTGGTGATGCACTCGTGAATCACGCTGACCAGCCGCTGGAACTCGGGGTCCTTGGTGTCGCGCGGATAGGGCAGCTTGTTTTCCAGCACGAGGCCGATGCGCCCCGGGCGCGGAAACACGACCACGATGCGCGTGGCCATCTCCACCGCCTCTTCGATGTTGTGCGTGACCATGAAGACCGAGCTCAGGTCGCCGCCCGGGTCGCGCCACAGGCTGATCAGCTCCTGCCGGAGGTTCTCCGCCGTCAGCACGTCCAGCGCACTGAAGGCCTCGTCCAGGCACAGCAGCTTGGGCTGTGAAACCAGCGCACGCGCAATGCCCACCCGCTGCCTCATGCCGCCCGACAGCTCGCGCGGAAAAGCCGAGTGGTAGTTGCCCAGGCCGATCAGCTCGATCGCCCGGTCGACAGCCGCATCGCGCTCTGCGCGGCTGATCTTTCTGGCCATCAGCCCCACCGCCACGTTCTGCTCGACCGTGAGCCACGGGTAGAGCGCGAAAGTCTGGAAGACCACCGAGGCATCGGGATTCACGCCGTTGAGCGACTTGCCGTTGGCCAGCGCCCGGCCCGAGGTCGGCACGATCAGCCCCGTGAGGCAACGCAGGATGGTCGACTTGCCCGAGCCGGACTGCCCCAGCAGCGCAAGGAACTCGCCTTCGCTGACAGCCAGGTCGATGTTGTCGAGCACCTTGAGTTCATGGTTCCCCGCGGTCATGAACGTCTTGGTGACGGCGCAGAGCTCGGCCACCGGCACGGCCGGCTTCGGCTCCTTCAGGGGCATGGGAGTGTTCATGTTCAGTCCAGTCTGAATCGGCGTTCGGCAAAGGCATACAGCCGGCGCCAGATGAGCTTGTTCATCAGCACGACGAAGATCGACATCACGCCGATGCTCGCGATGATCAGCGGCGTGTCGCCCGTCTTGGTGACGGTGGCGATGTACGCGCCCAGGCCATCCGCCTGCAGGCTGGTGCCGCCCCATGTGGCGAGCTCGGCCACGATGCTGGCGTTCCACGCGCCTCCGGCTGCCGTGCAGGCGCCCGTCACCCAGAACGGGAAGATCGCCGGCAGGATCAGGGTGCGCCAGAGGCTCCAGCGGCGCAGGCCGTAGACGCGCCCGGCTTCCTTCAAATCGTTCGGAATCGCCATGGCGCCGGCGATCACGTTGAACAGGATGTACCACTGCGTGCCCATGGCAATGAGCAGGATGCTGCCCCAGTTGAGGCTGATGTGGCTGGCCACGAAGAAACCGACGACGATCGGAAAGGTCATGTTCACGGGGAACGACGCACCGATCTGCGCCAGCGGCTGGGCGAATCGCGCAACGCGCGGCTGGAACCCGATCCACACGCCGACCGGCGTCCAGATCAGCGTGGCCAGGACCGTCATGGCAGCAACGCGCAAGGCCGTAAGAAAGCCCAGCCAGACGATGTGCCCGAAGTCGGACAGGGTCAGTGCACCATGCAACGCGGCAGTGGCAGCCGCCACTGCCCTGAGAACCTCGATGCCGATCCAGACGGAAAGCAGGATGCCCACCACCCGCCAGAGCAGCTTCTTCCACGAAGCCTTGAGCCTCACCGGCATTCGCGCCATCGGAGCCCGCGCCTGGAACGCCTTGTCCAGCAACGGGCGCCAGAGGCGCTCGCTGATCCAGGTGAACAGGTAGGCGCCGCGCAGCAGGTTGTAGACCCACGAGGTCGCCGGGGTCGTCGACCCCGTCAGCTCGATCTTGAACTTGTCCGCCCACGCCAGCAGAGGGCGCCACACCAGCTGGTCGCTGGCCAGGATCAACACGATCATGGCCACCACCGCCCACAGCGCGGTCGTCTTGTCGCCGTTCGAGATCGCCTGCACCATGTACGAGCCCAGGCCCGGCAGCTTGATGTCCTTGTTCATCACGCTGATGGCTTCGCTCTGCGCGACGAAGAACCAGCCGCCGCCGAAGGACATCATCGAATTCCAGATCAGGCTGTGCGCCGATGCCGGCAGCTCGACCGTCCTGAAACGCTGCCAGCGGGTCAGGCCGTAGGTCGACGCGGCCTCCTGCATGTCGGTGGGAACGGTGACCATCGAGTGATAGAAACCGAAGGCCATGTTCCACACCTGCCCGGTGAAGATGGCGAAGATCGCCGCGCACTCGACGCCGAGCAGGCTGCCGGGAAACAGCGCCATGAACCCCGTCACCGTTGCCGACAGGAACCCTAGGACCGGCACCGACTGCAGCACGTCGAGCGCCGGCAGGATGAAGGCGCGCGCGGTCCGGTTCTTTGCCGCAAGGTAGCCCACGGAAATGGCGAAGAACAGCGAGAAGCCGAAGGCGATCCACATGCGCATCAGCGTGCGGCCCGCGTAGTACGGAATCAGGCTCGGCGAGTTGTCGACCTGCGGCACGGCGGCCGGATCGAAATGCACCAGCATGCCCTTGCCGAAGTGCAATGCGCTCCAGAACAAACCCAGCAAGGCCAGCATGACCAGGGCATCGACCCAGCCGAATGCACGGCGTTCTTCAGTGACGGTGAGCTGCGGGGACGTGCTTTTCATGCGGGACGGCCTGCGGCGACTTCGACAATTTGCAGGAATCGATGCGGCCCGAGTATGCCTCGGCGGGGTCTCGCATGGGCGTCCCGGACTCAGCGCGCAGCCGGCGCGCGTGTCGACTTGCGCACGACAAGTTCCGGCCGCAGCACCACGGTCGACGCCGACATCGCGGCCCCGTCGATCTCCGCGAACAACATCTCGGCCGAGCGCCAGCCGAGTTCGCGGTGCGGCAGGCGGATAGTGGTGAGCGGCGGATCGACCATGTCCACCAGAGGCATGTCGTTGTGGCCGGTGATCGAAATGTCTTGCGGCACGCGCAGTCCCGCCTCGCGCAGCGCGTCGTAGGCGCCCAGCGCCACGAGGTCGTTGCAGCACACCACCGCCTGCGGTGCGGCGCCGGCCGCGAGCATCTGCTTCATTGCGGTCGCGCCCGCCTCGCGGCTGTAGCTCGCGCACTCGACCACGCGAAACGGCTTCATGCGGTGGTCACGCAAGGCCTGCTCCACGCCCAGCGAGCGGCCCACGCCGGTGGGGATGTTCTGCGGCCCCGCGAGATGCGCGATGCGCTTGTGGCCCAGGCCCACGAGGTGATCGACCGCGAGCTTCATCGCGAGCCGGTCGTCGCTGACCACGGCCGGCAGGCGGCCGGTTTCATCGGCGCGGTTGACCAGCACCGCGGTCATGCCAGCCTTGACGACGAAGTCGACCAGCGGGTCGTCGCGCGTGGCGGTGGCCAGGATCACGCCGTCGACGCGCTGCGCCAGCATGCGTTCGAGCACCGGCCGCGCGAGCGCGGGGTCGACCACGTTGGTGACGAAGACGAAGTAGCCGCGCGCGGCCGCGCTGGCCTCGATGCCTTGCAGGATCGGCGGGAACACCGCGTTCGTGATGTCGGGCACCAGCACGCCGATGGTGTGGGTGCGCCCGGTGCGCAGCGCAGAGGCCGCGCGGTTGGGCCGGTAGCCCAGGCGCTGCGCCGCTTCTTCCACCACGCGCAGCACCTCGTCGCTGATCAACGAACGCTTCTCGGGGCTGAGCGCGCGCGAGACGGTCGACACATGCACGCCGGCGGCACGGGCGACATCGCGGATGGTCACGGGGGAGGAAGTCGGGCTGGTGCTCATGGATTGGTGCAAACGATTGTCGTGCGTGTCAGGCCTTGAGAGCTGCTTTTCCTATTCCTGACCTGTCGAATGGGGTCATTTTACTTTTCAGCGATCTGGCGTAATATCGTGCAAACGATTGCATGAATCACACAGATTGCACGAGACCCACCATGAACATCGCCACCTCCCCCGACTCGGTGCTGAGCTTCACGCTCGAAGCCATGAAGCGAACCCCCGACCCACGGCTGCGCACCGTGATGGATGCGCTCACCCGCCACCTGCATGCCTTCGTCCAGGAGGTGAAGCTGACCGAGGATGAGTTCGAGCAGGCGCTCGAATTCATCGTCGCCATCGGCCAGGCCACGGGCGAGACCAAGAACGAAGTGGTGCTGGCGGCCGACATCCTCGGCGTGTCTACGGTAGTGGCGCTGCAGAACAACCAGGACCCGCACGGCGAATCGCCGGCCGCGCTGCTCGGGCCCTTCTGGCGCGCGAACTCGCCGGCCTGCGCGCCGGGCGACAACATCGCGCGCTCGGGCACGCCGGGCATTCCGCTCGCGGTGACAGGCACGGTGCGCGACGCCAAAGGCCGGCCGGTGGCCGACGCCACGGTCGACGTGTGGCAGGCCTCGCCCATCGGCCTCTACGAGAACCAGGACCCTACGCAGGAAGACATGAACCTGCGCGGGCGCTTCAGCACCGATGCCGAGGGGCACTTTCACTTCCGCAGCGTGCGGCCGGCCGGCTACCCGGTGCCGACCGACGGGCCATGCGGTGTGCTGCTGCGCGCACAACAGCGCCACCCGAACCGGCCCGCGCACCTGCACTTCATGGTGAGCAAGCCGGGCCACAAGGTACTGATCACGCAGGTGTTCGCCGATGACGACGAGAACCTGGAGAGCGATCCGACCTTCGGCGTGACGCGCCGGCTGATCGGCCGCTTCGCGCTGGCACCCGACGGCAAGACAGCCACGCTGCAGTACGACTTCCAGCTCGAGCCCGGCGAGATGAAGTTCCCCCGCCCGCCAATTCCCTGACCCCTGATTCCCCAACTCCTCTTCATCCCATGAGCTTCGATCCTGTTTCCCGACTCGACGGCAAGGTCGCCGTCATCACCGGTGGCCTCGGCGCCATCGGCTATGCGACGGCCACGCGCCTTGCCGCGCTCGGCGCCACCTGCGTGCTGCTGCACCGCAAGGGCGACGATGCAGCCGCACGCGCCGCCGCCCTGCCCTCCGCGCAAGGACAACGCCACGGCGCGATCCGCGCAGACATCGTCGACACGCCGAGCCTGCAGGCCGCTGCCGCAGAGGTGAAGGCGACACACGAGCGCTGCGACATCCTGGTCAACAGCGCGGGCCACACGCAGCCCGTGCCGGCCGCCGACCTCGACGCGCTGACCGACGAGCTCATCGACGACATCGTGCGCGCCAACTTCCGTGGCGTGTTCGCCACCATCCGCGCCTTTGCGCCGATGCTGAAGGCCAGCGGCGACGGCCTCGTAGTCAACATCTCGTCTATCGCCGGCTTCACGGGCGTGGGCAGCAACCTCGCCTACGTCGCGGCCAAGGCCGGGCTGGACGTGGTCGGCGACGCGCTGGCCAAGGCGCTGGCACCGGCAGTGCGCGTGGTGTCGGTGTCGCCGGGCGCGGTCGAGTCGGGCTTCGTGCCCGGCCGTGGCGCGGAGTTCGCCGGCAAGATGGCCAGCACCACGCCGCTGGGGCGCATCGGCAAGCCCGACGACGTGGCGGCCACCGTGGAAGCGCTTGCGACGACGATGCGCTTCGTGACTGGCACGCGCATCGTGGTCGATGGGGGGCGTCACCTGTGAACGCGAAAACCCTCATCACATGCGCCGTCACAGGCAACCTCGTGAAGCCGGAGCAGACGCCGCACCTGCCGATCACGCCGGTGCAGATCGCCGATGAGTGCCTGGCCGCCGCGGAGGCTGGCGCGGCGCAGGTGCACATCCACGTGCGCCATCCCGAAACCGGCAAGCCTTCGATGGAAGTCGAGCTGTATCGCGAGGTGGTCGACCGCATTCGCCGCGAGAACCGCGAAATCATCATCAACCTGACGACCGGCCCGGGCGGTCGCTACATCCCGAGCGAGGACGACCCGAAGATCGCCGCGCCCGGCACCACGCTGCTGCCGCCGGAAAAGCGCGTGGAGCACATCGCGCTCATCAGGCCCGACGTGTGCTCGCTCGACCTCAACACCATGAATTCCGGCCCCGACGTGGTGATGAACACGCCGAAGAACGTGCGGCGTATGGCGAAGGTGATCCGCGAGGCCGGCGTGACGCCCGAGCTGGAGATCTTCGATTCGGGCGACATCAACCTCGCGCTCGACCTCATCGCCGACGGCATGCTCGACGGCCCCGCCATGTGGACCTTCGTGCTCGGCGTGAAGTACGGATTTGCACCCACGCCCGAGACGCTGCTGTACGCCCGCAACATGCTGCCGCGCGGCGCGTTCTGGAGCGCCTTCGGCATCGGCCGCATGGAGTTCCCGATCGTCGCTCAGGCCTGGCTACTCGGCGGCCACGTGCGCGTGGGGATGGAGGACAACATCTACCTCGAGAAGGGCGTGCTGGCCGAGAGCAATGCGCAGCTGGTGGCGAAGGCGCGCGACATCCTGCTGAGCCTGGGCGGCGAAATCGCGAACCCGCGCGAGGCGCGCGCCATGCTGGGCTTGCCGGATGCAAGGAACTGAACGATGAGCATCGCAGCCATGCACACCGCCCACAGCTCCCGCGCATTGCGCGTGAGCGAGAAGGCCGCCAACCTCGACGCGCTGCGACTCGAGGCCGCGCCGCAGCCAGAACCCACACCGCCACCTGGCCACGCCGTGGTGCGCATCGCCGCCGCCGCGGTGAACCCGAGCGACGTGAAAGCGACGCTGGGCATCATGCCGCAGGCTGTCTGGCCGCGAACCCCGGGCCGCGACTTCGCGGGCACCGTGGTGAGCGGCCCCGACGAATGGATCGGCCGCGAGGTCTACGGTTCGGGTGGCGACGTCGGCATCACGCGCGACGGCTCGCATGCGCGCTACCTGGTGCTGCCCGAAGCGGCGCTGCGCGCAAAGCCCCGGGGCATTTCGATGGACGAAGCCGGCGCGGTGGGCGTGCCCTTCGTCACAGCCTATGAAGGCTTTCGCCGCAGCGGCATGCCGCAGGCCGGCCAGACGGTGCTGGTGCTCGGCGCCAACGGCAAGGTCGGGCAGGCGGCAGTGCAGCTTGCGACGCAGGCCGGCGCACGGGTGATCGCGGTGCAGCGCAGCGCCGGGCCCTTCGCGGGGTTCGCGAGCGGGCCGGTCGACGTGATCGACGCGCGCCACCACGCCGACGTCGGCGCGCGGGTGCGCGAACTCACCGACGGGCGCGGCGCGCACATCGTCTACAACACCGTGGGCAGCGCCTACTTCGAGGCCGCCAACAAGGCGATGGCCAAGGGCGCGACGCAGATCTTCATTGCCACGCACGACCGCGCGGTGCCCTTCGACATCTTCGCGTTCTACCGCGGCATGCACACCTTCGTGGGCGTCGACTCGCTGGGGATGGACTGCGTCGCCTCCACCGCGCAGCTCGACTCGATGCGCGAGGGTTTCGAGCGCGGCACGCTGAAGCCCTTTCCCGTGGCGCGCCACTTCGCGCTCGAAGAAGCCATCGAGGCCTACCGGCTGGTGCTGTCGGGCAGCACCGACCGCGTCGTGCTGCACCCCTGAAACCGCGAGGAACACCCGCCATGCACGTGACCCGTTTCAACGAAGCGCCGCACTACGAAGCGCCCAACCACTTCGACATGCGCTGCCTGCGCCTGCAGGGCAAGGAAGCCGGCCCCTCCACGCAGATGTGGATGGGCATGAGCCAGATTCTTCCCGGCGGCCACACAGGCCTCGATGGCTCACCAATGGAAAAGCTCTACCTCGTGCTCGAAGGCCAGCTCCATGTGGTCGGCGAACTCGACGGCGCACACCAGGAAGACGTGCTCGAGCAGTACGACAGCTGCCGCTTCGCGCCCGGCGAGAAGCGCCAGTTGGAAAACCGCAGCAACCGGCCGGTGCTGGTGGCGCTGGTGATGCCGAACGCGCCACCGGCCTAGCGCTCGCGCGCCCTTCGGTCATTCATCGCTCATCGAACAAATCAACGGAGACAAGACGCATGAAGAACAAGACATTCCCCTGGAGCCGCCGGCAGGCCCTTACCGTGGCCGCGGCATTCGCGGCCTGCACGCTGGGCAGCAGCGGCGCGCTGGCGCAGGGCGCGTGGCCAGGCACGCAACCGATCAAGCTGGTGGTGCCCTTCACGGCAGGCAGCGGCACCGACATCGTCGCGCGCCTCGTGGCCGAAAAGCTCGGGCCCGCGCTGGGCACGAGCGTGATCGTCGACAACAAGCCCGGCGCGGGCGGCACGCTGGGCGCGGCCATCACGGCCAAATCGCCAGCCGACGGCTACACACTGCTGGTGCATTCGGCGGGCCATCTCGTGAACCCGTGGATATACAAGGGCCTGTCGTACGACACGATCAAGGACTTCACCGGCATCACGCCGATGGCGAGCCTGCCCAACGTGCTGGTGACCGCGCCTTCGCACTTCACGAACGTGCAGGACCTCGTGGCCAAGGCAAAGGCCAAGCCTGGCGCTCTCAACTACGGCTCCGCAGGCAATGGCTCGGCCACGCACATGAACGCCGAGGTGTTCCGCCTCGCGGCCGGGCTCGATGCGCAGCACGTGCCCTTTCGCGGCACCCCCGAGGCCATGACCGAGGTGATGTCGGGCCGCGTCGACTGGTTCTTCGCACCGATGGTGTCGGCGCTGCCCCTCATCAAGAGCGGCAAGCTGCAGGCGCTGGCAGTGGGAACCGCCCAGCGCTCGCTGGCCCTGCCCGATGCACCCACCACGGTGGAGGCCGGCGTGCCGGGTTCGGCGTATTTGTTCTGGGTCGGCCTCTTCGCTCCGGCGAAGACGCCGCAAGCGGTGCTGGAGCGGCTTCAGGCCGAGGTCGCGAAGATCATGGTGTCGCCCGAGCTGAAAGAGCGGCTGGAGAAGCTCGGTGCCGAGCCGTTCACGATGCAGTCGGCGCAGTTCAACAAGTTCATCGTCGATGAAACCGCCAAGGCGCAGCAGGTGGTCAAGGCCGCGAGCATCAAGGTGGACTGAGGCGGGGACGCTGCTGCAGATCAGCCTTGGCGGCGGCCTGCTCGCGGCGCACCTCGGTGATCGTGCGGCCGTGCTGGCCCCAGTTGTCGGTGTCGTATTCGTCGATCACGACGAAGGTCGAGGCAGGGTCCTTGTTCAGGACGCGCACCATCATGTCGGTGGCCTCGGCGATCAGCTGCTTCTTCTGGTCGAGCGTGGTGCCTTCGCGGGTGATTTCGATGCGGATGTAGGGCATGGTGTTCTCCGGTATTCGTTGTCGATGCTTCGTTGCTTCGCTGCTGCGATCACCACTTGCCGGTGCCCATGCCGCCGTCCACGGGCAGCACGATGCCGGTCGTGAAGCCGGCGTCGCTCAGGTAGAGAACCGCGTCGACGATTTCCTGCACCGTGCCGATTCGGCCTGCCGGCTGCAGCGTGTTGAGGAAACCGTGCATTTCCTTCGTGTACATCGGCGTGTCAACGATGCCCGGCGCCACCGCCGTCACCTGGATGTTGTGCGGCGCCAGTTCCAGCGCCAGCGCCTTCGTCGCCTGGTTGATGCCGCCCTTGATCAGCAGCGGCAGCACCGCCGGCACGGCCTGGTTGGGCTGCGAGGCAAGGCTTGCGGTGATGCTGATGATGTGGCCCGCCTTGCGCTCGACCATGTGGCGGACTGCGGCCTGCGACGGATAGACGAAACCCTTCAAGTTGGTGCTCACCAGGGCGTCCAGCTCGTCCGGCGTGTACTGGACGAACGGCTTGGCGTTGAAGAATCCGGCGTTGTTGACGAGCACGTCCACGCGGCCGAAGCGCTCGACGGCGCGCCGCACCAGCAGCTCGCCGACGGCGGGGTCGGCGACATCGCCGGCAACGCCCAGGAAGTTGTCGGGCGAGCCGAGCGACACGGACGCCTGTTGCAGCCGTTCGGCGCTGCGGGCGTTGCCGACGACGTTGTCGCCGCGCTGGAGGTACGCGCCGGCCAAGGCCAGGCCGATGCCGCTCGAGGCGCCGGTGATCACGATCGTCTTGGGTTGGGTCTTCATGATGGTTTCCTTTCGGGTGGTCAAAGCGGAGGCGGTTGATTCAGGGAGGCTCTCGCCTCTGGGATCAAATGTATTGACTACCTTCAAGTTGATAAAGATGATCAGAGAATCTTCAGTTATTACTCCATGTAATCAATCATGAATCGCCAGTTCGACGACCTGCTGCTGGGAAGCCTGGAACTGTTCTGCCTTGCGGCCGAGCAAGAGGGGTTCACCGCCGCCGCGGCCGTCGCGGGCGTGACGCCCGCCGCCGTGAGCAGGACCGTGGGCAGGCTGGAAGAACGCCTCGGCGTGCGCCTCTTCCTGCGCACGACGCGGCAGATACGGCTGAGCGAGGCGGGCCAGGCCTATTACGAGCAATGCCGCCAGGCGCTCAACCAGCTGGTGGAGGCCGAACGCGTGGTCGGCGGCCAACAGATCACGCCAAGCGGCCTGCTGCGGATCAGCGTTCCCACCACTTACGGGCACTACCGGCTGCTGCCGCTGCTGCCGGAGTTCAGGACGCACTACCCGGACATCCGGGTCGAGGTTCACGTCAGCAACCGCAACATCGACTTCGCCGCGGAGGGGTACGACCTCGCCGTGCGTGTGCGCGCGCCCGCCGACTCGACCTTGGTTGCACGCCATCTCGAGGACGCCGAACTCGTGCTGGTCGCCGCCCCGGACTACCTGCGCCGGCGCGGAGAACCCCGGACCCTGGACGACTTGCAGACCCACGAATGCATCCAGTTCGAGCTGCCCAGCAGCGGCCGCACCATCCCCTGGCTGTGCCGTCAGGACGGGCAGGACATCGAAATGCTCACCTCCGGCGGCTACGCCTGTTCGGACGACGTCCTGGCCGGCGTGACGCTGGCCCGGCATGGCGCGGGCATCTTCCAGGCCTATCGCTTCGTGGTCGAGGAAGACCTGCGCCAGGGGCGACTGGTCGAAGTGCTCAAGCCCTTCGGCGGCCGGTCCCGGCCCTACAACCTGCTGTATCCCAAGCTGCGCTTCGCGCCGCTGCGCGTGCGCACCTTCGTGGACTTCCTGATGGGCCACCGGGCGGGTGCGGCTGCCGGCGGCGTGGCCGGCCGGGCGTGAGATCCGGCCACGACCTTTCCAAGCTCACTCACGACACCTTTGGAAAGCGTACGACTCCCAGAGGTACCCTCCCAGCTAGGTAATTACGCATCCGCGTCTTCAAGGCATCGGCCGCACCTGGAGACGCATCGATGGCGGGCAAATCCATTCCGCTGGCGAGAAGGTTTGCCACGGCAGTTGCAACCAGAGCCTCATCACCCCCAAGCAGAGACAGCCATTCAGCGACCGTAATGGGCGACTGTGGGCTCTTAGAGTTTGCGCATTCAGGCACGCTGATTTCAGAGCACCGAGCATTTGGCGTCCCCGATGATTGCCTCGAAAAATGAGTGTCTGAATTCCATTTTTTCTGGCTAGTGAAAAGTACGCAGTCCAGCGAACAATCGGCGCGCAAGTTCCCAAGTGACACATGGGGTCCGCGTCGCTCGCAAGAGCCGAATCTCTTGCGAGCGATGACGGGCGGTGGATGCGAACGCGACTCCCGAGGGTCGGCGAAACAGCAACGGCGTGTGATCAACATCGAAATTCAAACCGCCGTTGGCGCCATACCCCATGTCCCCTTTTCCCGTGCGCCTGCTGCGTGCCGCGATGATTCCCCTGGCCATCGCGCTGGTGGCCCTGCCTGCTCAGGCCGCCGTCGACACGATGAGCAAGATCCGCGAAACGCGCACGATCGTGCTCGGCGTGCGCGAAGCCGTGCCGCCCTTTTCGTTCGTCAATGCGCAGAAGCAGCCCGCGGGCTATTCGGTGGACCTGTGCATGAACGCGGTCGAGGAGATCAAGCGCGAGCTCAAGCTTCCCGACATCAAGGTCCAGTACAAGCTCGTGGCAGGCCCGGAGCGCATTCCGAAACTGCTCGCCGGCGAAATCGACCTCGAGTGCGGCTCGACCACCAATACGATGGCGCGCCAGGAGAAGGTGGACTTCAGCTACACCTTCTTCGTCGCCGGGATGCGCGTGCTGACGAGCAAGAGCCTTCACGTGGAGACGGTGAAGGACCTGAAGAGCATGCCGATCGCGCTGGCCAAAGGTTCGACCTCGGAGAAGCTTTTCAAGCAACTCGCCGAAGGTGAACTGCGCGATGCGAAGTTCACCACCTACGACAACAACGGCGAGGCCTACAAGGCCCTGAAGGAAGGCAAGGTGCGCGCATTTGCGCAGGATGACTCGCTGCTGCAAGGCCTCGTGTCGAACGACAAGGGGATCGATACGCTCAGCCTGAGCAGGCTTGCGCTGTCGGTCGAACCGTACGCCGTGATGATGCGCAAGGGCGACACTGCGTTGCTCGCGGCGGTCGACCGGAGCCTCGCGCAGCTGTACGCCAACGGCGAGATCAATGCGCTCTATGACAAGTGGTTCAACACCCAGACACTCACCATCAAGATGGGACGCCTGACTCGCGACAGCTTCGTTCGGCCGAACAAGCAGCCCGGCGTCGCGATGGTGCTCGGTCACTCGATCTGAGTCGAACGGCCAGTCGGACTGATAGTGCGGCGAGAGAGAGTTTCGATGCGGGGCATGGTGGGTCACCTGCGCACCGGGTTGATCGCTGGCTTCTGGCACCTCGGCCCACGCAATGCCCGGAATTGTGCAGAGACCGGGAGTCGGTCGAGCCTGGGCGAGTGACCGGAAACGCTGCAAAACGGAAGCTCGTCGCGCGACCTGTGAGGTCCCGCAGTTGGCATCCTCTTCGACGGCAGCTTCGCCTTGCTTCCAGCGGATCTCTTTTTTACCCGGGCAAAAAGCAAGCGAAGGTTAAATGGCGTGTCCACTGATTTCCACCGGCGTTCCGCATGAGAACCGACAGCAGCCCCTGTCACTTGAAAGCCCACCGATTGCCCTTATGATTAGCACTCGCTGCTGATGAGTGCTAACAGCCCTCGCTTCCAGTCGATGGGCTGCCGGCCTCCGGTCCGGCACCCGACCACAAAACCCGTTTCTTATCCATACATCCAGGAGATGCAATGAAACTTCGTCCTTTGGCCGATCGCGTGATCGTCAAGCGTGTTGACAGCGAAACCAAGACCGCCTCCGGCATCGTCATCCCCGACGCAGCCGCTGAAAAGCCCGATCAGGGTGAAGTCCTGGCCGTGGGCCCGGGCAAGCGCAACGACAAGGGCGAACTGGCCGCACTGACCGTCAAGGTCGGCGACCGCGTCCTGTTCGGCAAGTACAGCGGCCAGACCGTCAAGGTCGGCGGTGACGAATTGCTCGTCATGAAGGAAGACGACCTGTTCGCGGTCGTCGAGAAGTAATTCAAACATCCCATTCGGAGTAAACAAACATGGCAGCAAAAGACGTAGTCTTCGGCGGTGAAGCCCGCGCACGCATGGTCGAGGGTGTGAACATCCTGGCCAACGCAGTCAAGGTGACCCTGGGCCCCAAGGGCCGCAATGTGGTGCTCGAGCGCTCGTTCGGCGCCCCCACCGTCACCAAGGACGGTGTGTCGGTCGCCAAGGAAATCGAACTCAAGGACAAGCTGCAGAACATGGGCGCCCAGCTCGTGAAGGAAGTGGCTTCCAAGACTTCGGACAACGCCGGTGACGGCACCACCACCGCGACCGTGCTGGCACAAGCCATCGTTCGCGAAGGTTTCAAGCTGGTGGCTGCCGGCATGAACCCGATGGACCTGAAGCGCGGCATCGACAAGGCCGTGACGGCCCTGGTCGCCGAGCTGAAGAAGGCTTCCAAGCCCACCACCACGTCGAAGGAAATCGCTCAAGTCGGCTCGATCTCGGCCAATAGCGACGAAACCATCGGCAAGCTCATCGCTGACGCGATGGACAAGGTCGGCAAGGAAGGCGTGATCACTGTCGAAGACGGCAAGTCGCTCGACAGCGAACTCGACGTCGTCGAAGGCATGCAATTCGACCGCGGCTACCTGTCGCCCTACTTCATCAACAACCCCGAGAAGCAATCGGCGCTGCTCGACAACCCCTTCGTGCTGCTGTTCGACAAGAAGATCAGCAACATCCGTGACCTGCTCCCCACGCTGGAACAAGTCGCCAAGGCTGGCCGTCCGCTGCTGATCATTGCCGAAGAAGTCGAAGGCGAAGCCCTGGCTACGCTGGTCGTGAACACGATCCGCGGCATCCTGAAGGTCGTGGCCGTCAAGGCTCCTGGCTTCGGCGACCGCCGCAAGGCCATGCTGGAAGACATCGCCATCCTGACGGGCGGCAAGGTCATCGCTGAAGAAGTGGGCCTGACGCTCGAAAAGGTGACGCTGGCCGACCTGGGCCAAGCCAAGCGCATCGAAGTGGGCAAGGAAAACACGATCATCATCGACGGCGCCGGCGCCGCTGGCGACATCGAAGCCCGCGTGAAGCAAGTGCGCGTGCAGATCGAAGAAGCCACGAGCGACTACGACCGTGAAAAGCTGCAAGAGCGCGTGGCCAAGCTGGCCGGCGGCGTTGCAGTGATCAAGGTTGGCGCTGCCACCGAAGTCGAAATGAAGGAAAAGAAGGCTCGCGTCGAAGACGCCCTGCACGCTACCCGCGCTGCAGTGGAAGAAGGCGTTGTGGCTGGCGGCGGCGTGGCTCTGCTGCGTGCCAAGCAAGCCGTGGGCGAGTCGGTCAAGGGCGACAA
Organism: Variovorax nivicola; assembly: GCF_051216475.1. Taxonomy (NCBI): domain Bacteria; kingdom Pseudomonadati; phylum Pseudomonadota; class Betaproteobacteria; order Burkholderiales; family Comamonadaceae; genus Variovorax; species Variovorax nivicola. Next base: position 132,345 of record NZ_JBPJZK010000007.1, on the reverse strand, counting down.
CGCTGACCAGGAAGCCGGCATCAAGCTGGTGCTCAAGGCCATCGAAGCTCCCCTGCGCGAAATCGTGAACAACGCCGGCGGCGAAGCCTCGGTGGTGGTGAACGCTGTGCTGGCCGGCAAGGGCAACTACGGCTTCAACGCTGCGAACGACACGTACGGCGACATGCTCGAACTGGGCATCCTGGACCCGACGAAGGTCACGCGCACCGCACTGCAGAACGCCGCTTCGGTGTCCTCGCTGCTGCTGACGACCGAAGCCATGGTCGCTGACGCACCGAAGGACGAGTCTGGCGCCGGCGGCGGCATGCCCGACATGGGCGGCATGGGTGGCATGGGTGGCATGGGCATGTAATTGCCCGGCCCTAGGCTGCGCGGCACTTCGTGTCCGCTACGCCTACCCCCTGCCGGGGGCAACACCTGCGGACCGGCTGAGCCGGATCCGCAGTGTTTTGCGAAATGAAAAAAAGCCCGTCTCCGACGGGCTTTTTTTCATGAGTGCACGCTGATCAAAGCGCTGCAATGCAAAGAGAGCTTCCCGATTGAATGCCACAAGAAGGCTCCCGCCTAATTCATTTGCGGTAATCGCGAGAAGTGCCAAAAGTCATATTTTTTGGCGTGATTTGCAGAATTAAATGCGCTCGTTTACATCAGATAGTATCTTTTTCTGCTTTCATCTCTTTTATTCTCCGATTAAAGTTCCACAAAGAAAAGGGAGAGATTGGCGGTGTTTCCGGCTGAAGAGTCGACTCCCTCCTTTGCCCAACTCTCCTGATGCGGCGGCGCATGCTGCCTTTGAAGAACGTCAGGGAGAGTTTTCATGTCGTCAGGCGCTACGCGCTCTATTCGCGTCCTCACCGCCTCTTGTGCCGCCATGCCCACGCTGGGCGGGCAACCCGCACTGGAGCCAGTGGCCATAGAAGGCGACGAAGGCCTGAGCAACCTGTTCCGCTACACCGTCACGTTCAGCACGCCCGAGCAGGCGGGCTACAACGAGCGGCAGGCCGCCAACGTGGACATCAAGAAGTTGGTGGGCGAGACGCTCACGGTGCACATCGTGCTCGACGGGCGCCCCGGCGCTGACGGGGGCAAGCGCCACATCTCGGGCCTGGTCACACGCGTGCGCTTCCTGCGCCTGGAGAATCGTCGCGCGCTGTACGAAGCTGTCATCGAGCCCTGGCTCACGCTGGCCACGCGAACGAGCGACTACCGGATCTTCCAGAACAAGACCGTACTCGACATCCTGCGCGAGGTGCTGTCCGACTACGACTTCGCCCATGAAGTGAAGGCCAGCCGCAGCTACCCGACGCGCGAATTCCAGGTGCAGTACGGCGAAAGCGACTTCGACTTCGTCGCACGCCTGCTGCACGAGTGGGGGCTGTACTACTACTTCGAGCACGCCGAGGACAGCCACAAGCTCGTGATCGTGGACGACATGTCCGCGCACCAGCCGAACGCCAATGCGGGCTACCAGAAGATCCCCTTCTACGGCGCCGACGACACCGTGCGCGCAGAGCACTGCGATCGATTCAACGCCTGCGAGACGCTGCAAAGCGGCCGCTGGGTCACCGACGATTTCGACTTCAAGCGGCCGAAGGCGCGGCTGCAGCAGGTGAGTGCCATGCCGCGCAAGACCGCGCAAAGCAGCCAGGAGCGCTACGGCTGGCCGGGCGACTACGTGGTTGAGTCCGAAGGCGAGCAACTGGTGCGCACCCGTATGGAAGAAACCGGCAGCCAGGGCGAGCGTGCGAACGGTTCGGGCAACCTGCGTGCCGTTGTGCCGGGCTGCCTGATGTCGCTGGAGCGGCATCCGCAGAACGACTCCAACCGCGAATACCTCGTGACCGATGCGCACCTGCGACTGCAGGACATCGGCGACGCCAGCGCGCAGCAGGAGTTCGAATGTCGCGTCGACTTCGAAGTGATCCCGTCGAGCAAGGTCTTTCGCGCACCTGCACCCGAAGCGCCGCGCCCACGCACCACGGGCCCGCAGACCGCCATCGTCACCGGCCCGGCTGGGCGCGAGATCTGGACCGACGAATACGGCCGCGTGAAACTGAGCTTTCACTGGAACCGCTACTGCACCAAGGACGAGAACAGCTCGTGCTGGGTGCGCGTGTCGTCGCCCTGGGCCGGCACCAACTTCGGCGGAATCCAGATCCCCCGCATCGGGCAGGAGGTGATCGTCGACTTCGAGAACGGCGACCCTGACCGGCCCATCGTTACCGGCCGCGTCTACAACGCCGACAACATGCCGCCGTGGGACCTGCCCGCCAACGCAACGCAAAGTGGCCTGCTCACGCGCAGCTCCGAGGGCGCGACCGACGCCAACGCCAACGCACTGCGCTTCGAAGACAAGAAGGGTGCGGAGCAGGTATGGCTGCACGCCGAGCGCAACCAGGACATCGAGGTCGAGCACGACGAAACCCACTGGGTGGGCCACGACCGCACCAAGACCATCGACCACGACGAGACCGTGCACGTGAAGCACGACCGCACGGAAACGGTGGACCACGACGAAACCATCACGGTGCACAACAACCGCCACGAGCGCGTCGACCAGAACGAAGACGTCAGCATCGGCGGCTATCAGGATCTGAAGGTCGAGAAAACCAAGACCGAGAACATCTACATGTTCTCGATCCAGAACGTGGGAATGGCGCGCCTCGAGAATGTCGGACTTGCCTACAACCGCAACGTGGGCGCGGCCATGCTGGGTACCGTGCTGCTGGGGCGCACCGACATCGTGGGCAAGACCTGGACGACGAGCGTTGGGGAAAACTACGACATCAGCGTCACCGACAACTACACGCTGACTTGCGGGAAGTCCAGTTTCACAATGAGCAAGGACGGAGACATCCATCTCACGGGTGTCAATCTGAGGCTCAACGGCAAGACGCTCATCGAGCTGATCGGCGGTGGCGGCAGCTACACCGAATGGCTGGCTTCCGGCATCACGCACGGCACCCAGGGCCCTGCACGGACCCATGCCGCAAGCCATGACTTCCTGGGCCCGAACAGCAAGGCGGCGGACAAAGGGCCGGCCCAAGAGGACTGTCAGGAATGCAAGAACGCCGCCCCCACCGGCAGCGGCGGGAGCATCAGCTTTGCCCGCGGCACCGAACGAATCACTCACACCGACTTCGTGCTGCAGGCCCCGCTTCCCATTCAATGGAGCCGGCGCTATCACTCCGCGCTGACGGCATACGACACCGGCGATCTGGGTGCGCGCTGGATCACTCCCTACACCGTGTGCTTTCAAGCCATCGACGCCCTGGACGGGCAGAGTGCTCTGCAGGCCCGCGGCCTGCGCTATCACGCCGCCGATGGCCGCAGCCACGACTATCCCCTGCCCGCCATCGGCGACGCCCACACCGATGCCGTGGAGGAACTGGTCCTGCGCAGAACCAGCCAGGAGATATTGACCATCGAGCGCGGTCCGGACTGGCAGGAAGTCTTCGAGCTCGCGGGAACCGTGTGGCGCCTGCGCGGCTATCAGGCCTCGCAAGGCCACCGCATCGAGCTGCGCTACACGCAAGCAGACGCGCGCCCGGAACACAGCAAAGACGTCATTCCCGAACGCTCCGATGGCCACGAGCTCCCGCCGCCCGCGCTCCTGCCTGCCGGGCGGCTGAGCGACATCCTCAGTTACCAGGGGGGCCAGTTGATGGCTCACGTGAAGGTGCAATGGGAACACGGGCGCATTTGCGCGCTGTGGGAGGTCGCCGATGGCCGGCAGACACGGCAACTAGCCTCCTACAAGTACGACGATGCCGGCAACCTGGTCCAAGCCGCCGATGAAAACGCCCTCACGCGCGAAGACTGCACGCAGGCCGCGTGGCATTACGGGTATCACCGCCATCTGCTGACGCGCTACACCGACCGCACCGGTCGCGGCATGAACCTGCAGTGGTGGGAGCCGGCCGGGCCAGCCGAGGCCGGCGCCTGGGAACAGCCACGGGCCGTTCGCGAGTGGGCCGATGACGGCAGCTTCGATACCCGGCTGTCCTGGGCCACGGACAGCGGCGCCGTCACCGTCGTCGATGCGCTCGGCCACACCACCGTGCATCACGTCGACAGCCTGGGCTACACGCGCCAAATCGATCACCCTGACGGAACGCGGGAACGCTTCGTGCGCGATGCCGCCAAGAACGTCATCGAGCATCATCACCCGGATGGCGGCGTCGAGCACTTCAGCTACACCACGCACGCCAGCGGGCAAGCCCGGCTGATCGAGCATCTGCGCGCCGACGGCAGCAAGATCGGCTACGGCTGGAATGCCCAAGGGCGACTGTCTCGCGTCGTGGATGCCCAGGGCGGAAGCTGGAAGCGCAGCTATACCGCTTCCGGCCTGCTCGCCAGCCAGACCGATGCGCTCGGCCGCGTCACGCGATACGTCTACAACGAGCAGCAACAGCTTGCCGAGATCGTCGACCCCAAGGGCGCCAGCAAGAAGCTGGGCTACACCGACAGGGGGCAGCTCGCCAGCTATGCAGACTGCTCAGGCTCGGTCACCCGCTGGAGCTACGACGACCAGGGCCGCCAGAGTTCCGAAACCGACGCGGCGGGCCGGAAGACCGGGTACGTCTACCAGAACGGCCAGCTAGCCGCCATGGTCGAGCCCGGCGGTGCCGAAGCGCGCCAGCAGCGCGATGGCGAGGGGCGACTGTTGGTACACACGGACCCCCTGGGACGCAGAACGGAATACCGCTACAACCAGGCCGGGTTGATCCAGGAGCGGGTCCAGGGAATGCAGTCCGGCGAGGCCGACGTGCTCGCCAGGTACGGCCGCCAGACGCTGCGCTACGAGTGGGACAGACTGGGACGCCTGACGGCGCTGATCAACGAGAACGGGGCACGCCACAGCTTTGCCTACGACGTCATGGGGCGCCTGATCGAGGAACGCGGCTTCGATGGCCAGGTCACCCGTTATCGCCACGAGCCACGAACCGTGATGCAGCAAACCGCGGACTGGCTCTTTCGCTTCGAGTACGACCCGATGGGTCGCCTGCTGCGCCGCTGCGCGCAGCGCATGGGCACCACCGGAGGCAGCCCCGGCCCGGTCGGCGAGGAAGAGGTCGAGACGTTCCAGTACGACCCGGCCGGACGTCGCATATCGGCCAGCAACAGCGCGAGCAGGCTGCAATGGTTCTTCGACCCGGTGGGCAATCTGGTGCGCGAGCACCAGCACTACGACTTCCTGCGCGAGTCCTATTGCAAGGTGTGGCAACACACGTATGACGAACTCGACGAGCGCGTATCCACCATCCGCCCCGACGGCGAGCAACTGCAATGGCTGACGTACGGCTCCGGCCACGTCCACGGGCTGATGCTCGATGGCCAGGAACTCGTCGGTTTCGAGCGTGACAGCCTGCATCGGGAGACGGTCCGCATCCAGGGCAACGGCCTGACCCAGCGATTCAGCTACGACCCGCAAGGCCGGCTGGTCAGTCAGCAATGGGGCCCCAAGGAAGAGCCCGGGACCCGGCCGGGCAGCAACATCGCCGGGGCCGGCGCCGCACCGGTCGTCCGGCGCCAGTACGAATACGATCCGGCCGGCCAGTTGCAAACCACCCAGGACAGCCGCCGCGGTGCGCTGAGCTACCGGTACGACCCGCTGGGCCGGCTCATCGAGGCCAACAGCGCACTCGGCCAGGAGCGCTTCGAATTCGATCCGGCGAGCAACCTCCTGCACATCTCGATGGGCGCCGATGCAGAGGCAAGCCCGGCCGCGCGCAAGCCTTCGCAGCCGGCGCTGATGGACAACCTGCTGCGCCAGTTCAGGGCCGGCCTCGACGAACGCCACCACGAGCACGATGGGCGCGGCAACTCGATCAGGATCAGGACGACCGGCCAGTCCGACATGCTCTTGCACTGGGATGGCTTCGGCCGGCTTGCGAGCATCGAGAAAGCGGGCGGCTGGCGCGTGGCGTATCGCTACGACGCGCTGGGCCGCCGCATCGGCAAGTACAACGAGACCGACGCTGGCTCCGCGCGACATGGCGACGCCAGTCGGAACCACGGCACCACCCTGTACGTCTGGGACGGAAATACCCTGGCCTGCGAAAGCAGCGCCGCGGAAGCCGTGAACTACATCTACGAGCCGGGAAGGTTCGTGCCGATGATCTCGATCCGCAGGAAGCAGGGCTCGGGACAAGCGTTGCAGACAGGGCAGACGGCCTGGTACCAGTGCGACCACCTGGGTACACCGATGGAGCTGACGGACGCCGAGGGCAAGATCGTTTGGAGCGCAAGCTACAAGGCATTCGGAGAGGCACGGATGGGCAGGACCGAAGCGCGAACGAACAACATCCGGTTCCAGGGGCAATACTTCGACGAAGAAAGCGGCCTGCACTACAACCGGCACCGGTACTACGACCCGCGAACCGGGAGATACCTGTCGAAGGACCCGATCGGGCTGGCGGGAGGAACGAATCCGTTCGCATATGCCGAGGGAAATCCGAACTACTGGAGCGACCCCATGGGGCTGGACCCCTGGTACCAGGAGACGACGAAGACCTTCGGCATCGGCATCGAGGCGAACAACCCAAAGGCGTATGCGGCGGGCGTTCACTACGTCATGGACGATCCCGGCCATACGGTGGCTTATCTGAGAGACAGCAGCGGGAAGATCACTTGCCAGCTGAGCGTAGGACCGTCCAATCCAATTGGCATGGGCAATGTGAAGAGCTTCAAGAACGGGAAGATACCGGCTGTGACAAACTGGCCCGTCGGCGAGTCAGTACGGGCGTTCGAATACAAGATCAGCGATCCGATGTATGACGCCTGCCTGAAGAAATGCGAGAGCGAGAAGAAGGCAAAGAAGTCGTACACGCCCGAATATCAATGCACTTCTGCGGCACTCGCATTGGCCAAGGCGTGCGGAATCGGACTACCCTCGGGCGTCGGGAAAGTCGATACGAAGTTTCCCTTCGGCGCAGGAGACTATGCGAACCCCTACAAGCTGAACGAAGAAATGTCGAAGATAAAGCCGCCCACCATCTATCCGCCGGGGAAGTTCAAGTGACAAGAAAGCTTCTGACACTTTGCCTCGCATTTTTCCTAAGCAGCGCACATGCGTGCCAGCCATCTATGTCGCCAACCAGAATGAACAGCATCATGGAGAAGTTGTTCCACCTCTCCAGGAAGGCAAGCGTGACGGATTCGGACCTCTCTTTCCTTCGTACGGACAGGCGGATCGACTCGAACGTGTACATCAAGAAGGCCAGCGTCGGAGTCGTCGAGGCAGGCATATTCATCCTCTTCAATTCGGACAGGAACAAGCTCAAGGTCGAGGACGATGAATGGGTTGGAAAAGAAAAATCCGAGCCCGAAATCCTCTTCTACAAGAACTCGAAGCTGCTGATCCCAGCCAACACGTCGGAAGCCAAACGGTCCGGAGCCATCGTCTTCTCAAGGGACAATGTCTGGGTCATCCAGCCTGTCGAGAAGTGCGCCGGTAGATACGCGAGGACGTAGAGGCTCATGGCAAGGCCTGTCATCTGCGTCAATGACAAGACCTCGCACGGAGGTGTCGTTATCGAAGGCTTCTCCGATTTTTCTCTGGACGGAAGAACACCGTCCGGCGTCGGACACAAGGTGATGTGTCCGAAATGCGGCGGCGTGTTTCCGATCGTCGGCCCTGGCCCTGCCGCCACGATCAAGGGAACCGAGATTGCGGTCGAAGGAATGTTCACGGCATGCGGCGCCGTTCTCATCGCGTCGCAGACTTCGACCCGCATCGATTGAGCTTCCAGGCCCCGCCCGACAACCTGCCTACTGGAACTAGCCTTTCAACGCCGCGTACAGCGCCTGGAACCGCGCATGCCGTGCCTTGTGCCGATCCGCACCGTCACCCGAAGGCAGCAACTGCTGCTTCACCGGCGGCAGCGTGCACACCTCGGCGACATCGCCCCCATCGGCCAGCCACGCCAACCGCGCCGCCCCCAGCGCCCCGCCCGTCTCGCTACCCGCATAGAGCGTCAACGGCACCTGAAAGATGTCGGCCAGCAACTGGCCCCACCACACGCTGCGCGCACCGCCACCCACCAGCGCCATTTCGCGCAACGGCATGTCTGCCGGCAGCCGCAGGGTGTCGAAGCCATCGCGCAGCCCGAAGCTCACGCCCTCGACCACGGCGTATGCGATTTCCGCCGGCCCGTGCGCGTGCGTCAGCCCGAACAGCACGCCCTGTGCATTGGGGTTGTTGTGCGGCGAGCGCTCGCCCGAGAGATACGGCAGGAACAGCGGGCAGCGTTCGCGCTGCGCCAGCGGAACGGACGCCGCCGCTTCGAGCAGCGCGGCCTCGTCGGCGAACCGGAAGGTCTTTGCCGCCCAGCTCACCGCGCTCGCGGCCGAGAGCATCACCGACATCTGGTGCCAGCGCTTCGGCAGCGCGTGGCAGAAGGCGTGCATGGCCTGCGCGGGGTTCGGCAAGAAGCGGTCGGTCGACACGAACACCACGCCCGACGTGCCCAGCGACACAAAGCCCTGCCCCGGTTCGACCAGCCCCATGCCGACCGCGCTGGCCGCGTTGTCGCCTGCGCCGCCGGCGATCAGCACCGTGCCGCCGCCCACACCCCAGCGCGCCGCCAGCTCGGGTTTGAGCTGCGCCGACACCTCGCTGCCTTCGACCAGGCGCGGCATGTGCGCACGCGTGAGCCCCGTGGCCGCGAGCAGTTCGTCGGACCAGTCGCGCGCACCCACGTCGAGCCACAGCGTGCCGGCCGCGTCCGACATCTCGCTGACCGCCTCGCCGCTGAGCATGAAGCGCAGCCAGTCCTTCGGCAGCAGCACGCGCGCGACACGACTGAAAATTTCGGGCTCGTGCTCGCTCACCCACAGCAGCTTGGGCGCAGTGAATCCCGGCATCGCCAGGTTGCCCGCGATCTCTCCGAGCCGAGGCACCGCGCGCGTAAGCGCTTCGCACTGCGCGCCGCTGCGCCCGTCATTCCAGAGGATCGCCGGACGTAGCACCTCGCCCGCTGCGTCGAGCAGCGTGGCGCCATGCATCTGGCCCGACAGGCCGATAGCACGCACCGCCGACAGCGCCTCGCCATGCGACGCCTTCAGCTGCGCCATCACCTGCTCCAGCGCCTGCCACCACTTCTGCGGCGCCTGCTCCGACCACAGCGGTTGCGGCCGTTCGACCGTGAGCGGCGCGCGGGCCACGCCCACGATGCGATGATCGTCGGCGAGCAACAGCGCCTTGAGCTCGGACGTGCCGAGGTCGAGTCCCAGATACAAGATGAACCCCCTGGTTTTCTGCTACTTACTTAGGAAGAGATGCCGCTGCCGAAGCGCGTATCGGCCTGCTTGCGGAATTCGCTCGGCGTCATGCCCTTGATTTCAAGAAAGCGGCGGTTGAAGTTCGCCACGTTGTTGAAGCCCACCTGATAGCAGATGTCGGTCACGTAGTGGTCGGTCTGCATCAGCAGGTGGCAGGCGCTGTTGATGCGCACGCGGTTGACGAAATCGGTGAAGCTGTTGCCGGTGGAGCGCCGGAAGAAGCGGCTGAAGCGGCTCTCGCTCATGCCCAACTCGGCCGCCACGTCCGACATCGAGATCGGGTCGGCCATGTTGTTGGTGATGCGGTTGACGATGCCGTTGATCTGGTCGACCTGCGCGTCGCCGTCCGCACCCTGCGCGCCCTGCATCTGCACGCTCGACAGCAGCCGGTAGTCGGTGCATTGCGCCAGATCGGCCATGAAGTCGAGAAACAGGCTCAGGCGCCGCACGCCGCGCGCGGCCTTGATGCTGTCCCAGTGCGCCTGCGCGTTCTCCGACATGCCGAAGAACTCGATGCCGTGGCGCGCCCGCTCCAGCAGGTGCATCACTTCGCGCAGCTCGGGAATCTGGTCGGCCGCATGCTCGATAGGCTCGTGGCGGAACTGGATCACCCGGTCGCGCCCCGCGGCGCCGCCTTCGGGCACGTCGAGCGAGATCCAGTTGTGCGGCAGCCGCGGCCCGCACAGCACCAGGTGCCCGGGCTGGAACGGCCCGATCCAGTCGCCGATGAAGGCCTTGCCCGATGTCTCGGTGATCAGATGCAGCTCGTAGTCTTCATGGAAGTGCCATCGCACCAGCGGGCTCGGAAAGCCATGCGCGAGGCAGCGCACCAAGCCTGTTTCTTCGGGGGCCTCGTAGCCCAGCGAGGGGGAGCGTGCAAAGTCGCGCTCCAGCTCGGGCTGGCGCTGGCGAGGGATCGAACGTTTGCGGGTGGACGTCGTCATGATGGCAGCCCGGCTCAGGGCCGGGAAGCAGCAGCAACAGCGGTATTTTGTGCCTTCGCCAGCGCGGCGTGAACCGCCTCCAGCGTCGGTGGATCGGCACCCTCGCGGGTGCAGTTGAGGGCGGCAGCGGTGGCGGCGAAGCTCATCACTTCGCGCCATGCGTCGTCGCCCAGCTCGCCGAGCTGCGCCGGTCGCTCGACGCCATGCGCGAGCAACGAGACCGACAACCCGGCCGTGAAGGTGTCTCCCGCGCCGATGGTGTCGACCACCGTGACGCGTGGCGCGGCCACAGTCAGCGGCTCGTGCCCCGTGCGCCAGAGCGTCGCGCCGTCGCCGCCGCGCGTGACGATCACGGCGCGCGCGCCGGCCTTCAGGCACTCGGCGGCGAGTGCATCGACCGGCTGGCCGGGCGCGAGCAGCGCCGCATCTTCGTCGCTGAGCTTGACCAAGTCGGCCATGGCGAACCAGCCCGTGACGCGTGCCCGGTAGGCTGCCATGTCCTGGATCAGGCTCGGCCGCACGTTGGGGTCGAACATGATCACGCAGCGCTCCCTGTTCGCTGCGACGAGGTCGGTGATGCGCGTGGCGGCCGGGTCCTGCAGCAGCGAGATCGAGCCGAAGTGCAAAAAGCGGCAGTCCGCCGGCAACTGCGGCAGCGGCTCGGGCGCCCAGGTGGCGTCAGCACTGCCCCGTGTGTAGAACGCGTAGCGGTTGGTCTGCGGCGTGCGCTCTACGAAAGCCAGCGTCGAGGGCGCGTTGCTGCGCAGGATGAAGCTGGTGTCCACGCCGTTGCGTTGCAGAAAGTCCATCAGCCGCTCGCCGAACAAGTCCGTCGACAGCTGCGTGAGAAAACCTGTCGGCTGCCCGAGCCGCGCGCAGGCCACGGCCGTGTTGAGCGGCGAGCCGCCCTCGTGCCCGAGGAAAGCCAGGGTGCCCGCCTCGCTGGCGGTGAAATCGATAAGGGCTTCGCCCGTGAGTGCAATGCGCATGGTGTCTGGATTCTGGATCACGGCAAAGCTCGTGCATCGGCCAGGAAGCCGCGTTCGGCGGCCAGCGTGGCGGGATGGTCGAGCAGTTCGGCAAAAAGACGCGGCGGGATGGTGATGGCTCCCACGCCAAGCCCCAGCAATGAAAGATACGCCTCGCGCGAGCGGATGCTGGCCACCAGCAGCCGCGTGCCCGACGAGGGCCGGCGTGCGACCAGCGACTGCATCTGCCCGATCAGCGCCAGGCCGTTGATGCCGGAGTCATCGAGCCGCCCGAGGTACGGCGCCGCATAGGCCGCGCCCAGTTGCGCCGCGAAGTGCGCCTGCTCGGGCGCATACACGGCAGTGAAGGTGACGGGCACGCCCTGCGCAATGAGCCGCGCGCCGGCATCGAGGCCCTGGCGCGTGGCGGGAATCTTGATGACCAATTGACCGCTGTCGAACTGCGGGAGCAGGGCTTGTGCGTCTTCGAGCATGCCGTCGACTTCGCTCGAATACACCTGCGCCTGGACCTGGCGTGCGCCCAGTTCGATGCAGCGCTTCAGCAGGCCCGGTAAGGCGGCGCGGCCGATGTCTGCGCGTTGCAGCAGCGTCGGGTTCGTTGTCACGCCGTGCACTACGGGGTGCGGCAGGCAGGCCTTCAGCTCTATCAGGTCAGCGCTGTCGAGGTACAGGTGGAAGTCTTCGCTCATCTCAGCTCATCACGTTACCGCCATCGACATTGAGGGTCTGCGCCGTGATGTAACGCGCCTCGTCGCTGGCAAGGAATACCGCCGCCCCCGCGATGTCGCCCGGCACGCCCATGCGCCCGAGAGGCACCGCCAGCCCGACCTGCCGCTTCTTCTCTCCGGGCGGCAGCCCTTCGGCCTTGGCGAACAGGCTGTCTACATGGTCCCACATCGGCGTATCGACCACACCGGGCGCAATGCCATTGACGCGGATGCCGTGCGGCGCCATGGCCAGCGCGGCGCTCTGCGTGTAGCTGATGACGGCCGCCTTGGTCGCGCAGTAGTGCGACACCAGTGCCTCGCCCCGGCGCCCCGCCTGCGAGGCCATGTTGATGACCGACGCGCCCTGCGTGCCGGCTTCGACCATGTGGCGCAGCACGGCCTGCATCACGAAGAACATGCCCTTCACATTGACGGCGAAGAGTTTGTCGAAGGATGCTTCGTCGCTGTCGAGAAGCGGTGCCAGGTCGAACACTGCCGCGTTATTGAACAGCGTGTGGATCGGCCCGAAGGCCACCTGCGCCTCGGCCAGCATGTGCGCGATGGCCTGGGTGTCGGTGACGTCGGCTGCGATGTAGGCGAGCTTGTCGGGGTGTTCTTGCTGCAGCATGCGCACGGCTTCGGGCGCGGCGGTGGCGCGGTCGATCACGGTGCAGCGCGCGCCTTCGGCAATGCAGGCCTGCGCCACGGCCAGGCCGATGCCACCGCCCGCGCCGGTCAGCAGCACATGCCTGTCCTGAAGGCGCCCGCTCGTCATGGTCGGCTTTCCGCGGCGACGAAGCGCGCGACGCGCTCGGCGGCCCGGCGCACGGCATCGATCAACCGGGCGTCGGCGGCGATGTTTCCCCACAGGCCCGCGTCCGAGCACAGCGCAACGACCGGGTCGGCCGCGCCGCAGATCGCGTGAGCCACGGCCTCGTCCATGCCCTGGTCCTGATAGACATAGGGCAGCACGCCCTTGTGCCAGCGCTGCAGGAACGCGAGGAACAGCGCCGGCAGCATCGCCACGCTGTCGATGGTCTGGCCCGCCGTCAGCCGCTCACGCACCGTCGGCGCGATGAAGCCCGGAATCTTCGAGAAACCGTCCGCCGCCACGCGCTGGTTGGTGTCGCGGATGGCGGGGTTGCCGAAGCGGTCGAGCACTACGTCGCGGTACGACGCAAGTTCGATCGGGCTCGGGCTCAGGCATGGGATGACGTCGTCGGTCACGTAGTCGAACGCCATCTTGCGGATGGCTGCGTTGTGCGTGCCTTCGTGGATGAAGTTCAACCCCACCAGCGTGCCCGCCCAGGCAATGCAGCTGTGCGTGGCGTTGAGGATGCGGATCTTGGCCTCTTCATAAGGCTGCACCGATTCGACCAGTTCCACGCCCACGCGTCCCCAATCGGGTCGCCCGGCCGCGAAGTTGTCTTCGATCACCCACTGGATGAAGCTCTCGCCGGTAACGGCAGCCGCATCGTCGCGGCCCGTGGCGGCCTTCACGCGTGCGCGCAGCTCGGGCGGCGGGCGCGGCGTGATGCGGTCGACCATCGCGTTCGGGCAGCGCGTGTTCGCGTTGACCCACGCCAGCAGGTCGGCGTCGCCCGCCAGTTCGATGAACTCCAGCAGTCCGGCGCGAAAGCGGTCGCCGTTGTGGCGGAGGTTGTCGCAGTTCAGCAGCGTCACCGCGCCAGCATTGGCAGCCTTGCGCGCGCGCAGGATCGCGCAGACGGCGCCGTAGATGGTCACACCGTCGCCGCCGGCCTCGCCGCGACGCGCGCGTTCGACATCGGCCGCCAGGTCGGCGAACGACAGGTCTAGCTTGCTCTTGTCGTCGAGGTAGTAGCCAGCCTCGGTCACGGTGAACGACACGATGCGGGTCGTTGGCGCCGCACCGCGCGCGATCACGCCGGCCAGCGAGCGCTCCCAGGGCAGCACCTCGCGGATGGCTTCGATCTCTTCATAGCGGTACTCGCCCGCTGGCGACACGGTTTCGAGCGTGTAGCGCCCACCCTGTGCCTGCAGGGCAGCGACCACATCGGCCATGTCCGGCCGGATGTTGGCGCCCGACAGCGACCAGCGGGTGTCGCCCGCGTCAATCAGCCGCTGCAGGTACACCGCCTGGTGGGCGCGGTGGAATGAGCCAAGGCCCAGGTGAAGCACCGTGAACTCCGTGAGAGCCGGTGGAATTTGCGCGATGGTCACGGGAATGTCCGTTGAAGAATGCAGTGAAGAAAAAGGGGTGGTCACGCGCTGACCGTGCGGCCTTCGCGGTTGAAGAGATGCAGCACTGACGGGTCGAGCTCCACGGCCACGTCGTCGCCGGCCTGCAGCGGCGTGCGGTCGTTCTGCCGTGCGATGAGCGGCACGCCACCCACGTCGACGTGAATGAGCGTGTCGGCGCCCAGCGCCTCGATCAGCTCGACGCGGCCCTGCACGTCGCTCACCGGCGCGCCCTGCTTCGGATGCACGCGCAGGCCCTCGGGGCGTACGCCCAGGAAGCCGTCGGCGGGCAGCCTGCCGCCGGTGGCGGCCGAGAAGCTGGGAATGGCATTCGCCGCCACCATGTTCATCGACGGCATGCCGATGAACTGCGCGACGAACTGGTTGGCCGGGTGGTCGTACAGCTCCAGCGGCGTGCCGACCTGCTCGATGAGCCCGTCTTTCAGCACCACCACGCGGTCGGCCAGCGTCATGGCCTCGACCTGGTCGTGCGTCACGTAGATGGTGGTCGCGCCGAGTGCGCGGTGCAGCTTGTGGATTTCAACCCGCGTGTTGCCACGCAGCGCCGCATCGAGGTTCGACAGCGGCTCGTCGAACAGGAACACCTTGGGCGCGCGCACGATGGCGCGGCCGATGGCAACGCGCTGGCGCTGGCCGCCCGACAGGTCCTTGGGCGTGCGGTCGAGGTACTGCGTGAGGTTGAGCGTCTTCGCCGCATGATCGACCTTGGTCTTGATCTCGCTCTTCGACACGCCCGCGAGCTTCAGCGCAAAGGACATGTTGTCGTACACGCTCATGTGCGGATAGAGCGCGTAGCTCTGGAACACCATCGCGAGGTCGCGCTTGCCCGAGGGAGCCCAAGTGATGTCCTTGCCGTCGAGCAGCAGGTTGCCGCTGGTGATGGGCTCGAGCCCCGCGATCAGCCGCAGCAGCGTCGACTTGCCGCAACCCGAGGGTCCGACGAAGACGATGAACTCGCCCTTCTGGATCTGCAGGTCGACGCCCTTGATGATGTTGACTTCACCAAAGCTCTTCTTGATGTTCTTGAGTTCGAGGTAGGCCATGAGATGTCTCCCTTTCTTTACTTGACGGCGCCGAAGGTCAGGCCTTGGACGAGTTGCTTCTGGCTGAACCAGCCGAACACGACGATGGGCGCGATGGCCATCAGCGAAGCCGCCGACAACTTGGCCCAGAACAGGCCCTCGGGGCTGGAGTACGAGGCGATCAGCGTGGCCAGCGTGCCGGCCTTGGCGGAGGTGAGGTTCAGCGCCCAGAAGGCCTCGTTCCAGCTCAGCACCAGGCACAACAGGCCGGTCGATGCGAGCCCGCCCACCGACAGCGGCATCACGACGTGGCGGAACTCGGTCCAGAGGTTGGCGCCGTCCATGCGCGCGGCCTCCAGGATCTCGGGCGGGATGTCCTTGTAGGCGCTGTAGAGCATCCACACCATGATCGGCAGGTTCGACAGCGTGAACACGATGGTCAGCGCGGTGAGCGAATCCAGCATGCCCGCGGTCTGCGCGATCACGTAGATCGGCACCAGCGCACCCACGGCCGGCATCATCTTGGTGGAAAGCATCCACATCAGGATGTCGCGCGTCTTCTTCGTGCGGAAGAAGGCCATCGAGTACGCGGCAGGCGCCGCGATCAAGAGGCCGAGGATGGTCGAGCCCAGGCTGGTGATGAGCGAGTTGCGCGCGTACAGCAGGTAGTCGCTGCGGCGCTGCACTTCGCTGAAGTTGCCGAGCGTGGGCTCGAAGATGAACAGCGGCGGCACGTGGATGGCCTGCAGCTCCGTCTTGAAGGCCGTGAGAAACAGCCAGCCGAGCGGAAAGAACAGCAGCAGCGTGACGGCCCACGCACCCACTGTGCGAATGGCTTGCGGCAGGAAGTTGCTGGGGGCTTGTTGTTGCATGGTTCAGTTCCTCCACCGTGCAGGGGGCGAGGCACGGCTCATTCCAGGAACACCACGGAACCGGCTCTGCCGGGCCGTTGGTGTTGCCCCCTGCAAGGGGGTTGGCGAAGCGACACGAAGTGCGCGAAGACTGGGGGTGTGCATCATGTCTAGTCGAGGTTCTTGCCGATGATTCGGATGAGGAACACGGCCACGATGTTGGCCAGCACCACCGCGAACAGTGCGCCCGCGGAAGCCACGCCCACGTCGAAGTTCATGAGCGACTGCTTGAAGATCATGTAGGTCATGTTCGTGCTCTCGTTGCCCGGGCCACCATTGGTGGTGATGGCGATCTCGGCGAACACGCTGAGCAGAAAGATCATCTCGATCATGATCACCACCGCCATGGGACGCGCGAGGTGCGGAATGGTGAGATAGAAGAAGCGCTGGAACGAGCTCGCGCCGTCCATGCGCGCGGCTTCCATCTGCTCGCGGTCGAGCGACTGCAGCGATGTGATGAAGATCAGGCAGGCAAAGGGCAGCCACTGCCAGGCCACCATGATGATCACCGACAGCAGCGGCACGTCGGTGAGCCAGTCCACCGGCTGGGCGCCAAAGGCGCGCCACACGTCGGCCAGCACGCCGTAGATGGGGTTCATCATCATGTGCTTCCACAGCAGCGCGTTGACCGCGGGCATGACGAAGAAGGGCGAGATCAGCAGCACCCGCACGATGCCGCGCCCCGGGAAGGGCTCGTTCACCAGCAGCGCGAGCAGCACGCCGAACACCACCGTGATGACGATCACGCTGCCGATCAGCAGCAGCGTGTTCCACGTGGCCGGCCAGAAATCGGGGTCGGTGATGAAGTAGTGAAAGTTCTCGATGCCCGCGAAGGTGCGTTCACCGGGCTGCATGAGGTTGTAGTTGACGAACGAGAAGTACAACGTCATCGCGAGCGGCACGATCATCCAAAGGAAGAGCGTGAGCACCGCGGGCGCCATGAGGGCGCGGGGCAGGAGTCTTTTCATTGTGTGTTCCTCTCCGGGGCTGTTGCCCCCTCTCCCTCCCTTCACAAAGGGTCAGAAGAGGGTTGGGGTGAGGGCAAGCGGCGTCGGCGACGCACGCGCTGCTGCCCCCTCACCCTGGCCCTCTCCCCGAGGGGAGAGGGAAAAGAAGCGGGTTACTTGTAGTACCCGGCCTTCTTCATCTCACGCTCGGCCGCGATCTGCGAAGTCTTCAGCGCTTGGTCGACCGTGACCTTGCCCGCCAGCGCCGCGCTCATCTGCTGGCCCACCGCCACACCGATGGCCTGGAACTCCGGAATGGCCGCGTACTGCACGCCGACGTACGGCGACTTCGGCAAGGTGCTGTCGGTGAGGTTCGCGCTGTCGATCGCCTTCTTCTCTGCCGCGGCGAACTTGGCGACCTTCTGGAACTCGGGGTTCGCATAGGTCGACTTGCGCGTGCCGGTCGGCACCGAGGCCCAGCCGGTTTCCTTGGCCACGAGGTTGATGTATTCCTTGGAAGTGGCCCACTTGATGAACTTCTGCGCCGCGTCGTCCTTGGTCGAGCTGGCCGGAATGGCGAGGTTCCACGACCACAGCCAGTTGGCGCCCTTCGGCGTGCTGGCGGTCGGTGCCTGCGCGAAGGCCACCTTGTCGGCCACCTTCGATTGCTTCGGGTCGCTGATGAACGAGGCCGCGATGGTCGCGTCGACCCAGGCCGCGCACTTGCCTTCGTTGAAGAGCGCGAGGTTCTCGTTGAAGCTGTTGGCCGATGCGCCCGGAGGGCCGTCCTTCTTCATCATGTCGACGTAGAAGGTGATTGCGTCCTTCCAGGCCTTGGTGTCGATCTGCGGCTTCCATTGCATGTCGAACCACTGGCCGCCGTTGGTGTTGACCAGCGTGGTCAAGAAGGCCATGTTGTCGCCCCAGCCCGGCTTGCCGCGCAGGCACATGCCGTACACGCCCCCCTTCGGGTCGTTGGCCTTGTCGGCGAACTCCTTCACCTGCGCCCATGTCGGCTGGTCGGAAAACTTCACGCCCACCTTGTCGGCCAGGTCCTTGCGGTACATGAGCATCGAGCTCTCGCCGTAGAAGGGAGCGGCGTAGAGCTTGCCGTCGGTCGACAGGCCGTCGCGGATGGCGGGCAGCAGGTCGTCGATGTCATAGGCAGCGTCGGTGGCAATGGGCTTGAGCCAGCCCTTCTTCGACCAGATCGGGGTTTCGTACAGGCCGATGGTCATCACGTCGAACTGGCCGCCCTTGGTGGCGATGTCGGTGGTCACGCGCTGGCGCAGCGTGCCTTCTTCCAGCGTGACCCACTTGAGCTTGATGTCGGGGTAGGCTTTTTCGAAGAAGGGAGTGAGCTTCTGCATCTCGATCATGTGGCCGTTGTTCACGGTCGCGATCACGAGTTCAGTGGCGGCCTGGGACACGACGCCCGAGCCGATGAGTGCGAGGACGAGGCCCGCTTTCAGAAAACGCTTCATGTTGTCTCCTAGAGGTGAGCGACGCCCTCTTGTCGGGTCGCCGTGGCCGGATTCTGGAGAAACGCGCTTGCAGTTTTGGTACTTCGATAGCCACTACCGGTACTTTCATGCACCAGTTGGCTAGTGAATTCCCTAGTTGATGCAATACAGCATGGAAAACCGCATCCCAAAGGCCTCAGACGCCGCCCAGCAGCTGGCGCCGGAACTGCGCTGCCGCCGGCGACAGCGCCCGGTCTTCCCGCGTGATCAGGCAGATCGGCGGCACGCGCACCGGCAGCTCCACCGGCACGGTGCGCAGCACGCCCAGCCGGGCGTAGTGGTTGGCCTGCGAGGCGGGCATCACGGCCGCCATGTCGGAGTTCTCCAGCAAGGCGGTGATGGCGATGGGCGATGCCGTTTCGATGATGTCGAGCCGGGTCTGGATGCCGGCCTCGCGCATCGCCGCCTCGAAGCGCCCGCGTTGCGGCGAGCCCGGCGGCTGCAGCACCCACGACCAGTTCGCCATGCCGGCCAGCGTGACGGTGGCGCGCTCGAACACCGGGTGCGCGGTGCGCACCACGACCACCATCGACTCGCCTAGCAACGGCACGCTCGCGTACTTCGCCTCGTCGTGGCTCTCGGTGAGGCGGCCCAGCACAAGATCGACGTCGCCCTGCTCCAGCTGCGCCTGGATCACATCGCTGGTCTCGACCACCACCGACACGGCCACCTGCGGGTGGCGGCGGCGGTACTCCACCAGAGCCGGCGCCAGCAGCTCTGGCACCGCGCCCGGCACGCTGCCCACGCGCAGGGCGCCGCTCAGGCCCGACCGCAGGGCCAGCATCTCCTCGCGGGCGGTGCCGAAGTCGCTGAGCACGCGGCGCGCGTAGCGGATCAGGATGTCGCCATAGGGCGTGGGCTCCATGCCGCGCGCCAGGCGCTCGAAGAGCTTTTCGCCGAGTGAATCTTCCAGCTGCTGCAGCAGCTTGGTGGCGGCGGGCTGGCTGATGTTCATGGCCTCGGCCGCCCGGCCGAGGTGGCGATGGGCATCGAGCCGGGCCAGCAGCAGCAGCTGGCGCGGCCGGACATGGAGCATCAGCGAGGCATCGGTCAGTCCGGAAGTCATACGCAAAAGTATATGGATCTTCAGGCTTTTTCGATTGGATCGCGAGGGCGAAGCTCCGTACGCTCGGGCTCATTACAAGCAGGAGACATCCGATGAAATTTTCCTTTCTCGCCCGCGCGGCGGGGCTGGCTGCTGCCGCCTTGCTGGCCGTGTCAGCGGCCGGCGCGCAGTCGAGCTACCCCGACAAGCCGATGCGCATCATGGTCGGCGCCTCTCCCGGCGGCGGCACCGACATCCTGGCGCGCGTGCTGGCCGACAAGTTCTCGCCCGCGCTCAGGCAGCCCGTGGTGGTCGAGAACCGGCCCGGCGCCTCCAACACCATCGCCGGCGAACTCACGGCCCGCGCGCCGGCCGACGGCGCCACGCTGCTGCTGGCCACCAACACGGCGCAGGCGGTGGCGCCCCACATCCTCAAGCTCAAGTACGACCCGCTGAAAGACCTGCAGCCCGTGGGCCTGGTGGCCGTGATGCCCAACGTGCTGGTGGTGTCGGCCAGCTCGCCCTACAAGTCGGTGAAGGAGCTGGTGACGGCCATGGCGGCCAAGCCCGGCGGCTTCAAATACGCCTCGTCGGGCATCGGCAGCACGCAGCATGTGGGCGGCGAGGCCTTCAACCTGGCCACCGGCATGAAGTCGATCCACGTGCCCTACAAGGGCAGCTCGCAGGCGCACATCGACATCATCGCGGGCGAGGTCGACATGATGTTCGACAGCACCTCCTCGGCCATGGGCCAGATCAAGGCCGGCAAGTTCCGCGCGCTGGCCGTGAGCGCACCGCAGCGCTCACCCGAGCTGCCCGACGTGCCCACGCTGGCCGAGCAGGGCATCAAGGGCGCCGACGTGTCCACCTGGTACGGCCTCTACGTCACGGCCGGCACGCCGCGTCCCGCGGTCGAGCGGCTGAGCGCCGAGCTCACGCGCACGCTGAAGCTGGCCGACGTGCAGGCGCGCATCAAGGCGCTGGGCGGCGAGCCCGGCGCCCTCACCGGCGAGCCCTTCGCGGCGATGAACAAGCAGGAGTTCGACCATTACGGCCAGCTCGTGCGCGACGCCAACATCAAGGCCGAATGAGCCGGCCCCCTCCCTTTTCATTCAACTTGCATCCGAGCCACACCATGTCCACCACTACCAAGACCTCGAGCGTGATCTCCGCCAAACCCCGCATCGTCGTGCTGCTGGGCGACCCCAGCGGCGTCGGCCCCGAAATGGCCGTGAAGCTGCTGGCGCGCCAGCGCAACCTGGACGCCGCGCGCGTGCTGCTGATTGCCGACCCGATCGTGCTGGCCGCCGGCGAGCGCGCGGCGGGCGTGAAGCTGGACCCGCTGCAAGTCGAGAACCTCGACACCCTGCGCTTCGAAGACGGCCGCCCCAGCCTGCTCACACGCGACTGGATGGAAGGCCAGGAGCCGGTGCTGGGCGAGTCGAATGAACAGTCTGGCCGGGCCTCGTTCGAGGCGCTGGAGCTGGCCACGCTGGCGGTGCGGCGCGGGCAGACCGAAGGCATTCTCTTTGCGCCGCTCAACAAGCATTCGCTGCGCCTGGGCGGCCTCGTGCATGAAGACGAGCTGCGCTACATGCAGGAGCGCTTCGCAGTGACGGGCTTCGTCTGCGAGTTCAACCTCACCGGTTCGCTATGGACCTCGCGCGTGACCTCCCACATTCCGCTGAAGGACGTGGCGAGCCACATCACCGTGCAAGGCGTGAGCGACGCCGTGAAGATCATCGCGTCGGCGCTGCGCCGCGCGGGCGTGGCGCATCCGCGCATCGCGGTGACGGGGCTCAACCCGCACGCGGGCGACGGGGGCTCCATCGGCATGGAAGAAATCGAGATCATCGCGCCCGCCGTCGAACAGCTGCGCGCCGAGGGCTTCGATGCGCGCGGCCCGTTCTCGCCCGACACGGTGTTCATCGGCGCGCGGCGCGGCGATGTCGATGCGGTGGTGTCGATGTACCACGACCAGGGCCAGATCGCGATGAAGCTCATGGGCTTCGAACAGGGCGTGACGCTGCACGGCGGCCTGCCGGTGCCGGTGGCCACGTCGGCCAGTGGCAGTGCCTTCGACATCGCGGGCCAGGGCATTGCGAAGATCGAAGGGCTGCAGCAGGCCTTCGACCTGTGCGTGCGCATGGCGAGCGGCGCGCCGGCGCGCACGCCCGCTCAGGCAGTAGCTGCGTGAGTCTCTCGGCAGGACCAAACAAAAAGGGCCGCTTACGCAGCCCTTTTTAAAAACTCAGGCGGTCGGTGGTTCGCCGTAGCTGTTGGACTCGGGCTGCGTCGGCTGCACGTAGAAATAGATCAGCACGAGGTTCACGAGCGGGATGAGCGCCAGCAGCAGGAACCAGCCACTCTTGCCGATGTCGTGCAGGCGGCGCGCTCCCACGGCCAGCGCGGGCAGCAACAGGGCCAGGGCCGCGATGCCGTACACGAAGCGATGAATCAGGCTTGCCACGATGAGAACGACCAGCTGCGCAAGCACGAACCACCAGAACTCCGAGCGCGATGCGCGCCCGGTGAAGTCCACGTACTTGTTAAGACAGGTCTTGACCGCTGTTTGAATATCCATTGATCGACTCCTCTTGATTGGTCCCAGGGAAATTTCCCCGGGCCATCATATAGATGCGTCTTTCAACGGCAAACTCGGCTAGAAGCGATAGCCGGCCTGCAAACAAACGGGTTATGAATTGGCTTCTGAAGGCCCTGGTTCAGCTGCCCAGCCGCTTCAGCAGGCCCGCGGTCGATGCATCGAGCCCCATGACATCGCCCGATGCGAGGCGCGGCTCGATGTCTTTTGCAAGCACCTTGCCGAGTTCCACGCCCCACTGGTCGAAGCTGTTGATGCCCCACAGCGCTCCGCTGGTGAACACGCGGTGTTCGTACATCGCGAGGAAGGCACCCAGCGATTCGGGCGTGAGCTTCTCGAACACGAAGAAGGTGCTCGGCCGGTTGCCCGGAAAGTTCTTGTGGCCGCCCTCGTCGAGCTTGCCCACCATCAGCGCCTGCGCCTGTGCGAGTGCATTGGCCAACAGCTTGGGGTGGTGGCCTTCGAGGTCGTGCGAGGCATCGCGCACCGCCACGAACTCGAGCGGGATCACGTCGGTGCCCTGGTGCAGCATCTGGAAGTAGGCGTGCTGGCCGTTGGTGCCGGGCTCGCCCCAGAGCACGGGCGAGGTACCGAAGGCCACCGGCTTGCCGCTGGCATCGACCTGCTTGCCGTTGCTTTCCATCTCGAGCTGCTGCAGGTAGGCCGGCACGCGCTTGAGCGCGCTGTGATACGGCGCGATGCTGCGGCTCGTGAACTTGTGGAAGTTGCGATACCAGACGTCGAGCAGGCCCAGCCGCACCGGCAGGTTCTGCGCGAGCGGCGCGGTGCGGAAGTGCTCGTCCATTGCATGTGCGCCCGCCAGCAGCCGTCGGAAACCGTCGGCGCCGATGGCCAACGCAATCGGCAGGCCGATGGCCGACCACAGCGAATAGCGGCCGCCCACCCAGTCCCAGAAGCCGAAGGTGGTGTCGATGCCAAATTTTTTCGCCGCTTCCACGTTGGTGGTGAGCGCCGCGAAGTGGCCCGCGATGTCGGTGCCGCCCGATTGCTCGTACCAGCGCTTGGCAGAAAGCGCGTTGGTCATCGTCTCGGCCGTGGTGAAGGTCTTCGAGGCAATGAGGAACAGCGTGTGCTCGGGCGCGAGGCCCTGCAGCACGCCGGCCAGCTCATGGCCATCGACGTTCGAGACGAAGTGAAAGCGCTTGCCCGGCGCGGCGAACTCGGCCAGCGCCAGCACCGCCATCTGCGGGCCGAGGTCGGAGCCGCCGATGCCGATGTTGACCACGTCGGTGATCGTGTGGTCGGCGCGCACCTTCTCGGCATAGGCCAGCATCGCGTCGAGCGTGGTGTGCACTTCGCGCAGCTCGTGCGCGGTCTTCGGACCGGTCGGCGCATCGGCCGGCGCGCGCAGCAGCGTGTGCAGCACGGCGCGGTCTTCGGTGTTGTTGATGTGCTCGCCGGCGAACATGGCGTCGCGGTGCGCCTCGAGGCCGCATTCGCGGGCCAGATCGAGCAGCAGCTCTTCGGTGCGCGCGTCGATCAGGTTCTTCGACAGGTCGGCGAAGACATACGGCGCCTCCTGGCTGAAGCGCGCGAAGCGGCCCGCGTCGTCGACAAAGGCATGGCGCACGTCGAACTGGCGGCCTGCGATTTCGAAGCTGGACTGCAGTTGCGCCCAGGCCGGCGCGCGATCGCAGCGAAGGGTCATGGCCATGTTTACTTGCCGCTTTCCTGCATGAGCTTTTCGAGCTTCACGGCGTCGGCCGCGAAGGCGCGGATGCCTTCGGCGAGCTTCTCGGTGGCCATGGCGTCTTCGTTCAGGGCAAAGCGGAAGCTCGCCTCGTCGTAGCTGACCTTGGCGACGTCGCCGCCGGCTGCGGCCTTGGCGTCGAGCGCGTGTTGCAGCGGCTCGTTGCTGGCGGCCAGCTCGGCCAGCAGCTCGGGGCTGATGGTCAGCAGGTCGCAGCCGGCCAGCGCCTGGATCTGTCCCACATTGCGGAAGCTTGCGCCCATGACTTCGGTCTTGATGCCGTGCTGCTTGTAGTAGTTGAAGATTTCGCGCACCGACTTCACGCCGGGGTCGTTCGCGCCGGCGCTTGCGGCCTCGTCCCACTTGGCGCCGGCCGACTTCTTGTACCAGTCGTAGATGCGGCCCACGAAGGGAGAGATCAGCTGCACGCCGGCTGCGCCGCAGGCCACGGCCTGCGCGAACGAGAACAGCAGCGTGAGGTTGGTGCGAATGCCCTTCTGCTCCAGGGCACGCGCCGCCTCGATGCCTTCCCAGGTGGAGGCCACCTTGATGAGCAGGCGCTTTTCGGTGTCGATGCCTTCGGCCTTGTAGAGCGCCACGATGCGCTCGCCGCGCGCAATGGTTGCGGCGGTGTCGAAGGACAGGCGGGCGTCGACTTCGGTGGACACGCGGCCCGGGATGATCGAGAGGATTTCGGTGCCGAAGCGCACCAGCAGGCGGTCGATGACCTCGTCGAGCGGCTTGCCCGCGTGCTTCTTCACGGTCTCGTCGAGCAGCGGCCGGTATTCGGGCTTCTGCACGGCCTTGAGGATCAGCGACGGATTGGTGGTCGCGTCCTGCGGCTTGGAAACGCTGAGCTGCTTGAAGTCACCGGTATCGGCGACGACGGTGGTCCATTGGCGGAGGGCATCGAGTTGGTTCATGAAATCATTATCCAGTGCGGGTTGTGACAAGTCCTGCACGCAGTTGCGCGTCGGTCGATGTTTTCATGCGCACCGTAGCACGGGTTTTCACGCGGCTCCATCGGCCTGATGCCCGTGTGGTTGTCTGCCCGCTGCCCGCTGGTATCCGCCCACTTTCCGGCCTCCCCCCGGCCTCCCCGCCCTACACCGCCTGTGGTCCGTGGCTGACGGCCGCCTGCCCTGCCCCCGGGCTAGCCTGAGTGTTACGCCGAATGTCTTCATCCCTCAGGAGTGCCTCATGACCCCTCGCACGCGTGCCGACGCCACCGCCGTCCGGCCTTTCGACGACCGCCGCACCAGCAATGCGATCGGCGCAATGGCCACGGCCTTCGTCGTGGGCGGCGTGGCCACCTGGTTCGCCATGGACGCAGCGCGCACCGCACGCGCCCGGCCAGCCGGCCCGGCCGACGGCGCACCGCTGATGCGCGCGCCGCTGCAGGTGGTGGCGCCGGTCGACCTGCAGCGCTATGCAGGCATCTGGCACGAGCAGGCCCGCCTGCCGAACCGCTTCCAGAAACAATGCGCCGGCCCGGTGATCGCCGAGTACACACCGCAGCCCGAGGGCACCGTGCAGGTGCTCAATCGCTGCGTGCGGGAAGACGGCAACTTCGACGAGGCCGTCGGAGCGGCCCGCGTGGTACCGGTGGCGGGCCAGCCTGGCGCGGGCCGCCTCCAGGTGCGCTTTGCGCCGGCGTGGCTCGGCTGGCTGCCAATGGTCTGGGGCGACTACTGGATCCTGAAGCTCGACCGCGACTACCAGGTGTCGCTGGTCGGCACGCCCGACCGCCAATACCTGTGGGTGCTGTCGCGCGCGCCGCGCCTCGACGAGGCCGTGCTGCGCGCGGAGCTGGACTACGCCCGCAGCCTGGGGTTCGACACCGACAAGGTGGTGCTCACCGGCAGGTAGCGCTGCAGCTGCGACGGCAGCATGGCCGGCGCGGTGCAATGAATGGCTTGCCAGCCGAAGGCGCGCGCCGCCTCCACGTTGGCGGCCGAATCGTCGATGAACACGGTCTGCGCTGGATCGAGGCCGTGGCGCATCGCCAGCACTTCGTAGATTTCGCGCTCGGGCTTGAGGAATTTCACGTCCCCCGAGAACACACCACCGTCGAAGCGCTGCATGAACGCGTGCCGGCGCTCGAGGGCACGGGCGTACGGCGCGGGCATGTTCGACAGGTAGTACAGGCGCAGCGGTTGGCCGGCTTCCCGGTGGGCGATCAGCTGTTCGAGCATGTCGACCGTGACACCGATGGGCTCCAGCCGCTCGCCCAGCCCTTCGAGCATGGCGTGCAGCGGCTCGGCCGGCAGCGACAGCCGCGCCGTCATGCGGGCGATGGCGTCGTCCAGCGTACGGGTGCCGCAGTCGAAACCCGTCCAGTCGTCGTGATGGAAAAGCGCCCTGCCCAGGGCCGCCGCGGCGGCTTCAGTGGGTGCGTGTTGGGAGAGATGGGCCTGTACCAGCCGTGTGGGCTCCCATGCGAACAGCACGGCGCCCAAGTCGAAAACCACGTTCATGGCCGTCATTGTTTCACGCGCCGAGTTCCACGCCCGCGCCATGGGCTCCTAGTGCGGCAACGAACCGACGTCTTTCTCCCAGCGCGCGATCAGGCGGCGGCGCTCGGCACTGGCGCCGTACCTGGCGTAGTCGTAGTTGATGAACCTGATCTTCCTGAAATCGGGAACGCGCGGGTCGAGCCTGGTGTTCACGTTGCTCGGCAGCTGGAACTGCCTGCTGGCGGCGCCCAGCTCCTGCGCGTCGGGCGTCAGCGCCCATTCGTAGAACTTCCTGGCGGCATCGAGGTTGCGCGCGCCCTTGACGATGCTCATGGAGCCGATCTCCGCGCCGGTGCCTTCGCCCGGCGTGATGGTCTCGAGCGGGAAGCCCTGCATCTTCTCGCCCGGGCCGTCGTGCACGAAGCTGATCGACACGGCCGCCTCGCCGCGCGCCACCGCCTTGATCGGGGCCGTGCCGGAGCGGGTGTACTGGCTCACGTTCCTGTGCAGCGCCTTCAGGTAATCGAAAGCCTTGTCTTCGCCCATCAGCTGCACCAGCGTGGCGATCATGGTGTAGGCCGTGCCGCTGGAGGCTGGGTTGGCCACCTGGATCTCGCCCTTGTACTCGGGCTTGAGCAGGTCGCCCCAGGTCTTGGGCACCGGCAGCTTCTTCCGCGCCAGCAGCTCGGGGTTGTAGGCGAAGCCCAGCGGGCCCGAATAGATGCCGACCGCCCTGTAGCGCGACTGCTTCGCCTGCTGCTGCGCCCAGGGATGCAGCCGCGGCAGCGTGGGCGACTTGTATTCGAGCGTGAGCCCCTGCTCGGCCGCCTGCAGGTGCGGGTCGCCGGTGCCGCCGAACCAGATGTCCGTCTTTGGGTTGTCCTTTTCGGCGTTCAGCTGGGCCAGCGCTTCGCCCGAGTTCTTGAGCGCCATGTTGACGCGCACGCCGGTGGTGCGGGCATAGACGGTGGAAATCGCGCTGCACCACTCGGCCTGCACCGAGCAGATCACGTTGACGGTCTGGGCCGACGCGGCGGCCGGCAGGCCGAGCAGCGCGGCTGCGGCAAGAATGCTGTTCTTCATTGGTCCTCCCTCCCTCTCGAAAATCTCTCGGATATGAAAAATGGCCTTGCGGCCATGGGGCAGCGTAGTTTTAGTACAGGCCACTACTAATCGGTACAAGTACCATCGCGACTGGCGCATGTCGCATCAGCGACGCATGCAGCCTGCCTCGGCACTCAGACAAAGGAAAGTTTTCTCATGAGCTTCGATCTCGTTCTGTTCGGCGGTACTGGCGATCTCGCGTGGCGCAAGCTGATGCCCGCGCTGTTCCAGGCATTCCGGCACGGCAGTCTGCCACCTGACGGCCGCATCGTCGGCGTGGCGCGGGACGACCTGTCGGACGACCAGTACCGGGAGCTGATCCAGTCGCGCTTCAGCGCTGTCGAAGGCGCCAAGCGGCCCTCGCCCGAGGAGTTCGAGAAGTTCGCCTCCATGCTGCATTACCTGCGCATGGACCTGTCCAAGCCCGACGACTATGCCCGCCTGGCGAGCCTGCTCAACCAGCGCGACGCCAAGACGGTGGTGATGTACGTGGCCACGGCGCCCGCGCTCTTCACCCAGGTGATCGAGCAGATCGCGGCGGCCGGGCTCAACGGCCCCAGGACCCGCATCGTGCTGGAGAAGCCGCTGGGCCACGACCTGGCATCGAATCGCGCCATCAACTCCGCCGTGGGCAAGGTGCTCGAGGAAAAGCAGGTCTTTCGCATCGACCACTACCTCGGCAAGCCCTCGGTGCAGAACCTGTTCGCCATGCGCTTCGGCAATGCACTGTTCGAGCCCATCTGGCGACGCGAGCACATCGCCAACATCCAGATCACCATCGCCGAAGACCTGGGCGTGGAAAAGCGCGGCGCCTTCTACGACCAGACCGGCGCGCTGCGCGACATGGTGCAGAACCACGCGCTGCAACTGCTGTGCGCAGTGGCCATGGAGCCGCCGATCAATGCGCATGCCGACGCCATCCGCGACGAAAAGCTCAAGGTGCTGCGCGCCCTGAAGCCCTGGACGCCGGAGAGCCTGGGCCTGCACACGGTGCGCGGCCAGTACACGGCCGGCACGGCCTACGGCGAGCGGGTGCAGGGCTACCGCGACGAGCCGGGCGTGAACCCCGACAGCCGCACCGAGACCTTCGTGGCGCTGCGCACCGAAATCGCCAACTGGCGCTGGGCCGGCGTGCCCTTCTACATCCGCACCGGCAAGCGGCTGGCCTCGCGCGACGCGCGCATCGAGGTCAACTTCCGGCCCACGCCGCATGCGATTTATCGTGCGCCGGCCGGCAACGTCAACAAGCTGGTGATCAACCTGCAGCCCAAGGACGGGCTGGAGCTGCACATGCTCGCGCAGGCCCAGGACAACCGCCAGCGCACCAACGGCAACCAGAGCGCGGCCGCGCAACTCGCGCCGGTGCAACTCGACCTCGACTTCGACAAGCGCTTCGGCTCCGAGCGCGTGGGCGCCTATGAGCGCCTGCTGCTCGACGTGATCGACGGCCGCCTCAACCTGTTCGTGCGCAGCGACGAGCAGGAAGAAGCATGGCGCTGGGTCGAGCCGCTGATCGACAGCTGGGATTCGGACGGCGGCCCGCGCCCCTATGCGGCCGGCACCTGGGGCCCGAGCGCGTCGAGCGCGATGATTGCGCGCGACGGCTTCGCCTGGGGCGAAGAGCAGTAACGCCCGGCCCGGCCTCGCTCAGCCGAACTGCAGGCAACGCATGCTGAGCGTGCCCGACTGGAAGCCCTCGTAGACCGTCTTCGCACGCTCGCCGCTCCCGGCGGCGCCGAGGGCGTAGAGAAACGGGTAGTAGTGATCGGGCATCGCCACGGCGGTCGATGCGCCTTCCAGCTTCGCGTAGTCGACCAATGCGCGGTCATCGCGGCCCGCCAGCGCGGACTTCACCGCATCGTCGAATGACTGCGCCCATGGCCGGCTTGCGCTGGGCCCGTCGGGCGTTCCGCGGTCGGTGGCGCGCAGGTTGTGCACCACGTTGCCGCTGCCCATCACCAGCACGCCCTTGTCGCGCAGCGCAGCGAGGTCACGGCCCACCGCGTAGTGGAAGGCAGCCGGCTTGTCGTAGTCGATGCTGAGCTGAAACACGGGAATGTCAGCCTTGGGGTACAGGTGCTTGAGCACAGACCACGTGCCGTGGTCGAGGCCCCATTGCTCGGTAGCGATCACCGGCGTCTGCTTCACCACGCCGACGGTCTCCTGGGCAAGTGCGGGATGACCCGGCGCGGGGTATTCGATGTCGAACAGCGCCTGCGGAAAGCCGCCGAAGTCGTGGATCGTCTTGGGCCTCGTCTGCATGCCGACACCGGTGGCGCCGCGGCTGAGCCAGTGCGCCGACACGCTGAGGATGGCCGAGGGCCGGGGCAGCTCGCGGCCCCATGCCGACAGCCGGCGCGTGAAGGCGTTGTCGCTGATGGCGTTCATCGGCGAGCCATGGCCGATGAAGATGACCGGCATGCGGCGCGCCGGAGCATCGGCGGCTTGCACGCTGCAGGCCAGGGAGGCCAGCACCGCGGTCGCGCCAATGGCGGTGCCCATCAGGAAGCCGCGGCGGCCCAGTTCGGAGGTTGCAAGCGTTGTCGTCATTGGCATGGCGGCACTCTGCAACAGTTTCCGGCGCAAGGCGGTGCCTTTGCGCACACTTTTTCGAAAGAAAGGCGGCCTACTTCCTGGCGAGCACTGGCGCCTCGCGCAGCGGCGCTCCCTTGACCACGAGTTGCACCACCACCGCGACCACGATGTTCAGCACCAGCGCCGCCAGCCCGGTGTAGAGCGTGTAGCTGCCATCGCCGATCACGAAGGTGTGGACCGGCTTGATGCCGTCCGAGAACGCCAGCCAGCTGCCACCGAGCAGCCCCACGGCCCAGCCCGCCAGCAGCGCCGGTGCACGGAACCAGCCGAAGAACAGGCCGAACACCACCGCCGGGAAGGTCTGCAGGATCCACAGGCCGCCCAACAGTTGCAGGTCGAGCGCGAACTGGGTCGGCAGGAACAGGATGAACACCAGCGCCCCCAGCTTGACCACCAGCGACACGATCTTCGCGACCTTGGCCTCGCCTGCTGGCGTGACGTCGGGCCGCACGTAGGCCTTCCAGAAATTGCGCGTGAACAGGTTGGCCGCGCCGATCGACATCACCGCCGCCGGCACCAGCGCGCCGATGGCGATGGCCGCGAACGCAAAGCCCGCGAACCACGACGGAAACAGCGCATTGAAGAGCGCCGGCACCACGTCGTTGTTGCTCTTCACCGTGAGATGGGCCGCATAGGCCATGTAGCCCAGCAACGCGATGAGCCCCAGCAGCACCGTGTACGCCGGCAGGAAGACGGCGTTCTTGCGGATGGTGTTGGCACTTTTCGCCGCGAAGATGCCGGTGAGCGTGTGCGGATACATGAAGGCCGCCAGCGCCGAGCCCAGTGCCAGGCTCGCGTACGGCAGGTACTGCGCCGGCTTGAGCGTGAGCCCAGTCGCGCCGCCCTTGGCCGCGAAGGCATCGCCGGCCGCGTGGAACACACTGCTGTAGCCGCCAAGCTTCATAGGCACCAGCACCACCGCCACCAGCACCACGATGTAGATCATCAGGTCCTTCACGAAGGCAATGAGCGCCGGCGCGCGCAGCCCCGCCGAGTAGGTGTAGAGCGCCAGGATCACGAAGGCCGCAGCCAGCGGCAGCTCGCCCGTGAGGCCCAGCGCCTTGATGACGACCTCCATGCCGACCAGTTGCAGCGCGATGTAGGGCATGGTCGCGACCACGCCGGTCACGGCAATGGCCAGCTCCAGCGCGCGCGAGCCGTAGCGCCCGTACACCACGTCGGCGGCAGTCACGTGCCCGGCCTTGTGCGCGGCATGCCAGAGCTTGGGCATGATGATGAAGACGATCGGGTACACGAGGATGGTGTACGGCAGCGCGAAGAAGCCATAGGCGCCCACGGCGTACACCAGCGCAGGCACGGCAATCACCGTGTAGGCGGTGTAGAAGTCGCCGCCCACCAGGAACCAGGTGATCCAGGTGCCGAAGTTGCGACCGCCCAGGCCCCACTCGTCGAGGTGCGCGCCCTTGCCCTTGGCGCCGCCGCTCTGCCAGCGCGAGGCCCAGAAGCCCATCACGGTGACCAGGAGGAAGAAGAAAACGAAGACCGACAGCGCGGTCCAGTTGATCTGGCCGTCCATCATTCGTCTCCCTCTTCATACCCGCTGCGGTAGACGATCCAGATCAGCAGCGCGGTGACAGGCACCCACAGCAGCTGGTACCAGTAGAAGAAGGGAAAGCCGAACAGCTCCGGCAAGGGGCTGTTGTAGAACGGCAGCCACAGAAGCCCGATGAAGGGCAACAAGAGCAAGGCCCACATGTGCTGTTCTCCTTGGTGTGATTTTTACGAAAGCACCAAGGGGTTATAGACCTGAAGCCGAACACGCGGCGCCGACCCGGATTAAGCGGCCGTGCTAGGGCCTGTCAACGCTATTTCCGGGGTCGCGAAGGCATGCCAGGGTGGGCCAATCAAGGCGCGCGACGCCGCGCGTGCATGCGCACACGCAAGGAGCGCAACGCGGAGTGGCCCGCCCTGGCAGGCCTTCCCGAAGGGTTGGCTGTCCAGCCAACGCGACCCCGGAAATAGCGTTGACAGGCCCTAGATGCGCCCCTCTTCTGCCGCGTGGCAAGCCACCTGCACGCCCTTGATGCTCAGCAGCTTCGGCCGCTCCGCCGAGCAGCGCGCATTGGCATGCGGGCAGCGCGGATGAAAGGCGCAGCCCGTGGGCGGGTTCAGCGGGTTCGGCACCTCGCCCTGCACCGGCGTGCGCTGGCGGCCCGTGTGCTTCATCTGCGGAATGGCGTCGAGCAGCATGCGGGTGTATGGATGCTGCGGCGCCGCGAACAGCTTCTGCTTGTCGGCCACCTCGACCAGCCGGCCCAGGTACATCACGCCGACCTGGTCGGCCACGTGGCGCACCACGGCGAGGTTGTGCGAGATGAAGAGATAGGTCAGGCCCTGCTCGCGCTGCAGGTCCTTCATGATGTTGAGCACCTGCGCCTGCACGCTCACGTCGAGCGCCGAGGTTGGCTCGTCGCACACCAGGAACTCGGGCTGCGTGGCGAGTGCGCGCGCAATCGAGATGCGCTGGCGCTGGCCGCCCGAGAACTGGTGCGGGTACTTGCTCATGTCCAGCGGCGAGAGGCCGACCGACTTGAGCAACTCGCCCACGCGCTCGCGCAGCGCGGCCTTGTCGCTCAGGATGTCGTGCTCGCGCAGCGGCTCGCCGATGATGTCCTCGACGATCCAGCGCGGGTTGAGGCTCGCGTAGGGGTCCTGGAAGATCATCTGGATGCGGCGGCGCAGCTTGCGGCCTTCGGGGGTCTTGAAGGCGGCATGCGCGTCCTGCCCGTCGAACTGCAGGCCGCCGCGCGTCGGCGCATACAGGCCCACCAGCAGACGCGCCACGGTGCTCTTGCCACAGCCCGATTCGCCCACCAGCGCCAGCGTCTTGCCACGCTCGATGGAAAAGCTCACGCCATCGACCGCGTGCAGCAGCACGCGCGGCTTGCGTTCGAGCACGCGGTTGAGCCAGGGCGGCGAGACGTCGAAGGTGCGCGCGAGGTCGTGCGCGACCACGAGGGGTTCGCTCGTTGTGGCACTCATCGCGTCACCTCCACGATGGGTTCGGCCGCTTCGGGCGTGGCGCGTTCGCCGGCCGCCAATGCGTCGTGGTGCCTTGCCGCGATCTCGGCCTGGCCGGCATGCGGATCGGCGGCATCGTGCAGCCAGCAGGCAGCGCGCGTGGCGCCGGCGTGCATGAGCTCAGGCCGATCGGTGAGGCAGCGCGCAAAGGTGCGCGGGCAGCGCGGGTTATAGGCACAGCCCGTGGGAATGGCGTTGAGCCGCGGCATCGCGCCGTCGATCTGGTTGAGCCGCTCGCGGTCGCTCGTCATGTCGGGAATCGATGCCATCAGGCCCGAGGTGTAGGGGTGCGCGGGCTGATGGATCACTTCATGCACCGGGCCGATCTCGGCGATGCGGCCGGCATACATCACGGCCACGCGGTCGCAGGTTTCGGCGATCACGCCCATGTCGTGCGTGATCAGCATCACAGCAGCGCCGCGGTCCTTGCAGACCTGCTTGAGCAGCTGAATGATCTGCGCCTGAATCGACACGTCGAGCGCGGTGGTCGGCTCGTCGGCCACGATGAGCTTGGGCTCGGCCGCCAGTGCCAGCGCAATCACCACGCGCTGCCGCATACCGCCGGAGAACTGATGCGGGAAGTGATCGATGCGCTGCTCGGCGGCGGGAATGCCGGTGTCCTGCAGCAGGCCGATGGCGCGCTTGCGTGCTTCGCTCTCGGTCACGGGCAGATGCGCGCGGATGGTTTCGACCAGTTGCCGGCCCACGGTGTAGAGCGGGTTCAGCGAGGTCAGCGGGTCTTGAAAAATCGCGCCGATCTTGCGGCCACGAATGGGCCGCATCGCATCGAAGCCGAGGTTGTCGATGCGCTGGCCCTCCAGCAGGATCTCGCCGCCGGCCACGCGGCCTGGCGGTTCGAGCAGGCCGATGATGGCCGCGCCCGTGAGCGACTTGCCGGCGCCCGATTCGCCCACCACGCCGAGGATTTCGCCGGGCGCGATGTCGAATGAAATGCGGTCGAGCGCACGCAGCGTGCCGCGGCGATGCGGAAATTCGACGACGAGGTCTTTGACCTGGAGCAGCGTCATGGTGGCGTTCTCCTTCTCTTTTCTCTTCAGCGCAGACGCGGGTTGAGCGCGTCGCGCAGCCAGTCGCCGAGCAGGTTCACGCTGAGCGCGATCAGCACCAACATCAGGCCCGGAAACACCGTGATCCACCATTCGCCCGAAAACAGGTACTGGTTGCCGATGCTGATGAGCGTGCCCAGCGAAGGCGAAGTCGGCGGCACGCCCACGCCGAGGAATGACAGCGTGGCCTCGGTGATGATCGCGGTCGCCACCTGAATGGTGGCCAGCACCATCACCGGCCCCATCACGTTGGGCAGCACGTGGCGCAGCATGATGCGCATCGGCGCCACGCCGGTGACGCGCGCTGCCTGCACGTATTCCTTGTTGCGCTCCACCAGCGTGGAGCCGCGCACCGTGCGCGCGTACTGCACCCAGCCGGTCAGCGAAATGGAAATGATCAGCACGCCGAAGGCCAGCGACTCGTGCGCGCCGGGAAAGAGCGCGCGGCCGACGCCGGCGATGAGCAGCGCCACCAGGATGGGCGGAAACGACAGCATCACGTCGCACACGCGCATGAGGAAGGAATCAAGCCAGCCACCGAGAAAGCCGGCCAGCAGGCCAAATACGACGCCGACGACGACCGACAGCACCACCGACACCAGGCCGACGATCAGCGAGATGCGCGCGCCATAGATGACGGCCGAGAGAATGTCGCGGCCCTGGTCATCGGTGCCGAGCAGGTACTTGGACGAACCATCGGCGCTCCATGCGGGCGGCAGGCGCGCGTCGCTCAGTTCGAGGGTGGCGAGGTCGAAGGGGTTGTGCGGCGACACCCATCCGGCGAACACCGCGCAGACCACGCAGACCAGCGCGATCAGCGCCGCGCCAATGGCCACGGGCGATGTGCGAAAGCTGTAGCCGACATCGCTGTCGAGCCAACGGGCGAGTGTTTTTTTCATCGTGAGGCAAAAGGAATGGGCCCGCAAGAAGCGGGCCCATGGTCAGGCCGCCTTGCGGGCGGCCAGCGGGATCACGGCTTGATGCTCATCCACTTGAAGTACATGAAGTTGTCGGCCAGCTGCACCAGCTCGACCTTCTTGCTCACGCCCCAGGCCAGCGACTGCTGATGCAACGGCAGATGGCCGATGTCGTCGGCGTGCATCTTGAACGCTTCCTTGATCAGCTCGTTGCGCTTGGCCTTGTCGCTCTCGGACTGGATCTTCTTGGTCAGCTCGTCCAGCTTGGGGTTGCAGTACGCGCCCAGGTTGAACTGGCCGGTGCCCTTGTCGTCGGGGCAGGCCGTGAGCGAGCTCAGCGCGTTGTGCGAGTCGTAGGTGGTCGGGGTCCAGCCCAGCATGTAGAAGCTGGTGTCGCGGCGCAGGATCTTCGGGAAGTAGGTGCCCTTGGTCTCGGCCACGAGGTTGATCTTCACGCCGATCTTCGCGAGGTTGGAGGCCACGCTCTGGCAGATCTGTCCGTCGTTCACGTAGCGGTCGTTCGGGCAGTTCAGCGACACCTCGAAGCCGTTCGGGTAGCCGGCTTCGGTCAGCAGCTTCTTGGCGGCCTCGACGTCGTAGGGCAAGCGCTTGTCCTGGTCGGCACTCCAGCCGTTGATGCCGGGGCCGACCAGCAGGCCGGTGGGCTTGGAAGCGCCGCGCATCACGGTCTTCTGGATGCCGACGATGTCGATGGCCTGGTAGAAGGCCTGGCGAACGCGCTTGTCCTTGAACGGGTTCTTGCCCTTGATGTTCGAGTACTGCAGCTCGTCGCGCTTCTGGTCCATGCCCAGGAAGATGGTGCGCATCTCGGGGCCGGTGATGACGCGGGCGTTGGGCGCGGCGTTGATGCGGGCGATGTCCTGCACCGGCACGGGTTCCATCACGTCGACTTCGCCAGAGACCAATGCGGCCACGCGGGTGGCGGGGTTGGCGATGGGCGTGAAGATGATTTCCTGCGCGTTGCCGTCGATCTTGCCCCAGTAGGTGCCGTTGCGCGTGAACACGGTGCGCACGTTGGGCTGGCGCTCGCGCACACGGAACGGGCCGGTGCCGTTGGCCTTGAACGAGGCGGTGTTCTCGATGCCCTTGCGGCGGTCCACCGGTTTGGTGGCCTGGTTTTCCTCGCACCACTTCTTGCTCATGATCATGGTGAGCGAGATCACGTCGGGCAGGATCGGGAAGGGGCCGTTGGTCTCGATCTCGACGGCGAGGTCGCCGACCTTGCGCACGGCCTTGATGTCGCTCAGCGTGGCGCGCATGTCGGAGCCGTCGCCCTGGGCGCGCGCAAAGCTGAACACCACGTCGTCGGCGGAGAACGGGGTGCCATCGTGGAAGGTCACGCCCTTGCGCAGTTCGAAGCGCCAGACGTTCGGCGAGGTCTGCTTCCAGCTGGTGGCCAGCAGCGGCGCAAGGCTCAGGTCCTTGTTGCGACCC
Source organism: Variovorax nivicola (assembly GCF_051216475.1). Lineage (NCBI taxonomy): Bacteria > Pseudomonadati > Pseudomonadota > Betaproteobacteria > Burkholderiales > Comamonadaceae > Variovorax > Variovorax nivicola. The sequence goes on along the minus strand of NZ_JBPJZK010000007.1, from coordinate 95,782 downwards.
ACGAGGGTTTCATAGACGTTGGCGGTCACGCTCAACTGCAGCGACTCGTTGAGCGAGTGCGGGTCCAGCGATAGCGCGTCCCCCTGGTTCGCGATGCGGATGGTCTGCGCGCCGGCGACCATGCTGACGGCGCTCAGGGCGCACAAAACGGCGGCCGCGGCCACACTTTTCTTGAAACTCATGGGAACACTCCTCGGGTTGGAATCAAACACATCACGTCGCCGCGGTGGCGGCGGCTTTCCCTGGCTGCGCACCGCGGGTAACGGCAAGCGGCATGCCCTGCTCGATCAGGCCGGCATGCAGCGCGGCGCCAAGCGGCAGGATCTCGTCATTGAAGTCGTAGCGGCTGTTGTGCAGGTAGGCGCCTTCGCGCACGTCCTGGCCGATGCGCAGGTAAGCGCCGGCCTTCTTCTGCAGCATGAAGGAGAAGTCTTCGGCGCCCATGCTGGGCTCCATGCTGCGCTCGACATTCTTCGCGCCCACCAGCGACTCGGCCACGTCGGCCGCGAACATGGCCTCGGGCGAGGTGTTGATGGTGGCCGGGTAGATGCGCTCGTACTTGATGCTGGCGCTGGCGCCGAAGCCCGAGGCGATGGCCGTGCACAGTTCGTTCAACCGCTGCTCGACCTGCGCCTGCACGCGCGAGCTGAAGGTGCGCACGGTGCCGACCAGCGTGGCCTCGCCCGGCACCACGCTCATCGCACCGAGGTCGCCGGCCTGCATCGCGCAGATGCTGATGACGGCCGCATCGATCGGGCGCACGTTGCGCGAGACGATGGTCTGGGCGGCCGTGATGATGTGCGCCGCGACGATCACCGGGTCGACGGTCTGGTACGCATGCGCTCCGTGGCCGCCCTTGCCCTTGATGCTGATGGTGATGCGGTCCGCCGCGGCCATCATCGCGCCGCGGTTGATGCCGACGGTGCCGGCCGGCATGGCGGGCCAGTTGTGCATCGCGTAGACGGCGTTGACCGGGAAGCGGTCGAACAGGCCGTCCTCGATCATCACACGCGCGCCGGCGAAGCCTTCTTCGCCGGGCTGGAAGATGAGCACGGCGGTGCCGTCGAAGTCGCGCGTCTCGGCCAGGTAGCGTGCAGCGCCGACCAGCATGGCGGTGTGGCCGTCGTGGCCGCAGCCGTGCATGAGGCCGTCGCTTGCGGAACGCCAGCCGAAGTCGTTGTCCTCGCGCATGGGCAGCGCGTCCATGTCGGCGCGCAGGCCGATCATGCGGCCGCTGGCCGTCGAGCGGCCGCGGATGACGCCGACCACACCGGTCTTGCCGATGCCTTCGTGGATCTCGTCGACACCGCAGGCACGCAGGGCCTCGCGCACGCGGCCGGAGGTGTAGACCTCTTCGAAGCCGAGCTCGGGGTGTGCGTGCAGGTCGCGGCGGAAGGCCGTGATCTCAGGATAGAAGTTCGCGATGTGCGCGAATGCGCGGCCGGAGGCCTTCAGGCGCGGGGCCTCTGCTGTCGCTGCCGTCATGTCAGTGCCCTCCCGCCTTGCCGACGCGCAATCGCGGATCGACCACGAAATACAGCAGGTCGACCACGAGGTTGATCACCACGAAGATCAGGGCAATGAGGCACAGGTAGGCGGCCATCACCGGAATGTCGGCGAAAGTCACGGCCTGGATGAACAGCAGGCCCATGCCGGGCCACTGGAACACCGACTCGGTGATGATCGCGAAGGCGATCAGGCCGCCGAGCTGCAGGCCGGTGATGGTCATCACCGGCACCAGCGTGTTCTTGAGTGCGTGGCCGAAGTGAATGGCGCGGTTCGTCAGGCCCCGCGCACGCGCGAACTTGATGTAGTCGGTGCGCAGCACCTCGAGCATCTCGGCGCGCACCAGCCGCATGATCAGCGTGAGCTGGAAGATCGCCAGCGTCACCGCCGGCAACACGATGTGCTGCCAGCCGTCGGCGCTGAAGAGGCCGCTGGTCCACCAGCCGAGCTTCACGGTCTCGCCGCGGCCGAAGCTCGGGAACCACCCGAGCGTGACTGCGAAGACGAGGATCAGCAGGATGCCGATCAGGAAGGTGGGCAGGGACACGCCGAGCAGTGACACGGTCATGAACACCTGGCTCATGAAGGTGCCGCGGCGCAACGCGGTGTAGACGCCCATCGGAATGCCGATGAACAGCGCCAGCACGGCCGCGACGAGCGCGAGTTCGAGCGTGGCCGGGAAGCGTTCGCCGATGAGGCGCGACACCTTCGCGCCCTGGCGCAGGCTCAGGCCGAACTCACCTTGTGCGGCGTTGACAAGGAAGTGCCAGAACTGCACGAAGAAGGGCTGGTCGAGCCCCAATGCGGCGCGCAGCTCGCGGATCTGCTCAGGCTTGGCGTCCTGCCCCAGGAGGAACACGACGGGATCGCCGACGTATTGGAAGAGGAGAAAGGCGATGAACGCGACCGCGATCATCACGATCACGGCCTGGATCAGGCGGCGCAGTACAAAGGCAATCATTCATCGAGCGGAGTGAACGGGGCATGCTAGCAGTGCAAGGTGCGTGCCCGCACGGTGGTTCCCCGGGGGTGCGCCTCGTGATTTCCCCAAGGATGCCCAGACGAAAAAAAGCCACTCGACTTTCGTCGAGTGGCTTTCGAGCTTTTGATTCGAAGCTGGCTTACGCCAGCGTCAAATTAGAAAGCGTGACGGATACCGAAGTCGTAGCCGGTGGACGAACGGGGCGTGAAGCCACCGGTGGTCACGAACGAAGCGCCGCCAACAGTCAGAGCTGCGCCGTTCTTGTTGCTGATGCGAGCAACGGTAGCGTACAGAGCCGTGCGCTTCGACAGGTTGTGCACGTAGCCCAGAGCCAGCTTGTTGGCCTTGGGATCAGGCGTGTTCACACCGAACAGCGTGGTAGGCGCGTTCAGGTCGTACTTGACGTGCGACCACGAAGCGCGGATCAGGCCAGCACCGACCGGCACGGTTGCGCCGAGCAGGTAACCGGTCACATCGGTGTCAGCACGGCCACCAGCCAGCGGCGTCACTTCGTAGTCGACCTTGTTCTTGACCTTCGACAGTTCACCGAACAGCTTCACGGGACCGAAGTCATACGAAGCGCCCAGGTTCAGCGTGTTGGTCTTGGTGGTCGTGCCAGCGTAGTAGTCGTCACCAACGGTGCTGCTGCCATAAGCCAGCGCAACGTCCAGAGGACCGTTGGCGTAGCCGAAGCGGCCACCGACGTAACGGCCTTGACGTTGGCTGTTAGCCACGTTAGGCGTAGACAGACCAGGGCTGTACTTGGTCTTCTCTGCGAAGCCGTACTGCACTTGACCGTAGAAACCACCCAGGTTCGGCGGCAGGAAGTAGCCAACGACGTTGCTTGCGCGAACGTAGTTGCTGGTGCCGGTGTTGGTGGCGGCGCCGGTCGACGCTGCGGGGGTACCGAAGGCGCCGAGCGCAGCGCTGGACGAGAAGATCAGGTTGGTGCCAACGCCGTTGGTGCCGAACGGATCGAACACGGTGTCGTTCCAGAACGTGGCGGTGTAGTCACGACCCAGGCGAACTTCACCGAAACCACCCGACAGGCTGACGGTCGAGCGACGAGCGAACGTTGCAACACCTTCAGAGCCGTCATCGTTCTTGATCGGGGCTTCGAGCCAGAAGCTGGCTGCCAGGCCACCACCGAGGTCTTCCGTACCACGGAAGCCCAGACGGCTGGAGTTGTAACCCGAGTTAGCCAGTTCCGTGCGGCTGACCTTGCGGCTGCCTTGGTTCAGATAGAACGGATTCGCGAGCGTGGCCGTGTTCAGGTCACGCGAGGTGCTCGAATAGCCGCTGATCGACGCGTCGACCACACCAAACAGCGTGACGGACGACTGAGCCGAGGCAACACCGGCAACAGCCAGGGCAGCCAGAGCAACTAGAGATTTTTTCATTGCAAGTTTCTCCAAGGTTAAACATAGGGCTCCGGTGCGAAGGGCTCACCGTGACTGGCACTTTTGTGCTCCCACCGGACCCCGGGCCAACCTCCTTTTGGGAAGTTGATGCTATTGCACCAGAGCCGCTGCGGCAGGGCAAAACAATTCGCCCGAAATCTTGGGTGGCTCGCGCGTTTCGTTGCACGCTTGCAACAAAGGACTTAGGCCCCTCGGTACACCACTATGTGAAATATGACGAGGCTCCGACGTGGCATTTCGCATGTGCGTTCAAATAGGCGCATGACGCTCATGATCGACCCTGTTCTGACCGCGGCCGACGCGGCATTACGTACGCTTTTTGCCCGACCCCATGCCACGCGGGCGACGCCCGTCCCCTCACAGGCGCCGGGCGAAATGAGTGAAGCGGAACGTCGGGAAGCCGGCGCGCTGATGCGGGTGAACCATGTGGGTGAAGTCTGCGCTCAGGCGCTTTACACAGCCCAGGCAGCGGTGACACGCGATCCTGCGCTGCGCGCCCATTTCATCGAGGCCGCGCACGAGGAAACCGATCACCTGGCCTGGACCCGGCAACGGCTTGACGAGCTGGGCGCGCGTCCGTCGATCCTGAATCCTCTCTGGTATGCGGGCGCCTTCGGCCTCGGTCTCATCGCAGGCCGTCTGGGGGACCCGTTGAGCCTGGGGTTCGTCGCGGAGACAGAGCGCCAGGTAGAGGCTCACCTGGACAGCCATCTCGATCGCCTCCCGCCCGGAGACAGTGCATCCAAGGCAGTGGTCGAGCAGATGAAGCTCGACGAAGCCCGCCATGCATCGCAGGCTGTCGACGCCGGCGCGGCGGAACTCCCGGCACCGGCCAAGGCCCTGATGCGCGTGGCTTCCCGCGTGATGACCACGCTAGCGCACCGCATCTAGGCCAGCCGACTCAGGTTTCGATCAGCTCGAAACTGGTGGTGATTTCGGCTGTCTTCGCCAGCATGATGCTGGCGGAGCAGTAGGTTTCGTGACTCAGTGCGATTGCGCGCTCCACGGCAGAGGCCGGAATTCCCTTGCCCGCCACAGTGAAATGCATGTGGATCTTCGTGAAGACCTTCGGGTCCTTTTCGGCGCGCTCGCTGGTCAGCTTGACGCTGCAGCGCTCGACGCGATGACGTCCGCGCTTCAGTATGAGCACGACATCGTAGGCAGTGCATCCCCCGGTGCCGGCAAGAACGGTCTCCATCGGCCGCGCCGCGAGGTTCTGTCCGCCGTTCTCGGGCTTCGCGGCATCCGGTGCGCCATCCATCATCAGGACGTGACCACTGCCCGTCTCGGCAACGAAGCCCATGGCTGATCGCGTACCTGCGTCACCGGTCCAACTTACTGTGCATTCCATGGTTTTCGGAGTTCCAAATCTGGGATGTCGGGCAAAAATGCACGCCGACATCCATTTGTGTGTGGGAAAAGCATCACTCGCTTGTTGCAACGCAACAAACAGTCGATATACTTTATTTCATTGCGCAAACGTATGCGCACCCAGTTGTCTCCTCCACCCTTCCAATTGGTGGATTTAGCCCCGAGCTGCAAAGCTCGGGGCTTTTTTCTTTCCAGGCCACCCTCACCGGCCTTGGCGCCACTCTAGTTTTCGCGCCGAAAGGGCAGTTGCTCTGGCTGCCCTGGCTGTTGCCGGTGTTGCCTCGGCTCAGTCGTCCGTCACGCTGTTTGGTGTGGTCGACGCGTCGATCAGCGGCTACTCGTCCAGTTCGCGTGACCAGAAGCCTACCGTTCTGCGCAACAGCTTCGGCGTTCCCACCTATACGAACCAGGGCAGCGTCAAGGTCCGCCGCACTGCGCTGGCCCACTCTGGCTACAACACCAGCCGCTTGGGCTTCCGTGGTACGGAAGACCTGGGTGGTGGCTTGGCAGCCAGCTTCTGGCTCGAAGCCCCGATCACCAATGACGACGGCGCCACCGGCGTTTCGAGCTTCGTACGTCGCTCAACCGTGAGCCTGTCGGGTGGTTTCGGCGAACTCCGCCTGGGTCGTGACTACACCCCGACGTTCTGGAACGACACCGTCTTCGATCCGTTCGGCACCAACGGCGTTGGCTCCAGCCTGATCAACACGGCCAACGGATTCAACGCTGTAACCAACGGCGCCAAGGACACCGGCGGCTTCGGCGGCAACCAGAACTACTCCCGCGCCAGCAATTCGATCGGCTACTTCCTGCCGTCGAACCTGGGTGGCTTCTATGGCCAGGTGATGTATGCGTTCCACGAGAACGACAAGTACAGCAACGGCGGTTTCACCCCGAAAGACAGTGCAACCTCGAAGAGCCGCGCAGGCCGTTACATCGGCGGTCGCTTCGGCTACGCCAACGGTCCTCTGGACGTGGCAGTGGCCTACGGCAACAGCACGGTTGGCGATCAGTACTACGCCGGCACCACCGATTCTGTAAAGACCTTCAACCTGGGTGCCTCGTATGACTTCGGCCCCGTGAAGCTATTCGGTGAACTGTCACGTGCCAAGAACTCGCGCGACTACGAAATCACCCCCATCGCCGGCGGCCGCCCCGACACCGATCTGAACGGCTATCTGCTTGGTGTGACCGTGCCGGTTGGCGCTGGTTTGATCAGGGCGTCCTACTCGGCCGTCAAGTACGACTACAACCTGCCGGTCACCGCCAACCAACGCGACCCGAAGGCCAACAAGCTGGCACTCGGTTACGTGCACAACCTGTCGAAGCGCACCGCCCTTTACGCCACCGTTGCTCGCGTGAGCAACAAGAACGGCGCGGCATTGACCGTGGGTGGCCCGGCTTTCTACAACGCGGCTGCTGGCGTGTTCACACCGAAGACCTCGACGGGCTACGACTTCGGCATTCGTCACGCTTTCTGATCTTCTTCGTTTGATCCCGATGCTGGCTCTCGCCAGTTCGAATCAGCAAAGCCTCAAGTCGCCCGGCTCACACCGGGCGGCTTTTTGTCCTTTCCCTCTCTCTTTCCCTCTCTTTCTCTCAGCTCGCCCGGCTACGCCGGCTTTGCAGCAGCCCCACATTCATTTCTCCGCTCAACACCGATGCGTAGAAGCGCTCGACCATGTTGACGCTCGTGCGGGCATTGCGTGCCAAGGTCAGCATGTCGATCCCCTGCCCGTACAAGAGCCGCAGCGTGATCGCGGTATGACGCAGACAGTAGAGCGTCCTCGACTGGCCCAGTGGCCCCTTCTCAAGCCCCGCCTTCTCGAGCACCCAGTGAAAGAAGAAGTTGAGCACCGCCAACGCATGCTCACGGTTCTTCAACTGCGGCAGGAAGATGTAGTCTTCCGCCCCGCCATACCCGTGCTCGCCGCGATAGGCGAGCAAGCATTCATAGACCCGCACCGCAGGACGCAGGCTCACGATGGGCTGACTGTGCCGCTTGGTCTCAGGCAGGTTCATCCGCAGATAGACGTGCTTGCCGCGCACGACCTCGATGTGCTTGTGCTTCATGAGCTTGATGTCGCTCGGACGCACGAAGGTGTTCACCATCCAGCGGATCAGCCAGGGCAACTCGTCCGGCATGACGAGCAGCTCGCGCGCAATCCAGAAACGTTCGCCGGCCGCGAGTTGATCGAGCACCGGATGCGAATGCCCGCGCAAGCTGCGCGCGGTCTTGATGATCGTGCGGTACTCCGCAACGCTGAAGCTGCCGCGCGGCTGGCTGCGCACCTTGACCTTTGGAAAAGGGGGCGCATCGCGAAGCACACCGATGTGCACACCGTGCATCACCACCTTGCGCAACAGCACCAGGTACTGGGCAATCGTCGTGCTGGTGAAGCCCTGCTCTCCGAGGTGATCGATCAAGCGTTGCGCGTCGGCGGTTGCAAACGACTGCGCCGACACATCGCCAAGCAGCGGAACGATGTGCGCACGCAATCTGTTGCCCATCACCTGCCATGTAGCACGCCCAATTTCTTTTCGCTGAACGCGCGCGGCCTCCGCCTGCATCAGCCCTTTCGAAAGGTCACTGACAGAAATTGATAACAGATTCTGCTCATTTGTAAATTGATTGGCGGTCGGATGAATCGCGGGATAGGCGCGTCCAAAAAATCCCGAATCATTTGCAGCTGGGGCTTTGCTGAAGAGGTTTATGACATTTGTGTCCATGTCATATCCCGCATGCAATCCCGATGCCTCTTATCATCAACAGTTAGCAAATGAAAACTCCCATGGAAACAATCGTGCGCAATGCGCCTGTTAATCCGGCGCTCACGCCCGCCGACTATCTCAGAAAAATACTTAACGCTCGGGTCTACGACGTTGCCGTCGAATCCGCGCTCGAGAAGGCGCGCGCGCTCAGCGAACGGCTCGGCAACACCGTGCTGCTCAAGCGCGAAGACCAGCAACCGGTCTTCAGCTTCAAGCTGCGCGGCGCCTATAACAAGATGGCACATCTGAATGCTGCGCAATTGGCAAGCGGCGTAATTTGCGCATCGGCTGGAAATCACGCGCAAGGTGTTGCATTGGGTGCGCGCAAGCTCGGCACACGCGCGGTGATCGTGATGCCAGTGACTACGCCCAAACTGAAAATCGATGCGGTGCGTGGTTTCGGCGGCGAAATCGTGTTGCATGGCGACAGCTATTCAGATGCCTATCTGCACGCACTCGAATTGCAGGCGCAGCAAAACCTGACCTTCGTGCATCCCTTCGACGACCCCGATGTCATCGCGGGCCAGGGCACCATCGCAATGGAAATCCTGCGTCAGCACCAGGGCCCACTCGATGCAGTGTTCGTCGCAATCGGCGGAGGCGGCTTGATCTCCGGCGTGGCCAACTACATCAAGGCCGTGCGACCCGAGATCAAGGTGATCGGCGTGCAGATGAACGACTCCGACGCGATGATGCAATCGGTCGCGGCCCACCAGCGCGTGAACCTCTCCGACGTCGGCCTGTTCTCGGACGGCACGGCGGTCAAGCTGGTCGGCGAGGAAACCTTCCGCATCGCCAGCGAGCTGGTCGACGAATACATCGCCGTCGACACCGATGCCGTGTGCGCCGCCATCAAGGACATCTTCGTGGACACGCGCAGCATCGTCGAACCGGCGGGTGCGCTGGCAGTCGCGGCCATCAAAGAGTACGTTGCCCAGCACGGCCGCCACGGCGAGACCTATGCGGCCATCCTGTGCGGCGCCAACATGAATTTCGACCGGCTGCGCTTCGTCGCCGAACGCGCCGAAGTCGGTGAAGAGCGCGAAGCGTTGTTCGCGGTCACCATGCCCGAAGAGCGCGGCAGCTTCCGCCGCTTCTGCGAGCTGATCGGCGAGATGCCCGCGAGCGACGCCGAAGCCACGGGCACCGGCGGCGCACCGCGCAACGTGACCGAGTTCAACTACCGCATAAGCGACGCAGCCAAGGCGCATGTGTTCGTCGGTCTCACGACCTCGGCGCGCGGCGAGTCGGCCTTCATCGCGCGGACCTTCGACGAGCACGGATTCAACACGCTCGACCTCACGCACGACGAGCTTGCGAAGGAACATCTGCGGCACCTGGTGGGCGGACGCACCGGCCTCGCGCATGACGAACGCCTGCTGCGCTTCGTGTTTCCCGAGCGTCCCGGCGCGCTGCTCAAGTTCCTGAGCCTGATGCAGCCGAACTGGAACATCAGCCTGTTCCATTACCGCAACCAGGGCGCCGACTACGGCCGCATCCTCGTGGGCCTGCAGGTGCCGGCCGGCGAAGCCGCCGAGTTCGACGCCTTCCTCGAAACGCTGGGCTACCCCTACGTCGAGGAAACGGCCAATCCGGCGTACCGGCTCTTTCTGCAGGCCTGAAAAAGCGGAAGCCGGCTCAAGGCCGGCTTCGATCGTTGGTGGGTCGCTCGCTCGTTCAGCTGTCCGCTGCTATTGCGCAGGTGCCTGTTGCGGCGGCGCCATCGCAGCAGGCGGCTGCAACGGGCCACCCAGTTGCTGCTGTTGCTGCGGCAACTGCGGCGGGGCCATCACAGCCGGCATCGTCGCAGGCAGAGGCCCGGGCGGCGCAGACATCGGCACCGCCGGCAGCCCAGGGCTGGAAACACTGATCGGCGCGCGCACCGGCAATTGCAGCGTGAACGCCGCCGGCCCGTCGGCCTGCGTGCCGATGGTCGCCGAGCGCAGGCCCACCGACTGCAGCACATAGTTGTCGCCGACCACCGAGCCCACACGGAACGGCCGCGGCGGCTTGCCATCGATGGAGATCAACGCGGCCCCCTGCTTCGAAGGGTCGGCCACCACACCCGACAGCGCAAAGCGGCTGGCCGCTTCGGGCGCCACCTGGGCCGTGCGAGACGCAGGCAGCACGCCCAGCAGCCGGGCCACCGCATCCGAATCGGCCGTCACCGAAGGCCGCGGCATCGTTGCGGCGGCCGCCACGGCGTCGGCTGGCGAAGCCAGGCGCAGCGCCCAGAACACCGCGGCACCGGCCGCCAGCGCCCAAAGCCCAGTCGTTGCAAGTGGGGCATGCCAGCGAGCGGCTGAGTAGGGACTTGTCATGGCTGCGGATTATCATGCAGCGCGCTTTCCGAATCATGTCCGCCCAAGCTATGAACAAATTCCTCCGTGCCGCCACCCGCACCGCCCAACGCGGCTTCACGCTGATCGAACTGATGGTGGTGCTGGTCATCATCGGCGTGCTGGCGGCGCTGATCGTGCCGAACGTGATCGAGCGCGCCGACGACGCCCGCGTGACGGCCGCCCGCACCGACATCAACAACCTGATGCAGGCGCTCAAGCTCTACCGCCTGGACAACCAGCGCTACCCCACCGCCGAGCAGGGACTGCAGGCGCTGCTCACGCGCCCGACCACCGGTCCGGCCGCGCCCAACTGGAAGGCCTACGTCGAGAAGCTGCCCAACGACCCCTGGGGCCATCCGTACCAGTACATGAACCCGGGCATCAAGGGCGAGATCGACGTGCTCTCGTTCGGCGCCGACGGCCAGAGCGGCGGCGAGGGCAAGAATGCCGACATCGGCAGCTGGCAATAGCGGCTCGGGCGCGCTGCGCCGCAACCGGTATCCACGCCCCCACATCCAACCGGCCCGCGGCTTCACGCTGCTGGAGCTGATCGTGGTGATCGCCATCATCGCGATCGCCACCGCTGCCGTCAGCTTCGCCATACGCGACACCAACGCCGCCAAGCTCGACCGCGAAGCCGACCGGCTCGCCGCCCTGCTCGAATCGGCCCGCGCCCAGTCGCGCGCCAGCGGCATCGTGGTGCGGTGGCGGCCCGTCGAAGGCAGCTTCGTGTTCGACGGCCTCCCGCCCGGCTCGCTGCCCAACGGCTGGGCCGCCGAAGGCATCACCGCACAGGCCTCTCTCACCAACGGCACGCTGGTTCCCGCGCTGCAGCTTGGGCCCGATCCGATCATCACGGCGCAGCAGGTCATGCTCTATTCCGCCGGCCCGCCCGCGCGTGCATTGCGCATCGCGACCGATGGGGTGCGCCCCTTCACCGTATCGGCCGTGCAATGAACGCGCGACGCCCTGCCCAGTCCTCGCGCATCGGCGGCTTCACGCTGATCGAAGTGCTGATCGCGCTCGGCATCGTCGCGCTGGCGCTGGCCGCGGGTTCGCAGGCCACGATGTCGCTCACACGCAATGCACAGCGCCAGTCTGACCTCGTGCTGGCCGACCTGTGCGCTGAGAACGAACTCGCCAAGGCCCGCCTGTCGCGGCAGATGCCAGCGGTGGGCGACTCGGGCTCCATCTGCCTGCAGGCTGGCGTCTCGTTCAACGTGACCACTTCGACCACGTCCACGCTGAACCCGAATTTCCGGCGCGTCGACGTGCAGGTGCGCGACGAGGCCGACGCGCCAATCCTGCGCATCTCCACCATCGTGGGGAGGTACTGATGCTCGCCCCCAAGCCCCGCGGCTTCACGCTGATCGAGCTGCTCGTCGCCATCGCGGTGATGGCCCTGCTCTCGCTCATCAGCTGGCGCGGGCTCGACAGCATGTCCCGCGCCACGACGCAGAACCAGCAGCGAGCCGACGCCGTCCTCACGCTGCAGGCAACGCTCGCGCAGTGGGGCGCCGACCTCGACGCGGTGACCACGCTCGCACAGACCCGCCCGATCGATTGGGACGGCCGCGTGCTACGGCTCACGCGCCGTGGCAGCGACGACACGGCGCCTTCAGTGCAGGTGGTGGCCTGGATGCTGAAGTCCGACTCCGACGGCGTGCGCTGGCGGCGCTGGCAATCGCAGCCCTTCACCACGCGCGGCGAATGGCAGCAGGCCTGGAACTTCGCGGCCGCCTGGGCACAGGACGGCGGCGCTGGCGCGGCCGGAGGCGGCTACAGCGACGTGCCGCTGGTGCCAGCCAGCAGCTGGCAGCTCTATTTCTTCCGCGACAACGTCTGGGTGCCGGCCAGCCAGTTGCCCACCGTCGCGCCCAACCCCAACAATCCCGCGGGCCCCGTCGTCGCCATGCCCGACGGCGTGCGCCTCGTCATCACGCTGCCACCCGGCGACGGCCTCTCGGGCACGCTCACGCGCGACTGGGTCAAGCCGACCGTCGGATCGGCGAAATCATCATGACGGCAACAAAGAAGCGCCAGTCCGGCGCCGCCCTGCTCGCCGCGATGCTGACCGTGATGCTCGTGGCCACCTTCGCCGCCGCGGCGCTGTGGCAGCAATGGCGCGCGGCCGAGGTCGAAGGCGCCGAGCGCGCACGCGTGCAGGCTGCCTGGGTGCTGATCGGCGCGCTCGACTGGTCGCGCCTGATCCTCAGCGAAGACGGCCGCACCGGTGGCGCCGACAACCTGACGGAGCCCTGGGCCGTGCCGCTCGAGGAAGCGCGGCTCACGAGCTTTCTGGCGGCCGACAAGAACGTGTCGAGCGACAGCCTCGAAGGACTGCCCGATGCTTTCCTCTCAGGCCGCATCGTCGATGCGCAGTCCAAGCTCAACGTGCTGTCGCTGGTCGACAACGGCAAGCCGGTGCCCGCCAGCGTCGCCACCTTCACCCGGCTGTTCAACCTGCTGGGCCTGCCGGCGTCGGAACTCAGTCGGATGACCACAGGCCTGGTGGCCGCCCTTGCCACGGGCACCGCGACCGATGGCAGCAGCAGTGGCGGTGGCGACGACCCCAGCGCCGCGCCGCTGATGCCGCAGCAGGTCTCGCAGCTGGTGTGGCTGGGCCTGTCGCCCTCGACCGCCGCCGCGCTCGAACCCTACGTGACGATCCTGCCGGTGAAGACCACGCTCAACCTCAACACCGCGAGCGCCGAAGCCATCAGCGCCAGCATGGAGTCGCTCAACATCGCCAGCGCGCGCCAGCTGGTGGAGCGCCGCACACGCACCTTCTTCAAGGACCTTCCCTCGGCCAATCTAGCGCTCCCCAGCGGCAGCACTCCCTTCAATGCAACGCAGCACGGCGTGGGCACGCAGTACTTCGAGGTCTACGGCAGGCTGCGGCTGGAGCGCACCTACGTCGAGGAGCGCTCGCTTCTACAGCGCAACGGTGTCACGGTAACGACGATCTGGCGCACCCGCGGCGCCGGCGCAACGGACACTACGGTCAAACCCTGATTTCGATGCCCTATTTGTAGACAAAAAGCCTTCGAACGCGCATGGCGTCTGCGCAACACGCTATCGAAACAAGAGCGTCAGCCTGTCAGACGCGCACCTACAATCACCGGCTTTTCCAAGATCCACATGACTCCCCTGCTGCTCATTGCCCCCCTCCCTCCGGCCGATGCCGCGGGCGAGTACGACTGGGCCCAGGCAGGCGACGACGGCATTGCATTGCGCAACCAGGGCCGCGCGTTGCTGGCGCTCCTGCCCTCGAGCGCTGAGGTCATGCTCGGCATTCCTTCCGTCGCGCTCTCGTGGCACCGCGTCACGCTGCCCAAGGGCAGCATGGGCAGCGCGTCGAAGCTGCGCGCCGTGCTCGACGGTCTACTCGAAGAGCATCTGCTCGACGAGCCCGAGGCCCTGCACTTCGCGCTCGAGCCCGATGCCAAGGCCGGCGCGCCCGTGTGGGTCGCGGCCTGCAACCGCATCTGGCTGCGCAGCGTCGTGCAAGGGCTCGAAGCGGCCGGGCGGCGCGTGGTGCGCATCGTCCCCGAGTTCGCGCCGCAGCCGGTCGATGGCCCGCCGCTGCTGCTGGTCACGGGCGAGCCCGAGGCGCCGCAGCTCACGGTGTGCGACGCCGACGGCGTGGTCTCGCTGCCGCTGGCCGGCGCGGGGCTGGCCCTGTCGGGCGGCCTGCCGCTGGACACCGCCGTCATCACCACCGAGCCCGCCGTGGCCGAAGCAGCCGAGCAACTGCTCGAACGCCGCGTGCCCATCGTGCAATCGCCGCAGCGCTGGCTGCAGGCCGCGCGCACGTCCTGGGAGCTCGCGCAGTTCGACCTCGCCGCGACTGGCCGCGCACGCGCCGGCAAGAAATTCGCATCGGTCCTGCAAACGCTGCGCTATGCGCCCGAGTGGCGCGCCGCGCGCTGGGGCGTGGTCGTGCTGCTGCTGACCCAGCTGATCGGTCTCAACGCCTGGGCCTGGAAGGAACGCAGCGCGCTCGAATCGAAACGCCAGGCCGCCAAGGCCATGCTGACCCAGACCTTCCCCTCGGTAAAGATCGTGGTCGACGCGCCGGTGCAGATGCAGCGCGAAGTTGCCGCATTGCAGCAGGCCGTGGGCGACGTGGCGGGCAGCGACTTCGAACCCATGGTCGGCGCGCTCGCCGCCAACCTGCCGCCCGGCAAGGTGCCGAGCGCGGTCGACTACAGCGCCGGGCAGTTGCGCCTGCGCGGCCTCGGGCTGCAGCCGTCGGAGGTCTCGCAGATCACCGGCGCGATGGCGCCGCGCGGCTACAACGTGCGCACCGAAGGCGATCTCCTGCTGGTACAGGCCGAGGCCAACCGATGAATTTCAGCGAACAGATCAAGGCCCACTGGGCCACCCTGGAGGTGCGCGAGCGCCGCATGGTCTACGCCGCCGCCGCACTCGTGGCACTGGCCTTGCTTTGGTGGATTGCGCTCGCCCCCGCGCTGCGCACGCTGGCCGCGGCACCGGCCGAACATGCGCAACTCGATGCGCAACTGCAGCAGATGGCCACCTTGCAGAACCGCGCCAAGGCACTGCAATCGCAGCCGCGCCTGAACCGCGACGACGCGCTGCGCGCGCTCGAGACCTCGGTGCGCGACAGCTTCGGCGCCGGCAACGCGCAGCTCGTAACGGCCGGCGGCGACGGCTCTGCCGCCGTCTCGCTGCGGTCCGCGCCAGCAGCCACCGTCGCCCAATGGCTCGGCCAGGCCCGCGGCAACGCCCATGCCGTGCCGCGCGAAGTCCACCTGACCCGCGCGCCAACCGCAGCGCCAGCCGCCACACCATCGCCCGGCGCGAAGGACGCGCCGAAGACGCCGCAGGTCCGCTGGGACGGCACCGTCGTCATGGCGCTGCCCGCGGCGCGATGAGCAGCAGCAAGCCCGCATGCTGACCCGCCCCCCCATCTCCGAACCCCGGCCGCGCCGCGGCTGGCGCTGGGCCTTGCTCGGCATCACGGTCGGCGCGCTGCTGGCGGTGGTGCTGTTCGCGCCGGCGCGCTGGCTCGCGGCGGCGCTGTCGAACTGGAGCCATGGTCGCCTCGTGCTGGCCAACCCGCGCGGCACCGTCTGGAACGGCACGGCCGCCGTGGTCTTCGCCAGCGGCGCAGGCGGCGCGCAGGCGGTGTCGCTGCCCGGCCTGCTGCACTGGCGCATGCGCCCGGGCTGGAGCGGCATCGCCGCCAGCCTCGACCTGCCCTGCTGCGCCGCGCAGCCGCTCGAACTCAAGGCCAGTCCGCGCGCCGGCGGCATGCAGCTCGCGTGGCAGGACAGCCGCTCACGCTGGCCCGCCACCCTGCTCACCGGCCTGGGCGCGCCCTGGAACACGCTCAAGCTCGAAGGCGCGCTCGACCTGTCCACCAAGGCCTTCTCGATGCAGTGGGACGGCCCCGCGCTGCGCGTTGCCGGCCAGGCCACGCTCGACGCCACCGATGTTTCCTCCAGCCTGTCGACCCTGCGGCCGATGGGCAGCTACCGGCTCACGCTCGAAGGCGGCACCCGCCCCACGCTGCTGCTCAGCACGCGCGAGGGCAGCCTCGAACTGAACGGCAGCGGCAGCTGGAACGGCACTTCCTTCCGCTTCAACGGCGAAGCCAGTGCCGCGCCCGGCCGCGAAGACGCGCTTTCCAATTTGTTGAACATCATCGGACGGCGCGAGAACGCGCGTTCGATCATCACCCTGGGTTGATCCTCATGATGAAGCCACTGTTTTCGACCGGCACCGTCGCACTCGCCGTGCGCGTGCTGATCGCCGCCACGTTCCTGCAGGGTGCACCCGCCGCGTTCGCGCAGACCGGCGATGCGCCGCGCCGCGGCGAGCCGATCACGCTGAACTTCTCCAACGCCGACATCGAGGCCGTGGCCCGCACCATGGCGGTGGTCACGGGCCGCGACGTGGTGGTCGACCCGCGCGTCAAGGGCACGATGAACCTGGTCACCGACCGCGCCATCCAGCCTGCCGCCGCCTTCAACCAGTTCGCCTCGGCGCTGCGCCTGCAGGGCTTCGCGGTGGTGGAGGCCGACGGCCTCTACAAGGTGGTGCCCGAGGCCGACGCCAAGCTGCAGAGCAGCACCGTCAACACCTCCATCAGCGCCACGGCGTCGAGCGGCAGCAACCAGATCGTCACGCAGATCTTCCGGCTCAACTACGAGTCGCCGAACAACCTGCTGCCGGTGCTGCGCCCGCTGATTCCGCCGAACAACACCATCAACGTGAACCCGGGCAACAACTCGCTCGTGATCACCGACTACGCCGACAACATGCGCCGGCTGGCGCGCATCATCGCGTCGCTCGACGTGCCGAATGCTTCCGACATCGAGGTCATCCAGCTCAAGCACTCGGTTGCCACCGACATGGTGCCGCTGGTGCAGCGCCTGGTCGACGGCGGCGGCTCCGGCGCCCCGGGCGGCGCCGCACCTGGTGCGACCGACGCGTCGTTCCGCACCACCCTCATGGCCGACCCGCGCAGCAACTCGCTGATCTTGCGCGCGGCCAACCCGGCGCGCGTGGCGCTGGTGCGCACGCTGGTCGAGAAGCTCGACCGTGCGCCGACCGAAAGCAGCAATGGCCTGGCCGGCAACATCTACGTGGTCTATCTGAAGAACGCCGACGCGGTGCGCCTGGCGGCCACGCTGCGCGCCGCGATGGCGGCGAACCAGCAGAACACCACGTCGGGCGCGGCAGGCGCTGCGGGTGGCGGTGCGGCGCCCCAGCAGAGCGCGCCGCAAGCCATGCAGGTGAACCTGAACAGCGGCGGCAGCCAGGGCGGTGGCTCGGCCGCCGCCAACGCGCCGCTGAACAACGCCAACCAGCCCTCGACCGGCGGCCAGATCCAGGCCGACCCGACGACCAACTCGCTGATCATCACCGCGCCCGAGCCGCAGTACCGCCAGATGCGCGCCGTGATCGACAAGCTCGACGGCCGGCGCGCGCAGGTCATGATCGAGGCGCTGATCGTCGAGGTCAACGCCACCAAGGCCGCCAAGTTCGGCGTGCAGTGGCAAAGCGCGCTGGGCAACAACGCCGTCATCGGCACCAACTCCTCCCTCAACGGCGGCAACATCCTGGCGCTGACCCAGGCGCTGGCCACCAAGGATGCCTCCGGCCTGGCAACGTCGGTCCAGTCTGGCCTGAACCTCGGCATTGCCGGCAAGATCGGTGGCCAGTACATCCTGGGTGCAGTGGCGAACTTCTTCAGCAACGACAACGACGCCAACGTGCTCTCGACGCCCAACCTGCTGACGCTGGACAACGAAGAAGCCAAGATCGTCATCGGCCAGAACGTGCCGTTCCCGACCGGCTCCTACGCCAGCACCTCGGGCTCGGTGGGCGTGAACCCGTTCACCACCGTCGAGCGCAAGGACGTCGGCCTCACCCTGCGCGTGCGTCCGACCATCAACGAGAACGGCACCGTGAAGATGACGATCTTCCAGGAGATCTCGAACGTCGCACCCGGCACCACCACCGACCCCAACGGCCCCACCACCAACAAGCGCTCGCTCGAATCCAGCGTGCTGGTGGAAGACGGCGGGCTCGTCATGCTAGGCGGCCTGCTGTCGGACACCTACGGCACCAACACTGAAAAGGTGCCGTTTGCCGGCGACATCCCGGTAGTCGGCAACCTGTTCAAGAGCGAGAACCGCTCGCGCGTCAAAAACAACCTGATGATGTTCCTGCGCCCGGTGGTGATGCGCGACGCCACGTCGACCGAAGCCTTCGCATTCGATCGCTACGACCAGATCCGTGGCCTGCAGCAGGCGGCCCAGCCCAACACCGACAACGTGATGCTGCGCAACGTGAATGCCGCACCCGTGCTGCCGGAGTCGCCGCCGTTGGGCACCACCAGCAACAGCCGGGGAGGCCTGCGCGAGCAAGGCACCCAACTGATCCCGCCGCCCGCGCTGCCCGCCGACAACCGCAAGCTGGCGCCGAGCACCCTGCGCGGCGCCTTGCCGCCGACCGCCGACCCCGTGAGCACGCGCGAACTGCCTTGATACTGCCTTGATGTCCATGCGCTACCCCTTGCCCTACGCCTTCGCACGCAGCCAGCAGCTTTTGCTCGAGGAGACCGACGACGGCCGCTACACGCTGTGGATGTCGAGCCACCCGGCGCGCAGCGCGGTCGGCGAGGTGTCGCGCAAGTACGGCGTGCAGGCCTTCGAGGTGCTGGCCGACGGCGCGCTGGCGCAGCGCATCAGCGCGGCTTACGCGCAGGGCGAGTCGAGCGCCGCCGCGGTGGTGAGCGAAGTGCAGAACGACGCCGACCTCTCGCGCATGATGCAGGAGCTGCCCGCGGTCGAAGACCTGCTGGCGAGCGCTGGCGACGCGCCCATCATCCGCATGCTGAACGCGCTGCTCACGCAGGCCGCTCGAGACGGCGCCAGCGACATCCACATCGAGCCCTACGAGCGCACCTCGTCCGTGCGCTTTCGCATCGACGGCACGCTGCGCGAAGTGGTGCAGCCCAACCGCGCACTGCACGCCGCGCTGATCTCGCGCCTGAAGATCATGGCCGACCTCGACATCTCCGAGAAGCGGCTGCCGCAGGACGGGCGCATCTCCTTGCGCATCGGCACGCGCGCGGTCGACGTGCGGGTGTCGACGCTGCCGAGCGCGCATGGCGAGCGCGCCGTGCTGCGCCTCCTGGACAAGAGCGAATCGAAGCTCACGCTCGAATCGGTGGGCATGCAGGGCGACACGCTGGAGCGCTTCGAAAAGCTCATCTCGCAGCCGCACGGCATCATCCTCGTGACCGGGCCCACGGGCTCGGGCAAGACCACCACGCTGTACGCCGCGCTGGCCCGGCTCGACGCGAGCCGCAGCAACATCATGACGGTGGAAGACCCCATCGAGTACGAGCTGCCGGGCGTGGGCCAGACGCAGATCAACGCCAAGATCGAACTCACCTTCGCCAAGGCCCTGCGCGCGATCCTGCGGCAGGACCCTGACGTCATCATGATCGGCGAAATCCGCGACTTCGAAACCGCGCAGATCGCCATCCAGGCCTCGCTGACCGGCCACCTGGTGCTGGCCACGCTGCACACCAACGATTCCGTCAGCGCCGTCACGCGCCTGACCGACATGGGCGTGGAGCCCTTTCTTCTCAGCTCGTCGCTGCTCGGCGTGCTCGCGCAGCGCCTCGTGCGCAAGGTCTGCACGGTGTGCGCCGGTGCGGGCTGCGAAGTGTGCGGCCAAACCGGCTACCAGGGCCGCACCGGCATCTTCGAGCTGCTTGTGGCCGACGAAACCGTGCAGGGCCTGATCCACAGCAAGGCGGCCGAGAGCGAACTGCTCAAGGCCGGCGCGCGTGGCGGCTTGCGCCTGATGCGCGAAGACGGCGAACGGCTGGTGCAGGCTGGCGTCACTTCGCGCGCCGAGTTGCTGCGCGTCACGCGCGACTAAGCCGCTCCGGCGCTCCCCATGCCCGCCTATTCCTTCGAAGCCATCGACGCCAGCGGCCAGAGCCGCGAAGGCGTGCTCGAGGCCGACACCGCACGCAGCGCGCGCAGCCTGCTGCGGGCGCAGGCGCTCATTCCGCTGTCGGTCAAGCCGGTCGGCAGCGATCACGTCAACGGCACCGGCCAGCGCAGCACCCTCAGCCGCTGGCTCGGCGGCGGCAAGCGCGTCTTCAATTCCACCGGCCTCTCGGTGTGGACGCGGCAACTCGCGGGCCTCGTCTCTTCGGGCCTGCCGCTGGAACGCGCGCTCACGGCACTCACCGACGAAGCCGAGTCCGAGCAGCAGCGCAATCTGGTCGCGTCGCTGCGCGCCGAAGTCAACGCGGGCTCGCCGTTCGCGCGTGCGCTGTCGGCGCATCCGCGCGAGTTCTCGCCCATCTACACGGCCGTGATCGGCGCTGGCGAGCAGAGCGGCAACCTCGGCCTCGTGCTCGATCGCCTCGCCGACGACCTCGAAGAGCGCCAGGCACTGCAGCAGAAGCTGATCGGCGCGGCGCTGTACCCGGCCATCGTCACGCTGGTGGCGATCGTGATCGTGATCTTCCTCGTGAGCTACGTGGTGCCGCAGGTGGCGCAGGTGTTCGCGGGTACCAAGCGCTCGCTGCCCTTTCTCACCACCGTGATGCTGTCGCTGAGCGCGGGCGTGCGCAACTACGGCTGGTGGATGCTGTGCGCCGTCGTGCTTGCGGCCATCAGCGCGCGCTTGGCGCTGGCACAGGAGGCCTTCCGCCTGAAGTTCGATGCCGCCTGGCTCAAGCTGCCGCTGGTCGGCAAGCTCGCGCGCGGCTACAACGCGGCGCGCTTCGCGAGCACGCTCGCCATGCTGGCCACGGCCGGCGTGCCGATCCTGCGTGCGCTGCAGGCGGCTTCCGAAACGCTGAGCAACCGCGCGATGCGCGCCGACGCGCTCGACGCGCTGGTGCTGGTGCGCGAAGGCGCGCCGCTGGCCTCGGCGCTGGCGCAGAAGAAGCGCTTTCCGGGCCTGGTGTCGATGTTCGCGCGCCTCGGCGAGCAGACAGGCACCCTGCCGCTGATGCTGCAACGCGCGGCCAACCAGCTCAGTGCCGAAGTACAGCGCCGCGCGATGCACCTGGCGACCATCCTCGAGCCGCTGCTCATCGTGGCGATGGGCGGGGTGGTGATGCTGATTGTGCTGGCGGTAATGCTGCCTATCATCCAGCTGAATCAGTTCATCAAGTAACAACGGCCAGCCAGCAAGGCGCACCATGCCCGTAACGCTCGAAGACAAGCTCGTGGTCGCGATCTCCTCGCGTGCCCTGTTCAACCTCGAAGAAGAAAACAAGATCTTCGAGGCCGGAGACAACGAGGGCTACATGAAGCTGCAGCTCGACCGCATCGACGTGCCGGCCGCACCGGGCATTGCGTACTCGCTGATCCGCAAGCTGCTGCGCTTCAACGAAGACGGCGTGCAGCGCGTCGAGGTGGTGATTCTTTCGCGCAACGACCCGGTCTCGGGCATGCGCATCTTCAAGTCGAGCGCGGCGGCCGACATCAAGCTGCAGCGCGGCGTGTTCACGCAGGGCCGCCCGCCCTTCGGCTACCTGCGCCCGCTGCGCGCGCACCTGTTCCTCTCGGTCAATGCGCAGGACGTGCGCGAGGCGCTCATCGCCGGCTTTCCGGCCGCGCGCGTGCTGGTCGAATCGGTAAAAGCCAGCGACGCCTGGCCGAACGAAGTGCGCATTGCCTTCGACGGCGACGCGGTGCTGTTCTCGGACGAGGCCGAGCGCGTGTTCCAGGCCGAGGGCCTCGACGCCTTCCAGGCACACGAACTCAGCAAGGCCGACCTGCCCCTGCCCGAAGGCCCGTTCAAGCCGCTGCTGATGGCGCTGCACCGGCTGCAGATGGCCGGCAATGCGCAGATGCGCATCCGCACCGCGCTCGTTACCGCGCGCAGCGCACCGGCGCACGAGCGCGCCATCCGCACGCTCATGAAGTGGAACATCCGCGTCGACGAGGCCATGTTCCTCGGCGGCCTGCCCAAGGGCGAGTTCCTGCGCGAGTTCGAACCCGACTTCTTCTTCGACGACCAGACCGGTCACGTCGATGCGGCCTCGCGCCACGTGCCCGCCGGGCATGTATCCAGCGGTATCAGCAACGAGCCCTGAGCGCTGCGCGTGAACGCGGCGCCAGGCCGCGCCACGCCGTCATTCCACTGATTTCGACGCCGCCACTGGGCGGGGCGTTGTCACGCGCCTGACTTCGCTGCGTCACCGCGAGTTAACCAGTTGGTAACGGGTTCTCCCTAGTCTCGTGGCCCAGGTGCGTCCCCTCCCGCACCTTCCAGAACCACATAACAAAGGACCGAACCATGCGACTTCTTTTTATCCGCACGCGGCTTGCGCCCGTGCTGTTCCTGGCCTGCGCGCTCTCGGCGTGCGGTGGTGGCAGCGGTGGCGGCTTCTTCGGCGGCACGCCGACGACGCCGACCACCCCCACCCCGCCCGACAACACCCCGAAGCCCGAGATGCGCTGCGCGCCCTGAGCGCCGCCAGGAACAACACAATGACCTCCCGCCGCAAATTCCTCACGGGCACAGCCACGACTGGCGCCGCCGCCCTCGCACTCTCGGCCTTTCCGCCGAGCATCCGCCGCGCACTCGCCATTCCAGCCAACAACAAGACCGGCACCATCCAGGACGTCGAGCACGTCGTGATCCTGATGCAGGAGAACCGCTCGTTCGACCACTACTTCGGCATGCTCATGGGCGTGCGCGGTTTCGGCGACCGCTTTGCCATTCCGCTGATCGGCGGGCGCCGCGTGTGGGAGCAGAGCGACGCCGACGGCAAGGTGGTGCTGCCGTACCACCTCGACCAGACCCTGGGCAACGCGCAGCGCGTCAGCGGCACGCCGCACAGCTGGCTCGACGCACAGAACGCCTGGGACGGCGGGCGCCTCAACCAATGGCCGAAGTACAAGGCCACCGGCACGGCGCCTTTCACGCAATCGATGGGCTATCTGCAAGAGGCCGAACTGCAGTTCCAGTACGCGCTGGCCAACGCCTTCACCGTGTGCGACAGCTACCACTGCGGCATGCACACCGGCACCAACTCGAACCGCCTGTTCCACTGGAGCGGCACCAACGGCCCCTCGGGCCAGACCAGCACTGGCGTGGCGGGCGTCGCCTCGGTGGACAACACCTGGGAGAACCTGCGCTTTCCATGGGACCCGGCCGACAACCCCGGTGTCGATTCGACCACCTTCGGTTGCAACTGGAAGACCTACCCTGAGCGCCTGCAGGAGGCCAAGGTCAGCTGGATCGTCTACCAGAACCTGCCCGACAACTTCACCGACAACCCGCTGGCCGGCTTCCAGCAATACCGCGCGGCCAACAAGGTATCCGGCAAGAACAACGAACGCTACGACGGCGACGCCGGCCCACCCGTGGGCACGACGCTGCCGGCCTACGACCCCGCCAGCGACGACGCGAGCAACCCGCTCTACAAGGGCATCGCCAACACCATGCCCGACGGCGGCCTGCTCGGCACGTTCAAGCAAGACGTGGCCAGCGGCAAGCTCGCTCAGGTGTCGTGGATCGTCGCGCCCGCCGATTACTCCGAGCACCCCGGGCCTTCGAGCCCCGTGCAGGGCGCCTGGTACATCCAGCAGGTGCTGGACGCGCTCACCGCATCGCCCGATGTGTGGAGCAAGACGGTGTTCATCGTCAACTTCGACGAGAACGACGGCTACTTCGACCACGTGCCCTCGCCTTCCGCGCCGTCGATCAACCCGGACAAGAGCGCGGCGGGCAAGACCACGCTCGGCGACGCCGATGTCGCGTTCGAGCGCTACAACCACCCGCTGGTGCCCGGTACACCCAGCGGCGTGCCCCAGCCGGACGGCCGCGTCTACGGCCCCGGCCCGCGCGTGCCGATGTACGTCATCTCGCCGTGGAGCCGCGGCGGCTGGGTCAACTCGCAGGTGTTCGACCACACCTCGGTGCTGCGCTTTCTCGAAGCGCGATTCGGCGTGAAGGAAACGAACATCTCGCCGTTCCGCCGCGCGATTGCCGGCGACCTGACGAGCGCCTTCAACTTCGCGACACCGAACAACGAAGTGCTGCCCACCCTCGCGGGACGCAGGACCCAGACCGAGGCGAACCAGCTGCGCCTCGACCAGGAAGCGCTGGCGCAGGTGCCGCTGCCCTCTACGCCGGTGCTGCCGCGCCAGCCCACCGGCACGCGGCCCTCTCGCGCGTTGCCGTACGAACTGCACACCAGCGCAAAGGCCGATGTGGTCAACGGCAAGCTGCAACTGCTGTTCTCCAACACCGGCAAGGCCGCAGCCGTGTTCCACGTGTACGACAAGCTGCATCTCGATCGCCTGCCGCGCCGCTACATGGTCGAGGCGGGCAAGATGCTCGACGACACCTGGGCCGCGATGACCGACGACGCTGGTGCTTACGACCTGTGGGTGCTCGGGCCCAATGGCTTTCATCGCCACTTCAAGGGAAACCTCAACGCGGTGCGCACGAGCAATGCCACGCCCGAAGTGCGCGTGTGCTACGACATCGCCAACGGCAACGTCTACCTGACCATGCGCAACGACGGCAAGACGGCGTGCAGGTTCACCATCAACGCCAAGGCCTATCGCAACGACGGTCCGTGGACCGCAAGCGTGAATGGCGGTGCGAGCGTGGACCAGCACTGGGATCTCGCTGCCAGCGGCCAGTGGTACGACTTCGCAGTCACCTGCGATGCCGACCCGGCCTACTACCGCCGCTTTGCAGGCCGCGTCGAAACCGGCAAGCACACGGTGAGCGACCCGGCAATGGGCACAGCCGACCTCTGAGCGCCGGTACATTCCAATGAGAGGATGAGCGCAGGCGCCTCGTGCCTGCGCTCATCATCACGACTTGTGCCGCTGACCCCGTCCATGAAAACCACAACAACACATCCATGACCTCACGCCGCAAATTCCTCACCAGCACCGCCACCACGGGCGCTGCCGCCCTCGCGCTCAGCGCCTTCCCGCCGAGCATTCGCCGCGCCCTAGCCATTCCGGCCAACAACGCCACGGGCACCATCAAGGACGTCGAGCACATCGTCATCCTGATGCAGGAGAACCGCGCCTTCGATCACTACTTCGGCACGCTCATGGGCGTGCGCGGCTTCGGCGATCGCTTCACCATCCCGCTTCCCGCTGACCGCAAGGTCTGGCAGCAACTCGACGACGCCGGCAACGTGGTGCTGCCCTATTACCTCGACAGCACGCAGGGCAGCGCCCAGCGCGTGTCGAGCACGCCGCACACCTGGGTCGATGCGCACAACGCCTGGGATGGCGGGCGCATGTACCAGTGGCCGCGCTACAAGAAGGCCGGCAAGACGCCGTACCTGCAGTCGATGGGCTACCTGAAGGAAGCCGAGCTGCCGTTCCAGTTCGCGCTGGCCAACGCCTTCACGATCTGCGACGACTATCACTGCGCGATGCACACGGGCACGCACGCCAACCGCTCCTTCCACTGGACCGGCACCAACGGCCCCACCGGCGCCAACGTGGCCTACGTGAACAACGTCAACGCCTGGAGCTCCACCGGCCCGTCGACCGAAGGCTACGAATGGAAAACCTACGCCGAGCGGCTGCAGGAGGCCAACGTCAGCTGGATGGTTTACCAGAACATCCCCAACAACTACGGCTGCAACCCGCTGCTGGGCTTCAAGCCCTACCGCAAGGCGAACGAAGCATCGGGCAAGCCGGTGAGCACCTCGCTGCCTCAGGGCAAATCACCGGCCTACGTGCCAGGCGACGACGTGGGCAACCCGCTCTACAAGGGCACAGCCAACACGCTGCCGGTGGCCGACCAGGCCGCCTTCGACGCGGGCGCGATCATGGATGCGTTCCGCGCCGACGTGAAGAACGGCCGGCTGCCGCAGGTGTCGTGGGTGATTCCGCCCGACGTGTACTCCGAGCACCCCGGCCCGTCGAGCCCGGTGCAGGGCGCCTGGTACATCCAGCAGGTGCTGGACGCGCTCACCGCCGTGCCCGAGGTGTGGAGCAAGACCGTGCTGTTCGTGAACTTCGACGAGAACGACGGCTACTTCGACCACGTGCCCTCGCCCTCCGCGCCTTCGCCCAACCCCGATGCGTCGACGCTCGCGGGCAAGAGCACGCTGTCCGCGCAGGACATGAGCTACGAGTACTTCACGCACCCTGCGCCGCCCGGTATTCCCACCGCGCAGCCCACGCCCGACGGCAACGTGTACGGCCCCGGCATGCGCGTGCCGATGTACGTCATATCACCGTGGAGCCGCGGCGGCTGGGTCAACTCGCAGGTGTTCGACCACACCTCGGTGCTGCGCTTCGTCGAAGCCCGCTTCGGCATGAAGGAAGACAACATCAGCCCGTTCCGCCGCGCGGTGTGCGGCGATCTCACGAGCGCCTTCAACTTCGCGACGCCCAACACCGAGGTGCTGCCGGTGCTCGCGGGCAACCGCACCAAGGCCGAGGCCGACAAGGTCCGCGCCGACCAGGACGTGCTGCCGCAGGTGGTGCCGCCGGCCAACGCGCAACTGCCGCAGCAGGCCACGGGCACGCGGCCTTCGCGCGCGCTGCCCTACGAACTGCACGCGAGCGCCAAGGTCGACGCGACCGGCGGTAAGCTGCAACTGCTGTTCTCCAACACCGGCAAGGCCGCGGCCGTGTTCCACGTGTACGACAAGCTGCATCTCGACCGACTGCCGCGCCGCTACATGGTCGAGGCGGGCAAGACGCTCGACGACACCTGGACGCCCGTCGCCGGGGACAACGGCCTCTACGACCTGTGGGTGCTCGGGCCCAACGGCTTCCATCGCCAGTTCAAGGGCAATGTGAATGCGCTGGGCACGAGCAACGCTGCTCCCGAAGTACGCGTGTGCTACGACATCACCAACGGCAACGTCTACCTGAACATGCGCAACGACGGAAAGACGGCGTGCAAGTTCACCATCAACGCCAAGGCCTATCGCACCGATGGCCCGTGGACTGCAAGCGTGAACGGCGGCGCAAACGTGGATCAACACTGGGAGCTCGCGAACAGCGGCCAGTGGTACGACTTCGCAGTCACCTGCGATGCAGACCCGGCCTACTACCGCCGCTTCGCCGGCCGCGTGGAAACCGGCAAGCACACGGTGAGCGATCCGGCAATGGGCATGGCCGACCTCTGAGCATCGCCATGCATCGATAACGAGGCGTGGAGCGCGCGCAATGCGCGCTTACACCTCGGCAGCGAAGGGTTCATCTCGATGTCACCCGGGCTTCCTAGCCTCGGCGGCACAACACCGAGAGGATCTCCCCATGCGATTCATCACTTCGCGCACGCCTCTCGCGTGCGCGCTGCTCTTCATTGCCTGCGTGACTTCAGCCTGCGGCGGCAGCGACGGTGGCGGCTTCGCCGGCCTGCCCACACCGGACACCACATCACCCCCACCGGATACGGGTGTCAAGCCCGAAAAGCGCTGCGCTCCCTGATCGCCCGAAGAACCACAACAACAAGCTGCCCATGAATTCACGCCGCAAATTCCTCACCGGCACGGCCACCACCGGCCTTGCCGCCCTCTCCCTCAGCGCCTTCCCACCCAGCATCCGCCGCGCACTTGCAATCCCGGCCAACAACAAGACCGGCACCATCCAGGACGTCGAGCACATCGTCGTGCTGATGCAGGAAAACCGCTCCTTCGACCACTACTTCGGCACGCTGCCGGGCGTGCGCGGCTTCGGCGACCGCTTCACCGTTCCGCTGCCGGGCGGGCGCAACGTGTGGCAGCAGAGCGATGCCGATGGCAAGCTCGTGCTGCCCTACCACCTCGACCAGACCAAGGGCAACGCACAGCGCGTGAGCGGCACGCCGCACGAGTGGCTCGACAGCCAGGAAGCATGGGACGGCGGCCGCCTCTCCCAATGGCCGCGCTACAAGACCAGCGCAGCCATGGGCTACTTCAAGGAAGCGGAAGTGCCGTTCCAGTTCTCGCTGGCCAACGCCTTCACGCTCTGCGACAGCTACCACTGCGCCATGCACACCGGAACGGACGCCAACCGCTCCTTCCACCTGACAGGCACCAACGGCTCGACCGCGCAGAACGTTGCCTTCGTCAACAACGAGTGGGACTGGCTCGACGGACGCGCTTCCGCCGTGAACACCGGCTATACGTGGAAGACCTACGCCGAGCGGCTGGAAGACGCTGGCGTAAGCTGGATCTGCTACCAGAACATGCCCGACGAATGGGGCGACAACATGCTCGGCGCCTTCCGCCAGTTCAGGCGCGCCAACCAGGCCTCGCCCTTTCCGGTCTCCAGCGGCGGCGCCCCCAACGCGCCCTATTCCAACAGTGGCCAGGCGACGCCCTATCACGCTTACGACCCCGCCAGCGACAACCCGGGCAACCCACTCTACAAGGGCATCGCCAACACCTTGCCGGGCAACAAGCCGGAGGAGTACCTGGATGCGTTCCGGAGCGACATCAAGGCCGGCCGCCTGCCGCAGGTGAGCTGGATCAACGCCCCTTCCATCTATTGCGAACACCCCGGCCCATCCAGCCCGGTGCAAGGCGCCTGGTTCCTGCAGGAAATACTGGACGCGCTGACAGCCGTGCCGGAGGTCTGGAGCAAGACCGTGGTGCTGGTCAACTTCGACGAGAACGACGGCTACTTCGACCATGTGCCGTCGCCGTCCGCGCCATCGCTGATCAACCCCATCGACTCCAGGAGCCCCGCCGCGGGCAAGACGACGCTCGCCAATGCCGACCTGGTGCACGAGTACTTCACGCAGCAGCCACCGGAAGGCAGCCGTTCGCAGCCTGCACCCGACGGCCGTGTGTTCGGCCCCGGCCCGCGCGTGCCGCTGTATGTGGTCTCGCCATGGAGCCGCGGCGGCTGGGTCAACTCGCAGGTGTTCGACCACACCTCGGTGCTGCGCTTCATCGAGGCGCGCTTCGGCGTGAAGGAGCCCAACATCTCGCCCTACCGCCGCGCCGTGTGCGGCGACCTCACGAGCGCCTTCAACTTCGCGACGCCCAACAGCGAGGCCCTGCCCACACTCACCGGCCGCAAGAACAGGACCGAGGCCGACAAGCTGCGCCTCGACCAGGAAGCGTTGACGCAGGTGCCGCTGCCGCTCGATCCCCAGTTGCCGAACCAGCCCACCGGCACGCGTCCCTCGCGCGCCCTGCCGTACGAACTGCACACCAGCGCCCTGGCCGATGCGGTCGGCGGCAAGCTCAAGCTGCTGTTCTCCAACACCGGCAAAGCGGCCGCCGTGTTCCATGTCTACGACAAGCTTCATCTGGACCGCCTGCCGCGCCGCTACATGGTCGAGGCGGGCAAGACGCTCGACGACACCTGGGCCGCGATGACCGACGACGCCGGCCTCTACGACCTGTGGGTGCTCGGGCCCAACGGCTTCCACCGCCACTTCAAGGGCAATCTCAACACCCTGCGCGCAGGCGGTGCGGCACAGCCTGAAGTACGCGTGTGCTACGACATCACCAATGGCAATGTCTACCTGTCCATGCGAAACGACGGCAAGGCAGCGTGCAAGTTCACCATCAACGCCAAGGCCTATCGCAACGACGGTCCATGGACCGCGACGGTGAACGGCGGTGCCAGTGTGGACCAACACTGGGAACTCGCGAGCAGCGGCCAGTGGTACGACTTCGCAGTCACCTGCGATGCTGACCCGGCCTACTACCGCCGCTTCGCCGGCCGCGTGGAAACCGGCAAGCACACGGTGAGCGACCCGGCCATGGGCTTGCCCGACCTCTGAGCCCCGGCAAGAATGCCGGCATGCTGATGATTCTTCGACATGCCGACGTTCTGCTCACCATGGACGCCGCCCGGCGTGAAATCGCCGACGGCGCCGTGGTGTGCGACGGCCCCGCGGTGGCTTGGGCGGGCCCCACGGCCGACCTTCCCGTCGCGTATCACGAGGCGCTGCGCAACGGCCAGGCCGAGGCCATCGACATGCACGGCCATGTGGTGATGCCGGGCCTGGTCAACACGCACCACCACATGTACCAGAGCCTCACGCGCGCGGTGCCCGAGGCGCAAGACGCAGAGCTGTTCGGCTGGCTCACTAACCTGTACCTGCTGTGGGCACGCCTCACACCCGAGATGATCCGCGTGTCGACGCAGACCGCGATGGCCGAGCTGATGCTCTCCGGCTGCACCACCACCAGCGACCATCTCTACCTGTTTCCCAACGGCTCGAAACTCGACGATTCGATCGAGGCGGCCGATGCCATGGGCATGCGCTTTCACGCGGCGCGCGGCAGCATGAGCGTGGGCCGCAGCGCCGGCGGCCTGCCGCCCGACGAGGTGGTGGAAACCGAAGAAGCCATCCTGCGCGACAGCGAACGCCTCATCGGCCGCTGGCATGACGCCTCGCGCCACTCGATGCGCCGCATCGTGCTCGCGCCGTGTTCGCCGTTCTCGGTGTCGCGCGACCTGATGCGGCTTTCGGCCGAGCTGGCGCGCGAACGCGGCGTGTCGCTGCACACGCACCTGGCCGAGAACGACAACGACGTGGCGTACTCGCGCGAGAAGTTCGGCATGACGCCGGCCGAGTACGCCGAAGACCTGGGCTGGGTCGGCCGCGACGTTTGGCACGCGCACTGCGTGAAGCTCGACGAGGCCGGCATCGCGCTGTTCGGCCGCACCGGCACGGGCGTGGCGCACTGCCCCTGTTCCAACATGCGGCTGGCCTCGGGCATCGCGCCCATCGGCGCGATGCGCCGCGCAGGCGTGCCAGTGGGGCTGGGCGTGGACGGCAGCGCATCGAACGACGGCGCGCACATGCTGGGCGAGGCGCGGCAGGCCATGCTGCTGCAGCGCGTGGGCTACGGCCCGGCGGCGATGACGGCGCGCGAGGCGCTGGAGATCGCCACGCTGGGCGGCGCGCGCGTGCTGGGGCGCGACGACATCGGCGCGATCGCGCCGGGCATGTCGGCGGACATCGTCGCCTTCGACATGCGCGGGGTGGCGCATGCGGGTGCGGGGCATGACTTGGTGGCGGCGCTGGTGTTCTGCACGCCGGCTTCGGTGTCGCTGAGCGTGATCAACGGGGCGGTCCGCATCCGCGACGGCGGCTTTACCGGGCTGGAGCTGACGCCACTGCTGGCAAGGCATCGCGACCTTGCACGCACGCTCTACGACGGCGCCCGGCACCCGCACACGGCCTGAGCCCCCCGGCAGCGCCGGGTGAGCACCTTTGGGCTAGGCACCAACCCTCATTGCCAACGCCGGAGCCCCTCCGCAGAATCCGCCCACCAAATAGAACGATCGTTCTATTCAGTGGCCGGACATCCCGTCGGCCTTCCCGAGATTCAAAACAACAGGGAACTCCCCGATGAAGCGCAGAGACATCCTCAAATGGTCCGCCTCGGCGGGCGGCCTGGGCCTGCTGGCCGGCAAACCATCCACCGCATCGGCGACCCTGCCGGTGCTCAAGCCCACGCTGCCGCAGAAGATCGACCCGATCAGCGCCACGCTGCGGCGGCTCGAACTGGTGGGGCGGCAGGCGACTTACCTCTGGACCGAATCGCACATCAACCTGGCCGGCGTGCCGATGGGTGCGGTGGTGCCAGCGACCGAGCTGCCGGCGCTGGAGCACCAGCTCAAGACCATCGCGAAGGCAGTGGAAGCCGTCACCAATTTCGCGGCCTCGTTCGCCACCAGCGCGCTGGCCTCGGGCAGCCTGCAGTCGCTCGACAACCTGCGCACGCGCCTGGCTGGCCTGCAGGCCAGCTTCGATCAGCTGCTGGCGGCCAACGGCGGATTGGCGACGCTGCCCGCCGCGGTACTGAGCCTGCTGGGCACGCTCACGGGTACGGCGGGCGACATCGCCACGCAGCTCAAGCAGATTCACCACGACCTGCTGTCGCAAGGCCCGCTGGGCGCGCTGAACGGACCGAAGACGGTGGCGCAGTACGACGCGCTCTTCGTCACCATCGAGAAGCCCGCCATCTCGCAACTGCTGCACGACAACGACCTGTTCGCGGCCATGCGCGTGTCCGGACCCAACCCGATGCTGATCCAGCGTGCGACGGCGCTGCCCACCAAGTTCCCGCTGAGCGACGCGCAGTACCGGCAGGTGATGGGCGCCGGCGACAGCCTGGCCGATGCGGCCTCGTCGGGCCGGCTCTACCTGCTCGACTACGAAGGCCTGGGCGACATGGCGCCGGCGGGCCCGCAGGTCAAGCCGCTCACGGGCACGGCCTACATCCACGCGCCCATCGCGCTGTTCGCGCGGCCGAAGACCAGCCGCTCGCTGGTGCCGGTCGCAATCCAGTGCGGGCAAGACCCGACGCTGAGCCCGATCTTCCTGCGCGTGGACGACACCGCCAACGCCGAGGCCTACTGGGCCTGGCAATCGGCAAAGACTGCCGTGCAGGTGGCGGACTTCAACTACCACGAGATGTTCGTGCACCTGGGCCGCACGCACCTGATGTCGGAGGCCTTCACGATGGCCACGCAGCGCCAGTTCGCGACCGCGCATCCGCTGAGCCGGCTGCTGTCGCCGCACCTCGAAGGCGCGATGTTCATCAACGAGTTTGCGACGCTGATCATCATGGCACCGCTGACCACGGGCGACGTGATCCTCACCGCCCCCATCGAGACGCTGCAGCAGCAGTGCGGCCGCGACCGGCTGGCCTACGACTTCTACGACCGCATGATGCTGCCCAACGACCTGCGCACGCGCGGCGTGGACGACACGGCGGCGCTGCCCGACTACCCGTACCGCGACGACGCGCTGCTGGTGTGGAACGCCATCGCGCAATGGGTCGGCGACTACGTGGCCACCTACTACCTGAGCGACGCCGACGTGACCGGCGACTACGAGCTCAAGGCCTGGGCCACCGAGCTCGCGACCAGCGGCAAGGTGCACGGCTTCCGGCCGATCACCACGCGCGCGCAGCTCATCGACGTGCTGACCGCGATCATCTTCAACGCCAGCGCGCAGCATGCGGCGGTGAACTTCCCGCAGTACTCGGTGATGACCTATGCGCCCTTCAGCGCTGGCGCGGGCGGTGTGCCGGCACCAACGAGCAGTGCGGGTCAGAACGAAGCAAGCTGGTCGCAGATGCTGCCATCGCGGCTGGCGGCGCAGGAGCAGATCCTGCTGTTCCACATACTCGGCGGCGTGTATTACCGGCCGCTGGGCGAGTACAAGGACAACGTGTTCCCGCATCTGCCGGTGCTGCTCGACCCGGCCATCGCGGGGCAAGGCGGGCCACTGGAGCGCTTCCGCAATGCGCTCGTGGGCATCGAGGCCACCATCCGCCAGCGCAACACGACGCGCGCGCGGCCTTACGAGCACTTGTTACCGAGCCGGATTCCTTCCAGCACGAACATCTGACTCAGCGCCGCATCGTGTCGAGCTGCGTGACGGGTGCGCTGTCGTTGCCCCAAGAGCCGCGCACGTAGGTGAGCACGGCCGCGACCTCGGCGGCGTCCAGCGTCTGGCCGAACGGCGGCATGCCGTAGGGACGCGGATTGCCGGCGGTCGAGGGCAGGAAGCCGCCGTGCGCGATCACCTGGATCAGGTTGGTGGGCCGCGCCATGTTGACGGCGCGGTTGCCCGCGAGCGGAGGGTAGGCGCCCGCTGCGCCCTGCCCCTGATCGCCATGGCAGTAGGCGCAGCGCTGGTCGTAGATCTTCGCGCCGCGCGTCATCGTGCCGGCATCGCGGCGGATGGGGGCCTTCGCAACAACGGCCGTCGCCTCGGGCTTCGGCGCATCAGGCAGGTCCTTCAGGTAGCTCGCCATGGCCGTCAGGTCGGCGTCGCTCAGATACTGCGTGCTGCGGAACACCACGTCGGCCATCGGGCCCATGACCGAGCCGCGCGGTGCGACACCGCTCTTGAGCAGGGCCACCACGTCGGCCGCAGGCCAGTCGGCCACGCCGGCTTCATGCGGATCGGTGAGCGATGGCGCGTACCAGTTCTCGACGGCGATGAGGCCACCCGAAAGGCCCAGCTTCGTCTCGGTCGCACCCAGCGAATTGCGGCTGCCGTGGCAGGCGATGCAATGGCCCAGGCCGTTGACGAGGTATGCGCCTCGGTTCCACTCGGCCGGCTTGCCGGCATTGGCCACGAAGGGCTCGGGCTTGAACGACAGCACGCGCCACACGGCCAGCGCCGCCTGCGTGTCGTAGGGGAAGCGCAACCGGTGCGCCTTGTTGGGCTCAGCTGCGGGCGGCACGCTGCGCAGGTAGGCGTAGATCGCGTCCGAGTCCTCGCGCGTCACCTGGGTGAAGTTGGGGTACGGAAACGCCGGGTACAGCAGCCGCCCGTCCTTGCTGCGGCCGTTGTGCATCGCGCGCCAGAAGTGCGCGCTGCTCCAGCTTCCGATGCCGGCCTTGTCGTCGGGTGTGAGGTTGCTCGAATAGATGGTGCCGAAGGGCGTATCGATCGGCAGGCCGCCCGCATAGGGCTGGCCGCCGCGCGTGGTGTGGCAGCCCGCGCAGTTGCCGGCCAGCGCGAGGTAGCGTCCGCGCTCGATGAGCTGCGGCGTGGCGGCAAAGGCTTCGGCTTGCGCGGGCAGCGGGTCTTCGCCACGCAGGTTCATCGCCACGATGCCGCCGGCGGCGGCTGCGCCGAGCACGATCAATGTCAGCAGCGTCCAGGCCAGGTGTCGCAGTTTCATGGGCGCGGCTCCGTCACTTCGGCATGCCGCCGCAGGTCACGGGCAGCGGCGCGGGCAGCGAGGCCGCGGGCTTCGTGTCGGCCGGCATCGGCTGCACCGCCAGCCAGCTCGCAACGGCGTTGATGTCGGCGGTGCTCATGCGCCGGCCGATGTCGGCCATGCAGTCGGGCGGCAGCGCATGCCGCTCGTTCGTGAGCCATGCGCCGAGCTGCGACGAAACATAGAGCCGCGGCAGCCCCAGCAGCCCCGGAATGGCCGGCTGCACGCCCGTGAGCGCCGCGCCGTGGCACTGCACGCAGGCGGGTATGCCGCGCGCCGCATCGCCTTCGCGCACGAGCTGGCGGCCGCGCTGAAGCTGCTCGGGCGTGGCATCGCTGGTGGGAGAAATTGGCGGGTAAGGGAGCTGCAGCCCGGCGAAGTACTCGGCCATTTCGCGCAGGTAGGCATCCGACAGGTGCTGGACCATGTACGCCATGTCGCTGTTGAAGCGCCGGCCGTCTCTGAAGCTCACGAGCTGGTTGAACAGGTAGCCGGCCGGCTTGCCCGCCAGCCGCGGAAAGTAGCCCGCATTGGTGGTCGCGCCCTCACGGCCGTGACATGCGATGCAGGCGGCCACGCGCTGCTCGATGGTGTCGGGCACCGTGGCGGGCGTTGCTGCGCTTGCCATGCCCTGCACAACGAGCAGCAGCAGCCCGAGTACGAGGAAGCGAAATCCGCGCTTCATGTGCCGGCAGCGTAGTGCGCCAGTGCCAGCAGCCCCGCGATCAGCAGCAGCACCATCACGAATGCCACGCCTATCAGCGGCAGGATGCCGACTTGCGCGGTCCGCTTGTCGGCGTCGGCGCGGCGGCCACCCAGTCCGATGAAACTCCAGAGAACGGCGCGCACCGCGCGCATGAGATTCGACATGAGGTCGAGTGTGGCCCAGGCGGGCCCAAAAAAACAGATGCAGATCCGCTCCAATTGACCGGTGCAGATAAAGTGCTGCCGAATGAAGAACACCCTGCGATGAAGCGATATGAAGCCCTGGCCGCCGACATCGAGGCCTCGATCCGCAACGGCACCCTGAAGACCGGCGACCGCCTGCCCTCGGTGCGCCACACCGGGCAGAGCCGCGGGGTCAGCGCATCGACCGTGTTCCAGGCCTACTACCTGCTGGAAGCGCGCGGGCTGGTGCGGGCGCGCGACCGATCGGGCTATTACGTCACCGGTGGCGGCCTTCGCGATGTGCCACCCGAGTCCACCCTCACCTCGCGCCCGGCCGAGGGGCCGCTGTCGCTGGACGTGAGCGACAAGGTCTTCGACATCCTCGAAGCCAGCATGTCGCGCAAGGTCGTGCCCTTCGGCTCGGCCTTTCCGAGCCCCTTGCTTTTTCCGCTGGCGCGGCTCGGGCAGTTCATGGCCGCCAG
This sequence comes from Variovorax nivicola, assembly GCF_051216475.1. NCBI lineage: Bacteria > Pseudomonadati > Pseudomonadota > Betaproteobacteria > Burkholderiales > Comamonadaceae > Variovorax > Variovorax nivicola. The sequence goes on along the minus strand of NZ_JBPJZK010000007.1, from coordinate 59,858 downwards.
CGCCAAGTCGCTCGACCCATGGAGCACCGTGGACGACCTCACGCCCGGCAGCGCGGCGTTGCGCCGGCAGATCGCGCTGCGCTACCTGGCCGACGGCATGCCGGTGCCGGCCGACGAGATCGTCATCACCAACGGCGCGCTCGAAGCGCTGAATCTCTGCCTCGCGGCGGTCACGCGGCCGGGCGACGCGGTGATCGTCGAGTCGCCCACCTTCTACGCCGCGCTGCAGGCGCTGGAGCGCATGGGCCTGCGGGCCATCGAGGTGCCGACGCATCCGGGCGAAGGCATCGACCTCGGAGCGCTGGAGTTGGCCATCGCGGCGCACAAGCCCACCGCGTGCTGGCTCATGACGACCTTCCAGAATCCGCTGGGCAGCCTGATGCCCGATGCGAAGAAGAAGGCGCTGGTGGAGCTGCTGGCGCGGCACGAATTGCCGCTGATCGAGGACGACGTGTACGCAGAGCTCTACTTCGGCGAACGGCGTCCCGCGCCGGCCAAGGCCTTCGATACGCAGGGGCTGGTGCTGCATTGCTCTTCGTTCTCGAAATGCCTCGCGCCCGGGTATCGCATCGGCTGGACCTCGGCCGGGCGCTTCGCGCGCAGGGTCGCGCGGCAGAAGCTCACGACCACGCTCAGCACCTCGGCGCCCGCGCAGCTGGCGCTCGCGGGCTATCTCGAAAAGGGCGGGCTCGACAAACATCTGCGCAAGCTGCGGCAAACGCTGGCAATGCAGCAGGCCACCTTCGCGCAGGCCGTGGGCCATTACTTTCCGCCGGGCACGCACGCCACGCGGCCGCTGGGCGGGTACTTCCTGTGGGTCGAGCTACCGGTGCGGGCGAACGCGCTGGAGATTCACCGCAAGGCGCTGGAGCTGGGCATCAGCGTCGCGCCCGGGCCGATCTTCTCGGCCACGCGCGCCTTCACCAACTGCCTGCGGCTGAACTACGGCCACCCGTGGAGCGCGCTCAGCGAGCAGGCAATGCAGACACTCGGCCGCCTGGCTGCCGAAGCGTCCTGAACAGCAGGAAGGCCGCGATGCTCACGTTCACAAGGTTCCAGCCGATGCCATTCAAAAAGGCCGCGTGGTAGCTGCCCGTGAGGTCGAACACCTTGCCCGACATCCACCCGCCCAGCGCCATGCCGAACAGCGTGAACATCAGCACCGTGCCCACGCGCGCGCCCGCCTCCTTCGGCGGAAAGTGCTCGCGCACGATGATCGCGTACGACGGCACGATGCCGCCCTGGAACAGCCCGAACAGCGCCGAGATCACGTAGAGCGGCACCAATCCGTCGAAGGGCAGGAACAGCAGCAGCGCCACGCACTGCAGCAAGCCGCCCAGCAGCAGCGTGCGCAGCCCGCCGATGCGGTCGCAGATGGCGCCCGACACCAGCCGGCTCACGATGCCGAAGCCCAGCATCAGCGACAGCATCATCGCGCCCTGCGCCGGCCCGTAGCCCAGATCGCCGCAGTAGGCCACGATGTGCACCTGCGGCATCGCCATCGCCACGCAGCAGGCCACGCCGGCCACGCACAGCAGGCCCTGCGCCGCGCCCATGCTCAGGCCGAAGGGCCGCGTCATGTCGCGCACTGCGGCGGCATTGTTCGATGCGTTGACGGGTGGAGCCTCGGCCAGCGCGGGTGGCCGCGCGCGGAAGAACAGGGCAAGCAGCGCCATCGTCAGCCCGCAGAAGATGCCCATGCCGATGTAGGTCTGGCGCCAGCCCACCGTTTCGACGAAGTGCTGCGCGATCGGCGGCCACACCGCGCCCGCGAGGTAGTTGCCGCTCGCGCACACCGCCACCGCGATGCCGCGCCGCTTGACGAACCACAGCGAGGTGTCGGCCACCAGCGGCGCAAAAGCCACCGAACTGCCGAGCAGGCCGACCAGCAGCGCCTGCGCGATGGTGAATGAAACGATGCCGCCCGAAAGACCCGTGGCGATGTACCCCGCACCGAGAAACACGGAGCCCATCAGCAGCGGCCACATCACGCCAACGCGGTCGGCCAGCTTGCCCATCAGCACACCGCCGAAGCCGAAGCCCAGCATCAGCAGCGTGTAGGGCAGCGAGGCATCGGCGCGCGCGACGCCGAATTCGGCCTGCACCGCGGGCAGCATCACCGACACCACGTACATGCCGCTGCTGCCGACCGTCATGACCAGCAGCGTGAGGCCCAGGCGCAGCATGGCGTAGCGTGAATCCGCCTGATGGGCGGTTGTCTCGTTTGTCTTCATTTTTGTCTCCGCGACGAGGATACCCCGTGACGCGAAAACGCGAGGCACGCGAGACACGCGAACAGCCCGGTGGTGTCAAACCACCTTCAGGCTCGGCATTGGCTCAGTGTGCGAATGGCGCAGGCGTGGCGACAAAGCTCATAGGCCCGCGTCAAGTCGGACGCTGCCGCTTCTGGCTACAGGTCAGGCGACGACAGGCCGCTCGCCGCGCTGCAGCCGGCGCTCGATGTCTTCGAGAACCAGCGGCAAGTCAGCCACGCTGTCGATCACGTAGTGCGCGCCGGCTGCTTCGAGTTCGGCTGTGGCGCGTGCGCGGCGCTCCTGCTGTTGATCTTCGTCGAGCGCCTGCCACTCGGCGAGCGTGAGGCCGTTGGCGTTGCCGCTGATTGCCAGGCCCACGGCCCAGGTGCCCGCGTTCAACCCTTCCTGCAAGCCGACGCCCGTGTCGTCGACCTTCACCACGGTGTGCGGCGGCCACACGCCGAGGTCGGCGAAGCAGCGGTACATCATGAGCGGCGACGGGCGGCCTTCGGCGAGGTCGCCGCCGCACACGAGGTTGTCGGGCGCATAGCCGCCGGCCGCAGCAATGGGCACGACCACTTCCATGATCGGGCGGTTGTAGCCGGTGGTCGAGCCGATCTTCAGGCCGCGCTGGCGCAGCACGCCGACTGCCTCGAGCGCGCCCGGAATGAAGTCGGCGTGGTCGCGCACGCTGGCTGCGTTCATGGGCGTGAAGATTTCATACAGCTTGTCGGCATCGGCGTCGTTGAACGCATGGCCGTGCTTTTCTTCCCACTGCGCATTGATGCGCGGCAGCGTGCCTAGCGCCTTGATGTGGTCCCACTTGGCCACGCCCATCGGGCCGCGCGCCTCGGCGATGGTGATGTCAACACCGAACTGTTCGAACAGCTTCACGAAGGCACCCATGGGGGCGCAGGAGCCGAAGTCGAGGATGGTGCCGGCCCAGTCGAAGACGACGGCCTGGAGTTGCGAATGGTTGTGGGCGTTCATGGCGGCTGAGATGAAGAGGTTCGGAAGGAAGGCGACGGCCTTGCAGCCATCACCAGGCGTTGAAGACGTCGTGCGCGATGCCGAAGCCGGTGCTCGCGCCGCTGCCACTGGTGACCAGCACCAAGCGCGTGGCGTCGTCGGGCGCGTCGATCACGCAGGGCGTGGTCTTCGACGAAGGGTACACGCCGGTCCAGCGCTCGGTGACCTGCGCGGTTTCGAGGTTCAGCGTGCTGCGCAGGTGGCGCAGGATGAGCTGGTCGACCTCTTCCATTGCGAAGGGTTCGGGCGCATCGGCGTAGTGGTGCGAGTCGCCGACCACCAGCGAGCCGTCGGCGCTCTGCACCACGATCAGGTGGATACCGTGCGCGAGCGAGGCGGCCTCTTCCTGCTGCAGGCGTGCGCGCAGCGCGGCGGCTTCGGGCAGCGTGCTGTAGCCCTCGTAGCGCACGAGGCTCAGGTCCATCATCACGGAGCCGGGCAGATGAAAGCCCGCCTCGGGCTTCACGCGCAGCATCTGCAAGCGGCACAGCGTGAGCTCGTGCGCGGCGATACGGTCGGCGAACAGGCCGTGCAGGTCGGTGTTGGTACAGACCACCACGCGCTCGGCATGCAGCGTGCCGCGCGAGGTACGTACGCGGGGCGTTTCCACTTCGAGCACGGCTTCACTGAAACGGAAGGTCACGCCGTGCGCTTCGGCCAGCCATTTGGTCAGCAAGCCGATGGCGGTGCGCGATTCGACGCGCAACTCGTGCGGGCTGAAAAGCACCGAGCGCGCATCCGCCAGGCTCAGCGCCGGCGCCTTGGCCTGTGCGTCGGCGGCGTCGAGCAGCTCGCAGCCCTTGCCCATCGGCGTGCGCATGAAGGCTTCGAGCACGTCGTGCGCCTCGGGGCGGTAGGCCGCGAGCCAGAGGTTGCGGTGCACGACCTCGATGCCGGCCTGCGGCGCAACCTCGCTCCACACGTGGCGGGCATGCATCGCACGGCGCCACATGTCGCCCGGGGCCTGGCCGGTGATGGTAATGAAGCCGAAGTTGCGGATCGAGGCACCAACGCAGGCCGCATCGCGCTCGATCACGCAGACCTTGAGACCGCGCTGCACGGCGCTGTAGGCATGGGCCAGGCCGACGATGCCGGCGCCGACCACGATGAGATCGAAGCTGTCGGGGTTGTGGGCTTGTTGTTGGGTGCCGGGCATTACCGGTGTCTCCAGGTTTGGGTGCGCTTCAGCGCCCAGTGCCCCGCCAGCGCGAACACGCCCCGGCCGATGGCGGCCGTGAGCATGATCAGCGAGGCCATAGCGGCGGCGGGCGCGACATCGCCAGCGTCGTCCATGTTGAGCACGGCGATGGCTGCCAGCGTGGTCTGCGGCGAGTAGAGGAACACGACGGCCGACACGGTCGTCATCGCATTGACGAAGAAATAGCCGCCCACGTTGAGCACGGTCGGCAGCGCTACCGGCAGGTGCACCCGCCACAGCGTGCGCCAGAACGGCACGCCCATCGACTCGGACACCAGCTCGTATTCGCGGTCGAGCTGGCGCAACGCAGTGAGCGAGGTCAGGTGCGCCACCGAGAAGAAGTGCGCCACCGTGCACACCACGAGGATGGTCATGCTGCCGTAGATGGCGCGCAGCGGGTTCGAAGGCGAGATGAAGAAGAAGATATAGCCCACGCCCAGCACCAGCCCCGGCACCGCGAGCGGCAGGTTGGCCAGCAGGTTCAGCAGTTCGCGCAGCAGGCCGAAGTGGCGCGGCTTCTCGACCAGGTAGGCCGAGATGAAGGTGATGAATGCGCCCGCCACTGCCGCGCACACGGCCAGTCGCAGCGAGTTGAAGTAGCTGCCCCAGCCGCCCCCGTCCATGTTGCTGAAGTCGTAGTTCTTGAACGACGGTACGAGGTTGTAGGGCCAGTAGGTGGCCAGCGAGGCGAACACCGCCATGCCGATCATCACCAGGATGCCGCAGGCCGTGAGCACGCAGAAGGCCAGCAGTGCGCGGTCGCGCACCTTCACGGGCTCGGGCTGGTAAGGCGTGGCACGCGCCGAGAGTGCCGCAGCCTGCTTGCTGCGCACATGGCGCTCGACCAGGAACGACAGCACCGCCGGAATCAGCAGCACGAGGCCGACCACCGCGCCCATCTGGAAGTTCTGCTGCCCGACCACCTGCTTGTAGATGTCAGTCGCGAGCACGCCGGTCTGGCCGCCCACGACTTTCGGCACGCCGAAGTCGGTGATGACCAGCACGAACACCACCATCGCGGCCACGATGAGGCCGTAGCGCGACGACGGCAGCGTCACCGTGCGGAAGATGCGCCAGCGCGATGCGCCCAGCGTCTGCGCGGCCTCGTAGAGCCGGCCATCGGAGGTGGCCATGGCGGTCGTGAGGATCAGCAGCGCATGCGGCAGCGTCCAGAACACCGAGCCGAGCACGATGCCCAGCGGGCCGTAGATGGACGCGCCACCGAGCAGCCCCTTGAACAGGCCCTGGTTTCCGAACAGGTAGACGAGGCTGATCGCAGGCAGCAGCGAAGGCGCCAGCAGCGGCACCAGCGCCACCGCGCGCAGCACGCCCTTGGCCGGCATGCACGACAGCGTGAGCCCGTAGGCGTACACGTACGCGATGCCCGTGCAAATCACGGCGCTGAGCGCCGCGAGCCCCAGGCTGTTGAAGGCCGACTGCACCAGCGCCGGGTTGTCGAGGTAGCGCGCGAAGTTGGCAAGGCCCACGAACGCGCCCGCATGGTCGAAGAAGCTCTGGCCGACCAGCGCGCTGACCGGCAGCGCGACGATCACGACCAGCAGCAGCACGACCAGCAACACGGCCGCGCCCGTCAGCCAGCGCTCGCGGTCGAATGCGCTGCTGCGCGCCACCACCACCGGCACGGCGGCGATGGCGTCGGGAGAACTGCTCATGCTCAGTTCGCCAGGACCGACAGCGCGTTCAGGGGCAGCTGGATGTGCACCATGCTGCTCGGCACCAGCGGATCGCTGCCGCCGCCGCGCGCATCGGCGGGCAGCTCGGCCTCGATCTCGATGCCCAACGGCTCGCAGGCCAGGCGGGCCGAGGTGCGGTTGCCGAAGAACTCGGTGTCGAGCAGGCGTGCCGCAAAGCTGTTGGCACCGAGCTCGGTGCCGAAGCGCTTCACGACCACGTGCTCGGGACGGATGCCCACTGTTGCCTGCGAACCGACGCTGAGGCTGCCAGGTGCACAGAACAACTCGCTGTCGCGCACGCGCACCTTGCCGTCGGCCAGCACGGTGGCCGGCAGCATGTTCATGCGGCCCACGAAACCGGCCACGAAGCGGGTGCGCGGCTGGCGGTACAGCTCGTCGGGCGTGCCGGCCTGCTCGATGCGGCCGTTGTGCATCAGCACCACGCGGTCAGCCATCGAGAGGGCTTCTTCCTGGTCGTGCGTGACCATGATGGTGACGATGCCCAGGCGCTTCTGCAGCGCGCGGATTTCGCTGCGCAGGCTGGCGCGCACTTGCGCGTCGAGCGCGGAAAGCGGCTCGTCGAGCAGCAGCAGGCGCGGATTGGGCGCGAGTGCGCGCGCCAGTGCAATGCGCTGCTGCTGGCCGCCCGAGAGCTGAACGGGGTACTTGTCGGCATGCGCGGCCAGGCCGACGAGGTCGAGCATCTCGCGCGAACGCTTGGCCATCTCGCGGGCCAGTGCGCCCGTGGGATGCAGGCCGTAGGCGATGTTCTGCGCAGCCGTCAGGTTGGGAAACAGCGCGTACGACTGGAACACCACGCCGAAGCCGCGCGCCGCGGGCGGCAGGCCCGCGATGTCCTGGCCGCCGAGCAGGATCTGGCCGCTGTCTGCGCGCTCGATGCCGCAGACGATGCGCAGCAGCGTGGTCTTGCCGCAGCCCGAAGGGCCGAGCAGACACACGAACTCGCCGGGCTCGATGTCGAGATCGATGCCGTCGAGCACGCGTGTGGCGCCAAAGGACTTGCCGATGCCGCGAAGGGAAAGAAAGCTGCTGCTCGTCATGACCGGATACCGCTTGGCTTCGAAGAAATCAGAGCGGCTTCTTTTCCGACTTGGACTCGTAGCGCTTGGACCATTCCGTCAGGATGCGGTCGCGGTTGGCGGCAGCCCAGTTGAAGTCGTTCTTGGCGAGCAGCTTCTCGACGTCGCCCGGCACGAATTCGAGCTTTTCCTGGATGCCCGGCAGCGCGAGCACGGCGAAGTTCTTGGCATACAGCTCGTTGGCCTGCTTGGTCACGGCCCAGTCGGCCAGCGCCTTGGCGGCTTCCTGCTTCTTGCTGGTCTTCATGATGCCGGTGGCTTCCATGTCCCAACCCAGGCCTTCCTTGGGCAGCACGATGTCGATGGGAGCGCCGTCGCGCTTGGTCTTGTTGGCGCGGTATTCGAAGGACATGCCGAGCGCGAACTCGCCGGCGCCAGCCTGGCGGCAGGGCTTGCTGCCCGACTGGCTGTAGATGCCGATGTTCTGGTGCAGCGCATCCATGTACTTCCACGCTTTTTCTTCACCCATCATCTGGATCCAGCCCGACACCATCAGGTAGCCGGTGCCCGACGCGGCGGGGTTGGGCATGGTGATCTGGCCCTTGTAGACCGGGTTGGTCAGGTCGGCCCAGCTGGTGGGCTTGGGCAGGTTCTTCTTCTGCGCTTCGGCGGTGTTGAAGCAGATGGCCGACGACCACACGTCCATGCCGACCCACTTGGGCGGGTTGGCCGCATCGCGCATGGTCGGCTTGATGGCATCGAGGCCCTTGGGCGCGTAGGGCTGGAGCATGCCTTCCTTGTCGAGCAGCATCAGCGAGGTGGCGGCCAGGCCCCACACCACGTCGGCCTGCGGGTTGGCCTTTTCGGCCAGCAGCTTGGCGGTGACGATGCCGGTCGAGTCGCGCACGAACTTCAGCTCGATGCTCGGGTTCTCCTTTTCGAATGCGGCCTTGTAGGCCTGCACCTGGTCGGCTTCGAGCGCGGTGTAGACCAGCAGCTCGGTACGGCCCTGGGCCGATGCGGCAAAAGCCAGCGAGAACAGGGCGGCCGGCACGAAGGCCCAGCGGAGTTGACGATGCAGCATGGTGGAGGTTCCCTTGGGAAAGTAGAAAGGACGCGATGCGGGACACATGGACAGGCAAGCGAAAGTACGCAAGTGCCGTTCAGCGAATGCGGGCGATGCTGGCACCGGCATGTGACAGGAATTTGTCAGATGCCCCAGAAACACCCAAATACCCAAAAATGCACCTTGGGCCGGCGATTTCGCGGCGGTTTCGTCATCTGCATGTCATTGCGTCGCGTCAAGCTGCCGGAGTTATTACCTGTGTTTTCGCTTCGCTTTCATGACACTCGACCTTGCCGAGATCGCCCGCCTGTTCGCTGAACGCGGTGGAGTCGCGTACGCGGGCGAACCCGTGTCCCAGCTGGAACATGCGCTGCAATGCGCCTGGCTCGCGGAGCAGGCCGGCGCGAGCGATTCACTGGTCACCGCCGCGCTGCTGCATGACCTGGGCCACCTGCTGATCGCCGAGCACCAGACGCTATCGCAGTCTCCTACCCAGCTGGGCATCGACGACCGCCATCAATACATCGCACTGCCACTGCTGCGCGGCGCATTCGACATCGAAGTGCGCGAGCCGATCCGCCTGCACGTGGACGCCAAGCGCTACCTGTGCGCGACACGGCCCGACTATTTCTCGAAGCTCTCGCCCGATTCGGTGCGCAGCCTGGCCCTGCAGGGCGGCGTGATGGACGCGGAAACGGCTCAGCGCTTTGCCACGCACCGCTGGTCGGGCGACGCAGTGCGGCTTCGGCTGTGGGACGAAGAGGCGAAGGTCGAAGGGCTGCAGACGCCGCCTCTGGCCCACTTCCTGGCGACTGCAGCCAGGGTCATGCTGCACTGACGAGTCGATTTTTCGGGACTGGGCCAGGTTTCCGGCTGATTTCAGGCCGGACTAAGAAACAGTTGTCTACGATGGTTTCTTCATGATGACCGGCGCCGCACGGGCGCCTGCGAGGAAACCACATGTCTTCATCCGTCACCGCGCGCGCAAGCACGTTCATCCAGGTACTGCGCCGCGTCTTCTCGCTCGCGGCGCCCTACTTCCGGTCAGAGGAGAAATGGCGCGCCCGCGCCATGCTGCTGACCATCGTCGCGCTGAACCTCTTCTATGTATATGTGGCGGTGCTGGGCAACCAGTGGTACGGGCGCTTCTACGACGCGTTGCAGAACAAGGACGTGACGGCCTTCTGGCGCGAGGTGCGCGTGTTCGGCTGGATCGCCTTCTTCAACATCGCGGTGCAGGTGCTGAAGTTCTACATAACCCAGCTGCTGCAGCTGCGCTGGCGCACCTGGATGACACGCAGCTACCTGTCGCGCTGGATGGCGGACCGCACCTTCTATCACCTGGAGCTGGCGCGCTACGCCAACAAGGACGGCCACACGCCGGACAACCCCGACCAGCGCCTCCAGGAAGACATGCAGATCTTCACCAGTTCCACGATGACGCTCTCGATGGGCCTGTTGAATGCCGTCGTCACTCTCCTGAGCTTTATCGGCCTGCTCTGGGGGCTGTCGGGCAATTTCTCGTTCACCTTCAACGGCACCACCCACCAGATCGTCGGCGCGATGGTCTGGCTGGCGCTGGGGTATTCCATCGTCGGCACCGTCGTCACGCATTTCATCGGCCGCCCGCTGATCGGCCTGAACTTCAGGCAGCAGCGCTTCGAGGCCGACTTCCGGCATCACCTGGTGCGCGTGCGGGAGTACAGCGAGGCGATTGCGCTGGACCACGGCGAGAAGGTCGAGCGCGGCCAGCTCGACCTGCGCTTCGGCGACGTGCTGCGCAACTACCTGCTGCTGATCAAGCAGCAGAAGAACCTCGTCACCTTCACCTCGTTCTTCGGGCAGGCTGCGGTGATCTTTCCGTTTCTCGTGGCAGCGCAGCAGTACTTTGGCGGCGCGTTCCAGCTCGGCCACCTGATGCAGATCGGCTCGGCCTTCGGCAAGGTGCAGGAGTCGCTCAGCTGGTTCGTCGACAACTACGACAGCGTGGCCGTGTGGCGCGCCACCACCGACCGCCTTACCAGTTTCGACGACAGCATGACGGCCCATGCCTCGCGGGACGACGCCCTGCAGCGCGCGCCCTCGGAGATGCTGCAAACCGACGACCTCGCAGTCGCGCTGCCAAACGGCACGCCGCTGCTTGCCGGCGCCGCGCTGGCGGTGAAGCCCGGCGACAGCGTGCTGCTGCAAGGGCCTTCGGGCAGCGGCAAGTCGACGCTGTTCCGCTCGTTCGCGGGCATCTGGCCGTTCTCGAAGGGCAAGCTGCAGGTGCCCGACAACGTCGCCTTCATGCCCCAGCGGCCCTACGTGCCCGACGGCAAGCTGCGCGATGCGCTGACGTACCCCAACCCCGCATCGAACTTCAGCGACGACCAACTGCGCCAGGCCCTGACCGATGCGCTGCTGCCCGACCTCGTAAGCCGCCTCGACGACAGCGACGCCTGGAGCCAGAAACTCTCCGGCGGCGAGCAGCAGCGCCTGGCCATCGCGCGGGTGCTGCTCAAGAAACCGGCATGGCTGTTCGCCGACGAGATCACCAGCGCGCTCGACGCCCAGGCCGAAAGCGTTCTCTACAAGCGGCTCGCCGCCACGGTGCACGCCGCCGGCGGGGCGATGGTGTCGATCGCGCACCGCGCGGCCGTGGGCGACTTCCACAATCAGCGATGGACGCTGGTGCCGCAGGAAGACGGCGCTGCCGGCGGTGCGCGCTACCGGCTGAACACCTCAGCGGGGGTTCAGCCCGCCGCGGCGTAGCGCTCCCAGCCCTTCTTGCGCAGGTCGCAGGCAGGGCACTCGCCGCAGCCGTAGCCCCAGGCCTGGCGGTGCACGCGGTCGCCGAGGTAGCAGGTGTGGGTCTCTTCCACGATCAGGTCGACGAGAGGCTCGCCGCCCAGGCGGTGCGCCATGGTCCAGGTCTCGGCCTTGTCGATCCACATGAGCGGCGTCTCGATGACGAGGCGGCGCTCCAGCCCCAGCGACAGCGCAAGCTGCATCGCCTTCATCGTGTCGTCGCGGCAGTCGGGGTAGCCCGAGAAGTCGGTCTCGCAGACGCCGGTGACGATCACCTGCAGCCCGCGCCGGTAGGCCAGCGCGCCGGCCAGCGTGAGAAACAGCAGGTTGCGCCCGGGCACGAAGGTGTTGGGCAGGCCGTCGGCCTGCATGGCGAAGGCGACTTCTTCGGTGAGCGAAGAGCCGCCGAGCTGCGCCAGCGCGGCGAGCGTGAGCACATGGTCTTCGCCCAGGCGCGGCGCCCAGTCAGGGAAGCGCTCGCGCAGCTTCGAGAGGATGGTGCCGCGCACGTCGAGCTCGACGCGGTGGCGTTGCCCGTAGTCGAAGCCCAGGGTTTCGACGCGCTGGTACTTCGAGAGCGCGTCGGCGAGGCAGGTGGTCGAGTCCTGGCCGCCGGAAAACAGAACGAGGGCGGTGGTGTGCAGGGGCATATCCGTCAACGGCGGGGCCGTTGTAGTCCAAATGTGCGATTTTCGCAGGCCGAGCGGGGCCGCGGATACGATCCCGCGCATGAGCATCAAACACCTGGCTGCATGGGCCGTCACCTTCGTGGTGCTGCTGGTGATCGACATGACCTGGCTCGGTGTCGTCGCCAAGGGCATGTACCAGGAGGCGATGGGCGAGCTGATGTCGCCCAACCCGCGTCTGGGCTTCGCGGCCCTCTTCTACCTGATGTACCCCATCGGCCTGCTGGTGTTCGCGATCGTGCCGGGGCTGAAGGCGCAGGGCGTGATGCGGGCCGCGCTGCTGGGCGGGCTGTTCGGCCTCTTCTGCTACGCCACCTACGACCTGACCAACCTGGCCGTCATCCGCAACTGGCCGCTGGCGCTGTCGTTCATCGACATCGCCTGGGGCACGCTGGTGAGCGGCGTGGCTGCCGCAGCGGGCGCGGTAACGCTGCGCTGGTTCGCCGCCCGCTGACTGCGCCGCGCTTTCTTCTAGAGGAAGCGCTCGAGCAGCTTGCGCGACGCGCGGTCGAGCGTCTTCACATCGGGAATGCGGAACTGCACGCCGTGTGCGCTCGCGATCAACAGCGCGCCGCCTTCGAGCCGGCGGATGTCTTCCTCCGCCTTGAGCACGAAGGTGGTGTCGCCGCGGTCGGTGCTGATGGTCCAGGTGCTGGGCACGCCGAAGCTCGACACGCCGTGCAGGCGCAGCAGCGTGGGCGCGAAGTCGCGCACCGCGAGTTCTTCTTCCAGCAGCGCCTTGGCTTGCGCCGGCAGCTGATCGACGCTGTCAATCCAGACCAGCTCGCGCCCTTCGCTGCCGACCAGCGAAATGCCATGGCCGGGCGCGCTCAGCGGAAAGGCCCGCACGGGCACGATGCCCACATGGCGCTCGCCCTGCGCGTCGGTCAGCACGAGGCGGCCGAAGGCATCGCGTTCGAGTTCGAAAGATGGAGTGTTGTGCTCGGTCATGCTTCCCCCGCCGGATGGGCTGCATGGCTGATGGCCAGCGGAGCCTGCGCGTTGGCGCGCTCGTCGGCTGCTCCTTCGCTCGCATCGTCGTCGCCCTGGCGCAGTTGCGCCTGGTAGAGCCGCCAGTAGGCGCCCTGCTTTGCCATCAAGGCGTCGTGCGGTCCCACCTCGACCACCTCGCCGCGGTCCATGACCACGAGCCGGTCGGCCTTGCGCAGCGTCGACAGGCGGTGCGCGATGGCGATGGTGGTGCGGCCCTGCACGAGGTTGTCGAGCGCCTTCTGGATTTCCTTCTCGGTCTCGGTGTCCACGGCCGAAGTAGCTTCGTCGAGGATCAGGATGCGCGGGTCGATCAGCAACGCGCGCGCGATGCTGATGCGCTGGCGCTCGCCGCCTGACAAGCCCTGCCCACGCTCGCCCACCAGCGAGTCGTAGCCGTGCTGCAGCCGCAGGATGAAGTCATGTGCATGGGCCGCACGGGCCGCGGCCACGATTTCCTCGCGCGTGGCGTCGGGCTTGCCGTAGGCGATGTTCTGCGCGATGGTGCCGAAGAACAGGAAGGGCTCCTGCAGCACCAGCCCCACGTGGCGCCGGTAGTCGGCCACGGCGAAGCGGCGGATGTCGGTGCCGTCGACCTTGATGGCGCCATCGGTCACGTCGTAGAAGCGGCAGATCAGATTGACCAGCGTGCTCTTGCCCGAACCGCTGTGGCCCACGAGGCCGATCATCTCGCCGGGCTCGATCACCAGGTCGAGGTCGTGGATCACGGCGCGCGAGCCGTAGCGGAAGCCCAGCCCGCTCATCTCGATGCGGCCCTGCACCCGCTCCACCTTCACCGGGTTGGCAGGCTCGGGCACATTGCTCACGTGGTCGAGGATGTCGAAGATGCGCTTGGCGCCGGCCGCCGCCTTCTGCGTGACAGAGACGATGCGGCTCATCGAGTCGAGCCGCGTATAGAAGCGGCCGATGTAGGCAATGAAGGCGGTGAGCACACCCACCGTGATGCTGCCGCGCGCCACCTGCCAGATGCCGAAGGCCCAGACCACGAGCAGGCCGATTTCGGTCAGCAGCGACACGGTCGGCGTGAACAGCGACCAGGTGCGGTTGAGCTTGTCGTTGACCTGCAGGTTGTAGGCGTTGGCGATGCGGAAGCGCTCGGCTTCGCGGCGCTCCTGGGCGAAGGCCTTGACCACGCGGATGCCGGGAATGGTGTCGGCCAGCACGTTGGTCACCTCGGACCAGACGCGGTCGATCTTCTCGAAGCCGGTGCGCAGGCGGTCGCGCACCACATGGATCATCCAGGCGATGAAGGGCAGCGGCACCAGCGTGACCACGGCCAGCAGCGGGTTGATGGAAAACAGGATGACCGCGGTCATCACGATCATCAGCACGTCGTTGGCGAAATCGAGCGCGTGCAGCGACAGGAAAACGTTGATGCGATCGGTTTCCGAGCCGATGCGCGCCATCAGGTCGCCGGTGCGCTTGCCGCCGAAGTAGTCCAGCGGCAGGGTCAGCAGGTGTTCGTAGGTGGTGGTGCGCAGGTCGGCGCCGATGCGCTCGGACACCAGCGCCAGCAGGTAGGTGCGCGCCCAGCCCAGCCCCCAGCCGACCAGCGCCGCGACCAGCAGGCCGCCCAGGTACAGGCCCACGCGCATGGTGTCGATCTTCTGCCCGTTCTGGAACGGAATCAGGATGTCGTCCATCAGCGGGATGGTCAGGTACGGCGGCACCAGGGTGGCGGCGGTGGAGATCAGGGTCAGCAGAAACCCTGCAATCAACTGCTTGCGGTAGGGCTTGGCGAAGCGGCCCAGGCGCAGCAGCACCCAGGTCGAGGGCGGGGTCTGGAGCTCGGTGTCGGCGGGTTCGTCGCCATCGGCGACCTCGATGACTTCAGGTGTCTCCTTGGCGACACCAGCCATGCGCTGACCGAAAAGCTTGAGCAGCCGCAGGGCCGCGGCCTGCCCGGCCAGGGTGTAGCGCCAGCGGCCCAACCGGCCCGCAGGCCCCGTCAAATCTAGGGTTCCGACGCCGGAGTGGTCGGACAGGCGCAGTTCGAGGGCCGCATCGGTTAGTGGCCACTCACGCCATTCCCCCCCGGATTGGCCACCCGGTTCGAGCGCGATCAGCCTCTGGTCAGTCAGGGCCACTAGGCCGGAAGCGAAGCGAAGTTGGTCGTCGAGGTCAACCGACAGTATTACCAGAACGTTTTCCGCGACTGCGAGCCGGTTTTTCAGCGCGTCTGAAGCCGCCTCTGTTTCGCCCTCCCGGGTGCCGACTGGATCGTGATGTTGCATTGTGTTTCTTTGACTCTTGCCCGTCGCGGGCCGCATGGACCGCGTCATGGCGCCCTTCGTCGGGCGCCGATTCTGACTGATCGCCATGGGCGCGCTTGAAGGCGCCGTGGTGCTCGGCCAAAGCACATCGAACGTTTGCATGACCCGTTTCGACGACATCCGACTGCTGCGCATCAACTATTTGCGCGGTCCCAACCTCTGGACCTACCGTCCGGTGCTCGAAGTCTGGCTCGATCTGGGCCAACTGGAAGATTACCCCTCCAACAAGATCGACGGTTTCACCGACCGCCTGACTGGCCTGCTGCCGGCGCTCATCGAGCACCACTGTGGCGTGGGCGAGCGCGGCGGCTTCGTCCAGCGCCTGACCGAAGGCACCTGGTCAGGCCACGTGCTCGAACACGTCGTCATCGAGCTGCTGAACCTGGCCGGCATGCCCACGGGCTTCGGGCAAACCCGCAGCACCTCGGAGCACGGCGTCTACCGCATGGTGTTCCGCGCGCGTGACGAGCAGGTCGCCCGCGTGGCGCTGGCCGAGGGCCACCGCCTGCTGATGGCCGCCATCAACAACGACCCGTTCACCGCCGCCGACGTGCAGAAGGCCGTCGACGCGGTCAAGGCCAAGGTCGAAGACTGCTACCTCGGCCCGAGCACCGCCGCCATCGTGGCCGCCGCCACCGACCGCGGCATTCCGCACATGCGCCTGAACAGCGGCAACCTGGTGCAGCTGGGCTACGGCGCCAACCAGCAGCGCATCTGGACGGCCGAGACCGACTACACCAGCGCCATCGGCGAATCGATCGCCAGCGACAAGGAACTGACCAAGTCCCTGCTCGCGAGCTGCGGCGTGCCCGTGCCCGAAGGCCAGGTGGTCGCCACTGCCGAAGAAGCCTGGGAAGCCGCCGAGGACATCGGCCTGCCGGTGGTCGTGAAGCCGTCGGACGCCAACCACGGCCGCGGCGTGTCGCTCGAACTGACGACTCGCGAAGAAGTATTTGCCGCCTTCGCGGTCGCCGAGCCCGAGGGCAGCGACGTGATGGTCGAGCGCTTCATCCGCGGCCACGAACACCGCCTGCTGGTGGTGGGCGGCGAGGTGGTGGCAGCCGCGCGCGGGGAGATCATCACCGTGACCGGCGACGGCCAGAGCAGCGTGCGCGACCTCATCGACAAGCAGCTCAACAGCGACCCGCGCCGCGGCGCTGAGGAAGAGTTTCCGCTCGACGTGATCGTGATCGACACCGACGCCAAGCTTCAGCTCGAACTCAAGCGCCAGGAGCTGGACGCCAACGCCGTGCCCGCAGCCGGCCGCGTGGTCACGATCCAGCGCAATGGCAACATGGCCAACGACTGCACCGACCAGGTCCACCCCGAAGTCGCTCACGCCGCCGTGCTGGCCGCGCGCGTGGTGGGCCTCGACATCGCCGGCATCGACCTCGTTGCGCAAGACATCTCCAAGCCGCTGGGCCCGCAGCGCGGCGCGATCGTCGAAGTCAACGCCGGCCCCGGCCTGCTGATGCACCTGAAGCCGGCCGTCGGCTCGCCGCGCCCGGTGGGCCGCGCCATCTGCGACCACCTGTTCCCCAACGACGCGCCCGGACGCATTCCCGTGGTCGGCGTGGCCGGTTCGCGCGACACCGCCGTGCTGGCGCGCCTGGTGGCCTGGCTGATCGGCCTGGGCGGGCGCCACACCGGCCTTGCCTGTCGCGACGGCCTGTTCCTCGAACGCCGCCGCGTCGACGCGCGCGACAGCGCCAACTGGGACGCCGGCCACCGCCTGCTCGTGAACCGCGCCGTGCAGGCCGTGGTGATCGAGAACGGCGCCGAGACCATCCTGCGCGACGGCCTTTCTTATGACCGCTGCGAAGTCGGCATCGTCACCGACCTCGAAGGCTCTGAAACGCTGGCCGACTACGACATCACCGAGAGCGACCAGATGGTCAAGGTGCTGCGCACTCAGGTCGACGTGGTGCTGTCCGAAGGCACGGCCGTGCTGAACGCAGCCGACCCGCGCGTGGCCGGCCTTGCGCCGCTGTGCGACGGCGCCGTCATCCTGTACTCGGCCGACTCGCAGGCCGCCGACCTCACCGCGCACCAGACCGCCGGCGGCAAGGCCGTGCTGGTGCGGCAAGACCGCGTGGTGCTGGCCAACGGCAGCAGCGAATCGTTCCTGCCGGGCCTCGGCCGACTGACCGTGTGGCGCGCTACCCATGCCGGCGTGAGCCTCGAAAGCCTGCTGGCCGCCGTGGCCGCGGCCTGGGCCATGGGCATTCCGCTGAACCTGATCGGCGCCGGCGTGGAGGCCTTCGAGGCCGACCTGCAGGCGGCGCTGGCCTCGCTGCAGCTGTCGCAGACGCAACCCCTCCAACCCCAATTCGCTTGAGCCTTGCCTCGCATCGCCTCGATAAGACCGTAGCCCTCGCAGCCCCATGAAAGTCACCCGCACCCGAGCCCTTCGCGGGCCCAATCTCTGGAGCCGCCACACCGCCATCGAGGCTGTCGTGGCCTGCGAAGGCGACGAGAACGCCATCAGCAAGCTGGCCGGCTTCGAGGCGCGCCTGCGCGCGCGCTTCCCCACCATCGGCGAGCTGCACCCGATGGTGCTGGGCCAGCCGCTGGCGCTGGCCCACGTGCTCGAGAACGCCGCCGTGGCGCTGCAGGCCCAGGCCGGCTGCGCCGTCAACTTCGGCCACACCTCGCCCACCGTGGAAGAAGGCGTCTACCAGGTCGTGTTCCAGTACAGCGAAGAAGCCGTCGGCCGCCGCGCGATCGAAGTGGCCGAGCAGCTCATTACCGCCGCCCTGACCGACACCGCCTTCGACGCCAACGCCGCCATCACCGAGCTGCGCGACCTCGACGAATCCGAGCGCCTGGGCCCGAGCACCGGCTCCATCGTCGATGCCGCCGTGGCACGCGGCATTCCGTTCCGCCGGCTCACGAGCGGCAGCCTCGTGCAATTCGGCTGGGGTTCGAAGCAGCGCCGCATCCAGGCCGCCGAAGTCGACAGCACCAGCGGCGTGGCCGAATCGATCGCACAAGACAAGGAACTGACCAAGCAGTTGCTCAACGCTGCCGGCGTGCCCGTGCCGCTGGGCCGCCCCGTCAGCAGCGCCGAAGACGGCTGGGCCGCCGCCAACGAGATCGGCCTGCCGGTCGTGGTGAAGCCGCAGGACGGCAACCAGGGCAAGGGCGTCACGGTCAACATCAACTCGCGCGAAGAACTGTTCGCGGCCTACGACTCGGCCGCCGCCTACGGCGAGGTGATGGTCGAGAAGTTTCTCCCCGGCTTCGACTTCCGCCTGCTGGTGGTGGGCGACCGCCTCGTGGCCGCCGCGCGGCGCGACCCTCCGCAGGTGATCGGCGACGGTAGCTCCACGGTTCGCCAGTTGGTCGATGCCGTGAACCTCGACCCGCGCCGCGGCGAGGGCCACGCCACCTCGCTCACCAAGATTCGCCTCGACGACATCGCCGTTGGCCGGCTCGAATCGCAGGGCCTCGCGCCCAACAGCGTGCCCGCGCGCGGCCAGCGCGTGGTGCTGCGCAACAACGCGAATCTGTCCACCGGCGGCACCGCCACCGACGTGACCGACACCGTGCACCCCGAAGTCGCGGCACGCGCCGTCGATGCGGCACAAATGGTAGGTCTGCACATCTGCGGCGTCGACATGGTCTGTGAGAACGTGCTGCGCCCACTCGAAGAGCAGCACGGCGGCGTGGTCGAAGTAAATGCCGCGCCCGGCCTTCGCATGCACATCTCGCCCTCGTTCGGCCGTGGCCGCGCGGTCGGCGAAGCGGTGATGGACACCCTCTTCGCCCACGGCGACGACGGCCGCATTCCGGTGGTTGCCGTCACCGGCACCAACGGCAAGACCACCACCGCGCGCCTCATCAACCACCTGCTCGCGTCGAGTGGCCTGCGCACCGGCATGACCAACACCGACGGCGTGTACGTCGACGGCCGCCAGACCGACAGCGGCGACTGCAGCGGCCCCAAGAGCGCGCGCAACGTGCTGATGCACCCCGACGTGGATGCAGCCGTGTTCGAAGTGGCTCGCGGCGGCGTGCTGCGCGAAGGCCTCGGTTTCGACCGCTGCCAGGTGGCCGTGGTCACCAACATCGGCAGCGGCGACCACCTGGGCCTGAACTACATCACCACCGTCGAAGACCTCGCGGTGCTCAAGCGCGTGATCGTTCGCAATGTGGCGGCCGACGGTTACGCGGTGCTCAACGCGGCCGACCCGAACGTCGCTGCCATGGCAGCGGGTTGCCCCGGCCACGTGATCTTCTTCACCGCCGACCGCATGCACCCGGTAATGGCCACGCACCGCGCGCAAGGCAAGCGCACTGTGTATGTCGACCAGGACACGCTGGTCGCGGCCGAAGGCTCGTGGCGCGAACGCATCGCGCTGCGCGACGTGCCCATCACGCGCGGCGGCACCATCGGCTTCCAGGTCGACAACGTCATGGCCTCCGTGGCCGCGGCCTGGGCCGTGGGCCTCGACTGGGACACCATCCGCAGCGGCCTCGCGAGCTTCATGAACGACGCGGCCGGCGTACCCGGACGCTTCAACGTCATGGACTACCGCGGTGCCACCGTGATCGCCGACTACGGCCACAACACCGACGCCATGCGCGCCCTGGTGTCTGCCGTGGACACGATGCCGGCGAAGAAGCGCTCGGTGGTGATCAGCGGCGCGGGCGACCGGCGCGATTCGGACATCCGCGACCAGACGGCCATCCTCGGCCAGGCCTTCGACGACGTGATCCTCTATCAGGACGCGGCGCAACGCGGCCGTGCCGACGGCGAAGTCATGGCGCTGCTGCGTCAGGGCCTGCAGGGCGCGGCGCGCACGCGCCATATCGACGAGATCCGCGGTGAGTTCGTCGCCATCGACACGGCACTGGCCCGGCTGCAGCCCGGCGACCTGTCGCTGATCTTGGTGGATCAGGTCGAGGAAGCGCTCGCTCACCTGGCACAGCGCATCGCAGCGGGCTGAAGCCCCGCTTGCCGGACACGTCCCACATGCAGGGGCGCGTCCGGCCCAGTCCATGGGTGCGGCTGTCCCACAGACCGCAGGCCCCGACCGACACCAGACTGTGGCTCCAGTCACGCACCTCCCGGAGGGCGTGGCTTTACCAGGAGCCCGCATGACAACAACAGTTCGTTCGATCCTCTCTGCCACGGCCCTCTTCGCCGCCAGTGGTTTCATCGTTTTCGGCGCACAGACGGCCAGCGCACAGGCACCGGGCTCCGAAGCCCGCATGCAGAAGGAACGCGCCACCTGCGACGGCGTGCAGCAGGACCGCGCCGCGTGCCTGCGCGAAGCCGGCGCCGCCCGTCAGGAAGCCGGACGCAGCGGCCTCACCAGCCCCAGCCCCGCCCGCGAGCAGGTCAATGCCCTCGCCCGCTGCAGCGAATTGCCCGCCGTCGAACAGCCTGACTGCGAAGCCCGCATCAAGGGCGGAGCACGCACCACCACCGAAGGCAGCGTGATGGGCGGCGGCGTGATCCGCGAAACCGTGACGCCCCTGCCGCCGCAGACCCTGCCGGCACGTTGACCGAACCCGGCCTCCTGTCCTCCTATGGGAGGTCGAACATTTCCCTGGTTTTTCAGCTCGCTTCAAGGAGTCATCCATGAAAAGCACTACTCGCAACACTCGTTCAATGCTCTTCGCCGTGCTCGCCGTTGGCGCGCTGGCGGCCTCCACCGCTGTCTCGGCCGCATCGCCGCGCCGCGGTGAAGCGCCCGGCATCTACCAGCAGGAACTGGCCGTCTGCGGCCACAACCAGCAAGACCGCGCCGCCTGTATCCGTGAAGCCGGTGCCGCGCGCCAGGCGGCCGCCCAGGGCGGCCTGACCAGCGCACCTGACTACCGCGCCAATGCGCTCGCGCGCTGCGGCCTGCAGCAGCAACCGGACGACCGCGCCGCCTGCGAGGCTCGCGTGCTCGGCAGCAACGGCAACACCCAGGCCAGCGTCGACGGCAGCGTGATGGGCGGCGGCGTGATCCGCGAGTCGGTCACCACCATCGTGATGCCCGCGCCGGCCATGGCACCGGAGCCGATGCCCATGCCTCGGCCAATGCCTCGCCCGATGCCCCAACCGATGCCTGCTCCCCTGCGCTGATTGAGCTTTGCTCTCGAGGCATCGCCAACCCACTCGGTGGGCTGGCGATGCCCCTACTGTCACAGTACTGTCACAAAAGGCAGTTGCACGCTAGCTATAGTTCTCGGTCCCTGCCTACCGAGGAATCCTTTCCCATGAATGCCATCAAGGTCGCTCGCCGATTCATCGAAACGGACCCGGCCAACGAATCGGCCAAGATCCTGGCCCAACTCGTGTTGGCTCTAGAGTCCGAACGCAGCTTCGAACTGGTCACGCTTTACAACCTCGACTACAAGAGCTTCCAGCTCGCAATGGACATCCTGAAGGAATGGCGGCTCGACCGCTACTACGCCAGCAAGTCCAAGCTGTTCGATCTGTCGCTGCAGGTCAGCGAACTCGAAAAGAGCAGCAGCACCCCCGAGGCCTGAGCGGCCTCTTTCCCCGTCCCTACTTCCCCCAGCGCAGCACCATCGGATCGAGCCGCTTCGCGGTTTCGATCAGGCCGGCACGCGTGTCGGGGTGCATCGTCGGCAACGGGTGACGCGGCGCTTCGCAGGCGATCACCCCGCCCTCCTTCATCAGCGATTTGCAAGCCAGCAGGCCCGCCTGTCGGTTTTCGTAGTTGATCAGCGGCAGCCACTGCTGATACAGCGCGAAGGCCTTGTCGCGGTCGCCTGAACGGTGCGCCTCGATGATCGGCCGGATGCCGTCCGGGTAGCCACCACCGGTCATCGAGCCGGTCGCGCCGGCGTCGAGGTCGGGCATCAGCGTGATGGCTTCTTCGCCGTCCCATGGCCCCTCGATGGCGTCGCCGCCCAGGCGGATCAGCTCCCGCAGCTTCGCGGCCGCGCCGGCGGTTTCGATCTTGAAGTACGCGACGTGCTCGATCTCCTTGGCCATGCGCGCGAGGAACGGGGCCGACAGCACCGTGCCGCTGGCCGGCGCGTCCTGGATCATGATCGGAATGCCCACCGCGTCCGACAGCCGCGCATAGAACTCGAAGATCTGCGGCTCGGGCACGCGGAAGGTCGCGCCGTGGTACGGCGGCATCACCATCAGCATCGCGGCGCCCATGTCCTGCGCGCGGCGGCTGCGTTCGGCGCACACCCTGGTGCTGTAGTGCGTGGTGGTCACGATCACCGGCACTCGGCCCTTCACGTGTTCGAGGATCGTGCGCGTAAGCACTTCGCGCTCTTCGTCGGACAGCACGAACTGCTCCGAGAAATTCGCCAGGATGCACAGGCCATCCGAGCCCGCGTCGATCATGAAATCGACGCAACGCTTCTGGCTCTCGATGTCGAGCGCACCCTGTTCGGTGAAGGTGGTGGGCACCACCGGGAAGATGCCGCGGTATCTGGGTGTCATGGCGTGTGTATGAATCAGTGTGAATGGCGGGGAACGGCCGAGCCTCTGCAGCCGACCAGAAAATCGAAGTCGCAGCCCTCATCGGCCTGCAGCACGTGGTTGACATAAAGCTTCTGGTAGCCGCCGCCACGCGTGCTCATCGGCTGCACGTCGGAGGCCGACAACGAAGCCAGGCGCGACGCCAGCTCCTCGTCGCTGATGTCGAGATGCAAGCGCCCCGCATCGCAATCGAGCTCGATCCAGTCGCCATCGCGCACCGCCGCGAGCGGCCCGCCATCCGCCGCCTCAGGCGCGACGTGCAGCACCACCGTGCCGTACGCCGTGCCGCTCATGCGTGCATCCGAGATGCGCACCATGTCCTTCACGCCCTGGCGCAGCAGCTTCGGCGGCAGTCCCATGTTGCCCACCTCGGCCATGCCGGGGTAGCCCTTGGGGCCGCAGTTCTTCAGCACCATCACCGAGCTGGCATCGACGTCGAGGTTTTCATCGACGATGCGCGCCTTGTAGTGCTCCAGGTTCTCGAACACCACCGCCTTGCCGCGGTGCTTCAGCAGCTCCGGCGACGCGGCCGAGGGCTTGAGCACCGCGCCGCGCGGCGACAGGTTGCCGCGAAGGATGCGGATGCCGCCATCGGCGATCAGCGGGTTGCTCAGCGGGCGGATCACCTCGTCGTCGAGGCTGGGCGCCTCGCGCACGTTGTCCCAGATCGAATGGCCGTTGACGGTGAGCGCATCAGGGTGCGGCAGCAGCCCGTTCTCACCGAGCCGGCGCAGCACGGCAGGCAAACCACCGGCGTAATAGAACTCTTCCATCAGGAAGCGCCCCGAAGGCATCAGGTCGACGATGGTCGGCGTGTTGCTGCCGATGCGCGTCCAGTCTTCCAGCTCCAGATCGACGCCGATGCGCCCCGCGATCGCCTTCAGGTGGATCACCGCATTGGTCGAACCACCAATGGCCGCGTTCACGCGAATGGCATTCTCGAAAGCCTCGCGCGTGAGGATCTTCGACAGCGTGAGCCCTTCTTTCGCCATCTGCACCGCGCGCATGCCCGACATCTGCGCGAGCACATAGCGCCGCGCATCAACCGCCGGAATGGCAGCGTTGTGCGGCAGCGAAGTGCCCAGCGCCTCGGCCATGCAGGCCATGGTCGAGGCCGTGCCCATGGTGTTGCAGGTGCCCGCCGAACGCGACATGCCGCCTTCGGCCGAAAGAAATTGATGCAGGTTGATCTCGCCCGCCTTCAGCGATTCGTGCAGCTGCCACACGGCCGTGCCCGAGCCGATGTTCTTGCCGTCGAGCTTGCCGTTGAGCATCGGCCCGCCCGTGACCACGATGGCTGGTATGTCGCAACTCGCCGCACCCATCAACAGCGCGGGCGTGGTCTTGTCGCAGCCCGTGAGCAGCACCACCGCATCGACGGGGTTGCCGCGGATGGCCTCTTCCACGTCCATGCTCGCGAGATTGCGCGTGAGCATCGCAGTGGGCCGCAGGTTCGATTCACCGTTGGAGAACACCGGAAATTCGACCGGGAAGCCACCCGCCTCCGAGATGCCGCGCTTCACGTGCTCGGCGATCTTGCGGAAGTGCGCGTTGCATGGCGTCAGCTCCGACCAGGTGTTGCAGATGCCGATGATCGGCCGGCCATCGAACTCGTGGTCCGGAATGCCCTGGTTCTTCATCCAGCTTCGGTACATGAAGCCGTTCTTGTCGGCCGACCCGAACCATTCGGTCGAGCGCAGTTTCTTCGGAGGGGTGTCCGGCATGCGAGGTGTCCTGAGGGGAAAAATTGAAAGTCAGCGCCGGGGTGCGCGCGAGGTAAAGAAGCGTTGCAGCAGGCAGAACACGAACAGCAGCGCACCGACGACGATGCGCGTCCACCACGAGCTCAGCGTGCCGTCGAATGAGATAAGCGTCTGGATGATCCCGAGCATCAGCACGCCGAACAGCGTGCCCGCCACATAGCCCACGCCGCCCGTGAGCAGCGTGCCGCCGATCACCACCGCCGCGATGGCGTCGAGCTCCAGCCCTATCGCGTGCAGGCCGTAGCCCGAGAGCATGTAGAAGGTGAAGATCACGCCCGCCAGCGCCGAGCAGAAGCCAGACAGCGTGTACACGCCAATGAGCGTGCGGCGCACCGGCAGGCCCATCAGCATCGCCGAATGCTCGCTGCCACCAATGGCGTACACCGCGCGGCCAAAGGGCGTGCAGTGCGCAATGAAAATCGCCGCCAGCAGCACCACGATGGCGATCACCGCGCTGATAGACACCGAGGCCTCGCCCCAGATGGGAATGCGGATCTGCGAAACCTCCGAGTAAAACTCGTTGGTGATGCTGATCGAGTCGATGCTGATGAGATAGCAAAGTCCCCGCGCCAGGAACATGCCTGCCAGCGTGACGATGAAGGGCTGCAGCCGGAAGCGCTCGATGAGCAGCCCCATGAACGCGCCAAAGGCCGTGCCCATGAGCAACACCAGCGGAATCACGATGCCCGGACTCCAGCCGTGCTTCTCGACGAGCGAGGCCGACACCATGGTGGTGAGCGCGATCACCGAGCCCACCGACAGGTCGATGCCGCCCGAGAGGATCACGAAGGTCATGCCCACGGCAACAACGATGAGAAACGCGTTGTCGATCAGCAGGTTGAGGAACACCTGTGCCGAGAAGAAGCCGTCATAGAAGACAGACCCCAGCGTCGCCACCAGCACGAACAGCGAAATGGTCGCCGCCAGCGGCAGGTACTTCGGGTTGAGCCTCTTGCTCCCTTTCCCTCGTGTCCCGCGCGCGGGAGAGGGCTGGGGTGAGGGTGCAGCGTCAATCACCGCGCTCATGATCGAGCTCCTTCATGCGCCGGCCGCTGCACCAGCGACCGCACTTCTGCCCTGAACTCGGGCGACTGCAGCAGCATCACCGCAAACACCACACCGGCTTTCACCACAAGATTGATCTCCGGCGGCACCCCCAGCGAATAGATCGCATAGGTCAGCGTCTGGATGATGAGCGCGCCGATCACGCTGCCCACCAAGCTGAAGCGCCCACCAGTCAGCGCTGTGCCACCCAGCGTCACCGCCAGGATCGCATCGAGCTCGATCAGCTGCCCTGCGTTGTTGCCATCCGCGCTCTTCACGTTGGAGCTGATCAGCAGCCCCGCCACGCCCGCGCAGGCACCACAGAAGGCATACGCACCAACAATCAGCCGCCGCGCCTGCACGCCCGCCACGCGCGCCGCCGTCGGGTTGATGCCCACCGCCTGAATGAACAAACCCAGCGCCGTGCGCGTGATCGCGAGATACAGCAGCACGAACACCGCCCCCACGATGAACAGCGAGAACGGCAACCCCAGCAGATAGCCACTGCCGAGGAAGAAGAACGGCTTGTAGTAGATCGTGATGATCTGGCCATCAGCAATCAACTGCGCAATGCCGCGCCCTGCCACCATGAGGATCAGCGTCGCGATGATCGGCTGCATGCCAACCTTGGCCACCAGCAGCCCGTTCCACAGTCCGCACAACAGTGCAATGCCGATGGCCGCGAGGATGGCGAGCGGCATCGGAAAGCGGCTCACGTCATTGGCCACCGAGCCGCCGATCATCCAGGCCGCAAGCGCCGCAGCAATGGCCACCACTGCGCCCACGGAGATGTCGATGCCGCGCGTGGCGATCACCAGCGTCATGCCCAGCGACACCAGCACCAGCGGCGCCGCGCGATTGAGGATGTCGATCAGGCTGCCGTAGAGATGGCCTTCGCGCCATTCGAGATGCAGGAAGCTGGAGTTGAAGGCTGTGTTGACTGCGAGCAGGAGCAGCAGCGTGACGATCGGCCAGGCCAGGCGGTGGTGCATCGCTCTTGCCAATGGGTTGTGGTTCTTGTCGGCCATGTCAGTTGTTCCAACGGGCGTTGTGTTCGGGACGCGTGCGAATGACACCGGGTACTCCCCTCCGCGAATGTCCCCCGCCTTCGGCTCCTCCTTTATTTCGCTGCGGGGAGCACCCGGTGCCATTCGCACAATGGGCGATGCCGTTGTGTTGGCCGATCAATGACCGCACTGTCCAACGATCACGTCGATGGGGTGCCTTGCGCAGCGAAATAAAGGAGGAGGCCGCAGGCCGGGGGACATTCGCGGAGCAAGGTACCCCGTCGGCGTGATCGCGCCCTGAAGAGAGGTGTTTCATGCCGCAGCAATCATTTCGTACACCTCGTCCTCAGACGAGCCGCCCGGCAGCTCCCCCACTTTCTTCCGGTCCCGCAGCACCACGATGCGGTGCGCCACGCGCACCACCTCGCTCATCTCCGACGAGATGAAGATCACCGCCATACCCGCCTTGGCAAGCCGCAGGATCTCTTCCATGATCTCCTGCTTGGCCGCCACATCGATGCCGCGCGTGGGCTCGTCGAGGATCAGCAGACGCGGCTCGGTCGCGAGCCAGCGCGCGATCATTGCCTTCTGCTGGTTACCGCCGGAGAGCAGGCCGATGGGGGTTTCGACGCTCGCGGTCTTGATGCCGAGTGACTTGACGAAGCGCTCGGCCATCTCGGTCTGCTCGGCATGCGACAGGAAACGCCGTGTGCCCAGGCGTGCCTGCAAGGCAAGCGCGATGTTCTCGCGCACCGACAACTCCGAAACAATGCCGTCGGTCTTGCGTTCCTCGGGGCACAACGCGAGCCCTTCGCGGATCGCGTCTGCCGGGTTGGAAAAACTGACAGCGCGGCCGTCCACCTTGAGCACGCCACGGTCGGGCGACTCCAGCCCGAACAGCAGCCGCGCGAGTTCCGTGCGCCCCGCGCCCAACAGGCCCGCGATGCCAACGACTTCGCCGGCACGCACACGCAGGTCCGTCGCCTGCAGTTGTCCGGCCTGGCCCAGCCCTTCGGCCTGCAGAAAAGCCGGTGCGGCCTCGTCGAACGCAGGCAACGCAGCAGGCCGCGCCGATTGCGCCGCCAGTTCGCGCCCGAGCATCGCGGCAATCAACGCCTGCGGCCCCAGGTCGGCCGCGCGCCATTCGCCGATCCAACTGCCGTTGCGCAGCACCGTGATACGGTCCGACACCGCGTACATCTGGTTGAGGAAGTGCGTGACGAAAACGATGGCCAGTCCTTCGCCGCGCAGCCTCCGCAGCACCTCGAACAGCTTCTCCACCTCGTCGTCGTCCAGGCTCGACGTCGGCTCGTCGAGGATCAGCACCTTCGACGACACGCCCAGCGCCCGCGCGATCGCCACCATCTGCTGCACCGCCACCGAGTAGCTCGACAGCAGCCGCGTCACGTCGATGTCGAGCCCGATGCGCGCCAGCAGTTCTTCGGCGCGCCGGTTCACGGAAGCCCAGTCGATGCGAAAGCCCTGTGCCACACCGCAGCGCGGGTAGCGCCCCGCGAACACGTTCTCCGCCACCGACAGGTTCGGGCACAGGTTCACCTCCTGGTAGACCGTGCTGATGCCCAGCTTCTGCGCCTCCAGCGGCGAGTGCGGATGAATCGGCTGGCCGTCGAGGAACATCTCGCCACCGCTCGACGGCAGCACGCCCGTCAGCACCTTGATCAGCGTCGACTTGCCCGCGCCGTTCTGCCCCATCAGTGCGTGGATCTCGCCGGGGTACAGCCGCAACTGCACGTCGCGCAGCACCGGGATGCCGCCGAACTGCTTGTGGATGCCCTTGAGCTCCAGCACGGGTGAGCGGGGAGTGTCGTCAGCCATGCTGCGCCGCCTTCATCACTTGTTCTTGTTGTAGACGTCGATGAACACCGCCGCCAGCAGCACCAGCCCCTTGATGACCTGCTGGTAGTCGATGCCGATGCCCAGGATCGACATGCCGTTGTTCATCACGCCCATGATGAAAGCGCCGATCACCGCGCCCATCACCCGGCCCACGCCACCCGAGGCCGATGCGCCGCCGATGAAGCAGGCTGCGATCACGTCGAGCTCGAAGCCCAGGCCCGCCTTGGGCGTGGCCGTGTTGAGCCGCGCCGCGAACACCAGGCCCGCCAGCGCCGCCAGCGCGCCCATGTTCACGAAAGTGAGGAATGCGAGCCGCTGCGTCTTCACGCCCGACAGCCGCGCCGCCTTCTCGTTGCCGCCCAGCGCATAGATGCGCCGGCCGATGGTCGTGCGGTTGGTGACGAAGTCGTACACCACGATCAGCACCGCCATCACGATCAGCACGTTGGGCAGGCCCTTGTAGGTCGAGAGCAGGTAGCTGAAGAACAGGATGATGGCCGCGAAGAACAGGTTCTTCACCAGGAAGAAGGCATACGGCTCCTGCTCCATGCCGTGCGCCGCCAGCTTGGCTCGCCCACGCAGCTTGAAGAACACCAGCGCCGCCGCAGCCAGCGCACCCACCACCAGTGATGTGGTGCGCAATGCCTCGCCGCCCAGCGGATCGGGAATGAAGCCCGAGCTGAGACGCTGGAACTCCACCGGGAACGGCCCCACCGACTGCCCCGCCAGCAGCGCCAGCGTGAGCCCCTTGAACACCAGCATGCCCGCGAGCGTGACGATGAACGAAGGGATCTTGCGGAAGGCCACGAACCAGCCCTGCGCCGCGCCGATGACGGCGCCCGCAAGAATGCTCACGATGGCCGTGGGCACGAAGTGCCACTCGTACTCCACCATCAGCACCGCAGCCAGCGCGCCGATGAAACCGCACACCGAGCCCACCGACAAGTCGATGTGCCCCGCCACGATCACCAGCAGCATGCCCAGCGCCATGATGACCACGTAGCTGTTCTGCAGCAGCAGGTTGGTGAGGTTCAGCGGCCGCAGCAGCGTGCCGTCAGTCAGCACCTGGAACAGCACCATGATCGCGACCAGCGAGATCAGCATGCCGTATTCGCGCAGGTTGTTCTTCAGGAAGCCGACATGCAGCTTCGGCGCTTCCGTAACGGGTACTGCGGGCTTCACCGCGTTCACTTCAGGCTGCGACATGAACCGAACTCCCCGCACTCACGATGGCGTGCATGATGCGTTCCTGCGAGGCTTCTGCAGCCGGAAACTCGGCGACGAAGCGCCCCTCGTTCATCACGTAGATGCGGTCGCACATGCCGAGCAGCTCCGGCAGTTCCGAAGAAATCATGAGAATGCCTTTGCCCTCGCTCGCGAGCTGGTCGATGATGGTGTAGATCTCGTACTTGGCGCCCACGTCGATGCCGCGCGTGGGCTCGTCGAGAATCAGTAGTTCGGGCTTGGTGAAGAGCCACTTGCTCAACACCACCTTCTGCTGGTTGCCGCCTGACAGGTTGACCACCAGCTGCTCGACGCCCGAGCAGCGGATGTTGAGCGCCTTGCGGTACTCGTTGGCCACCTTGAATTCGCGCCCGTTGTCGATCACCGAAGAATCGGAAATCGCATCGAGGTTGGCCAGGCTGATGTTCTTGCGGATGTCTTCCTCCAGCACCAGCCCCAGGCCCTTGCGGTCTTCGGTGACGTAGGCGATGCCGTGGTCGATGGCCTTGCGCACCGTGCTCACATCCACCTGCTTGCCGTGCATGAACACCGAGCCGCTGATGCGCTGCCCGTAGGACTTGCCGAACACGCTCATGGCCAGCTCGGTGCGGCCCGCGCCCATGAGGCCCGCGATGCCGACGATCTCGCCCTTGCGCACATTCAGGCTCACGCCCTTGATCTGCTCGCGGTCGGCATGCAGCGCATGGTGCACGCGCCAGTCGCGCACCTCGAACACGGTCTCGCCGATCTTCGGGTCGCGCTGCGGATAGCGGTGCGCCATGTCACGCCCGACCATGCCGCGGATGATGCGGTCTTCGCTGATCGCCTGCCTTGCGCAATCCATCGTCTCGACCGTGGCGCCGTCGCGCAGCACGGTGATCGAATCGGCCACCTTGGCAATCTCGTTGAGCTTGTGCGAGATGAGGATCGACGCGATGCCCTGGCGCTTGAGCTCCAGCAGAAGCATCAGCAGCGCATCGCTGTCGTTCTCGTTCAGGCTGGCGGTGGGCTCGTCGAGGATCAGCAGCTTCACCTCCTTGGCCAGCGCCTTGGCGATTTCCACCAGCTGCTGCTTGCCCACGCCCAGGTCGGTCACCAGCGTGGTCGGCGGCTCCTTCAGGCCCACCTTGGCGAGCAGCTCGCGCGTCTTCGCATAGGCGGCAAACCAGTCGATCACGCCGCCGCTGGCAATCTCGTTGCCGAGGAATATGTTCTCGGCAATGGACAGCAGCGGCACCAGCGCAAGCTCCTGGTGGATGATGATGATGCCCAGCTTCTCGCTGTCGGCAATGCCCCGGAAGCGGCGCAGCTCGCCCTCGAAATGGATCTCGCCGGTGTACGAGTCGCACGGGTAGACGCCGCTCAGCACCTTCATGAGCGTCGACTTGCCCGCGCCGTTCTCGCCGACCACCGCGTGGATCTCCCCCGCGCGCACGCTGAGGTTGACGTTGCTCAGCGCCTTCACGCCAGGGAACGTCTTGGTGATGCCGCGCATCTCGAGGATGGCGGCGGCATCGGCAGTACGGCCGTCAATGCTCACTTGATCTGGCTTTCCTTGTAGTAGCCGCTGTCGACCAGCACCGTCTTCCAGTTCGACGCATCCACGCTCACCGGCTTCAGCAGGTACGAGGGCACGACCTTGATGCCGTTGTTGTAGGTCTTGGTGTCGTTCACCTCGGGCGTCTTGCCCGAGAGCATGGCGTCGACCATGGCCACCGTAACCTTGGCCAGCTCGCGCGTGTCCTTGAACACGGTCGATGTCTGCTCCTTGCGCAGGATCGACTTCACCGAAGGCACCTCGGCGTCCTGACCCGACACGATGGGCATCGGCTGCGAGCCCGAGCCGTAGCCCACGCCCTTAAGCGACGACAAAATGCCGATAGAGAGGCCGTCGTACGGCGACAGCACTGCATCGACACGGTCCTTGGTGTAGTAGGCCGACAGCAGGTTGTCCATGCGCGCCTGCGCTACCGCGCCGTCCCAGCGCAGCGTGCCGACCTTGTCCATGCCCATCTGCTTGCTGCGCACCACCAGCTTGCCGCTGTCGATGTAGGGCTTGAGCACCGAGAGC
This sequence comes from Variovorax nivicola, assembly GCF_051216475.1. Lineage (NCBI taxonomy): Bacteria > Pseudomonadati > Pseudomonadota > Betaproteobacteria > Burkholderiales > Comamonadaceae > Variovorax > Variovorax nivicola. The sequence continues at coordinate 28,385 of NZ_JBPJZK010000007.1, read as the reverse complement.
GCGCCGTTGTAGAAGAAGAAGGCGTTGTTGTCGTCGGGCGAGCCGCCGAACAGCTCGATGTTGAACGGGCCCTTGCCGCTCTTCAGCCCCAGCGCCGCCTCGATCGACTGCGCCTGCAGCACGCCGACCTGGAAGTTGTCGAAGGTGGCGTAGTAGTCGACGTTCTTCGAACCCTTGATGAGCCGGTCGTACGCGATAACCTTCACGCCCTTGTCGGCCGCCTTCTGCAGCACGTCGGACAGCGTGGTGCCGTCGATGGCCGCAATCACCAGCACCTTGGAGCCCTTGGTCACCATGTTCTCGATCTGCGCGAGCTGGTTCGGAATGTCGTCGTCGGCGTACTGCAGGTCGGTCTTGTAGCCCTTGTCCTTGAAGTACTTGACCATGTTGGCGCCGTCGGCAATCCAGCGGGCCGACGACTTGGTGGGCATCGAGATGGCGATCAGGCCCTTGTCCTGCGCGTTGGCCAGCGGCGTGAAGCCGACGACGGCCAATGCGATGCCCGCGAGGGAGGCCTTGAGGAATTTGCGTTTCATGGGTGTGGGCTCTCAGTACTTGCGATTGGGAAACTCTTTGGCTGCGACTTCCATGGGGAAGATGCCTTCGACCGTCACGATACGCTTTGGCAGCGTCTTGCCGTCCTTGATGTCCTTCACCGCCTGCATCAGCTGCGGCCCGAGCAGCGGGCTGCATTCGACCGACACGTTGAGCTTGCCGGCGATCATGGCTTCGAAGGCGCCCTTCACACCGTCGATGGAGATGATGACGATGTCCTTCGCGGGCTTCAGACCGGCTTCTTCAATCGCCTGGATCGCGCCGATGGCCATGTCGTCGTTGTGCGCGTAGAGCACGTTGATCTTCTTGCCCTCGGCCTTCAGGAAGGCTTCCATCACTTCCTTGCCCTTGGCGCGCGTGAAGTCGCCGGTCTGCGAGCGGATGATCTTGAACTTCGGGTCGGCCTTGATGATTTCCTCGAAGCCCTTCTTGCGGTCGATGGCAGGGGCCGAGCCCACGGTGCCCTGCAGCTCGACGATGTTCACTTCGCCCTTCTGATCCTTCATCTTCTCGACCAGCCAGCGGCCGGCCTTGCGGCCTTCCTCGGTGAAATCGGAGCCCATGAAAGTCACGTAGAGCGAGTCGTCCTTGGTGTTGACGGAGCGGTCGGTCAGCACCACCGGGATCTTGGCGGCCTTGGCCTCGCGCAGCACGGTTTCCCAGCCCGACTCGACCACAGGCGAGAACGCGATCACGTCCACCTTCTGCGCGATGTACGAGCGGATGGCCTTGATCTGGTTTTCCTGCTTCTGCTGCGCATCGGAGAACTTGAGATCGATGCCCGCCTCCTTGGCCGAGGACTTGATCGACTCGGTGTTGGCGGTGCGCCATTCGCTCTCGGCCCCCACCTGCGCGAAGCCGAGCACGAGTTTCTTCTGCGCCAGCGCGGAAACGGGCAGCAGGCCACTGAGGGCAGCGGCGGCGAGCGCGGTGTTGAGGGTACGGCGATTCATGGTCATGGGATGTCTCCTTCTGTTGACTTGCTTGTTGAGAACCGTTTTTCGTCGTGGCTCAGGCCAGCATGTAGCCGGTCTTCACCGTCGTGTAGAACTCCGCGGCATGGCGCCCTTGTTCGCGCGGCCCGTAGCCCGACCCCTTGCGGCCACCGAAGGGCACGTGGAAGTCCACCCCCGCGGTCGGCAGATTGACCATCGTCATGCCGACCACGGCATGGCGCCTGAAATGCATCGCGTGTTTCAGCGAGTTGGTGCAGATGCCCGCGCACAGGCCGAAGGGCGTGTCGTTGCACAGCGCGAGCGCTTCGTCGTAGTCGTCGGCGCGCAGCACGCAGGCCAGCGGGCCGAAGATTTCCTCGCGCGCGATGCGGTGCGAGGGCTTGGCCAAAAAGAGCGCGGGGCTCATGTAGTGGCCGGCGGTGGCGCGCTCCAGCGCCTCACCGCCCCACACGTGCTCGGCGCCCTCTTCGCGCGCCACGTCGACCCAGGCGAGGTTCTGCGCCAGGCGCTCTTCGTCGGCCACCGGGCCGATGTCGACGCCGCGCTCCAGCGCGTGGCCGATCTTCAGCGTCTTGAGCCGCTGGCGCAGCTTTGCGACGAAGGCGTCGTGCACCGCCGCCTCGACGATGAGCCGGCTCGATGCGGTGCAGCGCTGGCCCGCGGAGAAATACGCGCCCTGCACCGCGCAATCGACGGCGCGGTCGAGGTCCGCGTCGGCCAGCACCACCAGCGCGTTCTTGCCGCCTGTTTCGAGCTGCACCTTGGCGCGCCTCGCGGCAGCGGCCTGCAGGATGCGTTCGCCATTGGCCATGGAGCCCGTGAAGCTCAGCGCATCGACCAGCGCGCTGTCGACCAACGCCTGCCCCACTTCGCGGCCGCTGCCCATCACGAGGTTGAAGGCACCGGCCGGCAAGGCGGCGCGGCTGATGATCTCGGTCAGCGCCCAGCCGCAGGCCGGCACTAGTTCGGCCGGCTTGAACACCACGCTGTTGCCATGGGCCAGCGCGGGTGCGATCTTCCACGCCGGAATGACGAAGGGCGAGTTCCACGGCGTGATGAGCCCGACCACACCGACCGGCTCGCGCGTGACGTCGACCTGCACGCCCGCGCGCACCGAGGCCACGTTCTCGCCACCGCCGCCGCGCAGGGCTTCGCCCGCGAAGAACTTGAAGATCTGGCCCGCGCGCGCCACCTCCGCAACGGCCTCGGGCAGGGTCTTGCCCTCTTCGCGCGCCAGCAGCAGGCCCAGGTCGTCCTTGCGTGCGAGCAGTTCGGCGCCGATGCGGTCGAGCACGTCGGCGCGCCGCTGCGGCGTGCTGTGGCTCCAGTGGGGAAAGGCCTCGGTGGCCGCGCGGATGGCGGACTCGGCCTGGCGGCGATCGGCACGTGCGTACTCGGCCACCACTTCGCTGGTGTCCGAGGGATTGGCGCTCAGACCCGTGGTCGCGCTGGTTTCCCAGCGGCCATTGATGTACTGCCGCACGTTCTGATGGATCTCGCCGTGAATCACCGGGGCGCGGACCTTGTCTCTGTTGTTATTGGGGTGCCCGGAGTCTATGAATAGTTTTGATATCAATCCAATCGTTTTTTAAGCAAAATGGATATCGATCATCGGATTCTGGAAAACCCGATCAGTCCTTCGTTTCAAGAGACGACATGACATGACCAACTACAACCACTGGTTCATCCGCGCCCGGCTCAAGACCCGGCAACTGCTGCTGCTCGTGGCCCTGGCCGAGGAAGGCAACATCCACCGCGCGGCGCAGGTGCTCAACATGACGCAGCCCGCCGCATCCAAGCTGCTGAAAGACCTGGAAGACGTGCTGGAGGTGCCGCTGTTCGACCGCCTTCCGCGCGGCATGCGCCCGACCTGGTACGGCGAGACCATGATCCGCCACGCCCGCGTCGCGCTCGCGAGCCTGAACCAGGCGCACGACGAGCTCACCGCGCTCAAGGCCGGCCGCTTCGGCCAGGTGAGCGTGGGCGCCATCACCGCGCCGGGCCTCACGCTGATGCCGCCCGCCGTGGCGATGGTGAAGCGCGAGCAGCCCGATTTGCGCGTGTCGCTGGAGATCGAAACCAGCCCCGTGCTGATCGAGCGGCTGGAGCAGGGCAAGCTCGACATCCTGGTGGCACGGCTCTTTGCCGAGCACGACAAGTCGCAGCTGCGCTACGAGGCGCTGACCGAAGAGCCCGTGTGTGCGCTGGTGCGCCCGGGCCATCCGCTCTTGGGCGTGAGCGGGCTCACGTTGCGCGACGTGGTGAGCGCCGGCTGGATCGTGCCGCCCGCGGGCAGCGTGCTGCGCCACCGCTTCGAGCTGATGTTCCAGGAAGAAGGCCTCGCGCCGCCAACCAACACCATCGAGAGCTCGGCCCTGCTCTTCATCACGCGCATGCTGCAGCAGAGCGACATGGTGGCCGTGCTGGCGACCGACGTGGCACGCTACTACGCCGCACACGGCATCGTGTCGCTGCTGCCGCTGGACATGCCCTGCCACATGGACGCCTTCGGCATCATCACGCGCACCGACCGGCTGCTGTCGCCGGCGGCAAAGGTGATGATGAAGGCGCTGAAGACCGCGAGCCTCAGCGTGTACGGCCGCAAACTGGAAATCGACTGACGGCTGGGCCGCCGCGGCTTCAGGTCCAGCCGGCGTCGACGGTGAACTCTTGCGCCGTGCACATCTTCGCGTCGTCAGACGCGAGGAATAGCACCATGCGCGCGATGTCTTCCGGCATCAGCTTGTCGGGCAGGCACTGGTTGCGCTGCAAGGCCTTCTCGCCCTCTTCATCGAGCCACAGCTTCACCTGCCGCTCGGTCATCACCCAACCGGGCGACACGGTGTTGATGCGGATGCGGTCACGCCCCAGATCCACCGCAAGCCCGCGCGTGAGGCCGTTCACCGACGACTTGGCAATTGCATAGCAGGGGTAGCCCGAGCCCTTGGTCTGCCAGCCCGTCGAGCCCAGGTTGACCACCGAGCCGAAGCCCAGCCGCTTCATGCCCGGCACCACCGACTGGATCGCGAACAGCGCGGGCCGCTCGTTGATGGCCATGCGGTTGTCGTAGTAGTCGGGCGTGACCGATTCAAGCGTGTGGCGGTCGTCGCTCGCGACGTTGTTGACCAGCACCGCGAAGTCGCCGAGTTCGGCGGCTGCGTCAGCAATGGCCTTCTGCAGTGAGGCGATGTCGCGCACGTCGCAGGCGCGCCACCACGGCGCTGCGTGGCCGGCGCTCTTGATCTGCTGCGCGAGCGCCGCGCTGGCGCCCTCGGCGATATCGACGAAGGCCACGCGAGCGCCCTGCGCCGCGAATGCGGCGACGATGGCCGCGCCAATGCCGCTGCCGCCACCGGTGACAAACACCGTGCGGTCCTTCAGGCTGGGATGAATGGAAAGCTGGGGGGAATTCAAGAAAAGTCTCCGAGGTACGCATCACATGACATTGCAATATGAATATCTGTTGATGCCAGTATTTTCAATTTCCGTTATCAATATGCCTTGATACGATCCGCCGCGTCAAGAAGACATCACAAGGAAAGAACAAATGAAAGAGACAAGCCCCTCCCTCCCCCCGTTGCCCGCGCCTTCGGTCGCAGGCGAGCCCGAATGCATCTGGCCCGCCGGCGCCAACCTCGGCGAAGGCACGATGTGGTCGCAGCGCGAACAGGCGCTCTACTGGATCGACATCCTCACGCCGCGCCTGTTCCGCTACGACCCCGCCACCGGCGCGCAGCGGACCTGGACCTTCGACGAAGAGATCACCGCCATCGCCGAGCGCGCCAACGCGCCGGGCCTCTTCATCACCCTGCGCCGCGGCTTCGCGCTGTTCGACACCACCGCGCCCGGCGACGACGCCAAGCCGCGCTACCTGCACCAACCCGAACCCGAGCGCACCGGCAACCGCTTCAACGACGGCAAGTGCGACAGCCGCGGCCGCTTCTGGGCAGGCAGCATGGACTTCGACTGCAAGGCACCCACCGGCGCGCTCTACCGCTACGACGCCGACGGCCGCTGCACGAAGCACGACGACGGCTTCGAAGTGACCAACGGCCCGACGTGGTCGGCCGACGGCCGCACCATGTACTTCAACAACACGGTGCTCAACAACCTCTACGCCTACGACTTCGACATGGAAGCGGGCACCGTGTCGAACCGACGCGTATGGCACCGCTTTCCGAAACCCGATGGCCTGCCCGACGGCATGACCACCGACGCAGCCGGCCGGCTCTGGATCGCGCACTGGGGCGGCTCCTGCGTGACCTGCCACGACCCGGTGAGCGCGGCCGAGCTGTGCCGCATCGCGCTGCCTGCGAGCCACGTCACCGACTGCGCCTTCGGTGATGCTGACCTGCGCACGCTCTACATCACGACCGCGCGCAACGGGCTCACTGCGCAGCAGCAGGCGGCCGAGCCGCTGGCGGGTGGATTGTTCAAGGTGCGCATCGACAGCCCGGGTGTGCCGGCGGCACTGTTCGCAGGCTAGAGGGCCTCTTATGCACGCAAGAATGATCGCGCACTAGTTCACGCAAAGCGCAGGCACCTCACGCGGTGTCATTGGCGTTGGTACATGGGCTCCCAGAATCCCGCCCAAACAAGTTCTTCGCTCTCGGCACGAGAGGCGATCACTATCCAGGGAGCCCAATGTCCAACTTCGACGGCGCGCACGTGCGCGCCCCGCTGCCATGAAGCGGCGGGTAAGCATTCGCACGCCTGCGGGCGATGCAATTCAATTCCACCGTCTGGCGGGCCGCGAGGCACTGAGCCAGCCCTACAGCTTCGATCTCGATCTGCTGGGCGGCCACAACGCAATTGACCCGAATGCGATGCTGGGCAAGCCCGCCAGCGTTGCCATCCAGACCGAACGCGGCGGAGTGCGGTACCTCGACGGCATCGTCACCAGATTCGGTCTTGCGCGCGAAGACGACCGCCATTGCTTCTACAGGATGCAGTTGCGCCCCTGGCTGTGGCTGGCCACGCGCCGCAGTGATTTCAGGATCTTCCAGGACCAGAGCGTTCCCGAGATCATCACAGCCGTGCTGGAGCGCTACGGCTACCCGCTCGAGCAGAAGCTCAGCCGCGACTACCGGCGCTGGGACTACTGCGTGCAGTATGGGGAGACAGACTTCGACTTCATCTCCCGCCTCTGCGAGCACGAGGGCCTGTATTACTTCTTCCGTCACGAAGAAGGTCAGCATGCGCTGGTCTTCGCCGACGACATCACCAGTTCGCACGGACCGCTGCCCGGTGGCGAAGAAGTCCGCTTCCATGTCGACGAACAAGCCGGCATGACGGGCGGCCTGGATGCGGGCGAGCGCGTCTACGAATGGTCAGCCTCCGAAGAGGTTCGCTCGGGCCGTTTCCTGCACGACGACTACGACCACCTGCACCCCAAGGCAGACCTGAGCCAGTCGCAGCAGAAGCCAGTCGGCCACGACCATGACCGCTACGAGCTGTACGAGTGGCCCGGCGGCTACACCCGGCTCGGAGACGGTGAAGCCTATGCGGTCATCCGCAACGAAGAACAGCTGAGCGAGCGCAGCCGCGCAAGTGGTCGCTCCAACAGGCGCGACCTTGCGCCGGGCTTCACCATGCGCCTGGCAGAGCATCCCCGCGCCGACCAGAACCGGCAGTACCTGCTGCTCGGCGTGAGCTACGACCTTCAGGAAAACCTCCAGGCCACCGAAGGCGCGCAGGCCTCCGAAGGGTCCGTCCAGCGTTTCGCTTTCGACGTGCAGCCCACGAGCTTTCCGTGGCGCCCCAGTCGCACGACCCCAAAGCCCCGCACCCAAGGTCCGCAGACCGCCGTCGTGGTCGGCCCTTCGGGCGAGGAGATCTGGACCGACCAGTACGGCCGCATCAAGGTGCAGTTCCACTGGGACCGCATCGGCCAGAACAACGAGAACTCCAGTTGCTGGATGCGCGTGTCCTCGAACTGGGCAGGCGCGAACTTCGGCGAAGTGGCGCTGCCGCGCATCGGGCAGGAGGTCATCGTCGACTTTCTCAACGGCGACCCGGACTACCCCATCGTCATCGGCCGCGTCCACAACGCCGACCAGATGCCGGCATGGACCCTGCCGCACCAGAAGCATCTGGCCGGCTACCGCAGTCGCGAGCTCGGCGGCGGTGATCGCGGCAACCATCTGGCGCTCGACGACACGAGCGGCAAGGTACAGGCACAGCTCAAGAGCGACCACCTGAGCAGCAGCATCAGCCTTGGGCACATCGGTCGCATCGAGGGTACAGCCGGGCGCGAAGACGACCGGGGCCAGGGCTTCGAGCTACGCACCGATGGGCACGGCGCCATTCGTGCCAGAGCCGGCCTGCTCGTCACCACCGAATCGCGCCCGAACGCGCAGGCCCACATCACCGACATGCGCGAGACAGTGGCGCGGCTCACGCAGGGGCGCGATCTGCACGAAGGCCTGAGCCAAATGGCGCAGGAGGCCAAGGCGCACGAATCGGGCGATCAGGACGAAGTGGCCCGGGAACTGAAGGAACAGAACGATGCCATCAGGGGAAGCGGCATCGACCCGGAGCAAGGCCAGTTCCCCGAATTCTGGCAACCGCACCTGACGCTGGCCAGCCCGGCAGGCATCCAGACCACGGCGCAAGGCTCCACGCACATTGCCAGCATGGGGCACAACGCGCTCACCAGCGGCGCGCACACCAGCGTGAGTGCAGGCAAGAGCTTTCTTGCAAGCGCGAGGGATGCGGTGCGCCTGTTCGCCTTCAAGGCTGGTATCCGCCTGATTGCCGGCAATGCGGACATCGACGTTCAGGCCCTGCGCAACAGCATCAACCTTCTGGGCAGGCTCAACATCAAGCTCGAGGCAGAGCGCATCACGATCACGGCCAAGGAGGAAGTGCTGATCAACGGCGGCTCCAGCTTCAGCCGCTGGAACGCGCAGGGCATCGTGCACGGCACCACCGGGCTGTGGCGCGAGCATGCGGCGACCCACAGCCTGATGGGGCCGGCCAGCCGCGCGCCGGAGGTGGTGAACCGGGATGCGAAGGCAGCTTTCGATCAGGAAGTCATCTTCCATCACCTCGATGAGAAGAACACGGCTGCAGCAAAGCAGGTGTTCAGGCTCATACGCAATGACGAATCTCCGCCAGAGCCCGCGAACGCCTCCGGCGCAAACACCGGCACCGACGGCACCACGCAATTGCAGCGTTCCGATACTCCCGAGATCTATGGGGTGCGCTGGATGGGGAGGAAGAAATAATGGCAGTCCAAGGTGAAGAAGAGGACGCTTGGCTGGATTTCAGCCTCGGCATCGGCGGCTTCGCGGAGGTAGCCGTTGCCACGACGCCCGTGGCCGACAAGCGCAAGGTCCGCGTACGCGTGCCGCCGGGCAAGCTCATCCCCATCGTGTTCCTGCCCGGCATCATGGGCAGCAACCTGCGGCTGTCCAAGGCGCGGCAGGCATTGCTCAAGCGCAGCGACAACATCGCCTGGCATCCCGACGACACCGGCGATGTCCTGGGCCGGCGCAAAGACAGCCCGGCGCAGCGCCAGATGCGCCTGGACCCGGACGAGGTGGAGGTGGACCGCTACGAGGTCACCGACGATGGCGGCGAGCGCTTCGATGCAACGGGCGACGCGACCGTCAGCTCCGACAAGCGCCACGACAACGTGCCCAACAACCTGGGCCACGTCAGCAAGCTACTCATCGACGACCCCAAAGTCGATCCGAACCACCCGCTGGCAGCCAACAGGCGGAGCTTCACGGCCGCGCAGAAGGCTCGCGCACGTGGCTGGAGCGAGGTGATGTTCAAGGCCTACGGCGACATCATCAAGCACATGGAAAGCCGCCTCAACGACATGCTGCAAGGCCAAGGTGAGCAGGTGAAGGTGTCGTTCTCCTGGACAAACAACGAAGACCAGCGGGCGATGGTGGGGTGCGAGCCTTCGAGCTTCGGTGGCCAGAGCAGCGCCGCGCTCACTGAAGCCGACATAAAGAAGATCGGCAACTGCTGGTACCCCGTGCACGCCTTTGGCTACAACTGGCTCAAGAGCAATGGCGAGGAAGCCAGGTCGCTCGCACCGAAGATCGACAAGCTTGTGCAAACCTACAACGAGAACGGCTTCGACTGCCCAGGCGTGATCCTCGTGACCCACAGCATGGGCGGCATCCTGGCACGCGCGCTGATTCACCCGGACTACGGCAACATCAAAGACAAGGTGCTGGGCATCGTGCACGGTGTGATGCCCACGACCGGCGCTGCGGCAGCCTACAAGCGCATGCGCGCGGGCTTCGAGGGTGCCCCCTTTTACGATTTCGTCGGGAACGTCATCCAGGGTCTGCTGGGCGACGACGGGGAAAAAGTGACTGCGGTGCTGGCCAATTCACAAGGCGGGCTGGAGCTGTTGCCCGCAGCCGCCTACGGGACGCAATGGCTGCATGTGCAGGATCAGGACGGCAACTTCCTTGCACGACTGCCTCAAGACAATGCGGTGGACGAGATCTATGCGCAGGGGCCACACAAGTGGTGGCGGTTGATCAATCCAGCGTGGATTGATCCGGCTGGGCAACTCGGAAAGCCGCAAAAAGAAGGTGGCAAAACTAAAGAGCAGATCGGTCCGGAAGCAACGATGAAGCGAGTTGAAAGAGCGATGGAATTCGCCAACTCCATCGAACACACTTTCCACGAGCGCACCTACGCCCACTACGGCAACGATCCGAAGCAATTGGCCTGGAACGAGGTGTCGTGGCGCGTGGTCGATGGGGACGCCGCGAAGGCGGGCGACCCGGCGAACTGGACGCTGGTGCCCGGTGATACGGGCGACAACAAGAAGGGCTTGCTGAAGGTACGCGGCAGCTATGGCACGGAACTCATCTTGAAGCTTCAGCCACCCGGTGCTGCGGCCGACGGCACGGTGCCAGTAGAGCGCAGCGCCAGCAAAGTCCAAGCCAAGGTCAAGTTCGTTCAGCGCGGCTACGACCATCAGGACAGCTACAAGAACCCGGATGCCAGTGCTTCGACGCTCTACGGCATCGTGCGCATCGCCAACGAGTTCGATCCACCGTGGTGGGACAAGAAGGACTGAAGCGCTTCACCTCGATCATGACCAAGGAAACAACCTGATGACGAACCATCGCATTGAACGGCTTTTCGAGCACACCAAGCTGATGTGCTTCGGACGCTATGTACTGACAGCCCCCGTGGACTCGCGCCTGGCCTTCGGCCGGGACTTCCCGACCCTGCCCAACCAGGCCAGGGATATCGAGAAGGTGATGGAGACCGAGCGGACGAAGATCCTTGGGGCACACAAAACTGCCGAGATCAACTACTTCGGCAAGGGGCCGGCGCCGAACACGTGGCTGATTCGGTCATACGAAGATAAGTTTGCGAAGAAATATGAGCTGGAGGGGTTTCGCTTCTATTACGTCGTTGGGCCACACATTTTTTTGGATTCGGACGCAACTGCTAAGAGCCAGAACATAACGGCGGACTTCTTACTACAGGATGCCTCTGAGACAGCCACGAACCTTCGTCTTCGCCAATCTGACGAAGTGCCTACGGAGCCAGGCTTGTGTCATGAATTTGGCTTTCGCCGACTGGATGGTTCGAAGGGCAACGTGCTCACGCAAGTCGGCCTTCACATGGCAGCGTTGCCCGACGTGGTGTTCAGCGTCGAGAGCAACCAAACCATCAACGCCAAATTTTCCGGCAACACCGACGGCCTGCTCAAACTCATCGCCGACCAGAAGCGCGAAACGGGCAACAAATACCCCAAGCTCACGACCTTGCGCGAGGGCAAGAAGAAGGTACACGGCTGGAACGGCGAAGAGTCGCTGGTGCGCCGCCCCGACGGTACGCACGACTTCGAGTGGATGTTCATCGGCGAGAACGGCGGCAGCGTCGCGCGTCCGGGCAACCTGGATGTGACGATGCGCACCAAGGTCCAGGCAGACCGCATCGGCGCGGCTGCGGCCTCGTCGCTCAACGACGAAGAAGCCATCGCGCTGTGGGACAAGCTGCTCGACGGCCTGAAGTTCCGCGTGGCGGTGCCGGGTGCGCCTGCCGATGCGGTAGCGATCAAATGAGGAAGTCCACGATGACATCGAAGCAACACCCAACACGACGCAAAGCGCTGCAACTAGCGACGGGCGCCGTGGCGATGGTGGCGCTGCCTATTCCAGCGCTCGCGCGACTTAAGACCATTGCCGGACTAACTGGACCATCGAGCAATGTGCTGTGGAGTCCCATGGACGATGCCCCGCGCATTGGGACGCGCCCCTCTGATCGACATGTCAATGACGAACCCTCGCATTGAACGGCTGTTCGAGCACACCAAGCTGCTGTGCTTCGGGCGCTATGTACTGACAGCCCCTGTGGACTCGCGCTTGGCCTTTGGGCGCGACTTCCCGACACTTTCAAACCGCGCAAACGACATCGAGAAGGTGATGGAAACCGAACGGGCAAAGATTCTGGCGAGGAACAAGACAGCCGAGATCAACTACTTCGGCAGAGGGCCGGTGCCAGATACATGGTTGATTCGATCCTACAAAAGCGACTCGGCCAAGGAACTCGAATTGGAAGGTTTTCGCATTTATCACGTTGTAGGGCCTCACATCTTTGTGAATGGCAGAGGAACGGCCAACGGAGCGACTGTGGAATCCATCCTTAGAGACACGGTTGAAACCGCCAAGAATCTACGTCAACGTACGCCTGACGAAGTCCCCAACGATCAGGGCCTTTGTCATGAATTCGGATTCACGCACGATGAGTCATTCAGCAGCGTGTTATCGCAAGTCGGCCTCCACATGGCTGCATTACCCGACGTAGTCTTCAGCGTCGAGAGCAACCAGACCATCAACGCCAAGTTTTCCGGCAACACCGACGGCCTGCTCAAACTCATCGCCGACCGCAAGCGCGAGGCTGGCAGCAGATACCCCAAGCTCACAACCTTGCGCGAGGGCAAGAAGAAGATTCACGGCTGGGACGGCGAGGAGTCGCTGGTGCGCCGCGCCGACGGCACGCAGGACTTCGAGTGGATGTTCATCGGCGAGAACGGCGGCAGCGTCGCACGCCCCGGCAATCTGAGCGTGGTGATGCGCACCAAGGTCCAGGCAGACCGCGTCGGCGCGGCCGCGGCCTCTTCGCTCAACGACGAAGAGGCCATCGCGTTGTGGGACAAGCTGCTCGACGGCCTGAAGTTCCGCGTGGCGGTGCCGGGCGCGCCCGCCGATGCGGTGGCAATCAAGTGACCAGATCAGGGAGGAATCAATCAATGACGAAAAACATCATGAGCACGGGTGACGCTCCGTCTGACCCGAAGGCAGGTTCGACCCTTTCACGCCGGCGTGCCTTGCAGGCCGTAGGGACAGTGGCCGCATTGCCCTTTTGCCCTGTGGTGCTCACCCATGCCGGGCCAGTCCATGCGGCGGAGTTCGTGACCAACAGGCTGTGGCGACCAACGGCACATGCGATTTCCAGCCGTCGCGGACCGATCGAGGCTCCGTGAAGTGATTCAGATTGCGGCGATGGCTTCACGCGAAGAAGCGGTGCTCCGTCGCACTGCGAAACACCTCCCCCGGCCGCAGCACCGTAGACGGAAACCCCGGCTGGTTCGGTGAATCCGGATAGTGCTGCGTCTCCAGGCACAACCCATCCCCCTGCCGCAGACTTGCACCCGCCGTGCCCATCAGGCTGCCGTCGAGAAAGTTGCCCGAGTAGAACTGCACGCCGGGCTCGCTGGTGTGCACTTCCATCACGCGGCCTGTGGCCTCGTGCTCCAGCCGTGCCGCCAGAGCAAGGCGGCGATCGACTTGAGCGCGGTCCAGCACCCAGTTATGGTCGTAGCCGTGCGCGAGCAGCAACTGTTCGTGGCCTTCGCGGATGCGCTCACCGATGCGGGTCGCGCTGCGAAAGTCGAACGGCGTCGAAGTCACGTCTGCGATGCCTGTCGGAATCAGCGTCGCATCCACCGGGCAATAACGGCTCGCAGCAATCGTCAGCCGGTGGTCCATCACCGAGCCGCTGCCCGCGAGGTTGAAGTAGTCGTGGTGGCTCAGGTTCAGCACCGTGAGCTTGTCGGTCAGGGCGCTGTAGTCGATGCGCCATGTGTTGGCGTTCGCCAGCAGCGTGTAGCGCACCGTCACCCGCACCTCGCCGGGGTAGCATTCCTCGCCGTCGGCGCTGGTGTAGCGCAGCTCGATGGCGATGTCGTCTCCAGCCTCTTGCGCCGACAGCGGCACGATCTCCCAGAAGCGCGTGCCGAAGCCCTTCGCACCGCCGTGCAGCGAGTTGACGCCATCGTTCAGCCCCAGCTGGTGCGCCGTGCCGTCGAGCGTGAAGCGCCCCGCCGCGATCCGGTTCGCGAAGCGTCCGACGATGGTGCCGAAGTGCGGATGCGGCTTGAGGTAGTCGGCAAGCGTCGGCAAGCCCAGCACGATGTTCGCGCTGCGCCCCTCGCGGTCGGGCACGCGCAGCGCAGTGACGATGCCGCCGAGGTTGATGGCGCTCAGGCTCAGGCCGCGGCCGTTGCTCAAGGTGTATTCGGTGACGGCGCGGCCGTCGGGCATGCGGCCGAACTCGCGCGATGTGATGTTGCTGCTCATTTGTCTCCTGCTTGCGGGAATAACGCCTCGCGCGCGCATTGCGATGCGGTGCGCAGCGCGATGCGATCCTTGAGGTCATGGTAGTCGGGCGGCTCGGCCGCGTGCGTGCGCAATTCGATGCGGTGGCCGGCCTTGGACACGGCATCGGCAAAGCGCTCCTGCAGCGCAAAGGGCGTGTTCCTGTCCTCGCGATTACCGATCAGCACGATGCGTCGCGCCGGGTCGCGCGCGATGCCGCTCACATGGTCCAGCGGGTCGTAGAACTGCGTGCTGCCGGTGGTGTCGGTGCGGCCGTCTCTCGAGCGGCCCAGCATGCGCGCGCGCTCCAGCAGGCCGTAGGCGCCAGAAGTAAGCACCGCGCAGGCCACGCGCGTGCGGCCCAGCGTGAGCAGCGCCGCGCCCGCGGTGGCACCGCCGCTGTGGCCGACGATGACGATGCGCTGCAGCCTGTGGCGCTGCATGAGCGCGTCGAGCGCGGCGTCGAGCGCGTGGAACTCCACCAACTGGCGGCGCTTGCGGTGGTCGCCGGACGATCCGTACGTGCCGGGCCGCGCCACGAAGATCCACGGCACGCCCGCGCGGTCGCGGCTGCGCTGCGCATCGAGCGTGCGCAGGTCTTCGGTGTTCTCGGGAATGCGCGTGGGCGCCTGGTCCATCACGCTGTCGCGGTCGCCAGAGAACTGCACGATGGCGATGCGCGCGCCCTCGATATCGTCGCTCGCGAAATAGCGGATGCAGGCGGGTCCCTCTGCGGTCTGCACCCACAGGTAGCTGTTGCGGTCGGGGCAGCTGGCGCGGTCGGCGGGCTGGTTCCAGTGCAGCACTTCGTCGTTGGCCGCGGCAAAGGGCCGGGGCACGTCGGGGCCGGTGCGCTGCGCGCAGGCGGCCTGCGCCAGCGCGAGCAGCACGAGGGCGCAGCGCGCGTATCGGCGGAAGAAGCTCGATGCAGTCATAGCCGTTGCAGCAGCGCGGGGATGCTGCCGAAGTCGGAGCGATCACGGTCGCCCTTCACCAGCACCAAGTCGCCGTCGCGTAAAAAGCCACCAATGTAGTTCGCAAGCTGCACGGCGTTGTCGAAGTGCGGGCCGAGCAGATCGGCGGGCACTTCCTCGCGCAGCCAGCGCATCTCGTCGCCGTGCGTCACGAGGTGCTGGATGCCCGATGCCAGCAGCGGCCCGGCCAGGCTGCGGTGCATGGCCTCGGCGTCCGTGTCGAGGTTGACGATGCGCCCCAGCACGCCAATCTTGCGCACCACCGGGCCGCTGCTCTCCGCGCGCTGCCAGGTGCGCACGAACTCCATCGCGTTGTGCATCGACATGACTTCGGCGTTCCAGCTGTCGTCGATCAGCGTGACCTGCACGCCGGCCTGGGTGCGCAGCGCGCGCACCTGCATCACCGAGGCCGGCAGGCGCACATGCGGCATGCGCGCGCAGGCGGCCTCGCCTTCGAAGCCCATGGCCAGCAGGGCCGCGAACGCGATCACCGAGTTGCGCACCAGCCCCGCGCTCTCGACCGGGAAAAGGTACTCCAGCGTGCGCCCCGCCACGGCAATGCGCACGCGGCAGCCGCCGCCGCGTTCGGGCCGGGTGTCAGTCACGCGCACGTTGGCCTCGGGCCCGGTGCCCACTATCCAGATGGCGCTCGCCGTGCGCGCGGCCGCTGCCACCACCTGCCGCATGCAGGGGATGTGGTCGGGCACGATCGCCACGCCGCCGGGCTCCAGCCCCAGGAAGATGCGCGACTTGTATTCGGCCGTGAGCTCCAGCGTCGAGGCCTGGCGCGTCTGCGACAGGCCGATCTCGGTGATGAGTGCCACGTGCGGCCGCGCCACCAGCGAGATCGGTCCGCGGTCCATCCACAGTCCGCTCTGCGCCATTTCGAGGATGCACACGTCCACGTCGGGCCCGAGGTTGGCCAGCATGGCAGGCACGCCGACGCGCGAGTTGTAGTTGTCGATGGTGGTGTGCACGCGCGCACGCTCGGGCAGCAGGTCGCGCAGCATCGCGATGGTGGACGACTTGCCGACCGTGCCGGTCACGCCCACCATCAGGCCCTTGTAGCGCGACCGCGCGGCGGCGCCCATGGCGAGCATCGCGGCAATGGGGTCGTCCACCTGCAGCAGCGGGAAGGCTGGATCGAGCCCGTCCACCGCACGCGCGACCACGGCGCCGGCCAACTCGGAGTGCAGGCGGGGTAGTTCGAGGTGGCGGTCCCAGTTGTCGGTGCGTGGCTTGCTGTAGCTCTCGTGCACGGCCAGCGTGCGGTAGTCGGAGGCGATGAACAGCGAGGGCTTCGGCAGCAGCCCCATGTGAACCGGGCCGCGCACCACCGAGTTGGCGAACCAGCCCGGCGGCGGCTCGACGAGCCAGCGGCCGCGCGTGGCCCGCTGCAATTGTTCGGCGGTCCACACGGGCGCGGGGTCGGGGCCCGCGCCGGGGCGGTCGGCCATCAGCACGGGCGCGGCGCGTTCCGGCAAGGGCGTGGGAGCATCCGGCACGCGCAGGCCGCACCACAGCGCGAGGCGGCGCGCGGGTGGCAAGTCGGGCAGGTCACCGCGCACGCTCACTTCGAGTTGCAGCACGTCGCTTTCCAGCAGGCCGCCGCGCGGCGGGCGCAGGCCATAGCGGTCGCGGTAGATGAGGCCCGGCTCCCAGCGGCTGGTGGGCCACATCCAGTCGCAGGGGTCGTGGTCCATGCTCTCGCCCCAGGGCGGCATGCGGGTGCTGCGCATCGGCATCGCGCGGAAGTACACGCGCAGGTCGGCCGCGACAGGCTCGTCAGCGGTCCAGAAAGATTCGACCCACAGCATGCGGCGCCCGACGATCTGCCGCGGCGTGCAGCGCAGGCCCACGAGGCGCAGCGGGCCGATCTGCAGCGGCGCGATGCGCGCGCCTTCGGGCACCGCGTCGACCAGCCATTCGGGCCGTGGTGCCTGCACTGGCCCGACGACGGGCGCCGGGCAGGGGACTGATGCGACGGCGGCCGGGTCAGGCTGAAAGACAGGCCGCTCGGGCGGCGACAGCCGCACCATGCAGCGGCCATCGGACACCGGCAGCATCTCCGTGCCGAGCGCGCGGCATTGCGCGGCAAAGCGTTCGCTCAGTGCCTGCGCCTTGTCGCCTTCGAGCTGCCGCGAGAAGCCGAAGCCAACGCCGATGGGCGTGAACATCACCTCCTCGACACCGCGCGGGCCCAGCGCCAGCGAGAACACGCCCGAATCGCCGAAGTCGTTGCGCACCGAGTCGAACAACAGGTCGCCGGCGTCGTGCAGGATCGGCCGGCCGCGATAGATCTCGATGCCCTGCAGCACATGCGCCGAGGTGCCGAGGACCGCGTCCGCGCCCGCATCGACGATGGCGTGGCCGACGGCGATCTCGGCCTGCGTGGGTTCGGTCTCCAGGTTGTCGCCCCAGTGCACCGCCACCAGCACCACGTCGGCCTCGCGTCGCGCGGCCTCGATGCGCGGCGCGAGCGTGGCGGTCCATACGGCCGGGTCGTCCAGTGGCAGCCAGGCGGCGCCTGCGCGCTCGGCGGTGGCGGCAAATTCGGGCTGCGTGGCATCGAGCGAAAACAGCGCCACGCGCAAGCCGCCCGCGCGCCGGAACGCTGATCGCAGCGCGGCCTCTGGCGTGCGGCCGGTGCCGGCATGGGCGATGCCCGCGGCATCCAGCAGGCCCTGCTGCTCCATGACCGCATCGGGGCCGTAGTCGCCGCTGTGGTTGTTGGCGGTGGCGACCATGCCGATGCCGGCCTCGGTCAGCACCGCGAGCATCTCGGGGCGGGCGCGGTAGTAGTACGGCGCGGTCTCGTCCTTGTCGACGCCCTGCTCGCCGAGGGTGGCGACCACGCATTCGAGGTTCGCGATGCGCAGGTCGGCTTCGCGCAGCGCGGCGATGTCGCCGAGCATCTTGCTTGCACCGCCGAGTTCGTGCAGCCGGTAGTGCTGGCGGCGCGAGAGGTTGATGTCGCCGCCCCACGCGACGACGCCGGTAGCTGTTGTTGCCTGCGCGCTCTGCTGCACCTCGCGCTC
The DNA here is from genome assembly GCF_051216475.1 of Variovorax nivicola. Classification (NCBI taxonomy): domain Bacteria; kingdom Pseudomonadati; phylum Pseudomonadota; class Betaproteobacteria; order Burkholderiales; family Comamonadaceae; genus Variovorax; species Variovorax nivicola. Next base: position 10,272 of record NZ_JBPJZK010000007.1, on the reverse strand, counting down.
CTTCAGCATCCGGTGGTACGCCACATATCCCGAGAGGTAATGCTCCACGTCGTCGATGCGCACGCGAAAGCTGTGGTGCTTGATGAAGAACGAGCCGGCGATGCGCGCGGGGTTGCGGAAGAACATCGCCAGCTCGGGCCAGAAGTGGCCGTTGGCGAGGTAGCGCGCGCGGTACGCCAGCGCGCGGTCGAACTTGTCGCGGTCGAGCCCGGCCAGCAGCGGGCGCAGTGCAGGGTCGGCCTCCAGCCGCAGCACCATGTCGCGCGCAGCCATCATCAGTTCGAGCAGCGTGGGAAAGGTGGTGATGCGCTCCAGCACGAAGTCGAGGTAGCCCGCCACGTTCTGCAGGCCGAACTGGTAGTAGCGCGTCTCGGGTCGGTAGCGCGTGAGTTCGTTGACGCAGTAGCTCAGCCAGTGGTCGTGCGCGCGCCAATGCTCGGCGGCAATGAAATGCTCGAAGGCCTTCTCCACGACCGCGAGCCAGCGCTCGTCGCGCGTGAGGCCGTACAGGCGCATCAGGCCGAAGGCTGCTTCGCCGTCGTAGTAGATGACGCGGAACCTGTCCTTCACGTCGAGCACGGGCGCATTCAGCACGTGCACGAAGCTGCCGGTCTCCGCATCCTGCATGTGGCGGATGCCGAGCGCGAGCTGCTCCAGCAGCGGCAGGTATTTCTTGTCGCCGGTGAGTTCGGTGTACTTGACCAGCGCGAGCAGGCACACGGCGTTGCCGCCGAGCTTGATCTCGCTGCCGATGTCCAGCAGATAGGCAGCGCGCGTGCCGTCCGACAGGTTGGCCGGTCGGATGAGCGTGCCGGTCAGGAAGGCCAGCGAGCGATCAATGGCCGCCTTGAGCGTGTCGTTGCGCGTGAGCTCCCACGCTTCCAGCATCGCGTAAGTGGAGCTCGCGTGGCGCAGCGTGTTGTAGGTCGGGATGGCGCGGTCGAAACAGGGAAACCAGCCGTAGTGGAACTCGCCCGTGGGCTGGACCTGTTCGGCGAGGTAGTTGCCGGCGTTGTCGACCAGCGCGTGGATCTGCTGCGCATTCCATTCGCGCAACTCGCGAAAGCCGGCCGCCTGGCCTTCTGCGGTGATGGGCCATGCGCCCTTCGCGTCCACGTACACGGCCCGCGTGGTGAAGCACCAGACGGGCGCTGCATCGTCCGTGGGAAAGTCGATCTCGCGGCCGAAGCGCCGCTTGCAGTGCAGGCGCAGGTTGCCGGTGTTGGGCTCGGCATGCTCCACGTCGCCGTTGTAGAGGATCGCGCTGCCGTGCATTTCCTGCGCGAGCAGCGCGAACTCGAAGCGTGCATCGAATGCGATGCCTTCGTTGAAGTAGTTGCGCTTGGTTTGCGCCAGCTTCGCCTTCAGCGCGGCCCAGCTCATGGGCGTGACCTTGTCGACCACCTCGGCGCGCAGGCGCTGTGGTGCCTGGCCGGCGCGCCTGGCTTTCTCGGTGGCGGCGCGCCATGCGGCGTCGATGTCGGTGCCTCGCCCTGAAACCACGCGGGCCCGGCCGCTGTCTTCGCCGATGGCGAAGAAAACCACGCACCCCGCTTCGGCTGTGGCGGCCGATGCTGTGGGCAATCCACCCGCTGGGTCCGCCATGGCTTGTCTCGCGCGGGTCAACAAATCGGCAAGAGAATTCTTCGAGTCGTTATTCATGCAGCCGCGAATGATGACAGGCCAAAGCGCGGCCTGCCATCCCGGCAATCCATGGAATTTGCTCGCCAGCTGACCGCTGGCTGACCATGCGCGGCTACAGCCGCAGCAGCTCGACGCGGCGGTTCTTCGCGCGGCCTTCTTCGTTGGTATTCGGCGCCACCGGCTCCTTGGAACCGGCGCCGCGCGAAGTGAAGCGCCGCGCATCGAGCCCCGTCTTCGCAAGCGCGGCAATCACCGACACGCTGCGCCGGCGCGAGAGGTCTGCGTTGTGCGGTTCTTCGCCTTGCGCGTCGGTGTGGCCCACCACCTGCACGCGCAGCTGCGGGTTGCTGCGCATCAGCTTGGCGATCTCGTCGAGCGTTGGCTGCGAGTCGGGCTTGATGCTGTCCTTGTCGAGGTCGAAGTGAATGCCGTAGAGGCTGATGCGGCCGTTCTCCGTCAGCCCCTTCTGCATTGCCGTGGCATCGACGAAGACGATCTTGTCGGTCTCCATTGCCTTGCTCTCGACCACGCGCACGAAAGCGAAGTTGCCGCGGCTGTTGCCTTCGGCAAGCGCGATGCTGGCGTAGACCCTTCCGTTGGGGCCGTCATATTGCGCGAGCAGGTAGCGGCCGCTGTTGTCGAAATAGTTGCTCACGAACTGGCGGCCGCGGCCGATCATCGGCCACTCGGGCGTGTCGATGGTGTTGGCCAGCACCGAGACGTCGGTGTACGGCGTTTCGCGGTCGGGGTCTTTCTTGTAGCAGCTGCTGTCGGTGGTGGCACAAGAGAAAAGTGCCTGGAAGCCTTTGGCCTTCAGGCCGGCCTCGTAGTTGCGTTGCACTTCGAGCAGCGAGCGGCCGTCAGGCAGGCGGTAGTAGTAGAGCGAGACCTTGCCCGCGACCTGCAGCAGGCGCGGCTTGGGCACGGGGTCGCCCCAGTTCTGGATCGGTTCGCGCAGCAGGCCGACCTCGTCGTAGTCCTTGCTCTGGAAGGCGTCCATCACCGAGCCTTCGTAGCGCCCGACCAGCGGATGATCTTTGGCGGGCTCGGCGGCCGATGCGATGGTGGCGGCCGCGAGCAATGCGGCACACGCCAGGAGTTGTTGCAGGCGCCGGCCGAAGTTCGACCGGAACGCGGGGAGTGAATGAGCCATTGTGGTTGTCCGTTTTCCATGCGAATCGCGCCTCGGATGAGGCGCGCATCGAAGGTATCGGTGGCTCGTTGCGCGGGCAATAAGCCGTTTGGCATGCCTGTTAAGAAGAAGCTTTTAAGAATGGGCACCGGGTAGTGCAAATAACACCGAGTTCGGGTGTGTTCATTCGGGGCGAGTGCGAATGACACCGGGTACTCCCCTCCGCGAATGTCCCCCGGCCTGCGGCCTCCTCCTTTATTTCGCTGCGGGGAGCACCCGATGCCATTCGCACATGGACGCGGCTGTTGTGCTGGCCGATCAACCACCGCTGCGAACAACGCTCACGTCGATGGGGTGCCTTGCGCAGCGAAATAAAGGAGGAGGCCGCAGGCCGGGGGACATTCGCGGAGCAAGGTACCCCGTCGGCGTGAGCGCGCCCCGAACGAACAACGCCACCCCTTCAGGCCCAAGCCTCCATCACCGCCGCACGCACAGCATCAACAGCCACAGGCCGCTTTCCCTCAGCAGGCGCAACCCAGCACAGCCATGTGTGCGAACGCCATCCGTTCCAGATCGCGAGTTCGCCATTGCGCTCGCCCTGCTCTGCCTGGTCGAGCCGCATCAGGCCCGCGCCCATTCCGCTCGCGACCATGCTGCGAATGGCGCTCTCGCCATCGGCAGTGCGGCCCTGGCGGTATTCACGGCCCGCACCGGCGAAAAGTTTTTCGAGGTGCACGCGCAGGATGCACGAAGGTGGCGTGCCCACCCATGGCAGGTTGGTGAGCTGGTCTAGCGAGAGGTCGGGGTGCGCCTCGGCCACCGGCAGCGGCAGGGTCACTACGAGGTCGATCACGCCGAGGCGGTGCAGCTCCAGCCCGTCGATCTGCTCGCCGTCGCTGAGCAAATACGCGCAGTCGAGATCGCCGCGCTGCACTGCCGACAGCGTTTCGTACGACAGGCCCTGCTTCAGCTGCAGCGCGACCTGCGGATGGCGCTCCGCCAGCTTCACCAGCACCTCGCCGAGCCGCAGCGCCACCGGATCGACCACCGTGCCAAAGCGCACCACGCCCTGCGCCGCACCGCGCAGCTGATCGGCCGCCGAGCGCATGCGCGACGCGGAGGCCAGCGTTCGTTCGGCCTCTTCCAGCAGGCTGAGGCCGGCCTCGGTGGGCGACATGCCCTTCGGCGTGCGCTCGAACAGCTTCACGCCTAGCTCGTCTTCCAGCGCCTTGAGCTGGGCACTCACCGCCGGTGCGCTGGTGAACACACGCTCGGCGGCGCGGGTCAGGCTGCCTTCCCGAGCGATCGCGACGAAGGTCTTGAGTTGGTAGAGCTCCATGGGAGCGGATTGTGAGCTTCGCGGCTGCCGCAGTCTGTTCGCTTTTTTGGAGACCCCTGTCCAAAGAAGCGAATGGCATTTGCGGGCCCCAGCACCGATTCTTGGGACATCGATTCATTCATTGCAGAAGAGGTTTTCCCATGTCCCATAGCCAACGCCTGCTCGGCATCGCCGCGCTGCTGCTCGCCACCTCCGGGTGGGGCGGCATGTTCCTGGTCAGCAAAGGCGTGCTGCACCACGTCGAGCCGGCGTGGTTCACGCTCATCCGCTACAGCATGTCGGCGCTGCTGTTCGTGCTGCTGATTCTTCCGCGCGGCGCAGCGCCGTGGCGCAAGCTGCGCCAGCATGCCGGGCCGCTGGCGCTGCGCGGGTTCGCGGGCTTCGGCATCTTCAGCGTGATGCTGCTGGCGGGCCTGGCGCACTCGGTGCCCTCGCACGGCGCGGTGATCATGGCGACCACGCCCATGACCACGCAGCTGCTGCGCTGGGCGCTCGACGGCGTGCGGCCGAGCCGCTCCACGCTGCTGACCACGGCGCTGTCGCTGCTGGGCGTGGCCATCGTGTCGGGGCTGCTGTTCGGCGGAGGGCCTTCGGGCGAATCGACGCTCTTTGGCGACGCGGTGGCCTTCGTCGGAACGCTGGGCTGGGTCTGGTACACGCGCGGTGCGGCGCGCTTTCCGGAACTCGACGTGATCGAGTACACCGCGCTCACGGTGCTGGCCTCGTGGCCGCTGCTGCTGGCCACGGCCCTGATCGGCACGCTGCTGGGCTGGACGCACGCGCCGAGCATGGAAGGCCTGCGCCTGTCGTGGCAGGCATTGCTCTACGTGGGGCTGGTGTCTTCGGCCATCGCGGTGCTGGCTTTCAACTACGGCGTGCGCACGCTGGGTGCGGTCACGGGCACGGCCTTCATCAACTTCGTGCCGGTGTCGGCGCTGCTGATGAGCGCGGCGCTGGGCAGGCTGCCCACGGTGAACGAAGCGGTGGGCATGGCGATGGTGGTCGGCGCGCTGCTGATCCATACCGCCCTGAACCGCAAGGCTTCCGCGCCGGCCCCGGCGCCGATCGCGCAGACGCCGCAGAATTCGCGCAACTACAGCACCTGTGGAGCCGCACCGTCATGAGCAACAACGACAGCATCAGCAAGCCCCGCCTTTTCGAGCCTCTGCGGCTCGGCCCTCTTCAAATAGACAACCGCATCGTCATCGCGCCGATGTGCCAGTACTCCGCTACAGATGGCACGCCGGGCGACTGGCACCTGATTCACCTGGGGCATCTCGCGCTATCCGGTGCGGGGCTGCTGATTCTTGAAGCGACGGCGGTGGAGGCTGAGGGGCGCATCTCGCCCGGCGACCTCGGGCTGTATTCCGATGCCAACGAAGAAGGCCTGGCGCGCGTGCTCGCAGCGGCCCGCGCCCATTCGCCGATCAAGATCGCGATGCAGCTGGGCCACGCGGGGCGCAAGGCATCGAGCCGCGCGCCGTGGGAAGGCGGCAAGCAGATCCGGCCGGACGAGCCGGGCGGCTGGAAGGCATACGCGCCTTCAGCCGTGCCGCATGCGCCCACCGAAGACCCACCCATCGCGCTCGATGCCGCAGGGCTCGCCCGCATCCGCAACGCCTTCGTCGAAGCCGCACGGCGCGCGGCGAGGCTGGGCCTCGACGGCATCGAGCTCCACGCGGCGCATGGCTACCTGCTGCACCAGTTCCTCTCGCCGCTGGCCAATCACCGTGAAGACGAATACGGCGGCAGCATCGAGAACCGCATGCGCTTTCCGCTCGAGGTGTTCGATGCGGTGCGCGAAGTCTTCCCCGCCGACAAGCCGGTGTGGGTGCGCGTCTCGGCCATCGATTGGGTGCCGGGCGGCTGGGACCTCGAGGGCACCGTGGCCTTTGCCAAGGCGCTCGAAGCGCGGGGCTGCGCGGCCATCCATGTATCGAGCGGCGGCGTGTCGCCGAAGCAGGCCATCGCGCTTGGTGCTGGCTACCAGGTGCCGTTTGCCGAACGCGTGAAGTCGGAGGTGGGCATGCCTGTCATTGCCGTGGGCCTCATCACCGAGGCTCGGCAGGCGGAGGAAATCATTGCCAAAGAGCAGGCCGATGCGGTGTCGCTCGCACGCGCGATCCTCTACGACCCGCGCTGGCCCTGGCACGCCGCCGCCGAACTGGGCGCGCAGGTAAAAGCGCCGCACCAGTACTGGCGCTCGCAGCCGCGCGAGTTCAAGGATCTGTTCGAGAACGCGGCGTTCGGGGCGCGCTAGGCCATAGGCCACGACCTCTGCGCGGTGGCGTGCTACTTGCATGGCGTACTGCGCCATGCCTGCCACGCTCCTGACCCCACCGGTGCCGCTGAATCTGCGGCAGATCGAAGTCTTCCACGCCATCATGATTGCCGGCACCCTCAGCGGGGCGGCGCGCATGCTGTGCGTTTCGCAGCCGGCCGTCAGCCGCGTGCTGGCCACGACCGAAAGCCGGCTGCGCATGCTGATGTTCGAGCGCGTGCGCGGGCGCCTGCAGCCCACACCCGAGGCGCGCCGACTGTTCTCCGAAGTGGAAAGCATCCTGGAAGGCGTGCGCCGCTTCAATGCGCTGGCTGCCGACCTGGTCGGCGGCTCCCATGGCGAGCTGTCGCTGGTCTCCAGCCCCAGCTTCAGCGAGTGGCTGATACCGGTGGCAATCAAGCGCTTCCGGGCCCGCTACCCGGACGTGCGCATCAAGTACAGGCCATTGCCGTTCGACCAGTTGCTGCCGCACGTGCTGCTGGGACACGCGGACCTGGCGATCTCCTCGATGCCGCCGCCGCCCAGTGCCAACGCGGCGGCGCGGGCGATCGGGCACAGCTTCATCGAATGCGCGGTGCCCGAGCGCCATCCGCTGGCGCAGGCCGAGGCAATCAGCGCGAGCGACCTGGTAGGCCAGACCTTCATCGGCTTCGGGCGCGACACGCCCTTCGGCCGGCTCACGGCCGATTTCCTCGCCGCGTCGGGCCTGCCTTTGCGCGCCGACATCGAGATCCGCTCCACGCCCGAGGCGATGGCGCTGGTGCGTGAAGGCGTCGGCGTAGCGCTGATCGAAGCCTTCGGTGCGCGGCGCTCGGTCATGACGGATGGCGTGGTGCTCAAGCCGCTCGTGCCCGCACTCGCGCACCGCATCTACCTGATCCACACCAACGTGAGCCCGCTGTCGGCCATGGCCAAGGAGTTCCTGGCCGTCTTCAAGCGGCTGCTGAAGCAGGAGGGGCGCGACAGTGCGCTCGCTCCCACGCTGCCGGAGCACCCGGGCGAGGATGCGCCCGTGCGCGCGCCTCGCCCCTGAGCCGGGCCGTTCGTTGCGCGCCATTGACAGCGCGGGGCGGATGTCCATCACCTTTTATCCCCAGGGCATAACGCGCGGTTATCGACGGGCGGGTCGAAGCGCCTTGGGTGCCACGGATTTTGTGTTTGAAATCAATCACTTGCGGCGGATCGGAGGCATGCCCTCGCGGCCTGTCAGGACGGTTCAGGCGCAGTTGGCCGCAGAGGCGGCGGGCCAGATCATCCGGCTCAGACCAACTTTTCTGCAGCCATGAACCGCTCGATCACCGTCGCCGCCGCCCAGCTCGGGCCCATCCAGAAAGCCGAAGGCCGCGATGTCGTCGTCGCCCGCATGGTGCGCCTGCTCGAGCGCGCGCATCAGCGCGGCGCCAATGTCGTGGTGTTTCCCGAACTGGCGCTGACCACTTTCTTTCCGCGCTGGTACGTCGAGAACCTCGACGAGGCCGACGCCTGGTACGAAGAGGCGCTGCCCTCGCCCGCCACGCAGCCGCTCTTCGATGCCATTCGCCGCTACGGGCTGACCTGCTACCTGGGCTACGCCGAGATCGCCCACGAAGCCGACGAGACCGGCGTGGTGCGCAAGCGCCGCTTCAACACCTCGGTGGTGATCGCGCCTTCTGGCGAGATCGTGCTCAAGTACCGCAAGGTGCACCTGCCGGGGCACAAGGAGTTCTCCACCATCCGCAAGGTGCAGCACCTGGAAAAGCGCTACTTCGAGGTGGGCAACCTGGGCTTTCCGGTCGTGCGCGTCCCGGTGGGCAAGGTCGATGGCGTGAACCTGGGCATGCTGATCTGCAACGACCGCCGCTGGCCCGAATCGTGGCGCGAGCTCGGCCTGCAACAAGTCGAGCTGGTCATGCTGGGCTACAACACGCCGGCGGTGAACCAGGAAAACCGCGGCTTCGAGGCGCACCACCTGCGCAACTTCCACTCCCAGCTTTCCATCCAGGCCGGGTGCTACCAGAACGCCACCTTCGGCGTGGGCGTGGCCAAGGCCGGCAGCGAGGACGGCTTCGAGCTGATGGGCCACTCCATCATCGTGAACCCCCAAGGCGAGATCATGGCCATGGCCACCAGCTGGGACGACGAGCTGGTGGTGGCCGACTGCAACCTGGAAATGTGCCAGCTGGGCCGCAACACCATCTTCAACTTCGCCCAGCACCGCCGCCTGGAGGCCTACACCCGCCTCACCAGCCAGACTGGCAGCACCGAGCCCCCGGTGTGGCAACCGGCTTGAAGGAGGCCCGCGCGATGACGAACTCCTCCTCCACTCCTTTCGCCTCGGCGCTGCCGGACCACATCGAGCACGCGATGCTCGGCACGATGCGCGTGCCCCGTTTCGAGGACGTGCTGCGCGCCGCGCAGGCCATCGCGCCGCACGTGCAACGCACGCCGCTGCTGCGCTCGCCCGCGCTGGACGCGCTGGTGGGCGGCACCGTCTGGATCAAACCCGAGAGCCTGCAGGTCACCGGCTCCTTCAAGGCTCGCGGCGCTTTCAATGCCCTGCTGGCACTCACGCCGCAGCAGCGGGAGCGCGGGGTGGTGGCCTATTCGACGGGCAACCACGGCCAGGCGATCGCCTGGGCGGCCCGGCAGCTTGGCGTATCGGCCACCATCGTGATGCCGGTCGATGCCCCGAAGACCAAGGTGGCGCGCGCACTCGCGCAGGGCGCGAAGGTCATCCACTACGACCGCGAGAGGGAAAGCCGCGAGGACATCGGCATGCGCCTGCTGGCCGAAACCGGCGGCACGCTGATTCCGCCGGGCGACCACCCCGAGGTGCTGGCCGCGCAGGGCACCGTGGCACTGGAAGCGCTGCAAGACCTGCCGGTCGGCGGGCAGGAAACCCTGGGCCTGTTCGCCGCGCCCTGCGGCGGCGGCGGCCTCATGGCCGGCTGCTGCCTGGCTCTCGATGCGCTGAGCCCCGGTGCGCGGCGCGTGGCCGTCGAGCCTGCGAGCTTCGACGACACCGTGCGCTCGCTGCGCAGCGGCCGACGCGAGACCAACGCTCCCGGCGCGCGCACGCTGTGCGATGCCCTGCAGGCCGCTACGCCCGCGGAGCTGCCCTTCGCCATCAACCAGCCGCTGCTTCACGAGGCCGTGGCCGTAACGGACGCGGAGGTGGCCCGCGCGATGCGATTCGCGCTGGAGGAGCTGCACCTCGTCGTCGAGCCCGGCGGCAGCGTGGCGCTCGCGGCAATGCTGGCCGGCCACATCTCGCTGCGCGGGCAGAGCGCCGTGCTCGTGCTCTCGGGCGGCAACGTCGACCTGCCGGTCCTGCAATCCGTGATGGCGTAGCGCCCATTCATCCATTCCCCATAGCAACGAGGCCGACGCCGCCATGCCCCGGCGCAGCGTCGCCCAGGAGACCGCAAGCCCCCCCTCGATCTTCTTCAGAAAGCCTTGACCATGTCGTTCCTCAACGTTCGTTCTTTTGCCTCCCGCCGCTGGCTCTTCAATGTGCTGGCTGCGCCGCTGGCCACACTGGCCCTGTGCGGCCACGCGCAGGCCGCGTATCCCGACAAGCCGATCACATTGATCGTGCCCTTCAACGCCGGCACCACGCCCGACATCGTCTCGCGGCTGCTCGCCGATGCGGTGGGCCGCGACCTCGGCCAGTCGGTGGTGGTGATGAACCGCGTCGGCGCCTCCGGCATCATCGGCACGCAAGCCACCATCGCCGCCCCGGCGGACGGCTACACCATCGCCTATGCCAACGTCGCAACGCTAGGGAAGGTCTGATCAAGTCGTAAATTGGCTTGATGGCGAGCGCGTGTGCTTGTCGTTGCGCTCGCAAGCTCGTCTCACCGAGCATCCCCATGCGTTTGAGAGGCCCTTGCGGCC
>NZ_JBPJZK010000006.1:0-364230 GCF_051216475.1 Variovorax nivicola | reverse complement strand
CGACTTCATTGGCGGCAGGCCCGACCGTCCGGTGATCGTGGGGCGCGTGTACAACGCCGACCAGATGCCGCCGTTCGCCTTGCCGGGCGAGGCGACCAAGAGCGGGATCGTCACGCGCTCGAGCAAGGGTGGCTCGGAGGCGACGGCGAACGCGTTCGTGTTCGAGGACAAGATGGGCGCCGAGCAGATCCTGGTGCACGCAGAGCGCAACCTCGACGTGGAGGTGGAGGGGGACGAGACGCACACGACACAGAAGACGCGCACGACGCTGATCAAGGGGCACGAGTCGGCGACGTACGAGTCGGGCGAGGAGAGGCACATCACGCAGGGTGCGGTCGAGACGATCGACGGGGGCGAGGAGCGCACGGTGACGGGTGGTGCGAAGGAGACGGTGACGGATGGCGAGAAGCGCACGATCACGGGCGGGGTGATGGAGACGATCAGCGGGGGTGAGACTCGCGTGGTGAATGACGGCATCGTCGAGACCGACAACGGCGACGTGCTGCTCGTGGTCAATGGAAGCACGATGCGCCTGGTGACCGGCGCGGACATCCGCATCACGGCGGCCGGGCGGCTGGAGATCATCAACGCCTTCGACGGCAAGCTCGTTCTCGGTCCGCACGCGACCGCCGTGACCGGCACGAAGACGGTGTCGGCGCCGACCATGGTCTACAACAGCAACAACTACACGATCAAGACCACCAACTACACGCTCAACGCGGACGTCGCCATCCTCAATACACCGGGCTACACAGGCAATGCCGCCGACCAGGGCTGGGTCGACCAGCAGAAGGACATCGTGTCGAACCGGCACGTGAAGCTGTTCATCGGTTCCACCGACCTGTTCGGCATCAAGCTGCAGTTGGCGGGAGTGAACACCATGCTCAGCGCCATCTTCGCGAACTGGTCGTACTTGTTCTGGCTCGACGCGCTCATCAACATCAAGGTCAATGTGAAGAGCCGCGTCGCCGCGGGCACCGTCCAGAAAAAGGGGCCGTTCGTGGTCACCGTCAATCTGAAGCGCAACAAGAAATGAGCGCCGTCCGGGCAGAAAGGAAAGGCATGCCATGGCAAGAGTAGTCCGTGCCCACACGCCGCTCGCCGAAGACCAGTTGTTCTTTCGCGCGATGCACGGCAGCGAGGCGCTGTCGGAGCTTTTCGAACTGGAGGTCGAGCTGCTGAGCCCGAACCCGTCCATCGACGGCAAGTCGCTGCTCGGCAAGTCGATGGCACTGGAGATGAAGACCGCGACCGATGCGCGCTTCCTTCATGGCGAGGTCACGCGCTTTGCGCAGACTGGCCGCGAAGGCGGCACTGTGCGCCACACGGTGTACCGCGCGACCGTGCGGCCGTGGCTGTGGTACCTCACGCGCTCGAGCCACAGCCGAACGTTCCAGGGCTGCACGGCGGTCGAGATGATCGAGGAGGTGCTCGGCGCTTACGGCTATGCCTACGAGAAGAAGCTCAATGGCAGCTACAGGGCCTGGGACTTCTGCGCACAGTACGAGGAATCGGACTTCGCCTTCGTCTGCCGGTTGATGGAACTCGAAGGCATCTACTACTGGTTCAGGCACGAGAAGGACCGGCACACGCTGGTGCTGGTGGACGACATCGCGGCACACGACGAACTGCCGGGCTACGCCTGCATCGACTGCTTCGCGACCGACCGCGCCATCACGGACGACATCGAGGTGATCGACGACTGGCAGGTGACGGCCGAGGTGCGCTCGGGCAGCTACACGGTCAACGACTTCAACTTCACCACGCCCAAGGCCGATCTGGCGAACACGCGCGTGCAGCCGCTGGCCACCGGCAACGCCGACTACGACATGTACGAGTGGATCGGCGACTACGGCGCGAGCGGAGACGGTGAGCACTATGCGCGTGTGCGCCTGGAGGAAGCACAGTCGCTCGCGGACCGCAGCGCGGGCCACGCCACGGTGCGCGGCATGGCGCCGGGATACCGCTTCACGATGCGCGGCTCGCCGCGCGACGACGACAACCGCGAATACCTGCTGGTGTCGGTGCACTACGACTGGCGCGAGGGCGGGTATGCCACTGCGGCGGATGCGACGGGAGGCTCCGTCTTCGGCTCCGGATTCGTGGTGCAGCCCGCGGACAGGCCGTTTCGCGCGCCGCGCCGCACGCCGATGCCGCGCACCACGGGTCCGCAGACCGCCACCGTGGTCGGCCCCGAGGGCGAGGAAATCTGGACCGACGAATACGGCCGCGTGAAAGTGCAGTTCCACTGGGACCGCGTCGGGCAGAACAACCAGGACAGCTCGTTCTGGGTGCGCGTTTCGCAGGCCTGGGCGGGCGATTCTTTCGGCACCATGCACGTGCCGCGCATCGGGCAGGAGGTGATCGTCGACTTCATCTCCGGACGCATCGACCGCCCCATCGTGATCGGCCGCGTCTACAACGCCGATCAGATGCCGCCGTTCGATCTGCCGGCGGAAGACACCAAAAGCGGCATCGTGTCGCGCTCGACCAAGGGCGGCTCCGTGGCGAATGCCAATGCGATCGTGTTCGAGGACCGCACGGGTGCCGAGCAGATCCTGCTGCACGCCGAGCGCAACCTCGACACCGAGGTGGAAGGGGACGAGACACACACGACCGAGAAGACGCGCACCACGCTCATCAAGGGCCACGAGTCGTCCACCTTCGAGTCGGGCGAAGAGCGCCACATCACAGCCGGCGCGGTCGAGACCATCGACGGCGGCGAGACGCGCACCGTGCACGACGGTGCCACCGAGACGGTGTCCGGTGGGGAGATCCGCACCATCACCGGCGGGGCGACGGAGATCATCAGCGGCGGCGAGAAGCGCATCGTCAACGACGGCATCTTCGAGACGGTGAACGGCGACGTGGTCGTCACCGTCAACGGATCGGTACTGCGGCTCGTCGCGGGCTCGGACATCCGTATCACCTGCAGCGGGCGGGTCGAGATCATCAATGCCTTCGACGGCAAGCTGGTGCTCGGCCCCGACAACACGGTGGTCACCGGCACCAAGACTGTCTATGCACCGGACATCACCTACAGAAGCACCGACCATACGGTCAACACCACCAACTTCACGATCAACACGGAGGTGACGACCTACAACACGCCGAGGCAGGAGGTGAACGCCGACAGCCAGACCTGGTACCAGCGCAATGTGAAGGAAGGCACTGGATTCCAGGCCACGGCGACCTTGGCGTCCTACGACCTCTACGGCATCAAGATCCTGACCTCGGGTCTCAACTGGATCAATTCCGGGATCTTCGTCAACCTGTCGCTGGTCAACTTCATCGACTGGGTGTGGCGCAAGGAGAACGTCGTCATCAAGCTGAAGACGACCAAGGCTGTGGAGGTCGACGTGGCCCTGGAAGAAACACAGTCCGGCGACATGAACGTCACCGAATGATCCCGTACTCCACGAAGGAAAAATATCGAATGGCATGGTCTGACATAGTGCTCGGCACGGTGGGTGCGATCGCGATGGTCGCGGCGGTGATCCTGTCCGTCTTCCTGGTGTGGAGCACCGTGACCACCAACTCCGAATACAAGCAGGAGGAGCGGCACTGGGCGCAACTGCGGGGCCATGCACGGCATGGTGAGGCCGAGGTGCTCGGGCTCGCGCGCCCTCCCGGCCAGCTCACCAAGCGCAGCCGGCATGGTGCGGGCATGACGGCGACCGAACTGCGCCTGGCCTGGCGCGACGAACAGGGCGAACTGCGCGAGGCCACGCTGAGGACCTTCATCGACGAAGACCTGCTCTCGACCTTCGTCAGGGGTAGCAAGGTGCATGTGCTGTATTCCGACACCGTGCCGCCGGTGGTGGCGATCGATCGCGATCGCACGCAGGTCGAGATTCCGAGCACGACCGCCGCATGAAGCTCTTCAAGCCGCTGCGCATGAGCATGCTCACCCGCCCTTTCATCAAGGACCGACGCCACTGGCTGGGGATGACGGCGATCGTCATGACCGACGGTTTCGGCCCCGATGCGAAGCTTGTGCCCGAACCCGATTGCTGGAAAACCTTTGCCAACGAGCTCGGCAGCGAGTTCTCCTTCGATCTCGGCATGCCCAAGGTGAATCCCGAGTTCCTCGTGGCGGGCAACGCCTACACATGCCACCAGCCCGACCGAACGCAGAGCGCGGTGGCGGTGCGGGTCGGCCGGCGCACCAAGGCTCTGCACGTGTTCGGTGACCGCTTCTGGGTCGATGGCCGCGCGAGCGCACCGCGACCCTTCGACATGTTGCGGCTCGACTGGCAGCATGCCTTCGGCGGCCCCGGATTCGCCGAGAACCCGGATGGCATCGGCCATGCCCATGAGCTCGTCAACGGCCTGCACACGCGGCGCCTGCCCAACATCGAGCTGCCGCACGCGATGCTGCGCCGCCCCGACCAGCAGGTCGCGCCTGCGGGATTCGGCCTGGTCGGCATCGAGCGGCCCTCGCGCGCGCAGCGCCTGGGAAAGCAGTACGACGAGCACTGGAAGCAGAACCTCTTTCCGGGCTATGCACGCGACATGGACTGGAACTACTTCAATGCCGCGCCGCCGGACCAGTGGCTCGCGCCCGGCGATGGCGAGCTGGCCGGCGCCGAGTTCGAGATCACGAACATGCATCCCGGGCATCCGGTGCAGCGGGGTCGCATTCCCGGCTGGCGCGCACGCGGCTTCGTGGTGCGTGGCAAGCATCACTTGCACAGCCTCGACGGCGCGGTGCTCGAAGACCTGCCGTTGCGCCTGAGCACCGCATGGTTTTTCCCGCACCTGGAGCGTTTGGGCCTGATCTATCACGGCGTGACCGAGATCGCCGAGGACGATGCCGCCGACATCAGCCACGCCATGATGGCGATGGAGGAGGGCAGTGCACCTCCACTGCCGATCGCGGACTACCGCGAGGTGCTGGTGATCCGCTGCGAAGCCGAAGATCGTGCGCTCTACCTCCTGCACGATGAGCAGCTGATGCCCGAGCACATCCTGGGTCCGTGGCCCGAACTGGACATGACCGCGCTGCCGCCGACGCCCATGCGGCGCAACATGGAAGCGCGCGCCGAGCGCATGCGTTCGGAAGTGCGGGAAAAGGCCAAGGCGGACGGTGTCGACATGAGTCGCTTCGAAGCGCAGGAAAGCGAGATGGCGGCGCACAAGCCGCCGACGTCGATGCACGAGTTGCCGGCCTACATCGCGAAGACGCGCGCCATGATCGCGGAGCAGCGCGCGAAGATGGAGCAGGTGCGCGCCGAGATGGCGGAGGCAGCCGAAGCCAACGCGGTCGAATCGCGCAAGGCGGGCTTCGACACCTCGAAGCTGATGGGGCAGAGCATCGCAATGAAGCAGAAGGGGCCGCCGAAGGTCGACGCCTGGTCGCGCATCGAGAAGCTGCGGCAGTCGCCCGCCGCGCCGGGCACGCGCCCCATGTCGCAGCAGGCGGCCGATGAATTGAAGCAGCTGTCCAGCACCGCCGGCGACCAGCTCATTGCCAACTACCGGCGCATGGCCCAGCACCAGGATGCGGCCGATGCGATGTCGCCCGAGGCGGCCGCGCAAA
Source organism: Variovorax nivicola (assembly GCF_051216475.1). Classification (NCBI taxonomy): domain Bacteria; kingdom Pseudomonadati; phylum Pseudomonadota; class Betaproteobacteria; order Burkholderiales; family Comamonadaceae; genus Variovorax; species Variovorax nivicola. The sequence continues at coordinate 358,688 of NZ_JBPJZK010000006.1, read as the reverse complement.
CGCGTGCGCAGGCCGAACGCATCCTGGCCGATGGCCGCGACTTCTCCGACCTGGACCTCACCGGCGCCGATTTCTCTGGCATGGACCTGCGCGGCACGCGCTGGCGGCGCACGCTGCTGGAGAGCGCCGACTTCAGCGGCTGCGTGCTCGACGACGCCGACTTCGGCGAGGCACTGCTGGTGCGCGCCCGCTTCTCGCGCACCTCGCTGCGCGGCGTCGGTTTCGCCAAGGCCAACATGGTGCTGGCCGTCTGCGAGAACGCCGATTTCTCAGGGGCCCGCTTCGACGGGACCCAGCTCGACGAGCTGCGTGCCGAGGGCTGCGACTTCTCGGATGCGAAGCTCGACGACCTGACGCTGGACAAAGCCTATTTGAGCGACTGCAGGTTCGACCGCGCACAGCTCGTCTCGGTGGACTTTTTCGACGAGAGCGAACTGCACCGGGTCAGCTTCGACCATGCGCGCCTGCGCAAGGTCTCCTGGCACAAGTGCGTCGTCTCCGGGATGACTTTTACAGGCGCTGCGCTCGACACCTGCGACTGGACCGACAGCGAATGCCGCGGCGGCGTCGATTTCTCGGATGCGCGCGTGGAGAGCACCTGCTTCGTCGGCGCCAGCAAGCTGGGCGAGACGAAATTCCAGCGTGCGGTGCTGATCGACTGCAACCTGCGCGACGCGGTGCTCGATGCAACCGACTTCACCGGCGCGCGGATGGACAACACCGACTTCTCGAACGCCTCGATGCGCAATGCCGTGCTGGTGAACGCCGACGCCCGCGATTCCAGCTTCGTGCGCACCGATCTCACGGGCGCCACGCTCGCCGGTGCGAACCTGATCGGCGCGAACCTGCAGAAGGCCTTGCTCGCCTCGGCCAACTTTCATCGCGCGAACCTGTTCCAGGCCGACCTGGGCCAGTGCTTGATCGACAAATTCACCCGTTTCGACGAGGCCTACACCGAACAGGTCAAGACCGTGCCGAAGCGCGCGCCGGAGCAGGACACGCCATGACGCCCACACGCATCCAGGCCATGGTCCAGCGGGGCGACGAGGTCCGCGAGAAAAACCTGAAGGGGCTGAACTTCCGCGGCTTCGACCTGTCGGGCGGCATCTTCCTGTCGTGCGATTTCAGCGGCGCCGATCTGTCGGGCGCGAGGCTCGAAGGCAGCATGTTCAACCAGTGCCGATTCGCCGATGCGGACCTGGCCTCGGCGGTGCTCGTCGAATGCGTCTTCAGCCGGTGCGAGGCGCCCGGTGCGCGCATGCCCGGCGCGTCGCTCGACGGCGTCATGTTCGAGGGCTGCAATCTGGCGGGCGTGGACTTCTCGGGCGCCGACCTCGGCCATGCCTCGTTCGCCGATGACGTCCTGGACGATGCGTCGTTCGCCGACGTCCGCCTGGAAAAGCTCAGCGTCCACGGAGGCTCGCTGCTGCGCGCCGATTTCTCGCGCGTGCTGGTGCGCGCGACGTTCTATCGGACCGACCTGCGTTCGGCGGTGTTCGCCGGCTGCAGCTACGACAAGACCATCTTCATCGAGTCGAAGCTCGTGGGGCAGGTCTTTCGCGGCCAGTCTTTCGAGAACTGCCAGTTCACCGACGCCGATCTCAGTGACTGCGACTTCGAAGACGCAACGCTCGTGCGCTGCAACTTCAAGGGTGCGCAGCTCGAAGGCGGCAACCTGCGGCGCGTGCGCGCGCCGCAATGCCTGTTTCCGCAAGTGCGCATGAAGGGCGTGGTGTGCGCGGGCGGTGTGTTCACCCAGAGCATCTGGATCGACGCCGATCTGGAGGGTGTCGATTTCACGGGCGCCGATCTCGAGCAATGCGTGTTCCACCGCGCACGCTGCGGCACGACCAGGTTCGGCGAATCGACGCTGACCTACGCCGATTTTTCGTATGCCGACTTGCACGACGCCGACTTCGGCGGCGCCATGTTCATGCGCACCAAGATGCACCGTGCGCTGACCGAAGGCACGCGGTTTTCCGATCGCGGCGGCCTGCTGCCAAACGATCCCGATCTTTTCGCTGCCGAGGAATTCTCGGCGCGCGGAGCCAGACCCTGACAAGGACATCGAGGTTTCCCATGAATGTCACTTCCCTGAGATCGCCATCGACCCAGCCGGCGGCCGCCGAACACCGCGCGGGCCCGGAGAGCGGCGCCGTCAACGCGCTCGGAAGCGTCACCTCGGCGTTGCCCGGCGGCATTTACAGCGTGGAGAGCGAAGGCCGCCTGCTGCATTGCCAGCGCGCCGCCAGCTGCCTGCTGCGTCCCGAGATCGGCGACCTGGTGCTCGTGAGCGGGCCCGATGCAAAGCGCCTCTATCTCACCGCGGTGGCCGAGCAGGCCGATGCGCGCACCTCGCGCCTGGATGTGAGCGGCGATCTCACCCTGGCTTCCGAGCGCGGTGCAGTCAGCATCGAAAGTGCGACGCAGCTGTTGCTGCAGGGCCGTGAAGGCCTGCGCATGGGCACGCCGCAGCTGGAAATCGACGCCGACACGGCCGACTGCCGCGTGGGCCGGCTCGCCTACCAGGGCGAGGAGGCCGAGGCCAGGGTGCTCAGCATCCGTGTGATCGGCCGTGTCTACGAAGCCATCGTCGAACGGCTGGTGCACCTGAGCAAGACCGCATTCCGGATGACCGAGGGCATCGACCAGGTGCGTGCGTCGCACATCGACTACCAGGCCAGCGAGATGGCGCGACTGCATGGCAAGAACACCGTGGTCACGGCGCAAGACCTTATCAAGGCCGACGCCAGCCAGATTCACATGGGCTGAAGCACAGCCCAAGACTTTCCAACCATCGAAGGAGACGCCGCATGTTTGCCAATTGCCAATTGATGGGCATGGACCTTGCCTTTCCGGACGTCTGCAAGTCGCCGGCCATTCCGATTCCGTACCCCAACTTCGCGCTCGGCCCCACCGCGATTCCGAAAGCCTGGAACATCCTTTACCTGTGCACCCCCGCGCACAACCTGGCAACGCGCACGCCGATCACCTTCGGCGACAACGCGGGCATCGGCCTGGGCGTGGCAGTACAGAGCGTGATGGGCGAGTCGCGGCACACGCTTGGCGCGTTCACGATGCTGATCAAGGGCTCGGCGCAGACGCGCCTGACGAGCATGACGCGACAGAACCGCGGCAACGCGATGGGCATGCGCATCGTGCCGAGCCAGCCCAAGATCCTGGTGCTGATGGCCTGAGGGCGTGCAGGTAATTCAGGTTGCTGCGATCTGCGCTGGCGCCGCCGTCCCCGCCAGCGTCACCTGCTGCGGAAACCCCACCCACACCGCCAGCGCCGAGTAGTTGTCCTGCGTCTCATCGGCCTTGGCCTCGGCTGCGCGGCGGATCAGTGCGAGCCACTCTTCCGCGCTGTCGGCCAGCTGCAATGAGCGTTCCATCACTTGCTGCGAGATCAGCTGCCACAACCCGTCGGTGCAAAGCAGGAATGCATCGCCATCGGCCAGGCGCTGCGGCGCGGTGATGGTGGCTTCGGCCGTGGCGCGTGCACCCAGCGCGCGGTAGAGCAGGTTGGTCTTCACCAGACGCTCGCCACCGTTCTGGTGGCTTGCGGCCGCATCGCCCGAGCGCTCCGACAGGCTGTGGTCTTCTGTGCGCTGCATCAGCGCGCCGCGGCGGAACCAGTAGAGGCGGCTGTCGCCCACGTGGGCCCAGCAGGCCTGGTTGCTGATGCGGTCGATGAACAGCGACACGAAGGTCGCGCTCATGCGGCTCTGCTCCGTGAGTTCGCGCTGCTTCGCAAGAATGGCGTCGTTGGCTGCCTTCACGCAGCGCTGGATGTTGTCGGCGGCCAGCGAAGGAGCATCGACAAAGGTGTTGAGGGCGGTGTCGACGGCGATGCGCGAGGCCAGCTCGCCGCCGGCGTTGCCGCCCACGCCGTCGCTCACCACGAAGCAGCCGTTGCGCTCGTCGAGGTGGTAGCCGATGGCGTCCTGGTTGCCGCTGCGTTCGCCCACGCAGGAGAACTGCGAGGTTGATATGGGCACGGCAAAAGAGCGGGTGGCTTCAAGCACGGCGTGCCTCCTTCAGCCGTTCCATTTCCTTGTCGTAGGCCTGCTGGAAGGCGCGGCCGAAGACGGCCTGGAAGTCGTCTTCGACGGCTGCGGTCGTTTCGGTGTGCAGCTGTTGCAGCTCGCGCCACAGGCGCGCCTCGCGGCCGCCGGGCAGCAGCTTCTCGCCCAGGCTGCCGTCGTGCGGGGTCTCGCGGCTCAGCACGGCGGGATCGAAGCGCTTGAGCAGCGTGAGCAGCGCGGCGCGCATGCCGGCAACCATGCCGAGCTGGTGCGACTGCAGGTCGCCGAGCGCGTCGTGCACGGCGGCCTCGGGCGGCAGGAAGCCGGGCATGCGCGCGCCGAACATCTGCATCAGCACGGCGCGGCCGTTGGGCAGGATCTTGAACGGATTGTTTTCCTCGTCCACGATCATCGTGATCTCGGCGCGCACCTCGCGCTTGAGCATGGCGCGCGATGACAGCAGCTCGATGGTGCCGTCGGTGAAGGCCCTCATGATGCGGCCCAGGCGCTGCATGGCCTCAATGTCGAGCGGCTGCTGGCCGGCGACTTCGGGGACGCCTGCGCCTTCGAGGAAAGCCTTGAAGAGGGCTTCCGATGAGGATGATGGCGCTACGGGTTGTTGCGCCACCGGTTGCGCTACTGCTGCGGCGACGACGGGCGCGACCGCGGGTTCGGCAGCTACGGGCGGCGCCACGACAGGCGGCGGCTCGGGCGGGCTCTCTTGCACCACGGGCGGCGGTGCAGGAGGAGGCGGAGGAGGTGGTGGAACGGGCGCAGGCGGTGGCGGTGGCGACGGTGCCTCCACCTTCACAGGTTCGACAACGGGCGCGGGTGCGGGCGCAGGCGCCGGCATCGCCACCGGATTCGGCGGACGGAACTGCGCCGCCACTTCGCGCGCATGGTTCGAATGGCTGTACCCCTGCACGGCGGGCCTGTTGTTCTGCAGCAGGTCGAGCGCGGGGTGCGTGTCGCCCGGCAGCATCGGGTCGGTGTGCGTCAGCGCGGTGGGGCGCGGGTCGGTCAGCGGCGAATGCGCGCTCTCGTCGGCCGCGAAGAACGAGAGCGGATCGACGCCGCGCTTGAGCGCCATGTCCGACATGTCGTTGGCCGCGTCAGGGTTCAGCTCCGCGAGCGGGTCGACCGGGTTGCGGCGCGCCTGCGACGGCAACTCGAAGGGCTCATGCGCCATCGGGTCGGGCATTGGCGCGGGTGTACTGTCGACACGGCGCGGTGCGTTGGCGAGGATGGCGTCCCAGTCAGCCGCGGAAGGGATCTGTGACGATGCAAGGGTCGGGCTCGCTTTCGGTTGTGGCGGCGGCGGTGCGAACGGCTGCAGGGGCGCGGCGAAAGACTCTCGCGGCGCTGGTGCGTACACGGGCGGCTGCGTAGGCGGCGGCACGGGCGTTGCCTGCCGCGGCGGTGGCATCGCCACCGTGGGTTGCGTGTCGCCGATGGGCAGTGCGCCTTCGCCGAACAGATCGGAGAACACGTCGGATGTGCCGGAGGAAGGCAGCAGCGCGTCGATGGGGCTCGCCGACATCGGCGCGGCCATTGGCGGCTGCACCGATTGCAGCGGTGGTGGTGGGGGCGGGGGAGGTGGTGAAGGCGGTGGCACCGGAGCCGCAGCCACCGCAGGCGCCGCACGCTGCGCGCTCGCGGCCTCCAGCAAATAGCTTCCGATCGCCACGCGGTCGCCATCGGCCACGCGCGCTTCCTGCTCGTGCGCGAGCGTGTGTCCGTTCACGCTGATCGGCAGCACCGCGCTCATGTTGCGCAGCACAGCCACGCCGTCTTCGTCGAAGCGCACGGTGGCCTGCAGGCGCGAGATCTGTCGCTGTTCGTCGGGCAGCACGAGGTGGTTGTCGGGGCTGCGTCCGATCGTTCCGCCGGGCGCGGCGAGCAATGCCGAAGGGCCCGTGGTCACCGGCTTGCCGGCATGTTCGATCACTGTCCAACGCATGGCTTCTCCGTGTTCGTCGTCTCGCGCCGCGGCACCGTGGCCGCCGCGATGTTCTTCATCAACGCTTCATTCGCTTGGCGGCCTCGAACGCGGGGCCCCACACCGGATGCTTGCGCTCCGCCACGTTGAGCTCGAAGGTCGGGAACGCATCGAGGATCTTGCGGAACTGGTTTCGGCATTCGGCCACCTGGTTGCCGACGCAGTAGCTGAAGGCCTCGAGCTTCATTGCATCGAGCCGGGTGCCCGGCTCGGCGCCTTCGAACACCGACACGCCGCCGCTCTTGAGCGTGCTGACGGCCTTGGCATAGTCGCCCTCGTCATACGCTTGCTGCGCCTTCTCGAGCGTGGTGCGCGCCACTTGCTGGCTCAGTCGTTCGGGTTGCGGCGCGGGCTCCGGCGGTGGTGTGGTCGTGCAACCCGCGACCACGAAAAGAGCGAACGCCAAAGCAGGCAGACATGACTTCAATCTTCTCTCCTACCTTGCAAAAGGAATGCTTGAGATAGTGTGCCGCTGTGTTGCGACATGCACGTTATGCGCCATCGTAAGTGCGCATGACTTCGATAATATAGGCCGCGAACCCTCGGGGAGATTTCAATGCATCGACGAAGCTTGCTACAAGGCGCACTTGCCACCACACCGTTGTTTGCGGGCCTCATCAGTGGATGCGCATCGACAGCCAAGTCCATGCCCACGCCCTACGCCGTCACCGTCAGGATCGACGACGGCGTCAACCCCGACGGACGCGGCCAGGCCGCACCCATCCTCGTCAAGGTCTTCGAACTGAAATCTTCCGGTAACTTCGAAACCGCAGACTACTTTGCACTACAGGATCGCGACCGCGAGACGCTCATGACCGAGCTTGTTAACGCCGACCAGGCCATCATGCGCAGCGGTGAAGAGCGCGTGTTCAAGCGCGAAGCAGGACTCGACTCGCGCGCCATCGGCATCATCGCGGGCTATCGCAAACTCGAGGCCGCGCGCTGGCGCATCGTGTTGCCGCTGAAGGAACCGAAGCAAACCAACCTGTACAAGGTGTGGCAGTTTTCGCCGAGCGAGCAGGCCGTGCACGTTGCCGTGCGCAAGACGGGCATAGAGCTGCTACCAAGTCGTTAATTTCCGGCTTGGGGTGCTGGCTTGCTAGTACGAAAGTGCGAGAAATTCGTGAGCGAAATGCGGTGCAAAACGTAAGACGCGCCGTGTAGCATCAGGAGCAAAACAAGTGGACCGGGAGGCCGCTCCTCAGCGCATCTCCCGCTTCGATGTGAGCACTCCCCAGGAGGTCTTTTGGTGACAGTTCGCAATTCGGGCGCCGCAAAGAATGGCGCCCATCCGCAGGCATTGGCGAATCGCGTGGTGTGGTCCGAAGGGATGTACCTGCGGCCGCAGCATTTCCAGCAAATGGAACGCTATGTCGAGCAATACGTGACCCGGCGCACCGCAGGCCTGCAAGGTGCCTATTGGGGTTGGCTGAGTCTGGAGATCGACCGCGACGCGTATGCGCTGGGCCGTGTGTCGCTGCTCGGCGGCGCGGGCGTGATGCCCGATGGCACGCCGTTCTCGTTCGGTGCCGAAGACGCGCCACTGCCTTATGAAGTGCCGACCGATCTCACCGACGAGCTCATCGTGCTCGCGCTGCCGTTGCGCAGGCCCGGCAGCGAAGAGGTCATCTTCGCGGAAGACGAGGGCTCGGCCGCGCGCTTCGGCGTGATCGAGCGCGAAGTGAACGACGGCAATGCGGTGGCGCTCGGCCCCGCCGTGCTGCAGCTCGCCGCGCCGCGCCTGCGTCTTGCACGTGCTTCCTCGCTCACCGCCGAATGGCAGGCCATTGGCGCGGTGCGCGTGATCGAGCGGCGCACCGACCACAAGCTGGTGGTCGATGCCAACTACATTCCGCCGGTGCTCGACGCTTCTGCGCACGCAATGCTGCGCAGCATGATCGCGGAGCTGCACGGCCTGCTCACGCAGCGCTCCGAGGCATTGGCCTCGCGGCTGTCGCAGCCGGGGCGCGGTGGCGTGAGCGAGGTCTCTGACTTCCTCTTGCTCGAGCTGGTTAACCGCTACCTTGCGCTCACGTGGCATTCGCAGCAGGCGGTGCAGGTGCACCCCGAGAACCTGTTCGTCGACTGGCTCAAGCTGGCCTGCCATCTGGCCACGCACACATCACCCACGCGCCGCCCGGTGCTGTGGCCGATATACGACCACGACAATCTCAATGAGTGCATCCGTCCGCTGCTCGAAGAGCTGCGGCGTTCACTGTCGGCCGTGCTCGAACAGAGCGCGATCGCCATCGAACTGGAAGAGCGCAGCCACGGCGTGCGCGTGGGCCGTATGCCCGACCCGGTGCTGGTGCGCAACGCGGGCTTCGTGCTCGCGGTGCATGCCGACCTGCCGGCTGATGCCATTCAGCAGCGCTTCCCCACGCAGGTGAAGATCGGCTCGGTCGAGCGCATCCGCGACCTTGTGCAACTGCAGTTGCCGGGCGTGGTGGTGCGTCCGTTGCCGGTTGCGCCGCGGCAGATTCCGTACAACGCGGGCTACCACTATTTCGAACTCGACAAGAGCGGCGACATGTGGCGCCAGCTCGAAAAATCGGGCGGCGTGGCGATGCACCTGGCCGGTGACTTTCCCGGGCTGGCCATGGAGTTCTGGGCCATCCGTCCGTGAGGGACTCTATGAACGGTGTCAACGACATGGCCGTCGGTCCGGGAGGCTTCGTGCCGCCGAATCCTGGTGGCGGCAACGCGATGGGCGACGCAGGCGGCATGCCGAATGCCTTGCGTGGTGGTAGCGGCCTCGGTGCGCAACCCGAGTCCTTCACCGCATGGCACGACGCACGGCGCCCGCATGCGGGCGACACGGCGCTCGCCGGCAACAACCCGCTGGTGGCGGCCGCCAATCCGCTGCTTGACCTGATTCCGCAGATTCGCGCCACCGGGCACCATCCCGCGCCTGCGCAGTTGCGCGAGCATCTCGTCGACGAGGTGCGCCGCTTCGAAACGCGCGCGCAGCAGGCGGGCATTTCGCCCGAAGTGATCATCGGTGCGCGCTACTGCCTGTGCACTGCGGTCGATGAGGCCGCGGCGCTCACGCCGTGGGGCGGCAGCATCTGGTCGTCGCAGAGCCTGCTGGTGATGTTCCACAACGAGACCTGGGGCGGCGAGAAGTTCTTCCAGCTGCTGTCGCGCCTGGTGCAGAACCCGCAGCAGCACCTGCACCTGATCGAGCTCATCTACTTCTGCCTGGCCATGGGTTTCGAGGGACGCTTTCGCGTCATCGACAACGGCCGCACGCAGCTTGAAACGCTCAAGCAGCGGCTGCTGCAGATCATCCGGCAGACGCGCGGCGAAATCGCCGTGCCGCTGTCGCCGCATTGGCAGGACGCGAGCGCACCCGTGCGCCGCACGCGCAACTGGCTGCCCGTGTGGGCGGTGGGCGCGGTGGCGGCGGTGCTGCTGCTCGTCGTTTTCGCGCTGCTCACCTTCAACCTTGCGGGCCATTCCGACGGCGCCTTTGCGGCCGTCAACGCGGTACGCCTGCCGCAGACCGCGCGTGCCGTGGTCATGCCAGCGCCAACGCCGCGCCTGCAGCGCTTTCTCGAACCCGAGATCCGCGACGGCCTGCTGACCGTGCGCGACGAGGCCGACCGCAGCGTGGTGGTGCTGCGCGGCGACGGCCTGTTCGCCTCGGGCTCCGACCGCGTGCTCGACCGCTATGCGCCGGTGCTCGCGCGCGTGGCCGATGCGCTCAATGCCGTGGACGGCAACGTGCTGGTCAGCGGCTTCAGCGACGACCAGCCGATCCGCAGCGTGCGCTTTCCCTCCAACTGGCAACTCTCGCAGGCCCGCGCCGACGCGGTGAAGAAAATGATCGCCACGCGCCTTGCGCGGCCCGAACGCCTGCGCGCCGAAGGCCGCGGCGATGCCGACCCGATCGTGCCCAACGACTCCGCGGCCAATCGTGCGCGCAACCGCCGCGTTGAGGTGACGCTGCTGGTGGCGCCCGTGGCCGGCGTGCCCGCCAACTCTGCGCCGCTTGCCGCTCCAGCAGCACCGCAGCCCGGAGGCACCCGCTGATGCTGCGCGCCATCTTCCGTTTTCTCATCAGCCGCGATCTGTGGGTTTTTCTGGGCCTGGTCGCGCTCGCCTTCCTGATCTGGATCATCGGCCCGGCCATTGCGGTGGGCCGCTACCGCCCGCTCGAAGACGAGATCGTGCGCATCGTGGTCATCGCGCTGATGTTCGCGATCTGGATCGCGCGCGTCATCTACCGCAAGTGGCGCGAGCGCCGGCTCAATGCACAGCTGCTCAACCAGCTGCGCACCCCTTCCAAGAAAGAGAAGGAAGCCAAGCCCGAGGACGCGCCCGAGATCAAGGAACTGCAAAGCGGCTTCACCGACGCCACGGCCATCCTGAAGAACATGCGCTTCGGCGAAGGAGCCGACGGCAAGTCCGGGGGGCGCTTCTCGCTGTTCGACCGGCAGTACCTGTACCAGCTGCCCTGGTACATCTTCATTGGCGCGCCGGGCTCGGGCAAGACCACCGCGCTGGTGAACTCCGACCTCGACTTTCCGCTGGCCGACCAGCTCGGCAAGGCTGCGGTGCGCGGCATCGGCGGTACGCGCAACTGCGACTGGTGGTTCACCAACGAAGCGGTGCTGATCGATACGGCCGGCCGCTACACCACGCACGAGAGCAACCGCGAGACCGACGAGGGCGAGTGGAAGGGCTTCATCGATCTGTTGAAGAAGTTCCGTCCGCGCCAGCCGATCAACGGTGCGATCCTCACCATCAGCATTGCCGACCTGCCGCTGGCCGACGACGCGCAGCGCGCGCGCCATGCGATGGCGCTGCGCAAGCGGCTGCTGGAGCTGCGCAACGACCTGGGCATCGACTTCCCGGTGTACGTGCTGGTCACCAAGACCGACCTGCTGGCCGGCTTCAACGAGTACTTCGGCTCGCTGGGCCGTGCAGAGCGGCAGCAGGTGTGGGGCTTTACCTTCCCCATTCAGGGCAATCCGGCGAACAAGGCCGGCAAGGGTGCGGCCCCGGTGGGCAGCGGCGACCTGCGCGAGCGCTTCCATCAGGAATACAAGCTGCTGCACCAGCGCCTCGACGAGCGCCTGCCCGAGCTGCTGGCGGCCGAGTCCGACCCGATGCGCCGCGCGCAGGCTTATCTGCTGCCGCAGCAGTTCGCGAGCTTCGAGGACATCCTCGGCACCTTCCTGGCCGACGTGTTCAACCCCTCGAAGTTCGAGGCTGCCTCGATGCTGCGCGGCGTGTACTTCACCAGCGGCACACAGGAAGGCACGGCCTTCGACCGCGTGATGGGCGCCATCAAGCGCTACCTGCAGGTCAACGCGCCGCCAGCGCCGCCGCCGGGCCCGGGCAAGAGCTACTTCCTGAAGGAACTGCTGCAGCAGGTGATCTTCCGCGACGCGGGCGTGGCCGGCACCAACCTGCGCTGGTACCGGCGCAAGCGGGCCATCGACATCGCGGGCTACAGCGCCATCGGCGTGCTGCTGGTGCTGTTCCTGGGTGCATGCGTGAACAGCTGGCGCAACAACAAGGACTACGTGGCCGAGGTCGACACCAACGCCAAGGCCTTCAACAAAGCAGCCGCGCGCGGCGAGCTGCCGACGGTGGTCGATTCGAGCGGCGACATCGCGAGCTCGCTGCTCATCCTCGACAAGCTGCGCGACCTGCCGAAGTCGAACCACTTCGACATCGGCGATCCGCCCACCTCCTACCGCTTTGGCCTCTACCAGGGCGAGAAGCTGCAGGCCGCGACCGACGGCGTATACCAGCGCGCGCTGGAGACGGTGCTGCTGCCGCAGGCCGCGCAGCGCGTCGAGCAGTCGTTGCGCGACGCCGCGAAGATCGATGCCGAATACAGCTACGAGGCGCTCAAGGCGTATCTCATGCTGTACGACGCCGAGCGCTACGACGCCGACTTCCTGCAGGCCTGGCTGCTCGCCGACGTAGACCGCAAGATCGGCGCCTCGCTTACGCGCGAGCAGCGCGCAAACCTCGAATCGCACCTGAAGGCGCTGTTCGTGGGGCGCGTACTGACCTCGCCCTTCGCGAAGGACGACCGCCTCATCATGCAGACGCGCGAGCGTCTGGCCGGCGTGCCGCTGGCACAGCGCTCGTATGCGCGGCTGCGCCGCATCCTCCTGCAGACCAGCCAGCCCAATGCCTTCACCATCGCCGAGGCGGGCGGGGCCGAGTCGGCGCTGGTCATCCGCCGTGCGAGCGGCAAGCCGCTGACCGACGGCATTCCCACGCTGTTCACCTACCGCGGCTACTGGGACATCTTCGACAAGCGCATTGCCGAGACCACGCTGTCGCTCGAGCAGGAAGACCGCTGGGTGCTGCAGATCCGCGCGCCCGGCATCGCCGACATCACCTCGCGCGAGCTGCTGCTGCGCGAAGTGCGCCGGCTCTACCTCACCGACTACATCAAGGTGTGGGACGACTACCTCGTCGACATCCGCCTGGCCGACAGCCGTTCGCTGCTGCAGAGCATCCAGATGACGCGCGTGCTCTCGACCGCGGAGTCGCCGATGTCGCGGCTCATCCGCGGCGCGGCGCGAGAGACCGACCTGCTGCGCAACCACGACGAGGCTGCGCGAAGCCTGCTCGACCAGGCGCAGAACCGCGTGCAGAGCACGCGCGAGCGCATCGAGCAGCTCATCGGCCAGCCCGATGGCAGCCAGCGTCGCAACACGCGGGTAGACCGCCCCGAGTCGCTGGTGGACAACCACTTCGAGCCGCTGCGCCGCATGGTGACCGCGCCCAAGCAGGGCGGACAGGCGCCCATCGACGCGACGGCAGCGCTCATCAACGAGCTCTACAACTACCTCACCGCCACCGACACCGCGCTGCGCAGCGGCAACATCCCGCCGACCAGCGATTCGGTCACCAAGGTGCAGGCCGAGGCCGGGCGCCTGCCGGTGCCGTTTCAGGGCATGCTGAACGACCTGTCGGCCACTGCGTCGTCGAAGGCAGCTGCGGTAACGCGGCAGAACATCGGGCAGAGCGCGGCGGCGAGCATAGGCTCGTTCTGCAACCAGGCGATTGCGGGGCGCTATCCGTTCACGCGCGGATCGAACCGCGACGTGGCCTCGGGCGACTTCGCGCAGCTGTTCGCGCCGGGCGGGATGATGGACGACTTCTTCCAGAAGAACCTCGTCACGCAGGTCGACACCTCGGTCAATCCGTGGGCCTTCAAGCGCGGCGTGGACGGCAGCGCGGCGGGGCGTTCGGCATACCTCGATTCGTTCCAGAAGGCGCAGGCCATCCGCGACGTGTTCTTCTCTGGCATGGCGGGCGGGCGCACGCCTTCATTCACCATCGACATCCGGCCGGAGGACATGGACGCGGCGCTCACGCAGTTCACGCTCGACGTCGACGGCCAGACGGTGCGCTACGCGCACGGCCCGCAGGCGCCCAGCACCATCAAGTGGCCCGGCCCGCGCAACAGCAACCAGGTGCGCCTGCAGGTGACCACGGCCAACGGCACGCCGGCCGGCGGCATCGTGACTGAAGGGCCGTGGGCGCTGCACCGGCTGTTCGACAAGGCCTCGATCTCCGCGGGCAGCTCGCCCGAATCGTTCAACGCGAGCTTCGACCTGCAGGGCAAGAAGGTGGTGCTCGCGGTGACGGCCAACAGCGTCTACAACCCGCTGCGCCTGCCGCAGATGAACGGCTTCTCCTGCCCGGGGAAATCCTGAAATGAACAGCAGCATTCCTCCCCAAGCCTGGGTGCCCGTCGACGAACAGATCGGCTGGTACGGCAAGCTGCCCGCCGCCGGCGACTTTCTCTATCGCCGCATGCCGCGCGAGCTGCAGGCCTGGTGGGACCGCTGGATGCAGAACGGCCTGGGCAGCTTCAAACGCTGGCCCGATGCGATGACGCGGCACTACGCCGTGGCGCCGGTGTGGAACTTCGCGATTCCCGCCACGCAGGGCGTGGACGCCGTGCAGTTCGGCTGCATCGCGCCGAGCTGCGACCGCGTGGGCCGCTACTACCCCGTGTGCATCACGCTGCAGGTGGCCGCGCAGAACTACCGCCCGTCGGTGCTCGAAGGCTCGGCCGCGTGGTACTGGCAGTGCGGTACCGCGCTGTTGCAGGCCATCCGCCACGGCGTGGCGCCCGACCAGTTCGACAGCCAGGTGCTGGCCGCGGGCCGCGCCGGCTTCCAGACGGCCAGTGGCGGCTCGGACGACATCCTCTCGATCCTCGGACCTACAGCCGGTGGCGCGAGCGCCCAGCAGCCCCTGGGCTGGCCAGAGCTTCCACTGTGCTTCGACCCCTTCGGCAGCACCAGCTATTGGTGGACCAACCAGGCCGACGGATCGCCGTTGCGGACCGCTGCCCATGGCGGCGGCCTCAACACACCGCTGTTTTCCAAGTTGTTTTCGCAGGGGCATGTGCCATGGGCATGAAGAAGAGCCAGACCGGCCAAGGAGGTCGTATGGGCCACAGCAGCCCCGCAGGAGGAGAAGCATGACGACGACGCACGGCATCGGAAGCTCGCCAGCCGATACGGAAGACGAACGGCCGCACCCGCTGGTCGTGAACCACCGGCTGGCCGAATTCGAACTGCTGGAGGTAATCGGCGAAGGCGGCTTCGGCATCGTCTACCGCGCCTACGACCACTCGCTGCAGCGCGAGGTGGCCATCAAGGAATACATGCCCTCGATGCTCGCGCGCCGCGTGGGTGACAACAGCGTGCATGTGCGCTCCGAGCGGCTCACGGCCACCTTCCAGGCGGGCCTGCGCAGCTTCATCAACGAGGCGCGCACGCTCGCGCAGTTCAGCCATCCGGCGCTGGTGCGTGTGCATCGCTTCTGGGAGGCCAACTCCACCGCCTACATGGCGATCCAGCTCTACAAGGGCCGCACGCTGCGCCGCCTGGCCGAGGACGAGCCGGGCAGGATCACCGAGCCCTGGCTGCTCGGCATGCTGGGGCCACTGCTGGGTGCGCTCGAGACGCTGCACCGCAGCCAGTGCTTCCACCGTGACATCGCGCCCGACAACATCTTCATCCAGCAGGACGACCTGCCGGTGCTGCTCGACTTCGGTGCGGCGCGAAAATCGATTGCCGACCTCGTCGACGAAGTGGCGGTGATGGTGAAGTCGGGCTACTCGCCCATCGAGCAATACGCCGACGACAACACGCTGCTGCAGGGCGCGTGGACCGACATGTACGCGCTGGGCGCCGTGCTGTACCGCGCGGTCACGGGCCATCCGCCGCCCTCGGCCGTGGTGCGCAGCGTGCAGGACGCCTACGTGCCCCTGTCGTCGATGGGCCGCGACGACCTGAGCCCGAGCTTTTGCGCCGCGGTCGACCACACGCTGGCCGTGCACAGCAAAGACCGCACGCAGACCGTGGCTGCCTTCGCGACCGAGCTGGGGCTTGTGAAGCTCGGCGACATCTACGTGAGCGGCATGAGCGCGCCGACGGTGATCATTCCCGCGGCGCCCGTGTCGGCGACGCCGCCGCCTCCGCCGCTGGTGCCGCAGCAGTTCTCGCCGATGTCGGCGCCGGTGCCGCTGGAGCCGATGCCGGTAGCCGCGCCCGAGCAGCCGAGAGTGGTGCCAGTGCCGGCGCCCGCACCGCGCGCCGCACCACAGGACCGCGACAAGGCCGCAGCACCAACCGCGCAAAAGAACAAGCTCAAGCGCCCGCCATGGGGCATGGTGGGCGTGCTGCTGATCGCACTCGCGGCCGTGGGCAGCTGGATCGGCCTGCGCCTGACCTCGGGCATGCAGCCGCAGGAAACCAAGACCGCAATGGTGCCGGTGCCGCCTCCGGCCGCGCCGATGTCGAGCAACACCGCACCGCCGGCGGCGATGCCACCGGCCACCACCACCGATGGCGTGCCGGCCGCGCCTGGAACGCCTGTGGCCGGCGGTAGTGCAGCAGCGCCGCTGCCCGCCGCACCGGCCAGTGCGCCCGCCGCTACGGCCACGGCGCCGCTGACACCGCTGGAGAACGTCCCGGTCGGCCCACCGGCCGCGCCGCCCGAATCCGCGCTCGCCACCGCCGAAGCCGAAGACTGGAACCTCGCGCAGACCGAGAACACGCGCGAAGGCTACGAGGCCTACCTGCGCCGCTACCGCCGCGGCGTGCATGCGCGCGAGGCGCGCAACGCAATCGCCGAAATCAACCGGCTCTCGCCGCCGTCAGTGCCTGTCGCGCCCGGCACGTTGCCGCCGGGCACCACGACGACGACCGTGGCGGGTGCAACACCCGCCGGGACGCCGGGCGCACCTGCAGCCGCTCCTGCCACACCTGCGGCGCCACCCGGCATGGGCCGCGTGGTGTTCAACGTCCGCCCCTGGGGGCAGGTGTTCGTCGACGGCGCGGACCGCGGCGTGAGCCCACCGCTCAAGTCGCTGTCGCTGCGCCCGGGCATCTACAACATCGAAGTGCGCAATGGCGATCTTGAGGTGTTCCGGCAGCGGGTGACGGTGCAGGACAGCAAGTCGGCGCCTGTGGTGAGCCACGAGTTCAAGTAGTACGGTCTGCGCCGCGGCTGGCTCCCGCGTTCATTTGGCGCCGCGCAGCGCCCGGCGGTACTGCACCGCCTCCGCCACATGCGCTGCCTGCACTGCGTCTGCGCCCTCCAGATCGGCAATCGTCCGCGCCACCTTGAGCGCGCGATGCGTGCTGCGCGCCGACCAGCCGAGCTTGTTCGCCGCGTTGAACATGAACTTGCGCGCCGTGTCGTCGAGCACGGCATGCCGGTCGATGGCAGCGCCTTGCAGCGACTGGTTGGCGTGGCCTTGCCGCCGTATCGCACGCTCGCGCGCATCGACCACGCGGGTGCGGATGCTGTCGGTCGATTCGCCCGGCGGCGCTTCGAGCAGCAGCTGCGCCGACACCGCGGGCACTTCGATGTGCAGGTCGATGCGGTCCAGCAGCGGGCCGCTGAGCTTGCCCTGGTAGCGCGAGACCTGATCCGGCGTGCAGCGGCAGGGTCTCGACGAAGAGCCCAGATAGCCGCAAGGGCAGGGGTTCATGGCGGCAATCAGTTGAAAGCGCGCGGGGAATTCGGCGCGCCGTGCGGCCCGGGCGATGGTGATGGTGCCGGTCTCCAGCGGCTCGCGCAGCGCTTCGAGGGCTGAGCGCGCGAATTCCGGAAATTCGTCGAGAAAGAGCACTCCGTGGTGCGCTCGCGAGATTTCTCCGGGCCGGGGTGGAGAGCCCCCGCCGACCAGCGCCACCGCGCTCGACGTGTGATGCGGTGAGCACGTTGGCCGGCTCATCCACCGCTCGGTCGCGAAGCGGCCGCCCAGGCTGGCCACGGCCGCGCTCTCCAGTGCCTCGTCGATGTGCATTGCCGGCAGCAGGCCCGCAAAGCGCTGCGCGAGCATCGACTTGCCCGAGCCCGGCTCGCCCACCATCAGCAAGCTGTGGCCGCCGGCTGCCGCGATTTCGAGCGCGCGCTTGGCGCCGGCGTGCCCCTTCACTTCAGACAGGTCGGCGTATTGCGGCGCAACCGCGCCCGGCGCGGCCTGGACGCGCGCCCAGCCGTCGTCGCCCAACGATTCGGGCAGTTGCGAGGCGGCATCGCTGCCTTCTGCAATGAACTGGCGCACCACATCGAGCAGGTGCTTCGCGCCATATACCTCGCCGCCCGGCACCAGTGCGGCTTCCTGTGCACTCTCCAGGGGCAGCACCAGCCGCGTGGCAACGCCGCGCGTGTGCAGTGCCAGCGCCATGGCCAGCGCACCACGAACGGGCCGCAGCTCGCCCGACAGCGACAGCTCCCCGGCGAACTCGTGGCCGGCGAGCCGGGCGTTGTCGATCTGTCCGCTGGCCGCGAGGATGCCCAGCGCAATCGGCAGATCGAAGCGCCCGGAGTCCTTCGGCAGGTCGGCCGGCGCAAGGTTCACGGTCAGTGCGGATGTAGCATGATTTTTGAGCACAGAGCGAAATCACAACAAGCTCGGTAGCTCGCGTTCGAGAACTACTGTGTTCGAGAAGGGTAGTGATGGAATTTCTAACTCTGATATGCAGTCGTGGACGACGGCAAACTCGATGGAAAACGTTGTGCCTACGGGAATATCACGTCACAAAAGATGGCTGGCTGCGCGAGTTCTTGGAGTGGCATGCCGAACGCAGTTTGGTTTCCGCGATGGCTATCCCCACGTTCGACTGCTTGAAAAAATCGCTGAACCTTCTCGCCCCCGAATCTCTATGGAAATCCGTGACCTCCATCGAAATAGAGGTACTTCGTGCAGCGGATCTCTTACAACTCTTCAGAAGGTTGGATGAGTTGGTTCATCCGCTTTCGATCGCTACTGCGACCAAAAAAAAGATTGCCTATTCACTCAGATTATTGCTGAAGCAATTCTTTATTCAGCACGAGAAATTCACCGAACCAGAGCGCCTGCATGCGGCATACAGGAGGATGCCATATCAAGAATCTCCTCCTCGTCCGCTCATCAGTGACATGGTTTCTTCAGGCAGCGCGGGAGGAAGGCCGCTAGGTGCGATTCAACATGGATCGGTGGCGGATCTGAAAAGAAAAACAAAACAGTTGCTTCGAGACGACTTGGAGGCCGTACTTAGCGCATGCGCGCTAGAAATCAAGAAATTCGAAACCCATGCCGCATGGGTCTTGAAACATCGCGAGTTGTCGCTAACCCTCACGGAAGTGGCCCTTATAGAGCATGCATTTTTGTTGAAAGGTAGCGAATCAAACACGAGATTGCTGCGCGTCAGCGACGAAAAATTATTCGCATATTACTGTCACTACGTTCACTCGCGCCCGGTAAAAAGACTACCACACCGTGATTCGTTTGCAGGTGCAGAACGTCTTTTGGAATACGCTCAAAAAATTTTCGGCACGCGAATTTATACAAGATTTCAGCATTTGCTTTATTTGCCCTACCTAGGGGATTCGAGGCTCTTGGTTGCGTGCGTTTTGACACTACAGATAAGAACCTGCTGGAACATAAGCTCTGTCCTGAGCATGAATATTGATGGCATAAAAATCCGTGGAAAGGATTATGTCATCCAGGCATTCAAGAAGAAGACTGACGACGAAACTCCGGTTGTGGTTGTTTCAACGCAGGACACTCAAGCACATTGGGCTCTGACGTTTTTGATTGCCCGGTTGGAAGAGTTGAAGAAATTCAGATGGGTTGAAAACTCGGAAAATTCGATTTGGCTTAAGGGCACGTTTTATGGGGGCGGTGGGCCAAGTGTTAAATTTTTTCCGGAGAACCAGATACTCCGAGAATTCCAGAAAAAATACGCGTTGACACCTTTTTCGTACGATCAGGTTCGTACGCAGGCACTTGCCTTGATTTATGTAGAGTCTGGGGGAGTAGAGGCGGCACGTCGCGCTGCTGGACACGTAAGCATCTCGACCACCGCCCACTATCTCGATCAGCTCCTATTGAATCGTCTAAATTCATCTTTGAATTTAGAGTTTCAGCGTCGCCTGGATTCCTCGATTCGATATATGTCGAGCTTGCCTGGTGTAGCTGCACCAAATGATATGTTTTTGGACGGGAAAACTGCCGCAGCTGAATTTTTCTCTCCCATTGGCGACGGCGCAACTTGCGTTGATCCTTCATCGCCGCCAGTGGATACGTGGTTGGAGCATGGGATGTGCGACGCGCGTCATTGTCATCAGGATGGTGGATGTAAAAATCGGGTCATACATATCGACGCGGATCGCATCCGAGAGATCGCGGAAACCACACTCTTCTATGAGAAGAACTGGCATAGATTGGCCAACGAAAATCTGCCTCTTTTTGAAGCAGCTTATGCGCCATCCCTATTGTTCAATTTTGCGTTAAGCGGCGTAATCGACAAGGGTCCCTACGGCTATCTTCTCAGAGCGGAAATGAAAAAATGGTGAATTCCAGATCGTCTCTCGCGCTCGATGCTGAGCTAGGTGTAGGCGCGCCGGTGCCAAAAAGCTTCGACTTGAACGAGATAAAACTGCGCAGCGGCTGGGTCTCCCTGGTCGACGGCGCAGTGATTCGTGTTAAACGGGATTTCAGACTGGCAGGCGGCTCCGAGTACAAGGATTTCGACCTGAGGGAATACTGGATTCCGGACGCGCCATTTGGTGCTCCCATCGCGCTTGCAGAGCGCCCGGATCTGGTATCGGTCATTCTGCAGGTGGTGGACAACCACTATTTGAGATCCGTGCCATCGAAATCGCGCGAGACATGGGTGGGTGTGCTCGTGAGTGGGATCTCGAAGCTTTTTGAGTATGGGCGATTGAACGGGCTGTATCGGCTTGAGGATTGGGTTCCTCAGCACTTCGCTAGGCTTCCACAGCTTCTTGCACGAGAAGGTTGGGCCGGTGCGTTGAAGCTCGTCGAGAGAACGAATCAGGCCCTTGACACGATGACTCTCGCCGAGGTCGAAGCTTTGGTCTCAGGCGAGCGCTACGCGGGGAAAGGGGTTTGGTCACTTCACAAAAGCTTCAATGCGTTGATCGGTACCACCCTTCGGTCGAAGGAACTCGCGCTTGCCCGGTTGGTAATTGCGAGGCGCTTGGTGCGGCCCGGCGAGAGCATCAACCCTGCGTTCGTCGAAGCGGAGCGTATCAACGCAGTTCCGCGCTCGTCTGCCACGCTTAGTGGAAGCTTGCGCGTCATCAACATGTTGGCAGAGATAGACCAGGGCGGCCTTAAATTTTTGCCTTTTACTTCGCCAGAAGCACTGGCTGATCGTGTCACTCGCATTCCAGCCCAGCGAACTGGATCCATTGCGCCCGACGAACTGGCGGAGCTCCTGAAGACCGCTTTCTGGTGGGTCTACACAGTCGGCCCGCCACTCATCCAGATGCTGGAAGAAACGCTGATCTGGCATCAGTGCAATCCCGGGAACAGGGACCTTCGGGGAGCCGGACTGGCTTTCGATGCGGTCCCCAGTCGAGCTCTCCTTGAAATGGAGCTGGGAAGCAAGGTGGGGATTCGCCGCGGCAGAAAATCAACCGATATACCCTTGGTCGGAATCGTCGATCGTTATCACACCGCTGCTTTCATCATCATCGCAGCGATGAACGGTCGCCGAAAGGACGAAATCCAGCATTCATACATCGGTCTTCATGCAGGTGCACTGAGCCAGGTCGTCGGTTGCGTGGACGTACATGTCTGTCAGTTCTATATTGAGAAGACCGTCCGGGACTATGTTCCGTTTTTTGTCAATCAGGCTACACGCGATGCGGTCGCGGGGTTGAAGCGGGTGAGTGACGTCGCAAGGCAACTCGCCAGACTCGACGGTAATCCGGCCGAGGGACCGCTTCCTCAGGACAACACGTTGTTCTGCATGCCCTTCTTGCTTCCATTGGCTGGAGCGAAACTCAGACGGTTCCGATTTGCCAAGCCGCCGAAAGGAGGGGCGACCCCGGGCAGGGATTTTGTCCTGAGCGATGGTTCACCATTGAAGGCGCACATGCTGCGGCGAGCCTACGCGCTGCTCTATCACTACAGGTATGAGAACGCCACGCTGATTAGTCTTGCGCAACAGCTGCAACACCGCGACCTTGAGATGACGAGGCACTATGTGACCGACGCATGGACCACGCCGTTCGGCGCACGCGGAGTGGAGCGGTACGGACGCCTCACGCCTGCCCACCGGGCCGCCATCGAAGACGACCGGCGGGCTCTTGACGAAGACGTCCGGCAGGTCGGCGTAGAAAAGCTTCATGCCTTTGTCGCCAGCGTTGTCGACGGGCGCGCCACGTACTCTGGGGGCTACAGCCGCCTGGTTCAGCGATTTCATCAGAACCTCAAGCTGGGCCTTCACTATGCAAGCCTGAACAACGCAACGCAGAGCAAGGTGTTGGCCGATGTCCTCGTGGAGCGAGGTCAATTGCCACTGCCGTTCGGTCATGGAACCTGTATGGCGGGAAGTTCTCGCTCAAGTCTGAAAGGCAAATGCTATTCCGACCAAGAAATGGGACTTGATCGAAGCCGTGCCTCCCCTCAGACTTGCGCAACCTGTAGCTATCACGTCGTCACGCAATCACATGTGATCCAACTGGAGCACGCCCTGTCGAACCTTCAAGGGGAGAAAAACCAGAACGCGAGCGCCAATGTCCTGACCAAGCGGCGAGAGGCAGAGATCAGAGTCATCGCCAAGCTGATCGAACTGCACAAAATCAAACTCGGTGGCTGAGCACCGTTTCTACGAGTACACGCCATGAGTCAACCCATTGCGACGCGTCCTCTGAAACCACGTATCGCCGCGGAAAATGCGGATAAGGCGAAGCGCAACATTGAAGCAAAAATATCGCTTCTCAAGAAGGCCATCGCCGCTGTGCAAGCGCCGAAGCAATCTTGTAGCGGCACGGACCTCGAGCTCATCCATCATGCGATGACTGCAAACCAGATTCCGACGACCGTCCGTCAGTTCAACGCTTGGTGCTCCGAGCACATGAGCGCGGGCATGGGTGCCGTTTATCCAGGGATTCTTCGCAATGCGCAGGCAACCCTTAAGCGCCATCCAGTGCTCTTGGCCTCCACGCAGGAGGCGATAGCTGCAATCCGTAGCCATGCCAAGCGCAAGCCGACCGCAAGCAAGCTCGGAGCACTGGAGGATCTTCGTCGAAAAATGAGGCTGCTTGTGGTGATACGGCGTATCGCGGAACGAGAACTGGCAAGCAACCTGTTTGCTTCTGAAGATCTCAAGTCTCAACTTATTGCGTCAGAGGCACGATACGCCGCCTTGGAAAGAGAGATCGTCGAATCACGCGTGCGACACCGCGACGAGGTCGCGCAACTGAGAAAATCAAACGCCGATTTGACCAAGATGCTCACCGCGGTAACGCCGCTCAGGCCTTCGTCAGATGACGGCCAGTAACCCAATCCTGGTCTCGGCTGTTGATGTCGGCGGCCGATCCACTGTACTGGTGTACGACCTCTCTCGGGGACAGGTGATTCGCGAGTTGACCGACTACGCTATCCACATGGCGGATCAGGAGCAACTGACCGGTCTGACGATCTCGAAAAGGATCGGTCAGCTGGTGCAGTTCTGGAGATACCTGAGTATCGAGGGGGTGAGCTCCCAGGAGGTGGCTGACCGGCATCTCATTGCCTTCCGGGATCGCGAGTTGGAATCGGTGCTCAAAAAAGGATCGGCGTTGGGTAGCCTCGCGCCGGCGCGAAGGACAGTAAACGACAAGCTTGTCGCGGTACTTTCGTGGCTGGCCTGGCAGCATAAGCGAGGAATGATCACAGCACCTAAGGTCACTTCGTTGATTGAACGTGGGCGAGTTCCGCAGCGCGCGAAGTATCGCGGCTCGCACGCGGCAGCGACACTCAAGTCGAAGTCGAACGTCCTCTTCCGAAGTGTCGGCAGCGCCTCCAAGCACAAGACCAGCTTCGTCGCATCACAGGAGACCTTCGACGCCGTGCAGAGGTACTTTTTCGAGTCGACATCCAATGCATATGTCGCGCACAGGAACGCCCTGATCGTCGAGATTGCCAACTCGGTGGGGTTCAGGCGAGCTTCCATCAACTCGTTGACGGTCGATCAGTTTGATCGCTTGATGCTTGAGAGCACGCGTGATCCTGTGGTTCTGATTCGGCCTCGCTCGCAAAAGTTTGGGTACGAAACCGACTTCCCTTTTCCTGTCTGGCTCGGACTGAGGATCTGCGACTTCTGTGACCAGTACAGGCCGCTTAGCTGCGGCAAAGCCAAAATCACCTGCAGCGAGATCTTTCTGTCTGCGAGAAATGGAAAGCCTATGACCGATCGCGCCATTTCTCAGATCGTGAGCCGCGCGATGCGCAATGCGGGCGCGCCGAGGCGTTCGTCCCTGCACACCTTTCGGGCGAAGTTTGCCAACGATCTGATCAATCAGGAACTGGAGATTCGACAAGCCCGAGGGATGGACACTAGCTCAGCTTCCATCGCCGCTGCGGTGGCGCTTCGCATGGGGCATCGGAATTCGGATTCGCTGTATGCCTATGTCTCCGCAGCGCAGTCCCTGAGCGCATTGACCCCTCGTTCCAAGGAGGCCGAGTTGATCGAAAGTCTCCAGGACAAACTCGATTCTGAGCGGGAGAAAGTCGAGTTTCTCCGCCGCCAGTTGTATGCGAGAAACAAGAAGGATGTTTCCTGAGGATTGTGGCGCAGTTGCCTCGGAGGAATCTTCCACGTTGTGCTCGATTGCACTGCATCCTCCGGTGGTGCGCCGCAGTGTGCAGCCCGCGTGCGGGTTCGTAAGCGCGCAGCCGCGACCGAAGGAGTGACTAGCGAAACACGGGTATCCCCTGTGTTCATGCAGCGGCTATTTCAGACTGCCAAATCGAATGCTACAGTCGCCGACGGGTCGAAGGAGTACACATGGTTTACGTAGACGACGCCAAGGTTCCGAGGCACGGATATTTGTGGTGCCACCTTCTCGCGGACGGGCTCGCTGAGCTTCATGAGTTTGCCTCGCTTATCGGGGTATCGAAGCGAGCCTTTCACCGCGGTGCGCGGCATCCTCACTATGACATTACGCTTCGGCAACGCCAGTTGGCATTAAGGGAGGGGGCACAGGCTGTGACGGCGAGAGAGGCCGTTCGTGTTGCGCGTCGGATGCTGGCTGAACAAGTTGAGCAGTACAGACTCTTTGCGTAGGTATGGCCACTGACTATGCGCATCGTTTGACTATGCCGCATTGGGAGAACGATGTGTGTGTCGCGGGATTCGGGGAATACGTCTGGGTTGGTTGTCGGAAAATACTCGTGAGGAATGCATGTACATCTCGCATGAAACGCTTGACGATCTGATGCGTGACGTATTAGAGCGGCTTCTCGAAGATAAGACAGTCATCAAAGCTTCCCGCGGGGACTTCAGAGAGATCTTCGGCGGTTGCCTACATTTGAGAAATCCGCGAGCCAGGCTTAGCCGTAGCGAAGGCAAGGGCAAGCTTTTTAGCGCGCTTGGCGAGCTGTTTTGGTACCTTTCGGGCGATACCAAGCTGGACTTCATCGACTACTACGTGCCGGGGCGCTTCCAAGAGGAGTCCGACGACCAGGTGCGAGTGCGTAGTGGGTACGGTGAGCGCCTTTCTTCCTTCCGTAAGCTAAATCAGCTTCAAAACGTCATCAATTTACTCAACGACAAGAAGACTTCGAGGCGTGCCGTCATACAGCTGTTCGATGCATCTGACTTGGTTGGATCGTTTGCCTCTATACCTTGCACATGCACGCTGCAGTTCTTAGCGCGCGATGGACGCTTGCATATGTTCGTTGCAATGCGGTCTAACGATGCCTACCTCGGGCTGCCACATGATGTGTTTTCATTCACCATGCTGCAGGAGTTGGTAGCGCGATCAACCGATCTGGAAATCGGAGAGTACAAGCACTGTGCAGGTAGTCTCCATCTGTACGAAAAGCACAATGATCTGGCGATCGCTTACCTCAATGAAGGATTGCAGTCCACCATCTCAATGCCTCCCATGCCAAAGGGTGATCCGTGGGATAGCGTTCGTGAACTCCAGAAGGTCGAAGAGAAGATTCGTAGCGGAGAGAACGTCGATGTCGAGCAAGTGCCGCTCGTTGGCTATTGGAAAGACCTCGGGCGACTGTTTGCCGCGTACCGTGCGTCAAAGGCGAAAAATTTGGCAGAGTTGACAGCGTTGATGGGGGCTATGGATTCAGATGTCTACAAGATGTTTATTCAACCTCGAGTCGACCGCTTGGCCCACCCGGAACTGAACACAGCAGGGGGGGCTTCGCGTTGAGCTCCACCGCTCTCATGCGTGAGGTGAACACCCTCATCGGACTCTTGCATGCGGGTGAGCCGGTCGCCTTTGGCGCTATTCCATGGGCTTCGCCGGTGGTCTCTTTCGGGAATCCCGCGAACAGTAAGGTCGCTACGCTCGGATTGAACCCCAGCAATTTGGAGTTTTCGGACGGCAGCGGGAATCAGCTGCAGGCCCCGTACCACCGATTCGAGTCTCTCACCACCTTGCAAGTTCGCGACTGGAGCGAAGTTGCGGCGCAAGGCATTCAGCGGGTCTGGCAAGCGTGTGAAGACTATTTCTACCGAAACCCATATGACCAATGGTTCAAGCGTTTGGAGAAGGTGCTTGTCGGTACTGGGGCGACGTACTATTCCCGTATAGGCGAGCAGGCATGCCACCTCGATCTTGTTCCCTTCGCGACGGCTGAGAAGTGGTCTTCATTGACCGCAGCACATAGAGCGGGATTGATCGAGCTTGGGATACCGTCGTTGGTTCGAACCGTTAAGGCGTCCGACATACGCGTTCTCGTCCTAAATGGAAGCACCGTGGTTCGGGAGTTCAGTCGGCTGTTGAATGGCCAAGTACTCGATTCTCACGAGATGCCATCTTGGGCTCTTCAAGGCGGGCGCGTCGCCGGCGTCTCTCACGTCGGACGGGTCTCAGAGTTGAACGGCATTGCGCTGGACAGAGAGCTTCTGGTGCTCGGATACAACCACAATATTCAGAGCAGCTTCGGTGTCACCACTGATGTTGTCTCGCGCATTGCCACCTGGGTGGCCCGCAGCTCAGCTGGAGTTATTGCATGAGGCCACACGAAGCCCAACGTCGTCAACAGCTCGTACAGGGGCTGCGGGCGTGCCATCAGAACGAGTTCTCGCTCCCAGGCGCGCAAAACCCCGTCCAGCGCGACGTACTGGTGCGCCAGATCATCGACAGTATTCGCCGAGTGAGTTTTGTACCGACAATTGCCAACCGTGACATTCATCCCGATCGAGCTGATGGCCTCAGCGAGATGTTCGACCCAATCCGGGCAGCGGTCTTCCATTTTCAAGCGGGACGCTTCGACGAAGCATGCTGGTTGGCATTTCTGTTTGTGCACTTTGGGCGCCATCCCGTAGCTGGGTATCGCTACACCCGTGAGTTCTACAGTGCCTTGGGGCAGCGTGAGCCATGGACCTTTGCTGCAGTGGTAGCCGATACCCAAGGTATGCGAAATTGGCTGAACCAGAACGAGGATCACTTGCGCCGTGGCAGCAACCGGGGCTTCGGGAACCATCGAAAGTATTTGAGCTTGTCAGGCTCAAAGAAAAATGGAACTGGTGACGCGTTCGAAACCTACGTGCAATGGATCCGCGCGTACGGTAACCATGACAACCTGTTTGCCATCGCACTTCTGGAGTCAGGCAATTCGCCAGAGCAGGCATTCGAGTGGCTGTATCGATCGATGGGGTCCGTTGCCTCGTTTGGGCGGATCGGAAAATTCGACTATCTGACTATGTTGCAGAAGCTCGGATTTGCAAACGTTCGGCCAGGACGTCCCTATCTCGACGCAAACACGAATGGTCCGAATAAGGGCGCACGGCTGCTACTTGAGAGTGGTCAGGCGCTGACCATCGCTGAACTTGAACGTCGGATCCAAGTGCTAGGGCGGTATCTCGATGTCGGGATGCAGGAAATGGAAGATTCCCTGTGCAACTGGGGTAAGGACACGAGTGTCTACACGCACTTCAAAGGCTAGTCATCGATCAGGCCCAAGCGTAACGTGTCTTCATATAGTTGAAGTGGTGGTACGGAACACGTCCTCTTTCCTGCAACTGCCCAACAACTATGCCTGGAGCAATCCCTGCTTTTCGAGCTAGGCGGGCGATGTCGAATCTTGAGTTGCTAACTTTATCGAGAGCATCAACCCCCGTCCTGGCGAAAATCGTGGACAAGGCAAAGGCGTCCGCTTCGGCCTCGGCTTTGGAATTTCGCTCCTCAAGCCCTTCCAAAAACATGTCTTCATGGGCATGCAATAGCAGATGTCCGATCTCGTGGAAGACGGTGAACCAGAACTGGTCATCTGCAAGATAGCGGAAGCTGAGCTGAATAAGAGCTTTGTCTGGACTCAGAAATCGAGTGGCCCCGCTTGCGCGACAACCTTCGGGAGCACGAGCGACCACTGTCGCCACACCGCAACCAGCCAACAACCGTTCAAGCTCAGGCAAGAACACGGCGGGATTTGGCTCTCTAGTCAGCGTGCGAATAGCGTCAAGCGAGTCATGAAGACTTTCGTCGTTCCAAGGCTCGCAATCGATCGCCGCCGCTGCAATTTCGCCTTGTCGCAGCCAGGCCGCAACGGCAGAAGGGCGCGTCGAAAAGGTGGCACTTGTGCGATAGGCCGCAGCCGCTCGAAGGCCCTGGTACTTCCGCTCAAACGTTTCCGACGTCGTGACACCGAAGAACGCGCACGCATTCAGCGCGGTTTCGCGTGCCGATGCGCCTTGCTCGATCCAACCGAAACGCACCATGTCTTTCATTGGGAGGTCATCGAGCCACTTCTCAGTATCGGTGGCGGTGGCCGCATCACACAGTCGCCGAAGGTCGGCGCGATAAAGTTCCTCACGGCGCAGCCAGAACGACGGGCTCGCGCCTAAAGCACGAGACAAGCAATCCGCCCAGTCGGCCGTCAAAGGCTCGACCCCAAAAAGCAGGCGCGAAACGCTTTGCACGTCCTTTTCGACTACCTGTGCCAATTCGCTCACAGGAAGACTGCGTTCCTGCAAAAGGTCAAGCACTGTGGCACCTGGCGGCGACGTCCACTTTGGCTCGAACGTGTTCATGTGCGTCATTTTACGCCTCCAGAGCTACGACCTTGACGCGGCGCACCCAACCCCAGTCGGTTTCGCCGGCGGCGTTGTTTCGTGGTGGTGTGTGATTCGGGAGCACCACCAAAGAGCGGCCATCTGCGAGTTCCAAACGATAGCAATCCATGTTCTGGAATTTGTCCATCCGCGGCTTCCCCGCCGGCACATCGTGCATGGAGTCCGCCGCACGAATGTCCGAAAGGCGGTGCTTCAAAGATTCGGCCGCCGCCGGCCCCAGCGAATGAGAGGCAAGCGTCTCGTCTTCGCATAAGTCGCGCAATTCCTTCGTTTCAAAGTTGATTTCCAAGGTCTTGCGCAGAAGCAGTGGTTATCGCTGGATTATGCCTTTGGACAATCTGCGAGGAGGCAATTCCAGAAGACAGTTTTGAGTAGAGATGCCGTATGCGTTGGCTTCCGAAGTTTGATCCAAGGCTGGCCGTTCCGCCGAAGTGCGCGCTGAGCGTCTAAGTGGCATCGTTGGAACGATATAGGACATCGAAGTACTGGCGAGACAGGGAACTCAAATTGCCGTTTCACGCAGAGGGCGACCGATCTTGCGAGCGAGATCAAAGCTATAGACATGCTCGCGCGCAGAACGCCTGCAGCGACCCACAATCCGTCCCGGAAAGTCCTTGCTGCCATCGAACAGTTCTACGCTCCCATTGCATATGGGACAGGTAGAGGAATAACGGACGAATACCAGCGCGCCGACGCTGTCTTCGGTCGAAGGTCGGAGCTCTAGCGTTACGTTGTCCTTGGACAAGGGCGTTAGCAACGTCGGCGCCATCACGATCCGAAGCTCAAAAAGCTCGCCGAAGAAACGAAACAGCGAGACGACGCTGACCACCAGCATCAGAACAACGAACGCGACACTGAGATCGGCAGGGCTGAGGGGCCGGGATATCCGAACGCTGAAATAGAGCAAGAGCCAGGTCAGAATCATCACGCCAATCAATGTCGACATGACGGCAAGCATGATCGACCACCGGGTCATAGCGGACCAACGGATAACGCCCGCGCGCAGTGCCTTGTTCAGAAAGGCACCAGGGGCAGCAACACTCTCCGGCGTGTAGTAGATCCCACCCTTCGGGATCTCCGGGACCGGTTCGGGCATCGTCTCATCAGGAATGGGATCGGCATGGATTCGGTAAACAGATGGGTTGCCCAGGAGTTTTTCGAGCCGCGGGATGAATGCCATACCCTCCCGACGGGCCACTTCGACCATGCCTTCGTGCCATTCCTTCTCCTCGTCGACCAGCCGGGACCAGTGGGGGCTGAGCCAAGCACTGGGCTCTTTGGACGTGTCCGGGGCGACGCCGGTTTTGAGATTCAGCGTCGTGATGTCTGTCGGCTTTCCCTCCCTCACGCGTGCGATTGTTTGGATCGCTAGCTCCTTGAGCACCTGGAACGCCTTGTGTCGAACTGCCAATTGGGTGTTCTCAAGGTAAGCGAGCACTACCGCCGCAGCCTGCGCCTGCGGGTGAGGAGAGGCCTCCGAGGATGGGGCTGGGAGGGTTTCGGACTGCACGGCGATCGTCATGGTGTTGAGCATACGGCGCTCAAACACCTCAAGGACCCCTCATGGCATCAAAGGCTTTCAGACATTCGCGCAGACGGCATTGGGCCCAACGAACGCAAAGGAGTCGCAGACCGCGCGATCCACAGGGCACCCCGCACGAGCGCGCGATTCGACGCCTTTCAATGGAGCTGAAGGCGCGCGAAGGGCTGATGGGCCTGTTCCACGCTGGAGTGACTTGGCGAGCCTTCGCCTGCCTCGTGAGCCTGACCGCATCGATTACGGTGGAGACCGAAAAGTCCCTCAAGATCGGACGCAGCAGGTTCGTGCCCGACTTGATCGTGAGGTGTGTGCGTACGCATCGGATCTTGCTGGTAGTCGAGGTATGGCACACGCACACAGTCAGTGCCAAAAAGAAGGCGGCCTATCAAGCGGCTGGATTTCCATGGGTCGAAGTGCGCTCTTGGCACGTGATTTCACGAGTTCGTCGACAACCACTTCCTGTTCTAGACTGGGCTGGTTCAAGCCTGCCCCGACCGCCTCAACAACATTCGCTGTTTAACGCTGAGGGTGACTGGGCATTTGATCATCGACGCCATCCGACGCTTGATGAATCCACTAAAGAGTCCGGATTCATCGTTGGACGACCTCTGACTTCGCAAGAACGCGAGACCTTCAGCCGGTATCGTGAGTCGATACGACTTGGCCGCCGATTTGATCCAGTCTGAAGTGAGCTCAATCGCTTCAGCCGTCCGACCCAGAATTCCCGGCAAGGTCGAATCTGAATCGCTGACGCGCCTCAATTTAAGCGAGCTCGGCAGCGTCGTTGTTGCAGAAAACCTGCGCTGCCAGCCTTCAATCACTAGCTATGGCCAGTACCGCTTCCTTCTGACTAAGATTTCTGACAGCAGCCAAGTTCTTGAGCTGAGCGGTACGCGGTCTTGCCTTGCCCTGCTCCCAGTGGTAAATCGTCTGACCGGAGACGCCCACGAGCTTGCCGTAGCTTGCAGCCGAGAGGCCAAGCTTGTTGCGGTGGGCCGCCAGGCGAATTGCACTGAATCGCCGCTTCGGCTCCGTCACACTTTCATCAGGCGCATTCGCTCCAGCACGTCGTGTGGAGTTCTTAGACGCACGCCTCAGTTCCTTTTCCAACGCATTCACCTGCCGGCGCAGTTCAGCGATCGAGGAGCGATAGTTTGCGGATGCCTTTTTGAGAGTCTCGATTTCCGCGCGAACTTCTTTTCGGGCTACGCGCGAGATTTCGGCCTTGAGGATAGATGCAATATTTGGCATGGCACGCATTGTGCCCATCACCAGGATACCGGCTCTGTAGCGATTTGCTTCCATCGACTATTGCCGGGTCGCCTTGAACAAGACGAGTGCCTCGATTTTTGCCGGAGGCTCTTGATCGTCATCATCTCTCGCTCGGTCGTTCGGCCAAACCGTGCGTGACCGAGGCGGTCAGCGCTGCTGCCAGCGATGCGACAACAATTCGTCGATACGGCTAGGCGGCTGCATGGGCAAGCGCACGAACAAGTCCTTCAGAAAAGCGTACGGGTCGAGTTCATTGAGCTGGGCCGACTGGATCAAGCTCATGACGGCTGCGGCGCGTTGACCGGCACGAGGGCTTCCGGCGAGCAGCAGCTGTCACGACCTACGGCAATCGGTCAGATCGCCGTGCCGCGGCTGGGCGTAGCTGAGCCGGAAAGCCAGTCCAGTCAGCCGGCGACGAGGTAACTTCCCGAGGGCCATGTTCCACTATGCTCGTCGAGGCCACAGCGTTGTGTCCTACTGTTCGCGAAGCATGCCGCTCACTCACCCAACACGTCGACTCGACCCGTGACTAGCAATTTCCGTCCACCCGATTCGGTTCAGCCCACCCTCAACGATTTCCAAGATTGCGGGTGGGAGGCTGGCAAGTCCGCAACCGCTGGATACTTCGACTGGTGGAATTTCTTAGCTTCGAAGGCAACGGAGGCGAATCAGGCTGGAGCTCTCTCGAAGGCGAGGATGCTATGGCTGCTCGCGGATGCCTGCTCGCTGCGGCTCACGCCGGCAAATACCAACGAGCCGTTGAGGGCGACCGAGGTCGACGAGTTCCAGCAGCCCCGCGGTGTTGCCAGCTTTGAGCCTTACGCGCAGCTTCTTTCGGAAATCTACCCGCTGACGGACGAGCCGCTTTTGAAAGCGCGGCTGGCAGATGTCGCCTGGCTCGCCCGGCGTCCAAAGCGAGTAGTGGCCGACGCCCTTCAAGCCATCGCTGCATACCGATGCGTTCCCTTGCACGAAGAA
Source organism: Variovorax nivicola (assembly GCF_051216475.1). Taxonomy (NCBI): domain Bacteria; kingdom Pseudomonadati; phylum Pseudomonadota; class Betaproteobacteria; order Burkholderiales; family Comamonadaceae; genus Variovorax; species Variovorax nivicola. The sequence goes on along the minus strand of NZ_JBPJZK010000006.1, from coordinate 326,321 downwards.
GGCTGGTTCATGCACGACAGCGAGAACTGCTGGCGCCGCGGCATCACGTTGGCCGCGCAACTACGGGGTCAGGGTGAAGCGCACTGGACCGAGATGGGCGAAACCCTAAGGTCGAAGGTTGAAAGTGACCTCGCATCAGACAGCCGCAGCAATACCGTCATCTCGATGTCGCGCATGCTGTTGGAGCTCGGACTGGCGAGCCCAGACTACCGTCACTTGGCCGAACTGCTTGTCCGGCGCGGCGAGAAGTTGATGTCGGAGGGCGAATTCTTTCAGGCTCGCTTCCATATTTCGGCCGCCAAACAGTTCTTCGCTGCGGTCCAGGATGAGGAGCGCCAGGCGGACATGGCAGTGATTGCCGCACGGACCTACGCGGGCGAGGCGGCAGCGAGAACCACTGGGCCGCACCCTAGCTACGCGGCCGCAACGGAGTTTTATACCGATGCACTTCACGAACTCTACAGCATCCCCAAAATGCTTCGGCCCGCGCGCGACATCGATTCGGAGCTGCGTCGCCTCTATGGTCTTTTGAGGGAGGCCGGCGCACGATCGATGGACGAGTTTGTTTCTTTTCAAGGCGAGCGAATCAACATCAAGGAGGAAGTCGAGTCCGCTTATCGCGATGTTGGAGACAAGGCGTTCATCGAGGCACTTCGAGTGTTTGCGAACATCGCCCCCTACACTTCCCGAGCGTCCTCCAAGCAGAGCGTGAAGATGCTAATGGAGCGGGAATTCTTCGGCCGACTCTTTTCCACCAGCCACCGCGCGAGCGATGGACGCATCATCCAGCGCACGCCTGCGGCGGACGGTTCGGACGGCCATGAAGCCGAGGCTGCCTTGCTTGCGCGCATGGTCCAAGACCATCGAATTCGGATTCGATATCTGACTGCTTCAAGCATCGCGCCGGCACGCGAACAGGTGATAGTTGACCATCTAGTCGATGAAGAAGACCTCTTCAACATCTGCCTTCAGTCGCGCATTGTTCCCAGAAGCCGCGCCTCGCTGGTGGCAAAGGGGTTGAAGGCCGGCTTCGACGGAGATTTTGCGGCGGCGCTGCACCTGCTGATACCACAGCTCGAGAACTTCGTTCGGGTTCATCTGAGCCGCAGAGGCGCCAAAACCGCGAGGCTGGAAACCGACGGTGTTCTGATGGAGCTCGGCCTCAGCACGCTGGTAGCTATAGATGAGATGGAGAACGTGTTCGGACCGGACCTCACCTTCGAGATTCAGGCGCTGTTCTGCGAACAATCGGGGCCGAACCTCCGAAACGACATGGCCCACGGCCTACTCGATCTCGACGCGGTGCAGAGTGCCGAGAGCATCTACGCTTGGTGGCTCATCTTCAACATGGTCTTCAACAGCTACTGGATAACAGATGGAAAGCTGCCACCGGACGACACCGCTATCCCAGTGAGCAGCGAAATGCGCTCTTGAACTCTCGTTGGAGTCCTCGACCGATCTCAACAGCGACGGTTGAACACCTCGACAACAGCATCGAGCACAGTTAGCCCCAAACCACGTCCGCCTCGAAGGTGCTAGCTCCAAATTTCGACCAGCTCGGCAATCTTCTTCGCGACCACCGGCATCGAGTCCTCCGCCGTGTCCAGGCCGCTGCGGGAAGCGAGCATCGGGCTGACATCGCGGAGCGCGGTGTATGTCGTACCGTGCACGATGGGCACGAGCCGGTTACCCGAAAGGAGGGTGGAGAGCTCCTTGTCTGCGACGCCCTCAGCAGGGAGCCGCTTCAGAAGCGCTGGGGTGACCAGAACGAGCCCAATTTTCGAAGCAGCCAAGCCCTTGTCGATTGCACGCATCATGGGCACGCCCAGGCCTAGATCTTTCTCGCTGAACCAGACCTTGACGCCAGCCGCTTCGAGCAAATCGTGCAACTCCTTGGCAGGCCCTTGCCGGTCGTCCCATGCGTGGCACAGGAAGCAATCGCGAAGGTCAAGCACCGCCGCCCGTGCTTCTACCTCTGCACGAACCGGCGTGAGCGATGCCACCTGAGCTGGCGTGTACGAAACCGACGATCCTGGCCGCGACCACTTCGCCCTTGAACCTCCGCCTCCGCTGGACCTGCTACCGCCGCTGCTGTAGTTGCTCCCACCTGACGAATACGACGCACCGCCACCGTAGCCATAGCTGCTGCGATAACCACCGCCGTAGCCGTAACCACGGGAACTGCATGCCGGACAGGCGGCGGCTGCAGCCGACGAGCTATGTCCACGTACTGGTGCGGTGCATCTTGCCATTGCGGTGCTTTCGATCGTTGTAACAGCTGATGATAAGCACGGCTTCTCGCGCCGTACCTGGCTAACACTGTGGAAAAGCAGTGAAATTGCCGCCATCCAGTTTCCGCTGGATAGACATGTGTTCAGCGGCAATGTCCGTGCCGAGCCGTTGTTGTTGGGCGGGTTAGCTAAATACTTCCTGGTCTGCCGTCAGCCTCCGCCCGCTGCTCGGCATCGAGAAATTTCTGTTCAAGCTCCTTGATCCTCGGCTCGACTGCGGCAATGACATCTGCTGGCGTATTGAACTGCTTGGCATCGCCGTAAGCAGTGTAGATCTCCAATCCATCGGCAATGAATGGATAGACACCGCGAAGCGCTGGCGTAAACAGTTTCAGACAGAAGCGTAATTCCAGATCGCCTGAGTACCCATATTCATGGACATCACAGCGGAGTCCATACCGAATCCGAAGATCTTTGGAAATCTTCCAGTAGCGTTCGTGCAAGCTCTCGGTCCGGTCGTACAAGTCACGCAGTCGCATCGCGGAGATGTCTCCACCGGCAGTTAGTCCGACATCCTTCAATGTAGTGAGCTGTACGTTAGTGAGGTTGGCGGCCTCCAGCGCACCGCTCTGAAATCCAACCTCGCACAAAAGAATTCCGCGGTCTGCTCCAAGGTCGTGAACGATTGTCCGAAGCCCAAGCACATGGAGCTTGTTCACTGGATTTTTCCAGTACTTGCATTCCACGAGCCAAGTGATATCGAAGCCAACATGGCGTGATTTCACGACGACGTCGATATCGTGTTTGGTGCGGGCGCCATGCATCGTGACATTCGTCTCAGCCTCCAAGCCCATCGAGCGGAAGAGCTGAGCCGCTTCCTCTTGGTACCTATGCCATTTTTTTACCTTGGCCATTGCATCCGATGTCTGCAGTTTGAAGATGGGAGGGGCACGTCGCTATGAAATTATCCAGCGGAAATGTCCGCGATGAACTGCTGTCATCAATGCATGGGCATCGACCAGCGCTACAAAGCGCTTATTTCGTTCTCGGTAAACCATTCAGACTGCTTGATTGCAGCAAGCGCTGCTTCGGGGTTTTTGGCCCAAAGAACTAGAGCAAGGCTTTCTTCAGCTCGGCTGCAAGTGACGTAAAGAAGTCGCAACGTTCTATCGATGGTCGTCTCATTGCCCTCGTCGACGTTCTCTTGGTCGGTCGGGCTCAGCGCCTCGGCTCCGAAAAGCTTGTCATAGGAGAACTGGTTACCGCCAGCTTCCTCATCGTCCATGACGACCATGACGTGCTTGAACTCGGAGCCTTTGACAACTTGATGCGTTGCGAGCTCAGCTTCTCCGGCGAGGTAGGCGCGATACCTAGCAATCTCTTGCCACGGCACGCTGAAGAGAGCGTGCCATCCGCGCTTTAGCCTGTCTTCCTTTGCTTCCTTGCCTTTGATCTTCGGTTCGGGTGGCGGAGGCGAGGTGTCTTCATATGCTTGGACTAAACGCGAGTCCGCGTCGAACAGTCTCTGCTCAAGGACAGGCGATAGGACCTCCCGCACCGTAGCGCCGTCTTTGAACGTGGCGGCGGTGAATCCCATGACTGCGGCGTGAATGTTGTTCAAGGCCGCTTGGCGTTCAGCACTGGTCTGCGGCAGCTTCGCAAGTGCGCCATGGCGGCGCAGTACATCCATAGCAGCAAACTCGTTTAGCGAGCCATCCGGTAGCAGGCACTCGGCAAGCTCAAGCATTGGGCCGAGGATCGGCCGAACCATGGCAGGACCGGTTCGCTCCCCGTTGCTTTTGGGCATTGCGGCATCCTTGTCCAATAGGTCCATCGCGTTGTATGCCTCGAAGAAGTCGCCTCGCTTGGCTGCCAGCTTGTGCTCAAGCGCGAGCGTCTTGTAGCCTCGCACATCCCCCCGCCAGGCCACGCTGGCAGTTGCGGTCACCATGGCCTGCGCGCAGCTCGCCTCCTGCTCGATCTTGTTGGCCGTATCCGTCTTGGTATCTCCGACAAAGATGCGGACCGTGCCAGCATTCTTCTCCGTCCGCGAATGCTGAGGCACGCCAGTCTTGGGCTGAGTACGGCCTTCGATGTCTGCGTCCCAAATCTTGTTGATAAGCTCGACGATGCGTTGCTGGCTGCGATGGTTCATCTGCAGCGCGGGGCGCTCCCAGTCCTCGGGCACGTGTGACGGCAGGTCGTCGTGGCCATCAGGGTAAATGCGCTGCCGATGATCGCCTAGGAGACCGAGCGTGATGCGACCCGGGCGGCTCTTCGAAAGTTCGAACAGGGCATCGAGAACACCCTTCATCGTGTCTTGCGACTCATCAATGAGGATGAGTGGATGCCGATCTTCCAGAACGCGCTGCAGAGTAGGCCGCTCACGAATGAGCCATGCCGCTACTTCCAGGACTTCAGCGTGTGACAGCGCGCCGTGTCCGTAGGTGTTCCGGTCCGGGTGATAGATGAACGCCTCCGTCTTGCGGATTTCGTCGGCCTCTGTCTCAAGCTCAGCGTACTTCTCCCGATCTCTGTCCGACTCCCCCTTCTTCTTGCCCATTGCATAGGCCTTGGCATCCGCAAGCTTCTTGGCATTGCGAGCAAGCAGCGCGTCTCGGATGTCCTCGTCAAAGCCCTTGATGAGTTCCCAGCAGAAAGCGTGGATCGTCGATACGGCGGTCAGGTAGTTCTCGCCAAGCCGACCGGTGACGACAGCGGTCGCGTTCTTGGTGTAGGTGATGACGCGAACCGACTGACCACGAGATCGGAGCCGCTCGGCATACTGTCCACCTGCTTCGTGCCCCACCACTCCGGTGAGTCGTCGCAGGACCTCGACCAACGTGCGAGTCTTCCCCGACCCAGCTCCGGCGAAAAGGAAGAAGCTGCGCGGTGGGACTGCGGTGATGTAGCCGCAGATGTCCTCGATAACGTGTGCGTCGCGGTCATTGTTCGGCGGCTGCACTGCGGCGCTCACGGAGTTTCCCCCGCTGTAACGTTAAGTTGGTCGCCCAGCCAAGCAAGTGCGTCAGCGATGTACGTGGGACAGGCCAGGGATTGACCATTGTTTAGTCGCTCGAAAAGGGTGGCGGCGAAGTCGCCCTTGCTGAAGTTCCCACGCAGCATCGCGTGGAGCTCTTTCAGCAACTCGGAGTGTTGGGGGTGGTCGAGCACGAGGCCAATCACTTTCCCAAGAGTGCCACGATGGCTTATTTTCTTGCCGGCGGTGTCCTTTTCGTCATCTAACGCCTTGAACCAGTTGATGTTGGAGAGTACGAGAGCGTCCTCAAACGAGCTGGGCCATTGGTCGCTGGCGGCCGCGATGGGTAACTGCCATGCGAAGCGGACTTTGACACCGGAGTCTGAGGTCCACTCCAGTTGAGCGGCCACTGGCTTTGCATAGGCTTGGAAGTTTGGCAACTTCGGATGCCATGCGGTCAGTGTGTCGTTCCCGCATTCCAGACCCGCTTGGCCTGCTATGTGCACCGCCGCCCGCACGATGCGCCCTTTGGCATTCTTGGTCGGAAGCACAGGGTCCAAATCGGTGATGACGGCCGTTGGGATTCCCAGCCGCTCCACCAGCGGCCTGAGCCGGTGCGCATGACTGCCTCCGATGTCGAGGAACGACACGTACTTTTTGGCAAGCTTGGGGAAATCCCGCTCGATGAACAGTGGCACGAGCATCCGCTCCGCAGTGCCCTCTACGAAGACAGCCGCATCAGCAAAGAGCAGGTCCGTGTGCTGAACCTGAAAGTAGCGCTCGGCGAACGTCCTGGTCTGGATGTCATCACCGAAGGCGTCGCCAAGATTGATGACCTCCGTGCTGGGCTTGACTCCCGCACCAGTGCTTGCCACCCGCTTCACATATCGAAGCCTCGTGAAGCTGTCTCCATGAGCCAGATGGCTTGAGTGGGTGCTGATGAGCAACTGGCTGCGAAGGTAACTATGCACTGGCTCTTTGGGGCGAATGAGCCCGTGGGCATTCGCCGAGAAGCTGCGCTGGACTTGCACGTGAAGGTGGGCTTCAGGCTCCTCAACCATCACGAGGTGAACCGCGGCTGGAGTGCCCTGCGGCGGATTGAGACGCGCAGCTCGGAACGAAACGAGCATGAAGCTCAGGGACTGAAGATTCTGGTAGCCAAGCCCGATGGAGTGCTCAGGCAACGATTCGTCTACCTCACTTTTGTCTAGACGATACTGAACGGCAGTACTGTGCGCCAGAAGATCAGCGGTCTGGATACGGGTGCGGAAGTAGATCTGCTGAGGATCATGCATGCCCGGATATCCGAGAACCTCCACATCCTCCATCGCCGGCTGCAGTGCCTTGTAAATCGAGTCGTCGAGTTCGGCTTGAGCTTTGGCGATCGCCTCGACCAGATCCTCCCGATGTCCATGGCCGGACGGCGCGACGTTCAAATGTTGCCGAGCAAATTTCAGGAGCTGGCTCGAGAACATTCCGGGTCGAGTGTTGGTCGACTCAGACCGCGACTCATCTTCTTCGGCACCGAGTCCACGTTGAGCTGGAACAAAGTCCACCCGGATGAGCTTGCGCAGGAGCGACAGCTCGACTGGCTGTGATCCAAGCGGCAGATCTTGGAGGTCGCGACGCTTCTTGTCTGCCAGAGGCCCTTTCGCAGGGTCAAGGCGATATGCCGCAATGCGGCGCAGATCGGCAGAGTTCCGAAGCCAGAAATCAAGCAGGTCCATCGGCCACGCGTGGCCATCCTTCGCAAGCTTCCGAACGGGAGCACGCGCTTCACGGTAGCGCCACGCCAGCTTACGAAGTTCGTCCGCGGCGGCCACGGGCTCCAGCCGAACCCGCACGCCAACTGCGCCTCCCGACCACTTTAGCGACGTAATGAACGGTGCAACATGGTTGTACGCCCCTTCCTTCGCATCGAACCAAAGGTCGATAAACGGCATGCAGGCCATGAGCTGCTGATACTGGTCTTCCCACTTTTCGGCATCCTTGGATTCGGTCGTAGGATCCTCATCGAGCGCCTCCCAGAGTTCACCCAACGTACGCAACTTCGCCCACTGCGAGAGGCTGATGTCGAAAGCGCGGAAACCGGGAGCCTCGCTCAGGAAGTTTCGAAGGACGGTGAGTAGAGAAGTCTTTCCACTGTTGTTGGCGCCAACCAGGATCGTGGTGGACTCATCGAGCTCAAGGCGGGTCTTGCCTAGTCGTCGGAAGTTGCAGACCTCGACGCAGGCGAGCCGAATTGGTGAAGCGAAGGGAGGCGCGGCCGTTGCAGTGGGCGGCGCTGCGGACGCGCTCGGTGCGGGCCCCGCGACTGGGAGGGCGGTGGGCGGGGGAGCAGAAATCTTGTCCGTAATCATGGCGCTTGCCTTAATACGACCGCCTGTCTGTGGGCGGCGAGGGTGTAGTAGCTGCAAACCCCCGGCGCGGCGACCGAGTGTTCAACAGATTTGAGCATGCCGACACCTGTCCGCAAGAACCTACGAAGACCGGCTACCTGCGCCTCCGCACGGAAGCATTGCGCCAGGTTGCCGCCTCCACCAGACCTCTCTGAATTCGTGCCTCCGCAGCCTTCGCGACGCCGAAATTCATTGGGGGACCGCGGCTCGCCGTACGGAATCCCGAGTCGCAAGTTGCTCCCATTCACAGGAGCGCATCTGAAGCTCGGTGACCGCATGCACACGCTACCTGGCCGACTGCACCGCCATCCGCGTGGCGTAGCGCTTTGGCACGGCACACCTTGAGGTTGGTGAGCCGCAAATCTTATGGCGGCCTGCTCAGGGGGCCATACTTAATTAGGGGGTTGACAACTCTGCCCCCCAAGTGGGTGAAGCTACGATAAGTGAAGTCGCAGCAGTCATGCCGCCACTATGGCGGTCTGACTGGCGGGTTGCCTGGAATAATTTACCTCCGTCACTGCAGGCGGGGATATAGCCGATGGGCTCGAGGGATCGATCTGGGGTCGGCTGACCAACAGTTGATGCGCTCGCCAGTCCATGCTTCAGAACGTTTGCCACGCGTGGGCAGCGCAGTGCGCGGATACGCGCTTCGTAACGGAGTCTGCTCGCTGGGCGGATTGAAGAGAACGCCAGCGTTGCTGAAAATGACGGTAGAACTGAAAACTGGAGGATAAAGCGGATGCCCCTGACCCCTGCCCAACAAAGAAGGCTGGAGGATGAAGCGCTCAAAGCTTTTTTGGGCAGCGCCGGCAAACTGGAGAACGGTTTTCGAGTTAATACCTCGGCAGGTCAAGTGTCTGCGATCTATTGGAGCGCCCTGGACCCAAGCAATGAGGTAGAGATTGCATTGGCGCCTGCCCGCCTGACCCAGTACTACGACGCTCGAACTCTCCACGCCTGGATCGAGCTTCTGAAAGTCGAGCATCCATTGCCCTGTGCCACGCACAAACATGGGAGCGACTGGCCCATCTTGGGGTTTACCTTTGCCGCTGCGCTAGCGTTCTTGCGGGAATGTTGGCAGATGCGCAAGGGCCTGCTCCCGTCGAGTCGCTTGGAGGCGATCAATACACAGTTGGCAATGCGAACGCCCGAGCACGATGCGGCGGCGGACCTCGAAATGGAACTCGCGCGGCTTCTACCGACCAAGCCCTATGCTGTGATTGATCTCGTTCGCTCGGCCGGGATCTCTGTTGAACCGTGGCACGTGAAGATCGATGGCACGCAGGCTGTGAAGCCTCGCAGCAATCCTGCGTACTGCTACAACTGGTCGTTTGGAGGCACGCAGGAGCCCGCGCTTGCTTGCTTGTGGCACGCCTCAATGAACGTGGTGGACGGGGGGATCTCGATTAGCGAGAACCTGCGCGATCTTGCGCTGCGATTGGAGCAAATTGCCAAGGACCCGATCCGCCCCGGGGGGCACAGAGATCGCGCGCGGCAACAGGCGGCGCGGGCTCGAAAGCTCGACGAGCTCATTCGCCGATGTGGGGATACCGGTCAGGAAATTCGTGTCATCGTCAATGAGGGCGATATGCGCAGCGAGGCCGACTTGGGTGAAGACAGCTCCTTCGTGCGAGTGCGCCTGCTGGATTCGCAGCCGTGGCAGGTCGTGGCCTATGACCCGCACACGGGCGCGTGCACGTTGAGGAGAGCCACCAAACCGCGCGCGAAAGCTACTCGCGGGCCCGAGTTGGAAGCTACGGTGCGGTTTGCCGACCAACACGATCTGCTGGGCTCGGACCGACCTGATCGCGTTCACGTGACGTCCACTGCTTTGCGCCGCGACCGCGCCGTACGCATGGCGGTCCTGGAGCGCGCCCAAGGCCGGTGTGAACTCTGCGACGTTTTGGGGTTTGTCATGGCTGATGGTCGGCTCTATCTTGAAACCCATCACGTTCAAGCCCTAGCTGAGGATGGCGCCGACAGGGTGTCGAATGTCGTAGCCCTTTGTCCAACGCACCATCGTGAGGCCCATTACGGTGGTCGGCGGACGCAACTGCGAGCAGAACTGGAGGAGCTACTTCTTCTGATGCAGCCTGTCAAAACAAAGGGGGGCGAACGGACAGCCGACTTGTTCTAGGAGGGGGACGCGCGCGCTCTGCAGAACGCCGTCGCATAAAAGCACTAGCGTTCTCGCCGCAGCGCTCCGTCGACGGCTTGCAGTTGAGGACGGCTGCGCGCTTTGAGAGCGCTTCGCCTTCGCCGCCACCTTGGTCTGCGTCCGCTAGGCATCGGCGGCATGGTCTCCGGCTTGGCTTCAGCTCTCAAGAGGGAGGCTGGCCGCTTACCGCTATCAGACATCGATGCAAAGGCATCCAATCCTGGACTGGGCTGTCCCAGGTTTTCCGCAACCATCAGGACAACATTCACTCTTTCACTCTGAGGGTACTCGCAGTAGCCATCTATCGCTCTTCATCGAGCACCGTCATAGCACCTTCCAACAGAATTTCACACTGTCCAGAAGAGGGCTCCCCGCTCCAGTATCGATGGGCAGCGCTCTCAAGTTCGTTCATTGCGCACGAGTCAGTCCGAAGATGCCCTTCATTCGCGAGAAACATATTCCCCTCAGCTAAAACCCGGAGAATTCGAAAAGGTCCAGCCTTGCCTATCTGCTTTTGCCAAGATTTGGCGTCCGAACTGCTTTGGGCGAGCCATATGCATCGGTGCCGAGATGGGCGCAACGCGTAGCTTTCGCGCCTCACGTTTTCGAACTCCAATTCGCGAACAACACGGATGTAGCTATTCATGTTGTGGCTATACGCCGCTGCCAACTGTTCCCTTGTGAACTTGGAAGCGTCTACAGAGTGAAGAAACTCAAGGAGTTTTCGCGGCTTGCCAAAGACAGGCTGCACGTCATTGAGTTGATTTCGAATGCTCTCATAGTATGGATTGCGGACCATATCGCTCGTTCGAATCGTGGTCCCCACTTTGAGAAGCGAGTGATTGCCGTGATCGACGTGAAAGTATTCCATCGCCCGATTCTGGCTGAGAGCCGATAGAGGCCATCGACCAGTACCGGTCCGAAAGCTGCTGCGCCGGCTGCCCTGCAAACCCCGGATCGTAAATTCGCACGCCAAAGCTGTCCGTTTCTTGCGGGCGCGAAGTCAAATCAGCTGGATATAGAGCCTCTGTCGATTGTGAATCCATACGTCAACTCGCGCCTTGAGCGCCACACGTGGTCAGCTTGACGCTAGCCAGCAGTGCTCTGGGCCAACGAAGACCGCTGTGATGGGGCGCCGAATTCGACGCCGATTGGGCTCCAAGGCATGGCCTCCCCGCCATGCAGCTTTGGCTCAAATTGCGCGAGCATGGCCGACAAGTTCGGAACGCTAGGGTTGCCTTTTCGGCCGGCTCGGGAGGGGGGCGATTTCGGATCAGAGTCAGAAGGGGTCATTTGAGGCCGTTCGTTGCATCTAGTCGAGCCCCCGTGCGTATGCAATGGGCTGCTATTGACGAAATCTTTCTGGGGCACATGGCGTCTGGCCCCGATGAGCTACGTTTGGCTGGCAGCGCCCAATGCAGCAGTCTCGTGTCTGTGCGCTGAGTAAGAACTAGAGCCTGGCCTCAGCGGTCAATTCGGCAACAGATATCCCGATTCCTGCTGCAATTTGAACTATCGTCATCACACCAGGATTTTGCAGCCCTCGCTCGATGCTGCTCATGTAGGAGCGCTCAACGTGGCTGCGATGCGCGAGCTCTTCCTGGGAGATGCCCCGTGCTTTACGTGTCGAACGGATAGCCATCCCAAGCGCCACGAGCGCAGGATCCAGCGCGTGTTTGGGCGAGGGGACAGGCATGGACAAAATGGTCCTGCCATGCGTACGATTAAACCACGGACGATCTTCCACAAAAAGCGAGAGGCCCTATGTTTCGCGTTCAAGAGCAGTTCGAGCTCGTCAACTCCGCGCTCAGCGCCATAGCGCCCGGAGTTCAGCATTTCCATCTTGTCGAGCAGGTCTTTGAGGTTCCGCTTTGGCTCGTCAAGGTGCGTCCGTCCACCTCTTCTATCGTGGAGCGAGGTCGCTGGAACTGCTACCTGGCCACCCGCGCGGCCGACGCATGCGGAATCGTGCTGAGCGGGCAATGGGCACAGTCCCGAGTGCACGTCCTTCTACCGGGCTATATGACCATTGACGGTATGCCCACACTGGCTCGATGTGATGCGCTGTGGGAGTGCTGCGCAGTCGACAAGCAGGGACAAATCAGCTGGCTGTTTGAAACCGATCGTGGCCCGTTCATTGATCCCCAAGATGAAAAGATCTCCCTGAGCAACGTTAGCAAGACGCTACGCTGGAAAGACTTTGGGAATGATCGTGCAGTGCTCTAGCCCTAAAAAGGTGCGAGTCTGTCGAAACCAGGGGAAACGAATATGAGCACGAAGGCAGAGCGTCGATTCGCGATAACCCAGGCTCTCGCGAACACTCGCATTGAGGGCCATAGGCCGACCGCAGAATTTCTTTCGGATTGCGAGAGTGTGATCGACGGGCGCATGACCTATATCGAGGCCATTCAAGCGAGCTTGTCGCGCGTCATGGATTCGCCGGATGCAACTCAAGCCGGAGGACCTACTTCGGTGCCTGACGGCAGTTGATTGTGATGAGCGAACTCCGAGAGCTTCTTTGGAGTTTTGTGTGTGCACAAGGTTGAACATGAGTACATCGCTCAACCGGGGGGGCCTCCGGCGGCCTGGCAGGGGCCTGAAGAAATAAAAAAATCAGTCAGACCGATTCAACTGGGCGGCTCGCACAGAGAAATTCGGCGCCTCCGTGCTGCATGGCCCACACGTCAAAAGCGCAATGAGATGAGCCTGGCAGCTACGGCTATCTGACTCACTTTGATTGAAAGTCTCTTGACTACATCTGATGCGCTTGTTATTTGGAAACTCCAGCCCCGCGTTCTGGAGCGCCGAGCGAACCCGTTCGCGCGCCTCCTTGACCTCGGTTTCCACCAGCCCGACCAGCGTGAAGCTGGGCAAACCGTTCGCCAGATGCACCTCGACAGTGACACTGGCCGCTTCCAGGCCCAGCAAGGCGCGGCTCTGCACCAAAGACAATCCCATTCTTCTCCCTCTCCCCAAGATGGTGCGCCCATCTTTGACATACCCGCGGTGGTGCGGCGCACCAGACAACTGCAACCACTCGCAACAGACGTTGTAACGATTTGGCTCTCAACCAAGGCAGGGGCGAGGGTGGTTATGACCGGTATTCGTGCAGTTTGGCACGCTCCCTGCTTTGAGCCCCACAGGTCCAACAACACACTTGCGAGGAGTTCCCTGATGACGCACCGTACCGCCGCCCAGGCGCTGATCGTTCTGGCCGCTGCATTGACCGCTTCGGGCGCAGCCTTGGCGCAGACAGCAACGACGGATGCCGCAGCAGCACCGGCAGCCGCTCCCGCCCCGAATCTCACGGGCAACGTGTCCCTCACCACGAACTACAAGTTCCGTGGCCAGGATCAGGACATGATCGGCAAGAACGACTACGCCAAGACCAAGGGCTTCAAGCCCGCCATCCAGGGCGGCCTGGACTACGCCTTCGGCGACAGCGGCTTCTACGTTGGTAACTGGAACTCCAGCGTCAACTGGCTCAAGGGCAACAGCATCGAGAGCGACATCTACGGCGGCTACAAGTTCAAGGCCGGCCCGCTGGACATGGACGTCGGCGCACTCACCTACATCTACCCGGGCAACTCCGCGGGCAACACCACCGAGCTGTACGTTGCGGGCACCTACGCCAACGAAACCCTCGGTTCGTTTACCGCCAAGTACTCGCACACCGTGTCCAAGGACTACTTCGGCTACGCGGGCAACAAGGCCGGCTCGGGCCTGAAGGGCACCAACACCGGCTACCTGAACCTGTCGTACAGCAAGGAAATCGTGCCCAAGGTCACGCTGAAGGCGGCCGTGGGCTACACGAACATGTCCAGCGACATCCGCAGCCTGGGCTACAAGAGCTATGTCGACTACAACGTCGGTGCGAGCTACGACTTCGGCAACGGCCTGTCGCTGACCGGCTCGGTGCAGGGCGCCAACAAGAAGAGCTCGTACCTCGCGGTGGCCAACCCGGGCGTCGACCTGGGCTTCGGCACCTTCGGCCAGACGACCTACTCGCCGAACAAGGCGCGCTTCATCCTTACGCTGACGAAGACGCTCTGATCCATACAACAACGAGGTGCGGCCCAAGCTGCCGCACCATTCCATTTCCATCCGAAGGAGAAAACTCATGAAGCTGGTCACAGCCATCATCAAACCGTTCAAGCTCGATGAGGTGCGCGAAGCACTGTCGGCCATCGGCGTGCAGGGGATTACCGTCACGGAGGTCAAGGGCTTCGGTCGCCAGAAGGGCCACACCGAGCTCTACCGCGGCGCGGAGTACGTGGTCGACTTCCTGCCCAAGGTCAAGATCGAAGCGGCCGTCTCCGACGACCTGGTCGATCGCGTGATCGAGGCCGTCGAAGGCGCGGCACGCACCGGCAAGATCGGCGACGGCAAGATCTTTGTCTACAACCTCGAACAAGTCGTGCGCATCCGCACCGGCGAAACGGGCCGCGAAGCCCTCTGATCGAGTCCAGGCCCGAAAGAACAACGATTATGAAAAAACTGCTTGTCTCTCTTGCGCTCGGCTTGAGCGTGTTGGCTGCCGGTACTGCCGGCTTCGCGCAAACCCCCGCTGCGGCCACGGCCGAAGCACCGGCCGCGTCGGCATCGGCCCCCGCGGCCGCGCCCGCTGCTGCAGCCGCCCCGGCTGCCGCCGCCGACGCAGCTCCCGCGGCGCCTGCCGCCGCACCCGCCCCGAAGATCGACTCCGGCGACACCGCCTGGATGCTGACTTCGACGCTTCTCGTGATCCTGATGACCATTCCCGGCCTCGCGCTGTTCTATGGCGGCCTGGGCCGCTCGAAGAACATGCTGTCGGTGCTGATGCAGGTCTTCGTGATCTTCTCGCTGATCAGCATCCTGTGGGCCATCTACGGCTACAGCCTGGCCTTCTCTGGTGACGGCAACTTCTTCGGAGGATTCGACAAGATCTTCATGAAGGGCATCACGCAGGAGACCTTCGGTGCGCTGACCACGATTCCCGAATACGTGTTCGTCGCCTTCCAGGGCACCTTCGCGGCCATCACCGTGGCGCTGATCGTCGGCGCGTTCGCAGAGCGTGCCAAGTTCTCGGCCGTGCTGCTGTTCTCGGTGCTGTGGTTCACCTTCAGCTACGTGCCGATCGCCCACATCGTGTGGGGCGGCGGCCTGCTGGGCAAGGACGGCGCACTCGACTTCGCAGGCGGCACTGTGGTGCACATCAACGCCGGTGTGGCCGGCCTGGTTGGTGCCTACATGGTCGGCAAGCGCGTCGGCTACGGCAAGGAAGCGTTCACGCCTCACTCGCTCACGCTCACCATGGTCGGCGCTTCGCTGCTGTGGGTCGGCTGGTTCGGCTTCAACGCCGGCTCGGCTGGTGCTGCCAACGCCGTTGCTGGCCTGGCCTTCATCAACACGGTGCTCGCCACCGCTGCCGCGGCACTGTCGTGGATCCTGGGTGAAAGCCTGCACAAGGGCAAGGCCTCGATGCTGGGCGCTGCGTCCGGTGCCGTTGCCGGCCTCGTGGCCGTCACGCCTGCCGCCGGTTTCATCGGCCCGATGGGTTCGATCGTGCTGGGCCTGCTGGCCGGCCTGATCTGCCTGTGGGGCGTGGGCGGCCTGAAGCGCATGCTCGGTGCCGACGACGCGTTCGACGTGTTCGGCGTGCACGGCGTGGGCGGTATCCTGGGTGCCATCCTGACCGGCGTGTTCGCGGCCAAGGGCCTCGGCGGCACCGGCGGCGCAACGCCCGACACCTTCGCGATGGGCGCACAGGTCTGGATCCAGGTCAAGAGCGTGGCGCTCACCGTCGTGTGGTCCGGCGTGGTTGCCTTCATCGCCTACAAGATCGCCGACCTGACCCTCGGCCTGCGTGTGTCGGAAGAAGAAGAGCGCGAAGGCCTCGACATCTCGTCGCACGGCGAAACGGCTTACAACCGCTGATCTGCTCTGGCCGGGTTGCCTTCGGGCAGCCCCGCCACTGAAACGACCACCACCACCACCTTTTACAAGAACAATTCTTCGTAACGAGTTTTTCAAGCGAGGTCTCCTTTGGATGTTCAGCCCGCAAGCGCTCTGGCGCCAGCGGGCTTTTTTTTGCCCTTTGCCGCGATGGCCGGGGGCACAATCGCGACACCATGTGGACCTCCCTCGAAGACAGCCTCTGCGAACTCGGCGAGTCGCCGTTCTGGCACCCCCAGGAACGCGCTCTCTACTGGCTCGACATTCCCGGCCGCGCCGTGCTGCGTACCCGCGGCGACATCGGCTCTCCAAACGCGAAGGTCGAGCGATGGCCGCTGTCCACCGAGCCCGGCTGCATGGCGCCCGCGCGCAGCGGCGGCTTCGTGATCGCGCTGCGCGACGGCATCTACCGTGCGCGCGAGTGGGGCGGCGAACTGGTCGCAATGGCGCGCGTGGAGCACGACGTGCGCACCATGCGCTTCAACGACGGCAAGTGCGACGCGCTCGGCCGCTTCTGGGGCGGTTCGCTCAACGAAGCCAAGGACCGCGCCAACGCCGCGCTCTATTGCTTCGATGCACGCCCCGACACCGACATCTCGCCCACGCTGACGCAGATGGCCAACGAGTCCACCACCGCCAACGGCCTGGCTTTCTCGCCCGATGCCCGCACCCTCTACTGGGCCGACACCGCTGCGCACGTGGTGTGCGCGTGGGACTGGGACGCCGAAGGCAACTCGCTCTCGCACGCCCGCGTGTTCCACCAGTTCGACGCCAAGCCCGAGGGCTGGACGCCCGATGCGCCGCTGGGCTACCAAGGCCGCCCCGACGGCGCGACCATCGACGCGCAGGGCCACTACTGGGTTGCGATGTTCGAAGGCGCGCAACTGCTGCGCTTTGCACCTTCAGGCAAGATCGTGGCTTCCGTTCCCGTGCCTGTTCAATGCCCGACCATGCCCTGTTTCGGCGGTGATGATCTGAAGACACTCTTCGTCACCAGCGGCCGCAAGGGCCGGCCTGCCGCCGAGATCGAGCGCCTCCCCGCCTCGGGCACGGTGATCTCGATGCGCGTCGATACGCCCGGGTTGCCGGTCAGCTTCTTCGAGGACTAGGTGAGTCGTTGATCGGCCAGCACAACGACTGCGCCCATGTGCGAATGGCACCGGGTACTCCCCGCAGCGAAATAAAGGAGGAGGTCGAAGGCCGGGGGACATTCGCGGAGGGGAGTACCCGGTGTCATTCGCACGCACCCTGAATAGCTAGAGTACGGTAAACACCAGAGACATCCCGCGAGCAGAAGAAAAGAGGTCGCCGCATGAACGCGCCGCTCACCCCCACACAAAACGATTCGCTACAGAAAACAGAACGCCAGTCGCAGGTAGTGCGCGCACTGCAGGCCCATCTGCCAGCCCACGCCCTGATCTGGCACGCAGAAGACACCACCCCCTACGAGTGCGACGGCCTCACCGCCTACCGCGCCCGCCCGCTCGTGGTGGCCCTGCCCGAAACCGAGGCACAAGTGGCCGCCGTGCTCAAGACCTGCCACCAGCTCGGCGTGCCCGTGGTGGCGCGCGGCGCGGGCACCGGGCTCTCGGGCGGCGCCATGCCGCACACCATGGGCGTGACGATGTCGCTCGCCAAGTTCAACCGCATCCTGAAGATCGATCCGGTGAGCCGCACGGCCGTGGTTCAGTGTGGCGTGCGCAACCTCGCCATCAGCGAAGCGGCCGCGCCCTTCAACCTCTACTACGCGCCCGATCCGTCGAGCCAGATCGCCTGCACCATCGGCGGCAACGTGGCCGAGAACTCGGGCGGCGTGCACTGCCTGAAGTACGGGCTGACGCTGCACAACGTGCTGCGCGTGCGCGGCTTCACTGCCGAAGGCGAGCCCATCGAGTTCGGCGGCGAGGCGCTCGACGCGCCGGGGCTCGACTTGCTCGCGCTCGTCATCGGCAGCGAAGGCATGCTGGCCGTGACCACCGAAGTCACCGTCAAGCTCGTGCCCAAGCCGCAGCTGGCGCGCTGCATCATGGCCAGCTTCGACGACGTGCGCAAAGCGGGCGACGCAGTGGCCGCGGTGATCGCGGCCGGCATCATCCCCGCGGGGCTGGAGATGATGGACAAGCCCATGACCGCTGCGGTCGAAGACTTCGTACGCGCGGGCTACGACCTCGACGCCGCCGCCATCCTGCTGTGCGAATCCGACGGCACGCCCGAAGAGGTGGAAGAAGAAATCGGCCGCATGACCGCCGTGCTGCGCGGCTGCGGCGCCACCGCCATCGCGGTGAGCAGCAGCGAGGAAGAGCGCATGAAGTTCTGGAGCGGGCGCAAGAACGCCTTCCCCGCCTCGGGCCGCATCAGCCCCGACTACATGTGCCTCGACTCGACCATTCCGCGCAAGCGCCTGGCCGACATCCTTCTGGCCATCCAGGAGATGGAGAAAAAGTACAACCTGCGCTGCTGCAACGTGTTCCACGCGGGCGACGGCAACCTGCATCCGCTGGTGCTGTTCGACGCCAACGACCCTGACGAGCTGCACCGCTGCGAGCTGTTCGGCGCCGACATCCTGGAGACCAGCGTCGCGATGGGCGGTACCGTGTCGGGCGAGCATGGCGTGGGCGTGGAAAAGCTCAACAGCATGTGCGTGCAGTTCACCGCCGCGGAGAACGAGCAGATGTTCGGCGTCAAGCGCGCCTTCGATCCCGAAGGAATGCTGAACCCCGGCAAGGTGATTCCCACGCTGCAGCGCTGCGCTGAATACGGCAAGCAGGTGGTGCGCGGGGGCAAGCTGTCCCATCCCGACCTGCCAAGGTTTTGATGACGATGGACACTGCACTCCACCAGATCGTCGAGCGCATCCGCACCGCTGCTGATGACACCACGCCGCTGTGCATTCGCGGCGGCGGCACCAAGGATTTCTACGGCGAGCCGCTGCAAGGCGAGCTGCTCGACACACGCGCGCTCGCCGGCATCACGAGCTACGAGCCCAGCGAGCTGGTCGTTACCGTGCGCGCCGGCACGCCGCTCGCCGAACTCGAAGCGGCGCTGGCAGAAAAGGGCCAGTGCCTGCCGTTCGAGCCGCCGTGCTTCGGCAACAACGGAACGGTGGGCGGCATGGTCGCCGCAGGCCTCAGTGGCCCGGCGCGCGCGAGCGTCGGCGCGGTGCGCGACTACGTGCTCGGTGCCACGATCGTCAACGGCCGCGGCGAGGTGCTGACCTTCGGCGGCCAGGTGATGAAGAACGTCGCTGGCTACGACGTCTCGCGCGTGCTGGCCGGATCGCTCGGCACGCTGGGCGTGATCGCCGAGGTGAGTCTCAAGGTGCTGCCCGTGGCGCCCGCCGAGGCCACGCTCGAATTCGCTTGCAACCAGACCGATGCGCTGCGGCTGCTCAACGAGTGGGGCGGTCGGCCGTTGCCGCTCAACGCGAGCTGCTGGTTCGAATACGAAGGGCAGGGCACGCTGTACCTGCGTCTGCGCGGTGCGGTCGCGGCGGTGGAAGCGGCATGCACGCACCTCGGCGGCGAGCGCAAGGACAACGCGCGCGCCGCCGCAGACTGGCAATCGCTGCGCGACCAGCAACTGCCGTGGTTCGCCACGAACGAAGGCACGGATGCGTTGTGGCGCCTGTCGGTGCCGCAGACTGCGCCCGTGCTCTCCCTCGACGGCGTCGCGCCGCTGATCGAATGGCACGGCGGCCAGCGCTGGTACAAGGCTGCGCCCGAACAGGCCGCGCGCATCCGCGAGATCGCACGCACGGCGGGTGGCCACGCCACACTGTTCCGTCTGCCCGGTGCGGACACACGCAGCAGTGTCCCTCGCTTCGACGCCATGAGCGCTCCCGTCGAACGCATCCATCGCGCGCTGATGCGCGAGTTCGACCCCCACGGCATCTTCAACCGCGGCCGCCTGCTCGCGCCCACGTAAAACAACAAGAACCGACAGACATGCAAACCGAGCTCGCCCCCGAATTCCGCGGCACCGACGAAGGCCGAGAAGCCGAAGCCATCCTGCGCAAGTGCGTGCACTGCGGCTTCTGCACCGCCACCTGCCCGACCTACCAGCTGCTCGGCGACGAGCTCGACGGTCCGCGCGGGCGCATCTACCTCATCAAGCAGGTGCTCGAAGGCAAGGCGCCCACGCGCAGCACGCAGCTGCACCTCGACCGCTGCCTGACCTGCCGCAACTGCGAAAGCACCTGCCCGAGCGGCGTGCAGTACGGCCACCTCGTCGACATCGGCCGCAAGATCGTCGACGAGAAGGTGCCGCGCCCCGCAATGGAATCGGCACAACGCTGGCTGCTGAAAGAGGGCCTGTCGTCGCCGCTCTTCGGCCCCGCGATGAAGCTGGGCCAATCGGTGCGCGGCCTGTTGCCCGAGGCGCTGAAAGCCAAGGTGCCGGCGAAGCAGGACGCTGGCGCATGGCCCACCGCCACGCACGCGCGCAAGGTGCTGATGCTCGCGGGCTGCGTGCAGCCATCGATGATGCCCAACATCAACAGCGCCACCGCGCGCGTACTCGACGCGGCCGGCATCCAGACTGTGATTGCGCCCGAGGCCGGCTGCTGCGGCGCGGTGAAGTTCCACCTCAACGACCAGGACGGCGGCAAGGTGCAGATGCGCGCCAACATCGACGCGTGGTGGCCCCTCGTGGAGCGCAACGAAGTCGAAGCCATTGTCATGAATGCCTCGGGCTGCGGCGTCACGGTGCGCGAGTACGGCCACATCCTGCAGCACGACGCGGCCTACGCGCTGAAGGCCGCGCGCATCAGCGAACTCACGCGCGACCTGAGCGAGCTGCTGCCCGATCTCGTGCCCGCGCTGAAGGCCCGCGTGAAGGCGCCTTCGGGCGTGGTGGCCTACCACCCGCCGTGCACGTTGCAGCACGGCCAGAAGCTGCGCGGCAGCGTCGAGACGCATCTGCGTGCGCTCGGCTTCGACATTCGCGTGGCGATGAACGAATCGCACCTGTGCTGCGGCTCGGCCGGCACCTACTCGGTGCTGCAGCCCGAGCTGGCCTATCCGCTGCGCGACCGCAAGCTGAGCCACCTGAAGCAGCTGCAGCCCGCCACCATCGCGTCAGCCAACATCGGCTGCATCACGCATCTGCAAAGCGGCAGCGGCGAGACGCCGGTGCGGCACTGGGTCGAACTGCTGGACGCGGCGCTGTCTGACAAGGCCTGATCGCACAAGCAGGAGGGGGTTGGTCCGACTCGCGCGGAGCCGGTTCGCGGCGCATCATGGCCGCACCGAATCTGCAAGGAGCCAGTGTCATGTCCCATGTTGTCGCATCCCTTATTCCTTCCACGCTGCGGCGCGTGCTGGTGGCCTTCACCTGCGTGGCCGGTGCGATGGCCGCGCAGGCCCAAGGCGCCATGCCGCCCTGGCAGGGCGCGGGCCCGGCGCGCTATGTGTGCGGTGGTATCGGCTCCGACGAATCGACAGCCATGCGCGCCGCCATGAAGGACCACCCGCTGGCATTGCTGTTCGCGCGTGCCGATGGTGCTTATCTGGCCAATGTCGACGTGACGATCAAGGGCGGCGACGCCAACAACGCTGCCGCACTGGCATTCCGCGCCAGCGGCCCCGTCTGCCTGATCGACCTGCCGAACGGGCGCTACGTGATCGATGCCGCCATGCCCGGCGGCGCAGCCAAGAGCCAGACCGTGACGGTGGGCGGGGGCTCGAAGACGGCGGACTTCCGCTTCTGAGGCGGCCGGGGCTTCTTCAGCCCGCCGCCAGCGCGGCCTCGACGTCGCGTGTGAGCGAGGCTGGCGTATCTAGCGGCGCATAGCGCTTGAGCACCGTGCCGTCGCGCCCGATCAGGAACTTGGTGAAATTCCACTTGATGGCCGTGCTGCCCAGGAGGCCCGGCTTTTCCTTGGTGAGCCACTGGTAGAGCGGCGCGGCGCTGCTGCCGTTCACGTCGATCTTTTCCATCATCGGAAAGCTCACGCCGTAGTTCTTGGTGCAGAAGGCGCCAATTTCCTCGTTGCTGCCCGGGTCTTGCGCGCCGAACTGGTTCGACGGAAATCCCAGCACCGTGAGCCCCTGGTCGGCGTACTTCTCGTGCAGCGCCTCCAGTCCCGCGAACTGCGGCGTGAAGCCGCATTTGCTGGCGGTGTTGACGATCAGCAGCACCTTGCCCTTGAAGGCGGAAAGCTTCACCGGCTTGCCGTCGATCTGGTTGGCCTCGAAGTCGTAGACGCTGGTCATGCTGTTGTTCCTCAGATGGGAGAAGAGGCGCGATCATCGCGCCGCGCGGGCGTTCGTGCAAACGCCGCCCAGACGGCGCCCAGCACGATCAGCGCGCCGCCGGCGAGGATGCGCGGGCTCATCTCGGCCGCGCCCAGCGCCACCGACGACACGCTCGCGAACAGCACCTCCGACAGCATGATCACCGAGGTTGCGGCAGCCGCGAGCCGGGCTGCGCCGTACTGCAGGCACACATTGGCGAAGACGAACGCGATGCCCAGCGGCACCGCCCAGCCAAGCCAGCCCGGCGAGGCGTGCAGCGGCGAATCGAATGCGCCGAGCGCGGTGCCACCCAGTGCCGTGACGCCGGCCACGAAGGCGCAGCCGCAGAACATTGCCAGCGCGCGCGACTCGCCCGGGGCCTGCCGCAGATGGCGCAGCGCGATGTTGGTAACAGCAAAGCCGAAGCCCGCCGCCACCCCAAGCCAGTCGGGCAGGCTCGACGGCACCGGCCAGTCGGCGCCCGGCGCCTTCAGTACCACCACCACGCCGGTCAGCGCCAGCGCCACGCGCGCGAGCGCGCCGCCGGTCGGCCGCTCGCCCAGCAGCAGCCAGCCCAGCAGCACGCTCCACAGCGGCATCAGATAGAACAGCAGCACCACGCGCACCACGTCGCCCTGCGTCACGGCCCAGTTGAAACCCACGTTGGTGAAGCCGGCCGCGAAGCCCAGCACCGCCAGCATCGGAAAGGCCGCAAAGCCCTTCCACGCGTGCCGGCGCATGAGGCCCATCACGACCGCGATGGCCAGGTAGATGAGGCAGGTGGCCCACAGCGGATGCATGCCGTGGCTTGCGATCTGGCGGAAGGGGAACCATGAAACGCCCCAGACGAAGGCGTTGAAGATCAGGGCGAGCGCGGGCATGGTGGCGTTGGAGAAGGGGGGAGCGCCGGGCGCGCCGGCCGTTTCACCAACGCGGGCGCGCGATGTCAGTGATGCTTGTCGCTGCGGGCAATGGCCAGCAGGTGCTCAACTTCTTCCGGATATTTCTTGAGGTTGTTCTCGTGCCAGCGCTTGATGAGCCACATGCAGCCCGCCAC
The DNA here is from genome assembly GCF_051216475.1 of Variovorax nivicola. NCBI lineage: Bacteria > Pseudomonadati > Pseudomonadota > Betaproteobacteria > Burkholderiales > Comamonadaceae > Variovorax > Variovorax nivicola. The sequence continues at coordinate 303,329 of NZ_JBPJZK010000006.1, read as the reverse complement.
CACCAGCCCGAACGCGCTGATCGCGCCGTAAGCCGAGAGGCCCAGCCCCGTGCACACGCTGTAGAAGCCGCCCAGCAGAAGAATGCAGGCCTGCTCGTTGAAGTTCTGCACCGCGATGGAGCGGCCCGCGCCCATCAGGTTGTGGCCGCGGTGCTGCAGCAGCGCATTCATCGGCACCACCAGGAAGCCGCCCAGGCCGCCCAGCAAAATCAGGAACGGCACCGCCAGCCACACGTTGCTGATGAAGTTCATGCAGATCACCATCAGCCCCATCGCGATGCCCATGGGGATCACGCGCGTGGCCATGTCCAGCCGCATGCGCATCGAGGCCACGATGGCGCCCACGGCCGTGCCGATGGTCACCACGCCCGTCAGCGCCGAGGCCTGCGTGGTGTTGTAGCCCAGCGCCAGCGAGGCCCAGGCCAGCACGATGTACTTGAGGTTGCCGCCCGCGCCCCAGAACAGCGTGGTGGTGGCCAGCGAAATCTGGCCGAGGCGGTCGCGCCACAGGCGGGCGTTGCAATGCCAGAAGTCGGGCAGCAGCGCGGCGATGTTGCGTGCCATGCCGTGCTCGGGGTTGGAGCGCAGCGGGCGCATCTCGACGCCGGTGTGCGGAATGCGCGTGTTGAACCAGGCCGCCAGTATGTAGACGAAGATCAGTACCGCGATTGCGGCCTCGGCCGGCGTGTCGATGCCGGTGTCGATGAACGGGAGATCGAAGGCCAGCAGCTTGCTGGAGATGGAATGCCCCACCAGCGTGCCGCCGAGCACGATGCCCAGCAGGATCGATGCGATGGTCAGCCCTTCGATCCAGCCGTTGGCCTTGACCAACTGCGATGCCGGCAGCAGTTCGGTCAGGATGCCGTACTTGGCCGGCGAATACGCCGCAGCGCCCAGCCCCACGATCGAATAGGACAGCAGCGGGTGCGAGCCGAACAGCATCATCAGGCAGCCCACCACCTTGATGGCATTGCTGATGAACATCACCTTGCCCTTGGGCAGGGCGTCGGCAAAGGCGCCCACCAGCGGCGCCAGCACCACGTAGAAGACCGCGAAGATAGGCACCAGTGCCGCGCGCTGCCATTCAGGCGCGCCCGAACTTCGCATGAGATCGACGGCAACAACGAAAAGCGCTTGGTCGGCCAGCGACGAAAAGAACTGGGCCGACATGATCGTGTAGAAACCGCGCTTCATCGATGGGCTGGCTGGCCAGAGGGTCTGCTGGCGGTAGTGAAAAAGTGTCGCGTTGCGGGCGAATGGGCGGTTATAGCACGGGGGTGCGACACGGAATCCGGCGTCCCCACGGTGTTCGACCTCATTCCCGAAGATGCTAAAACGTGGTCTGCATTGTCCCCGAGTCTCTCCCGGAACCACCCATGCCGCGTCCCATACTCGCCACTGTCCACACCGACGCCCTGCGTCACAACCTCGACCGGGCGCGCCGCTCGGCCCTCGAAGCCCGCGTCTGGGCCGTCGTCAAGGCCAACGCCTATGGCCATGGCATCGAGCGGGTCTATGAGGGGTTGCGCGGCGCCGACGGCTTCGCGCTGCTCGATCTGGCCGAAGCCGAACGCGTGCGCGCCCTCGGCTGGCGCGGCCCGGTGCTGCTGCTGGAAGGTGTGTTCGATGCCCGCGACCTGGAACTGTGCTCGCGGCTGGACCTCTGGCACACCGTGCATTGCGACGAGCAGATCGACATGCTCGCCGCCCACAAGACCCTGAAGCCGCAGCGCGTGTTCCTGAAGATGAATTCGGGCATGAACCGCCTGGGCTTCACGCCCGAGCGCTTCGGCTCCGCATGGACCCGCCTGAACGCGCTCACGCAGGTTGACGAGATTTCGCTCATGACCCACTTCAGCGACGCCGACGGCGCGCGCGGCATCGGCCACCAGTTCGAGACCTTCGAGCGCGTCACCCGCGACCTGCCGGGCGAACGCTCCATCGCCAACAGCGCTGCCACCCTGCGCCACGCCGACCAGACGCGCGGCGACTGGGTGCGTCCCGGCATCCTGCTGTACGGCAGCGCGCCCGACTTTCCCGAACACGACTCGGCGCACTGGCAGCTGCAGCCCACCATGACGCTCTCGACCCAGCTCATCTCGGTGCAGACGCTGAAAGCCGGCGACACCATCGGCTACGGCTCCAACTTCACGGCCGAGGGCCCGCTCACCATCGGCGTGGCAGCGGTCGGCTACGCCGACGGCTATCCGCGCCACTGCAACACCGGCACGCCGGTGCTGGTGAACGGCGTGCGCACCCGCATGGTCGGCCGCGTGAGCATGGACATGATCACCGTCGACCTCACGAACGTGCCCGATGCGAAGTTCGGCAGCGAGGTCACGCTGTGGGGCAAGTCGGCGAAGACGGGGGCCGTGCTCCCTATCGACGAGGTTGCCAAGGCCGGCGGCACGGTCGGCTATGAGCTCATGTGCGCCGTGGCGCAGCGCGTACCGTTCGCTCCCGTCGAAGGTCAATGAAGATCCTTTCCAACTGGCGCTCCGTGCGCCTGTGGGAAACGCAGGTCGAACGCGACCTGCATCGCAACTACAGCCTGCGCACGCACGGCATCCTGATCGGCACCTTCACCCTGCTGCTGATGTGGGGCGCGTCGGCGCTGCAGATGCACCTGCTGCATGTCGATTCGCTGGCAGTGCGCTACTTCCTTACGCTGGGCGTGGGGTACCTGGGCTATCTGCTGGTGCTGCGCTGGTGGGCCAGGCGGCTGGTGGAGGGCCGCAGGGCGGACTTCGATGTCGATGCGCCCGACATGGACTTCGGCAGTGGACGTGGCGGAGGCGGCTCACAAAGCCACGCGAGCGTTGGTGACGCTGGTGGTGGCGGTGACGGCAGCGTCATGTCCGACGTGGCGAGCGGCGCGCTCGACGTTGCCGGCGGCGCGGACGAAGGCGCGATCATCGTCGTGCCGGTGGTCGCCATCTTCCTGGTCTGCGTGGCCATCGTGCTCGGTGCGGGCTCGCTCGTGCTGCTGTACTTCAGCTGGGACGCATTGCTGGCTGTGGCCATCGAAGTGGCGTTCTCGTACGTATCGGCTCGCGCCGCGGTGCGCGTGGCGCGCGAGGGCTGGCTCATGGCGGCAGTGCGGCTCACGTGGAAGCCGCTGCTTGGTGCGGTCGCGAGCGCGGTGATCCTCGGCGCGCTGCTCGATCACTTCATGCCGCAGGTCAATTCCCTGCCCGAGGCGGTGCGCGTTCTGCTGAAGAAGCACTGAGCCCGAGCGCGCCGAGCAGGTGATCGACCAGCGCCTTGCACTTGGGCGCTATGAAGCGGTTGGGCGGGTACAGGATGTACGCGTGCCCCTGGTAGTTGCCCCGGTACTCCCAGCCGGGCAGCACGCGGACCACGCTGCCCGCGTCCAGCGCCTCCTGCGCGACGAAGGCCGGCACCACGGCCACGCCGAGGTCCGCCAGTGCGCCCTCGAGCCGAACCTCGCTGTGGTTGGAGACGTAGCGGCCGCGCACGATGACTTCCATCTCCTCTTTTTCTCCTTCTTCTTTTTCCTCTTCTTCCTTCCTGCTGAACCGCCAGTGGTTGTCGCGCTCGTGCTCGCCCAGCGAAAGGCAGCTGTGCGCAGCCAGGTCGCCCGGGTGCGCGATGGCGGCGTGCTCCGCCAGATAGCGCGGCGAGGCGCACAGGATGTGCGCCACCGGCATCAGCTGCCGCGCCACCAGCCCTTCGGGCGGCTTCGTCGTCAGCCGCATCACCAGGTCGACGCCTTCGCGGATCGGGTCGACGTCGCGGTCGGCCACGATGAGCTGCACATCCACTTCCGGATAGCGCCGCAGGAATTCGAGAATGTGCGGATGCAGCACGCGCCGCGCAAAAGCCTTGGGCGCGCTGATGCGCACCAGCCCGCTCGGCCCGGCGGCGAACTGCTGCCCGATTTCCATCGCGCCCTGCGCCGCGAACACCAGTTCGCGGCAGCGCGCGAAGGCTTCGGCGCCGGGCTCGGTCAGCCGCAGCTGGCGCGTCGTGCGCTGCAGTAGCTGCACGCCGATTTCCTTTTCGAGCCGCTTCACCTGCCGGCTCGCCGCGGACGGCGTCATGCCCAGCAGATCGGCAGCCGCGGAGAAGCTGCCCAGTTCGGCGACCCGCACGAAGGTCACCATCTGCGGCAAGACCTTGAGAAATGAATTCGTTCCCACGACGCAATAGTCCTGTTCCGGCCGATGGCTGTGCGGCCCGGGTGATGCCCTGAACAATTCCCTCTTTCTCTCTTGGTTGTTCAAGGACGGCGGGCCGACAGTATGGATTCAAAGAAGCGGATGGGCATCGGCCCGGCCGAAATCATGTTGCTGTTGGTGGCCGCCGTGTGGGGCGGCAGCTATGCGGTGGCCAAGCAGGCGACGCAGCAGCTGCCCGTGCTGGAGTTCATCGCGCTGCGCTTCGGGCTGACCTTCGTCGTGCTGCTGCCCGCGTTGAGGCCGCTGTTCGATGCGCAGTGGCGCCAGGGCCTTGCGGTCGGCGGCTTGCTCGGCGCGAACCTGCTGGCGATCTTCGTGTGCGAGACCTTCGGCGTGTCGTTGACCACGGCCAGCAACGCCGCCTTCCTCATCAGCCTGTGCGTCGCGCTCACGCCGGTCGTCGAATGGTGGCTGCTGGGCCGGCGGCCGGAGCGGCGCATGTTCTGGGCGGCCGGCCTGTCGGCACTGGGCGCGGCCATGCTGTCGGCCACGTCGCCCGCGGATCTGTCGGTGGGCTGGGGCGATGGGCTCATGGTGATCGCCGCCTTTCTGCGCGCCGTGATGGTCTGCCTGACGCGGCGGCTCGCCGGGCATCACGCGCTGCCGGCACTGACGCTGACGGCCGTGCAATCGGGCGTGATGGCCCTCGGCGCGGCGGCGATCTCGCTGGTCGCCTCGCCGGCCGGTGGCGCGTGGCACATGCCGCCCGCCACGGCGTCGTTCTGGTGGGGCATGGCGTACCTCGTGCTGCTGTGCACCGTCTTCGCATTCTTCGCGCAGAACCACGCGGCCTCGCGTTCGAGCCCGAGCCGGGTGTCGCAGCTGATGGGGAGCGAACCGGTGTTCGGCGCACTGATCGCGGCATACGGCTTCGGCGAACGCATCGGGCCGTGGGGGTGGGCAGGGGGCTTGCTGATCGTCTGCGCGGCGTGGTGGGTGACGCTGCCGGCCAGGGAAGGCCCGGGCCGTGGTGTCGTCGGCGATACCGCCTGAGGCTGCGCGCATCGGCCGTGTCATGCTCGTGCCGATGAACGACGACTTTTCCGTGACCTCGGGTGCCCAGGCGCTGCGCGGCACGATCACGAACAACCCGACAGGCGATGCGCCTTGCGTGCTGGCACTTCACGGCGGCGGCCAGTCGTCGCGGCGCGGCATCCAGTACCTTCTTGCGGGTCTGGCGCGCGGTGGCGTGGCCAGCGCATCCTTCGATTTCTCCGGCCATGGAGAAAGCTCCGGGCAACTCGAAGGCTCCAGCCTGAACGAACGCGTGGCGCAGGCAATTGCCGTGGCTGGCCATGTGGCGCCAGGGCGTCCGTTTTCGTTGATCGGCACGAGCATGGGCGGCCACATCGCGTGCTCCCTGATCGAACGGCTGCAGCCGCCTGCGCTGGTGCTCTTCTGCCCGGCCGCCTATGTGGCCCAGGCGCAGGACGCACCGTTCGGCCCGCAGTTCCAGGGCATTCTTCGCTCGACCGTGGACTACGCGAGTTCGCCGGCGTTCACGGCGCTCGAAGGCTTCGAAGGCCGCCTGCTGCTGGTGTACGGAACGGCAGATGCGGTGATCCCCGCGCAGGTTCTCGAGCAATACGAGCGCAGGGCCCGCAGGGTGAAATCCGTCGAGGTCATCCGGCTCGCGGGCGCGGGGCACAAGCTGCACGACTGGCTGCAGGCCCATCCGCAGGACCACGACAGGGTGCTCGACGCGGCGCTGCGCACGCTGTCCGGCTGAACGCGTCGCCGCCCTAGACGGCGCGAAACACCTCCGGAAAATCGCCCGTCTTCTGTCCGTCGCGCCATGCGAGGCCGGCCGTGTCCAGCGGCCCGGGCATCAAGGAAGGGCGATGCTTCAGCGTGAGCTCGTCGTCGGCGTAGAGGATGGCGAAGGCCCTGCGTTTCTCGTTGAAGTTCACGCCGGGGCCGGCATGGTGCAGTGCCCGGTAGTTGAAGACCACCACGTCGCCCGGGTCCACCTCGTAGCCCACGATGTCGAAGGCGCTGCGATTGGCTTCGATGTCCGGCAGTTCGAATTCATCGTCCAGCACCTCGATCTTGCTGCCGCTCAGCCCATAGTGCGTTTTCCAGAGGTGCGAGCCACGCACCACCTCAATGGCGGTCTCGCGCGGCATGTGGTCGACCGGCATCCACACGCGCACGATGCGATGGCTGTCGGCCAATCCATAGGACGTGTCCTGGTGCCAGGGCGTCTCTGCCGCCGGGCCACGGCCCTTGTAGAACAGCTGGTCGTAAATCCAGCGCAGCCGTCTCGTCACGGTCAGCTGCTTGGCGATCTCGCCGGCGCCCGATTCGAACACCACGCGCTGGAGCATGCCGTTCTTCACCGACGGCATCTGGTCGATCAGCAGATAGAGCGGGTCGGCATCCACCACGGTCGCGTAGGGCGAAGGAGCGCGCCGCTGCTGCTCGATGCCGTCCTGCGCCAGCTGGATCCATTCGGGCGAGATGATCTTGCGCAGACACACCACGCCATCCCTCAGGAACCGAAGGCGCTCGTCGATGCTTACGCTGCGAAGCAAAGGGTTGCTCATAAAGATCTCCAAGGCCTGCTTGCCCGTTTTCAGGCACTCTCCCCTGTCGTTGTCGCTCGCATGAAATAGAACAGCCAGCCGATCATCAAGGCGGCCATGCAGGCGAAGCCCCATGTCATGGCGCGGATGGTCTGGGTGTAGGAGATGGGTGGCGTTGCCGCGAACATCAAAATGGCGAACACCACGGCGCCGACGACCGAACACAGCAAGAGAGCCCCTGGCCGCGCGGCTGCCCTGAAGCCCGTCCGCAGGCACATGGTCAACCCAAAGATCGCGGGCGCATAGAAGAAGGGGGAAAAGTCCATTCCCTTGTAGTTCGGGCCGAATGCCAGCACGACGAGGCGAGGCCCCAGCAGGCCCAGCAAGACGCCGACCCCTTCGGCAATCACGAACCCGAGCAGCACGAACTTGATGAAATCGCGGAAGGCCTTTTTTCTTCCTTCGGAATTCCAGTTCGCCGCCAATTGCGGAAGCAGGTAGTAGCCAAGCGCCGACAGCACGTACTGCATCGGCAGCAGGAAGGTGATGTAGATCTTGAGCAAGCCACCCTGCTCGGAATCTGCCGAAGAGCCAAGCAGCAGGATGGCCCCTCCCGTCATGATCCAGCTCATGAACTGGGAGAGGCTGGCCTTCCAGCCATAAGCCATCGATTCGCCGACCGTCAGCCCTTGCGCGGTTTTCGCGGCCGGGAGCGGAAGAATCACGTTCCCCGCATTCCTGAGCACCAGAAAAAGAAACGGGACCTGGATGATGGAAATCAGCAGCAGGGCTTCCATCCACGTCGCGGGCTTTTCGGCTTTCAGCACAGCGACATACGCCACACCGACCAGCACGCCGGTGACGCAAAGAATCCCGTACCGCCGTCCCGTGAGCAGGAGGCTGCGCGAAATCCAGAAGATCTCGTAGCCGAGGATCAAGGCCACACCCACCCAGTGCAACTGCCCGGGAAAAGCCGCCACTTGCCAGGCCACGAAACCCAGAAGAGAAAAAAGAACCACCAGGGCCCATGTGAGCCATGCCGCGGATCGATGCGCGTAGTAGCGCTTGATCAGCAAGGGCTCATGCACCATGGCCATGTGCAGGATGTATTGAAAGCTGCTCACCGCCAGGAATGCGGAGGCAACGCCGAAATCCGAAGGCGAAAGCACGCGGGCCAGCGCAAAGCTCAGCAGCAGTTGGCTCGCGCTGTATATGCATTGGTCTGCAACGGCGTAGATCGGACCACCAAGGCGTTTTCTGAGTCCGGACAGATGCTTCATCCCGTTCAGTCCGATATGGACAGCAAAACGGGATTGGCATTCGCCTTGACAGAAAAGCTCCCACCCGACGGGCTTCCGCAACTGCCTTCACGCATCTGGGGGAAGAAGTCGACGCGCGTGCATTTCTTGCCGCTGCCCGCGGGGACTGACACAGTCTGTTCGGGGCCCTGCGTCCAGACCACGTGCAGCAAAGACTCGCCGCGACGCAGCACGAGCTGGCTCATGCCCTTGGCATCCTGGTACGACACCTTTTGCGAATGCCGGGCGATCTTGAGAAATTCGGTCAGCGCGGAGTAGGCCTCCTTCTTTTCCCCGGCTTTGGACTTGATTCCGAAGTTGTCTTCCTTCGAAAAGTAAGACTGGCCCCTGTCGCGCCAGGAATAGAGGTTCAACAGCTTGATGCCCGCGGCGGCATTGATCAGGTACTCCCTGAAGATCAACGAAGCCTGTGCGTTGCGGTCGCGAACCGGCATGTACGAGGCGTAGCCCCATTCCGAGGCGACGATGCCGGTCTTCTTCAGTTGCCGCTGGTCCAGTTGCGCACGCAGCTTCTGGTAGTCGGCCAGCGCCGTTTCGGGAACCGAGCGGTATGGATGAATCGAGATGTCCGTCAGGCAATCGGTCCTGGCGGCCGAGACAAAGGCATCTTCCAGCTCCGAAGGAACCTTGCCTCCGGCGAAGGGCAGCTTCGCGAAGCCGTATCCGATGACGATGTTCGGCTGGATCTTTTGCTGCGTCAGCTTGTTGCACAGCTCCGACGAGGCGGTCCCGAAGTTCGAAAGAAGGCTGGGCTGCAGGAATGTCTTGTTGTCCGGCTCGTTCCATATCTCCCAAACGGCGACATCGGTGGTGTGCGCCTTCATGAAGTCGCTCGCAAAGTCCGCGAACATGGTTTCCCTGCTGCGGTTGCCACCACGCAGGTCCGAGGGCTCGTGTCCCCAGATCTCGCGGCCGCCGAACAACGTGACGATGGCTTCGAGCCTGGCCTTGCGCACGCGCTGGATCAGGCTCGGGTAGTCGATCAAATTGGGGTTGACGCTTTTCAGCGGAGGCCGCACGCCGAACCGCACGAATTCGAAACCGGCCGCGCGTATTTCATGCAGGTCGTCGTCAGTGATGGTCGCGGGATCGATCTGCACGCTCAGCGCAACCGGGTACTCCGAGGTCAGGCCATCGATGCCTCTGGCATTGGCCGTGCCGATCGGCGCGGCAATGAACAGCAGGGCGCCCAGCAGCCCGATGAGGCCCCGGGCAAAGAATCCGGAAATCTTCATGGCAGAACCGACTCCTTGTACAGATCGACGATGGCGGTGTTCATTCGCTGCGAAGTGAACTTCTCTTCGAAGATCTTTCGCCCCGTCTGCCCCATCTGCCGCAAGGTTTCATTGGGGATGCCGTCGATTTCCCGCAGCATCTGGTCCATCTGCTCCAGGGAAAAGAGCCGGCCGCTCCTGTCGTCTTCAACGATGTCGACGAGGCCGCCCACAGCGGATGCAAAAACTGCCTTGCTCCTCGCCATTGCTTCGACGGCAACGAGCCCGAAGCCTTCCCATCTCGACGGAACGATGATGGCGTCGCAGTCCTGGTAGACGGTGTCCAGCTCGTCTTTTTCCAGCCAGCCCTTGAACTCGACCCGATCGGCCTTGGCAAGAAAAAGATCATTACGCACGGCCTCGCCGACAACGATCAGCTTGAAGTTCGGCTGAACCCTGTTGTACGAGTCGAGCAGGACGTCGATTCCCTTTTGCCGGTCCAGTCGGCCGACGAAGAGAACTTTTCGCGGGCTGCGCTCGACTTCATCAGGCAGCAATTGACTCGGCAGCCTGGGACTGACGGAGTCGATCCCATTGGGAATGCATGTGCATCGCCTGATGCCGGATTTCGACGCGATCCTGATCTCATGGCGGCTGATGCAGATGATGGCGTCGCTGCGCGAGGAAAGCAGCCGCTCGATCCATCGGTAGGCCGACTTCTTGTAGCGGGACGCAGCCTGATCGAAGGCCCAGCCGTGGGAGCAATAGACGATCTTCACCTCGCTGGGTATCTGCCCGAGCATGGCCATGACCCGGACGATGCCCCCTGCAATCGAGCTGTGCAGGTGGAGCACGGAAGGGCGCTCCGACTCGATGATCTTCTTGACGCGCGCGGCATAGCCCACCAGGGACAGGGGGCTGCGGGCGGTGGGCACCACGTGGGCGCTCTCGGGGTTCAGCCAATCGACCGTTCCGGGCAATATGAACTTCACCTGGCTGATTTCCGGAGAGTTCTTCTGGAAATTCGAAACGATCCGAAGATAGGTTTCCAACCCGCCCTTGAGCGTTTCGGCAACGTGCAGTACTTTCATGGAGATTCGCTCCTCAGATCAATGCGTGGGTTCCGGCGATGACTTCGGTCTTCAATTCGTCCAGTCTTCTGCGGTCGGCATTTTTTTCGTTGAGCAGATTCAGTACGGAGGCCTTCAGCTCTTCCCGGCGTGGCGACAGGCCGAACAAATACTGGGTTCGATCCGTCAGCTGGAAGAAGGACTCGACCTTCTTGTCCCAATTCATCCCGATGGAAGGAATGTTCAGGCTGTAGGCGACGATGTTTGCGTGCAGCCTGTGCGCTGCAATGCACGAGCAGGCGCTGATCAGCGCAACAAGATCGTCGGGGCGCTTGGGAACGACGAACGAGAAGCCCGGCGCGGCTGCTCGTGAAGAAGAAATCTCGGCAAGGATCTTGTTGTCCTCCGCCGCGCCGTTCGTGAAATACAGCACCCGCGCGCCTTCTGCCTGCAATGCTTCGGCCAGGCCCGAGAAGAATTCCGCGGAGCCGCTGGTGCGCGTGTCTCCGTATTCGGAATTCATCACCAGGGCATCGAGGCTGCTGACGCAGATTCCCACGTCCCACTTCTTGTCCGGAGAAAGCTCGTCCGAAAAGGCGCTCGCGCAAACCAGTGCGGGGTCGGGAACGACCTTGATCTCGCTGCGCGGGATGTCGAAGAACGCGTGCAGGTTGTTCGCCGAATCCACATCGCGCGTCGCGTAGAAAACGGGGGCGGCGTTCCTGAGGAATTTCTTGACGAGAAATTTCCCCCAGAACGACCATTTGGCCGTGACGCCAACCGAAACCACCGCGACCTTCTTGCCGCGAAGCAATCTGCTCAGCAGAAACAGCTTGACGGGAAAGTTCAACGCCACGTCGCAGAACAGCTGACCACCGCCGATGAGGACCAGGTCCGCATCGTCTACTGCAGCTTTCCATTGCTTGCGCCAGCCCAGGAGGTAGTTCTTGAGGCAATACGCAAAAACGATTGCCGATCGCAGCAAGGCCGGCATCTTCTGGAAGATTTCGAACGCGCCGCCGCCCCGCAGATTCGATTCGTCGAACGCGACGCGGCCGGCGATGTCGAGGAACTCCACCTTCGCCTGCGGATATTTCATGCCGGCGATGTGAGCCAGCGACGCCGCGATGACCCCGTCACCCAGGTTGTCGCTGTACGGCACCGCACAAATCAGGATTTTTTTCATCTGGAGACTGCTTTGTTCTCGGAAACTTTGATGGCAATGATGTAGAGCATTACGGAGGTCAAATGCCTGGTGAAGCTGCCGAGATCTGGTTCAAATATCAATTGCACAAGAATGTGCGCTATGAAAAGGCTGCCGAAAAACCTCGGCTCGAATCGATCTGGATCGCGTTTGGACTTTCGCCGCGCCCTGTACAAAATGATCAGCATGGCTGCGATCATCAATTGCATGAATGCGTCGCTTGCAGTCTGAAAATAAAGAACCGGCGTGATCAGCACCGTTGCGGCATAGACGTAATTGACCAAAAATCCGGGGCCGCTGGCGGGAGACGCAATATTGGTAAAGGCCGTTCTGTTGTCGCTGCCGATCTGTTCCGCGTAGGCGTTCGATGTATCTCGCGGTGATTGGAGCGTCTGCAAAATGCTGGAAGGTGCCGCCATGATCGCTCCGACGACCACGATGGCGGCCAGAACGTGATATTTAAGAGGGCGCCGCCACAGGTAATAGACGATGAAGAACACGCCGACAATCAACAAATAGTATTGCCGTACGAAGACCCCGTAGATCGCGTAAAGAAAAAGGAAGGCCCCGACGGTAAGTAATTTCGACGTTCGAAAATAGATAGTCGAAACGGTGATGAACATGGTCATGATGAGCACGACCGTCTCCTTGGACGGCGCAAACATGTTCAGCATGATGCAAGGCGCAATCAGCAGCAGCCTGGCGAAAAAGTCGCCAGCCTTGCGAACGTCGTGAGTCGCAAAAAACAAAAACACGATGCTCACGCCGCAAGTGAAAACGTCCAGGTTGTCGACCCCAATAACGGCAAACAGAGCGGCGGTGACAGCGAACGAGTTGTCCATGTCGCCCGTGCCGCCGTAATTGAGGATCTCGATGATCTTTGCCGAGTCCACGCTCCATTTCTCGGGAAGCATTTCCCTGAAATACGCGTAGATGATCGTGTACACGAGCACGATCAGTATTCCGGCAATCGAGAATTGATTGAAGCGGCGCGTGCTTCTTCTTCTCACCGCCGGTCCCGGAATGGCGTGGCTCATCCGCATGTGGATTCCAATCCAATCATTTCGAAAGCGAAGGAAAATCTGTCCGGCCGGCCCGGCCGGAGCCGATCATCCGGGACCGATGAAATTCATCGGGACCCGTGACCGGCAGCAACCACCCAGATGGTTCTGAAGAAGATGTCCACGTCCTTCCCGACGGAAAGGGTCTCGACATACCTCACGTCCAACGCAACGCGTGCGTTGTAGGTCAGCTGATTGCGACCGCTGACCTGCCACAAACCCGTGATTCCGGGGCGGACAGCGCAGTAGTGCGACCAGTTCTGGCCGTAGAGCTCTTTCTGTTCGAGCATGCAGGGGCGGGGGCCGATGAGGCTCATGTCGCCCGTCAGCACGTTCCAGAATTGCGGCAGCTCGTCCAGGCTGGTCTTGCGGATGAATTTGCCGAAACGCGTGATCCGTGGATCGTCGTCCAGCTTTTGGTATTCATCCCATTGGCGGCGTGCCTCCGGATTGCTTTTCAGATGTTCCTCGAGCACCTGGGCCGAATTGGCGATCATCGAGCGGAATTTGTAGAACCTGAATATTCGCCCGTCTTTTCCGTAGCGCGACTGGTAATACAGGACCGGAGACCCGGAGCTGATCAGCACAAAGAGGCCGATCAACACGAAGAGCCAGCCGAAGGCAGCAAAAAAGAACAGCGCGGCGGCAATATCTACCGACCTTTTCCCGATCCGCAGTACGGCCGGATGATGAATTCCGGTTTGCGAGCCGCCGCGGGACATTTCGCCGTTTGCGTCCGAAATATTCCAGCCTTGCGGTACCAGCGATTCTTCAGGGCGAAGATTTCCCATGGGATTTCTCCGCCCGGATTTGAAGCGCGACAAGATTTCTCGTCGAAATGATTTCATTTTTGACGCACCTTTCCTCACGCAGGCAAAAGCCTGCATGTCCTCTGTTATGGCCTTGGTTTTTTGGCCGAGACGACCCGCACAAATGCCTCGTAGGATCTGCAATGCAGAAACTATTGCGCGGCCAAATGACTCGATGAAGGCAATACAAATGGGCTAACCATCATTTGTAGTGCCTTATTACTCCGAATACTAAGTGAGTATTTAATCGATGAGCCGGAGCAAAATTCCAGGCTCATGATTTTGAATTTAACCCCAATTTTCACGGTCTAGGTGGAATCCCTGTTGGTATTGTATGTATATTGTAAATGCTTGTAAGCACCATATTTGTAACTCCCGCTGCCAGCGTGGCGGCGGGTTAGATCAATAGCATTCAGAATTACGCCATTTACCGTACGGCCTGCATGCGCAAGTCTTCTGACGCTCTCATTCAATTCGCCGAGATGGGTTTTTTCGGCGCGTGCAACGAGTAGCAAAGTGCTCGCAAGCGGGGCGACCGATGCGGTATCCGCGGCAACGAGAACCGGGGCCGTATCGATGATGACGAGGTCGTATAGCGGAGATAACTTTTCCAGTACCTGGACAAAGGAATCGCTCGTCAGCAGCTCGGCCGGATTAGGCGGAAGCACACCCGTGGTAATGATGTCCAGATTCGGCAGGGCCGACGGGCGAATCGCTTTCTCGAGGTCGAGCGTGCCGGCGATCAATTCGGACAGGCCGGAAGACCGCTGGATCGAGAGAAATTGATTCACGCGGCCTTTTCGCAAGTCCGCATCGATCAACAGAACCTTCTTGCCGGTTGCCGCGGTGATCGCCGCGAAGTTGACCGAAATGAAGGTCTTGCCCACGCCAGGCGTCGCGCCGGAGATGAGAAGGCGGTTGTTGGTCGCTTCCAGCATGGCGAACTGCAGCGCGGTGCGAAGGCTGCGCAGGCTTTCCACCGCGGGGTCTTCGGGGAACAGGTGCGCCAGGACGTGCTTGCCGACGACCTTGTTCTCGATGTTCCTCTCGATCGTGCGTTGGGCGGCGCTCAGCGGAATGCTGCTGTAGACGTTGAGCCCGGTGTGGCTTTCGATTTCTCCCGGATTGCGGATGCCGCCGAAGAACGAGTTCCTTGCAATCGCGGCGCCGATGCCGGCAGCCAGCCCCAGGATCACAGCCAGCGCGATGACCAGGGGCCGCTTGGGCCACACCGGTTCTTCCGGAACGATGGCGTCGTCCAGCAGGCGCACGTTGCCCACCTTGCCTTCCTTGGCCAGCCGCATCTGCAGCGAGCTGTTGAGAAGCGATACGTACAGGTCGGTGTTGACCTTGATGTCGCGCTGCATGCGAACGGTGTTCTGCTGCAGCTCCGGCATCTTGCGGATGCGCGCATCGACGGTGGCGAGCGCGCTCTTCCATGCGGCGACCTGGGTGTCCAGCGTCTGGACGGCGGGATGCTCGCTCGTGAAGCGCGCGGTGAGTTCGCGCCGCTTCTGTTCCGCCTCGAGCAGCTTGGACTGCAGGTCGATGGTCTGGGTCAGCGCGTTCTTTGCCTCGTCGTCGAGACTGACCGTGCCGTTCTGGTTTCTGTAGCGGTTGTAGATGTCTTCGGACTGCTCCAGCTGCTTCTTGAACTGGGGCAGCGCGCCGTCCAGGAAGCCCAGTGTCTTCTCGGCCTCGGCCGCCTTGCGCTCCATGTTCTGGCGAACGTAGAGGCGACCGATTTCGTTGAGCAGCTGCGTCAGCTTTTCTGCGTCGCCGCTTCTCCAGCTGACATCGAGCACGCCCGACTGCTTGCCTTTCTCCACGACCTTCAGGTTGTCCTGCAGCGCCAGGAGCGTGAGCTGCGTCGAAGACCGCACGAGCTGGAACTGCGCGCCCGGCTTCGCGTTGATGCTGCTGACCAGCAGGCTCACGCTTCCGTTGGGAACGCTCGGAACGTTTGCCATCAGCAGCGTGCCGATGGAGCCCTTCATCGGCGTATCGATGTCGGGGTTGCTCAGCTCGTACTGGCCGTCGGCCCCGAGGGTCAGCGTGAACGGCTTTTCCTCGAAATCCGCGGGAACGTCGAACCTCGGAACGAGGATGCTCTCGGTGCCCGTCACGTAGCCCGAAAGCCCCATGAAGCCAGGGTCCGACAGCTCGGTGGCGCGGCGGGCAAGCCAGCTGCCCACGATGGGTGCATACCGCGGCCGCGCGCTGATGTAGAGCTTGGTGTTCTCCACGGCCTTGCCGAGGATGGCGCGCGAGCGAAGGATTTCGATCTCGCCCGCGGCCGGCGTCTTCACGCTCAGCAGCGAGGAGGCGGCATCGCCCAGGAAGCTGCCTGCGGAGTTGCCGGAATCTTCCACCTGCACCGCGACGTTGGCTTCGTAGACGGGCTTGCCGAGGAAGGCATAGGCCGCGCCCAGGAGCACTGTTACGGCAACGATGGCCGCGACGAGCCAGCGGTGGTCGATCAGGATGTCCAGGTACTCGGCCAGGTTGATGCCGTCGCCATCCTCTTCCAGCGCTTGCATCGGCATCGGCGCGGCTTGCGGGGGTGCGTTCATGTCGGTTGCTGCTCGGGTTTTGTGATTTTCAGAATGCGGTCGATCCATGTCCGGGCGCCGGCATCGATCAGGGCCAAGGCGTGCTCGAACGCCGCCTCGTCTTTTCCATATGGGTCGGGCACGTCCTGCGCGACCGAGAACTCGGCAATGCGGAAGACCTTGCCGCGCACGAAGGGGTAGGTAGATTCGAGATGGCGACGCTGTTCCCGGTCCATCACCAGGATCAGGTCGGCCTGCCGGCACAGCATCTGGCTCACCTGCTGCGCGACGTGGTCCGAGATGTCGAGCCCGCGTCTTCGCATGAGCGCCTGCGCCATCGGGTCGGCCGGCTTGCCGACGAGCGCGCCGGTGCCCGCGGAGAACACGCGCAGATGCGGCAAGCCCGCGGCAAGAAGGCCTTCCGCCATCGGGCTTCGGCAGATATTGCCGATGCAGACTGTCAGTACGGATCTCATCGGTGGTTCATGTAGACCTGGTCGCTGTAGTAGAGCGCCTGGGTCGCCGGCAGGATCAGGCTGGCCACCCGGCTCCAGGTGGCCAGCGGCACCGAGTCGATGTAGACCACGTCGCGCGGCTGCAGCGGAAAGCGCTCGGCCAGCGCCAGCGCGGCGGGGTTCTTCGCATTCAGGTGGAAGACCGACGGCGAGCCCTTCGTGTTGTTGGCGTTGTTGCGCACGACGTAGATCTGCCCCGTGTTCGCCGTGCTCAGGCTTGCGCTGCCGGCCTCACCCAGCGCCTCGTTGAGGGTGAGCCTGCCGTTGTGCATGGTCAGCGCCGAGGGCTTGGCGACTTCGCCCATCACGAACACCTTGCTCTCGTCGCGGTTGCGCACCTGCACCACGTCGCCGTTCTGCAGCGGGATCTTGCTGGCGTTGCCGCCCAGGTCCTGCAGCTTGGGCAGGTCGATGAGCGTGGTCTTGTCGCCGCGCGTCAGCGTGACGAACGAACGGTCGCCGCTGGACGTGATGCCGCCGGCCCGGTTGAGCGCTTCGGACAGCGTCATCGGAACGTCGGTGAAGAGCTGCAGCCCCGGCGTGCGCACTTCGCCTTCCACGAATGCACGGCGGCTTCTGAAGGACTGGATGCGCACCGTCACCTGCGGGTCCTTGATGTAGCGCGCGATGCGCTTGGCGATCACGTCGGACGCCTCGATCTCGGTCAGGCCCTGCATCTGGACCCGGCCGATGTACGGAAAACTGATCTGCCCGTTGGCGCCGACGATGAAGCCCGGCGCCACGCTGATGCCCGTGGGGTCCGTCTGCTGGGAAATCACGGCGCCGGCGTTGGGCAGCAGCTCGGGGTGGTCGTAGACGATGACGCCCACCACGTCGCCCGGGCCGATCGTGTAGGTCGGGGCTTCGCCGAACAGGGCCTTCACGTCGGGCGGAATCGCCGCCGGCTGCGCTTCGGCCATCGCGCGGATGAGGCTCGGCGAGATGGGGACGAGCGCCTCCTGCGGCGTGCCGTCGGCGGCAAGAGATGGCGCCGGACTCTGATCGGGCTCGTAAGCCACCACGGAGCCAAAGCCCGGTGCGCAGCCCTGAAGCATCAACGCGCCGGCCAAGGCGGCACTCCACCCCATCAGGTACAGGTAGCGTGTCAAATGGAACTCCATTGCGAACTTGGTTTTTTCAACAACTGCGATTCATATGCAAAGCCCGAGCCCGATTTGCGCCGGTAATTCTTTTTATTACCAAGACGCTTTTCCGGCTTGACCGGAGATTTATCGGGAGAGCAATGAAAAGGAAATTGTCGCTGCCTTCGCAGCAGCCCTATTTCGTGGAGTAGACGCAAAAGGCGTGTCCATTCGTGGTGCGACCACGCCGGGGGCAGGGTTATCCCTTGCTTCCCCTTCCGGAGACCCTTTTTCATTGGGAATCGAGGGGGCAAACGCCTGGTCAGGATGCCGTCAGCCGAAATGGAAAATGCAACTTATTAATTACCCCATTGATACGGGAGATCGTGGCTCTCGAACCACAAAGGCCACCCACATAGGGTTTTTGACATTGCGTTCTACTTTGTAAGCAATTGTCAACTGGGTAGGACTTAGCCGACAAATCGTGGGCTATGAGCTTCAGTTTGCCCGGTTTGAGCGTCGAGCAACGGCGCGGGAGGGTACCCAGTCAGCCGTTGCCCAAGGCGAATCGGCGGTAGGATTTTTGAATTACTCCCGAATTCCTCGCCCTCCGCCGGGGCCAGGAGCACCAGGACCGTGCGAAATCGGCCCCAAGAAATCGATGAATGATTTCAGGCTAATTGCTGATTCAATTCAGGAGAAATGCGATTTGCGGCGGCCTGATCGACACTTTTGTAGTGTTTTCTTATTTGCATCATTCGGGAGCCGAAGGATGTTTCAGATTTCAATCAATGAAACCGTGCCTGGCCCATCGCGAGGCCGGGGTAAATCAGAAAAAAGAATTCAGATCCGGCCGTGCCGACGCCATGGCAGGTGAGATCGAAAAAACAAATTGCACCAATTCCCTGCCAAATTGAATGCGAATGTGTCAGGCGAAAAGGCTCAGGGCCTATTGCTCGCGGTCATCGCCGGGGTGACCGAGCTGGTTCTTGGCCGAGCGCACGCCCCGCAAGACAAGGTACAGAGCGCCGCCGCCAACCAGCAGAAAGCCGGCCACAGCCAGGCCGCCCATGCCGAAGGCCCACCACCAGAACAGGCCGCTGATGGGCAGCAGCACCAAGGCCACCAGAAGTTCGATGAAGATCAAGCGCATCTATCTGTCTCCCCCTTCGCTCAAGCACGCATATAGCCTTGTTGGTGTGTAAGAAATCGCTACGTGCATTCGAATGGCGAGAGGATAGCCCAAGAAGAAAAAAGGGTGTACAGGGTTCTGCAGACGCTGCATTTGCAGTCTGCGGGCCGAACCTGTGCGCCGCCTGACCTTGGGTCCTGGTGCGCTGCGCAGGCGCTCAGTACAGCCCGAGTTGCCGCGTTCTCAAGCGCGCCAGCCCCAGCAGCGCGTCGGTGAAGGGCGTTGCCACCGCCGTCAGCTCGCCCAGTTCGCGCACCACCGTTACCAGCGCATCGAGCTCCACCGAGCGCCCGGCTTCCACGTCCTGCAGCATCGAGGTCTTGAACGCTCCGAGCTTCATGGTGATCGCGTGCCGGTCTTCCGGGCTCTGCGTGATCTCGATACCGATGCGCCGCCCGATCTCCTTGGCCTCCAGCATCACCGCCGAGATGAAGCCGCGCACGTAGTCGTCGCCCATGATCAGGTCGGTGGTCGCACCCGTCAGCGCGCTGATCGGGTTCACCGTCATGTTGCCCCACAGCTTGAACCACACGTCCTTCTGGATCTGCGGCGACAGCGTGGTGTCGATGCCCGTGCTCTTAAGCAGTTCGACCAGCTTCTGCACGCGCGGCGTGGCCTCGCCCGAGGGCTCGCCCACGATCAGCCCGTTGCCGAAGTGATGCCGCACCACGCCCGGCCCGTCGAGCGAACAGCTTGCGTGCACCACGCAGCCGATCACGTTGCGCGACGGAATGGCCTTGGCAATGGCGCCTTCGGGGTCCACGGCCGCGAGCCGGTGGCCAGTGATCTCGCCGCCGAAGCCGCCTTCGAGGAACCACCACGGCACGCCGTTCATCGCGACCAGCACGATGGTGTCGGCGCCGATCAGCGGCCCGATGCGCTCCGCCACACCGGCTAAAGCCGGCGCCTTGACGGCGATGACCACCAGGTCTTGCACGCCGAGCGACTCGGGGTCGGCCACGGCATTGACGGGCACGCGCGTGCGCACGTCACCGCGCATCAAAGAGAGGCCGTCGCGCTGCAATGCTTCGAGCGTGGCGCCGCGTGCCACCACGTTCAGGCGTTGGCCCGCTTGCGCGAGGCCGACGCCGATCCATCCGCCGATCGCGCCGGCGCCGTAAATACAAATCTTCATGGGGTCCGTCGCTTCGGGTTCAGTTGCGGTACGTAGGGTCGATGCGGTCCACCTGGCGGACGAGCGCATTGAACACATCCTGCCCGGCGCCGTGCTCGGGGCTGAACTGCAGCGCGTCGCGCGTGCAGCGCTGCGCGATTTCCTCGCTCACCGGAATGGCGGCGCCCATCGAGAAGGTCGCCATCTGGATCTCGCAGGCGCGCTGCAGCGTCCACAAAATCGCAAAAGTCTGCGGCAGCGTCTGCCCCCAGGCCAGCAGGCCGTGGTTGCGCAGGATCACCGCGTTGCGGTCGCCAATGCTCTTGAGCAGGCGCGGGCCCTCGTCGGCATGGATGGTGATGCCCTCGAAGTCGTGGTACGCCACCATGCCGTGCAGCTGCGCGGTATAGAAATTGGTCTGCTGCAGGCCGCCCTGTAGGCAGGCCACCGCCACGCCGGCGGTCGTGTGCGTGTGCATCACGCAGTGCGCGCCGGGCAGGCCGTCGTGAATGGCCGCGTGCACCGTGAAGCCGGCCGGGTTCACCGGGTAGGTCGATCCGTCGAGCACCTTGCCATGCAGGTCGATCTTCACCAGGTTGCTGGCGGTGACTTCGCTGTAGTGCAGGCCGAAGGGGTTGATGAGGAACTGCTTCTCGCCACCCGTCACGCTGTCGGGCAGCCGCACCGTGATGTGGTTGTAGATCATCTCGACCCAGCCCAGCATCGCGAACACGCGATAGCAGGCCGCAAGCTCTTCGCGCGCGGCGCGCTCGTCGGGATGGATCGAGGGATGGACCAGCGCCGAGGCTGCTGGAGTGGCGAGTGTGTTCATGGCAGTTCCTTCATGTGTTTCAACCTTCCGCGGTGAAGCCGACCTCTTTCACGATCGGCGCCCACTTGGCGGTGTCTTTCTTGAGCAGTTCGGTCAGCTCGGCCGGCGTGGAAGACATCGCTTCCAGGCCGAAGGTGCCGAGGCCGTCGATCACGTCCTTCTGCGCCAGCGCGTTCTTCATGGCCGTGTTCAGCTTCGCCACCAGTTCGGGCGAGGCCTTGGCCGGCAGGAAGAAGGCGAACCATTCGCTGTGCGCCATGTCCTTGATGCTCTGTTCGCCGAAGGTCGGCACATCGGGCGCGAAGCGGCTGCGCTTGGCGCCAGACACGCCAAGGATGCGCACCTTGCCCGTCTGCAGATGCTGCGTGATGTCGCCGATGGGCCCCGACACCGCCGAGATGTTGCTGCCCAGCAGGTCGAGCATGGCCGGCTGCGTGCCGCGATACGCCGCGTGCTTGAGTTCGACGCCACCCTTCTGGCCCAGCAGCGCACCGATGAAGTGCGGCGTGGAGCCCGCGGCTGGCGAGCCGAAGTTGGCGCCCGCCGGGTTGGCCTTGGCCCAGGCCAGGAACTCGGGCACCGTTTTCACGCTGGCCGGTACGGCCGGGCCCACGGCAAAGCCGAAGTCGAAGATGCAGGCCAGGCTCACCGGCGTGATGTCGACCATCGGGTCGTACGGCAGCTTCTTGTAGATGTGCGGGTAGATCGTGAGGATCGAGGTCGGCGTCTGCAGGATGGTGCTGCCGTCGGCCGGGCGGCTCTTCACGTAGCTCACGGCAATCTGGCCGCCCGCGCCGGTGCGGTTCTCGACCACCACGGTCTTCGCGTATTCCGGACTGAGCCTGGTCGCCAGGCGCCGGCAGGTCGTGTCCGAGGTGCCCCCGGCCGCGAAGCCGGTGACGAGGGTGGCGGTCTCGATGTTCATCGCTTGCGCGAAAACATTCTGGCCAAGGCTGGCCATCAAGGCCGAGGCGCTGGTGGTCTGCAGGATCTGGCGGCGCGTGAAGCTCATGGTGTCTCTCTCCGGACGTTGGTTATGGAGGATCAAGACTCGTCGCGCAGCCAGGTGACCGCGCCCGAGTGGGTCACGGCGCCCTGGTGGGCAGGGCGCACGGTGAGCGCGTATTTTTCCAGCAAGCCACCTCGGGCGACCCCCACGTTTACCTCACGTCGGGCGAGCCGCGCGGCGATTTCCTCGGCCGAAAGGTCGACCGTGATCGAGCGCGCCTCGGCCCGCGCGTCGATGGCGATCACGTCGCCGTCGCGCAATGCCGCAATCGGGCCGCCGTCCGCCGCTTCGGGCCCCGCATAGCCAATGCACAGGCCGCGCGTCGCGCCGGAGAAGCGTCCGTCGGTCAGCAGCGCCACCTTGTCGCCCATGCCCTGCCCGTAGAGCAGGGCGGTAATGCCCAGCATCTCGCGCATGCCGGGGCTGCCCCTGGGGCCCTCGTTGCGGATCACGATCACGTCGCCCGCCTCGTACAGGCGGTTCTGCACCGCGGTCTGCGCTTCTTCCTCGGAGTTGAAGACGCGCGCCGGCCCGCGAAACATCAGGCCCTTGAGCCCCGCCGTCTTGAGCAGCGCGCCGTCTGGGCAGAGGTTGCCCTTGAGCACCGCCAGCCCGCCGTCGCGCGTGATCGGGTTGCCGGCCTCGCGCACCACGCGGCCGTCGGGCGCCAGCGCACCGGCCAGTTCCTCGGCCATCGTGCGGCCGGTGAAGGTGAGCGCGTCGCCATGCAGGAAGCCCTGCTCCAGCAGCGTGCGCAGGATGACGCCCGCGCCGCCGATATAGAACACGTCACGCGCGAGGTACTGGCCGCCCGGACGCAGGTCGGCGATGAGCGGCGTGCGGGCAAAAACCTCGGCAACGTCGTCTAGGTGGAACTTGATGCCCGCCTCGTGCGCAATCGCCGGCAGGTGCAGCGCCGCGTTGGTCGAGCCGCCCGTGGCCGAGACGATGGCGCAGGCGTTTTCCAGCGCCTTGCGCGTGACAATGTCGCGCGGCAATGGGCTGTCGCCCATCACCGCCTTCATCAGCGTCTTGGCGGCGCGACGCATCAGCGGCGCGCGTTCGCTGAACACGGCCGGCACCATGCTGGAGCCGATGGGCGCCAGGCCCAGCGCCTCCGACACCATGCCCATCGTGTTGGCCGTGAACTGCCCCGCGCACGCGCCGGCGGTAGGCAGGCAGGCGCGGCTCATCGCGTCGAGCTCGTCGTGCGTGGCGGTGCCGGCCAGCACCTTGCCGATGGTCTCGTAGGTGTCGACCACGTTCAGGTCACGCCCGTCGGGCCCCGGCATCTGGCCCGGCAATGCCGAGCCGCCGTGAACGAACACGCTCGGCACGTTGCAGCGGACCATGCCCATCATCAGCCCCGGCAGGTTCTTGTCGCACGCGCCGATGGCGAAGATGCCGTCCCACTGGTGGCCGCGCGTGGAGGCTTCCACGCTGTCGGCGATCAGCTCGCGCGAGATCAGCGAGAAGCGCATGCCCGAATGCGCCATCGTCAGCCCGTCGCTGATCGACACCACGGGGCATTCGTGCGGCGTGCCGCCGCCCGCGTAGATGCCGGTCTTGGCGTGCTGCGCCTGGTCGCGCAGGTTGAGGTTGCACGGGCTCATCTCGCCGCCCGTGTGGAACACGCCGATGTGCGGGCGCGCGATGTCCTCGTCGTCCTGGCCCAGCGCATGGAGAAAGCTGCGCGTGGTCGCGCGGATCGTGCCCTCGCGGATGGTGGCGGAGCGCAGGCGCTTGCTGTTCGGGTCGGTGGGCGTGGTCATCGGGCTGGCGTTGGTTGCTGGCTGGATTGCGGACAGGTCAGAACATGCCGTTCTTGTTCGCGGCGGTCTCGGGCACGGGCTGCACCACATCCCAGTGCTCGACGATCTTTCCGTTCTCCAGCTTGAAGATGTCGACGATGGCGCTGCCACGCGTGCCCGGTTCGCGCACCGAGTTGACGTGCAGGATCACGTAGTCGCCGTCGACAAAACTGCGCTTGATGTCGTTGTGCGACTTCGGAAACTTCTCGCGCAGGAACCCGATGAACTTGCGGAAGCCCTCGGGGCCATCGGCCGCTGTGGGGTTGTGCTGCACGTAGCGATTGCCCACGTACTGAAGGGCCGCGTCGGCGTCCTTCTGGTTCAGGCCTTTTTCGTAGAAGGCGAGCACGGTCTGGCGGTTGGCTTCCTGCTGGGCGGTGGGGCCCTGCTTGCCGGCGCTCATGGGGGCACAGGCGGCAAGGAACAGGGTGGCTGCTGCGGCCATGGCCGCCAAAGTCATGCGTTGCATCAAGGGTGCTCCGGTGTGAAGGAAATCAGTAGCCGTTGGGCGAGACTGCGCCCGGTGCGTTCTTGTACTTGGCCAGCAGCTGCTTCGCCGCCGCCGCCAGCACGATGGTGTCCACGCCCACCGCCACGAACAGCGCGCCGGCCGCGAGCCACTTGCGCGCCTGCTCCTCGGTGGTCGACAGGATGCCCGGCGCCTTGCCGGCCTTGCGGATGCGCGCGATGGCATCGGCGATCACGGCCTGCACCTCGGGATGGTTGGGCTGGCCCACGAAGCCCATCGAGGCCGACAGGTCGGCCGGGCCGATGAACACGCCGTCCACGCCCGGTGTGGCCGCGATGGCGTCGAGGTTCTTCATCGCCTCGACCGTCTCGGCCTGCACCAGCAGGCAGGTCTGCGCATTGGCTTCGTGCAGGTAGTTCGGGTAGGCCTGCCAGCGCGAGGCACGCGCCAATGCGCTGCCCATGCCGCGGATGCCTTCTGGCGGGTAGCGCATGCCCTGCACCATCCGCGCGGCCTGCTCGGCCGTGTCGACCATCGGCACCAGCAGCGTCTGCGCGCCGATGTCGAGGTACTGCTTGACCAGCGTGGTGTCGCCGACCGGAATGCGCACGATGGGGTGCGAGCGCTCTGCCTCGGCCTGTGCCGACCATGCGCTGGAGATGCCCTGCAGCTGGGCGAGCACCGAACGCACGTCGTTGGGCGCGTGCTCGCCGTCGACCAGCAGCCAGTCGTAGCCGGTGCCGGCCAGGATCTCGGCCACGTAGCCGTCGGCCAAGCCGACCCACAGGCCGATCTGGGGTTTGCCGGCCTGCAGGGCCTGCTTGAAGGTGTTGATGGGGGTGTGCATGGGTTTCTTTTCAGACGAAGCGGAAGGCGATGGAGCCGAGCGGGCCGTAGTCGGCATGGAAGGTGTCGCCCGGCACGGCAGTGGTGGGCCGCGTGAACGAGCCGCCCAAGACCACTTCGCCGGCCTCCAGGCATTCTTCCCACGGCGCGAGCTTGTTCGCGAGCCATGCCACGCCGGTGGCCGGATGATTGAGCACGGCCGCGGCCACGCCCGATTCCTCGATCACGCCGTTCTTGTAGAGCAGCGCGCTCACCCAGCGCAGATCCACAGCATCGGGCTTCACCGGCCGACCGCCCATCACGATGCCGGCATTGGCCGCGTTGTCGGAGATGGTGTCGAACACCTTGCGGGGCGCCTTGGTGTGGCGGTCGAACTGCTCGATGCGCGCGTCGATGATCTCGATGGCGGGCACCACGTAGTCGGTGGCGGCCAGCACATCGAAGATGGTCACGTTCGGGCCCTGCAGCTTCTTGCCGAGGATGAAGGCCAGCTCCACCTCGATGCGCGGCGCGATGAAACGCTTGAACGGGATGTCGCCGCCCTGTTCGAAGAACATGTCGTCGAGCAGCGTGCCGTAGTCGGGCTCGTCGATCTGGCTGGACTGCTGCATGGCGCGTGAGGTCAGGCCGATCTTGTGGCCGCGCACGATGCGCCCTTCGGCGATCTTGTTCTTAACCCATTCGCGCGAGATGGCATAGCCGTCCTCGATGGTCATTTCTGGAAAGCGCTTGGAGAAGTGCTCGACCTGCACGCGCGACTTTTCGCTTTCGTGCAGCTCGGCGGCCAGTTGGGCGATGGTGGCTTGGGGGAGCATGGGCTGGCTTCGTTCAGTTCTTGTTGAACAGGGGATGCAGGTTGCTGTGCTTGCCGTCGTACACCTGCCCCGGGCTTTCGTCGATCTGCAGCGTGATGCCGATGTGGCGCTTCTCGAAGATCGGCGCGAAATGCGCGCGAACATCGGCCAGCAGCTCGTCGCCGGCTTTCTTCTTCACCGCTTCGGAACGTCCCGCGGCCATGCGGATGTTGAGATACACGAAGGCGTAGTCGGCCTTGCCGTCGGCCACCGCGTAATGCGCGGCGGGGTAGGCCAGCACGCGCGTGCCGCCGATGGGGAATACCGGCTTGTCGGCTTCGTCGCGCTGCTTCAGCATGGTGTCGGCCAGCGTGCGGCACAGGGCCGACATGTCGGTCTCGGCCTCGATGTTCGGCGTGTAGAGGATCACGAGATGGGGCATGGGTGCTGCTCTCTTTTCGTTCATTCCACCGACATCGTCGCGGCAGTGCACGTCACGGCGAAGATCGGGATGGCCTTCATGTGGAAGATCTCGCCCTTGCCGCGCGCGGCCGCGGCCACGGTGATGAAGGTGCGGATCTCGAAGCCGCCCTGGCCCGCTTCGCGATAGGTGGCCTCATCGCCATAGTCGTTCTGCGAGAGCAGGCCCTCGCGGTCGTTGGCGCACCAGCGCTTCATGAACTCGGCGTCCCACTCGGCATTGACCTTGCCCGAATCGGGCGTGGCCGGCCAGTGCGAGATGCCGCCGGTGCCCACCAGCGCGATGCGCTCGGGCACCTTGTCGCAGGCGCGGCGCAATGCTTCGCCGAAGGCCCACGCACGGTGCAGCGGCGTGAGCGGCGGACCCTGGCAGTTGATGTTCACAGGGATGACCTTGGTGTCGAACTGCGGCGTGAGAAAGTTCAGCGGCACCATGATGCCGTGGTCGAACTTCCATTCTTCCGCGTAGGCCACGTCCACTGTCTGCATCACTTCGCGGATCAGGCGCTGCGACAGCGCAGCGTTGCCAGGAATCTTGTGCTTCTCGATGCCCAGCCACTTCGGGTCTTCGATCGGGCCTTCGTAGCTGTCGGCCATGCCGATCGCATAGGCCGGCATGTTGTTCATGAAGAAGTTCGCGAAGTGCTCGGCCGCGATCACGATCACCGCGTCGGGCTTCGTGGCGCGCATCGCCTCGCCGAAGCGGTGGAACTGCGCGTGGAACTCGTCCTTCACCGCCGGGTCGGCGAGATGCGCGCGGCCGGTGATGCCGGGGGCGTGGCTGCACACGCCTGCGAATACGAGACTCATACGCCTGCCACTTTCTCGTCGGTTCCGGTTGTCATTGCATAGATGCCCGCACGCACCGGGCCGTACTTGCGCACGCCTTCGCGCATGGCTTCGAGGTAGTCGGCCCATGGAATGCCGAGCAGCGGTGCGAAGTGCATCAGCAGTTGGCCATTGCAGCCCAGCACGTAGAGCTTGCCGATGTCGCCGGTGTCGATGGCCTCGCGTTCTTCGTCCGTGAAGTCATAGGCGCTCAGCAGCGCCGCGCGCGTCTCGCCGCCTTCGGCATAGCGGCGCTGCACTTCCTGCTCGCGATTCAGCGCAAACAAAAATTTCTGCATCGCATAGAGGCTCATCGTTCAGCCCTCCACCTGGATGTTGGCCTTGCGGATCACGTCGCCGTACTTCGCAATCTCGCTTTGGATGAAGGCCGCAAAACGCTCCGGAGTGCCCGACAGCGACGCGATGCCTCCCTTGTGGAAGGCCTCCGTCACTACCGGCCCCGCCAGCGCGCGGTTCACTTCGGCGTTCATGCGCTGCACCACGGCGTCGGGCGTGCCGGCGGGCGCCAGCAGACCGTTCCACGAATTGGACTCGATGGGCACACCCTGTTCCGCCAGTGTGGGTATGGCCGGTGCGTACTGCGAGCGCTGCGCTGTCGCCATGCCCAGCGCGACGAGCTTGCCGTTCTGGATGTGGCTGCGGAACTCGGGCCAGTTGCCGAACATCATCGTCACCTGACCGCCGAGCAGGTCGGTGAGCGCC
The DNA here is from genome assembly GCF_051216475.1 of Variovorax nivicola. Taxonomy (NCBI): domain Bacteria; kingdom Pseudomonadati; phylum Pseudomonadota; class Betaproteobacteria; order Burkholderiales; family Comamonadaceae; genus Variovorax; species Variovorax nivicola. The sequence goes on along the minus strand of NZ_JBPJZK010000006.1, from coordinate 275,678 downwards.
GGGCCCTGGCCCTTGTAGGGCACGTGCACGATGTCCAGGCCCATCTGCAGCTTGAGCATCTCGCCCGACAGGTGGGCCGAGGTGCCGTTGCCGAAGGAGGCGAAGCTCAGCGTGCCGGGTTTCGCCTTTGCCTGGTTGCGCAGGTCGGCGAGCGTCTTCAGCCCGCTGGCCGGATGCGTGGCGAGCACGTGCTCCGACATGCCCATGAGCGCGACGGGGCGCAGGTCCTTCTGCGTGTCGTAGGGCAGCTTGCGGATCAGCGTCTGGTTGGCCGTGAAGCTGTTGGCCACGCAGACGAAGGTGTAGCCGTCGGGCGCGGCCTTGGCGGCCGCATCGACGCCGATCACCGTGCCTGCGCCGGGCTTGTTGTCGACGATGACAGGCTGGCCCAGCGTCTTCGACAGTTCGACGCCGACGAGGCGCGCGACGAAGTCGGTGGTGCCGCCGGGCGTGAAGGGCACGATCACGCGGATCGGCTTGTTGGGCCACGTGCCCTGCGCACGCGCCAGCGAGGGCAGGGCCGCCAATGCGACCGCGCCTTGCAGCAGCGCGCGGCGTTGCATGTTCACGCTACGCCCCAGTGCGGAATGTGGTGCGAGCCCAGCGACACCGCCACGTTCTTCGGTTCGCAGAAGACTTCGTAGCTCCAGGTGCCGCCTTCGCGTCCCGTGCCCGAAGCCTTGGTTCCGCCGAAGGGCTGGCGCAGGTCGCGCACGTTCTGGCTGTTGACGAAGCACATACCGGCTTCCACGGCTGCGGCCACGCGGTGCGCCTTGCCGATGTTCTCCGTCCACACGTAGCTGCTCAGCCCGTACTGGATGTCGTTGGCCAGGCGGATGGCATCGGCCTCGTCCTTGAACGGAATCAGGCAGGCGACCGGGCCGAAGATTTCGTCCTGCGCGATCTTCATGCGGTTGTCGACATCGGCGAACACGGTGGGCACCACGTAGTTGCCCTTCTTCACGCGGTCGGGCAGGTTGCCCGGCGCTTCGAGGCCGCCGCACAGCAGCGTCGCGCCTTCCTTCGGGCCCAGCTCGATGTAGCTGCGCACCTTGGCCAGGTGGGCCTGCGAGATCATCGGGCCGACGATGGTCTTCTCGTCCAGCGGGTCGCCCACGGTGATGCGCTTCGCGCGCTCCGCGAACTTCGCCGCGAAGTCGGCATAGATCGACTGCTGCACCAGGATGCGCGAGCCGGCCGTGCAGCGCTCGCCGTTGTTGCTGAAGATCATGAACACGGCCGCGTCGAGCGCGCGGTCGAGGTCGGCGTCGTCGAAGATCACGAAGGGGCTCTTGCCGCCCAGCTCCATGCTGAACTTCTTCAGGCCCGCGCTCTTCACGATGCGGTTGCCGGTGGCGGTGGAGCCGGTGAATGAAATGGCGCGCACGTCGGGGTGCGCCACCAGCGGTTCGCCAGCTTCCTTGCCGTAGCCGTGCACGAGGTTCAGCACACCGGTCGGAATGCCAGCTTCGAGTGCCAGCTCGCCCAGGCGCGCGGCCGTCAGCGGCGAGAGTTCGCTCATCTTCAACACGGCCGTGTTGCCGAAGGCCAGGCAGGGCGCGACCTTCCAGGTGGCCGTCATGAAGGGCACGTTCCACGGGCTGATGAGCGCGCACACGCCCACCGGATGGAACAGCGTGTAGTTCAGGTGCGTGGGCGTTGGGTAGGTGTGGCCGTCCACGCGCGTGCACATCTCGGCGAAGTAGTAGAAGTTGTCGGCCGCGCGTGGAATGAGCTGCTTGCCGGTCTGCGCGATGACCTGGCCGCAGTCGTTGGTCTCGGTCTGCGCGATCTCGGGCACGTGCTTGGCGATCAGGTCGCCGAGCTTGCGGATCAGCTTCGCGCGCTCGGGCGCGGGCATGCCGGCCCACTTCGGAAAGGCTTCCTTGGCGGCGGCCACGGCCGCGTTCACTTCGGCTTCGCCGCCAGAGGCGACCTCGGCCAGCACTTCCTGCGTGGCGGGGTTGACGGTTTCGAAGTAGTCCGTGCCGGCCACGCTCTTGCCGGCGATCAGGTGATCGACTCTCATGCTTTTCCTTGAATGGTGTTCTGGAGAGCGCCGATGCGCTCGATCTCGGTGACGACGATGTCGCCCGGCTGGCAATCGACCACGCCGTCGGGCGTGCCGGTGAGGATCAGGTCGCCCGGCGACAGCGTCATGAAGCGGCTGAAGTACTCGATGAGGAAGGGCGCATCGAAGATCATGTCGCGCGTGTTGCCCTGCTGCGTGACGGTGCCGTTGACCGTGGTGCGCAGCGCGAGGGCCATGGGGTCGGGCACGTCGGCGGCGTCGACGAACCACGGGCCCAGTGGCGTGCAGGTGTCGCGGTTCTTCACGCGCAGGTTGGGGCGGTACCAGTTCTCGAGGTAGTCGCGGATGGCGTAGTCGTTGGCCACCGTGTAGCCGACGATGAAGTCGTAGGCATCGTCGCGCTTCACGTTCTTCGCGGTCTTGCCGACGACGATGGCGAGCTCGCATTCGTAGTGCATGAACTTCACATCGGCCGGGCGGTGCGTGTGCTGGCGGTGGCCGATCAGCGTGCTCTGTCCCTTGACGAACACGAGGGGTTCTTCAGGGGCCTTGAATTCGAGTTCCTTCGCGTGGTCGGCGTAGTTGAGGCCGAGCGCGAGGATGGTGCGTGGGCGTGCCGTCGGCGCGAGCGGGGGCAGCCAGACGAGCTGGTCCTGCGGTACGACGCGGCCGTCGTTCAGGCGCACGGCGGCGTCCGGCTGGCCGTTGAACTCGTGGCTCGTGCCGGTGTGCTCGCGGCCTTCGAAGATGACGCGTGCGTGCTTCATGCGGCTTCCTTCACCAGCGTGTTGCTCAGTGTCTCGAACCCCGGCGCGGAGATGTCGATGCGCTCGCCCGCGCGGGCGAGCGGGCGGCCGAGATCGCAGCCGAGCATCAGCACGTCGCCGTGCGCGAGCGTCATGAAATCGCCGACGTCGGCGAGCAACTGCTGCGCCGGCCGCACGAGTTGCGAGAAGTCGATGGACTGCTTCAGTTCGCCGTTGATGCGCACCTCGACGCGGAAGCTCGCCGGGTCGGCGACCTCCTGTGCATCGCGCAGCACGGGGCCGATGCCCAGGAAGCCGTCGACGCACTTGAACTTGACCGGTGGGCGGAAGAAGCTCGCGTGCGGAATCGAAAGATCGTTCATCAGCACGAAGCCTTCGACGTCGCCCTCGGCGCCGATCACCATGCCGATGCTCGCGCCGACTTCCACCTCGGGCACCGCTGCCGGCACGGCGATGTCGCTGCCGTGCGGGCTCCAGGTGTTGGCTGTCTTCACATAGAGCACGGGCGCTTTCGGCGACGCCTTGTAGGGCGGCTGCGTCATCTGCGGCGTGAGCGCATCCACTTCGGCGCGGAAGTTCAGCAGGGTGCCGTACACCGTGCCTGTAGGCAGGAAATGGCTCATGGCGAGGGTTGCTCCAGTGCGATCAGTTCGTCGAGCAGCCCATAGAGCTGCGTGAGCTTGGCCTTGCCGAGCGACTTCTCCATCCAGTCGTAGTGCGATTCGATGCTGGTCGACAGGCGCTTCACGAGTTTCATGCCGTGCGGCGTGGCCTCGACCACGGTGCGGCGCTGGTCGGCCGGATCGCGGGCGCGGGTGATGAGGTTGTCGCGCTCCATGCGCGCGAGCACGCCGGTGAGGCTGGGCCCGAGGATGAAGGCCTCGCGCGCGACGCGGCCGGTATCGACCGCGCCGTGCTCGCCCAGCACGCGCAGCACCCGCCATTGCTGGTCGGACAGCGCGTGCTCGCGCAGGCTGGGCCGGGTGTGGGCCATCACGGCTTCGCGGGCCTGCAGCAGCAGGCGCGGCAAATTGCGGTGCGTGAATGTCGTGCTCAAGGCTCGTCTTTCTCGAAATTACTTAACATGTTAAATGATTGGCCGATTCTTTCCAAGGCGCCACGTATCAGGGTTTGTGCGGACACCTAAACTCGCCGCATGGCCAAGGACAAAACACTTTTCGTCTGCAGCGAATGCGGCGGCACCAGCCCCAAGTGGCTCGGCAAATGCCCGAGCTGCGGCGCCTGGAACACACTCATCGAGCAGGTCGCGGGCGCGGGCAACGGGCCGGCCAACAACCGCTTTGGCACGCAGTTCGCGTCGCTCGCGGGCGCAGCGGAACTCGCGACTCTTTCCGAAATCGAGGCGACTGACATCGCGCGCACCCCCACCGGCATCGACGAGCTCGACCGCGTGCTGGGCGGCGGCATTGTCTCGGGCGGCGTCACGCTGATCGGCGGCGACCCGGGCATCGGCAAGTCGACGCTGCTGCTGCAGGCGGTCGATGCGCTGCAGCGCGCAGGGCAGAACGCGCTCTACGTCACGGGCGAGGAAAGCGGCTCGCAGGTGGCGCTGCGCTCCAGGCGGCTCGGCCTCGATCACTCGCAGGTGCAGGTGCTGGCCGAGATCCAGCTCGAGAAAATCATCGCCACGCTCGACGCCACGCGCCCGGCCATCGCGGTGATCGACTCGATCCAGACTGTGTATTCCGACCAGCTCACCTCCGCGCCAGGCTCGGTGGCGCAGGTGCGCGAATGCGCGGCTCACCTTACGCGCTTTGCCAAGACCAGCGGCACGGCCGTGGTGCTGGTGGGCCACGTGACGAAGGAGGGCGCGCTCGCAGGCCCGCGCGTGCTCGAGCACATGGTCGACACGGTGCTGTACTTCGAGGGCGACACGCATTCGAGCTTTCGCCTCGTGCGCGCCATCAAGAACCGCTTCGGCGCGGTCAACGAGATCGGCGTGTTCGCCATGACCGAGCGCGGCCTGAAGGGCGTGACCAACCCGAGCGCGATCTTCCTGAGCCAGCACCCCGAGCCGGTGCCCGGCAGCGTGGTGCTGGTCACGCTCGAAGGCACGCGGCCGATGCTGGTGGAAATCCAGGCGCTGGTCGACAACGGCGGCCCCAGCCCGCGCCGCCTGTCGGTGGGCCTGGACCGCGACCGCCTCGCCATGCTGCTGGCCGTGCTGCACCGCCATGCGGGCGTGGCCTGCATGGACCAGGACGTGTTCGTCAACGCGGTGGGCGGCGTGCGCATCAGCGAGCCCGCGGCCGACCTGGCCGTGATGCTGGCCATCACCTCGAGCCTGCGCGGCAAGCCGCTGCCCAAGGGTTTCATCGCGTTCGGTGAAGTGGGCCTGGCCGGCGAGGTGCGCCCCGCGCCGCGCGGGCAGGAGCGTTTGCGCGAAGCGGCCAAGCTGGGTTTTAGCGTGGCCGTGGTGCCCAAGGCGAATGCGCCGCGCAAGGGCACGAAAGAGATCGAAGGTTTGACGATCCACCCCGTCGAACGCATCGAAGAGGCGATGGACGTGGTCCGCCGCCTCGATTGACCATCGGGAAAAAATGCCCGGCGCGCCTGTGACGCGCCGGGCTACCCTCCCTATCCCCCGATGTGTTTCGTGAACGCCGGTCCGCTGCTGGGCACGCATTGGCCGCTGCCCAACGTGGCCGGGTTCATCGTGTACTGGCACTCCGGGTTGTCGCCGCGGCTGCCGGTGGCGTTCGCCATGCCGGTGCCTTGCGAGCCTGCGACCCGGGTTGCCTCTCCCTGAAACTGTTCGCGGCCGTCCATGCTGCTGATTGCCGTGCCGACGAGCGTGAGACGAACGAATGTGACGGAACGCGGAATGGTCATACGCTTTTCGGTGGCCCGGGCTTGCTGAGCCCGTGAAGCGAAATGTGCCGCGTGGCGCTCGCGGGCCATGCGCTTTTCGGGGTGAGTACCGTTCGGCGCGCCCGGCGGTAGTCAGGGCCGCTACTTCGGGCGCCTGCCTCGGGCGGCGACAATGCGCGCCATGAATTTCAAGAAACTTCTGGTGCCCGTGGGCGCCATCCTTCTCCTGGGGCTGGCCTGGCGCAGCGGCGGTTGGGGTGGCGTTGCCCTGGCCGGCGGCGCGATCGTGATGTTTTTGCTGCTGCACTTCAACCGCGCGATGCAGGTGCTCAAGCGCGCGGCCGAACGGCCGGTGGGCTATGTGGCCAGCGCGGTGATGCTCAATGCCAAGCTCAAGCCGGGCGTGACGCTGATGCACGTGATCGCGATGACGCGCGCCCTCGGCGAGCTGCGCTCGCCGAAAGACGAGCAGCCCGAGCACTACCGCTGGACCGACGGCGGCGGCTCGTATGTCGACACCGTGTTCAACGGCGGCAAGCTGCAGAGCTGGACGATGACGCGGCCCGAAACGGCGCCCGAAGACGACAGCACGCAGACCCCCGCGGCCTGATCAGCCCGCGCCCGCCTTGCGCCGCGGCTGGCGCCATGGCGGATTCGCCTTCGCATGGTGGCGCGCTTCCTTCACGAACTCGGTGCACACGTGCGTCATGAGATCGGCCGAGCGGTAGACCAGGAACACGTCGAAGTCCGGCAGCGCATCGGTAATCGGCAGCTTCTCCAGCAGGCCGGGCTGCAGCCGCAGCGGCCCCGCGCCGTGGAAGACGAAATCCGACCACATGCTGATCAGGTCGGTCTGCGTGGCCAACTGCAGGCCCAGCAGGTTCGAGGCGCTGTGCACCATGCGCGTGGGCATCTCCAGGCCGTGCATGTTCATCGTGCTCACCAGCGGACTGCCGGCGTCGTCGATGGGGTCGAGCACCAGCCAGTCGGCGTCGAGCAGCGGCTGCAGTTTGCGCACGCGCCGCAGCGGATGGCCGGCGCGCACGCTCAGGTGCATCGCCACTGAAAAAAGCGGCTCCCACTGGAAGGCGCCGGCGCCGGGCCCGTTGCAGGTGGAAATCAGCCCCAGGTCGAGCCGGCCCTCGCGCAGGCCTTCGAAGATCTGCTGCGGCCGCAGCTCGAAGCCGCGCATCGCCACATTGGGAAAGCGCTGGCGAAACGAAGCCATCGCATCGGGCAGCGGCCCGCTCGATGCCACTGCGGTGAAGCCGATGTTGAGCTGCGCCTCGTCGTGCCCGCGGATCGCCTCGATGTCTTCCAGCGCATGCCGCAGCTCCTGCTCGACCAGGCTCGCGCGCTTGACCAGCGCCACGCCATAGGCCGTGAGGCTCACGCCGCGCGTGGAGCGCGACATCAGCGTCACGCCGAGTTCGCGCTCCAGTTCGGAGATGGTTTTCGACAGCGCGGGTTGCGTGGTGTGCAGGCTGCGCGACGCCTCATGGATGCTGCCGTGCTGTGCCACCGCCAGCAGAACGCGCAACTGTTGCAGCTTCATCGTGGTGCCGATCTCCCGAAAAAATGCGTTCTTGGGGTTGTCCCGATGGCTTCCGGCGCCGATTTATGACGGGGATGCCGTTTGGTTATCAGCATGAAAATTTGTGATTCTTTGCCACGGCGCTTTGCCTGAATACTCCGCCGCCAGAGGCCGATCCGGCCCCCCGCAACCTGTTCGTGGAGTGACATTAGATGAGCGAAGCCGCATTGCCCGCAAGCCCGATCCGGGGCCCTTCACCAGCCACCGCTACTGCCGTGCAAGGCAAGGGAAGGCAGAGCCAGTTCCGCCTGATCGCCGCCTGCTCGCTGGGCAATGCGCTGGAGATGTACGACTTCACCGTCTACAGCTTCTTCGCGCTGCTGATCGGCAAGCTGTTCTTTCCCTCCGACAGCCCGTACGGCTCGCTGCTGCTGGCCGTGGCCACCTTCGGCATCGGCTTCGTGATGCGGCCGCTGGGCGGCGTGATCATCGGCAACTACGCCGACCGCAAGGGCCGCAAGGCCGCGATGACGCTGACCATCGGCCTCATGGTGCTCGGCACGCTGTGCATCGCGTTCGCGCCAAGCTATGCGTCGGCCGGCGTGTTCGGCTCGCTGATGATCGTGGCGGGCCGGCTGCTGCAGGGCTTTTCGCTCGGCGGTGAAGTGGGTGCAGCCACTTCGATGTTGATGGAGGCCGGCGGCATCAAGGGCCGGGGCTTCCGCGTGAGCTGGCAGCTCGCGAGCCAGGGCGTGTCGGCGCTGCTGGGTGCGCTCACAGGTGCCGCGCTGTACGCGGCGCTGCCGCAGGCGTCGCTCGAGAGCTGGGGCTGGCGCCTGCCGTTTCTGCTGGGCCTGCTGATCGCACCGGTGGGGCTCTACATTCGCGCGCACCTCGAAGAAACGCACACCGCCGAGAGCCATGAATCCAGCCCTGTCGGCCGGCTGCTGCGCGAGCATGGCGGCACGGTGCTCAAGGGCATCCTGGCCACCACGGCGGGCACGGCGACGATGTACCTCGTGGTGTTCTTCATGCCCACCTACATGATCCGCGTGCTGCACATGCCGCCGTCGCTGTCGCTGCTGTCGGGCTGCGTCACGGGCATCACGCTGTTCGTGGTGTCGCTGGTGGCGGGGCGGCTGGCCGACAGGCTGCCGAACCGCAAGCCGCTGGTGATCGGCTCGCTGCTGTTCAGCGTTGTCGCCGTGTACCCGGTGTTCTGGATCATCAGCCACTACCCGAGCGTGCCGCTGGTGCTGGCGCTGTCGGCGCTGCTGACGGCGAGCGTGAACATCGGCACCACGCCGATGTTCCTGATGCTGCTCGAAATGCTGCCGGCCGGCGTGCGCGCCAGCGGCATCTCGGTGATCTACAGCGTGGGCGTGACGGTGTTCGGCGGTTCTTCTCAGTTCATCGTCACCTGGCTGCTCGCGAAGACGGACAACCCCATGTCGCCGGCCTTCTACATGATGGTCTGCGGGGTGCTGAGCCTGTGCGCGCTGCTGAGTCTGCGCGAACGCAAGGCCGATTGATCGAAGAACTTCACCGAGAACGAACCTTCCACATGACCCGCGAACTCAGTCCCCAGACCACCAAGCTGCTGTCCCGCCTGCTGCCGCAGGCCGACGTCGACACCCGGGCCTTCGTCGACATCCGCCGCCAGATCCACGCCAACCCGGAGCTCGGCTTCGAGGTGAGCGCCACCAGCGAGCTCGTTGCCAACCTGCTGCGCAGCTGGGGCTACGAGGTGCACACCGGCATCGGCAAGACCGGCATCGTGGCGCAGCTCAAGCTCGGCAGCGGCACGCGCCGCCTCGGCATCCGCGCCGACATGGACGCACTGCCCATTGCCGAGGCCACCGGCCTGCCGTATGCGAGCCGCAACCCCGGCCGCATGCATGCCTGCGGGCACGACGGCCACACGGCAATCCTGCTGGCCGCGGCCAAGGCGCTGGCGACGGCGCGCAACTTCGACGGCACGCTGAACCTGATCTTCCAGCCCGATGAAGAAAACCTCTGCGGTGCGCGCGCGATGATCGCGGACGGCCTGTTCGAGCGCTTCCCCTGCGATGCGGTGTACGCGCTGCACAACGCGCCGGGCGTGCCGGTGGGCACCGTGCTGGCGGTCGAGGGCCCGGTCACGCTGTCGTCCGACGTGGCCGACGTCACGATCAAGGGCGTGGGCGGGCACGGCGCCATGCCGCACCGCGCGCGCGATCCGGTCGCCGCCGCTGCGGCGGTGGTGACGGCGCTGCAGACCGTGGTGGCACGCAACGTGGCGCCCGACGACACGGCGGTGGTGTCGGTCGGCTTCATCCGCGGTGGCGCCACGCACAACGTGATTCCGCAGTCGGTGTCGCTCGGCCTGAACGTGCGCGCGGCGCAGCCCGAGACGCGCGCGCTGGTAGAGCAGCGCATCCGCGAGATCGTGAGCCTCACCGCGCAGGCGCACGGCGTGGAGGCCGAGATCGACTACCGCCAGCTGGTGCCGCCGGTGGTCAACACCGCGGCCGAGACGCAGTTGATGGCGCAGGTCTGCACCGAGCTGGTGGGCGAGGCGAATGTCGTCACGAAGGTGCCCAAGGGCTTTGCGGGCAGCGAGGACTTCGCGTGGATGCTCGACGCGCTGCCGGGCTGCTATCTGCTGCTCGGCAACGGGGAGGGCGAGTTCGGGGGCTGCATGGTGCACAACCCCGGCTACGACTTCAACGACCAGGTGCTGCCACTCGGAGCCGCCTGCTGGGTGCGGCTGGCACAGACCTACCTGGTCGCCTGAGCTGCTGAAGGCGCGTCAGAACGGCGCGTCTTCTTCCTCGGGTGCATCGGCCGGCACCGTCGTCGTGGGAGCGGCTGCCGCAGCAGGCTTCAGTGCTTCGTCGGGCAATGCCGCCGAGAACGCCGCCTCGCCGCCCAGCGCGTCGAGCAGCGCCGGCACCAGCTGGCCCAGTTCGCCCGTGGCAATCGCCACGTCGGCGTCGAAGTTGTCTTCCTTCTTGCCGCCCGCGGCGCCGTCGCCCGTGCCTTCGAGGAAGGTGATCTTGCGGATCAGCATGCCGTGCGTCAGCTCGAAGGACACGCGGTCGTCCCACGTCAGCGCGAGCCGTGTCGGGCGCTTGCCGTCGGTGATGTGCTGCTTCACTTCGTCGATGTCCAGCGGGTGCTTGGCGTAGCGCACCACGGCCTTGGAGTCGTCGGAGGCCTTGAGCTCGCACTCGCGGTCGATGGTGAAGCCGGCTGGCGGCTCCTGCGTGAGCAGCCAGTTGGCCATGGCGGCGGCGGGCTCGATCTGCGTGTTGATGAGGGCCACGGCAAAGCCGTCGAGCGACTTCACGAGGCTGGTGACCACTTCGTCGGCGCGCGCGGCGTTGCCGCTGTTGATCACGAGGCGGTTCTCGGCCTTGTCGATCCACACCGCCACGCGCGCGCTGCGCGTGAAGGCCATGGGCAGCAGCTCCAGGGTGATGTCTTCCTTGAGTTCCTTCTTTTCCTTCTTGCCGGGCTTGCGGCCGGTGGTGGTTTCGATTTGCGCGCAGCGCTCGTCGAGCTTGCGGCGAACCACGGAGCCGGGCACGGTCTTGCTCTCGATCATGTACTCGACCAGCCACTGGCCGTCGATGGATTCGACCAACGGGCCGTTGGCTTCGCCGCGGGGCTCGACCCAGCCGGCGGACTTTTCCTGCGAGGGGCCGCAAGGCTCGAAGCGCTGCTTGCCGAGCCCTTCTTCCGCCTCGGCCAGTGTTTGGGACCAGGCAGGTTCGATGCGATAGACGATGACGTTCTTGAATACGGACACGGAAACCCTTTTTCCACTGGTTTGCACAACTGGCCATTGTCGGGCACCCCGTTCCGGCCTCGGCCGTAAAATCGAAAGCTTTTGCGACTTCCCTCCCCGTCGCACCCACCCCCACACCGCTTCCCAAACAAAGGAATCAGGAAATGAGCTCGATCCCCCCCTCGCTGGACGACCGTGACGGCAAGATCTGGATGGATGGCGAACTCGTGGACTGGCGCGACGCCAAGATCCACGTGCTGAGCCACACGCTGCACTACGGTTGCGGCGCTTTCGAGGGCGTGCGCGCCTACAAGACGGCGGACGGCGGCACAGCAATCTTTCGCCTGGCCGAGCACACCGAGCGCCTGTTTAACAGCGCAAAAATCCTTCGCATGAAGATCCCCTTCACGCCCGAACAGCTCAACGAGGCCCAGAAACAGGTGGTGCGCGAGAACAAGCTCGAAAGCTGCTACCTGCGTCCGCTGATCTGGATCGGCTCCGAAAAGCTCGGCGTGAGCCCCAAGGGCAACAAGATTCACGCCATGGTCGCGGCATGGTCCTGGGGCGCCTACCTGGGCGAAGAGGGCATGAAGCGCGGCATTCGCGTGAAAACGTCGAGCTACACCCGCCACCACGTCAACATCACGATGACGCAGGCCAAGACGGTGAGCAACTACACCAACTCGATCCTGGCCAACATGGAAGCGCTGGACGACGGCTACGACGAGGCGCTGCTGCTCGACGCGAGCGGCTTCGTGTCCGAAGGCGCGGGCGAGAACATCTTCGTGGTCAAGGGCGGCGTGGTCTACACGCCTGACCTTTCGGCCGGCGCGCTCAACGGCATCACGCGCAACACCATCCTGCACGTGTGCAAGGACCTGGGCCTCGAATTGGTGCAAAAGCGCATCACGCGCGACGAGGTCTACATCGCCGACGAAGCCTTCTTCACCGGCACGGCCGCCGAAGTGACGCCCATCCGCGAACTCGACCGCGTCGAGATCGGCAATCGCGGCGACGGCGGCGCCCGTGGCCCGATCACTGAGAAAATCCAGTCTGCCTTCTTCGACATCGTGAACGGCAAGAACCCCAAGTACGCCCACTGGCTCACGAAAGTCTGAGAGAACCCATGTCCACCAATGCAGTCGTCGAACTCCTGGCCAAGGAGCTCAACCATCAGGGCGGCGTGTTCTGCCCCAGCCCCAAGGCCGACATGAAGCTCTGGAACAACCACCCGAAGGTGTACCTCGACGTGGCGCGCACCGGCGAGGCCAAGTGCCCGTATTGCGGCACGGTGTACCGGCTGAAGGCCGGCGAGACGGTGTCGGCGCGGCACTGAGCCGAGCCGACGCAACCGCCCTTCAGGCAGCAGCCTGGGGGGCGGTTTCTTTTTTGCGCCAACGCGACGGCAGCAGGTCGCGCCACGGATCCGGGTCTTGCTTCTCCTGCGCGAGCCGCAGGTAGATCATCGCGATGAACAGCAGTGCCAGGCCGATCTGCGCATCGCGCATCGCCGAGTTCACGCTCGACGCAATCAGCGCGATCAGCGTGGCTGCCAGCGCATAACGGCCCGCCATGTCGGGCCGTTTCCACGCCTGCCAGACGGCGGCGACCATGATGACCAGCAGGCTCAGCAAGGCCGGCAGCCCGCCCTGCGCGCCGACCCATAAAAAGTCGTTGTGCGGCATGTTCGAGTCGGCGAACAGCGCCGGGCCGCGCTTGTGCCACTGCTCGGTCCAGCCTCCGATGCCCCAGCCGGTGAGCGGCCGGTCGGCGATCATGAGGCCCGTGTCCTTGTACATGTAGTAGCGGATCACCCAGCTGCCCTTGAAGATGGCGCCGGCCTGCGCCTCTTCGATTTCCTGCACGCCGGTCTCGACCTTGTGCTGGAGCTGCGGTAGCTGATATAGCCCGGCGCCCAGCACCACGGCCCCCAGCACCAGCGCGCCCACGAGCATCTTCAGATGATTGCGCCACTGGTGAATGCACACCACCGGAATCACCAGCATCAGCGCGAGCACCGAGGTGCGCGAGGTCAGCGGCAGCGCCACCACCACGCCCAGCCCGAGCAGCAGCACGAAGGCCGGAATGGCGCGCAGCGGCTTGTGCGCGGCGATCTGCGCAATGCCCCACACGGCGGCGGTGGACGCCACCACGCTGAACAGCAGCGCATTGCTGATCGACTTGTTGCCCACTTCCATGACCACCGCGCGCAGCGGCGACCAGATCGGAAAGCCGATGGCGTAATAGGCCACGATCAGCAGCACATTCAGCGCCGCGACCAGCAGGAAGCCGCGCAGCGCCCATATCGCTTCCTCGCGCGTGAGCGCCATCGCCATCAATATCGTGAGGCCGATGCGCACCCCGTGGAACAGATTGGAGCCGGTTTCGGGATAGTGCCGCCCGAAGGCCAGCACGATGAAAGTCCAGGCCAGGTAGGCCATCACCGGCCACCACAGCGGGTTGGCGCGCAGCAGCGCGTAGCGCTCGCGCAAGCCGCCGGCCACCAGCATGGTGAGCAGCAGCAGGATGGCTGAAAGGTAGGTGACGCCGACCGGCATGAACACCACCAGCCCCCAGAACATGGCCGCGGGCCGAACGATGTGCGATCTCTGCATAGGGGCGGGATTTTAGGTTGGCATCTGGGAGCCAACCTGACCACGGCCCCTCACGCGCGAGGGTGGCGCGCTCAGTGCCCGCGCGCGGCTGCAGGCAGGCGGATCACAAAGCTCGCGCCGCCGCCCGGGCGGTCTTCGCAGCGCACCGTGCCGCCGTGCCGTTCGGCGATCGACTTCACCAGCGCCAGCCCCAGGCCGACGCCGCCGTTGCGCTCGCTGGCGCCCGGCAGGCGGTAGAAGGGCTCGAAGATGCGTTCGCGCAGGGCCGTGGGCACGCCGGGGCCGCGGTCGTTGACGCGCACTGTGGCATAGCCGTTTGCACTGCCCAGCTCCACCGCGATTTCGCCGGCGCCGTAGCGGCGAGCGTTCTCCAGCAGGTTGCGGATGGCCCGGCGCAGCAGGCGCGACACGCCGGGCACGGTGAGCGTGGCGTTGTCGGTGCCTTCGGCCAGGTCGAGCTCGGCGTTCACCTGCGAGCACTCCTCGGCCGCCAGACCGGTCAGGTCCACCGCCTCGATGGTGCCCATGTCGGCCTCGCTGGCGTCGAGCCGGCTGGCCAGCAGGATCTCGTCGATGAGCTGGTCGAGCTCGCCGATGTTGCGCGAAATTTCCTCGCGCGCGGCCGGGCTCGGGCGCTCGCCCATCAGCTCCAGGCCCATGCGGATGCGGGTGAGCGGCGAACGCAGCTCGTGCGAGGCGTTGGCCAGCAGCGATTTGTGCGAACGCACCAGTTGCTCGATGCGTTCTGCCGACGCGTTGAATCGTTTTGAGAGATCAGCCACTTCGTCCTGCCCTTCTTCGGTCACCCGCACCGAGAGATCGCCCTCGCCCCATCGCTGCACGCCGCGCTGCAGCGATTCCAGCCGCTGCGTGATGCGCCGCACGATCGGGTACACGCCCAATGCCACCGCCACGCCCACCAGCGCGATCATCCAGCCCAGCCCGAAGGGCGTGCGCCACGGCGCGAAGCCGCCGGAACCGGTGGGCCGCTCGCGCGGCGCCACGCGCAGCGTGATGGCCTTGCCGTCGCTGAGCGTCACGTCGAACTCCAGGCCCTGGCCCGGTACGCGCAGGGCGGTGCCTGCGCCGATCGGCTTGTCTTGTGCGTCCAGCACGACCACGTTGCGCGGCACCGGCGCCAGGCGCTCGCGCTCGGCCTCCGCTGCTTCGCGCACGATCCAGTTCGCCATCAGCGTGAGGATGACGACGCCGCCCACCACCGCGAGCCAGATGCGGACGTAGAGGTGGCGTGAGTAGAGGCTGCGCAGCATCGGCAGCCGCTCAGTCTTGCTGCTTGGCAAAGACGTAGCCCACGCCACGCACCGTGAGGATGCGCTTGGGGTTCTTCGCGTCGACTTCTATGGCCGCGCGGATGCGGCCCATGTGCACGTCGATGGAGCGATCGAAGGCTTCGAGTTCGCGGCCGCGCACGGCCTCCATGATCTGGTCGCGCGTGAGCACGCGGCCCGCGCGCTCGGCCATCGCCACCAGCAGGTCGAACTGGTAGGAGGTCAGGTCGGCCAGCGCGCCGGCCACAGACACGGTGCGTGCATTGCGGTCGATTTCCAGCGTGCCGAAGCGCATCACCGTGGAGGCTTCGGCCTCGGTGGCGTTCTCGCTGCGGCGGCGCAGCACGGCGCGGATGCGCGCCAGCAGCTCGCGCGGCTCGAAGGGCTTGGGCAGGTAGTCGTCGGCGCCGATTTCGAGGCCGATGATGCGGTCCATCGGGTCGCCCTTGGCCGTCAGCATCAGCACCGACACCTTCGACAGCGGGCCGGGCAGCGCGCGGATGCGGCGACAGACTTCGAGCCCGTCGGTGTCGGGCAACATCAGGTCGAGGATCACCAGGTCGGGCGCGTGCTGCTGCAGCTGCTCGAGCCCGGCGGCGCCGTCGCCGGCATGGTTGAACGCGAAGCCCGACTGCGTCAGGTATTCGCCCACCATCTGCGCCAGGCGGGCGTCGTCTTCGATCATCAGGAGTTGGGGGGTGCTCATGCGCTTCATGGTCGTCCACAGGGAGCAAGCAGGCTTGAACGCTCCGTAAAGTTGGGTAAACCTCGAATATCCCTGTCAACCGGCGATGCTGCGAAAAGCATAGCGCCGGAGGCAGGGGGCACGGTACTCAGCCCCTGCTGTGCGGCCTCAGCTGCAGCCGCAGCGACAGCGAGGGAGACAGCGGCAGGTCGATGGGGGCCGAACCGTTGCCATTGTCGATGTGCGCCAGCGATTCGAACAGCGGCAGCGCCTGTGCCATGGGGTTGATTTCGGCGAGCGACTTCGCGGCCTCGGAGCGGGGCGGCGTGGCACTGTTGTTGTCGATGCTGGCCAGCGACCAGTCGAGCGCCGCCACGGTCCGTTCGGTCGGTTCGCTGGCGATCACCAGTGCCAGCGCGAGCAGGCCGCGGCTGTCGGTGACGGAGGTCAGCGCACCCACCGTGGGCGCGTCGTAGCCCACCAGCAGCACCGGCTCCTGGTCGCAGGCGCATTGCACCGCAGCCTCCAGCAGGCCCGAGGCAAAGCTGTGCTCGTAGGCCGACACGGCATTGCTGGCCGCCATGCAGCCGGTGCCGATGGTCCAGTAGCCCACGGCCGCGTTGTGCACCGAGTTGTGGAACTTGGTGGGCGACAGCATCTTCGGGTCGCCCGCGAGCGTGCTGCACATGTAGTCGTTGATCGACAGGTCGCCGTGCGCCGATGTGAACACGCAGGGCACGTCGGCCGCGTTGCGGCCCGAGCCGGCCAGGGCGGCGGCCGCTACTTCGAGCGCCAGCGCCACGGTGTCGGGCGCGCGGCGGCGCTCGGCCGGGGCCAGCACCTGCGGCGACGGGCGCTTGGCGGGCGGGTCGGCCAGCGAGCCTTCGCCGCGGAAGGCGGCGCGCGCGGCCTCCCAGCCGGGCAGCGTGGGTGTCCAGAAGGCCGGGCCTTCGATGTAGAGGGTGGGGGGCGTCGGGGCCTGATTCATATCGCTCATGCCGCTTTACCGAAGACGAGCGAACAGTTGTTGCCGCCGAAGCCGAACGAATTGGTCAGCGCGTAGCGCACCTCGCCGCGCGCCGGCTCGAGCCTGATCTGCGGGCCGAAGCCTTCGTCCAGCGTGTGGGTGTTGACGGTGCCCGGCATCACGCCGCGCTCGATGGCCAGCAGGCTGATGACGGCCTCGACGATGCCCGCCGCGCCCAGCGTGTGGCCCATGAAGCCCTTGGTCGAGCTCGCGTGCGTGCGCGCCGGGAAGCGGCGCGCCACCAGTGCACCCTCGACCTCGTCGTTCTTCTGGCTCGCGGTGCCGTGCATGTTGATGTAGTCGATGGCCTCGGGGGCAAGGCCGGCGCGCGCCAGAGCCTCATCGAGCGCACGCTCGGCGCCCAGCCCCTCGGGGTGCGGCGTCGACATGTGGTGCGCGTCGCTGGCCTCGCCGTAGCCCAGCAGGTGCAGCGGCGCGGCATCGGCGCCCGTTTGCACGCGCTCGACCAGCGCGAAGCCCGCGGCCTCGCCGAGGCTGATGCCCTTGCGGGTGGCGTCGAAGGGCCGGCACGGCTCGCTCGACACCAGTTCGAGCGAGTTGAAGCCGAACAGCACGCTGCCGCACAGCGTGTCGGCCCCGCCGACCACGGCTGCGTCGGCCAGGCCCAGGCGGATCAGCCGCTCGGCCGAGGCGAACACCTTGGCGCTCGACGAGCAGGCGGTGGAAATGGTCTCGCTCGGGCCGCTGATGCCCAGCAGCTGCTGCGTGAACATGGCCAGCGAATGCGGCGTGTGCACCGCGGCGCGGCGCTGGTTCAGCGGGAACATGCCCTGTTCGTCGAGCTGGGTGTAGGCCAGCTCGGTCTCGCCGATGCTGGCGGTCGAGGTGCCCAGGATCAGCGCGATGCGCGAGGCGCCGTACTTCTCGCGCGCGGAAGCCACGGCCTCGATGAAGCCGTCGGCATGCAGGCCCAGCCAGGCGAGCCGGTTGTTGCGGCAGTCCCACTGGGCGAGCGATTCGGGCAGGCGGATTTCTTCGAGCCCGTCCACGCGGCCGATCCAGGTGGGCAGCGGCGCATCGCCGAAGTCATTGGCGCGCAGCCCGCTGCGCGACTGTGCGAGCGCGTCGGCCAGCACGTCCTTGCCGACACCGACGGCCGAGGTCGCCGTGTAGGCGCTGATTTGGAGAGGAGAAATTCGGGACGGCACGATCTTGTAGGGCTTGCTGGCAGGCTCGCGAACGATGGGCGCGCAGGAAGAGGGCGCGAAAAGGAAAGGAAACGAATGTATACCGGCACAGCCTACCAGTTGCGCGGCGCGTGCAGCGTCGGCTGTTTCCTATAGGGCCCAGGCCCTATTGACGGTCCGCGGGCCTTGTGATGGCCGTCATCCGCGAGGCCAGCGCCACCAGCACCAGCACCGGCACGCCCAGCAGCGCGGTGGCGACGAAGAAGGTGCTGTAGCCGTAGGCATCGACGAAAACGCCGGAATAGCCGGCGATGAACTTCGGCAGCAGCAGCATCAGCGAGCTGAACAGGGCGTACTGCGTGGCCGAGTAGCTGATGTTCGTGAGGCTCGACAGGTAGGCGATGAAGGCCGCCGAGGCAATGCCGCCGGCCAGGTTGTCGGCCGAGACCACTGCGATCAGCGCCGTCAGGTCGTGCCCGCGCGAGGCCAGCCAGGCAAACAGCAGGTTGCTGGCCGCGCTCAGCACCGCGCCCAGCATCAGCACGCGCATCACGCCCAGGCGCATCGACAGCACGCCGCCGACGAAGGCGCCCACCAGCGTCATGATCACGCCGTAGATCTTGCTGACCGAGGCCACCTGATCCTTGGTGAAGCCCATGTCCACGTAGAAGGGGTTGGCCATGATGCCCATCACCACGTCGCTGATGCGGTAGATGGCAATCAGCGAGAGGATCAGCACCGCCTGCCACTTGTAGCGGCGGATGAAGTCGGCGAAGGGCTCGATCAGCGCACTCTGCAGCCATTCGGCGGCATTCTTTGCCTTGGGCAGCACGCGCGGCACCGGCTCGGGCGACAGCAGCACCGTGACCACGCCCACTGCCATCGAGGCCGCCATGACCAGGTAGGCCGTCTTCCACGCCCCGTTCTGGTACGCCGCCGCGCCCGTGACTGCGGCGGCTGGCGCCACCTCGGCCCAGGCCGCGACCCACAGCACGCCCGCGCCGGCCCAGATCATCGCGAGCCGGTAGCCGGTCTGGTAGGCGGCCGCCAGCGCGGCCTGCTTGCGCGTCTCTGCCGATTCGATGCGGAAGGCGTCGAGCGCGATGTCTTGTGTGGCCGAGCCGAAGGCCACCAGCAGCGCGCACCAGATCAGCGGCGTGAGGCCCAGCCGTGGGTCGTTCATCGCCATGCCGATCAGCCCGGCGATCACCACGCATTGCGCCAGCAGCAGCCAGCCGCGCCGGCGCCCCAGCAGCGTGGTCAGCGGCGGCAGCGGCAGCCGGTCGACCAGCGGCGCCCAGACCCACTTGAAGCCGTAGGCCAGGCCGACCCAGCTCAGGTAGCCGATGGTGGTGCGGTCGATGCCCGCTTCGCGCAGGCGAAAACTCAGCGTGCCAAGCACCAGCAGCAGTGGCAGACCAGCGGAGAAACCCAGCGCCAGCATGCGCAGGGTGGCGGGTTCCAGGTAGACCTTCAGCGCGTCGCGCCAGGGCGGTGAGGGGGCGGTGGGGTTTTCTGCGGGCGAGGCGGACATGAACCCCGGATTGTCCATGAGTGGCGGGGGACATCGGCCAGGGCCTTTGTCTTCATTTGTTCCTATGATCCGGCTCCTATGTGCACACGCTGCGATCGCCCTGTTTCCGCCACTTCTGCCATTTCTGCCGCTTCCACGTGGAATCCCCGGCGGGCCTTTCTTCTGGCCGCCGCCGGCGCGGCCCTGAGCGCACCGGCATTGGCGCAGGTCGATGTCGGCAATGCCTCGGTGGCGCGCAACCTCGTGCCGGCTGACAAGATAGAGGCGGCCGGCGTGCAGCAATACGGCCAGTTGCTCGAACAGGCACGCGCCAAGAACGCGCTCGCGGGCGACAGCAACCCGCAGCTGCAGCGTCTGCGCGCCATCGCCAAGCGCCTCATTCCTTTCGCCACGCCGTGGAACTCGCGCGCCCGCGACTGGAAGTGGGAGGTCAACCTGATCGGCAGCAAGCAGATCAACGCCTTCTGCATGCCCGGCGGCAAGATCGCTTTCTTCACCGGCATCCTCGAACAGCTCAAGCTCACCGACGACGAGGTCGCGATGGTCATGGGCCACGAAATGGCCCACGCGCTGCGCGAACATGCGCGCGCCCGCATGGCAAAGAGCGCGGGCACGGGCGCGGCGCTTTCCATCGGTGCGCAGTTGCTCGGCTGGGGGCAGGTGGGCGACCTGGCGGCGCGCGCCGGCACACAGCTCATC
The DNA here is from genome assembly GCF_051216475.1 of Variovorax nivicola. Classification (NCBI taxonomy): domain Bacteria; kingdom Pseudomonadati; phylum Pseudomonadota; class Betaproteobacteria; order Burkholderiales; family Comamonadaceae; genus Variovorax; species Variovorax nivicola. The sequence continues at coordinate 255,744 of NZ_JBPJZK010000006.1, read as the reverse complement.
ACGCTCAAGTTCAGCCGTAGCGACGAGTCCGAGGCCGATCTCGTGGGGCTCGAACTCGCGGCGCGTGCGGGCTATGACCCGAAGGCTTCGGTGTCGCTGTGGCAGAAGATGGCCGCGGCGTCGAAGAATCAGGGCAGCCTGAACTTTCTCTCGACGCACCCGAGTGGGCCGGATCGCATCACCAAGCTGGAAGCGAATCTGCCCAAGGTCGAGAAGCTCTACCGCGACGCTAACAAGAGCTGAGTTTCTTGCTCCCTCTCCCCTTGGGGAGAGGGCGGGGGTGAGGGTGACGGCCTCTAGATAAGAGCCGCGCTTCATCGTCCGCACCTGCCCTCACCCCAACCCTCTCCCCGAGGGGAGAGGGAGCCAATCCCCGACACGTTTCCGATCCGCGCCACACCGCGTTTCCGCTGGCACGCCGCTTGCATCTCAACTTGTACACATGTTTGGATGCCTAATGATGGTGCATGAAGTAAACGGAGAAAGCGGATCGCCCGCCGCCGCCTGGATCGCGAAATTCGCGGCCCCCGTGGCGGACGCAGCGGCTGGCAAGGCCCTGGGTTTCGCCCTGCCGCTCGCCGGACTGAGCTTCGCGGTCAAGGACAACATCGACGTGGCCGGCGCGCCCACCACGGCCGCCTGCCCGGCCTTCGACCGCCTCCCCACAGTCCACGCAGCCGTGGTGCAGCGCTTGCTCGAAGCCGGTGCATCGCTGGCCGGCAAGACCAACCTCGACCAGTTCGCCTGCGGCCTGAACGGCACGCGCTCGCCGTACGGCGAGGTGCCGAACGCCTTCGATGCGCGCTATGTCTCGGGCGGCTCCAGCTCGGGCTCGGCTTACGTGGTGGCGGCCGGCGAAGTCGACTTCGCGCTGGGCACCGACACCGCCGGCTCAGGCCGGGTGCCGGCCGGGCTCAACAACATCGTCGGCTTGAAGCCTTCGCGCGGCCTGCTGAGCACCTTCGGCGTGGTGCCCGCGGCGCAGAGCGCCGACTGCGTCTCGATCTTCGCGCGTACCGTCGCCACAGCGGTCGACGTGCTGCTCGCCGCCGCAGGCCACGACGCGCGCGACCCGTATTCGCGCGACCTGGCCCTGCGCCGCAAGCCGCTGCCCGCGCACTTCCGCTTCGGCGTGCCCGACAAGCTGAGCTTCTTCGGCGACGACGACGCTGAACAGGCGTTCAACGACGCGACCGCGCGCCTGCTGGCCATGGGCGGCTCGCCAGTCACCATTTCCTACGCCCCGCTCGCCGAGGCCGCCGCGCTGCTCTATGAAAGCGCGCTGGTCGCCGAACGCTACGCCGCGGTGCGCGAGTTCTTCGACGCGCACGGCGACGAGGTGATCGAGCCCGTGCGCGGCATCCTCGCGAGTGGCCGCAGCTACAGCGCCGCCGACGTGTTCGAAGCCCAGACGCGGCTGCGCGCCATCGCGCAGCAGGTCGAGCCGATGTGGCGCGACATCGACGTGCTGCTCGTGCCCACCGCGCCCACGCACTACACGCGCGAGCAGATGCGCGCCGATCCGGTGGTGCTGAACCGCAACCTCGGCGCGTACACCAACTTCGTCAACCTGCTCGACTACGCCGCGCTCTCCGTGCCCAGCAGCCTGCGCCCGGACGGCCTGCCGTTCGGCATCACGCTGATCGGCCCCTGCGGCAGCGACCTCGCGCTGGCCGACCTGGGCCAGCGCTACCACCACGCCACGGGGCTCGCGCAAGGCGCGACCGGCGTGCCGCTGCCAGAGCCGCGCGCCATTCCCGGCCTCGCCGCGCCAGACGCCGGCACCCTGTCCATCGCCGTGGTCGGCGCGCATCTCTCGGGCATGCCACTCAACAGCCAGCTCGCAGAACGCGGGGCGACGCTGCTGCGCGCCACCACCACATCGCCCGCCTATCGCCTTTACGCGCTGCCGGGCACCGTGCCGCCCAAGCCCGGCCTGCAGCGCGTGGTCGAAGGCAATGAAGGCGCCGCCATCGCGCTCGAAGTGTGGGCCGTGCCCTTGGCGCAGGTCGGCAGCTTTCTCGCCCTCATTCCACCGCCCCTGGGCCTCGGCAGCGTCGAGCTGGCCGACGGCAGCTGGGTGAAAGGCTTCATCTGCGAGGGCCACGCGCTGGCCGGCGCGCAGGACGTGACCCTCCACGGCGGCTGGCGCGCATACGTCGCGAGCCGCGCCACCCCGAGTTCCAACTGATCAGGAGTTCCGATGAGCACCCAAGACAAACCTCCCGCATCGAGCAGCAGTAGTAGCCGCCGAAAGCTGCTGCAGGCCGGTGCCGCAGGCCTGGCCGTGCTGGCCGCGCCAGCCATCGTGCGTGCGCAGGGCGCGGCCAAGCTGCGCATCGGCTTCTGGCCCGTGGCCGCCGGCCTGCCGTTCTTCGCGGCGGTCGACAAGGGCTACTTCAAGGAAGCCGGCCTCGAAGTCGAGCCGCTCAAGTTCGCCGGCGCGCAGCAAGTGATGGAAGGCATGCTCGCGGGCCGCTGCGACGGCAGCGCCAACGGCACCGGCTCGGCCAACCTCGCCATCGGCGAGATCGCGCAGCCCGGCCTGTTCAAGATCTTCTGCACCAACCCGAGCAACGCGAAATACGTGCTCGACGAATTCATCGTCGCCAAGGACAGCCCGATCAAGACCATGGCCGAGCTGGCCGGCAAGAAGGTCGCCTCGGGGCCCGGCATCCAGAACGTCACGCTGTGCAAGACCATGCTGGAGCGCGCGGGTGCCAAGGGCGCTACCGTGAGCGAGCTGCCCATCGGCCAGCACGTGGCCGCATTGGTCGCGGGTCAGGTCGACGCCTGCTACACGCTGGAGCCCACCGGCACCGTGGGCCGCATGAACGGCACCACGCGCGTCGTCGAGGCCGGCGTGGTCGCCAAGTACATCCTCGGCGACCCGATGGCGCCCTGGCACGGCGGGGCGGCCAGCCTCACCACCGAGTTCATCAAGAAGAACCCCGAGATCGCGAAGAAGTACATCGCCGCCTACGCGCGCGGCGTGGAGCTGGTGCGCACCAAGCCCGACGAGGCGCGCCAGTTCATGAAGGGCTACACCGCCATCGAAGGCAAGCTCACGGCCGAAGTGCCGCTCGCGTCGTACATGCTCTACAACGAGTTCAAGCCCAGCGACGTCGCGTACTTCCAGAAGTTCTACGACCTGTTCACCGAGAAAGGCATCTTCGAGAAGAAGGTGCTGGTGGACTCCTTGCTCTACAAGGCCTGACGACCATGGCCGAAGCAAGCTCGACCACGGCCGCGCCGTGGGCCCCGCCGGCCGGTGCTGCCACTGCGGCACCGAAGCCGCCCCTGCGCGACCGCATGCTGCCCTTCATCGGCCCGGTGGTGCTGTTCATCGTGTGGGATCTGGTGGTGCGGCTCGGCTTCATCAAGCCGATATTGCTGCCCACGCCCGCCGACACCATCGCCGCGCTCATCACCGGTCTGGCCGGCGGCCCGCTGCTCACCGACTTCGTCATGACCGTGTGGCGCACCGTGCAGGCCTTCGTCATCGCGGCGGCCATCGGCGTACCGCTGGGCGTGCTGCTCGGCAGCAACGAGAAGGCGTACCGCAGTGTCGAATTTCTGATCGACTTCTTCCGCTCCACGCCGTCGTCCGCGCTCATTCCGCTGTTCCTGCTGATCTTCGGCGTGAGCGACGTCAACAAGGTTGCCATCGCGGCCTTCGGTGCGCTGCTCATCGTGGTGTTCAACAGCGCCTACGGCGTCATCAATGCACGCAAGCAGCGCGTGATGGCGGCGCGTGTCATGGGCGCCTCGCGCTGGCAGATCTTCAAGGACGTGCTGGTGTGGGAAAGCCTGCAGCCCAGCTTCGTGGGCCTGCGCTCGGCGGTGTCGATGGCGCTGGTGATCGTCATCGTGGCCGAGATGTTCATCGGCTCCGATACGGGCCTGGGCCACCGCATCATCGATGCGCAACAGGTGCTCAACGTGAAGAGCATGTACGCGGCGATTCTTGCGGCGGGTGCACTGGGCTACGCGCTCAACATCCTCTTCCTCATTGCCGAGCGCCGCATCGTGCACTGGAGCGGAAGATGAAAGTCACGCAGGACATCGTCGTCAACGGCCCGGTGTACGCCGACGTGCCGAAGCCCGCATTCAAGCCCGGTCCGGCTGGCACGCACATCACCATCCGCGGCCTCACCAAGTACTTCGCGGGTTGGCCGCTGTACGAGAACTTCGACCTCGACATTCCCAAGCACGCCATCGTCTCGGTGTTCGGGCCCAACGGCTGCGGCAAGTCCACGCTTATCAACATGATCGCGGGGCTCATTCCCATCGACTCGGGCGAGATCCTGTTCGACGGCAAGCAGCGCAAGGACACCAAGATCGGCTACGTGTTCCAGAACTACCGCGAGGCGATGTTCCCGTGGATGCGCACCATCGACAACATCGCCTATCCGCTGAAGCTCGAAGGGCGCAGCAAGGCCGAAGTCGACCGGCGCATGGAAGAGCTGGTGGCGTCCTTCGACGTGAAGTTCGACCTCAAGCGCTTTCCGTACGAACTCTCGGGCGGCCAGCAGCAGACCGCGTCGATCATGCGTGCGCTTGCGCCCAACCCCGAGGTGCTGTTTCTCGACGAGCCTTTCTCGGCGCTCGACTTCGAGATGACGCTCTTCATCCGCGAGAAGCTGCAGGAGGTGTTCATGCAGACCGGCACCACCATGCTGCTGGTGTCGCACGACCTCGAAGAGGCGGTGTACCTCGCCGACGAAGTGCTGCTGCTGACCAAGCGGCCCACCAAGGTCGCCGAGATCCTGCGCTATGGCGACGCGCGCCCGCGCACCGTCGAGACACTGAGCACCGAGAGCTTCGTTGCGATGAAGAAGCTCAGCCTCGACATCTTCCAGCGGGAGGTTCGCCGGTGACGCCTGAAATCAACATTCCCGACGTGCTCGCCGAGGTGCAGGCCGTGTTCGCGCGCTACGAGGCGGCGCTGGTCGGCAACGACCGCGCGGTGCTCGACGAACTCTTCTGGAACAGCCCGCACACGCTGCGCTACGGCTTCTCCGAGAACCACTACGGCCACGCCGACATCAGCGTATTCCGCGCCTCGCTGCCCCTGCAGAGCCCGCCGCGCGAACTGCTGCGCACCGTCATCACCACCTACGGCCGCGACTTCGCGACCGCCAACGTCGAGTTCCGCCGCGAAGGCAGCCGCCAGACCGGCCGCCAGAGCCAGACCTGGATGCGCACGGCCGGGGGCTGGCGCGTAGTCGCCGCCCACGTGAGCCTGCTCGGCTGACCCGTAGGCACATTCTTTGCACCCACCTCAAATCAAAGACCGGAGTACGTCATGACCAGCCAATTCAATCGCCGCGATTCCCTCAAGACCCTGGCCGCACTTGGCGCGGCAGGCAGCCTCGGAAGCTGGAGCGCCCTTGCCAGCGCACAGGCCAAGCCCAAGCCGCTCACCGTCGGCGTGATCTACGTCGGCGCGCGCGACGACTACGGCTACAACCAGGCGCACGCCATGGCCGCGGCCGAGATCAAGAAGCTGCCCGGCATCAAGGTGGTGGAAGAAGAAAACGTGCCCGAGACCGCCGCCGTGCAGAAGACCATGGCCGGCATGATTTCGCAGGACGGCGCCGGGCTGTTGTTTCCCACATCGTTCGGCTACTTCGATCCGCACATCCTCGCGGTCGCGCCCAAGAACCCCGACGTGCGCTTCTCGCACTGCGGCGGCCTCTGGACCGAAGGCAAGCACCCGAAGAACGTCGGCAGTTTCTTCGGCTACATCGACGAGTGCCAGTACCTCAACGGCGTGATCGCCGCGCACATGACGAAGAGCAACAAGATCGCCTTCGTCGCCGCCAAGCCCATTCCGCAGGTGCTGCGCAACATCAACGCCTTCACGCTGGGCGCGCGCTCGGTCAAGCCGAACATCACCTGCAGCGTGATCTTCACGGGCGACTGGTCGATGGCGGTGAAAGAAGCCGAAGCCACCAACAGCCTGGCCGACCAGGGCTGCGACGTGTTCACCATGCACGTCGACGGCCCCAAGGTGGTGGTCGAGACCGCAGCCAAGCGCGGCAAGATGGTCTGCGGCTACCACGCAAGCCAGGCCAAGCTGGCACCCAATGCGTACCTGACGGGCGCCGAGTGGAACTGGCTCACCGCCTACAAGACCGCCATCGAAGCCGCGCAAACCGGCAAGCCGCATCCCAACTTCCTGCGCGGCGGCTTGAAGGAGGGCTACGTGAAGATGTCCGCCTACGGCCCCATGGTGCCGGACGCCGCCAAGAAGCAAGCCGACGACATCAAGGCAAAGATGATCGCGGGCACCTTCGACATCTTCAAGGACGGCATCAAGGACAACAAGGGCGCGGTCGTGGTGCCGGCAGGCAAGGTGCTCAAGCAGACCGACCTTGAACTCGAGAAGATGAACTACCTCGTCGAAGGCGTCGTCGGCCAGGTCTGAGCCGCGCAGCAACAAGCATCGCCATGCGCCACGCGCTCAAGGAATTCGCATTGCCGGTGTTCGCCATCGCGGCGGCGCTGCTGGTGTTCGGCCTGTTGGTGGCCTTCGCGGGCGTCGACCCGGTGGAGGTGTGGACCACGCTGTTCAAGGGCGCGTTCGGCGACTGGTTCTCGTGGCAGAACACGCTGCAGCGCGCCGCGCCGCTGATGCTCACCGCGCTGTGCGTGGCGCTGCCTGCGCGTGCGGGGCTCATCATCATCGGCGGCGAGGGTGCGCTGGTGCTGGGTGGGCTGGCCTGCGCGGCGCTGGCGCATGCGGTGCCGCTGCCGGGCAATGTCATCGGCACGGTGATCGTCTGCATTGCAGGCGCCATGGCCGGTGCGCTGTGGATCGTGCTCGCGGGCTGGCTGCGGCAGTTTCGCGGCATCAACGAAACCATCAGCAGCCTGCTGCTGGCCTACATCGCCATCGGCATCTTCAAACACCTGGTCGAAGGGCCACTGCGCGACCCGGCCAGCCTGAACAAGCCGTCGACCTATGCATTGAACGACGGGATGCTGATTGGTGGCATAGGTGGTTCCGACGTGCACTGGGGCCTGGTGATCGGCGTCGTAGCCTGCCTGGGGCTCGGCTGGTGGCTGCGCGCCACGGCTTCGGGCTTCTCGGTGCGCGTGGTGGGCGGCAATCCGCGCACCGCGCAGCTCGTGGGGCTGCCGGCCACGCGGCTCATTCTTTCGGCCTGCGGACTCGGCGGTGCGTGCGCGGGGCTTGCGGGCGCGGTCGAGGTGGCGGCTGTGCACACCAATGCCAACGCCTCGCTGATCGCGGGGTACGGCTACGCGGGCATCCTCGTGTCCTTCATCGCGCGGCACAACCCGGTGGCCATCGTGCCGGTGGCGATCCTGTTCGGCGGCTTCGGCGCGGCGGGCAGCCTGCTGCAGCGGCGGCTGGGTTTGCCCGATGCGTCCGTGCTGGTGCTGCAGGGCATTGCCTTCGTGCTGATCCTCGCGAGCGAGGGACTGCGCACGGTCAACTGGAAGAAGTTCGGCGACCGCATGCTGCCCGAAGCCAGGAGCTATACATGACGGCCGACCAATGGATCGCGCTGGTTGCCGGCATCGTCGGCGGTGCGCTGCGCGTCGGTGCTCCGTTCCTGTTCGTGAGCCTGGGCGAATGCCTCACTGAGAAATCGGGGCGCATCAACCTCGGGCTCGAAGGCGTGCTGGTGCTGTCGGCCATGGCGGCCTTCGGCGGTGCCTACCTCACCGACTCCGCATGGCTCGGCGTGCTGATCGGCGCGGTGGCCGGTGCGGCGCTGGCGCTGCTGCACGGCCTGCTGTGCTCGCTCGACCGCGTGAACGACGTGGCGACCGGCATCGCGCTGATGCTGCTCGGCACGGGGCTCGCGTTCTATCTCGGCAAGCCGCTCATTCAACCGCAGGCGCCGCAGATTCCCGCGATTCCGCTGGGCTTCTGGAGCGACAACACGGTGGTGCGCTCGGCATTGCAGCTCAATGCGCTGGTGCCCATCGGTGTCGCGCTCGCGGTGCTGCTGTGGTGGGGCTTTGCGCGCACGCGCGCCGGGCTGCTGGTGCGCATGGCGGGCGATTCGGCGCAGGCGACGCGTGCGCTCGGCTACTCGGTCTCGGGCCTGCGCATCGCGGCCACCACGGCGGGCGGCTTCATCGCGGGGCTCGGCGGTGCGTCGCTCACGCTGTTCTATCCGGGCAGCTGGAACGAAGGCATCTCCAGCGGCCAGGGCTTGATCGCCGTGGCGCTCGTGATCTTCGCGCGCTGGAGCCCGCTGCGCTGCGTGGGCGCGGCGCTGCTTTTCGGCGGCGCGGGCGCCATCGGGCCGGCGCTGCAGTCCATCGGCATCGGCTGGGGCTATCACCTCTTCAACACCGTGCCGTATGTGCTCACGCTGGTGATTCTGGTGTTCACCTGCAAGCCGGGCAGCGCGGCCGTCGGCAGCCCCGGTGAACTCTCGTCGACAAGGAGCTGAACGTCATGAGCGGTCTCGGAGGCCTCAACAAGTCGGCGCACGGCGTCGTCGTCGGTCTGGTGCAGTTGCAACTGCCGAGCGTGAAGACTCCGGCCGACCTCGCCGCACAGGCGCAGCGCATCTGCGAGATGGTGGGCAAGGCCCGCCGCAACCAGTCGACCATGGATCTCGTGGTGTTCCCGGAGTACGCACTGCACGGGCTCTCGATGGACACCAACCCCGAGATCATGTGCACGCTCGACGGCCCCGAGGTAGCGGCCTTCAGGCAGGCCTGCGTCGACAACCGCATCTGGGGCTGCTTCTCCATCATGGAAGCCAACCCCGGCGGCAATCCGTACAACAGCGGCCTCATCATCGACGACCACGGCGAGATCAGGCTCTACTACCGCAAGCTGCACCCGTGGGTGCCGGTCGAACCGTGGGAGCCCGGCAACCTGGGCATTCCGGTGTGCGATGGGCCCAACGGCAGCAAGCTCTCGCTCATCATCTGCCACGACGGCATGTTCCCCGAGATGGCGCGCGAGGCCGCGTACAAGGGCGCGGACATCATCCTGCGCACGGCTGGCTACACCGCGCCCATCCGCCACGCATGGAAGATCACCAACCAGGCCAACGCTTTCTGCAACCTCGCCTACACCGCGAGCGTGTGCCTGTGCGGCAGCGACGGCAGCTTCGATTCGATGGGCGAGGGCATGTTCTGCAACTTCGACGGCACGGTGCTGGTCGAGGGCGGTGGCCGCGCCGACGAGATCATCACCGCCGAGCTGCGCCCCGACCTCGTGCGCGAGGCCCGCATTGGCTGGGGCGTGGAGAACAACATCTACCAGCTGTATCACCGCGGGTACGTCGCGGTGAAGGGCGGCGCGCAGGATTGCCCCTACACCTACATGCACGACATGGCCGCCGGCACCTACAGGCTGCCGTGGAGCGCCGAGGTGAAGGTGACCGACGGCACGAGCTGCGGCTTCGCGCCGCCGCAACGCAACTACGCAGGATGACGACCATGACCACCACCATCGCCAACACCACCGAACGCCACGTCGCCGCCGAGCCCTATGCCTGGCCCTACAACGGCGCGCTGCGGCCCGACAACACCGCGCTCATCGTCATCGACATGCAGACCGACTTCTGCGGCAAGGGCGGATACGTCGACGTGATGGGCTACGACCTGTCGCTGGTGCAGGCGCCGATCAAGCCGATTGCGCGCACGCTGGCGGTGTTGCGGCCGTTGGGCTATCACATCATCCACACGCGTGAAGGGCATCGGCCTGATCTTGGTGACCTGCCGGCCAACAAGCGCTGGCGGTCGCGGCAGATCGGCGCGAATGGTGTGGGTATCGGCGACGACGGGCCGTGCGGGCGCATCCTGGTGCGCGGCGAGCCGGGCTGGGAAATCATTCCCGAGCTGGCGCCGCTGCCGGGCGAGATCGTGATCGACAAGCCCGGCAAGGGGTCGTTCTATGCGACCGACCTTGAGCTGATCCTGCGTACGCGCGGCATCGAGAACATCATTCTTGCGGGCATCACGACTGACGTTTGCGTGCACACCACTATGCGCGACGCGAATGACCGGGGCTTCGAGTGCCTGCTGTTGTCGGACTGCACGGCGGCGACGGACTACGGCAACCACCTCGCTGCGCTGAAGATGATCACTATGCAGGGCGGCGTGTTCGGGGCGCATGCCACCTCGCAGGCTTTGCTGGCGGTTGTATGAAGCTGCTTTGTTCGGGGCGCGCTCACGCCGACGGGGTACCTTGCTCCGCGAATGTCCCCCGGCCTGCGGCCTCCTCCTTTATTTCGCTGCGCAAGGCACCCCATCGACGTGATCGTTCAGCACAGCGGTTAAACCTCCGGCACAACGGCGGCGCTCATGTGCGAATGGCATCGGGTGCTCCCCGCAGCGAAATAAAGGAGGAGCCGAAGGCGGGGGACATTCGCGGAGGGGAGTACCCGGTGTCATTCGCACGCACCCCGAACACGCACCCAAGGGATGGCAAACGAACATGAGCGCCACATCACCTCACGCCATAGGCGGCCTCCCAGCAGGCACTGGCGCTCTCGCGCTCGACACCTACGAGCTAACCAAACGCTTCGGAGCCTTCACCGCCATGGACCGCGTGACGATGCGCGTCGAGCCCGGCACGGTGCACGCGCTGCTCGGCGAGAACGGCGCGGGCAAGAGCACGCTGGTGAAGTGCGTGGCCGGTTTCCAGCGCGCGGAGGAGGGCAGCATCCTGATCGACGGACGCGAGCAGGACATCGCCAACCCCATCGTGGCGCGCGCACTGGGCATCGGCATGGTCTACCAGCACTTCACGCTGGCGCCGGGCATGACGGTGGCGGAGAACCTGTTGCTCGCGGGCGGCAAGACGCCCGCGCTGATCGACTGGAAGACCAAGCGCGCGGAGCTGAAGGAATTTCTTGCGACCACGCCGTTCAGCCTTGACCTCGATGTACGGCCATCGGAGCTTGCGGCCGGAGAGAAACAGAAGCTCGAACTGCTCAAGCAGCTGTACCTGAAGCCGCGCCTGCTGATCCTCGACGAGCCGACCTCGGTGCTTACGCCGCAGGAGGCCGACGAGGTGCTGGGCCATGTGCGCGAGTTCGCGCGCAGCGGGCTGTGCACAGTGCTCATCATCACGCACAAGTTTCGCGAGGTGATGGCGTACGCCGACAGCGTGACGGTGCTGCGGCGGGGCAAGGCGGTGCATCACTGCCGCGTGGCTGACACCAGCCCGGCGCAGCTGGCGCAGGCCATGATGGGCGGCGAGCAGGCAACGACATCGACGCCTGTCGCCAGGAAGCCCGTGCCTGCCAATGCGCCGGTTGCATTGAAGGTCGAAGGGCTCAAGGCACAGGGCGATCGCGGCACGCTGGCGCTGCATGACCTGAGCCTGTCCGTGCGCGCGGGAGAAATCCTCGGCGTGGCCGGCGTCTCCGGCAACGGGCAGCGCGAACTTGTAGAGGCTCTCGTCGGCCAACGTCCGCGCCTTGCGGGCAAGGTCACGGTGATGGGGCAGCCCTACGGTGCGCACCGCGCCGAGAACCGCAAGCTCAAGGTCCGCAGCCTTCCTGAAGAGCCGCTGCGCAACGCTTGCGTTGGCGATCTCAGCGTTGCCGAGAACATGGCGCTGCGTGATTTCGATCAACCGCCTTTGTCGCGCGGCGGCGTGCTGAGCTTTCCGTACTGGCGCAGCCGGGCGCGCGAATGGATCGCCGAGTACGGCGTGAAGACGCAGGGCGAGGGCGCGCCGATCCGCAGCCTTTCGGGCGGCAACGTGCAGCGCGCGGTGTTGGCCCGGGAGCTCGCTGGCGACATCAACGTGCTGATCGCCGCGAACCCCGTGTTTGGTCTCGACTTCGCGGCCGTCGCCGAAATCCACTCACGCATCGTGCAGGTGCGCGAGAAGGGCGGTGCCGTTCTGCTGATCAGCGAAGACCTCGACGAACTGCTCGAACTGGCGGACCGCATCGTCGTGATGAGCGAAGGGCAGATCGTGTTCGAGACTTCGGCGGCCGGTGCGGAAAGACACGTGATCGGAGCGCACATGGGCGGTGGGCATCACGAGCCGTTGAAGGCTGCGGCATGAGCACATCAGAACCAGCGAGCAAAAGCATGCGCATAGAACAAGCCAACCCGTTCCCCTACGAATTCGACATCGCAAAGACCGCGCTGGTCCTCATCGACATGCAGCGCGACTTCATCGAGCCAGGCGGTTTCGGTGAAACGCTGGGCAACGATGTTTCGCTGCTGGAGGCCATCGTCCCGGCAACGAAAGCGGCCCTGCAAGCATGGAGGCAAGCTGGCGGCCTCGTCGTACACACGCGGGAGGCGCACAAGGCCGACCTCTCCGACTGCCCTCCCGCCAAGCGCAACCGCGGCAACCCCACGCTGCGCATCGGCGACGAAGGCCCCATGGGCCGCATCCTCGTGGTTGGCGAACCCGGCAACCAGATCATCGAAGCGCTCGCCCCCGTCGACGGCGAGATCGTCATCGACAAGCCCGGCAAGGGCGCGTTCTACGCCACCGGCCTGCACGAGCTGCTGCAGCAGCGCGGCATCACCCACCTGCTGTTCGGCGGCGTCACGACCGAGGTCTGTGTGCAGACCAGCATGCGCGAAGCCAACGACCGCGGCTACGACAGCCTGCTGCTCGAAGACTGCACCGAAAGCTATTTCCCGGCATTCAAGGCGGCCACGCTCGACATGGTTCGCGCGCAAGGCGCCATCGTCGGATGGACCGCACCGAGCGCCGCGCTGCTCGCGGTGTTGAACAGCAGCCCTTCTTCTTGATGCCGACGCCAGCGACTACCATTCCACACGTGTCTACCGTTCGAACCCGCCCCGAAACTCCCGTTGCCCCCGCTATCGAAGCGACCGTTTTCCGCACGCGGGCCGACGAGGTCTACGCGCAGCTCAAGCGCGACGTGGCCGACTTCATCCTCGTGCCCGGCGACCGCTTCACCGAGAGCGAGATCAGCGACCGGCTCGGCGTGTCGCGTACGCCGGTGCGGCAGGCGTTGTTCCGGCTGCAGCAGGAAGGCTTTGTCGAAGTGCTGTTTCGCAGCGGCTGGCGCGTGCTGCCCTTCGACTTCGACCAGTTCGAACAACTCTACGACCTGCGCATGGTGCTGGAGACCACCGCCGTGCACCGGCTGTGCGAGACCGATCGCCACATCGACCGCGGCCTGCTCGACACGCTGGCCGGCATCTGGCTGGTGCCTGCGGCGCAGCGCAGCGGCGACATGGCGCAGGTGGCGCAGTGGGACGAAGCCTTTCATTGCTCGCTCGTGGCGGCAGCCGGCAATGCTGAGATGGCGCGCGTGCACGGCGACGTGACCGACCGCATTCGCATCATCCGCCGGCTCGACTTCACCAAGCAGCCGCGCATCGACGCCACCTACGATGAGCACGCGAAGATCCTGAAGGCCGTGCGTGCCAATCGCGGCGACCAGGCCGCGATGCTGCTGCGCGCGCACATCGAGACCAGCCAGGCCGAGGTGCGCAAGATCACGCTGCACCAGGTGCATCTGGCGCGGCATGCGGGGAAGGCCTCGGCGCCGCGCTGAAGCTGCCTGCCTCAGTCCGCGGTGATGTTGCCGCGCTTGACCACCGCAGCCCAGCGGTCGGCATCCTTCTTCATCAGCGTGCCGAATTCAGCCGGCGTCGAGCTCGCCGGCACCATGCCCTGCGACTCGAACGATTTCGCCACCTCGGGCTGCTTCAGCACCGCCGCGATCTCCTTGTTGAGCCGCGCCACCACGTCCGGCGGCGTGCCCTTCGGTGCGAGCACGCCGTACCACATGTCCACGTTGTCGGCGGTCACGCCGGCCTCGGCCAGCGTCGGCACGTCGGGCAGTTGCGGCAGGCGCTTGCCGCTGCCGGTGGCAATGGCCTTGAGCTTGCCCACCTGGATGTGCTGCAGCGCCACGTGCACCGGCAGAAACATGTAGTCGATGCGCCCGCCCAGCAGGTCTGTCACCGCGCCGGCCGTGCCCTTATACGGCACGTGCAGCATCTCGGTGCCCGTGCCCTGCATGAACAGCGCCATCGACAGGTGGTGCGGCGTGCCGACGCCCGGCGTGGCATACGTCAGCTTTCCGGGCGCCGCCTTGGCCGCGCTCACCATCTGCGACACCGTCGTCGCCTTCTGCACGTTCGGGTTCGTCACCAGCAGCAGCGTGCCCCACGAGGTGAGCGACACCGGCGCGAAGTCGGCCACCGGGTCGTAGCTCAGCGAGCGATAGAGGCTGCGGTTCATCACCAGCGTGTTGACCTGCACCATCAGCGTGTAGCCGTCGGGTTTGGCGCGCGCCACGCGTTCGCTGCCGATGTTGCCGCTGGCGCCGGCCACGTTCTCCACGATCACCGGTTGGCCCAGCAGGGCCGGCAGACGGGCCGAGAGCTGGCGTGCCACCAGGTCGATGCCGGTGCCGGGTGTGTAGGGCACCACCAGCGTGATCGGCTGGTCGGGCCAGGCACAGGCTGCGGTGGCGCCCGCCATGGCGAGCAGGGCGGCAATGGTCTTTTTGATAAGCGAACGCATGGTCGTGTCTCCGTGTTCTTTTATGAGGGTGTTCAAAGGTAGGAAGCGCGCGCCTTCAGCGCCACCGGGTCGTAGCCGGCCACGCGCTTGTAGTTGTCCGAGATGGCCTGCAGCTCGGCGACGGGCACGACGTCTTCGATGTTCTGGAAGCGCTTGCCGCCCGAGCGTTCGAACACTTCGCGCAGGATCGCGTCGGGCGGGTTGCTGCGGTTGGTGAGCACCACGTTCGTGGTGGCCTTGACGCGCACGCGGTCGTAGTCTTCCAGCGCGGCGGTGCCTACGCCCATGTCCTTCAGTGCACCGGCCAGGAAGCGCGCGTCGATGATTGCCTGCCCGGCTCCGTTGGAGCCGCGTGGCACCATCGGGTGCGCCGCGTCGCCCAGCAGCGTGAGGCGGCCGTGCGTCCAGCGCGGCAGCGGGTCCTGGTCGACCATCGGGTACTCGAGGATGGTGTCCGACGCGAGGATCAGTGCGGGCACGTCGAGCCAGTCGAAATGCCAGTCGGCAAAGGCCGGCAGGAAGTCTTCGAGCCGGCCCGTGCGGCTCCAGTCGCGCAGGGCGGGCTGTGGCGCGTGGATCTCGGCGACCCAGTTCACGAGCTGATTGCCCTCGGCGTCGATATCGTTGCGAATCGGGTAGATCACCATCTTGCCGACCGCGAGCCAGCCCGCGCGCACCATGCTGCCGCCAGAGAGAAAGGGCTTCCAGCGCGCGGTGCCGCGCCACATGTTCACGCCCGAGTAGCGCGGCGCGCCTTCGTCCGGGTACAGCTGCTTGCGCAGCGCCGAGTGGATGCCGTCGCAGCCGACCGCGATTGCGCCGCGCACCGAAGGCGCATCGGCAAAGTGCAGGGTGACGCCGTCGGCGTCTTGCACCACGCCCGTGCAGCGGCGAGCGCACACCACGCTGTCGGGGCCGAGGCGCTTCAGCGTCTCTTCGTACAGCACCGTCTGAAGGTCGCCGCGGTGAATGGAGAACTGGGGCCAGTCGTAGCCCGCGTGCTGGCCGGCGGCCTCGCGGAACACCAGCTGGCCGTGCTCGGTGAAGAACACGGCTTCCTGCGTACGAACGCCCACTTTGTCGAGGGCGTCCAGCAGCCCGAGCTCGGTGAGCTCGCGCACCGCGTGCGGCAGCAGGTTGATGCCCACGCCCATCGGCTTCAGCTCGGGCACGGCCTCGTACACGCGGCAGGGAATGCCGGCCTGGTGCAGGCTCAGCGCGAGGGTCAGGCCGCCGATGCCGGCGCCCAGGATGATGACTTCGTTGCTCATGGATGGTCGGTCGTTGCGTTCCGTTTTGTCTCGGGCCGCATTAGGAACGCAAGATGGTCATTTGGGAAATTTAGATGTGATATGGATTTATCATGAGTCCTTATGAACTTGTCGACCCGCCAGATGCGTGCCTTCCTGCAGGTCGCGCGCATGGGCAACTTCACGCGCGCGGCCGAGCAGGCTCACATCACGCAGGCGGGGCTCAGCATCCTGATCCGCGAGATGGAAAAGCAGCTGGGCTGCCGGCTGTTCGACCGCACCACGCGCGTGGTGAGCCTCACGCCGGCGGGCCGGCGCCTGCTGCCGGTGGTGGAGCGTCTCGTCACTGATCTCGACGACGTGGCAGCCGAGCTGGGCGCCGAGGGCGATGCCGCGCGCCAGACACTGCGCATCGCGGCCACGCCGCTGGTGTCATCGCACCTGCTGCCGCAGGTGTTCACCACCTTCCGCGCCGCGCATCCGCAGGTGAGCCTGCGCCTGTTCGACGCCGACCTGCGCGATGTCGAGGCGATGGTGACGGCCGGCGATGCCGATGTGGGCCTGGGCTTTTTCTTCAAGGCCGCGGCGGGGCTGGTGCGCACGCCGGTGGGGCGCTTTCAGCTGATGCGGGTGGCGCCGTACGACGGCGCCGGGGAGCCGCCAGCCATCGGCACAGTGCCCTGGTCCGCGTTGCGCAGCGCCGAACTCGTGGGACTGCCACCCGGCAACCCGATCCAGAAAGTGATCGACCAGCATCTGGCCGCCATCGGCCGTGCCGACGCGCAGCGGCCCGCGTTCAATTTCTTCGGCACGCTGATCTCGATGGTGGAGGCCGGCTTCGGCACGGCCGTGATGCCGACCTTTGCGCTGGCGGCCTGCCGCCGGCACCGCGTGCGCACCGACGTGCTGACCAAGCCGAAGGTGGGGCTGGACTTCTTTCGCATCACCAAGCGCGGCGCGCACGAGACCGAGGCCATGCAAGCTTTCGTGGGCACGCTGGAGAAGGCGCTGCCTGCGTTGTCGCGCTAGCCTGCTAGCGGGTGTCGGCGGCCGTGGCCTCGGTGAGCCGCTTGCGCAGGAACTCCGCGAAGGCGTAGGCGATCACCGGTAACTGCCGCCCGCGCAGGCTCGCCAGCACCAGCTCGCCGCGCGGGAAACCGCGGTCCGCGATGTCGCGGGCCACGATGTCGGGGTCTTCCGCCGCGGCGCCGATGGCCATCTGGAACGAGATCGAGCGCCCGTCGTAGAGGCAGCCGCGCAGGAACTCGAAGCTGTTGCTCTCCACCATGGCCCCGATCCGCGTGGAGCTGCGCGCGAGGAAGCGCTCGAGCATCTGGCGCCCGCCGGTGTCGCGATTCGGCAGCACCACCGGGTAGTCGGCGCAGTCGCTCAGGCGCAGGGTCTTCGCTTTCGCCAGCGGGTGGCGCCTGTGCATCAAGGCCATGAGCTTCTGCTCGACCGCGCACACGCGCTCGATGTCGGCGACCGGCGTCAGGTTGAACACCAGTGCGAGGTCGCTCTCGAAGCTGCGCAGCGCGTCGGCGGCCTGCACGTGGTCGCCGATGCGCGCGTCGAAAGCCACCAGCGGATGCGCCGCGGCGAAGTCTTTCACGGCCGCCGGCAGGAAGCGCGGCGCCAGCGCCTGGCTGGCCACCAGCCGCACGGCGCCCCGGCGCATGCCCTGCAGTTCCTCGATCTCGGAGCGCACGCGCTCCAGTTCGGACGCGCGGCCCCGGATGTAGCGCACGAACAGCTCGCCCGCGGCGGTCAGGCGCATGCCGCGCGGCAGCCGCTCGAAAAGCGGCGTGCCCAGTTCGTCCTCCAGGTCCTGGATGCGACGGTTGACGGCGGAGGGTGCGACATGGAGCCGCTCGGCCGCCTGGCGGATCGAGCCGGCGCGGGCGACCTCATCTGCGTAGCGCAGGAAGCGAAGGTGGTTCATGCACGCGGCGATTGCACGAAGCGCGCCAGGAGCACTGCCATGACTGTTGCCACAACGGCAACGGGCAGTACGTAAATCGGTACGGATCCAGAGCACCTTCTGGCATGGCGACTGCGTGCGGATCTCGCATGACACGCCGATCTGCACCCCCGCGCACCAATGCGGCGCAACCGCCCGTCCGCTTCGGCCCGGCATCCCACAACGCCTGGACGCTCGCCGGTGGCCGGATCAGCCTCGTGCGTTCGCCGAAGCGGCCGCGGCCCGTGCAGATGCCTGCCGAGCCGCAGCCGATCGAGTTCGACCTGGCGCGCAGCGCACTGGTCGTGGTCGACATGCAGAACGACTTCTGCCATCCCGAGGGCTGGTTCGCGCAGAAGGGCATCGGCATTCGCGCGGCGCGCAAGCCCATACCCACCATCGCGCGGCTGCTGCCTGTGTGGCGCGCGACCGGCGGTGCCGTGGTGTGGCTCAACTGGGGCATTCGCGCGGACCGCCTCAACCTGTCGCCCACAGTGCAGTTCAAGGGCAAGCGCAGCGCCCAGGGCGTCGGCTATGCGGAGCATTCGCCCATCGACCACGGCCCGTCGCTGGTGCAGGGTGAGTGGGGCGCGCAGGTGATCGACGAACTGGCCGTCGAGCCCGTTGACATCACGGTCCACAAGCACCGCTTGAGCGGGTTCTGGGACAACGAGCTCGACAGCATCCTGCGCCAGCAGGGCCTCACCACGCTGCTGTTCGCGGGCATCAACACCGACCGCTGCGTGTTCTCGACGCTGCAGGACGCGAACTTTCTCGGCTACGACTGCGTGCTGCTGAAGGACGCGTGCGGCACCTCGTCGCCCGCCTACGTCACTCGCGGCATTCATTTCCTCGTGCAGCAGTTGCACGGTTTCGTTGCGACCGCCGAGTCGCTGCGCGCTTCGCTTTCCCCACTCTCCAAGAAACGCTAGGAGTCCTTCGCATGCCGTTGTCTTTCTTCGCAAACCCGCGCCTCGTGCGCACGCTCGCTTCGCTGGGCGCTGCCGCCGGGCTGATCCTGGCGGCCGCTTCCGCCGCCGCGCAGGTGCCCGTCAAGCTCGTGCTCAACTGGAAGTACGAAGGCCCGCAGGCCTGGTTCTTCGTGGCCCAGGACAAGGGCTACTTCAAGGCCGAGGGCCTGGACGTCGAGATCGATCAGGGCGAGGGCTCCGCGGCCTCCATCCCGAAGGTCGCGGCGGGCGCCTACCAGGCCGGCTTCGGCGATCTCAACGCGCTGATCGACCTGGCATCGAAACGCCCGGCCGATGCGCCGGTGGCGGTCTACATGCTCTACAACACGCCGCCCTTCACGCTGGTGGTGAAGCAGGGCAGCCCCATCAGGTCGCCCAAGGACCTCGAAGGCAAGACCATCGGCGGCCCCGCCAACGACGGCGCGCTGAAGCTGTTTCCGGCCTTCGCCAAGATTGCCAAGGTCGATGCGTCGAAGGTAAGCATCACCAACATGGCGCCCAACCTGCGCGAGCAGATGCTCACGCGCGGGCAGATCGACGCCGCCTTCGGCTACGTCACCACCGTGAGCTTCAGCGCCAGGGCGATGGGGCTCGATCCGGCGAAGGACTTGCGCTTCATCCGCTACGGCGACCACGGCATGGACCTGTATTCGAACGCCGTGTTCTTCTCGCGCGCCTTCGCCCGGGACAACCCCAAGGCGGTGCAAGGCTTCGTGAAGGCGCTGAACCGCGCGGTGAAGGAAGTCATTGCCGACCCGGACATGGGCATCGACCACGTCATGAAGCGCGAGCCGCTGCTCAAGCGCGAGGTCGAGAAAGAAAAGCTGCTCGCCACGCTGCGCAACGACATGAGCCACCCGGAGGTGGCCCGCATCGGGCTGGGCGACGTGGACGACGTGCGGCTGAAGAAATCCATCGACATCGTGGTGGACGCCAACCAGCTGCCGCGCACACCGGCGCCCGCCGAAGTGTTCGACCGCAGCTTCCTGCCCGCGCGCGCCGAGCGCCCCTCCAAGACCCTGAACTGAAAGCGAGAAACGACATGGAACTCCAACTGAGAGACAAGGTGGCGCTCATCACCGGCCCGGCCAAGGGCATGGGGCGCGCCGTGACGCTGGCCTTCGCCCGGGAAGGCGCCAAGCTGGTGCTGGCCGGGCGCGACACCGGCGCCATCGAGCCCGTGGCCGAAGAGGCGCGCGCGCTCGGCGTGGAGGCAATCGTCGTGCCCTGCGACCTGACCGTGGGCGCGCAGACCGAGGCATTGGCGGCGCATGCGCTGGAAGCCTTCGGCCGCATCGACGTGCTGGTCAACGTGGCCGGCGGCTCGGGCCCGATCGGCAAGACCGGCTGGGAAACCACGAGCGAGGAATTCGACGAGATCGTGCAGCTCAACATGACCGGCTGCTTCAACACCATGCGCGCCGTGCTGCCGTCGATGATCGAGCGCAGGAGCGGCAAGGTGGTCAACGTCGGCGGCACCTTCGGCATGCGCGGGCGCGCCGGCCGCATGGCCTACTCGGCGTCCAAGTGGGGCCTGCGCGGCATCACCAAGAGCTTCGCTCTGGAGGCCGGCCCGTACGGCATCAACGTGAACTGCGTGGCGCCGGGCATGGTCGACGGGCCCCGCTTTCGCGAGAAGGTGTGCGCCAACATGGCCGAGAAGCTCGGCATCACGCTGGAAGAGGCCATGACGCGGCACGCGGCCGACTACGCGCTGCGCCGCGTCTCCACCGATGCCGACGTTGCCAACGCCTGCCTCTTCATGGCGAGCGATGTGTCCCGCCAGATCACCGGTGTCGACCTGCCCGTCGACGGCGGCTGGGCCATGCTCTGAGGAGACCGGCATGAAAGAAGTCGACCTCGTCATTCGCGGCGCGCGCGTCGTGTCCGCGGACCAGATCATCGAAGCCAGCGTCGCCATCGCTGGCGAGCACATCGTGGCCGTCGGCCACGACGACACCATGCCGCCGGCGCGCGAGGAGATGCGCGCCGACGGGCTGTACCTGCTGCCGGGCGCCATCGACAGCCACGTGCATTTCCGCGACCCGGGCTACCCGAACAAGGAAACCTGGAAGACCGGTTCTGCCGCCGCCGCCATGGGCGGTGTGACCACCGTGTTCGAGATGCCCAACACCAATCCCGCGACGGGCACCGTCGAGGCCCTGCGCCTGAAGCAGAAGGCGGCCGAGTCGTCGTATTGCGACTTCGGCATCCACGGCCTGCTGGGCGACGACACGGTGGACCGGCTCGAAGAACTGCTCGACGCGGGCGTTACCAGCTTCAAGGCCTTCGTCGGCAATACCTTCGGCAACCTGCCCGCGCCCACCGATGGTGCCTTGCTCGAGGGCTTCGAGAAGCTCGCGCCGCTGGGCATCCGCACGGTGGTGCATGCGGAGAACTCGTCGATCCTGCAGCGCCGCCAGCAGAAGATGAAGGCGGCCGGCCGCATCGACGCCATGGCGCACCTGGCCGCGCGTCCCGCCGTGGCCGAGATCGAGGCCATTGGCCGCGTGCTCACACTGGCCGAGTGGACCGGCGCGCGCGTGCACATCGCGCACCACAGCGCGGCCGATTCGCTCTTCCTGCTGCGCGAAGCCAAGCGCCGCGGCGTCGACGTGACGGCCGAGACCTGCCCGCAGTACCTGCTGCTCAACACCGGCCACATGCTGAAGCTCGGCGGCGTGATGCGGCTCAACCCGCCCATTCGCGAGGCGCGGCACAACCAGCCGCTGTGGGACGCGCTGCTCGACGGCACGCTCGACATGATCGCCACCGACCACGCGCCGCACACCCCCGAGGAGAAGACCCGCGAGAGCATCTGGGACTGCGACTGCGGCTTTCCGGGCGTCGAAACGCAGATGCCGCTGATGTTGACCGAGGTGAACCGCGAACGCGCCACGCTGATGGACTACGTGCGCTGGAGCGCGGTGAACCCTGCCCGGGCCTGGGGCCTGTACGGCACCAAGGGCGTGATCGCGCCGGGCGCGCACGCCGACATCGCCATCGTCGACATGCAGCGCG
Organism: Variovorax nivicola; assembly: GCF_051216475.1. Classification (NCBI taxonomy): domain Bacteria; kingdom Pseudomonadati; phylum Pseudomonadota; class Betaproteobacteria; order Burkholderiales; family Comamonadaceae; genus Variovorax; species Variovorax nivicola. The sequence goes on along the minus strand of NZ_JBPJZK010000006.1, from coordinate 234,057 downwards.
CCGGTACGCTGTCGCAGAACCGGCTGCAGAGCATCAGCAAGATCTCGCCGTGGAACGGCCGCGCGGTGAAGGGCTACCCGCTGCACACGCTGCTGCGCGGGCGCTTCGTGATGCGCGAGGGCAAGCTGGTGGCCGACGCGGTCGGCTGGGGGCGTTCGGTGAAGGGCGTGCAGAAGATGCCCGTGGCCAGGCCGCGCAACACCGAGCACTACAGCAGCGCCATCCTGCAGACGCCGGCCGGCGTGCCTGCGACGGCCGTGCCGGTGGGTGCGGTGGATTGGGACGCGGCATGAGCGCGGCACGTGTGCAGCAGGTGCAGGTCTGGCGCATTCCGTGCAGTGGGCCGGGCGACCTGAGCGGCGCCAGGGCGCTGATCGATGCGGGCGAGATCGTCGCGGCCGACATCGTGGCCGTGATGGGAAAGACCGAAGGCAACGGCTGCGTCAACGACTTCACGCGCGAGTACGCATCCAGTGCCTGGTGCCATCTGCTGGCGCCCGCGCTGGGCTGCACGCCCGACGCGGTGCATGCCCGCGTGGCGCTGGTGATGTCGGGCGGCACCGAAGGCGTGCTGTCGCCGCACTTCACGGTGTTCACGCGGCGCTGGGTGTCCGGCGCGCCGGCCAGCCGGGGCAAGCGCCTCGTGGTCGGCGTCGCGCACACGCGCGCCTTCCTGCCGGAGGAATTGGGCCGCACCGCACAGGTCGACGCCACAGCTGAAGCCGTGGCCGAGGCCATGCGCGATGCGGGCATCGAGAGCGTGGACGACGTGCACTTCGTGCAGGTCAAGTGCCCGCTGCTCACCGCGGCCAAGGTATCCGCCGCGCTGGCACGCGGCGCCGCACCCGTGACCCACGACAGCTATGAGTCGATGGGCTATTCGCGCGGCGCATCGGCGCTTGGTGTCGCGGTCGCGCTCGGCGAAGTCGCCCGCGAAGAGGTCTGCGATGCCAGCGTGATGAGCGACTGGCGGCTGTTTTCCGCGCGCGCGTCGGCCTCGGCCGGCATCGAGCTGGAAGACAACGTCGTCATCGTGCTCGGCGAGGCGCAGGGCAGCGCCTCGGCGTTCCGCATCGCCCATGCGGTGATGCGCGATGCGATCGACGCCGCGAGCGTGCGCGCCTTGCTGCGCGATGCCTTCGGGCTCGACCCGGAGCGCGATGCGCAGGCCTTGTCGGGGCGGCTCGTGAACCTGCTCGCGAAGGCCGAGGCCAGCCCCGACGGCCGCGTGCGCGGCACGCGCCACACCATGCTCAACGACTCCGACATCCACTCGACGCGCCATGCGCGTGCCGTGGTGGGCGGCGTGCTGGCCTCGGTGGCCGGCCACACGGCGCTGTACGTATCGGGCGGCGCCGAGCACCAGGGGCCCGCGGGCGGCGGCCCGGTGGCCGCGATCCTGCGGGTGGACGACACGGACCCCACATTTTCCTGAAGGACCTCATGGGCAACGCGTTCATCCAACTGTCCGACGTGATGCTGCGCTATGGCGGCGGCACCATCGCGCTGGACCATACGACGCTGGACATCGAGAAGGGCGACTTCGTCGCCCTGGTAGGCCCGAGCGGCTGCGGCAAGTCGACCATCCTGAAGCTGGTGGCCGGCCTGCTGAGGCCGAGCGCGGGCGCGGTGATCGCCGGCGGGCGCGAAGTGGGCGCGGCCGGCACGCTGGCCCCGGCGGGTGTGCATGCGTCGACGGCGCCGCGCCTTCGCATCGGCCTCGCCTTCCAGAACCCGACCATGCTGCCGTGGCTCACGATCCGCGAGAACGTGATGATCCCGCTGAAGATCGTCGAGCCCTTCCGGCAGCACTACCGCAGCAAGAAGCGCGGCGAATATGCCGAGCGCGCCGATGCGCTGCTGGCGCAGGTGGGGCTCAAGGGCTTCGGCGACAAGCGGCCGTGGCAGCTGTCGGGCGGCATGCTGCAGCGCGCCTCGCTGTGCCGCGCGCTGGTGCACGAGCCCGAGCTGCTGCTGCTCGACGAGCCCTTCGGCGCGCTCGACCAGTTCACGCGCGAGGAGCTGTGGGACATCATGCAGACGCTGTGGATCGCCAAGCGCCCGACCGTGCTGCTGGTGACGCACGACCTGCGCGAGTCGGCCTATCTGGCCAACCGCATCTGCGTGATGAGCGCGCGGCCGGGGCGCATTCTCGAAACGCGCGACGTGGGCTTCGCGCGGCCGCGCACGCTGGAGAGCAGCTACGCGCCCGAGTTCGCGGCGCTGGTGCAGCAACTGCGCATGCGCATCGCGCAGGCACGCCGCGAAAGCGATGCCGTGCCGATGCCGGTGGCGCCCGGGAATGTGCTCGAAGAGGTGGTCGCATGATCGCGCCGCTCGCACGGCAACGCCTGCTTTCCGCGGGCGCGCTCGTCGGCTTCTTCGTGCTCTGGGAGGTGGTGTGCCTGGCCTTCGGCGTGTCCGACCTGATCCTGCCGCGCCCGAGCCAGATCGCGGCGGTGCTGGTCCAGAAGATGCCGCTGCTGTGGCCGCACACCGTGCAGACGCTCTACACCACGCTCGCCGGCTTCGTGCTGGGCGTGGGAGCGGGCATCGTCATCGGCGTGGTGATCGGTTCGTCGAAGCTGGCCTACGACGTGACCTACCCGCTGCTGGTGGGCTTCTCCAGCATTCCGAAGGTGGCGGTGGTGCCTCTGTTCGTGGTGTGGTTCGGCGCGGGTACGGTGCCGGCGGTGCTCACCTCGATGGTGATCAGCATCTTCCCGGTGGTGGTGAACGTTGCCACCGGCCTGGCGAGCACCGAGCCCGAGCTGGAGGACGTGCTGCGCGTGCTCGGCGCGAGGAGGCGCGACATCCTCTGGAACGTGGGCCTGCCGCGCGCGCTGCCTTACCTGTTCGCATCGCTCAAGATCGCGATCACGCTGGCCTTCGTGGGCACGGTGCTGAGCGAGACGGTCGCGTCCAACAAGGGCATCGGCACGGTGATGATGATCGCCAGCGGCAACTTCGACGTGCCGATGGTGTTCGCCGGACTTTTCCTGCTCGCGGCGATGGGGGTGGCGCTGTACGCCGTTTCCTCGCTGGTCGAGCGGCGCATGACGGGCTGGGCCCAGCGCAAGACAGACATGGCCATGGCATGAACGATCTCGTCCGTATCACCGCCGGCGGCCTGCGCTTCGTGGCGCAGACGCACTCCGACGCGCCGCTCACCGTCGCGGCCTTTCTCCGGCTGCTGCCTTACCGGCAGAAGCTGATCCACGTGCGCTGGAGCGGCGAGGGCTGCTGGGTGCCGCTGGGCGACTTCCAGCTGGGCGTGGGCTTCGAGAACCACACCAGCCATCCATCGGTGGGCGACATCCTGTTCTACCCCGGCGGCTACAGCGAGACCGAAATCATCCTGGCCTACGGCGCCTGCAGCTTCGCCAGCAAGATGGGCACGCTTGCGGGCAACCACTTCCTCACCATCGTCGAAGGGCGGGAGCAGCTGCGCGCGCTCGGCACCAGGGTGCTGTGGGAAGGCGCGCAGGACGTGCTCTTCGAAACCATCTGATTCAACCCACGGGAGCCTCGCATGTCCTTTCCAGTATCCCGCCGCGCTGTGGTCGTCGCGGTGTCCGTCGCATTGGGCGCATCGCTTGCGGCGCTTCCGGTGCGCAAAGCACGCGCCCAGCAGCTCACGCCCATCAAGTTCGTCCTCGACTGGAAGCTGCAGGGCATCCATGCCTGGTACTACCTCGCCGAAGACCGGGGCTACTTCGCCGCGGAAAAGCTCGCGGTGACGATCGACCAGGGCGACGGCTCGGCGGCGGCCGTGACCAAGGTGATGGCCGGGGCCTACGACGCGGGTTTCGGCGACGTGAATGCGGTCATCCAGAACGCGGCTGCCAAGCCCGGCACCGCGCCCGTGATGGTCTACATGATCTACAACCGTGCGCCGTTCGCGCTCATCGTGAAGGCGGGCAGCCCCATCAAGACGCTCAAGGATCTTGAAGGCCGCACGCTGGGATCGCCGGCCGGTGGCGCCGCGCAGCGCATGTTTCCGTTGATGGCGACCCGCAACGGCGTGGACGCGGACAAGGTCAAGTGGACGAACATGGCGCCCAATCTGCAGGAACAGATGCTGCTCAAGGACCATGTCGAGGGCTCGGCCGTGTTCTCGGTGACCAGCTACATGAACCTGGTGGCGCAGGGCGTGGACCCGGACAAGGACATCCGCTGGTTCCACTACGGCGACCAAGGTGTGGACCTGTACGGCAACGGGGTGATGGTGTCGCGCCAGCTGCTCAGGGACAAGCCGCAGGCCGTGGCCGGGCTCGTGCGTGCCGTCAACAAGGCGTTGCGCGACACGGTGGCCGACCCCGACGCTGCGATTGCTGCGCTGATGAAGCGCGAGCCGTTGCTCAATGCGGCGCTGGAGAAGCGGCGCCTGCTCTACACCCTTCGCACCGTGATGTTGACGCCGGAGGTTGCGGCCCGCGGCGTGGGCGACGTGGACGACGCTCGCATGGCGCGCGCCATCGGGCAGGTGAAGGAGGCGTTCGAACTGGCGAGTGCGCCGGCTGCAGGCGATGTCTTCGACCGGCGATTCCTGCCGCCGCTGGCGGAGCGCAGAATCGCCGCGCCATAAGCCACCTCGCTCCACCTGTCGACGAAGGAAACGAAATGTTCGCTCGCATGCACGAGGGCCCGCTCGACTGCGCATGGCTGCTGGCAGACCCCGGCGCGCAGCCGGCGCAATCCGATGTGCGCATCGCGCTGGAGGGCGGCCGCATCCGGTCGATCGAGCCGCTGGCCGGCGAAGTTCAGGCCAGTAGCACGCCGCGCCTGCTCGCGCTGCCGGCGCTGGCCAATGCGCACGACCATGCGCGCACCTTCCGCAGCGCCACGCTGGGCGCCTTCGGCCAGCCGCTGGAGGGCTGGCTGCCGTTCCTGGGCGTGGTGCCGGGCATGGATCCTTATCTTTGCGCCGCGACTTCGTTCGCGCGCTCGGTGCGCCACGGTGTCGCGAACCTGATGGTTCACTACACGCGCGTGCAGGGCGGCATGTCCTATGTCGACGAAGCCGAAGCGGTGGCGCGTGCGGCACGCGATGTCGGCGTGCGCATCGGTTTCGCCATCGCGATGCGCGACCGCCACGGCATTGCCTACTGCGACGACGCGGTCGTGCTTGCGGCGCTGCGCCCGGGCATCCGCGACGCGGTGGCTGGGCGGCTCGCGGTGAAGCCGGTGGCGCCCGCGAAGCAACTGGCGCTGGTGGACGAGGTCGCGCGCATGGTCGAGGAGGGCGGCCACGGCGACCACGTGAGCGTGCAATACGGCCCCACCGGCGTGCAATGGTGCAGCACGCAGCTGCTCGAGGCGATCGCGCAGGCGTCGGCCGATACGAGCCGGCCGGTTCACATGCATCTGCTCGAAACGCGCTACCAGCGCGACTGGGCCGATGTCCATCACCCCGGCGGCATCGTCCGCTTTCTCGACGACATCGGCCTGTTGGGCCCGCGCCTCACGCTTGCGCACTGCACCTGGGCGCGGCCCGAGGAACTGGCGCTGATTGCCGAGCGCGGCGCGACGATCGCGGTCAACACCAGCTCCAACCTGGGGCTGAAATCGGGCATTGCGCCGGTGCCCGAGATGCTGCGGCACGGATGCCGCGTGGCCATGGGCCTGGACGGCATGGCCTTCGACGAAGACGACGACGCGCTGCGCGAGATGCGGCTGGCCTACTCGCTGCACCGCGGCTGGGGCTACGACACCACGATGACGCGCGACCAGCTCTGGGCCTTTGCCGCGCGCAACGGCCCGCGCAGCGTGCGCGGCGGGCTGGCTGGCGGCGGCCGCATCGAACCCGGCGCCGCGGCCGACCTGGTGCTGCTGGACTGGGATGCGCTCGACGACGACGCGCTCTTCGCCGAGACGGATCCGCTCGATCTGCTGCTGGCGCGGGCCAACGGCCGCCACATTGCCCGGGTGCTGGTCGGCGGGCGCGTGGTGGTCGATGCGGGCCGGGTGCAGGGCATCGACGAGCCCGCGCTGCGCGCCGAACTGCTGGCACGTATGCGCGGCGCGCTGGCGGCGGACTCTGCCGGCGCCCTCTCGTGGCGCGAGACCGTCAAGGCGCTGGCCGAGGACCTCGGGCCGTTCTACCGCAGCGGACAGATGGGCGGCTGCTGCGGCTAGGCAGGAGCTCTACAGCTTGAAGTCGTAATCCACCGTGATCGGCGCGTGATCCGAGAACTTCACGGTCTTGTAGATCTGCTCGGTGCGCGCCAGCGCCGCGGTCTTCGGCGTGGCCAGGTGGTAGTCCAGCCGCCACCCCACGTTGTTCGCGTAGGCCTGGCCGCGGTTGCTCCACCAAGTGTAGGCATCGCCGGTGGTGTCGGGCTTGAGCATGCGGTACACGTCGACCAGGCCCGCGCCCTCGGCGCCGGCGTCGAGCAGCTTCGTCATCCAGGCGCGCTCTTCGGGCAGGAAGCCGCTGTTCTTCTGGTTGCCGCGCCAGTTCTTCAAATCGATTTCCTTGTGGGCGATGTTGATGTCACCGCACAGCACGAACTCGCGCTCTTTCTTCAGCGCCAACAGGTGCGGGAAGAAGCCTTTCAGGAATCGGAACTTGGCTTCCTGCCGCTCTTCGCCCGAGCTGCCGCTCGGGAAGTAGCAGCTGATGACGGAGAACTTGCGCTTGGGCGTGTCGAAGCGCAGTTCGAGGTAGCGGCCCTCGGCGTCGAACTCGGCGTCGCCCCAGCCCACCACGACCTGGCTCGGAGCGTGCTTGGTGTAGACGGCGGTGCCGGCGTAGCCTTTCTTCTCGGCGAAGTGGAAGTGGCCCTTGAGGCCGGCCATTTCCTCGAACCGGCCTTCGATGTCGCTGGCCTGGACCCGGATCTCCTGCATGCAAATACAATCCGGCGCAAGTTCGGCCACCCAGTCGGCCACGCCTTTGGTAGCGGCCGAACGCAGGCCATTGAGATTGAGACTGGTCAGTTTGAACACAAGGAATTCCCGATGGCTGTAGATGGTGAGAAAAGCAGCGCGGTCGCACAGGACTTCGTCCAGTTTGCGTTGGATGCCGGCGTGCTGCGCTTTGGCGAATTCAAGACCAAGGCCGGTCGAATGAGCCCTTATTTCTTCAATTCGGGGCTCTTCGACGACGGCGGCAAGATCGCCCGGCTCGCCGGATTCTATGCAGACCGGCTGATCGAAAGCGGGCTCGAATTCGACATGATCTTCGGCCCCGCCTACAAGGGCATCCCGCTGGGCGCCACGGTGGCTGCCGAGCTGGCCCGGCGCGGGCGCAACTACCCCTTTGCCTACAACCGCAAGGAAGCCAAGGCGCACGGCGAAGGCGGCAATCTGGTGGGCGCGCCGCTCAAGGGCCGCGTGCTGATCGTCGACGACGTGATGTCGGCCGGCACCGCGGTGCGCGAGTCGATCGCAGCAATCCAGGCGGCCGGCGCCACGCCGCATGCGGTGGCCATTGCGCTCGACCGGCAGGAAAAAGCCACCGAGAACGGTCTCGATGTGGACCACAGCGCCGTGCAGTACGTGCGCAATCAGCTCGGCCTGTCGGTGATTGCCATCGCCACGTTGGACGACCTGCTGAGCTACCTCTCGGGCAATGCAGCCGCCGACTTGGGCGCGCACCGCGAGCGTGTGCTGGCCTATCGCACGCGCTACGGCGCCAGCTGAAGAGAAAAGGAGCAGGGCTGCCGAATGCACCACGCACGCGACGATCACGGTTCACCGGTCCGCCTGCTGGCGGCGGCATCATTCCTCCTCATTGCCTCCTCGTTCTCTGGCGCATTGCAAGCGCAACCGCAGAAAGTGGAAGGCGCCTCCCCCGGCATCTACACCTGCACCGACGCCCGCGGCCGCACGCTGACGGCTGACCGGCCGATTGCCGAGTGCACCGACCGCGAGCAGCGCGAGTTGAACCCGAGCGGCTCGGTACGCCGCAAGGTCGAGCCGACCTACACCGCGCGCGAGCTGCAGGAGCGTGAAGACCGCGCCCGCGAAGCCGCCATCCAGACCGCGCGCCTGACCGACGAGCGGCGCCGTGAACGCGCGCTGCTGGTGCGCTACCCGAACCTCGCCACGCACGACCGCGAGCGCAGCGAGGCGCTGGCGCAGATCGATGCCGTGACCCAGGCGGCGAAGAAGCGCATTGCCGAGCTGGGCGAAGACCGCAAGAAGATCGACGAGGAGCTGGAGTTCTACAAGCAGGACACCAGCAAGGCGCCGGGCGCGGTACGCCGCAAGCTCGACGACAACACGCAGAGCACGGCGGTGCAGAACCGCTTCATTGCGGAGCAGGAAGAAGAGAAGAAGCGGGTGAATGCGCGCTTCGACGAAGAGCGCACGCGGCTCAAAACGCTGTGGTCACCGCAAAACGGCGGCAACCCCCGTTGATGAACCTGCCGGGGCCTTGCGCAAGGCCCCGGTTTTCTGCCGTCAGCCCAGCTTGGCTTTCAGCAGCTCGGTGACCTGCGCCGGGTTGGCCTTGCCGCCGCTGGCCTTCATGACCTGACCGACAAGGGCGTTGAGCGCCTTCTCCTTGCCGCCTCGGTATTCCTCGACGTTCTTGGCGTTCTTCGCGATCACTTCGTCGAGGATCTTGTCGAGCGCGCCGGTGTCGTTCATCGGCTTCAGGTCTTTGGCCTCGATGATCGCGTCGACATCGCTGCCTTCGCCGGTCCACAGGGCTTCGAACACCTGGCGCGCGGCGTTGTTCGGCAGCGTGCCGTCGGCGATGCGCTTCACCAGCTGGGCTAGTTGCTGCGCCTTCACTGGTGCGGCCTCGATGCCGATTTCGGCGGCGTTCAGGCGGCGCGCCATCTCGCCGGTGATCCAGTTGCTGGCGAGCTTGGGCGTAGCGCCCGCGTTCACGGCTTCGTCGAAGTAGGCGGCGAGTGCGGCGCTTTGCGTGAGCTGCGCCGCGTCGTATTCCGACAGGCCGTGGTCGCGCACATAGCGCTCGGCCATCGCGCGCGGCAGCTCGGGCATGGTGGCCTTCACGCGCTCGATCCAGTCGGCGGCGATGACCAGCGGTGGCAGGTCAGGGTCGGGAAAGTAGCGGTAGTCGGCCGAGTCTTCCTTGGCACGCATCGCGCGTGTCTCGCCGGTGCCTTCGTTGAACAGCACGGTGGCCTGCTCGATCTTGCGGCCGTCCTCGATCTCCTCGATCTGCCAGCGGATCTCGTAGTCGATGGCCTGCTGCATGTGCTTGAAGCTGTTCAGGTTCTTGATCTCGCGGCGCGTGCCGAGCTTGTCGCCGGGCTTGCGCACCGACACGTTGGCGTCGCAGCGGAAGCTGCCTTCCTGCATGTTGCCGTCGCAGATGCCGATCCACGTGACGATCTTGTGCAGCTCGCGCGCATAGGCCACGGCCTCAGCGGTGGAGCGCATGTCGGGTTCGGTCACGATCTCCAGCAGCGGCGTGCCGGCGCGGTTCAGGTCGATGCCGCTCTGGCCGATGAAATCTTCGTGCAGCGACTTGCCCGCGTCTTCCTCGAGGTGGGCACGCACGAGGCGCACGGTCTTCTGCTCTTCGCCGAGGAAGAACGAGACCGAGCCGCCCTGCACCACGGGAATCTCGAACTGGCTGATCTGGTAGCCCTTGGGCAGGTCAGGGTAGAAGTAATTCTTGCGTGCGAACACGCTGCGCGGCGCGATGTGCGAGCCCAGCGCCAGGCCGAGCTTGATGGCGCGTTCGACGGCGCCCTTGTTCATCACGGGCAGCGTGCCGGGCAGTGCCAGGTCGACCGCGCAGGCCTGTGTGTTGGGCTCGGCACCGAAAGCGGTGGATGCGCGGCTGAAGATCTTGCTCGCGGTCGACAGTTGCGCGTGCGTCTCGAAGCCGATGATGACTTCATAGCCGCGCACCAGCGGACCGGTCGGGCGGCCCTGTTGTTGTGCTTCGAATGTGTTCACGGTCTCGCTCATCTCAAAAGCCCTCCGGTGTGCGCGCGTGCCAGTCGGTGGCCTGCTGGAAGCGGTGCGCTGCATTCAGCAGCTTCGCTTCGCCGAAGTAGTTGCCGATCAGCTGCAGGCCCACGGGCATGCCGCCGTCGAAGCCCGCGGGCACGCTCATGCCGGGCAGGCCGGCCAGCGAGGCGGGCAGCGTGAAGATGTCGGCGAGGTAGTCGGCCACGGGGTCGTCGCCGTGTTCGCCGAGCTTCCAAGCGGTGGTGGGCGCGGCGGGGCCGGCGATCACGTCGCACTGCTTGAAGGCCTGCTGGAAGTCGTCGGCGATCATGCGGCGCACTTTTTGCGCCTGCAGGTAGTAGGCGTCGTAGTAGCCGTGCGAGAGCACGTAGGTGCCGATCATGATGCGGCGCTTGACTTCGTCGCCGAAGCCTTCGGCGCGCGTGCGTTCGTACATCTGGGTCAGCGCGCTTCTCTCTCGTTCGTCCTTCGGATCGTAGGAGGCCTGCGTGCGATGCCCGAACTTCACGCCGTCGAAGCGGCTCAGGTTGCTCGAGGCCTCAGCCGCGGCAATGATGTAGTACACGGGGATCGACAGCTCGGTGCGCGGCAGCGTGACTTCGACGCGCTTTGCGCCGAGCTTCTCGTACTGCGTAAGCGCCGCGTCGATGGCCGCGCGCACGCCGGGCGCCACGCCTTCGCCGAAGAACTCCTTCGGCACACCGATGCGCAGGCCTTCGAGCGAGTCGTTCAGCGAGCGGCCGAAGTTCTCGGCGGGCTTGTCGAGCGAGGTCGAATCGCGGTCGAGGTCAGGGCCGCAGAAGGCCGACAGCAGCAGCGCGCAGTCTTCGGCCGAGCGGGCCATCGGGCCGGCCTGGTCGAGGCTCGACGCGAAGGCCACCATGCCGTAGCGCGAGGCGCGGCCGTAAGTGGGCTTGATGCCGGTCACGCCGCAGAAAGAAGCGGGCTGGCGGATCGAGCCGCCGGTGTCGGTGCCGGTGGCCGCGGGGGCCAGACGTGCCGCGACCGCAGCCGCGCTGGCGCCGGACGAGCCGCCCGGAATGCGCTCGCGGTTCCACGGGTTCTGCACGGGCACGGCCTTGTCGTGGCCCACGGCGGGCACGGCGACGTTCTCGTTGGCCGAGCCCATGGCGAACTCGTCGCAGCTCAGCTTGCCGAGCGTCACAGCGCCGGCTTCGGCCAGGCGCCTGACCACGGTGGCGTCGAAGGGCGAGCGATAACCCGCGAGCATCTTCGAACCGGCGGTGGTGGCGAAATCGGCGGTGGCGAAGATGTCCTTGTGCGCGATCGGCACGCCGGCCAGCGCGGGGGCGTTGCCGGCGGCGATCAGTGCGTCGGCGGCGCGAGCCTGGGCCAGCGTGACTTCTTCATTGACGTCGACGAAGGTACCGAGCGACTCGTGCGCCTTCATGCGGCCGAGAAAAACCTGCGAGGCCTCGACGGCCGAAACCTTGCGCTCGGCCAGCGCCTTGGCCAGCGCGACCACGCTCATCTGGTGCAATTCACCGCTGCTCATTATTCGATCACCTTCGGCACGAGAAACAGGCCGGCCTCGACGGCCGGGGCGCTCTTCTGGTTGGCTTCGCGGTTATTGGGTTCGCTCACCACGTCGTCGCGCAGGCGCAGCGTGATGTCTTCGAGCGCGGCCACCGGGTGGGCCAGCGGTTCGACGCCCGTGGTGTCCACGGAACGCATACGTTCGACTAAATCGAAAAAGCCGTTGATCTGGCTGAGCATGCGCTCGCTTTCATCGGAGGCAAGCTGCAGCCTCGCCAGCGAGGCAATGCGCTCAATATCGGAAGCGGAGAGTGACATAGGTCGGAACGGCCCAAAAAAGCGAAGGTAATCGCACGCCGAAGCGGGTGCTAATACAGGAATCAGAGGGGATTCGGGTATTATCCCGCCTTTGCCGCAACCCCCGCGAACGCGCCGGCTTTTGCGCCAAAAACGATCAATTCACCCCGTCAAACGACCCAAAAAATAGAGTGACGACCTGCCGATGCGCAGGCCGTACTCAGAGGAATTCCGCACATGTTTGGAGCTTTCCGTCGGTACTTTTCCACCGACCTTGCGATCGACCTCGGCACCGCCAACACCCTGATATTTGCCCGTAACAAGGGCATCGTGCTGGACGAGCCCTCGGTTGTCGCCATTCGCCACGAAGGTGGCCCCCACGGCAAGAAGGTGATCCAGGCCGTCGGCCGCGAGGCCAAGGCCATGCTGGGCAAGGTGCCCGGCAACATCGAGGCGATCCGCCCGATGAAGGACGGCGTCATTGCCGACTTCGTGATCACCGAGCAGATGATCAAGCAGTTCATCAAGATGGTGCACCCGCGCACGCTGCTCACGCCGAGCCCGCGCATCATCATCTGCGTGCCCTGCGGCTCCACCCAGGTCGAGCGCCGCGCCATCAAGGACGCAGCCGAAGCAGCTGGCGCCACCTCGGTCTATCTCATCGAAGAACCAATGGCCGCGGCCATCGGCGCGGGCCTGCCCGTCAGCGAAGCCTCTGGCTCGATGGTGGTGGACATCGGCGGCGGCACCACCGAAGTGGGCGTCATCAGCCTGGGCGGCATGGTCTACAAGGGCTCCGTCCGCGTCGGCGGCGACCGCTTCGACGAAGCCATCATCAACTACATCCGCCGCAACTACGGCATGCTGATCGGCGAGCCGACGGCCGAAGTCATCAAGAAGAACATCGGCTCGGCCTTCCCGGGCTCCGAAGTCAAGGAAATGGAAGTCAAGGGCCGCAACCTTTCCGAAGGCGTGCCGCGCAGCTTCACCATCAGCAGCAACGAAGTGCTGGAAGCCCTGACCGATCCGCTCAACAACATCGTCTCGGCCGTGAAGAACGCGCTGGAACAGACGCCGCCCGAGCTGGGCGCCGACATCGCCGAGCGCGGCATGATGCTGACCGGCGGCGGCGCGTTGCTGCGCGACCTCGACCGCCTGCTGGCCGAGGAAACCGGCCTGCCGGTGCTGGTGGCCGAAGACCCGCTGACCTGCGTGGTGCGCGGCTGCGGCATTGCGCTGGAACGCATGGACCGTCTCGGCAGCATCTTCACGAGCGAGTAAAAGGCGAAAGCCATCATCGGCCGGCCTCTGCTTGCGCAGGCCGGCTTTTTGTTATTTGATTCCGCACCACCGCCGGGTCTGAATTCATGCCTCTGGGCACGCTCGATCGCACAGCGCCACCTCTGTTCAACCAGGGGCAGTCGGCGCTCAGCAAGCTGATCTTCTTCGGCGCGCTCGCCCTGTTCCTCATGGTGGCCGATGCGCGCTTTCATATCGTGCAGCCGATCCGCGCGGCCATCGGCGCGGTGCTCTACCCGGTGCAATGGGTGGCGCTGAAGCCGGTGCAGGCCGTGCTGGGAGGCGGGCGCTACCTCGAAGACCTGCAGACCGCCCAGCGCAACGAGGAAGACGCCCGCAAGGCGCTGATGATGCAGGCCGAACGCGCTGCCCAGGCCGACACGCTGCTGCAGGACAACGCCCGCCTGCGCGAGCTGCTCGAACTGCGCCAGACCACGAACACGCCGGGCCGCGCGGCCGAGGTGCTCTACGACGCGGCCGACCCCTACACCCGCAAGATCGTCATCGACCAGGGTATGACCCAGGGCGTGGCGCCCGGCTCGCCGGTGATCGACGCGCGCGGCGTGCTCGGCCAGGTCACGCAGGTGCTGCCCTTCACGAGCGAGGTCACGCTGGTGATCGACCGCGATCTTTCCATTCCCGTGCAGAACACCCGCACCGGCGTGCGCAGCGTGGCCTTCGGCGACGCCTCGGCCCACGGCGGCGGGCTCGAACTGCGCTTCATGGCCGCCAATGCCGACCTGCAGGAGGGCGACCTGCTCTCCACCAGCGGCGTCGACGGCATCTACCCCGCCGGCCTGCCGGTGGCGAAGATCGAGCGCATCGAGCGGCGCGCCGACTCGGCCTTCGCCCGCATCTACTGCGTGCCGCTGGCCCATGTGACGGCCGCGCGCTACGTGCTGGTGCTCGAGCCCACCGGCACGCCGGCCGCGCCGCCGCCCGCCGCGCCTGCCGCCACCCAGCGCAAGCGGCCTGAAGGCAAGCCCGGCGCGGGCAAGAACGAAAAGAAGCCAGCGGGAGCGCGCCAATGATCAAGCGTCCAGGCCAGCAGCAGCTCCTGCTGCCCGTCAGCCCGCTCTTCATGTGGAGCAGCCTCGTGGTGGCACTGCTCATCAACATGATTCCCATCGGCCGCGCGGTCTGGATGCCCGACCTGCTGGCGCTGGTGATCGTGTTCTGGGGCGTGCACCAGCCCGCGCGCGTGGGCATTGGCGCGGCCTTCGTGTTCGGCCTGTGCATGGACGTGCACCAGTCGTCGATGCTGGGCCAGCATGCGCTGTCCTACACCACGCTGGGCTTCTTCGCGATCACCATCCACCGGCGCCTGCTCTGGTACCCGGTGCTGTCGCAGGCGCTGCAGGTGCTGCCGCTCTTTGCGCTGTCGCAGTTGATCGAGGTCGTCACGCGGATGATCGGCGGCGGCGTGTTCCCGGGGTGGTCTGTGCTGATCTCGCCTGCCATCGAGGCCGCGCTCTGGCCTTTGGTCACGGCGTTGTTACTTGCGCCCCAGCGCCGCACCCCGGAACCGGACGAGAACCGCCCCCTCTAAGCCCTGCTTCCCGCATTTGCCATTGCAACTGCACGCGCCTAAGCTCCCACCGCCATGACCGAAATCCGCAACGTCGCCGCCGACCTCGCGCGCTTCAAGCGCCGCGTGATCGTCATCGGCCTGGCGGTGCTGTTCGCGTTCAGCCTGCTGTGCGCGCGGCTGGTGTACCTGCAGGTCACGCGCCACGAAGACCTGGCCGAGCAGGCCGAGAGCAATCGCACAGCCGTGGTGCCGGTGGTGCCCAACCGGGGCCTGATCCTCGATCGCAACGGCATCGTGCTGGCCTCCAATTACTCGGCCTACACGCTGGAGATCACGCCCTCGAAGGTGAACGACGTCGAGGAAACCATCGACAGCCTGACCCAGGTGCTCGAAGTCTCGCCGCGCGACCGCCGCCGCTTCAAGCGCCTGCGCGAAGACTCGCGCAGCTTCGACTCCATTCCGATCCGCACCCGCCTGAGCGACGAAGAGGTGGCGCGCTTCGCGGCCCAGCGCTACCGCTTCCCGGGCGTGGAGATCAAGGCCCGCCTGTTCCGCAACTACCCGCAGGGCGAGCTGGCTTCGCACGTGCTCGGCTACATCGGCCGCATCAACCAGCGCGAGAAGACCGCGATGGAAGACTGGGACGAGGAAGACCAGGCCAACTACAAGGGCACCGACTACATCGGCAAGCTCGGCATCGAGCAGAGCTACGAGAAGACGCTGCACGGCCAGACCGGCGTCGAGCAGATGGAAACCTCGGCGGGCGGCCGTGCCGTGCGTCGCCTGGCCAGCCACCCGGCCACGCCCGGCAACACCGTGATGCTGTCGCTCGACATCAAGCTGCAGAAGCTGGTGGAAGACATGTACGGCGACCGCCGCGGCGCGCTGGTGGCCATCGACCCCAAGACCGGCGAGGTGCTGGCCTTCGTGAGCAAGCCCACCTTCGACCCCAACCTGTTCGTCGAAGGCATCGACAACGAAAGCTGGGCGGCGCTCACCGAGTCCCTCGACAAGCCGCTCCTGAACCGCGCCCTGCGCGGCACCTACCCGCCCGGCTCCACCTACAAGCCCTTCATGGCAATGGCGGCATTGCAAACCGGCAAGCGCGGGCCCAACGTGGTGGTGAACGACCCCGGCTACTTCAACTTCGGCGGCCACCGCTTCGGCAGCCCCGAAGGCAACCTGGGCGGCGTCGACATGCGCCGCTCGATCCAGCTGTCGAGCAACATCTACTACTACTCGCTGGCCAACGAGATGGGCGTGGACCTGATCCACGACTTCATGAAGCCTCTGGGCTTCGGCCAGATCACCGGCATCGACCTGGGCGGCGAGGTGCGCGGCGTGCTGCCCAGCACCGAGTGGAAGCGCAACGCCTACAAGCGCCCCGAGCAGAAGAAATGGTACGCGGGCGAGACCATCTCGCTGGGCATCGGGCAGGGCTACAACGCCTTCACGATGCTGCAGCTGGCGCAGGCCACGGCCATCGTGGCCGACGGCGGCCTCAAGCACAGGCCGCACCTCGTGCTGGCCACGCGCAACACTGTCAGCGGGCAAGTGGTGCCGCTGCAGCAACCGCCAGCGGAAAACCTCGGCTTCACGGCCGCCAACGTCGCGGTGGTCCGCGACGGCCTGACCAGCGTGGTCACTGCCGGCACGGCGCGCGGCGTGTTCGCGGGCGCGGCCTACCAGGCAGCCGGCAAGACTGGCACGGCGCAGGCGGTGACGCAGGCGCAGAACACCAAGTACAACGCGCGCGCACTGGAAGAACACCAGCGCGACCACGCCCTCTTCATGGCCTTCGCACCGGTGAACGACCCGAAGATCGCCGTGGCCGTGATCGTGGAAAACGCCGGCTGGGGCGCAGGCGCCGCAGCCCCCATTGCGCGCCGGGTGTTCGACTACTGGCTGGCCAACCAGTACCCGAGCGAGGCCGACATGGCGGCCATCAAGACCGGCAAGGCGACCGCGCCGATCGGCAAGCCGCGCGTGGCGAGTGAAGTGGCGTGGCCGGTGCCTGTGGCAACGCCCGCCACCGCGCCCTGACCCGTATTACTCCCTCTCCCTCTGGGAGAGGGTTGGGGTGAGGGCGAGCGGCCTCACCTCCATCGCACGCGTTCTGACGCCGCTGCCCTCACCCTAGCCCTCTCCCAGAGGGAGAGTGGACAAGACGGGGGCAACGCAAGCCTCAAACCACCGTCCCGCTGACTTCCCCGAGGCCGATGCGCACGGCGCCCGCGCGCTCGCAGTAACCGCGAATGATCAGCGTGTCCCCGTCTTCCAGGAACGTGCGCTTCTCGCCATTCGGCAGCGTGATCGGCTGCTTGCCGCCCAGCGTCAGCTCCATCATCGAGCCGGCCTCGTCGGGCTTCGGGCCCGACAGCGTGCCCGAGCCCAGCAGGTCGCCCGGCTGCAGGTTGCAGCCGTTCACCGTGTGATGAGCGATGAGCTGCGCGGCCGTCCAGTAGGCGGCCTCGGTGGTGTTGCCGCGCGTGAGAAGCGCCGGGGCAACGCCCTCGGCGCGCATCTTCGCGGTCTGCAGCAGCACTTCGAGCGTGATGTCGAGCGCGCCGCTCTCGCGGTTCGATGCCGAGTCGAGATACGGCAGCGGCTGCGGGTCTTCCGCGGGCCGCTCGAACTTCGCACGGAATGGCGCCAGCGCCTCCATCGTCACGATCCACGGCGACAGCGAGCTCGCGAAATTCTTTGAGAGGAAGGGGCCGAGCGGCTGGTATTCCCAGGCCTGCACGTCGCGCGCCGACCAGTCGTTGAGCAGCGTCACGCCGAACAGGTGGTCTTCGGCCTCGCCGATGGCAATGGGTTCGCCCTGCGCGTTGCCGCGGCCCACCAGGAAGCCCAGCTCCAGCTCGTAGTCGAGCCGCTTCGAGGGGCCGGCGCTCGGCTCCGCCGCATCGGGCGCCTTGGTCTGGCCCTGCGGGCGCTTGAAGCTCTGGCCGCTCACGACGATGGACGAGGCGCGGCCGTGATACCCGATGGGCACCCACTTGTAGTTGGGCAGCAGCGGCTGGTCGGGGCGGAACAGCTTGCCGACGGTGGTCGCGTGATGGATGCCCGTGTAGAAGTCGGTGTAGTCGCCGATGCGGCAGGGCACCGTCATCTCGGCCTTGCCTTGCGCCAGCAGCGCCTTCGACCACGCGGCCTGCTTGTCGCTGCCTTCGGCCAGGCCAGCGGAGATCGCAGTGCGCAGGGCCTGGCGGTCCTTGATGCTGGCGTTCATCAGCACGTTCATGTCGTCGGTGTCGACGAGGCCCGTCGCGCGCAGGTCCAGCACCTGGTCGCCGATGGCGACGCCGATGCGAAAAGCCTCGCTGCTGCCAGCCG
Organism: Variovorax nivicola; assembly: GCF_051216475.1. NCBI lineage: Bacteria > Pseudomonadati > Pseudomonadota > Betaproteobacteria > Burkholderiales > Comamonadaceae > Variovorax > Variovorax nivicola. The sequence goes on along the minus strand of NZ_JBPJZK010000006.1, from coordinate 216,191 downwards.
TGCGGAAGCGGCCGAGGGGCAGGTTCTGGATCGGGAAGTCGGTGCCGGCTTCATTGGCCGAGGCGACCCAGCTGCGCAGCTTCGGGTCATGGGTGGCGTTCAGTGCGGTCATGGATGTCTTTCTGTGAATCGGTTCAGTCTGCGGTCATGCCGGCCTTCTTGGCCACATCGCCCAGGCGCTGGTACTCGGTCTCGGTCAGCGTGGTCAGCTCCTGCGCGGTCGAGCCGCGCGGCGAGAAGCCGGCCTGCGCCAGCTTGGCCTTCACGTCGGGCATGGCGAGCGCTTCGACGAAGGCCTCGTTCAGCGCCTTGACGATTGGTGCCGGCAGCTTTGCCGGGCCGTACACGCCGAACCACGGCTCCAATGCGTAGCCCTTGAGCCCGGCTTCGGCCATCGTTGGCACGTCGGGCAGCGAAGGCGAGCGCGTGGGGCCCGCCACCGCCAGGGCGCGCAGCTTGCCGGCCTGGATGTGCGGCAGCGAGGCCGGCAGGTTGTCGAACATCACGCCGATGTTGTTGCCCAGCATGTCGGTGATGGCCGGGCCGCTGCCCTTGTAGGCGACGTGCACGAGCTCGGTGCCGGTCATCTGCGCGAACATCACGCCGGCCAGGTTCATCGAGGTGCCGGCGCCCGCGGTGGCGTAGGGCAGACCGGGGTTCTTCTTCGCGGCGGCAACGAGGTCGGGCACGGTCTTGATGGCCGAAGCCGCCGGCACTTCGAGCACGATGGTCGAGGTGCCCAGCAGGCTGATGGCCGTGAAGTCGTGGCGTGGGTCGAAGGCCATCGACTTGTAGATGTGCGGGTTCAGCGCATTGGTCGAGATGGCGCCGAAGCCGATGGTGTAGCCGTCGGGCGCGGCCTTGGCCACGGCGTCCATGCCGATGTTGCCGCCCGCGCCGCCGCGGTTGTCGATCAGCACTGGCTGGCCCAGCTTCTCCGACACCTTCTGGCCCACGGTGCGCGCCACCAGGTCTGTGGTGCCGCCGGGCGTGTAGGGAACGATGAAGCGGATGGGCTTCGTCGGAAAGTCGGCGGCCTGTGCGGTGTGCGCGAAGAAGGGCGCCGCGAGCAGCGCCACGGCCGCCCCGCGCCGCGTGAATGTGAAGGCGCTCCTCATGGCTTGAACTGGTCCTTCAGCCCGGCCCAGCAATCCGCGTAGTCGGTATCCAGCGCAGGGCTCTTCAGCGCGAAGTTCGTCGGAATGAAGCGATAGCGGCTCTCGAACATGAAGGCCAGCGTGTTGTCCAGCTTGTGCGGCTTCAGGTCGGCGTGCGTGGCCTTGTCGAAGGCTTCCTCGTCGGGCCCGTGCGGCACCATGCAGTTGTGCAGGCTCGCGCCGCCGGGCTTGAAGCCGCCCGGCTTGGCGTCGTACTCGCCCAGCACCAGGCCCATGAACTCGCTCATGAGGTTGCGGTGGAACCATGGCGGACGGAAGGTGTTCTCCATCACCATCCAGCGCGGCGGGAAGATCACGAAGTCGCAGTTGGCCGTGCCGGGCGTGTCGCTGGGCGAAGTCAGCACGGTGAAGATCGACGGATCGGGATGGTCGAAACTGATCGAGCCGATCACCATGAAGTGCGCCGTGTCGTACTTCACTGGCGACAGGTTGCCGTGCCAGGCGACCACGTTGAAAGGCGATTGCTTCATCGGCGCCTGCCAGAAGCGGCCGCCGAATTTCTTGACGATCTCGTAGGCGCCTTCTTCCGATTCGAAAGCCGCCACGGGCGCCTGGAAGTCGCGCGCGTTGGCCAGGCCGTTCGAGCCGATCGGGCCCAGCTCCGGCAGGCGGAAGTGCGCGCCGTAGTTCTCGCAGACGTAGCCGCGAGAGAGCCCATCTGGCAGCGCCACCTTGAAGGCCATGCCGCGCGGCAGCACCGCGATTTCGCCGGGCTTCACGTCGAGCACGCCGAGTTCGGTGGTGATGACGAGGCGGCCTTGCTGGGGCACCACCAGCATCTCGCCGTCGGCGTTGACGAAGGCGCGGCGCTCCATCGAGCGGCCCGCGAGGTACATCAGCGAGCCGACGCCGACCTGCGATTCGGCATCGCCGTTGGCTGCGATGGTGCGCATGCCGTCGACAAAATCGATGTCGGCCACGCCATCGAGCGGCTGCGGGTGCCAGCGCAGGGGCTCGGGTGGCAGCGCGATCTCGCGGTCGGCGCCGGTTGTCCAGTGCGCCTGCGCGTAGGGCTGGTAGCGGCCCGACACCACCGAAGGCTGCCGACGGTACAGCCAGGTGCGGCGGTTCTCGTGGCGCGGCGCGGTGAAGGCGGTGCCGGAGATCAGCTCGGTGTACAGGTCGAAGGGGCCGCGCTGCGGGTTGTTGCGGCCCTGGGGCAGGGCACCGGGCACTGCCTCGGAGGCGTACTCGTTGCCGAAGCCGCTCTGGTAGCGCCGCTCGGAGGACGGGGTTGCTTGGGTCATGTGCTTTCTCTTTCGGAAATCGCGATGAAGTTGGAATGTGGGCCTAGCCAGCGCGGGCCGCTTCGAAGGCTTCGCGCAGCACGGCGAGCGAGCCGACGTGGTTGGCCAGCACGAGCACGAGGCGCGCGTTGAAGGCGTGGCTTTCTTCGGTGGAAAGCCCTTGGTGCGCCTCGATCAGCGCTTCATAGAAATCGTCGGGCGCTTCGAGGTTCGGTGTGGTGATCAGGTGCTGTTGCTGCATGGTGTTCACGCCTTTGCCAATGCGCGGCCGATCGCTGCGCGGATGTTTGCCGCCGTGGGTTGCCGCCAGCGCGCGCACACGTGCCGGTCGGGCCGCAGCAGGTAGACGGTGCCGGGTTGCGCGTCGTAGCGCTGCGTGGCGAGTTCGACCTCGGCGCCGCTGCCTTCCACGCGAACCACGTGCAGCGGAAAGTCGCTTGCCTGCAGCGCTTGAAGGCTGCGCCCGGCAGCTTCACCCTGGCCGAACACCAGGGCCGTGAACCGTTCGACATGGCATTCGCGCAGCAGCCAGCCGGTGCTGCCATCGGCGCGCACGACAGGCGCATCGGCTGCTGCCGCGCCCGGCACCATCGCGCCATTGAACGCGTCGGCATCGGCCGTGTTGAGCGGCGAATCGCGCAGCACCGTGGCCACCGACAGCCGCCCGCTGTTCACCAGCGTGCGCGCAAAGGCGTGCCGCTTGGTCAGCTCCAGCACCGCATCGCGGAAGAGGCGGCTCACCTCGCTCTTGGGCGTGATGAAGTCGGTTGCGCGCGTGGAGTTGCGGATGTTCTCGTCGGCAGCGTATTCGCGCTCGCTGGCGTAGCTGTCGAGCAGCGCGTCGGGCGCCTGGCCCCGCACCACCGCCGCGAGCTTCCACGCGAGGTTGTCCGCATCCTGCACGCCCGAGTTGGCGCCGCGCGCGCCGAAGGGCGACACGCCATGCGCCGAGTCGCCCGCGAACAGCACGCGGCCGTGGCGGAAGCGCTCCATGCGCTGGCAGGCGAAGGTGTAGACGCTGGCCCAGCCGATCTGGAACTGCACGTCGGCAAAGCCGATGCTGTCGAGCAGCGCGCGCACGCGCGGCGTGATGTTCTCGGGCTTGCGCTCTTCCACCGGGTCGGCGTCCCAGCCGAGCTGGAAGTCCACGCGCCACATGCCGTCGGCCTGCTTGTGCAGCAGCACGCTCTGGCCGGGGTGGAACGAAGGGTCGAACCAGAAGCGACGCTCGGTGGGCAGGTGCGCGTCCATCGTGATGTCCGCGATCAGGAAGCGGTCGCGGAACACGCGGCCCTTGGCTTCCTGGCCCAGCAGCTGGCGCAGGTTGGAGCGCGAGCCGTCGCAGGCGGCAACGTAGTCCGCGTGCAGCCGGTAGTCGCCTTCGGGCGTCTCCACGGTCAGCACCGCGCCGTCGTCGCGTTGCTCGATGCCCGTGACCTTGTTGTTCCAGCGCAGGTCGATCAGCGGCAGCGTGGCCGCGCGCTCGACGAGGTAGCCCTCGACGTAGTACTGCTGCAGGTTGATGAAGGCCGGGCGCTCGTGGCCGGGCTCGGGCAGCAGGTCGAAGCGGTAGACCTGCTCGTCATGGAAGAACACCTTGCCCACGTTCCACGACACGCCCTTGTCGACCATGCGGTCGCCGCAGCCGAGGCGGTCGAATATCTCGAGCGTGCGCTTGGCGAAGCAGATCGCGCGCGAGCCGCTGGAGAGCGTGTTGTCGTTGTCGAGCAGCACCACGGGCACTTGCCGCAGCGCGAGGTCGATGGCCAGCGCAAGGCCGACCGGGCCGGCGCCGACCACCACCACCGGATGGCGGGCTGGCTCGGCCGCGTCCTGGTCGGCGTGGCGGCGGTAGTCGAAGCGCAGACTTTGATAGTCGATCACGTGTTGTCTCCGTGTCTTCTTCTGTCGTCTCGCGCAATCAGCCTTCCAGCGCCTTCCACATCTCGATGTCGCGCTCGGCCGTCCACACGCGCGGGTCGGCATGGCCTGAGGCCTCGTCGTAGGCGCGGCTCACGTCGAAGGGCATGCAGTGGTCGAAGATCACCCACTGGCTGTACTTGGGCTTGAGCTTGGCGTACGTGTCCTTGTAGACCGCGTTCAGGTCGCGCCCGGCCTTCACGCCCTCTTGCACGCTGGCGTACACGTCGGAGATGAAGTTGCGCGTGCCCGTCAGGCCCTCCGCCACTTCGGCCGGCGTGGTCAGCGCGGCGCCGCGGCCCGGCACCAGCGCGGCGGGCTTCAGCGCGGCGATGTTGTCCAGCGTTTGCGGCCAATCCTTGAAGTAGGCGTCGCCGGCGTACGGCGTGGCGCCGAACTCGACCAGGTCGCCCGACAGCAGCGTCTTTTCGCCCGGCAGCCAGACGACGGTGTCGCCCTTGGTGTGGCCGCGACCGAGCTGGATCAGCTGCACTTCGAGCTTGCCGAGCCACAGCGTCATCTTGCCGGTGAAGGTCATGGTGGGCCAGGTCAGGCCCGGGGGCACCGTCTCGACGTTCTGGAACAGGCGCGGGAAGCGGCCGATTTCGCTGGCCTTGTCCTGCTCGCCGCGCTCGACGATCAGGTCGCGCGTGTCCTGGCTGGCCAGGATGTGTTCGGCGCCGTAGCCGGCCGCGCCCAGCACGCGCACCGCGTGGTAGTGCGTGAGCACCACGTACTTGATGGGCTTGTCGGTCACTTCGCGGATGCGGCGCACCACGTCGGCCGCCATGGCGGGGGTGGCCTGGGTGTCGGCCACCAGAACGCAGTCGTCGCCGATGACGATGCCGGTGTTGGGGTCGCCCTCGGCGGTGTAGGCCCAGGCATGTTCCGAGATCTGGCTGAAGGTGATCTTCTTTTCTTCCATGTCGGCCTGGCTGGCGAATTTCTTGGCTTGGCTCATCGGTTGTCTCCGTTGGTGGGGTGGGGTGAGGTGGGTGAGTTTTGGGATTTGGGATTCGTCTAATCTGAACGAATTCGCGGTGAACGAATTTCCGCAGTGTAAGCCGCTGATCAGTTAATGTCTAATCCCTTCTTCATGAACGAACGACCAGAAGGCGAGGCCGGCCATGGCAGCCAGTGACACCGACCGCGCCCAGCGCGGCATCCAGAGCATCGAAGTTGGTGGCCAGCTGCTGCGCGCGCTGGTGCACCACGGCCGGCCCATGGCGCTGAAAGACCTGGCGCGCGAGGCCGACATGACGGCCGCCAAGGCGCACCCGTACATGGTCAGCTTCGGGCGCCTGGGCCTGATCGAGCAGGACCGTGCCAGCGGCCACTATCTGCTCGGCCCGCTCGCCTTGCAACTGGGGCTCATCAGCCTGCAGCAGGCCGACCCGGTGCACATTGCCACCCCGCTGATCGCCCAGCTGGCCCAGCAGACCGGCCATACCGTGGCGCTGGCCGTGTGGGGCGCGCGCGGCGCGACCATCGTGCGCACGGCCGAATCGCCCTCGCCGGTGCATGTGAACATGCGGCACGGCACGGTGTTCTCGCTGACCAATACCGCCTCGGGCCGCGTGTTCGCCGCGTACCTCGATGCCGACGCGGTGCGCCAGCTGCTCGAGGACGAGCGCCAGCGCCAGAAGCAGCGCAAGGGCTCCGAGCCCGTTCCGGCCGCCGGCATGCCACCGGTGCAGCCGCTGCCCTCTTGGAGCGACTTCGAGCGCCAGCTGCAGGAAGTGCGCGCGCACGGCATCAGCCGCTCCGACGGCGAGGTCATCGAAGGCGTCAGCGCCATGGCCGCGCCCGTCTTCGACCACACTGGCGCCATCGTGCTGGCCGTGACCGCCATCGGCCCGGCCGGCATCTTCGACACCGCGTGGGACGGCGAGATTTCCCGCGCGCTCAAGGCCTGCGCGGACACCGTGTCGCAGCGCCTGGGCGCCACCGCCAACCCGCCTGCCGCGAATCCCCCCAGAACAGAGCGATGACGCCAGTCACACCAGATATCTCTTCTTCTCCTCTCCACGCGGCCATCGAGCTGCTGCGCAACGCCCGGCGCATCGTCGTGTTCTCCGGCGCTGGCCTGTCGCGCGCCTCGGGCATCCCGACCTACCGCGATGCGGACGGCCTGTGGAAGAACCAGAATGCACTGCAGTTCTCCCATGCCGAAGACCTCCAGCGCGACCCGTCGGGCTTCACGAAATTCTGGGCGCAGCGCCTGTCGCTGATCGAATCGGCACAGCCCAACCCGGGCCATACCGCGCTAGCGCTGCTGCAAAGGCTGCGGCCCGCCACCCGGCTGGTCACACAGAACGTCGACGGCCTGCTGACCCAGGCGGGCGGGCTCGACGTGCTCGAACTCCACGGCTCGCTGCGCCGCTGGCGCTGCGACCACTGCGGCAACCGCAGCGGCCCATGGCCCTTTCACCGCTGCCTGCGCTGCGGCTCGCACGCGCGGCCTGACGTGGTGATGTTCGGCGAGATGCTGAACGAAGGCGTGCTGCTCGATGCACAGGTGGCCGCGCAGGAGTGCGATCTGTTCATGGTGGTCGGCAGCACGACCATCGTCTATCCGGCGGCTGAGCTGCCGCAGACGGCGCTGGCGCACGGGGCTCGGCTCATCACGCTCAATCTGGAGCCGCTGCCTCATCTGGATGAAGCAGCGACCGTGGTGCTGCGCGGCGCCTCGGAAGACCTGCTGCCGCAGCTGCTCGCAGGCCTGCCAGGCTGAAAGGCCAAGAAAGGGGGCTGAGGGCGCTCAGCCCTTCTTGCCGCCCAGCAGCACCAGCGCTCCGCCCACCACGATCACGGCCACGCTGGCCCAGGTGGGGAAGTTGACGGTCTGCTTCTCCTTCATCGAAAACTCCAGCGGGCCGAGCTTGGCCTCATGGGTTTCCTTGGTGAAGCTGAAGCTGCCGAGACCCAGGGCGGCGATGCCGGCCACGATCAGCAGGATGCCGACGATGCGTGTTGCGTTCATGGGGTCGATCCTCCGTCCGTTGAATGGCTGCTATTGCCGGGGCTGCTGCGGTGTCTGCTGCTGCAACTGGTCCACCCATTGCACCACCTCGGCCATCGCGGCATCGCTGGCCGAGATCAGCGCCTTCACGCCGCCGGGTGCGTCGGCGCTGGAGGCGGGGCGGCGCACGGTGAAAGTGCGTTGGCCCAGCACGCGGTCGCCGCCGCTCGTGCTGCGGACCAGCGTGGCGCGCAGGCGCACCAGGCCCACGCTGGCGCTGGCCGAATCGAAGTAGTGGCTGAACTCGTCGAGCGAGATGCGCAGCGTGTCGGGCACCTCGCCCCGGCTGCGCGAGATGGTGGCGCTTTCTTCAGGGCCGAGCACGGTGCGGCGCTCTGACAGCGTGTCGCGTAGCCGCTGGCGCAGCAGCTGCGCGGGCGGCAGGCTCCAGCGCGACTGGCCGTAGGGGCGCAGCTCGTTGGCGTCGGCGTACCCCAGCCGGTAGAGGATCTGCGTGCCGTCCAGGCGGGAGTTGCTGTCGAACTCGGCCAGCGCCAGCGTGGGCAGGGTGGCTGCGGCAGGCGCAGCGGCAGCAGGCGCCGTCAGGCCGGGGCCGAAGTCGTAGAGCGTGGTGCGCGCGGGCTTGTCGGGCAGCGCACCGCAGCCTGCGATCAGCAGCGCGGCGCCGAGCGCGATGGCGGCCGGGTTCATCAAGGAGCGAATGGCGTTCTTCATGGTGAGTGGTCCTCCCTGGATGTTGTTCAGGGCCGCACCGCAGCGGGCGCGCTGAACCCCGGCTCGCCCGGGCCCGCGACTGCGCCGCCGTTGCCGAACAGCAGCGATTGCGGGTTGTCGTTGATGTTGTCCGCCGCGCGGCCCAGCCGGCGCACGGCGTGCGAGGTGTCGTCGGCCACGCGGTTCACGCGCGGCAGCGTGGCCGCGTTGAACGAATCGACCGCCTGCGCCAGCGCCTTGGTGCCGTCGCTCAGCCGCTCGACCGGGCCGTCGGGCGCGTTCAGCCGGCCCACGGTGGTGTTGAAGTTGGTGGCCACGCGCGAGACGTCGCCGGCGGCCTTCTTCACCGAGGCCAGCGTGTCGGGCAGCTTCGTCAGCGCGGGGTTCAGCCCGGTCTTCACCGTGTTGTCGAGCGTCTTGAGCAGCGTGTTGGCACTGGCCGAGGCGGCCGCGATGTTCTCCAGTGCTTCGGCCGCGCGCTTCTGGTTGGGGTCGCTCAGCAGCTGGTTGGCGCGCTTCGTCACTTCCTCGACCTGGTTGATGATGGCCTCGCCGCGGTCCTGCAGTTGCGCCAGCATCGATGGCTTGAGCGGAATGCGCGGCGGGTTGTCGTCGTCCGGCTTCAGCGACACCGTCGATTCGCCCTTGTCGTCCAGCGCGATGAAGGCCAGGCCGGTCACGCCCTGGTAGCTCAGCGTGGCAAAGCTGGAAGTGGTGAGCGGCACGCGCTCGTCGACCGTGATGCGCACGCGCACATTGCCCTTGACCTTCGGGTCGAAGTCGATCGACGCCACCTTGCCCACCGCGATGCCGCGGTAGCGCACCATGGCCTGCGGCTGCAGGCCGCTGACGGCGTCGCGCGTGGACAGTTCGTAGATGTTGCGCACGGTGTTGTCGCGCGTGAACCAGATCACCAGCCCGACGAGCGCGGCGATCAGGCCGAGCACGAAGGCGCCGGCGGCGAGGGCGTGGGCCTTGTTTTCCATGGTGGCTACCTACCTTTCAGCGGCCCGCCTCGGCGGCGGGCTGCGACGGAGATTGTTCGGCGGGCTTGTCGTGCAGCGCTTCCAGGGCGCGCTGGCCGCGCCCGCCGAGAAAGTATTCGTGAATGAAGGGATGCGGGTACGCGATGACTTCGCGCGCCGCGCCGGTGACGATCACCTTCTGGTCGGCCAGCACCGCGATGCGGGTGCTCAGGTCGAACAGCGTGTCCAGGTCGTGCGTAACCATCACCACCGTGAGGCCCAGCTCGCGGTGCAGGCCGCGCAGCAGGTCGCAGAAACTGTCAGACGCCTCGGGGTCGAGGCCGGCCGTGGGCTCGTCGAGCAGAAGCAGCGGCGGGTCCATGATGAGCGCGCGCGCCAGTGCCACGCGCTTGATCATGCCGCCCGACAGGTCCGACGGGCTCTTGTTCGCATGCTGCGGGCCCAGGCCCACCATCTGCAGTTTCACCAGCGCTGCGTGGCGGATCAGCTCGTCGGGCAGCAGCTTCAGCTCGCGCAGCGGAAAGGCGATGTTCTCCAGCACGCTGAAGGCCGAGAACAACGCCCCGTGCTGGAACAGCATGCCCACGTTGGCCGCGCCCGAGGCGCTGAGCTCGCCGGGCTCCTGTCCCAGCACCTCGACGTGGCCGCGCGTGGGTTTTTCGAGCCCGAGGATCTGGCGCAGCAGCACCGTCTTGCCAGTGCCCGAGCCGCCGACCAGCGAGAGCACTTCGCCTCGGTCGATGTGCAGCTGCAGGTCGCGGTGCACCACCTGCTCGCCGTCGGGGCTCTGGAACACCGTCCACAGGCCGCGGATGTCCACCACGGTGGTGTAGGTGTCGGAGCGTACGGGCATGCTCATGGTGTCAGGCCCTGAATCCGATGCCCTTGAAGAGCACGGCGAAGAGAGCGTCCACAAGGATCACCGCGGTGATCGAGGTGACGACCGACTGCGTGGTGCCGCGCCCCAGGCTCTCGGTGTTCGGCTTCACCTTCATGCCGAAGTAGCAGCCGATCAGCGCAATCAGAATGCCGAACACCGCCGACTTGGCCAGCGCCAGCCAGAGGTTCGAGATAGGCACCGCGCGCGGCAGCGCTGAAAGAAAGTAAGCGGGCGAAATATTGAGCGCCGCATCGGCCGCCAGCATGCCGCCCGCGAGCGCCGCCATCGAGGTCCACAGGCTGATCAGCGGCATTGCGATGGCCAGCGCCAGCACGCGCGGCATCACGAGGCGAAAGCCGTGCGGGATGCCCATCACGCGCATCGCGTCGAGCTCTTCCGTGACCCGCATCACGCCGATCTGCGCCGTGATGGCCGAACCCGAGCGCCCGGCGATCAGCACCGCTGCCAGCACCGGCCCCAGCTCGCGGATCAGCGACAGCCCGAGGATGTTCACCACGAAAGTCTCGGCGCCGTATTGCCGCAACTGCTGCGAGATCAGATAAGCCAGCACCACGCCGATCAGCAACCCGACCAGCGCCGTGATGTGCAGCGCCGTGGCGCCGAACTGATACAGGTGCCCCGAGAAGTCGCGCCACGGCCCACGGTGCGGCGCGCGAATCAACCGGCCCACGTCGAGCGCCAACTGGCCGATCAGGCTTGTGAAGTCGCGCACCACGTACATCGCGCGCGGCCCGTTGTGCGAGAACGCGCGGATGCGGTCGCTCAGCGTGGGCGGGGGCTCGTCGGGCGTGGCGACGGTGTACTGCGCCACCTGGTCGAGCACGGCCTTGTGCTGCGGCAACATTTCGAGCGTGGCCGGCCACTGGTGGCGCCAGTGCTCCCACAGCAACTGCGCGCCGATGTGGTCGAGCTGCCCGATGGGGCGCAGGTCCCACGCGCGGTCGTCGGCGGGCGGGGCGGTTTCCAGGCTTTTCGCCAGCGCCTGCCATGCCGGCTTGGACGACATTGCCAGCGTGGTCCAGCAGCCGCTGGCCACTGTCCACTGGCGGCCTTCCTGCTCTCGCTGCTCGACGCGAGGCCACGCGCTGTCGGCGGCGGAAGCGTCGGCAGTCGATGTGGCAGGGGACATAGGGCGGGTGAGCGGGAAAGTTAACAAACGCGGGGTTGGAAGCGCGCATCGTAACCGGGTGCATCCAGTGTGAAGGTGCTCCAGACCCCTCGTTTGCGTAGGGCACAACGCCGTTTCTTCAGGTTTTCTTCAGGGCATGGTCGGCTGCTGTTCGGGGTGCGATCACGCCGAAAAGCCCTCGGACAGCGCCTCCCGTAGCCACCCCACAAAAGCCGTCACCGCCTGCGGCACATGCGTGGCGTAGGGCCGTATTGCATACAGCCGCTCGCCGAAAGCACCCACCGAGCGCCACTGCGGCAGCACCTGCTGCAGCTTGCCCGACTGCAGCGCCGCCTGCGCGCTGAAGTCGGGCACCAGCGCAATGCCCAGCCCGCTCAGCGCCGCGTCGCGCAGCGCCTCGCTGTTGTTTGCGACCAGTGGCCCCGAAACCGGCACCGTGATGCGCGGCGCCGAGGCCTTTGCCTCGAAGTGCCAGGTCGGCGTTTCCTGCGCGCGCGGGTAGTGCAGGCAGTCGTGCTCCGCCAGCGCCTGTGGCTCGCGCGGCGTGCCGCGGCGGCGCAGATAGGCACGGCTGGCCACCAGCACGGAGCGGGTTTCGCACAGTGTCCAGGCCACGTGCGTGTCGGGCGGCGCGGCCGTGTGGCGGATGGCCAGGTCGAAGCCCTCCATCGCCAGCGAGCTGAGCCGGTCCGACAGATCGAGCTCGATGCGCACCTCCGGCTGCGCGCGCAGGAAGTCGGCCAGCCGCGGCACCAGCTGCTGGCGAGCGAATGCCACCGGCGCCGTCACCCGCACCAGCCCGCGCGGCACCCCCGCGAGATCGCGCACGCCGGCGAAGCTGTGGGCAATCTGCTCGAAGGGGCCGCGCATGTCTTCCACCAGCCGCTGGCCGGCCTCGGTGAGCCGCACGCTGCGCGTGGTGCGCTGCACCAATGGCGCGCCGGCCGCGCGTTCGAGCTCGGCGATGCGCTGGCTCATGGCTGCCTTGCTCACGCCCAGGCGCAGCGCCGCAGCCGTGAAGCTGCCCTGCTGTGCCAGCACCGTGAGCCAGTGCAGATGCGTCCAGAGCGACTCGATATTTTGGGGTTTCATGGTTCTATTGTTCGCTATTCTGAACAATAAGTTCAGGCTTCGTGACTAGGCGCGGAACAGGCTGCTGCCTAAACTGACCGCACTCCTCCGCCAGCAAAGCCCTTTTCAAAGCCTTCCCCATGCCCACCTCCATCGACCACTTCATCGCCGGCAAGCCCGCCGCCAACACTTCCGGCCGCACGCAGGACGTGACCAACCCCGCCACCGGCGCCGTCACCGGCAAGGCCGGCCTGGCAGATGCCGCGCAAGTCTCCGCTGCCGTCGCCGCCGCGCAGGCCGCGTTCCCGGCCTGGGCCGACACCCCGCCGATCCGGCGCGCGCGCGTCATGTTCAAGTTCCTGCAGCTGCTCAACGAGCACAAGGACGAGCTGGCCCACCTCATCACCGCCGAGCACGGCAAGGTCTTCACCGACGCGCAGGGCGAAGTCAGCCGCGGCATCGACATCGTCGAGTTCGCCTGCGGCATTCCGCAGCTGCTCAAGGGCGACTTCACCGACCAGGTGAGCACCGGCATCGACAACTGGACGCTGCGTCAGCCGCTCGGCGTGGTCGCCGGCATCACACCCTTCAACTTCCCGGTGATGGTGCCGATGTGGATGTTCCCGGTGGCCATTGCCGCCGGCAACACCTTCGTGCTCAAGCCCAGCCCGACCGACCCGAGCGCCTCGCTGCGCATGGCCGAGCTGCTGACGGAAGCCGGCCTGCCCGACGGCGTGTTCAACGTCGTGCAGGGCGATAAGGCCGCCGTCGACGCGCTGCTCGAGCACCCTGACGTCAAGGCCATCAGCTTCGTCGGCTCCACGCCCATTGCCAACTACATCTACGAAACCGGCGCCCGCCACGGCAAGCGCGTGCAGGCCCTGGGCGGTGCGAAGAACCACATGGTGGTGCTGCCTGACGCAGACATCGACCAGACGGTCGACGCCCTCATCGGCGCGGGCTACGGCTCGGCCGGCGAGCGCTGCATGGCCATCAGCGTGGCGGTGCTGGTGGGCGACGTGGCCGACAAGATCATTCCCAAGCTCATCGAACGCACGAAGACGCTGAAGGTGCTCAACGGCGAGAACCTCGCCGCCGAAATGGGCCCGATCGTCACGCGCGCCGCGCACGAGCGCATCACCGGCTACATCGACCTGGGCGAGAAGGAAGGCGCGAAGCTGCTGGTCGACGGCCGCGGCTTCGACGGCAGCAAGGCAGGCGAAGGCTGCGGCGACGGCTTCTGGATGGGTGGCACGCTGTTCGACAACGTCACGCCCGAGATGCGCATCTACAAGGAAGAAATCTTCGGCCCGGTGCTCAGCTGTGTGCGCGTGGCCAACTTCAAGGACGCGGTCGACCTCGTCAACGCGCACGAGTTCGGCAACGGCGTGAGCTGCTTCACCCGCGACGGCAACGTGGCGCGCGAATTCAGCCGCCGCATCCAGGTGGGCATGGTCGGCATCAACGTGCCGATCCCCGTGCCCATGGCCTGGCATGGCTTCGGCGGCTGGAAGCGTTCGCTGTTCGGCGACATGCATGCCTACGGCGAAGAGGGCGTGCGCTTCTATACCAAGCAGAAGTCGGTGATGCAGCGCTGGCCCGAGAGCATCGGCAAGGGCGCTGAATTCGTGATGCCGACGGCCAAGTAGCATGCGGTGCGGCGCGAGGGGCGCCGCCACTCCGCCCGGGAATTCCGTCGAACAAAAAAGAGAGACAAGCAAAACGCCATGAGCGACACCCAATTCGACTACATCATCATCGGGGCCGGCACCGCCGGCTCGCTCATGGCGAACCGGCTCAGCGCCGACAAGAGCAAGCGCGTGCTGCTCATCGAGGCGGGCCGCAAGGACGACTACCACTGGATCCACATTCCGGTGGGCTACCTGTACTGCATCGGCAATCCGCGCACCGACTGGCTCTACAGCACCGAGCCCGACGCCGGCCTCAACGGCCGCGTGCTGCGCTACCCGCGCGGCAAGACGCTCGGGGGCTCGTCGAGCATCAACGGCATGATCTACATGCGCGGCCAGTCGCGCGACTACGAGCACTGGGCCGACCTCACCGGCGACGAAGACTGGCGCTGGCAGAGCGTGCTGCCGGCCTTCAAGAAGCACGAAGACTTCTACCTGGGCGCCGACGAAATGCACGGTGCCGGCGGCGAATGGCGCATCGAGAAGCAGCGCCTGCGCTGGGACATCCTCGACGCCTTTGCCGAAGCCGCTTCACAGGCCGGCGTGCCGCACACCGCCGACTTCAACCGCGGCAACAACGAAGGTGTGGGCTACTTCCAGGTCAACCAGAAGAACGGCTGGCGCTGGAACACCGCCAAGGCCTTCCTGCGGCCGACCTGCTATGGCAGGCCCAACTTCGAGCTCTGGACCGGCGCGCAGGTGTCGCGCCTGCTGTTCGAGACGCTGCCCGACGGCACGCGCCGCTGCACCGGTGCCGAGGTGTGGAACGGCAGCGAGATGACCACCGCGCACGCTTCGCGCGAGGTTGTCCTGAGCGCGGGCGCCATCGGCTCGCCGCAGATCCTGCAGCTCTCGGGCATCGGCCCGGCCGAGCTGCTGCGCCAGCACGGCATCGACGTGGTGCTCGACGCGCCCGGCGTCGGTGCCAACCTGCAAGACCATCTGCAGATCCGCGCGGTCTACAAGATCGAGGGCGCGCCCACGCTCAACGTGATGGCTTCGTCGTTGGTCGGCAAGGCGAAGATCGGCCTCGAATATTTGCTCAAGCGCAGCGGCCCGATGAGCATGGCGCCGTCGCAGCTCGGTGCCTTCACGCGCAGCTCGCCCGATCGCGAATGGCCCAACCTGCAGTACCACGTGCAGCCACTGTCGCTCGACGCCTTCGGCGATCCGCTGCACAGCTTTCCGGCTTTCACCGCGAGCGTGTGCAACCTCAACCCCACGAGCCGGGGCTCGGTGCGCATCAAGAGCAAGCGTTTTGAAGACGCTCCGGCCATCGCGCCCAACTACCTGAGCACCGAAGAAGACCGCAAGGTGGCGGCCGATTCGCTGCGCGTCACTCGCCGAATTGCAGAGCAGCCTGCGCTTGCCAAGTACAAGCCGCAGGAATGGAAGCCCGGCGTGCAGTACCAGACCGACGAAGACCTGGCGCGGCTGGCGGGCGACATCGCCACCACCATCTTCCATCCGGTGGGCACTACCAAGATGGGCGCCGAGGGCGACCCGATGGCCGTGCTCGATTCGCAGCTGCGGGTGCGCGGGATTCAGGGCCTGCGCGTGGTGGATGCGGGCGCGATGCCCACCATCACCAGCGGCAACACCAACAGCCCTACGCTGATGATGGCGGAGAAGGCCGCCGGCTGGATTCGCGGCGAGGCCGCGGGCTAGCCTCGGCGGGCTGGCTCTTGCCCGCGAGGCGCGCCTTCGCGCCTTCGAGCATCAGGTCGACGCCGATCTTGAACAGCGCGTCGGGCCCGGCCCGGCGGTAGTGGGCGAACGCCTCAGCCAGTAGCGGACGCGAGGCCGCGGCGGCATCGAGCACCTGCTGCTGCGCCGCCGCGTCGGGCGGCGTCGCCTGCTGCTCCAGCACGCAGCCCACGGTGTAGCGGCCCAGCGCGATCAGCAGCGTCATCGCCTGCGTCGCCGGCACGCCCAGGTTGACCACGGCCGCGAGCTGGGCCTCGACCATGTCGAGGTCGCCCGGATCGGGCTCGGAGCCGGCATGCAGCCGCGCGCCGTCTCGCCGCGCCAGCAGCGCGCGGCGGAAGCTGTGCGCGTTCTCGCGCAGGAACGCGTCCCAGGGCTCGCCGGGCAGCGGCAGCTTGCGCTCGTGGGCGCGGTGCAGGATCTCGCTGTTCATCGCGTCGAGCAGCGCCCGCTTGTTCTTGAAATGCCAGTACAGCGCGGGTTGCTGCACGCCGAGCCGCTCGGCCAGCAGCCGGGTGCTGAGCTTGTCCATGCCGACCTCGTCGAGCAGCGAGAGGGCTGCCTCGAGGATCACTTCGCGGTCCAGTTTCATGTCGATTCGGGTGGGTACTTCACAGCCTGGAATTTATCGCTGATAATTCCTTATCAATGATAAACTCCAACAGCTCATCAACTTCTTTCGCGACGAACGGCCACCACGCGCAGTTCGTGATCCTCGCGATCGTCACGCTCGACGCCATCGGCATCAGCCTGGTCATGCCGATCGTGCCGAGCCTGCTGCGCGAGGTCGGCCACACCGGCGACCTCGGCTGGCACTTTGGCGCCTTTCTCTCGCTCTATGCGCTGATGCAGTTCCTCTGCGCGCCCGTGCTCGGCGCACTGAGCGACCGCTTCGGCCGTCGGCCGGTGCTGCTGGCCTCGGTGCTGGGCGCGGCCATCGACGCGCTCTTCATGGCCTTTGCGCCCTCGCTGTGGTTGCTGTTCGTGGGCCGCGCGATCGCTGGCATGACGGGCGCGAGCATGGCGGTGGCCTCGGCGGCCATCGCCGACCTCACGCCCGAGCACCAGCGCGCGCGCTGGTTCGGCCGCATGGGCGCCTGCTTCGGCTTGGGCTTCATCGCCGGGCCGGCCATCGGCGGCATGCTCGGCGACCACGGTGTGCGGCTGCCGTTCATCGCGGCTGCAGTGCTCAACGGCGTGACCTTTCTCGTGGGTCTGCTGGTGTTGCGCGAGTCGCGCCCGCCGGCACTCGCGTCGCAGCCCTTCGACCGCGGCGTGCTGCATCCGCTCGCGCCGCTGCGCTGGGCCACGAGCTTTCCGGCGCTGCTGCCCTTGCTCGGCGTGTTCCTGCTGCTCGTGCTCGTGGGCGAGGTCGCCGGCACGACCTGGGTGCTCTACGGCCAGGACCGCTACGCCTGGAACGGCACCATGGTCGGCCTCTCGCTCGCGGTCTTTGGCCTGCTCCATGCGCTGGTGCAGGGCTTCGTGGCGGGTCCGCTGGTCGAGCGCTGGGGCGAACGCGCGGCCATCGCCATCGGCACCATCGCCGACGGCACGGGCTATGCGCTGATCGCCTTTGCCACGCAGGGCTGGATGGTCATCGCGCTGCTGCCGCTGCTGTGCATGGGCGGCGTCTGCGCGCCCGCGCTGCAGGCGACGCTCTCGGCGCGCGTGGGCGAGGCGCAGCAGGGGCGGCTGCAGGGCGTGCTCGCGAGCATCACCAGCCTGGCCGCGGTGTTCGGCCCGCTGCTGATCAGCCCGCTCTACTTCGCGTTCCGCACGCGCTTTCCGGGCATCGTGTGGCTGGCGGGGGCGTCGCTCTACGTGCTGTGCCTTCCGGTGCTGCTGCGCAGGACCGGGAAGGTCCCCGCGCAGGGCTGAAGAATCACTTCTCGATGGTCTTGTTCCAGCGGGCGTTCCACGCGGGCCGGTTCGCGTTGATGCTCTCCCAGTCGATGGTGACGGCGGTCTTCATCCACTTGTTGATGTCCGCCACCTGCGCTGCGCCTTCACCCACGGCCGGGGCCTTGGGGTTGGTCGGGATCTGCGCGCCGTACTGCAGCACGTTGGCCTGCGCCACCGGGCTCAGCAGGAACTCGGTGAGCTTCTGCGACAGCTCGGGCTCGCTGTTGTTGGCGATCACGCACTGGCCGACCATGAGCACCACCGCGCCTTCCTTGGGCGGTGCGTACTCGACCGGAATGCCCTTGGTCTTCAGGGCGGCCACGGCCGTGGGCGTCAGCGGGAAGATCGCCGCTTCACCGGTCTGAACCATCTCCGAGAGCTTGGCCGAGCTCGGGATGTACTCCAGCACGTTCGGGCCGATGGTGGTGGGCCAGGCCTTGAAGCCCGGTTCCACGTTCTTGTCGTTGCCGCCCTGGATGCGGTTGAACATCAAAAAGCCGTGCAACCCGAAGGACGAGGACGACATCGACTGGAACACCACCTTGCCCTTGTACTTCGGGTCGGCCAGGTCCATCCACGAGGTGGGCGCGGCCCAGCCCTTTTCCTTGAACATCTTGGCGTTGTAGGCGAGGCCCGTCATGCCCAGGCTCACGCCGCTGGCCATGTCGTCCTTGAAGCGCGCGGCCGGGTAGATCTCGCTGAGCGACTGGCTGGGCTTCTGCTTCTGGCACAGGCCCATGCCGATGGCGCGCACCATCACGCCGTCGTCGAGGAACATCACGTGCATCTGCGGCTTGTCCTTGTTGGCCTGCGCCTTCGCGAGGATGTCGGACGAAGTGCCGGGCACCACCACGACCTTGGCGCCGTAGGCTTTCTCGAAGGCAGGGAAGACGTACTGCGTGTACGCCTTCTCCATGGTGCCGCCGTTCATGCCGATGTAGATGGTCTTGGTCTGCGCGCTGGCGCTGCCGGCGGCTGCGAGCAGCGCTGCGGCCAGAGGAAGGAGGAGGAAGAAGGGGGACCTGGCGGTGCGGGACATGGTGATGCTCTCCAATCAAGTTCAGGTGGGGAAAACGGTGGCAGGTGAAGAAACGGGTTGTTCGTCGAAGCGCTCGATGGCGAAGGCGTCGATGGGCGTGTCGGTGCGCCCGTCGCGCGCCAGCTCGGCCAGCACTTCGCCGGCGGCCGGGCCGATCTGGAAGCCCGCGCCCGAGAAGCCGAAGCCGTGGAACAGGCCGGGCGTGGTGCGGCTGGGCCCGAGCACCGGTTCGCGGTCGGGCAGGTAGCCTTCGGTGCCGCCCCAGGTGCGGATGATGTGCGCATGGCGCAGCACGGGCAACAGCTCCACGGCCTGCATCGCGAGCGTGGCGATGGCGTCGCGCTCGGCGCGCGCGCGTTCGGCATCGAGCGTGATGCCCGTGCCGCCGCCGAGCACGAGGTTGCCGCGCGCCACCTGCCGGCAGTAGATGCCGCCGCCTTCCACGCCAAGGCTCCATTGCATGAAATGCGGCACCGGCTCGGTCACCGCCATCACGGGGCTGCGCGCGCGCAGCGGTGGCGTCTCGCCGAACTGGCTGGCGATGGAGCCGGCCCAGGCGCCTGCGCAGTTGAGCAGCACGGGCGCTTGCACTTCGAGCGCGTTGCCGCTGCGCACCATGAACATGGCGCCGTCGTGCGCGACTTCGTCGACCTTGTGGCGCTCGAAGACCAGCGCGCCCGCGCGCTGCGCCGCGAGCGCGAAGGCCGGCGACACCAGGCGCGGATTGGCCTGCCCGTCTTCCGCGCACAGCGAGCCGCCCACGGCGCGTGTGCCGAGCCAGGGGCATTGCTCGCGCAGGCGCGCGCCGGAGATCAGCTCGAGGCCCAGGTCGAAGTCGCTGCTCAGCGCGCGGTAGCGTTCGAGCGAGGCCATGTCCGATTCGCTGCGCGCGATCTTGAAATGGCCCGAGCGGATGTATTCGCCGTCGGTGCCCAGCAGCTCGGGCAGCTGGCCCCAGATGCGGTGCGCGCGCTGCGTCAGCGGCAGCTGGCTCAATGACCGGCCCTGCCGGCGCACGCCGCCGAAGTTCACGCCGCTGGAGCGCGAGCCGCAAAGGTCGCGCTCCAGCAGCACCACGCCCAGGCCCATGCGGCGCAAGGCCAGCGCAGCCGAAGAGCCGACGATGCCGCCGCCGACGATGGCGACGTCGGTCTGCAGTTTCCTGATGGCGCTCATGCGTCGGCTCCCTCGGCGGGCATGAGCCGGATCGGAATCGGCTTGATCGGCGCCTGCCCGCGCAGCCTGCCGACCTGCTGCAGCGGCTGGCCCGTGGCGTGCGCGAGGATCTCCGCCGCCGCCACGCCGCACATGCGACCCTGACAGCGGCCCATGCCGACGCGCGACAGCGCCTTCAGGCGGTTCATCTCGTCGGCGCCGGTGCTGGCGGCGGTCTGGCGCAGCGTGCCGGCCGTGATGTTTTCGCAGCGGCAGATCACCAGATCGTCGCTCGCGTGCGCGGCCCAGTCCTGCGGCACGGGGAAGGCGCGTTCGAGGCCCTGGCGGAAGCTGGCGAGCTTGTTTAGCTTGCGTTCGAGCTCGGCGGCGCGCGCCGTGTCGACCGTTACGCCACTGTCCGCCAGCAGCGCCAGTGCCGCGCGTTCGCCCGCCCACTCGGCCGCGTCAGCGCCCATGATGCCGGCGCCGTCGCCTGCGAGGTACACGCCTTCGACGCTGGAGCGGCCGGCCGCATCGCGCACCGGCAGGTGGGCGCGGTGCATCGGCGCGTAGTCGAAGCGGCAGCCGAGCAGGTCGGCAAGCTGCGTTTCGGAGCGCAGCGCGTAGCCGAAGCCGACGGCATCGCAGGCCAGCGTGCGTTCTTCGTTCCCGTCTTGCCATGCCACGCCGGTGACGCGGCCCTGCGCCTCGTCGCCGAGCACGCGCAGCGGCCGCACGCCGCTGTGCAGCGCCACGCCGTGCGCGCGAAGCCAGCCCACGTAGTACACGCCCTTCGCGAACACGGCGGGCTGCGTCAGCATCGCGGGCGTGGCGGCGATCTGGTCGGCTAGGCGCGCGGTGTCGAGCACCGCGGCCACGTCCACACCGGCCTTCGCGTACTGATACGCCACCAGATACAGCAGCGGCCCGGTGCCCATGAACACCACGCGCTGCCCGATGGCGCAGCCCTGGAACTTGAGCGCGACCTGCGCGCCGCCCAGCGTGTAGACGCCGGGCAGCGTCCAGCCCGGCACCGGCAGCACGCGGTCGGTGGCGCCAGTCGCCACGATGAGATGGCTGTAGGGCACGCTGCGGGTGCTGCACGTGGGGTTGTGCATCACGTCGAGCCGATGGTCCTGTGCGTTCCACACGAGGCTGTTGGGGTGGTGGTCGATGCGGCCTTGCAGTGCGTCGAAGGCCGCGTGCACGGCGTCGGCGCGCTTCGACTCGAAGCCGTAGAGCGTTCGCGCGGTGCGTTGTGCCAGCACGGTGGGCGGGCGGCGGTAGATCTGCCCGCCGGCGCGCGAGGCTTCGTCGATCACCACGGGCCGCAGGCCATGCGCCACCAGCGTCTGCGCCGCGCGCACGCCGGCCGGGCCGGCGCCGACGATCACGGGGCGGATTTCGCTTGCCGTCGTCGTCATGCGCCGTTCCTTCCCGTGATCAGCGCCATGCCGGGTGCGATGAAGGTCGAGCAGGCGCGCAGCCGCTCGCCTTCGCCGGTGGAAATCCAGCAGTCCTGGCAGGCGCCCATCATGCAGAAGCCAGCGCGCGGCAGGTTGCTGAATTCGTTGCGGCGCAGCTGGGCGCATTGCGTGAGCACGGCCGTGAGCACGGTGTCGCCGGCCAGTGCGCTCGCGGGTGCGCCGTCGAGGGTGAAGGGCACGGTCTCGCGGCCGGTGGTCTCGGCCACGCGGTGCAGCAGTGCGTTTGAATTCATCGTCATTTATCTGCGTCCCACCAGCACGCGGTCCAGTCCGTACACGCGGTCGAGCAGCACCATCGCGAAGGCCGTGATCGCCACCATCAGCGCCGACACCGCAGCCATCAGCGGATCGATCGATTCGGTCGCGTACATGTACATGCGCACCGGCAGCGTCACCGTGCTCGGCGCGGTGACGAAGATCGACATCGTCACTTCGTCGAAGCTGTTGATGAACGACAGCATCCAGCCGCCCGTCACGCCCGGCAGGATCATCGGCAGCGTGATTCGGCGGAACACCGTGGCCTGGCTCGCGCCCAATGACAGCGCGGCCTGCTCGGCGCTGCGGTCGAAGCCCACCAGCGCCGCCACCACCAGCCGCAGCGTGTAGGGCGTGACGATGAGCGCATGCGCCATCACCAGCCAGCCGAAGCTGCCCGTGCCGCCGACCAGCGCGAACAGCCGCAGCAGCGCCACGCCCAGCACCAGGTGCGGCACGATCAGCGGCGAGAGGAACAGGCCGTTCAGGAAATTGCGCCCCGGAAACTCGTAGCGCGTGATCGCCATGCCGGCCGGCACCGCGAGCAGCGTGGCGATGGTGGCCGAGCTCAGCGCGAGCCACAGGCTGTTCCAGAACGACTGCATGAAGTCGGGGTGCGCGAACACCGCCTTGAACCAGCGCAGCGAGAAGTGCGTGGTCGGAATGGTCAGCGTGTTCTCGGGCGTGAACGCCACGATACACACCACCACCAGCGGCGCGAGCATGAAGACGATGACGAGCGCGTTGAACGCGAGGGCGATGGGGCCGTTCTTGCTCATCGCTTCAGCCCAGCGCTTTCTTGTAGCGGCCTTCGACGAGGCGGTTGTAGCTGAGCATCACGACAAGATTGGCCACCAGCAGAACCAGCGCCACGGCTGCGCCGAGCGGCCAGTTGAGCTCGCTGAGGTATTCGTCATAGACGATGGTCGCGACCATCTTCAGGCGGCGCCCGCCCAGCAGCCCCGGAATGGCGAACGAGCTCGCGGCAAGGCCGAACACGATCAGGCTGCCAGACAGAATGCCCGGCATCACCTGCGGCAGCACGATGCGCCGCAGCGTGGTGAAGGGCGTGGCGTTGAGCGAGAGGGCCGCGTTCTCGACACCCGGGTCCAGCTTCTGCAGCGATGTCCACACCGGGATCACCATGAAGGGCAGCATCACGTGCACCAGCGCGATGACCACGGCCGTGCTGGTGTAGAGGATCTTCACCGGCCCGATGCCGAGCAGGCCCAGCAGTCCGTTCACCGCGCCTTCGGGCCCGAGCAGCATGCTCCAGCCGAAGGCGCGCACCACCACCGACACCAGCAGCGGCGCCAGCACCACCAGCAGCAGCACCGAGCGCCACGGGTTGCGCATGCGGCTCAGCACGTAAGCCTCGGGCGCGCCGACGAGCACGCAGATCAGCGTGACCAGCGCCGAGACCCAGAAGGTGCGCCAGAAGATGCCGAGGTAGTACGAGTCGGAGAACACCAGCGCGTAGTGCGCGAGCGTGAACTCGCCGGACTTCGGGCCGGTGGCTGGGTCGTACACGTTGAACGACAGCACCGCCGTGAGCGCGAGCGGCACCAGCAGCAGCGCGGTGAACAGCAGCAGCGCCGGGCCGGAGAGCCACCACGGCGTGGCCTTGCTCTTCAGCGTGCTCATGCTGCAACGGCCTTTTCTTCAGCAGGCAGCAGCCGCATGCAGTGCGCCGGCCAGTCGAGGCCCGTGCGGCTGCCTTCTTCGAGCGCTTCGCGTCCGTCGTTGGGGCTCAGCACCGTGAGATCGCCGACGGCGGTGGCCATGCGGTAGAGCCACTGGCTGCCGAGAAAGAAGCGCTCCTGCACCTCGCCGTCGAGGCGGCCCCGGCCCGGTGGCACGAGCTGGAGTTTTTCGGGCCGCACGCTCAGCAGCGCGGCGGCGTCGACGCTGAAGCCCGTGTCGTCCACATCGAGCGAGAGCGCACCGACTTCGACGCAGGTGCGCGTGGCGCCGCTGTTGGACACGCGGCAGTCGAGCAGGTTGGCCTTGCCCACGAAGGTCGAGATGAAGCGCGTGCTCGGGTGCTCGTACACGCGCTGCGGATGGTCGATCTGCGTGGCGCAGCCGCCTTCCATCACCACCATGCGGTCGCTGATCGACATGGCCTCGCTCTGGTCGTGCGTGACCATCACCGTGGTGGTGCCCACCTTGCGCTGGATCTGGCGCAGCTCGAACTGCATTTCCTCGCGCAGCTTGGCGTCGAGGTTGGACAGCGGCTCGTCGAGCAGCAGCACCGGCGGCTCGATCACCAGCGCGCGCGCCAGCGCCACGCGCTGCCGCTGGCCGCCCGAAAGCTCGCGCGGATAGCGCCCGGCATGCGCCTCGAGGTGCACCAGCGCAAGTGCCTGCTTCACCCGCTCGGTGCGCTCGGCCTTGGGCATCTTGCGCATCTCCAGGCCGAAGCTCACGTTGTCGGCCACCGTCATGTGCGGGAAGAGGGCGTAGGTCTGGAACACGATGCCCAGCCCGCGCGTGTTGGCCTTGGCATGCGTGATGTCCTTGCCCGAGAGCTCGATGCGGCCGCTGCTCACGGCCTCGAAGCCCGCAATCATCTGCAGCGTGGTGGTCTTGCCGCAGCCCGAAGGGCCGAGCAGCGAGACGAACTCGCCCTTTTCCACCGTGAGGCTCATGGCCGACACCGCGCGGGTGGCGCCATAGAACTTGGTCACGTCGGTAAGCCGGAGGAATGACATGGAACGGGCCTTTCTTCGGGGGCGAAAAGATGGCTTCAGGCACCTTGTTTCACCTTGGTGCGGGCCATGGACAGCTTGCTGCTCTTAATTCACTCTATTGCAACGATTGCGCCAGATCGCCTCGGGTATTCCATTAATCAGAATCTTTCTTTAATTTATTCCAATCAATGGAATATGATGGCCGCGATTGATACATCGGATTCCACAGGAGCAAGGTATGGAGACCTCTTCGGCGTCGCCGGCGGCCAGCGGCGGCGTGCCACGCGTCTTTTCGGTGATCCGCGCGCTCGGCGCGGTGCAGGCCGAAGGCGGCCGCGTGACCCAGATCGCACGATCCGTGGGCCTCACGCAGGCCACCACGCACCGTTTGCTGCAGTCGCTCATGGCCGAAGGCATGGTCGAGCAGGACGAGCGCAGCAAGCTCTACCGCCTGAGCATCGATTTCTTCGCGCTGGCCGCAAGCGCGGGCAACCCGGGCGACCTGCGCTCGATCTGCCGGCCGGTGCTGCTGCGGCTGTGCGCGAGCCTGGGCGACAGCATCTTTCTATTGGCGCGCAGCGGCTTCGACGCGGTGTGCCTGGACCGCAGCGAAGGGCCCTTTCCGATCCGTTCGTTCACCGGCGACATCGGCGGGCGCATCGCGCTGGGCGTGGGGCAGGGCGCGCTGGCGATCCTGGCCTTCCTGCCCGAAGCCGAGCGCGAAGAGGTGATCCGCTTCAACCTCTCACGCGTGCGCGAGTACGGCGTGTACGACGAGGTGTATCTGCGCACCGAGATCGAGCGCGTGCGGCAGCAGGGCTACGCGGGGCGCAACACCGGGCTGCTCGAAGGCATGGCGGGCGTGGCCGTGCCGATCCTTGACCGCGAAGGGCGCGCGGTGGCGGCACTGAGCGTGGGCACGATCGCCGACCGGCTCAATGCGGACCGCATGCCGACGGTGGTCGAGCTGCTCAAGCGCGAGGCGGCGGCCATCGGGCCGAAGATCAATCCGTTCGATGCGACGTTGAGGAGGCCGGCGCAGAGCCTGGCAAGCTCGCCGGCTGGGCAGCGCATCAGCCTGCCCGAGGCTCCGGCCTGAAGTCAGAGACCGAAGATCAAGACGACAACCATGACGGCTGCGCCCAGCGCGAAGTAGCCCACGACAAGCATCGTCGCCACAAAAAGCGCAAGGTAGATCGCGCGCCGCAGCACGCTTGGTGTCGAAGGAACGCAGCGCCAATAGATGAGGGCAGCCCAAAGAACGAGCACCACCTCTATGGCGTGGGCCATGATCACTTCGGCTTCGCCCGAGCGGAACATCGTCTTGCCAAGCACTGAACCGATGATCCCCAGGATCGGGATCGCCAAGGTCCAGGCGGCAACATTCAGCGCGAGACGCCAGCGCCTCCTGAGAAGCGCGGCGAGATGCGAGCGCCGACCGACCGAGACTGCTTCTGTCGTCACTGGTACTCCCTTTTTTAGTTCTTGACGCTGTGCGCCGCGGGCATCATATCGAGCGGAAATTTCAGCTTCCCTTGTCCCCGTGCGAGGAGCCGCCCCCAATGAACAACCCTTCAATCCTCTACCCCGTATTCGCCCTCGCCGGCCTCACCGGCCTGGTGCTGCTGCTCATCCCCATCGTGCGCATCCGCGCGGTGCGGCGCCGCGAGGTCCGGGGCATCGATTTCAAGCTGGGCGAATCGGCGGCTGTGCCCGATGCCGTGCGCATCCCAAATCGCAACTACATGAACCTGCTGGAGCTGCCGGTGCTGTTCTATGTGGTGTGCCTGCTGTTCTACGTGGCGGCGCTGCCCACGCCCGCGGCGATCTGGCTGGCCTGGGTGTACGTCGGCTTGCGTGCGCTGCACAGCGTGGTGCACCTGACCTACAACCACGTGATCCACCGGCTGGTGCTGTTCGCTGCGAGCAACGGCGTACTGGTGATGCTGTGGGTGATGGCGGCGACCCGGTTGGTGCGCTAGCTGTATATGCAGTCCTCGCGTTCACTCCTCGGAACACCTGGTGCAGCCGATCAGTCTTTCGGGTGTCGAGACGCGTATGTTCAGTCGCGAAGCGAGGCCGCATGCAGGCTTATTGACGCGTTTTGCGCGGCTCCGGCCCCAAGTCGAATTCGTACTGCTTCGCGCTAGGGAATATCCAGAGTGCGTAAGGCACCGACTTGTCCATGGCCGGACCGTAGTTGTCCATGTTCACGCGAACAACCATTCGTCCGCCTGGCGCGATATCCACGTCCCCGAATGTGAATCCCGCGAAGCCCATCAAGGTGGACCTCAGGATCGGCGCCTTCACGGTTGCAACCTTCGAGTGCGAGGCGGGGTTTGCGGGGCCAAGGTCGGTGAGCAGTTCCGTGCGCAGCTGCCTGTATGCCTCCTGGATCTCCAACCGGTATGCATCGAACTCTGCACCGGTGGACGCAGTTGCCAACCGGTCGACCGGCAAGACGCGTTCGAGCGCGAAGTTGTAGTTCCCATTCCACGCCTTTACACCTTTCGCCGGCTCTGCTTCCGCGCGAATGCCCACCACGGTGAAGAGATTCTTGCGGTCGTCGTCCACGTAAAGCAGAAGATAGGGCGAGAGCTTCAGGTGGCCGTCGACTGCTGACGCGGAGGTGGGCACCGGCTCCGGCAATGCTTTCCATGCCGTCGATAGCTCATCGAGCGGATTGAGCTGCAGAAGACTGGACTTGCTGGCTGTGTCTCCGAGCTGTCGGGTCTGCGCGCCGATGCTGGCGGAGTTCGCCAACATCCCCAGTGGACCGAAGATGATCCCTGTGATCGCACTGCCGCCGCCTGTCTGCAGCACGTAGAGGCCCTGCTTTTCCAGCGCGTAGCCGCGCGGCGCGATGGCCTCCTTTGCTGGCGGTGTGGTGCTGACCTGAATTGGTTTTCCCGACAGTGCCGTCGGGACCGAGGCGACTTGAAGCCCTTGGAGATTGCCGCATCCCACAAGGCTTGCGGCCGAAGCGGCGAGAAAGACGAGACGAGCCAAGTTCATGGAGTTCCTCCCAAGAAGAAATGTTGTGATGTTGTTCGAGGGGCGCCCGCAACCTCAGGGACGAGCGGCGGTTGCACTGTAACCGTGGAACATTGCTTCGCGTGAACCGGGTCAAGGAAGCGTCGACGACCCACTTCATTCCTGAAACGCATCAGGTCCTTCCATATTTTCACTAGGCAAGCGCGCGGGATTCGCAGATATTGACCGGGTCCTTCTTTCTCCTCCTTCCCGGAGCGCGTCCATGTCCGAAGCCCACACCTCCCCCTCCGTCGCCACCGAAGTCGAACAACTGCTGCAGCGCCTGGGTGTGCCCCCCGAGGCGCACACCGGCGGCGAGCTGACGGTGCGCTCGCCCGTCAGCGGCGAGGTGATCGCGCAGGTGCCGCAGACCTCGCCGGCCGAGGCCACCGCTGCCATCGGCCGCGCGCACGAGGCCTTCAAGGCCTGGCGCAACGTGCCGGCCCCGCGCCGCGGCGAGTTGGTGCGCCTGCTGGGCGAAGAACTGCGCGCCGCCAAGCGCGACCTGGGCCTGCTCGTGACGCTGGAGGCCGGCAAGGTCCCTTCCGAAGGCGCGGGCGAGGTGCAGGAAATGATCGACATCTGCGACTTCGCGGTCGGTCTCTCGCGCCAGCTCTACGGCCTTACGCTGGCCACCGAGCGCGCCGAGCACCGAATGATGGAAACCTGGCATCCGCTGGGCGTGTGCGGCGTGATCTCGGCCTTCAACTTTCCGGTGGCCGTGTGGTCTTGGAATGCAGCGCTGGCGCTGGTGTGCGGCGACTCGGTGGTGTGGAAGCCGTCTGAAAAAACGCCGCTGACCGCGCTGGCCGTGCATGCCATCGCGCAGCGCGCCATCGAACGCTTCGGCGACGCGCCCGAAGGCCTGCTCGGCCTGCTGCTGGGCCAGCGCGATATCGGCGAGGTGCTGGTCGACGACCACCGCGTGCCGATTCTCTCGGCCACCGGCTCGACCGCCATGGGCCGGCAAGTGGGGCCGAAGCTGGCCGCGCGCTTTGCCCGCGCCATTCTCGAACTCGGCGGCAACAACGCCGCCATCGTCACGCCCTCGGCCGACCTGGACCTCGCGCTGCGCGGCATCGCCTTCGCGGCGATGGGCACAGCCGGCCAGCGCTGCACCACGCTGCGCCGCCTGTTCGTGCACGAGAGCGTTTACGACCAGCTGGTGCCCAAGCTCGCCAAGGTCTACGGCAACGTGCAGGTGGGCGACCCGCGCGAGGCCGGCACGCTGGTCGGTCCGCTGATCGACCGCGCGGCCTTCGACGGCATGCAGAAGGCACTGGGTGAATGCCGCGAGATCGGCGCCAAGGTGCACGGCGGCCAGCGCGTCGAAGGCATCGGCACCAAGGACGCGTACTACGTGCGCCCCGCGCTGGTCGAACTGAAGTCGCATGAAGGCCCGGTGCTGCGCGAAACCTTCGCGCCCATCCTGTACGTGGTGCGCTACAGCACGCTCGACGAAGCCATCGAGCTGCACAACGCGGTGGGCGCGGGCCTGTCGTCGTCGATCTTCACGCTGAACATGCGCGAGGCCGAGCGCTTCATGTCGAGTGCGGGTTCGGACTGCGGCATCGCCAACGTCAACATCGGCCCGAGCGGCGCGGAGATTGGCGGCGCCTTCGGTGGCGAGAAGGAAACCGGCGGCGGGCGCGAAGCCGGCTCCGACAGCTGGAAGGCGTACATGCGCCGCGCCACCAACACCATCAACTACTCGACCGCACTGCCCCTGGCCCAAGGCGTGACCTTCGACATCGGCGACTGATCGCCTCCCGGCTTGTTCGAGCTTGCCGCGCGGCGCCTCGCTGCGGCGGCAGGCGTGCGGCCGCATGCATTTACCAAAAAACCATAACCAGGAGACAGAGAACATGAGCATTCCCTTCAAGACAATCGCGGCCGCCACGTTGTTCGCATTCGTATTCGGTGCCAGCGCGCAGACCCCGGCTGGCGGCACGCTCGACAAGATCAAGACCAGCGGCAAGGTCGTGCTCGGCGTGCGCGAAGCCTCGCCGCCGATGGCCTACATGCTCGGCGCGGGCGACAAGTACGTGGGCTACCACGTCGAGCTGTGCGAGCGCGTGCTGAAGGACATCGCGCCGCAGGCGAAGCTCGAATACATGGCCGTGACCGCGCAGAACACCATCCCGCTGGTGCAGAACGGCACGCTCGACATCGGCTGCGGCCCCACCACCAACAACACCGCGCGCCAGCAGCAGGTGGCCTTCGCGCTCACCACCTACGTGAGCGAAGTGCGCATGGCCACCAAGGTCGACTCGGGCATCACCACGCTCGACCAGCTCGCGGGCCGCAACGTGTCGGCATCGACCGGCACCACCGCCGTGCAGCTGCTGCGCAAGCGCGAGCGCGCGCAGAACGTCTCGTACAACACCATGCTCGGCAAGGACCACCTCGAAAGCTTCCTGCTGATGGAGTCGGGCCGCGCCGATGCCTTCGTGCTCGACGACAACCTGCTCGCCGGGATCATCGCGAACTCGAAGAACCCCACGGGCTACCGCATCGTGGGCGACGCGCTGGGCTCGGAGCCGATCGCGCTGCTGTTCCGCAAGGACGACCCGGCCTTCAAGGCCGCGGTGGACGATTCGCTGCGCCGCATGATGAAGAGTGGCGACCTCGAGAAGATCTACACCAAGTGGTTCGTGGCGGCCATTCCGCCGAAGAACACGAGCCTGAACCTGCCGATGAGCACGGCGCTGAAGCAGCTGATGCTCGACCCCAACGACAAGCCACTGGAGGCCTACGCCAAGTGACAGCAGATACCGTCGCCCCTCTCGCTTTTCAGCCTGCGCAGCGCGTGCGCGCCATCGGCGTCTCGGAGATCCTGCGCATTACCGACCACGCCAACTCGCTCAAGCGCGCGGGCCGTCCGGTGATCGTGCTGGGCGCGGGAGAGCCCGACTTCGACACGCCGCAGAACGTGCGCGAGGCCGCGGTGCGCGCCATCGGGCGCGGCGACACGCGCTACACGGTGCTCGACGGCAGCCCGGCGATGAAGGCGGCGGTGCAACTCAAGTTCAAGCGCGACAACGCGTTGGACTTCGCCCTCGACGAGATCAGCGTGAGCGCGGGCGCCAAGCAGGTGATCTTCAATGCGCTGATGGCCAGCCTGAACCCCGGCGACGAAGTGATCCTGCCCGCGCCGTACTGGACTTCGTACGCCGACATCGTGCAGATCTGCGGTGGCGTGCCGGTGGCGGTGGCGTGTACCGGGGAGAACGGTTTCCGGCTCGATGCCGCGCAGCTCGAAGCGGCGATCACGCCGCGCACGCGCTGGCTGTTCATCAACTCGCCGTCGAACCCGAGCGGTGCGGCCTACAGCGCAGCGCAGCTGAAGCCGTTGTGCGAGGTGCTGCTGCGCCATCCGCAGGTCTGGGTGCTGGCGGACGACATCTACGAACACATCCTCTACGACGGACTGGCGTTTGCGACGCCTGCGGTCGTGGAGCCGCGCCTGCGGGAGCGCACGCTGACCATCAACGGCGTGTCGAAGGCCTACGCGATGACCGGCTGGCGCGTGGGCTACGGCGCCGGGCCGCGCGCGCTGATCGCGGCCATGGCCGTGGTGCAGAGCCAGACGACTTCATGCCCTTCGTCGATCAGCCAGGCCGCGGCCATCGAGGCGTTGACCGGACCGCAGGACATCGTGGCCGAGCGCTGCGCCGACTTCCAGGCGCGGCGCGACTTCGTGGTGGCCGCGCTGAACCGCGCGCCGGGGCTGCACTGCCGCGTGCCCGAAGGCGCGTTCTATACCTTCGCGAGCTGCGCCGGCGTGCTCGGCAGGCGCACCCGCGGCGGCGCGCTGCTTCAGACCGACAGCGACTTCTGCCGCTACCTGCTGCAGGACTTCGAGGTGGCGGTGGTGCCGGGCAGCGTGTTCGGGCTGGCGCCGTACTTCCGGATTTCGTATGCGACGTCGATGGCGCAGCTGGAAGAGGCGTGCGCGCGCATCACCGCTGCCTGCACCGCGCTCGAATGATCTCCTTCATTTCATTGGAAACCTCATGACCTCACCCCGCACCGGCGGCCAGATCCTGGTCGACCAGCTCATCACCCACGGTGTCAAGCAACTGTTCTGCGTACCCGGCGAAAGCTTTCTCGCCGTGCTCGACGCGCTGCATGACGCATCCATCGACGTGACCGTGTGCCGCCAGGAAGGCGGCGCCACGATGATGGCCGAGGCGCAGGGCAAGCTCACCGGCAAGCCGGGCGTTTGCTTCGTCACGCGCGGACCGGGCGCCACCAACGCGGCGGCCGGCGTGCACATCGCGCACCAGGACTCGACACCGCTGCTGCTGTTCGTCGGCCAGGTCGCGCGCGATGCGCTGGGCCGCGAAGCCTTCCAGGAGCTGGACTATGGCGCGGTGTTCGGCACCATGGCCAAGTGGGTGGTGCAGATCGACGATCCGGCGCGCGTGCCCGAACTGGTGTCGCGCGCCTTCCATGTCGCGACCTCGGGTCGTCCGGGGCCGGTGGTGATCGCGCTGCCCGAAGACATGCTGACCGAGGCCGCGACGGTGGCCGACGCGCTCCCTTACGCCGTGACGGAAACCCACCCCGGTGCGGCGCAGCTCGCCGAACTGCAGCAGCGGCTGTCGCAGGCGCAGCGCCCGGTCGTCATCCTGGGCGGCAGTCGCTGGTCGGAGAAGGCCACGCAGCAGTTTGCGGATTTCGCGGCTGCGTTCTCGCTACCCGTGTACTGCTCGTTCCGCCGCCAGATGCTGATGTCGGCCGAGCACCCTTGCTATGCGGGTGACCTGGGCCTGGGCGCCAATCCGCGCATGCTGGAGCGCATCCGCAACGCCGACCTCGTGCTGCTGGTCGGCGGGCGTCTGTCGGAAGTGCCGTCGCAGGGCTACGAGCTGCTGGCCATTCCGCAGCCGAAGCAGGCACTGGTGCATGTGCACGCCGACGCCGACGAGTTGGGCAAGCTCTACCGCCCGGCGCAGGGCATCCACGCCACGCCGCAGGCTTTCGCGGAAGCCGTGTCCACGCTGCGCCCCGCACAGACGCCGGCCTGGCAGGCAGAAACGAAGACCGC
The DNA here is from genome assembly GCF_051216475.1 of Variovorax nivicola. Taxonomy (NCBI): domain Bacteria; kingdom Pseudomonadati; phylum Pseudomonadota; class Betaproteobacteria; order Burkholderiales; family Comamonadaceae; genus Variovorax; species Variovorax nivicola. Next base: position 184,044 of record NZ_JBPJZK010000006.1, on the reverse strand, counting down.
CCGCGAAGACTTCCTGCGCTGGAGCGACCCGGCCCCCATCCGCATTCCCGGCCCGCTGCAGATGGGCGAGGTCATGCAGCACCTGCGCGAAGTGCTGCCGGCCGACACCATTTTCTGCAACGGTGCTGGCAACTTCGCCACCTGGGTGCACCGCTTCTGGCCGTTTCGCGCATTCGCCAGCCAGCTTGCACCCACCAGCGGTTCGATGGGCTACGGCCTGCCGGCCGGCGTCGGGGCCAAGCGGTTGTGGCCGCAGCGCGAAGTGGTCGTGTTCGCGGGCGACGGCGACTTCATGATGCACGGCCAGGAGTTCGCGACGGCCGTGCAGTACGGCCTGCCGATCATCGTGGTGCTGCTCGACAACGCCATGTACGGCACGATCCGAATGCACCAGGAAAAGCACTACCCCGGCCGCATCAGCGCCACGCAGTTGAAGAACCCGGACTTCCGCGGCTATGCCGAAGTGTTCGGCGGCCACGGCGAGCGCGTGACCAGCACCGAGGAGTTCGGCCCCGCGCTGGCTCGTGCGCGCGCCAGCGGCAAGCCGGCGATCCTGCATTGCCTGCTGGACCCGGAAGCGATCACCCCTGGCAGCACGCTGCAGTCGATTCGCAAGGCAGCGCTGGCCGGGAACTGAGCACCCGGTGTCATTCGCACGCACCCCGAAAAGACTCAGCGCAAACCACCCACATAGCGAGGCGTCGGAGTAGGCGGCGTCCCATCAGGCTGCCGCGCCGCCAGCCGCGCAGCGCGCGCCAGCGGCTCCATCGCCTGCTCCAGCCGCATCGCCAGCTGGTAGAGCTCCTCGTCCTTGGTGTCGGCAGCGTGCGCGCGCGTCATGCGCACGATCTCGGCGGCGTACTCGGCGTTGGTCGCCATCCACTCGGTGTCGGTCACGCGCCCATGCTTTCGCCGCAGCGCCACGTGAAGGCGGGCAGCAAGGGCGATGCGTTCGCTTTCGGACATGGATGGCATGGTTCCTCCGTCGGTGGGTCAACTACTCCCGAGATGTTCTCTGTGCTGTGCAAGATCGAGGCCCAGCACCTCGCTGTCGGCATCGACGCGCAACCCGACCATGATGTGCACCAGAAACAGCACCACCGCCGTTCCCGTGGCGCTGTAGATGGCCACGCTGCCCACCGCGATCGCCTGCGTCAGCACGTCGCCCGTGGCGCCCGAAATGCGCGCATCGGCGAACACGCCCGTCAGCAGCGCGCCCACGATGCCACCGATGCCGTGCACGCCGAACACATCGAGCGAGTCGTCCGCGCCAAGCAGGTGCTTGAGCCCGGTGGCGCCCCAGTAGCAGGCCAGCCCCGCGATGGCGCCAATGGCCAGCGCGGCCGGCGGCGTGACGAAGCCGGCCGCCGGCGTGATGGCCACCAGCCCAGCCACCAGGCCCGAGCACAGGCCCAGCAGGGAAGGCCTGCGCCGCACGATCCATTCGCCGAGCATCCAGCTCATCGCGCCCGCCGCCGCAGCGATGTGCGTCACCAGCATCGCCAGGCCCGCGCGCCCGTCGGCCGCCACCGCCGAGCCCGCATTGAAGCCGAACCAGCCCACCCACAGCAGGCCCGCGCCCGTCATCGTCATCGCCAGGCTGTAGGGCTCGAAGGCCTCGCGCCCGTAGCCCTTGCGCGGGCCGAGCGCATAGGCGCACACCAGCCCCGCGATGCCCGCGTTGACGTGCACCACCGAGCCGCCAGCGAAGTCGAGCGCGCCCATCTGCGCGAGCCAGCCGCCCGGCTCCCACACCCAGTGCGCGATAGGTGCATACACCAGCACGCTCCAGAGCAGCGCGAACCACAGGATCGCCGAGAAGCGCATGCGCTCGACAAAGGCGCCGAGCACCAGGGCGGTGGTGATGATCGCGAAGGTCAGCTGGAACATCGCGTAGACCGACTCGGGCACGTTGGGCGCGACATGGCTCACCGCCACCTGCCCGGCCTCCTTCAGGTACTCGAAGCCCGAGAACCAGAAGCGCCCGGTGCCGCCCAGCCAGGGCCAGCCCTCGGTAAAGGCCAGCGAGTAGCCCACCGCGAACCAGGTCAGCGAGACCGCCGCGGCAATCGCCACCACCCCCGCCATGGTGGCCAGCACGTTCTTGCGGCGCACCATGCCCGCATAGAAGAGCGCGATGCCGGGCAGCGTCATCAGCAGCACCAGCGCGGTCGAAGTCATCAGCCAAGCGGTGTCTGCCGCGTTGATGGAGGCGTGCGGTGCCAGGGCCATGACTGTTTCTTCTTCTTCAAGTGATGGACCCTGGGGCTGCGTGCACAAGTCGTGCCACATCGTTAACTATCAGAAACACTTTGGTTCGCAAATCGGGCTTCTCCGGTAAGGCGAAGCGGGTAATTCCCAATGCACTGAGGCGGTGCGCACCCTAAAGTCTGCGCACTCGCGAACGGGCCCTGCTCGTGCTGCCGAGGGTCCGAGGAGACAATCCCCAAGCAACAATAAAAATGCTTCAAAGGCTCCGTACGAGATGCCGTGTTTGACTTTGAAAGGCGCCGCTGGTCGGCGCCTTTTTTATGCCTGAATGACTTGAAGCAGTGGCGTTTCCAGCTCCCTTTTTGATAGCGCCACGGGTGGGGCAATCTTCCCCCTATGGAAATGCTGGTGGTAACGGGCGCCTCGCTGCTCGCCGTGTTTCCGGGCGCACCGCCGGCGACCCTGCTGGGCACCAACAAGAGCGCGTCCATTTGGGGCACGCACCCCGAACAAAGGCCCCAAATGAAAAAAGCCCCCGGAGCGGGGGCTTCTTGTGGGGACCGGAGCGCTCACTCCTCGACGAAGGCTTCTTCGCGCTTGGCTTTGATGGCAGGCAAGAGCACGATGCCCAGCAGCAGCGCAGCCGCCACCAGCAGCCCCGCCGACAGCGGCCGCGTGACGAACACGCTCCACGCACCGCGCGACAGAAGCAGCGCGCGCCGCAGATTCTCTTCCATCATCGGCCCGAGGATGAAGCCCAGCAGCAGCGGCGCAGGCTCGGTGCGCAGCTTGATGAACAGGTAGCCGATGAAGCCGAAGGCCGCCACCATCCACACGTCGAAGGTGTTGTTGTTGGTCGAGTACACGCCGATCGCGCAGAACAGCACGATGGCGGGGAACAGGAACTTGTAGGGCACCGTCAGCAGCTTGATCCACATGCCGATCAGCGGCAGGTTCAGGATGATCAGCATCGCGTTGCCGATCCACATCGAGGCGATCAGGCCCCAGAACAGCTCGGGGTTGCTGGTCATCACCTGCGGGCCGGGCTGGATGTTGTGGATGGTCATTGCGCCGACCATCAGCGCCATCACCGCGTTGGGCGGGATGCCCAGCGTCAGCAGCGGAATAAAGGAGGTCTGCGCACCGGCGTTGTTGGCCGACTCGGGCGATGCCACGCCGCGGATGTTGCCCTTGCCGAAGGGCACTTCGCCGGGGCGCATGCGGATCTTCTTCTCCAGCGCATACGAGGCGAACGAGGCCAGCAGCGCGCCGCCGCCCGGCAGGATGCCCAGTGCAGAACCCAGGGCCGTGCCGCGCAGCACGGCGGGCAGCATGCGCTTGAAGTCGTCCTTGGTAGGCCACAGGCCCTTGACCTTGTGCGTGAACACTTCGCGCTCGTCGTCGGGCTGCGAGAGGTTGCCGATGATTTCGCCGTAGCCGAACACGCCCATGGCGATCACCACGAAGCCGATGCCGTCGGTGAGCTCCGGAATGTCGAAGCTGTAGCGCGCGACGCCCGAGTTCACATCAGTGCCCACGATGCCCAGCAGCAGGCCCAGCACGATCATCGCCACCGCCTTCAGCAGCGAGCCCGAAGCCAGCACCACCGCGCCGATCAGGCCCAGCGTCATCAGCGAGAAGTACTCGGCAGGGCCGAACTTGAAGGCCAGCTCGGTCAGCGGCGGTGCGAAGGCGGCCAGGATCAGCGTGCCCACGCAACCCGCGAAGAACGAACCCAGGCCGGCCGCGGCAAGCGCCGGGCCTGCGCGGCCCTGCCTTGCCATCTGGTAGCCGTCGATACAGGTGACCACCGAGGACGACTCCCCGGGCAGGTTCACCAGAATGGCCGTGGTCGAGCCGCCGTACTGCGCGCCGTAGTAGATGCCGGCCAGCATGATCAGCGCCGACACGGGCGGCAGCGCGTACGTGGCGGGCAGCAGCATCGCGATGGTCGCAACCGGGCCGATGCCCGGGAGCACGCCGATCAGCGTGCCCAGGATGCAACCCAGCAGGCAATACAGCAGGTTGGTGAAGGTGAAGGCAACGCCAAAACCGATGGAAAGGTTGTGGATCAGGTCCATGGTGTGCGCTCCTCAGCCCGAAATGAAAGTGGGCCAGACCTGGATCTGGAGCTTCAGCGCCCAGATGAAGGCCACGTAGCTGCCAGCCGCCAGGATGGTCGAGAGGATCAGCACGTCGCGCAGCTTGAAGTGCTCGCCCGCCATGCTCGAGATGATCGTGAGCGCGTAGATCGCGATGATCATCCCCATGGCCGGCAGCCCGATGCTGGGCAGGCCGCCCAGCAGCACGCCGAAGGCCAGGTTGGCGCCGAGCACGAAGGCCAGCGGTTTCCAGGCCCATTTGCCGATCGGGTGGCCGTCGGTGGTTTCGACCACCAGCGCCTGGAACATGATGATCGCCCCGAGGATGGCCAGCAGGATGCCCAGCATGAGCGGGAAGTAGCCCGGCCCCATGCGGGCGCCGTCGCCGATGGTGTAGGTGGTCGCGCCAATCGCAAAGGCGCCCCCCACGGTGGTGAACATGACCCCTGAAAAGAAGTCAGCCTGACTCTTGATACGCATGTCGTCTCGCCCCTCTTGTATGGAGGGGTGAGGGTCGTTCTGCGGGCCTGACCGTTGGCTGACCTGCCCGGTACGGACAAATGCTTACCGCAGGGCTAGGGTTCTCCCTCGACGCCCCCTGCGCCACAGGCGGCCACAAACGAAAAAAGCTCCCGAAGGAGCTTTTCATTCAGAAGCCCGAAGGCTCTGGAGGGAAGGGCTTAGTAGCCGCCGCGACCACCGCCGCCGCCGCCGTAACCGCCGCCACCACCGCTGCGACCACCGCCGCCGCCGCCGTAACCGCCGCCACCACCACCGCCGCCGTAGCCGCCACCGCCGCCACCACCACCGTAGCCGCCGCCACCACCGGTGCGGGGGGGACGAGCTTCCATCGGACGGGCTTCATTCACCGTCAGGGCGCGGCCCTGCAGCGAGTGGCCGTTCATGGCTTCGATGGCTGCGAGTGCTTCAGCATCCGAACCCATTTCGACAAAGCCGAAGCCCTTCGAACGGCCGGTGTCACGTTCCATCATGACCTTGGCGCTGACGATTGCGCCGAACTCGCCAAAGGCTTGTTCCAGATCGTTGTCACGCACGGAGTAGGCGAGGTTGCCTACGTAGAGTTTCTTGCCCATTGAGGGACTCCTAATTCAAACCAACAAGACAAAGCGATGGAGTCCCAGAATCACAACAAACAAAATGCGCTGTGGCGCGAAACTGACCGATCACCGAATTACGTGCACGGGAGACAAAGCTCACAGACACGTAGGCGGGATTATCCAGCCCTAATTGCAAAAAACGTGGCGAAATCGTGTGTTATTGAGAAACATCCCGGCGCGACGGGCGGTTTCGCAACGGTTTCAGCAGGTCCGAGAGCCCGTTGTGGTCTATTTCATGCATCAAATGGAGTAGCCGGCCTATTTCTCCTGAGGGAAAACCCTCGCGTGCAAACCACGTCAGGTAATTTCCGGGCAAATCGGCAATCAGCGTGCCTTTGTGCTTGCCAAAAGGCATTTCGAGCGTCACCAGGCGCTGCAGGTCTTCGGGTTTCATCGCGCGCTCAGCCTCCCGCCCGCTTGACCGTGTGGCCCTGCTTCACGAGCGCGGCGATCACCGTTTCGCGGTGGTCGCCCTGGATTTCGATCACGCCGTCCTTCACCGTGCCGCCCGAGCCGCAGGCCGTTTTCAGCTGCTTGCCGAGCGCCGTGAGCGCCACCGCATCGAGCGCGACGCCCTTGACCACCGTCACGCCCTTGCCTTTGCGCCCCTTGGTCTCGTGCGATACACGCACAATGCCGTCGGTGGCCGGAAGGCGCGCCTTGAGTTCCTTGCAGCGGCACTGGGCCACGGGCTCCCCGCAGTCGGGGCACATGCGTCCGCCCGCCTCGGTGGAGTACACCAGGGCGCTGCCGGACTGATTGCGCTGCTGTTTCATCGTCGACATTCGATTCGTCTCTTCTCTCTCTGTCTGCTTACATGCCATTCGACTCACTGGGCCTGGCCCCCGCGCTCGTGCAGGCTGCCGCCCAAAGCGGCTATGCCGCGCCGACCGCCATCCAGGCCGCGGCCATCCCCGCGATTCTGCAAGGTCGCGACGTGCGGGGCTCGGCGCAGACCGGCTCCGGCAAGACCGCCGCATTTTCCCTGCCCCTGTTGCAGCGCCTGGACGCTGAACGCACGCAGGGTTCGTCGCGCCGCGTGCGCGCCCTGGTGCTCGTGCCCACCCGCGAGCTCGCGGCCCAGGTCGGCGAAACCATGCGCAGCCTGGCGCAGCACCTGCCCGAGCGCCTGAAAATCGTTGTCGCCTTCGGCGGCGTGTCGATCAACCCGCAGATGATGGGCCTGCGCGGCGGCGCCGATATCGTCGTTGCTACGCCGGGCCGGCTGCTCGATCTGGTCGAGCACAACGCGCTGAAGCTCGATGCCGTGTCGATGCTCGTGCTCGACGAAGCCGACCGCCTGTTCGACCTCGGCTTTGCCGAAGAACTCGGCCGCATCCTTGCGCTGCTGCCCAGGCAGCGCCAGAACCTGCTGTTCTCTGCCACCTTCCCGAGCGCTATCCAGGCGCTTGCCGACGGCATGCTGCGCGACCCTGCCGTCGTCGACGTGCAGGGCGAGCCCGGCACCGAGCCGAACATCGTGCAGCGCGTGATCGAGGTCGACGCCGCCCGCCGCACGCAGCTGCTGCGCCATCTGCTGAAGCAGCACGAGAACGAGTGGGACCGTGTGCTGGTCTTCGTCGCCACGCAGCATGCGGCGCAGATCGTGGCCGAGAAGCTCTACAAGAACGGCATCTACGCCGTGCCCTTCCATGGCGACATTGCGCAGGGCACGCGCACCGACATCCTTTCGCAGTTCAAGCAGAGCCGCTGGGACGTGGTGATCGCCACCGATCTCGCGGCACGCGGCATCGACATCGCGCAGCTGCCCGTGGTCATCAACTACGACCTGCCGCGCTCGCCCACCGACTACATCCACCGCATCGGCAGAACCGGTCGTGCGGGAGAGAGCGGCCTGGCGATCAGCTTCGTGAGCGCATCCACCGAGGCGCACTTCCGGTTGATCGAAAAGCGCCAGGGGCTGAGCCTGCCGCGCGAACGCGTCGAAGGCTTCGAGCCGACGGAAGTCGCGGTGCCGGTGGTCGATGCGTCGGGCACCGGCGGCATCAAGGGCAAGCGGCCGAGCAAGAAAGACAAGCTGCGCGCAGCGGCGAAGGCTGCGCAGCCGAGCGACGACGGCGAAGGGCGCTGACGAAGTCTTTCGCCAGGCTTCAGCCGACGTGAAAAGACGCCGGCGAATGCTTTGCCAGCTCCGCAAGCAGCAACGTCCACGCCCGCGTCCCTTGCTGGATCGATGCCAGCCTGAAGAACTCATTCGGCGCATGCACGTCTTCATCAGGCAGGTTGAAGCCGAACATCAGCGTGTCGATGCTCAGCATCTCCTTGAAGATCGACGTCACCGGCACGCTCGCGCCGAGCCGCACGTGAATGGGGCGTCGGCCGCTCTCTCGTTCGAGCACTGCTTCGGCCGCTCGCACCAGCGGATGGTCCGGCGCGAGGGTGGATGCGGGTGAGCCGTCGTTCATTGCCACCATATCGAGCGTGCAGCCTTGCGGGCAGTGCCGTTGCAGGTGGCGCAGCACGGCGTGGATCACGGCGCGCGGGTCCTGCCCCGCGACCACGCGCGTGGTGAGCTTGGCCTGCGCCTCGCAGGGCACGATGGTCTTGCCGCCACCGCCCGTGTAGCCGCCCCACAAGCCGTTGACGTCGAGCGCTGGTCGCAGCGTGACGCGTTCGCGCGCGGTGTAGCCGGGCTCGCCGTGCGCGCTGCTGCCAACGTCCGAGAAGAACGCGGCCTCGTCGTACGGAAACGCCGCGGTGTCGGCGCGTTGCCTCTCTGTGGGCAGCGCCGCGCCGTCATGGAAGCCTTCGACCGCCACGCTGCCGTCCGCATGGTGCAGCGACGCGACCAGGCGCGCCATCTCGTGCAGCGCGTTGCGCACGCTGCCGCCATAGCGGCCCGAGTGCAGGTCTTTCTGTGCGGTGCGCATGTGCACTTCGAGCTGCGAATTGCCGCGCGCGCCGGTGTTGATCGTCGGCACGTCCGCGCTCGCGCGTCCGCCGTCGGCGGACAGCACCGCGTCGGCTTGCAGCAACGCGCGGTGGCGTTCGACGATGGTTCGCAGCGAGGGGCTGCCCGTTTCCTCCTCGCCTTCGAGGAACACCTTGATGTTCACCGGGCACCGGCCCTGCACCGCGAGGAACGAGGCGATCACCTCCAGCGCGATGGTGGTCGAGCCCTTCACGTCGGAAGTGCCGCGCCCGTAGAGCCGGCCGTCCACCTCCGTTGGCTCGAACGGCGGCGTGCGCCACTGGTCGACGGGATCGGCCGGCTGCACGTCGTAGTGGCCGTAAATCATCAGCGTGGGTTGGCCGGGCGCGCCGTTCCATTCGCCGTACACGGCGGGCTCGCCGTCGCCGTCGAGCAGGCGCACGCCGGCCAGGCCGATCTGCTGCAGCCGCTCGATGAGAAAGCGCCGGGCTTCGTGCATGCCCGGTGCGAAGGACGGGTCGGCGCTCACGCTCGGGATGCGCAGGAAGGCCTTGAGCCAGTCCACGATCTCCGGCTGGCGGGCGTCGAGGTGGTCGATGACTTGTTGTTCGTTCATGGGTGAGTGGGATGGGTTGGCTCGTCAGTACATCGGCGGGAACACGTCAGGCCCCCACAGCGTGTCGCACTTGTGCGTGTGTTCGAACGCGTTGCTCGATGTCTTGACGGCGGGGTAGGTGAACTCGATCAGTGCGCGGTCCGCTGGCCCCATGGAGCGCGGCCAGCGCGTCGTGACGTTGCGGCCGTCGCCGTTCGGGTCGCCGTTCTTCGCGAAGTTGAGGAGGTACGCGACCATCTGCGCCGACAGCGCCTTGCGCTGCGCCGTGGTGGCCGCGTCGGGCGTGGCACTGCCGGGGTCGTAGTACGGATAGCCGGGCAGCGCATCGACCGTGCCGGTGAGGTAGTAGCTGTCCATGCCGTGCGCCGTGCCGTAGTAGAAGGCCGTGGGGCTCGTCGGAAACGACAGCTGCGGATCGGTCATCTCCCAGCCGTACACCGGCACCCAGGCCGCGAGCGCATCGCGCCGCGCGCTGTTGCCGCAGGCGTACATCGCGTCGCCCATGGCTCGCGCAATGCCTTGCGCCGGCACGGCGTAGTTGCCGATCGGGTAGGCCGCCTCGATGGCCGTGGTGTCGTAGCCGGCCGGCGCGAGCCCGCGCAGGTACAACGGGTAGTAGGTTGCGCTCAGCTTGGTGTCGACGAAGAGCGTGCCCTCGTCGTACACGCCGCCGATCATCACGGGCACCTGGTTGAAGTTGCCGGTCAGAAAAGCGCGCGCGGGCACCTGCGTGATGACCTGCGCGTCCACCGTGGGCCGCCACTTGAGCCCGCCCTGCGCAAGCAGCGCCGACACCGGCAGCGCGCGCAGGCAGGCGACCACGTCTGCGGCGCCGCTGCATCCGAGGTTCTGCACGGCGGTGTCGCCGACCGCCAGCGAGGTGTCCATGCTCGGGTTCGAGTACTCGGCCCCGCCGCCGCTTTGCATCACGGCCCGGTGGAACAGGCCCTTGGCCTTCGGCGACTGCAGCAGCGAGAAGCTCTGTGTTGCGCCTGCCGAGGTGCCCCACAGCGTGACGTTGCCCGCATCGCCGCCGAAGGCCGCGATGTTCTTCTGCACCCAGCCGAGTGCGGCCAGCTGGTCCATCACCGCGAAGTTGCCGAGGCTGCCGTCCTTGTTGGACGCGCGCAGCGCCTTGTTCGCGAGATAGCCGAGCGCGCCCAGCCGGTAGTTGATGCTGACGACGACCACGCCGCGGCTCGCCAGCGGGCTCGGACCCATCTCGCCCGAACCCAGCGTGAACGCGCCGCCGTGGATGTAGAAGACCACCGGCAGCTTGTCGCCGGGCTTCGTGCCTGCCGGCTTCCATACGTTCAGGTAGAGGCAGTCTTCGGCGATCGATGACGACACCGCGCCGGGTGCCTGCGGGCACGCATTGCCGAAGGCCTTGGCTTGCAGCGTTGCCGCGTGCGCGGCCGGCGATTGCGGCGGCGCCCAGCGCAGCGCGCCCACCGGCGGCTGCGCGTAGGGAATGCCGAGGAACGACACCATGTTCGCGCCGGCGCTGCCCGCGACCTTGCCTTCAGTGGTGACCGCGACCGTGAGGTCGTCCTGCGCTGGTGCGGGTGCCGGCGCGGGGCTTGCGGCCGGTGGCAGCGCGATGCCGCCGAAACCCGTGCCGCCGCCACCGCCGCCGCACGCCGAGAGCGATAGCGCGACCACCAGCACCAGGCCATTGATTTGTCTCGTCTTCATTGATGCACCTCTTGCTTTGGAATGGAACGGGGCTCAGGGCGACTCGTAGCCGATGGTCTTGACGAGCTCGCGGTAGCGCGCGATCTCGGCCGCGTAGAACTTCTCTCCCGCCTCGAGGCTCATCGGCTCGAAGACGGTCTTGGCCTGCGACTCCAGCTGCGCGCGCGCATGCGGGTTTTTCAGCGCGGCCGTGATGGCGGCGTTGAGCCGTTCGGCCACGGGCCGCGGCGTGCCCTTGCGCACCATGTAGGAGGTCCAGATGCCGAAGTCGAAGTCCTTCATGTCCTTGCTCTGCGCGCTGGTCTGCAGCGTGTCGAAGGGCGCGGGCAGCCGCTTGCCGGGCGACAGCGAGCCGATCACGCGCAGGCGCCCCTGCTTCACGTAGTCGGCATAGAAGGCCTGATAGGGCATGAAGGCGAAGTCGATCTGTCCGCCGATCAGGTCCTGAATGATCGGCGCGCCGCCCTTGTAGGGCACGTGCGTGACGGGCGCGCCGGTGCGCTTGACGAAGAGCTCGCCGAGCAGGTGGTACAGCGTGCCGGCGCCCGGTGTGCCGTAGCTCAGCGGTGCGTCCTTGCGCGAGCGCGCCAGCGCCACGAACTCATCGAGCGAGTGAGCCGGCAGCTGGCTGTTGACCACCAGCACCAGCGGCGAGGTGGCGACCGGCGCGATCCACTGGAAGTCCTCCGGCTTGTAGCGCGTGCTCTTGTTGACCAGCCCCGACAGGATCAGCTCGTTCGGCGAGCCCTGGAACAGGTAGTGGCCGTCGGCCGGTGCCGCCAGCACTTTGCCCGCAGCGATGGCGCCGGTCGCGCCGCCGATGTTCTCGACGATCACCTGCCCGCCGAGTTCCTTGCCGATCAGGTCGTTCAGCGCCCGCGCGGTGAAGTCGCTGGCCGCGCCCGCCGGGTAGGGAACCATCATCGTGACGACCTTCGAGGGGTAGGGCGCCTGCGCCATCGCCACGGTGCCGCAGCCTAGAAAAGCCAGCGCGCAAAGCCATTGACCGAACCGCTTCATGGGGAAATTCCTTGGTCCAAAGTAGTACGCGATGGATGCTAGGAATCAGCGGTATATCTGTCCAATGCATTGTTTTTGTCATTACCATGAGTACGCCTCATGCGTATGACAATGGACGGCCCACCATGAACCTCCAGCAACTCGACCACCTGCTCGCGCTCGCCGAAACCGGCTCTTTCAGCCGTGCGTCCGAGAAAGTGCATCTCACGCAGCCGGCGCTCAGCCGCAGCATCCAGATGCTCGAGCAGGAACTCGGCATGCAGCTCGTCGACCGCGTCGGCAAGCGCAACGAGCTCACGCCGTTCGGCGCGATGGTGCTGGCGCGCGCCAAGCGCATCTCGATGGAGACGCACGAGCTCAAGCGCGCCGCCGCGCTGCTGGCCGACGGGCAAGCCGGTTCGGTGCGGCTGGGGCTTGGCGCCGCGCCGGGAGCGTTGTTCTCGTCGCCGCTGCTGACCCACATGCTGCGCAACCATCCGCGCGTGGGCCTGCAACTGCACGGCGGCGGGCCTGACTTGCAGCTGGCGGCGCTGCGTGCGCGCACGCTCGACGCGCTGGTGCTTACCTACCGGGCCGTGTCACCGCGCGAGGACCTGCACATCGACGTGTTGCCGACACTGCGCTCCGGTTTCGTCTGCCGGCGGGGCCATCCGCTTCTCGCCAAGGGCCGCGGCAAGCCCGTGCGCTTCGACGATCTCGTGCGCTATCCGGTGGTCTCGACGATGGTCAGCGACGACGTGGCGCGCATCCTGGTCGAGCGCTACGGCAGCGATGCGAGCCCGCAGCGCTGGCTGCACGTGTCGTCGGAAGACATTGGCGCGTTGATCGATGCCGTGCGCAACACCGATGCGATCTTTCTGGGCGTGCTCGCGGCCACGCGTGCGCTGCAGGACAGCGGAGAGTTGGCCGAATTGAAGGTGGAGCCTGCTGCGGGGCTCAGCGCGCAGTTCGCCTTCGTCACGCTCGAAGGCCGCACCGAGGCGCCTGCGCTGCGGCTGGTGCGCGAGTTCTGCGTTGGGCTCGCGCAGGCCGGCGCCGATCAGTCGGGCGCGTAGTCGACCTGGTGGCGCGCGACGCGAAGGTCGCCAAGCTCTTCGCGCACGCGCAGGTGCGCAGGGTGCGTGGCGTAGCCGTCGAGCGAGGCTTGGCTGTCGAACTCGCTGTAGAGCACCACGTCGCAGGCATAGCTTGCGCGGCTCGAATCAACGCCCACTTCGATGTGCAGCAGGCCCGGGATCTGGCCGCGCAGCGATTCGAACTTGCGCTTGAGCAGCTGGCGGGCCTGCGTCTTTTCTTCCGGCGTGTCGCCACGCAGGTCCCACATCACGATGTGCTTGAACATGCGGACGATGGTAAGCACGCGCCTCGCGAAAGGCCATGCGCCGCAGGCCTTCGCGCGTGAAGAACAGTTTTCCGCTTCCGCGCGTTGCGCGCCGCTATGCGTGCTGCTTGCCGAGGAAGCTCGAAATCAGATCCATCGGCAACGGGAACACGATGGTCGTGTTCTTGTCCGCGCCGATCACCGTGAGCGTTTCCAGGTAGCGCAGCTGGATGGCCTGCGGCTCCTGCGCCAGCACGCGGGCGGCCTGGAACAGCTTCTCCGAAGCCTGCAGCTCGCCCTCGGCGTGGATCACCTTGGCGCGCCGCTCGCGTTCCGCCTCGGCCTGCCTGGCGATGGCGCGCACCATCGATTCGGTGAGATCGATCTGCTTGATCTCCACGTTCGACACCTTGATGCCCCATGACGCCGTTTGCACGTCCAGTGACTCGCGCACGTCGAGGTTGAGCTTCTCGCGCTCGGCCAGCATGTCGTCGAGCTGGTGCTTGCCCAGCACCGAGCGCAGGGTGGTCTGGGCCAGTTGGCTCGTGGCGTTGAAGAAGTCCTTGACCTGGATGATGGCCTTCTCGGCGTCGACGATGCGGAAGTAGACGACCGCGCTGACCTTTACCGACACGTTGTCGCGCGAGATCACGTCCTGCGTCGGCACTTCGAGCACCACGGTGCGCAGGTCGACGCGCACCACCTGCTGGATGGCCGGAATCACGAGCACCAGACCAGGCCCCGAAACCTTCGAGAAGCGCCCGAGTGTGAACACGATGCCGCGTTCGTACTCCCGGAAGATCCATACCGCTGAAAACAGCAGCACCGCCAACAGCACGAGGATGACGGCGCCGATGCCGGAGGTGAGAGAGAGCATGTCGGTCTCCTGCGACCCAGCGAAAGCGCTGGATGGTTGGACACCCGGCGTTCGGCAGCGTTCCGCCCGGTCCGAAGAAAGGTGGCTACCAGCCCATCTGCTTGGCCGCCAGCTCCTTCATGATTTCCTCGGCCCCGCCGCCGATCATCATCACCTTCACCTCGCGGTAGATGCGCTCGCTCACCGTGCCGCGCATGAAGCCCATGCCGCCGAGGATCTGCACCGCCTGGTCGGCGCAGAACTGCATGGTCTGCGTCGCGTGGTTCTTCAGCATGCAGATCTGCGCGACCCATTCGGGTGCATTGAAGCGCCCCGCCGCTTCGAGCGCGTCGCCTTCGGTCGACACCGCCTCGATCCAGGCCTCGGTGGAGGCGATGCGCATCTGCATGTCGACCAGCTTGTGACGCACCGCCTGGTGCTCGATGAGCGCGGCGCCGAAGGTCTTGCGCTCGCGCGCCCAGGCCAGTGCCTCGTCGAGGCAGGCCTGCGAGAAACCCAGCGTGCCCGCCGCGATGCCGATGCGTTCGCCGTTGAAGTTGCCCATGACCATGCGGAAGCCTTCGCCCTCGTTCCCGAGAAGGTAGCGCGCGGGCACGCGCACGTTGTCGAAGTGCAGCGTCGCGGTGTCGGAGCACAGCCAGCCCATCTTCGACAGGCGCGTGCGCGAGAGGCTCGGCGAGTCGCCCGGCACCAGCAGCATCGAGACGCCGCCAGCGCCTCGCCCCTCGCCGGTGCGCACGGCCACGGTGATCCAGTCGGCGCGCATGCCCGAGGTGATGAACGTCTTCTCGCCATTGACCACGTAGTGATCGCCGTCGCGCTTTGCAGTCGTGCGCAGCGCGGCCACGTCGGAGCCGCCGCCGGGTTCGGTGATGGCAAGCGCCGCGATCTTCTCGCCGCGCAGCACCGGCGGCACGACCTCTTGGCGCACCGCGTCGCTTGCATGCAGCACCACGGGCGGCAGGCCGATGTTGTGCGAGAACAGGCTCGCGAGCACGCCGCCGCTCTTGCCATGGCGCGCGAGCGCGACCCACGCCGGCAGCTTGAGCGAATACGAGGCGGGCGTGCCGCCGAGTTCTTCCGGATAGCCCAGGCCCAGCAGGCCGAGTTCGGCGGCGCGTGTGTAGAGCGCACGCGGAAACTCGCCTGCGTCGTCCCACGCCTGCACATGCGGCGCGATCTCGCTTTCGGCAAAGCGCCGCACCGTGTCGGCGAGCGCGGCTCGGTCGGCTTGCAGTTCGGCGTTCATGTCGTGTTCAACCGCGCGGCGGCCGCTTGGCGATGCCCATGGTCTTCGCGAGGATGCCGAGCATCACCTCGTCGGCGCCACCGCCAATGGAGCCCAGCCGGCCGTCGCGGTACAGCCGCGACACGCGGTTCTCCAGCGTGAAGCCCATGCCGCCCCAGAATTGCAGGCAGGTGTCGGACACCTGCCGCGTGAGGCGGCCGGTCTTGAGCTTGGCCATCGACGCGAGCTCGAGCACGTCCTCGCCCTGCACATGCAGGTCGCAGGCGCGGTAGGTGAGCGCGCGCAGCGCCTCCACCTCGGTCTTCAGCTCTGCCAGTTTGAACTGCACCCATTGCTGGTCGGCCAGCGTGGCGCCGAACATCTGCCGCTGCTGCGCCCACTCGATGGTCTGCGCGATGCAGTCTTCCATCGGTTCGAGCGAACTTGCGGCGGCCCACAGCCGCTCTTCCTGGAACTGCTGCATCTGGTAGACGAAGCCCTGGCCCTCCTCGCCGATGCGATAGCGCTGCGGCACGCGCACGTTGTCGAAGTAGATGAGCCCGGTGTCGCTCGAATTCATGCCGATCTTGCGGATCTTCTTCGCCTTCTCGATGCCGGGGCTGTCCATCGGCACCATCACGAGCGACTTGTTGCGGTGCACCGGCCCGTCGCTGGTGTTGACCAGCATGCACATCCAGTCGGCCTGCAGGCTGTTGGTGATCCACATCTTCTGGCCGCTGATGAGGTAGTCGTCGCCGTCCTTGCGCGCATGGCTCTTCAGGCCCGCCACGTCGCTGCCCGCGCCGGGCTCGCTCACGCCGATGCAGCCGACCATGTCGCCGGCAATGGCGGGCGCAAGGAACTCGCGGCGCAACTCGTCGCTGCCGAAGCGTGCGAGCGCGGGCGTGCACATGTCGGTCTGCACGCCGATGGCCATCGGCACGCCGCCGCAGCTGATGTGGCCCAGTGCCTCGGCCATCGCCATCGCGTACGAGTAGTCGAGTCCGGCGCCGCCGAAGGCCTCGGGCTTGTTCAGGCCCAGCATGCCGAGATTGCCGAGCTTCTTGAAAACCTCGTGCGCCGGGAAGATCTCGGCGGCTTCCCATTCATCCACGTGCGGGTTGATCTCGTCGTCGATGAAGCGGCGCAGGGTCTTCTGTATTTCGAGGTGTTCATGGGTGTACTGCATGGTGTCTTGTCTCCGGTCGTTCGTTCTTTACTTGTCCTGGAACACGCGCGGTACCTGCGCGAGATGAAAGCCATCGAAAGGCCGCACCGCCGCGCGCTGCTGCGTCTGCGCATCGGGAATCTCCATCGGCCAGCCCATGCGCACCTGCGGCCGTGCGCCGTCCACGCGCAGCACGCTGCCGCTGATGAAGCTGGCCGCGGGGCTCAGCAGGAAGGCGATGGCGGCGGAGGTCTCGGCCTCGTTGCCGAAGCGGCCTGCGGGCACGGTGTTGCGCATGGCGCGCAGCATGTCGCCGGCTTCGGGCGGGTAATGGTCCATGCCGCTCGATGCAATGTAGCCCGGCGCCACCGCGTTCACGCGCACGCCGCTAACGGCCCACTCGGCGGCCGCTGTCTCGGTGAAGCTCACCATGCCCGCGCGCGCCGCGCCGCTGTGGCCCATGTTGGGCATGGAGCCCCAGATGTCGGCCACGATGTTGACGATGGCGCCGCCGTTGGCCTGCATGCTTTGCACGTAGCACTCGCGCGCGACCAGGAAGCCGCCCGTGAGGTTGGTGTGGATCACCGCCTCCCAGCCCTTGGCCGAGATGGCGGCGAGGGGCGTGATGTACTGGCCGCCTGCGTTGTTCACGAGCCCGTCGATGCGGCCATGTGCGGCGACGATGGCGGCGACGGCCGCGCACACCGCTTCTTCCTGGCGGATGTCGAAGGCTTGCGTGCTGGCCTTGCCACCGCCGGCTTCGATCTCGGCGCGTACCGTGTCGAGCTTCTCGGGCTTGCGGCCGACCAGCACCACGTGCGCGCCGAGCGAGGCGAGTTCGTGCGCGGTGCAGCGGCCGATGCCGGAGCCACCGCCGGTGACGACGATGACCTGTCCGTCGAACAGGCCAGGCGCGAAGACGGAGCGGTAATGGGAGGAGGGGGCGTTCATGCGAATGACCTTCTGGAGTCTCTTGGGGCTGTCTCTGTCATACCGCGGCGATCTGCGCGACCACGTGGCGTGCGGCGACTTGCGCACCCACCGTGACATGCAGCGCGACGCGGCCGGCACGTGGCGCGCAGTGCACATGCTCCATCTTCATCGCTTCGAGCGTGACGAGCGGTTGGCCAGCGGCGACCGCGTCGCCTTCGGCTACCAGCAGGGCGATCACGCGGCCGTTCATCGATGCGCGCAGCAGGCCGTCGCCGCTGGTGCCGTCAGTGCGTGCGACCGCGACGTGCGTGAGGTTCTCCAGCTGGAATGACTGGCCGCGGAAGTGGAAGTCCACGCGGTCGGGCTGCCGCACGACGAACGCTTGCTCGGACAGGCCGTCGCATGAGAAGCGGAGGCTGCCGTCGCCTGGCAGGGCGAGCAATGCAAGCTGCATGGGTGCCTCGTCGTCCAGTGCAATGTCGAACCGGCCGGCGCCGCGCGGCGTCACCCGGGCTGCGTGCACCGTGCCGTCGAGTGCGAAGCGCAGCGCGTTGGGCAGCGTGTGCGCGAGCGGCGAGGGCCAGCCACGCTCGCCCAGCTGGAGCAGGAGGGCGGCGAGCAATGCGGCGCGGGTGTCGTTCGCCGCATCGGCGGCGAGCAGCGCGTCGAGGTGATCGCCGATGAAGGCGGTCGTTGCCGCGCCGCTTGCGAACACGTCATGCGACAACACGCGTCGCAGAAGCTGCTGATTGGTCGAGATGCCGAGCGCCACCGTGTCCTGCAAGCCCGCAATCAGCCGGTGCCGGGCTTCTTCTCGCGTGCGGCCATGCGCCACGAGCTTGGCGATCATCGAGTCGTAGAAGGGCGGCACAGCGGCGCCGTCGCGCAAGGCGTGTTCGGTGCGCAACGCGGCAGAGGGCCGCCATGCCGCGAGCGTGCCGCTCTGCGGCATGAAGCCCTGCCGCGGATCTTCGGCGCACAGGCGCACTTCGATTGCGTGGCCGGTGATGCGCACGTCCTGCTGTGCGAGCGGCAAGGGCTCCCCGGCCGCGACGCGCAGTTGCAGCTCGACGAGGTCGAGGCCCGTCACCGCTTCGGTCACCGGATGCTCCACCTGCAGGCGCGTGTTCATTTCCATGAACCAGTACTGGCCTTCGGCATCGAGCAGGAATTCGAGCGTGCCCGCGCCTTCGTAAGCGATGGCTTTCGCCGCGGCGACGGCGGTCGCGCCCATGCGTTCGCGCAGCGCTTCGGACACTGCGGGCGAGGGCGCTTCCTCGACGACCTTCTGGTGCCGCCGCTGCACCGAGCAGTCGCGCTCGCCGAGGTGGATGGCGTTGCCGTGTCGGTCGGCGAACACCTGGACTTCGACGTGGCGCGGCGCGACGATAGCGCGCTCCAGGATCACGGTGGCATTGCCGAATGCATTGAGCGCTTCGGACTGTGCGCTGTGCAGCTGACCGGCGAAGTCAGCGGCCGAGGTGACGAGCCGCATGCCCCGCCCGCCGCCACCCGCCGTTGCCTTGATCATCACGGGCCAGCCGATGCGCGCTGCCTCGGCGGCCAGCGTCTCCGCGCTCTGGTCTTCGCCCTGGTAGCCCGGAATGCACGGCACACCCGCCGCCTGCATCAACCGCTTGGCGCCGGCCTTGTCGCCCATCGCGCGAATGGCTTCGGGCGAGGGGCCGATGAAGACGAGGTCTGCATCGCGACAAGCCTGCGCGAACGCTGCGTTCTCCGCGAGAAAGCCGTAGCCCGGGTGCACCGCATCAGCACCGCTGGCACGCGCGGCCTCGATGATCGCGGCGATGTTCAGGTAGCTCTGCGCGGGCAGAGGCTCGCCGATCCAAACCGCCTGGTCGGCCTGCCGCACATGCTCGGCATCCGCGTCAGCGCTGGAGTACACGGCCACCGTGCGGTAGCCCATCGCGCGCGCCGTGCGCATCACGCGCACTGCGATCTCGCCGCGGTTCGCGATCAGGATTTTTTGAAATGGGCTGTTCATGGCCGTGCCACCGAGAACTGCATCGCCTGCGGCACGCGCGCATCGGCATCGCGGCAGATCGAAAGAACTTCGGCCAGCACCGCACGCGTGTCGCGCGGGTCGATCACGCCGTCGTCGAGCAGCAGCGCGCTGGTGGTGAATACGCTCATCTGCCGATCGAAGCGTTCGACGATCTGCTGCTGCATCGCATCGATCTTCGCGTGGTCGACCGCGCCCTTTCGCGCCATGCCTGCCTCCATCACGATGGCCATGGTCTTTGCCGCCTGCTCGCCGCCCATCACCGCGGTGCGCGCGTTGGGCCACGAGAAGCAGAAGCGCGGCGCGAAGCCCCGGCCGCACATGCCGTAGTTGCCCGCGCCGTAGGAGGCGCCGCAGTGCAGCGTGATCTGCGGCACTGTGGCGTTGGTCACGGCCTGGATCATCTTCGCGCCGTGCTTGATGATGCCGGCCTCCTCGTGCGCGCGGCCCACCATGTAGCCGGTGATGTTCTGCAGGTAGACGATGGGTGTGCGCGTCTGGCAGCAGGCCTGGATGAAGTGCGTGGCCTTGGTCGCGCCGTCGGAATCGATGGGGCCGTTGTTGGTGATGATGCCCACAGCATGGCCTTCGAGCCGGATGTGGCCGCAGACGGTGGCGCTGCCGTAGTGCTCGCTGAACTCCAGGAATTCGGAGCCATCGGCGATGCGCGCGATCACCTCGCGCATGTCCACCGGCCTCCGTCCGTCGCTGGGCATGATGCCGAGCAGGTCCTCGGCGTCGTAGCGCGGCGGTGTGAACCGGCGCGGCGCTTCGTCGCGCGCCCAGTCGATGCCGCCGAGGATCGAGCGCGCGATGCGGATGGCGTCGCGGTCGTCCTCGGCCAGGTAGTCGCCGAGGCCCGAGATGTGCGTGTGCATCACCGCGCCGCCCAGTTCTTCTTCGGTGGCGATCTCGCCGGTGGCCGCCTTCAGCAGCGGCGGCCCCGCGAGAAAAGCCCGCGTGCGGTCGCGCACCATCACGATGTAGTCGGACAAGCCCGTCTGGTAGGCGCCGCCCGCGGTCGAGGAGCCATGCGTCACTGTCACCACCGGAAGCCCCGCGGCCGACAGCCGCGCGAGGTTGCGGAAGATGTTGCCGCCGCGCACGAAGTCCTGCACGCGGTAGTGCATGAGGTTGGCGCCAGCGCTTTCCACCAGCTGCACGTAGGGCAGCTTGTTTTCGAGCGCGATCTCCTGCACGCGCAGCTGCTTGTCGAGGCCCATGGGCTGCAGTGCGCCAGCGTCGATGCCCGAGTCGGAGGCGTTCACCATGCAGCGCACGCCCGATACCTGGCCGATGCCGGAGATCAGGCCACCGCCGGGCACGCTCTTGACCAGATCGGGGTTGTCCTGCCCCAGCCCCGCGAGCGAGGCCAGCGGCAGGAAGGGCGCGCCGGTGTCGAGCAGCAGCGCGATGCGCTCGCGCGGCAACAGCTGCCCGCGCTTGGCAAAACGCTCGGCCGAGGCGCCGGAGGCTGCGACGGCGCGGGCCTCATGTGCGCGCACCTGGTCGAGCAGCGCGAGCATGCCGGTGCGGTTGGCCTGGAAGGTGTCGCTGGCCGATTGCAGCCGGGATTCGATGACGGGCATGGGAAGAGTCTGTGCAGGTCGCTTGTTTTCGCTCTGCACAGACTCTAGGGGGCGGGCGCCGCGCCCGCTTGCGCCTACTAGCTGGTCAGCTGGCGCGTGCGCGTTGCGGGGCCACCGGGGCGTCGAGGCTGCTGCCCGTGACCACCCAGTAGATGAAGATCAGCACCGCGCCGGCCGTGCCGAACACCGTGAGACCCATGTAGCTGCCGCCGATGGCCAGCGCGTCGGCGGGCGCGGCTGCGATGCAGACCATGCTGGCTGCGCTCATGCCCACGTAGTGCATGGTGCAGACCGCCACGCCCATCACGGCAGCCGCCGCGACCTTGTGCGAGAGCTTGCGCAGGTTGAACGCCAGCCACAGGGCCGCCGCGGCAGCGGTGACGGCAATGAGCACCGACAGCCCGACCACCGCCATGTCGAAGTTCATCGAGGCGCGCATGCTCATTGCGAACATGCCCATGTAGTGCATCACGCAGACGCCGACACCGGCCAGCAGGCTGCCGGCGAGCCAGCCCGATTTGCTGAACTTGCGCCGTCCGCCGGCCATGTACAGCGCAATGCCCGAGATCAGGATGGCCGCGACCAGCGACACCACCGTGAGCGGCATGTTGTACGAGATGGCCACCGGCAGGCGGTACGCCAGCATACCGATGAAGTGCATAGACCAGATGCCGATGCCGCCCAGCGCCACCGCAGCGCAGGCCACGACGGCGAGGTTGGGCTTGCCGTCCGCGCCGACCATGCGGCCGGCGCAGATGAGGGCCACCAGCGAGCCCGCGAATGAGATCAGGAAGGAGAGCGCCACCATGCCCAGGGAGTACTCGGGCGACAGGAGTTGGCCTACGACGAGCGGAGTCATGCGATGTCCTTTCAAGTTCAGGAAAAGAGCGCCTCGCAGACCTCCCGACCACCGGATGCAATCGGGGCGCCACAAGACGTCCCGCGCAGTCTGTAATATTTGTTTTTAAAAGTAAACTGCAATTTACACTTATTGTTACCCTACCTTACGGGGCGGATTCGATATATCGCATTGTTGCGATCAGCCGCCATGTAGATCGTACCGTCGCGGCCCACGGCGACGCCCGTGACCACGTAGGGCGGGGGCAGCCCGGGGCCGGGCGCGAGGCCGATCGGCAGGTTCTCGGCGACCGTGCGGCGTGTGCCGTCGGAGGCGATTTCCACCAGCCGCCGCGCGGCGCTCTCGGCCACGATGAAGCTGCCCCACGGCGTTTGCGCCACGCCTTCGGGCAGCGCCAGTCCGTCGGCCATGGTGCGCAGCGGCGCGCTGGCGTCGAGCGGAATGCGCAGCAGTTTGCCGGCGGCCTCGGTCACGTAGAGCGCACCGTCCTGGCCGACGATCATCTGCACCGGGCCGTTCAGGCCGCTAGCAAGCACTGACTTTTCAGTGAACTTCGGCCCGCTGGCGCGGGTGACGCTGCCGGTAGCTATTTCGGCGTAGATCACGCTGCCGTCGGGCATGGGGATGGCGTCGAACGGCGCCTTCAGGCCGTGGATGGTCTCGACGGTCTTCAGCGTCTGCCGGTCGACCAGCTGCACCGTGCCCGTGAACCACGAGCTCAACGCAAAGAGCTTGGGCGACAGCCCCACCGCGAACGGGTAGTCGAGCTCGGGGTCGCGCTGCATGCGGAACACGTCGCGCACCTCGCCCGTGCGCACGTCGACCTGGCGGAAGCCGAAAACGTCGGCCACCCACAGGTCGTTGCCGTCGATCTTCATGCCGGCCGGCACCGCCAGCTTGCCGCTGGTGAGCGTGCGCAGTTCGCCGGTGGCGGGGTTGAAGGCCTGCACCTCGTTGTTGGCCATGTTCGACACGTAGATCGTGCCGTCGGGCGCGATGGCCAGGTTGTCGAGCGAAGGCCGCAGCTGCTTCGCGACCGTCTTGCGCCCGGTGGCCAGTTCCACCCGCACCAGCTCGCCGCTGCGCGCATCGACCACCCAGAGGTTGCCCTTGCCGTCGAGGTTGGCGGCGGCCGGTATCTTGAAGCCATCGGCGATCACGGTCATGTTGCCGTTCGCCGGATCGATCTTCACCACCTGGCCCTTGAACCACAGCGGCCCGTAGAGCATGCCGTCGGGTCCGGCCTCGAAGCCGTTGAAGCCACCCATGTCCTTCTTGATGAGCCGCGGCGGCTTCTGGCCTTCGCGGTCGATCTCCCACAGCGCGTCGCCCAGGAACACCTGCGAGGCGTAGAGCTTGCCGTTGCGGCGGTCGAAGTCGAGCGAGTTGAGGCCGGGCAAGTCCTTGGCCAGCACGCGCATCGGGGCGGTGTCGCTCTCGCGGTAGCGCAGCATGCCCATGAGGTAGTTGGTCCAGGCCAGCTCGCCCTTCGGGCCCACGGCGATGTCGTCGGCCTGGCCTTCGGGTGCATCGACGAGCACCTTGGCCGCGCCGGTGTTGCGGTCGACCTCCCACAACGTGTTGCCGACCACCGAGCCCGCGAGCAGCCGGCCCTTCGCATCGATGGCCAGCCCGTGCACGCCCGAGAAGGACGACGGGGCGACCAGCGCCTCAGGAGCGCCCCACGAGACGGGCCGGGTGGCAGGCGATGGCGGCGCGACCGTGCTGCAGGCGCCCATCAGGGCGAGGGTGGTGGTCAGCGCGACCGTGCGCAGGCTGCTTCGACAGGGCATGGCGTTTTTCTCCTCTTGTTGATGCGCGAAGCAGTCTAGGAGGCGAAAGGGCCCGCGAAGTCTCTCCGGAGACACGATGCGGACTTTCGTCCGCTGTGGATTACCCGGGCCCGTTCAGCCGCGCAGCAGCTGCGTCACCGTGTGGATCAGCAACCCCACCAGCCCACCCACCAGCGTGCCGTTGATGCGGATGAACTGCAGGTCGCGCCCGATGTGGCGCTCCAGCTCGAGCGTCATCTCTTGCGCGTTCCATTCGCCGACGCGTTCCTCGATGTAGCGGCGGATGTCCTCGCGGTAGCGCTCGATGGCCAGCGGCGCGGCGGCCTCGATCTGCTCGTTGATCCAGCGGCGGATGGCTTCGTCGCCCTGCAGCCGTGCGCCCAGCGAGCCGGCCATCGAGGCGATGCGCTGGCGGATGGTCGAATCGTTGCGGCCCAGGTCGTCGTGCAGCCACGCCAGCAGCTCGCCCCACAGCCCGTGCAGGTAGTCGCCAAGGGCCGGGTGCGCGATGAGCTCCGCGCGAATCTGCTCGCCGCGCTGCTGAAACTCGGGGTCGAGCTTCAGGCGCACCACGAAGTCGTCGACGAAGTGATCGAAGCGCCTGCGCATCGGATGCTCGGGCTCGGCCGCCAGCTCGCCGATGGTGCGCGCCACGACCGCGACGATCTTGCGCGTGGCCAGCTTGGCCGCCACCTGGTCGAGGCCCACGTAGCGCAGCGTCTTGATCTCGCGCGCGATGGCTTCTGTGATGTGCGCCTGCACCTCGTCGCCTTCGAGCAGGCCGGCCACCTGCTGCAGCACGTCGTCGAGCAGGGCCTGGTGGCGCCCGCCTGCTGTGAGCGCGTCGAGCGCCTGGCCGGTCAGGCGCGAGAGGTCGATCTTCTCGAGGCCGGCCGCGGCGGCGCGCCCCATGAAGTCGCGCACTCGCTCGTCGTCGAAGGCCGAGAGCCCGTAGCGCGTGGCGGCCACGCCCCATTCGCCGAGCTTCTCGCCGCTGGCGGGCCGCGCCAGCCAATCGGCGATGCGCCCGGCAGCATCGAACTGCCGCAGCTTGCCGAGCACTTGTTCAGTGCTCAGGAAGTTGTCGCAGATGAAGCCCGCGAGCTTGGCGCCGATGCGGTCCTTGTTGCTCGGGATGATCGCGGTGTGCGGAATCGGCAGGCCCAGCGGATGGCGAAACAGCGCCACCACCGCGAACCAGTCGGCAATGGCGCCGACCATCGCGGCTTCTGAAAAGGCGGCCACGTAGCCCCAGGCCGGGTGCTGCGCATGCAGCGCACTCGCCACCGCATAGAGCAGCGCCGCGCCGCACAGCAGGCCGAGCGCGATTCGCTTCATGCGCCGCAGCGCGTCGCCGCCGCTTTCTGCTGGTTCAGCCAATGGCGGGCGTGGAGGCCAGGCGTTCCATGAACAGCTCGCAGCGCGCGAGTTGTTCGAGGCTCACGAACTCGTCAGGCTGGTGCGCCTGCTCGATGCTGCCGGGCCCGCACACCACGGTGGGGATGCCGGCGTTCTTGAACAGACCCGCTTCGGTGCCGAAGGCCACCAGCGTGGTGCGTTCTTCGCCCGCGAGGCGCTGCGCCAGTTTGGTGATCGGGTTGTCGGCCGCGCCAAGGAAGCTCGGAATCTCGCAGATGGTCTCGAAGCTGAAGCCCGCGTCGGGCGCGACCTTCTTCATCGCGGGTTCGATGCTGCCCGCGTAGGCGACCACGTCGGCCTGCATGCGCTTGGCATCGGCGGTGGGCAGGTCGCGGAATTCATAGCGGAACTCGGCGTCGCGCGGCACCACGTTGTCGGCGATGCCGCCGTGGAACTGCCCCACGCTCGCGGTGCTGAAGGGCACGTCGAAGCCTTCGTAGCGCGGCTCGTTGCGCTCGAAGTCTTCCGCCATGTCGCGCACCTTGCCGATCACCCGGGCCGCCATTTCGATGGCGTTGACCGACTTCGGCGTGAGCGAGGAATGTGCTTCCTTGCCGCGCACGCAGCACTTGTAGCGGTACACGCCCTTGTGCGCGATGGCGGGCACCATGCTGGTGGGCTCGCCCACGATGCATGCCAACGGCTTGATGTTGGCGTCGCGCATGTCGGCGATGAGTTCCTTCACGCCGAAGCAGCCGATTTCTTCTTCGTAGCTGAAGGCGAAGTGCACCGCGAAGGGCGAGTCGCTTTCCAGGAAGCGATGGGCATTGGCCAGCGCGATGGCAATGAAGCTCTTCATGTCGGCCGAGCCGCGCCCGTAGAGGCGCTCGTTCTGCACCACGGCCGAGAGCGGGTCGACGCTCCAGTCCTGCCCGTCCCAGGGCACCGTATCGGTGTGGCCCGAGACGATCACGCCGGCTGGCTTGCCTTCGCCCAGCGTGGCGAACAGGTTCGCTTTGGTGCGTTCGGCGTTGTAGGTGATGCGGCTTTTGACGCCCAGGGCCGCGAGGTGGCTCTGCGCGAAGTCGATCAGTTCGAGGTTGCTGTTGGCGCTGACGGTGTTCATGCGCACCAGGGTCTGGGCCAGCAGCAGGCTTTGGGGGGAAAGCGTGTGGAGCATGCAACACATTCTCCCGGAAGTCGGCGCCGCGCGTGCGTGGATGTCGAAGCAGTCACGCGAAGCAGGTACGCTGCCCCTCTTCTTTTGGACGGAGAAACCAGGACCATGCGCACCCTTCAGATCGCCTTGACCGCCACCGCCGCCCTCTGCGTGGCCGCCTGCACCACTACCGGGCCTTCCAGCACCAAACTGCTCACGCTCGACGGCAACCCGCCGCTGGTCATCGCCCACCGTGGTGCCTCGGGCTACCTGCCGGAAGAAACGCTCGAAGCCTATGCGCGTGCGATCGAGCTCGGCGCCGACGTGATCGAGATGGACCTGATCTCCACCAAGGACGGCGTGCTCATCGCCCGCCACGACCCCAACCTCGCCCTCAACACCGACGTGGCCAAGCACCCCCGCTTCGCCTCGCGCAAGAAGACCATCAAGATCGACGGCGAGACCCAGACCGGCTGGTTCAGCAACGACTTCACGCTGGCCGAGATCAAGACGCTGGGCGGCATCTCCACCGACGCCGAGCGCCCGCAGGAATTCAACGGCAAGTTCAAGGTCGTCACGTTCCAGGAGATCATCGATTTCGCCAAGGCCAAGTCGAAGGAAACCGGCCGCACCATCGCCATCTACCCCGAGACCAAGAACCCGACCTACTTCCGCGAACTCGGCCTGCCGATGGAAGACAAGGTCATCGCCGCCATCAACGCAGCGGGCTGGAACAGCAAGACCGCGCCCATCTACGTGCAGTCCTTCGAGCCCGGCAGCCTCAAGTACATGAAGAGCAAGGGCCTGAACACCCGGCTCATCCAGCTGATCGACGGCGACAGCGTCGACCTGAAGACCGGCGCCGTGACCTTCGCCGTGCCCAGCGACCGCCCCTACGACTGGACCAAGGCCGGCGACAAGCGCAACTTCGACGCCATGGTCACGCCCGCGGGCCTGGCCGAGATCAAGACCTACGCCGACGGCATCGGTCCGTGGAAGCGCTACATCGTGAGCATCAAGGGCACCATCGGCGCCGACGGCAAGCCGGTGGACGTCAACAAGGACGGCAAGATCAACGACGCCGATGCCACCTCCACCGCGCCCACCTCGCTGATCGCCGATGCGCACAAGGCAGGCCTGTTCGTGCACCCCTTCACCTTCCGCAACGAGTCGCGCCGCCTCGCGTCCGACTACAACAAGGACGGCAAGAACGAATACGGCGTGTACTACAAGCTCGGCGTGGACGGCGTGTTCACCGACTTCACCGACACCGCGCTGGCCGCTCGCGCCGACTACCTGAAGAGCATCGGCCGCTGAACGGGGGCGCTGTCTGCAAATGACCACCGACGACCTGTCGCCGCGCGATCTCGAACTGCTGCGCATGGCCATCCGCCTGTCGGACGAGTCGAAGGCGCGCGGGCGCCATCCCTTTGCCGCGCTGGTGGCGAACGAGCATGGCGAGGTCGTCGTCACCGCGGGCAACAACTCGATGCCACCAGAGGGCGACCCCACGCAGCACGCCGAGCTGGTGGCCGCCGCGCAGGCCGCGCGCCTGCTCACGCCCGAGCAGCTCGCGCGCTGCACGCTGTTCACCAGCGCCGAGCCCTGCTGCATGTGCGCGGGCGCCATCTACTGGACGAACATCGGCCGCGTGGTCTACGCGCTTTCAGAGCACGCGCTGCTTGGCCTGACCGGCGACCACCCCGAAAACCCGACTTTTTCGCTCCCCTGCCGCGAGGTCTTTGCGCGCGGGCAGCGGCGCGTCGAGGTGGTGGGGCCGCTGCTCGAGGAAGAGGCCGCCGTGCCGCACGTCGGCTTCTGGACCGCCGGGCACTGAACCCCGGGTGCGCACCTGGGGTGCGTATTTTTGGTGGTGCCTCAAAACGCCAGAGTGGATAGACTGGCATTTTGAGACGTCCACGCCATGAAACTCATCGACTCGCTCGTCACGCAGGCGGCTGGCATCGCCGCCGTCCGACGTGACCTCCACGCCCACCCCGAACTCTGTTTCCAGGAAGTCCGCACCGCCGACGTGGTGGCAGGCAAGCTCACCGAATGGGGCATTCCCATTCACCGTGGGCTGGGCACCACCGGCGTGGTGGGTATCGTCAAGAATGGCTCCAGCAGCCGCGCAGTTGGCCTGCGCGCCGACATGGACGCGCTGCCCGTCACCGAACTCAACACCTTCGCCCACGCGAGCAAGCACCACGGAAAGATGCACGCCTGCGGCCACGACGGCCACACGGCCATGCTGCTGGCGGCCGCGCAGCACCTGGCGAAGAACCGCAACTTCGACGGCACCGTCTACCTGATCTTCCAGCCGGCGGAAGAGGGCGGCGGCGGCGCCCGCGAAATGATCAAGGAAGGGCTGTTCGAGCAGTTCCCCATGGACGCCGTGTTCGGCATGCACAACTGGCCCGGCATGAAGGCGGGCCAGTTCGCCGTGAGCCCGGGGCCGGTGATGGCGTCGGGCAACAAGTTCCACATCAACGTGATCGGCAAGGGTGGCCACGCCGCGTTGCCGCATACGGGCATCGACCCGGTGCCGATCGCCTGCGAGATCGTGCAGGCCTTCCAGACCATCCTCACGCGCAAGATGAAGCCGACCGACTCGGCCGTGATCTCGGTCACCACCATCCATGCCGGCGAAACCAACAACGTGATTCCCGACAACTGCGAGCTGTCGGGCACCGTGCGCACTTTTTCGCTGGAGGTGCTCGACCTGATCGAGGCAAAGATGAAGCAGGTCGCTGACCACATCTGCGCGGCGCACGACGCCACCTGCGACTTCCGCTTCGAGCGCTACTACCCGCCCACCATCAATACCGAGGCCGAGGCTGACTTCGCGCGCCGCGTGATGGGCGGCATCGTCGGCCCCGAGAACGTGCTGAAGCAGGAGGCCGCCATGACGTCCGAAGACTTCGCCTTCATGCTGCAGGCCAAGCCCGGCGCCTATGCCTTCATCGGCAACGGCGACGGCACGCATCGCGACGTGCACCACGGCGAAGGCCCTTGCACGCTGCACAACGCGAGCTACGACTTCAACGACGATCTCATCCCGCTGGGCGCGACCTGCTGGGTGCAGATCGCCGAGCAGTTCCTCAAGCCCGGCGGCGCAGCGACATGATCGGCATCGCCGAGGCCTTTTCGCCGCGCTACGCCCAGGCGCGCCAGAAGTTCCTGCAAGGCTGCGTGAGCGCCGGCCTCACGGTCGAGCCGCATGCGCACCCGCTCAAGGGGCGCGACGGCGAAGACCTGTCGATGGACGTCGCGCTCGACGGCGACGCGAATGCGCAGAACCTGCTGATCGTCTCCAGTGCCTGCCATGGCGCCGAGGGCCACTGCGGCAGCGGCGTGCAGGTGTTCGCACTGCACGACGCCGAATGGCGCGAGAAGGCCAAGGCACAGGGCGTGGCGGTGCTTTACGTGCACGCGCTCAACCCGCACGGCTTTTCCTACGGCCGGCGCGTGACGCACGAGAACGTCGACCTGAACCGCAACTTCATCGACTTCTCGAAGCCGGTGCCGATCAACGAGCCGTATGCCAAGCTACACGACCTGCTGCTGCCCGCCACCTGGCCGCCCACTCCCGAGAACCAGGCGGCGGTGGACAAGTGGATCGGCAAGCACGGCGCCACTGCCTATCAGGCGGCCGTGACCAGCGGGCAGTACCAGTTCGACGACGGCCTGTTCTTCGGCGGCAAGGCGCCGACCTGGAGCAACAAGACCATCCGCAGCGTGCTGAAGCGCCACGCGGGCAGCGCGAAGCGCATTGCCTGGATCGACCTGCACACGGGGCTTGGCCCGAACGGCCTGGGCGAACGCATCTTCGCCTGCCGCGACGACAAGGTCGCCTATGCGCGCGCCAATGCGTGGTGGGGCACGCCCGCCGCGCCCGTCACCTCGATCTACGACGGCTCCTCGACCTCTGCGCTGCTGCGGGGGCTGATGTGGGACTCTGTTTACGAGGAGTGCCCGCAGGCGGAATACACCGGCATCGCGCTCGAATACGGCACGTTGCCCATCCTCGAAGTGACCGGCGCGCTGCGTGCCGACCATTGGCTGCACAAGCACCCCGAGGCGCCGGCCGACTTGGCCGACGGCATCCGGGCGCGGATGCTGGAAGCGTTCTATACGGACACCGATGCCTGGCGCGGACAGATCGTCAGCCAGGCGCGGCAGGCGATGTTCCAGGCTGTGGACGGTCTCAGCGGCAAGGCGGCCTGATCAGGTCCTGACGCGGCCGTCGCCGGTCAGCATCGACAGCTCGACGAATTTCGAGCCCACGTGGTTCTTGGCCGAGAACGACACCTCGAACCCGCCGAACTGCTGGCGGTCGATGCTCTCCAGCCCCGCGATCAGGCTGTCGCGCGTGGGCTTGCCCGGCGCCTTGCGCAGGCCCTCGGTCAGCACCTTCGCGGCCAGGTAGCCTTCCATGCTCGAAAAATTGGCGCTCGCGCCGCCGCCGGCCTTGCGCACCACCTCGGTGAACTCGCGCGCCAGCGCATTGGCCTGGTTGTAGGGTGAGGGCACCACCTGCGTCACCATCACGCCGGCCGCGTCCTTGCCCAGCTCGTCCGCCAGCGCCTGCGTGCCGACGAAAGACATGTTGAAGAAAGTGCCGCCATAGCCCGCCTTTCGCGCCTGGCGGATAAAGGCTGCGCAGGCCTTGTACGCGCCCACCTGCACCACCGCGTCGGGCTTCGCCGCCACGATGGACTTCACCGCCTGCGCCACGTCGGCCGAGTTGCGCTCCACCGTGGCCAGCGCCACGGGCTTGAGCTGCTGCTCGCCGAGCGCCAGCGTCACGCCGTCGAGCCCGGCCTTGCCGTAAGCGTCGTTCTGGTAGAAGACCGCGATCTTCTTCAGTCCCAGGTGGGTGAGCTGCTTCACCATCAGCGCCGTCTCGTCGTTGTACGAGGCGCGCAGGTGAAACACGTTCTTCTGGAAAGGCTCGCGCAGCGACATCGCGCCAGTGAACGGCGCCACGAACGGCACCTTGTCCTTCACCGCCAGCGGCAGCGCCGCCAGGCTGGTCGGCGTGCCGATGTAGCCGAAGAGCGAGAACACGTCTTCCTCGATCAGCTTCTGCGTGTTGGCCGCGCAGCGGTCGGGCTCGTAGCCGTCGTCGAGGTTCTTGATCACCACATTGCGGCGGCCCGGCTGGGCGTTGTACTGGTCCAGGAACAGCTTGGCGCCCTGGTGGAACTGGATGCCCAGCTGCGCCGCCGGACCGGTGAACGCTGCCGACTGGCCCAGCACCAGCGGCGTGTCGCCCTGTGCCCGCGCGATGCCGAAGCCACCCAGTGTGGCGGCCGCGCCTGCGGCCAAAGAAAAATGACGTCGATTCAACATGATGAAAACCCACTCCCGCGCTCTGACTCGCGCACAAATTAGACTCGCCCGATGGCCCACGCACCGGATACCTTGCTCGAAGAAGCGCCTTCCCAGCCCGTAACGACCACCGTGCTGGGCGCCTGTCCCCACGACTGCCCGGACACCTGCGCGCTCGTTACCACCGTCAAGGACGGCGTGGCCGTCAAGCTGCAGGGCAACGCCGCCCATTCGCACACCGGTGGCGTGCTGTGCACCAAGGTGTCCCGCTACATCGAACGCAATGATCACGCCGAACGGCTGGTACAGCCCCTGAAACGTGTCGGCCCCAAGGGCAGCGGCCAGTTCGAGCCCGTGTCGTGGGACGCCGCGCTGGACGACATCGCCGCGCATCTTCGAGTATTACAGGGAAAACCCGAAGCTATTGTCCCCTACAGCTATGCGGGCACCATGGGCCTGGTGCAGGGCGAGTCGATGGACCGGCGCTTCTTCCACAAGCTGGGCGCCACCTTGCTGGACCGCACCATCTGCTCGATGGCCGGCGGCGAAGCCATGGTCTACACGCTGGGCGCCAAGGTCGGCATGCGCATCGAATTCTTCGCCGAAGCCAAGCTAATCCTCATCTGGGGCAGCAATTCCATCGCCAGCAACCTGCATTTCTGGCGCCACGCCCAGGCCGCCAAGCGTGCCGGCGCACGGCTGGTGTGCATCGACCCGCGCAAGACCGAAACCGCCGACAAGTGCGACGAGCACATCGCGCTGCTGCCCGGCACCGACGCCGCACTGGCGCTGGCCCTGATGCACGAGCTGATCGTGCACGACTGGCTCGACCACGACTACATCGCCAGCCACACGCTGGGCTGGGAGGAGCTGCGCGAGCGCGCGCTGCAATGGCCGCCGTCGCGCGCGGCCGAAGTCTGCGGCATTCCAGAAGAGCAAATCGTCTCGCTGGCAAAGGCCTACGGCACCACCAAGCCGGCCGCGATCCGCCTGAACTACGGCATGCAGCGCGTGCGCGGCGGCGGCAACGCGGCCCGCGCCATCGCCTGCCTGCCGGCGCTGGTTGGCGCCTGGCGCGACCGCGCGGGCGGCCTGCTGCTGAGCAGCTCGGGTCATTACCCGGTCGACCGCGCCGCGCTTCAGCGCCCCGACCTGCTGGCCGGGCGCAAGCCGCGCACCATCAACATGAGCACCATCGGCGACGCGCTGCTGGACACCGCCAATCCGGTGAAGGCCATCGTGGTCTACAACAGCAACCCCGTGGCGGTGGCGCCCGAGTCGGCCAAGGTGGCGGCGGGCTTCGCGCGCGAAGATTTGTTCACCGTGGTGCTGGAGCAGTTCCGCACCGACACCGCCGACTACGCCGACTACCTGCTCCCCGCCACCACGCAGCTGGAGCACTGGGACATCCACTGCAGCTACGGCCACACCGACGTGCTGCTGAACCGCCCGGCCGTGGCGCCGCGCGGCGAGGCCCGCAGCAACGCCTGGGTGTTCCGCGAACTGGCGCGTCGCATGGGCTTTACCGAGCCCTGTTTCTCGGACTCCGACGAGACGCTGTGCCGCACCGCCTTTGCCGACAACGCCATCGACTTCCCCGAACTGCTGGCGCAGGGCTTCACCAGCGTGAAGCTGCCCGAGGCGCCGTTTGCCGAAGGCAGGTTCCCCACGCCTTCGGGCCGCTGCGAATTCTTCAGCGCGCGCCTCGAAGCCATGGGCATCGGCGGCCTGCCCGACCACGTGCCCAACTGGGAGCCGGCCGGCAGCTCGACCGAATTCCCGCTGGCCATGATCTCGCCGCCGGCGCGCAATTTCCTCAACTCGACCTTCGTCAACGTGACGAGCCTGCGCGCCATCGAGGTCGAGCCGCTGCTCGAAATCCACGAGGCCGACGCCGCAGCGCGCGGCATCGAGGACGGCGCGATGGTGCGCGTGTTCAACAAGCGCGGCGAACACCGCTGCCGCGCCGAAGTCTCGCGCCGCGCGCGGCAGGGCGTGGTGCACGGCATGGGCATCTGGTGGCGCAAGCTCGGCATGGATGGCACCAACGTCAACGAGCTGACCAGCCAGCGCCTGACCGACATCGGCCGCGGGCCGACCTTCTACGACTGCCTCGTCGAGGTCGAAAAAGCGTGAGGCCTCTTCCCGCGCTTGCGCTGGCCGGCTCGCTGTTGCTCACCGGTTGCGCCGACCTCGGCTACTACTGGCAGTCCGCCAGCGGCCACATCGGCATCATGCGGGCCGCCAAGCCCGTGCCCGAGTGGCTGGCCGACCCGGCCGTGTCCGCGCCGCTGAAGGCCAAGCTCGAACTCACGCAGCGCATCCGCCGCTTCGCTTCCACCCAACTCGGCCTGCCCGACAACGCCAGCTACAAGTCGTACGCCGACCTGCACCGCCCCGCCGCCGTGTGGAACGTGGTGGCCGCGCCGCCGTACTCGCTCACGCTCAAGAGCTGGTGCTTCCCGGTGGCCGGCTGCGTGGGCTACCGGGGCTACTACAGCGAGGATGCGGCCAAGACCGAAGCCGAAGCGCAGAAGAAGCAGGACCTGGAAGTGGCCGTGTACCCGGTGCCCGCGTACTCCACGCTGGGCTGGATGAACTGGGCCGGTGGCGATCCGCTGCTGTCCACCTTCATTGGCTACCCCGAGGGCGAGCTCGCGCGCATCGTGTTCCACGAACTGGCGCACCAGGTGCTCTACGTGGCCGGCGACACTGTGTTCAACGAGTCGTACGCCACGGCGGTCGAGCGCATCGGCGGGGCGATGTGGCTGCAGCGCGAGGCCGGCGAGCAGGCCCGTCGCGAGTACGCCCAGTTCGATGGGCAGCGCCAGGACTTCCGCGCGCTGGCGCTGAACACCCGCCGCGCGCTGACGCAGGTCTACGAATCGCCCGAAGCCAAGGACAAGGACTGGGCCAAGGTCGAGGTCATGAAGCAGGCCGCCATGGCCGATTTTCGCGAGCGCTATGCAAAGCTGAAGGCGGGCTGGTCTGGCCCCCGCCGCAACGCCTATGACGCCTGGGTGGCACGCGCCAACAACGCGGCCTTCGGCGCACAGGGCGCCTACGACGATCTCGTGCCCAGCTTCGAGAAACTCTTCGAACGCGAAGGCCACGACTGGCCGCGCTTTTACACTGAGGTCCGGCGCATCGCCGCGCTGCCGACCACGGAAGAACGCCGCAGTGCCTTGCAGGCGGCGACCGGCATCATGCAAACCCATTCCAGCCCGGAACAAAAAAACGGAGATCACGGTGCCTGACATCCATATCGAACGCAATCACACGCTGGGGCTCACTGGTGCGCGCGTCGCCGCGCGCCAGTGGATCAAGCAGGCCGAGCAGGAGTTCGGCCTCGAATGCGTCTACACCCGGGGCGAAGACCGCGACGTGGCAACCTTCACGCGCGCGGGCATCGACGGCACCGTCGAGGTCACGGCCAGCACCTTCACGCTCGATGCGACGCTGGGTTTCCTGTTCAGCAGCTTCAGCGAAATGATCGAGCAGAAGATCACGCGCAACCTCGACGCGCTGCTCGATGCCCCTCGGGGCGGAGGCACTCGTCTGGCCTGAGAGCCTTCAGCTTCAGACGATGGTGTAGCCGCCGTCCACCGGCAGCGACACGCCGCTCACCATCGACGCGCCATCGCTCAGCAGAAAGAGGATCGGCGCCACCACTTCTTCCACCTGCGCGAAACGGCCCAGCGGAATGTTCCTGAGGGCGGCAGCGCTCTTGTCCGCGTCGGCCCAGGCCTGTTCGGCCATCGGTGTGAGCGTGACGGTCGGGTTCACGCTGTTCACGCGAATGCCGTGCGGCCCGAACTCCAGGCACAGCGAGCGCGTGATGGCGTCCATCGCGGCCTTCGAGGCGCAGTAGCAAAGATGCGCGTCGAGCGCGACCAGCGAAGCCTGGCTCGACACGTTGACGATGCTGCCGCGTATGCCGGCCGCGATCATGGCCTTGCCGCAGCGTGAGGCCACGAGCGCTGCGGCGCGCGCGTTGACTGCCATCACGGCGTCGAAGCTCTCGGCCTTCATTGCGACGGCAGATTCGAGCAGCGCGATGCCGGCGCAGTTCACTACGAGGTCGAATGCTTGCAATGCAGCTAGCGCGCGCTCCAGGGCGGGAGCGTCGGCCACGTCGAGCACCAGTGGCGTGCAGCCGGCTTCGGCGTGCAACGTTTCCAGTGCCGCGGCGTTGCGTCCCACGGCTGTGACCATTGCGCCGGACTGCGCGAGTCGCATCGCCACTGTGCGGCCTATGCCGCTGCTCGCGCCGGTCACTAGTGCGCGTTGGCCGGAGAAGTTGAAGGAGGTTGTCATGTCAGTTGCTTCAGTGTTCGTCCGGGGTGCGTGCGAATGACACCGGGTACTCCCCTCCGCGAATGTCCCCCGGCCTTCGGCTCCTCCTTTATTTCGCTGCGGGGAGCACCCGGTGTCATTCGCACATGGGCGCAGCTGTAGTGCCGACCGATCAACCGCTGCGTCCAACGATCACGTCGATGGTGTGCTCTGCGCAGCGAAATAAAGGAGGAGGCCGCAGGCCGGGGGACATTCGCGGAGCAGAGCACACCGTTGGCGTGATCGCACCCCCGATCGCATCGAGCAGTCACATCAGCCGATGCATCGCATCACGCAATGCTGGATAAAGAGACTTGTAGATCTCGAAGCGCTCGCGATACACAGCCTGCGCTGCAGGCTCAGGCCGCGCGCGCTCCACCAGCGTGACCCAGCCGCGCTCGGCCGTTGCAGCATCGACCAGCCCAGCACCGAGTGCCGCGAGCATCGCCGCACCCAGCGCCGCTTCGACCTCCTGCTCGATGGTGAACACCGGGTAGCCCGTGATGTCCGCCACGATCTGCATCCACAGGTCCGAGTGCGCCGCGCCGCCCACCACGATCAGCCGGTTGTCCAGTGGTTGTCCGCTTTGGCGTCCCGCCTCGATGTTGTGCTGCAGCGCGAAGCTCACACCTTCGAGCACCGCGCGATAGAGATGTGCCCGGCTGTGCGCGAGCGAGAGGCCGATGAATGCGCCCTTGGCCTGCGCGTCCCAGATCGGACTGCGCTCGCCCATGAGGTAGGGCAGGAACACGAGGCCTTCCGCGCCGGGGGGCACGTCGATGGCCTTGCGTTCGATCAGCGCGTGCGCGTCTTCGCCGGTGCGCGTCGCCTCGGCGATTTCTGCCTGGCAGAAGGCTTCGCGGAACCACGTGATGGCCGCACCCGCCGTGATCGCGCCGCCGAACACATAGCTGCGGTCCGCACCGCGATACACGTGCGGCATCGTGATGAGCTTGTGCCGCGCATCGACCGTAGGGCTCACGAAGCCCCAGCACATGCTGGTGCCGATCATCGCCACGTGGTCGCCGCTGCCGGTAACGCCCGCGCAGAAGGTGGCTACCGCCGCATCGACACCGCCCGCCATCAGTGGCATGCCTTCGGCAAGGCCGAGCTTCGCGGCCCATTCGGCGCTCAGGCCGCCGACCACCTCGCTCGACTCGACCAGGCGCGGCGGCATCATGCGCGAGGGAACGCCGAGCATCTGCATCGCCTCTTCGGACCACTGCCGGCGCGCCGCGTCGTACACGCCGCCGATGTTGCCGGCCGAGCTGTGATCGACCGCCAGCTCGCCCGTGAGCCGCCAGTTGATGTAACTGTTGGGCGGCAGGAAGTGGCGCGTCTTCGCCCACGCCTCGGGCAGGTGCTCGCGCACCCACAGGATCTTGGTGAAGCCGTAATAGCTGTCCACGCCGTTGCCGGTGATGGCTTCGAGGCGTGGTACGTCCACGTTCGCGTTCACCCATGCGACCTCGGCCGTGGCGCGGCGGTCCATCCAGATCAGGCAGGGGTGCAGCGGCTGCATCTCTTCATCGACTGGAATGCCCGCGCCGCCGTAGAGGCTGCTCACGCACATCGCGGCGATGTCCGACGGCGCGACGCCGCTGCCAGCCACGCAGGCGCGCACGCTCTCGCACACCGCGTCGAACCACACGGCGCAGTCCTGCTGCGCCCACAGCGGCTTCGGCGTCTCGGGCTGGTAGGCCACGCTCGTCTGCGCATGCACCTTGCCGTCGATGCCGACCAGCAGGCACTTGGTGCTCTGCGTGCCGATGTCGACGCCGATCACGTACTTCATGGTGTGTTGTCTCTCAGGATCGGGGCTGCGGCTTGAGCAGCACCTTGATGGAATCCAGCGAGTTTGCCAGCGCGAAGGCGCGCTCCCATTCGGTCAACGGAAAGTCGTGCGTGACGATACCCTTCGAGGTGACGAGGCCGCGCGCCAGCAGGTCGATGGCAACGGGGTAGCAGTACGGGCCCAGGTGCGCGCCGCGCACGTCGAGTTCCTTGCGGTCGCCGATGATCGACCAGTCGGCGCTGGTTTCCGAGCCGAACACGCTGAACTCGACGAAGCGGCCGAGCTTGCGAATCATGTCCAGCCCCTGCGTCACGCCGATGGGGGCGCCCGTGGTCTCGATGTATACGTCGCAGCCGTAGCCTTCGGTCAGGCCCTTGACGACGGCGTCGGCGTTCTCGGTCTTCGGGTTGATGACGACGTCGGCGCCGTATTGCTTCGCGAGCGCCAGGCGTTCCGGCACGAGGTCGATCACGACCAGCTTCTTCGGTGTCTTCAGCGCCGCGACCTGCACCATCATCAGCCCCAGCGGGCCGGCACCTGCGATGACCACCACGTCGTCGAGCTGGATGTCGCCGCGGTTCACCGTGTGGATCGCGCACGACAGCGGCTCGATGATGGCCGCATCTTCCAGCGAGATGCCGTCGGGGATCTTGTGCACGCGCGAGGTTGGCGGCAGGCGCATGTAGTCGGCCATGCCGCCGTCGGCCACGATGCGCTGGAAGCCGAAGATGTTGTGCACTTCGCACATCCAGTATTTGCCCGAAGTGCAGAAGCGGCACTTGCCGCAGGGCACGATCTGCTCGGCGATCACGCGGTCGCCTTTCTCCACGCCGAAGTGTTCGCCCGCGCCTTCGCCGAGGGCTTCGACATACCCGAAGAATTCATGGCCGGGGATGACCGGCGCCTTCACCCACGAGGGCTGGCCGTCGCCACCCCAGAACATCTTCGCACCCGAGTGGCATTTGCAGTCGGAGGCGCAGATGCCGCAGGCGGCGATGGAGATCAGCAACTCGTTCGGGCCGATGGTCGGCATGTCGACGGTTTCGAGGCGGTAGTCCTTGGGGCCATGGCAGACGACGGCCTGCATGGCGAGCTGGGTGATGGCGCCGGATGTGCCGGGTTGGAGTTTTTGGTAGCTCATGGTTCTCTCTGATCAGAAGGATTGCGGTTTTTTCGCGAAACACCGCGGAACCGGCTTTGCCGGGCCGCTGGTGTTGCCCCCGGTAGGGGGAAGGAGAAGCGACACGAAGTGCGCGAAGCCTGGGGGCGAGCTCATCTCTTTGCTTCGCGGCTGATGAAGATGGCGAGCAGGACGATGCCGCCCTTGATGATCAATTGCAGGTACGGCGACACGCCGATCATGTTGAGACCGTTGTTCAGCACGCCCAGCAGCAACGCACCGACGAGCGTGCCGACGATGGCGCCGCGCCCGCCGGCAATGGACGTGCCGCCCATCACCACGGCCGCGATGGCGTCGAGCTCGAAGCCCACGCCCACGCCGGGCTGTCCGCTGGTTACGCGCGCCGCCTGCACGATGCCGGCGATGGCGGCGGTGAATCCGCTCAGCGCATACACCAGCAGCTTGTAGCGCGACACGCGCACGCCAGACAGCCGGGTGGCTTCCTCATTGCCACCGATGGCATACACGTAGCGGCCGAACGGTGCCATGTTCAGCAGCACGTACGCCACGAGGTAGGTCGCCAGCATGATGATGATCGGCACCTTGATGCCGGCCAGCACGCCGCCGCCGAGAAAGGCGAACGAGTCGGGCAGCCCGTCGATGGGGTAGCCGCCTGTGTAGATAAGCGCAATGCCGCGTGCGATGCCCATGGTGGCCAGCGTCACGATGATCGGCGGCATGCGCAGGTAGGCCACGCAGTAGCCGTTGAAGAGGCCGATCACCACGCCCACGGCCAGGCCGAGTGGCACAGCCAGCATCGGCGGCAGGCCGAACTGCACCATCATTCCCGAGGCCAGCGTGCCCGACAGCGCCACCACCGCGCCCACCGACAGATCGATGCCACCGGTGAGGATCGCAGCCGTCATGCCCACAGCGATGATCGCGTTGATCGACGACTGCAGCGCGATGTTCTGCAGGTTGCCCCAGGAGAGAAAGTTGTCGGTCGCGACGATCATGAAGACCGAGATCGCGACCAGGCCCACCAGCGGAAGAAAGGCCGTCGAGCGGCGCAGCCGGGTGAGGAATCCGCCGGTGGGAACCGGTGGCACGGGATGGGTGGCGGTGGCGTTCATTGCAGGCCCCCTGTGGTTGCGTGGCGCATGATGTCGCCGGAGTTGATGGAGTCGCCCTCGAGCACGGCCACGATGGAGCCGCCCGAGAACACCGCGACGCGGTCGCACATGCCGACGATCTCGGGCAGCTCGCTCGAAATCATCACGATGGACTTTCCCTGGCGCGTGAGTTCGCGCATCAGGCCGTAGATCTCGGCCTTGGCGCCCACGTCGATGCCGCGTGTGGGTTCGTCGAAGATCAGTACTTCAGAGGCGTGGCCGAGCCAGCGCGCGATCACCACCTTCTGCTGGTTGCCGCCCGACAGCGTCGCCACGCGCGTCTCGATGCCCGGTGCCTTCACGCCTACGCGGCGCGACAGTTCCCCGGCCGCCTGCTTCTCAGACGCCTGGCTTACCAGCCCCGCGGTGCGATGCCTGCCGAGGTTGTTCAGCGAGATGTTGAAGCGGATCGTGAAGTCGGTGATCAGCCCCTCGACCTTGCGGCTTTCGGGCAGCAGGCCGATGCCGTTTTCCAGCGCCTGCGTCGGGTCGTTCAGTCGCACGGGCTTGCCGTTGCGCAGTACCGTCTTGCGGTGCGCGCGGTCGGCGCCCATCATGCCCAGCGCCAGCTCGGTGCGGCCCGAACCGACCAGCCCCGCAAAGCCGAGGATCTCGCCTTCGTGCAGGTCGAAGGCGTTGACAGGCCCGCCCTTCGCAAGCTGGATGTGCGGCACCTCGAGCACCTTGCGTCCGCGCGGCGCGGGCACCGGCTTCGGCGGAAAGTTGTGTTCGATGCGGCGGCCCACCATCATCTCGACCAGTGCATCCACGTCGGTCGCACCTACCTCGGCGTGTCCTGCGTTGGCGCCGTCGCGCAGCACGCTGATGCGGTCGCAGACCTCGAAGATCTCGTCGAGGTGGTGCGAGATGAAGATCATCGCCACGCCCTTGGCGCGCAGCTCCCGCATGATCTTGAACAGGTGCCCGGCCTCGTTCGGCGTGAGCGTAGCGGTCGGCTCGTCGAGCACCAGCAGGCGCGCCTTCAGCGACAGCGCCTTGCCGATTTCAACGAACTGCTGCTGCGCCACCGAGAGCTGGCAGATCGGCACGCCGAGATCGATCTGCACACCCAGCTCGTCGAACAAGGCCTGCGCAGAGCGCTTCATCGCCGTCTTGTCCATCAGCCCGAAACGGTTCTTCAGGTAGCGGCCGAGGAAGATGTTCTCCACCGCGTTCAGGTACGGGATGAGGCTGAACTCCTGGAAGATGATGCCGATGCCGGCAGCAATCGCATCGTTGTAGCCCGCGAACTTGCGCTCGCTGCCTTCGATGAAGATGCGCCCCTCGTCGGCCTGGTAGATGCCGCCGAGGATCTTCATCAGCGTCGACTTGCCCGCGCCGTTCTCGCCGAGCAGCGCGTGCACTTCGCCCTTGCGGATCGAGAGGTCGATGCCCGCGAGAGCCTTCACGCCCGGAAAGCTCTTCGAGACGCCTTCGAGCCTCAGCATTTCGGCGGTGTCGTTCATGGCCGTGCGCTGCTTCGAGCGTTAGTTACCAGGTGAAGGTCTTCGCGCCTTCGGCGTCGATCAGCTTCACATCGACCGGTACCGCAGCGGGCACATTGGCGCCCCACTTCTTCGCGAGCGCGATGCCGATGGCCAGGCGAATCTGGTCGCGCGGGTACTGCGCGGTGGTGGCGATGAACTTCGAGCCGGGCTTCTGCATGGCCTTGATGGCTTCGGGCGCGCCGTCCACGCTGGTGAGCTTCACGTCCTTGCCGCTGGCTTCGATGGCGGCGAGCGCGCCCATCGAGCCGCCGTCGTTCACGCTGAAGATGCCCTTGAGGTTGCCGTTGGCCTGCAGGATGTTCTCGGTCACGGTGAGCGCGGTGGCGCGCTCCTGTTTGCCGTTCTGCGTGCTCACCACCTTGATGCCGGGGTACTTGGCGAGCGCTTCACGGCAGCCCTTCACGCGCTCCAGGATAGGCACGACCGGAATGCCGTCGAGGATGGCCACGTCGCCTTTTTCGCCGATGCTCTTTGCCAGGTACTCACAGGCCAGGCGGCCGGCGTCGGTGTTCTTCGAGCCGACGAAGGAATCGACCGGGCCCTGCGCATTGGCATCAACCGCCACCACCACGAGGCCCGCCTTCTTGGCCGAGCGCACGGCCGATTGCACGCCGGTGGAGTCGGTCGGGTTCAGCAGCAGGATGTCGACCTTCTTCTGGATCATGTCTTCCACGTCGCCGATCTGCTTGGCCACGTCGTGCCGCGCGTCGGTGGTGACCACGGTGGCGCCGATGCTGGCGGCGGCCTCTTCTAGCGCCTGCTTCATCGTCACGAAGTAGGGGTTGTTGAGCTCCTGGAAGGTCATGCCGATGCGCAGCGGCTGTTTCGGTGCCTGCGCCTGTGCGGCGGATGCGCCGCAGACCAGCGCGGCGGTGAGGGCGGTGGCTTTGAGGATGTTCTTCATGGTGGCTGTCTCCTTGAGGTTGTCTCTGTTTGAAAAACGCTGGCAAAGGGTCGCCCCGCGCGGCGCCCATGCGCCACGCCAGAAACGACGCGGGGAACTCGGGTGGCGCGCTAGGGCGGGCTGGCTGCGCGCGAGGCGGCTGCCTGCATGCGATGGAAGTTGCGGAACTTGGTCGGTGGCATGCGCTTGTGCAGCAGGAACTGCCGGTTGAAGTTCGACACGTTGTTGAAGCCCACGTCCATGCAGACGTCGAGCACCGGCTTCTCGCTGTTGGTGAGCAGCTCGCAGGCGCGGCTGATGCGCAGCCGGTTCACGTAGCGCACGAACGATTGACCCGTGTGCTTGCGGAACGAGCGCGAGAACGCGCTCGGGCTCTGGCCCACCAGCTCGGCCAGCATCGGCTCGCGCAGGTCGTCGCCGAGGTTGGCCGCGATGTGGGCCAGCACGTTGTTGATCGCGTGCGACATGAAGGCCTTGGGGTCGGGCTTGAACGCGGGGCTGGCCAGGCGCTGGCGGTCGTGGCCGTCGGCCAGCAGTTCGAGCAGCGACAGCAGCAGGATCACGCGGCGCAGGCCGCGCGCCTCCAGCAGCGATTCCATGATCGGTTTGGCCGCGGCGGCGGTCTCCACCGAGAACAGCAGGCCCGAGCCCGCTTCGGCCAGCAGCGGCGCGATGCGCTCGAACTCGGGAAAGGTGCCGGCCATGTTCTGCATCAGCCCGGCCGGAAACTGGATCACGATGCCGCGCCGCTCGACGCTCTGGCCCGTGGGCACGTCGCTGATCCAGTTGTGCGGCAGGTCGGGCCCCATCATCACGAGGTTGCCCGGCTCGAAGTGGCCGACGTGGTCGCCCACGAAATACACGCCCTGGGTCTCGACGATCAGCTGGATCTCGTACTCGGGATGGAAGTGCCAGCGCACCGTGCGGTACGGGTAGCCGTGCGCCCAGCAGGTGAACGATTCGTCACCGCGGACTTCAACGATTTCCAGGTCGGGTTGCATGGGGCGGACTGTACGAACCGCTCCCGATGCCAACAACCAGAGATGGCGCCCTGAACCGATACTTTTTTGACTTTCGAGGAGGCCTGATTGGCCGATGCCGCGCCATGCATTGCGCCGCAGCAAAGCCCTTTCTCCTCGGGGAGGGGAGGGTGCGAGGGCGGTATTTGCTGCGCTGCGGAAAGCGCCGGAATTGCGGAGTCAAGAATTCATAGGTGTTTTCCCGCCCCGGCAGGCCCGGGCACACTCTGGCGTCATGACGACAACAAGCTCTTCCCCTCCCACAGCGGGCCCGCTGGCCGGCCTCAAGGTCATCGAGCTCGGGCAGCTCATCGCCGGGCCTTTCGCCGCGCGCACGCTGGCTGACTTCGGCGCCGAGGTCATCAAGATCGAGCCGCCCGGCGGGGGAGATCCGCTGCGCACCTGGCGGTTGCTGAAAGACGGCACCTCCGTCTGGTGGCAGGTGCAGTCGCGCAACAAGCGCTCGCTGGTGCTGGACCTGCGCGAGCCCGAAGCGCAGGCCGTCGTGCGCAAGCTCGCGGCCGAGGCAGACGTGCTGATCGAGAACTTCCGCCCCGGCGCAATGGAAGGCTGGGGCCTCGGCCCCGACGAGCTGCTGGCCGCCAACCCCGCGCTCGTGATGCTGCGCATCAGCGGCTACGGCCAGACCGGCCCATATCGTGATCGCCCCGGCTTCGGCGTGGTGGCAGAGGCCATGGGCGGGCTGCGCCACCTCACGGGCGAGCCGGGACGTGTGCCAGTGCGCGTGGGGGTTTCGATCGGCGACACGCTGGCCTCGCTGCATGGCGTGATCGGTGTGCTGATGGCGATGCAGCACCGGCATGCGACGGTGAGCGCGGAATATCCGAAAGGCCGCGGGCAAGTGATAGACGTGGCGCTCTACGAGGCCGTCTTCAACTGCATGGAAAGCCTGCTGCCCGAGTACGGTGAATTCGGCGCGGTGCGCGAGGCGGCCGGCAGCGCACTGCCGGGCATTGCGCCGACCAATGCGTACCGCTGCGCGGACGGCGGCTACGCCATCGTCGCGGGCAATGGCGACAGCATCTTTCGCAGGCTGATGGCCTGCATCGGCCGGCCCGACCTGGCCGCTGATCCGTCATTGGCCGGCAACACCGGCCGTGTGGCGCAGGTCGAAATGCTCGACGCCGCCATCGGCGACTGGACCGCGCAGCACACCGTCGACGAGGTGCTGGCAGCGCTCGATGCAGCGCATGTGCCGGGCGGCCGCATCTACACCATCGCCGACATCGCGGCCGACCCGCACTACGCCGCGCGCGGCATGCTGCAGCAGGTGCAGATGGCTGATGGCCGTGCGCTCGCCGTGCCCGGCTTCGTGCCCAAGCTCTCGCTCACGCCGGCCAGCCACCGGCACAACGCGCCGGCGCTGGGCGCGGACACCGATGCGGTGCTGAAGGAGATCGGCCTGAGCGCCGAGCAGATCGCCGCGTTGCACGAGCGCGGAATAGTGGGCTAGCCGATACAGCAGGCCATTCATGGGCCTGAAATGGCC
This sequence comes from Variovorax nivicola, assembly GCF_051216475.1. Classification (NCBI taxonomy): domain Bacteria; kingdom Pseudomonadati; phylum Pseudomonadota; class Betaproteobacteria; order Burkholderiales; family Comamonadaceae; genus Variovorax; species Variovorax nivicola. The sequence goes on along the minus strand of NZ_JBPJZK010000006.1, from coordinate 139,383 downwards.
TCCGTGCGATAAACCGGGCAACAAGGAGAGTCCATGGCAGCAGCGAACAGGCGACAGGAAGCCCCGAAGCGAAACAAAACCGCTCCGCGCGAACCCGAACGCGTCTACGGGACTGCGAAATGGGACTTGTCGAAATCGGACGGCGAGAAGATGGAGCGCCTGCTGCTGCAACTGCGTCTGCGCCGCGTGGCTGTGGAGCCCAAGTTCTCCGATGACGTCATCGTGTGGCCTTCAAGGAGCGCTGTGGCTGGTGGTGCCGAGATGGCGACACTGAGCGCGATCAATCTCGGCAACGCGGCGGAGGCGCTCGGCCAAAGAGTGGAAGGTCGCGGCATTCCCCGGATGAAGCTCGTCAAGCAGCTCGACGACGTGTCCGTGATGCAGGCCAACTCGTCCGCCCTGCTGGCAATGCGCCGCAACACGCCAGGGCTGCGTGTGGCACCTGCTGCATGGGCCTACCTCCAGTACATCCGGCCGCTGGGCGATGAACTGGATTCCAGCGCGATCCAGGTTGCGCCGGGGGCCAAGGTCAAGAGTTTCGAGCTGCATCTTGCGGACCCGCAGGGCAAGCCCGTGCCGGGCGTCCGGGTCAAGGCGCTCGTCGATTGGGACGGCGCGCATGTGCCCGCGGTGACCGACAGCAAGGGAATCGCGAGCCTGGGAATTCCGGTGCTCTACCCCCGTGTGGAAATGATCCTGGTCGAGCCGGAACACACGCACTGGTCGGTATTCATCAAGGGATTCGACCGGGTCGCGGCACCGAAGCGATTGAACGTGCAGGCCGCGCCGCTGGTACCCGATGCCTTCCAGCTGCTGGCGAACTACGCGCCCTACGACCCCCAGGCGGGAGCGGGCGTGACGGTCGGCGTCATCGACAGCGGTGTCGGGCCGCATGCGGACATCGCCGTGGCGGGCGGCGGCTGCTTCGTCACTGGCGAGAATGCCGCGGATTTTCTCGACAACGGCATCGGGCACGGGACCCACGTCGCCGGCATCATCGCGGGCAAGAAGGCCGCGGCCACCGGCATCTATGGCCTGGCACCGGCCTGCCGCCTGCTGGCCTACCGCGTCTGCCCGAAAACCGGCGAGCGCGGACGCGCCAAATCGACCGACATTGCCAGTGCGCTCGAACGCGCCATCAGCGACGGCTGCCACATCGTCAACATCAGCATGGGCAGCCTGGAGCCGATGCCGGAGATGCCGGACATCCTCCAGAAGGCGCGCGATGCCGGCGTTGTGGTGTTCGCGGCCACCGGCAACGACGGCCAGCCGCTGCTGCGCTATCCGGCCCGGTACAGCCACACCATGGCCGTTGGCGCACTGGGGCGCGACGGGACATTTCCGGCCGATTGCCCCGAGAGCTTTCAGGAGAGCGAGATCCGCCGCAAGAAGGAGTTTGTCGCCGAGTTCTCGAACTACGGGCTTTCGACCGATTTCATCGGCCCCGGCGTGGCCGTGCTGTCGACGTTTCCGGGTGAAAAGTACGCAATGATGTCCGGCACTTCGATGGCCACGCCGTACACGTCGGGCATGGCGGCCCGTCTGTTGTCAGGGAATTCGAAGCTGCTTAACATGCCTGACGGTCCTGAAAAGGCCGACGCCATCGTCAAGATGCTGTCGCAGACGGCGCAAAAGGTGGGTTGGCCAGTCGAATATGAAGGTTTTGGAGTTCTGAAGTGACAAGCGTCGTGTTGACCTACACAGGCAGCCCAGGCAAGAAATTGTCGGCGCAGGCGCGGCTGCGCCGCAGCGTGCCGGGCGCCGTGCTGACGCCGAAGACGAGCACCCTGGTGGAAGCCCAGCTCGACGAGGAGCAGCTGGCGGCGCTCGAACAGAACCCCGAATGGGCCGTGTCCCAACCTACCTTCGCGGAAATCCGCAAGCCTGTCTTCAATCTGAAAAACGCACGCGCCAAGCTCGCGAAATAGCCGCAAGGCGCCCACGGCCGCTGGTGGTCATGGAGTTTTTTGGATAGGGAGTTTCATGTCCGATACAGACATCCAGGTCGTGAGCAATTCATGGGCCGGAATCCAGCGTGTCGCCGCAACGCCGAAGCCGCCTGAATTCTTCAGGGGCCGCGAGGGCTACGCACCAGAGTTCTTCGGGGAAGCCAACCGCGTGGAGCTGCCATCGATGGGCGAAGCCATCTCCATGGACGACATCGCAAGGCTCGAAGACGGCTCCTTCGAGCTCAAGTACCAGCACTTCAGCACGGTGCAATGCATTTCCCGGCGCGTGCCGCTTTATTCAGCCTGCAACATCGACGGGTCGAAGTCGAAGAACGTTCCGCGCCATGACACCTGGAACTACGACGGCCGCATCAGGAAGGAATACCAGATGCTGCGGGAGGCCTACGGCCCCGAGCAGGACAAGAAATTTTCCCGCGGCCACATGACGCGCAGGCAGGACCCGAACTGGGGCTCGCTGGCAACGGCGCAACGGGCCAACATCGATACCTTCTTTGCCACCAACGCCTGCCCGCAATGGCAGCCCTTCAACGATGGGCTGTGGGGTGACCTCGAGGACTACATCCTCGGGAATGCCCAGGGCGACGACAAGCGCATCAGCGTCTTCACGGGCCCCATCCTCCGGTCGGACGACCCGGAGAGATTCGGCATACAAATTCCGCGGGACTTCTGGAAAGTCGTTGCTTTCATCAGCGAAGCGACGGGCGAGCTGAGCGCCATCGCCTACCTGATGAGCCAGGGCACCTATCTCGATTCAGGAGTGGCGCGCGACCTCGAAGACTTCGAAACCTCGCAGCGCCCGCTCGCGTTCATCGAAGCAGAGACCGGGCTCAAGTTCGAAAGCCTCGAAGGGCGTGACGTGCTCGATGGCGTTGACATCGCGTTCGTCCAGCCCATCCGGCGCTACGCCGACACGAAGCTTCCGGCCTGACTGCCTGCGCTGCGCGGTAGCGCAGGCCCCGATCAGCTGCGCAGGGATTCGATCAGGTCGATGTACTTCTGCTTGGCCTCGTCGGCGCTTGCGCCCTTCTGGGCGGTCCACGCGTCCCACTTGGCGCGCGCGACGATGTCACTGAAGCTGGGCTTCTTGGCGGTGTTGTCGCCTTCGGTGGCCTGCTTGAAGAGGCCGTAGATCTTCAGCAGCGTCGGGTTGTCAGGGCGCTCGGCGAGCAGCTTGGAGTTGGCCTGGGCGGCTTCGAATTGGGCGTTGAGATCGGACATGTGGATCGAATTGAAGAAAGCGGAAACCGTGCATCTTAAATTGCGCGGTACCCAGTGGTACCAGATTCAGTCCTTCAGCCCCGCCCGCGCCAACTCCACATCGAGCCGTTCCCGCGCATCGGCCGGCTTCAGCCCTGCAGCCCTTTCATAGAGCCGCGTCGCCTCGCCCATGCGCGATTCACCGTGCAGCATCAGTTGTGCGCGGGCGTATTCCATCATTCCGGCGGCTGAATGGGGGTGCAGTTCGAGGCCGCGCTCGAACAGTTCGAGCGAGGTTTCCGAGCGCACGCCATAGGTCATGCGCCCGACCAGCGCACCGACCTTGTCGATCACTTCGGCATGGAACGAGGCCAGCGCGAGGTGCGCGTCCGCGTGCCGCGGCTGCAGCTCGATCACACGCTCCAGCGCGCCCTTGAGCTTGCTGCCCAGGCCCTGCGCCAGCGCGCGCGCCACGCTGATGCCCTGGCTGTAGCGGCCCAGCGCATAGGCCTGCCAGTAGAGGGCCTGGCAGTTCTCGGGCTCGGCTGCGGCCTGCGAGCTTGCGCGTTCGATCACCTGTCGGAACATCGCGAGCCGCACGGCCTCGCGCGGTTCGACGTAGTTGGCGTAGATCGCGGTCGCCTGGTTGGCCAGCGCCAGCCCTTCGGCGCCCTGCAGCAGGCCGACGGCGGCGGCGCGTTCGAATTCGCCGCTGTGGTACAGCGCCCAGCCTTCGGCGAGCGCAGAGCTTTCGGCCGGCAGCGGCAGTTCGTGGCCGGCATGCAGGCGCGGCCAGTGGAGCAGCACGCTGCGGGCATCGAAGCGGGGCACGTCGGCCCAGGGCAGGGGCGCCCAGGGGGCCGCGTCGGCGGTGGCAATCGGGCTGGCAGACATCAGCGAGAGCGGTTTGAAATCGGGGTGGGGCATGGTTGCTAGACCGCCATATCGACCGGGGAAGCCACGGCGCCGGCGCTGCTGCCGGCACCGCCGTTACTGGAATCTTCGCCGTTGTAGGCATTGCTGAGTGTCAGCAGATGCCGCCGTTGTTCCCCTCCGAGGTAGGGCGCGAGCAGGTGCAGGGTGTGGTGGCCGCCGCGCATCAGCGCGCCCTGCGCATGCGCGGGCTCCAGCGCCTCGCGCGGGTTGCGCACGTACTCGTAGCTGAGCCAGTAAGTCAGCACGACGACCATGCTCTGCGCGAGCGTGTCGACCTCATGCACGTCGATCTCGAGGTGGCCGGCGCGGCTCAGGCCGGCAATCAGCTGGCGGATGGCGCGTGCCTTGTTTTTCAGCACCAGCTGAAACTGGGTCTCCAGCCGCCGGTTCTTGCTGAGCAGGTCGTTGAGGTCGCGGTAGAGAAAGCGGTAGCGCCAGATCAGCTCGAACAGGCTGTGCATGAAGAACCATGCGTCTTCCACGTCGTGCACGCCTTCGCTCGCGTGCAGCAGCTCGTTGAGCTCGATCTCGTAGGCTTCGTAGAGCTTGTTGATCAGCTCTTCCTTGGCCGGGTAGTGGTAGTACAGGTTGCCCGGACTGATGTTGAGTTCGCCCGCCACAAGCGTGGTCGAGACGTTCGGCTCCCCGAAGCGGTTGAACAGATCCAATGCGGCTTCGAGGATGCGTTGCGCTGTGCGGCGTGGCGCCTTCTTTGCCATGTCGGTGCCCCCGGTTGTCTCGTGGTCTCTTGGGGGCACTCTAGCGCATGTGCACCGCACCATGAACGGTGCGGGACATGTTTTGCGGCGCTGAATTTTTGTGCAGTGCCGCAAGACCGACCGGTCGGCAGACGGCTCGGGCTGGCTCAGCCGGCCTTGCTGCGGCGCAAGGTTTTCTTGGCGGCCGGCGCGGCCGTCTTGCGGGCTGCGGTCTTGCGGGGAGCGGCGGTGGCGCCTTGCGATTTCTTCAGCTGCGCTTCGAGCGCCTCTACGCGCGCCTGCAGCGCGGCCATGTCGGCGGCGCTCGGGATGCCGAGCTTTTCGAGGGCGCGCGCCACGCGTTCTTCAAAAATGTTCTCCAGCTTGCCCCACTGGCCCGCGGCCTTGGTGCCGAACTCGCTGGCGAAGCCGGCCATGCGCTGCTGGGCCTGGGCCAGGGTTTCCTCGGCCGCTTGCTGGGTCTTCTTCTGCATGCCGGCACCGTCCTTGACCAGCGCCTCGAAGGCCTTGCTGCCCTCCTGCTGCATCTTGGCGAAGGCGCCGAGCCCGGCGAGCCAGATCTGCTGGGCGGAATCCTTGATGCGGTCTGCGGCCTTGCCGTTGCTGTCGTCGTCCTGGGTAGCCATGCGAATGTTCCTTTGCAAACAATCGGCTGACTCTAGCCGTTCGACGTCCTTTGCATTAGAGCTTCGCGTCTATGGGGCGAAGCCTCCGGGAAAGGCTCAGGGCGTTGCGCCCGCCGCGCGGCTCGCGTCGAGATGCGCCTTCGCGCGCTCGGCCAGCGCCATTTCGCCGGGCGTGCCGGGCACATAGGCCTCGACCGGCAGCGGCCGTCCGTGCGAGTCGACCGAGACGAACACGATCAGGCATTCGGTGGTCTTTTCCATCGAGCCGCCCTTCATGTCGCCGCTTCGCACCTCGACCGAGATGTTCATGCTGGTGTTGCCGGTGTAGGCCAGGCGGGCCTCCACCTCGACGAGGTCGCCGATCATGATCGGCCGGTGAAAGCGGATGCTGCCGATGAAGGCGGTGACGCAGTAGCGCTTGGCCCAACTGGTCGCGCAGGCGTAGCCGGCCTCGTCGATCCACTTCATGACCGTGCCGCCGTGGACCTTGCCGCCGAAGTTGACGGTGCTGGGCTCGGCAAGAAAACGCAGGGTGATCGAAGACATGGGGCCGCCTTTTCGGATATGGCTATGGGGTGGGGAGCCGCGATTATGCGAGCGGGCGCACGCTTGCGGACGCCGCCCGTCGTCCGCGCAGGCACGTTCGGCTAGCTGCCGCTGAACAGTTGCGCCAGCGTGCGGCGCAGCCAGGCATTGCCCGGGTCGGCATGAAAGCGCTCGTGCCAGTGCTGCTTCACTGCATAAGCCGGCAGCGTGAAGGGCGGCTCCAGCAGCTTTACCGGCTCCTGCGTGGCCAGCACCTTGCCGAGGATGCGCGGCACCACCACGATCAGCTCGGTGTGCGCCACGATGCGCGCCACGCTCAGGAAGCTCGACAGCCGCACCACCACGTCGCGCTTCAGGCCCAGCCGTGCGATGGTCGTGTCGACGATGGCATGCCCGGTCCCTGAGGTCGACACCACCGCGTGCGCCTCTGCCTCGAAGCGCTTGCGCGTGAGCTTGGCGCCGATGCGCGGGTGGTTCTGCGCCGCCAGGCAGACGAAGTTCTGCATGAACAGCGTCTGCTGGTAGAAGCCCGCGTCCAGCTGCGGCATGAAGCCCACGGCCAGGTCGACCTCGCCGTCCTGCAGGCGGCGTCCGCTGATGGTCGAGATGATCTCGGTCTCGATGTGCACCCCCGGCGCCGCGCGCCGCAGGTGGTCGAGCAGGCCGGGCAGCAGCACCACCTCGCTGATGTCGGTCATGCAGATGCGAAAGCGCCGCTGCGCCTGCGCGGGCTCGAAGCTGCTGCGGTTGCCCTGGGCCTGTGCCAGCTGCGCCAGCGCCTCGCGCAGGTTCGGATAGATGCGCTCGGCATGCGGCGTGGGCTGCATGCCCTGGGCGGTGCGGGTGAACAGGCGGTCGTCGAAGTGCGCGCGCAGCTTGTTCAGCGCGGTGCTGGCCGCCGCCTGCGCCATGCCCAGCCGCTCGGCCGCCTTGGAGACGTTGCCGGTCTTGTAGACCTCGTCGAACACGGCGAGCCATTCGAGATCGAGCTTGGACATCCGGGGCTCCTGCGTACGGTGAAAGACACCATTATCGAAATTTCGAATTCCGTGTATTGGCTACCGGTCTTGAGGAAATAGTGGTCCGGCTCAACAATGCCGCCACGGAGACACCCACGCCATGAAACCCGCGCCTTCCAATGCGGCCGAACGCCGCGACTACTACGCCCGCATCCGCCCGCTGAACCTCACGCCGCTGTGGGAGTCGCTGCACGCGCTGGTGCCGCGCGAACCGCAGACGCCCTGCGTGCCCGCGCTGTGGCGCTACGATGAGATCCGCCCGCTGCTGATGGAGTCGGCCGAGCTCATCACCGCCGAAGAGGCCGTGCGCCGCGTGCTGGTGCTCGAGAACCCGGCGCTGCCCGGCAACTCGTCGATCACGCAGTCGCTCTACGCCGGCCTGCAGCTCATCATGCCGGGCGAGGTGGCGCCTTCGCACCGCCACGTGCAGTCGGCGCTGCGCTTCATCGTCGACGGCAAGGGCGCCTACACCACGGTGGGCGGCGAACGCACCACCATGTACCCCGGCGACTTCATCATCACGCCCTCGTGGGCCTGGCACGACCATGGCAACGAAGGCATCGGCGGCACCGTGGAGCCGGTGGTGTGGCTCGACGGGCTCGACATTCCGATGCTGCGCTTCTTCGATGCCGGTTTCGCCGAGAACGACGACGCCAAGGTGCAGCACGTGTCGCGCCCCGAGGGCAACAGCCTCGCGCGCTTTGGCCACAACATGGTGCCGGTGCGGCACGACCACGCATCGGCCACCTCGCCGATCTTCAACTACCCCTATGCGCGTAGCCGCGAGGCGCTGGCCCAGCTGCAGACGCAGGAAGCGCCCGACGCCTGGCTGGGCCACAAGCTGCGCTACATCAATCCGCTGACCGGTGGTTCGCCGATGCCGACCATCTCGACGAACCTGCAGCTGCTGCCCAAGGGCTTCGCAGGCAAGACGTACCGTGCGACCGATGGCGCGGTGTACAGCGTGGTCGAAGGCCATGGCACGGCCGAGATCGGAGGCCAGCGCTTCGAGTTCGGTCCGCGCGACACCTTCGTGGTGCCTTCGTGGGCGCCGCTGCGGCTGGCGTCGCCGAATGAAGACGCCGTGCTGTTCAGCTTTTCCGACCGCCCGGTGCAGCAGGCCATGGGCATCCTGCGCGAAGCCTTCCTCGAAGACGCCTGAAGCCCGGGCGACCCATCTTTTCTTTTTTGTTCGACCGTGTGCCGCCACGCGCGGCGGGAGCCTTCATGTCCTTCGTCTTCACGCCTCCTTCTATCGTCGGCTTGCCCATCGTGGGTTCCGATCAGCAGTTCCCTGTGCGCCGCGTCTACTGCGTCGGCCGCAACTACGCGGCCCATGCGCGCGAGATGGGCTTCGACCCTGACCGCGAACCGCCTTTCTTCTTCTGCAAGCCGAACGACGACGCTTCCGTGGTGCCGGTGTTCGATGGCAAGGGCGCGTCCATTCCCTACCCGCCGCTCACGAGCAACTATCACTACGAAGCCGAGCTGGTGGTCGCCATCGGCAAGGGCGGCAAGGACATTCCCGTCGACCAGGCCGCCAGCCATATCCACAGCTACGCCGTGGGCCTGGACATGACCCGCCGCGACCTGCAGATGAAGATGCGCGAGCAGGGCCGTCCGTGGGAAATCGGCAAGGCCTTCGACTTCTCCGCGCCCATCGCGCCGCTGCGCACGCTGGCCGACGTGGGCGAGATCAACGCCGGTGCCATCGTGCTCGAAGTCGATGGCCAGGTGCGCCAGAACAGCGACATCACCCACCTGATCTGGTCGGTGAACGAAGTCATCGCCAACCTGTCGACGCTGTTCACGCTGCAGCCCGGCGACCTGATCTTCACGGGCACGCCAGAAGGCGTGGGCGCGGTGAAGCCCGGCCAGACGATCAAGGTGAGCATCGACCGTCTGCCGTCGCTCACCGTGCATATCGACTGATCTCCTTCACCGAGAAAAGCACAGGCCCGCCATGACCCCATCGAAGAACCCTCCCACCGTGCTGCTGGTCGGCGGCGGCATCGGCGGCATGGCCGCGGCGCTGGCGCTCGCGCGCCTGGGCGTTTCCATCGACCTGCTCGAACAGAGCGCCACCATCGGCGAGATCGGTGCCGGCCTGCAGCTCGGCCCCAATGCCTTCGCCGCGCTCGACGCGCTGGGCGTGGGCGAGGCAGTGCGCCGGGGCTCGGTGTTCACCGACCGGCTGGTGATGATGGACGCGGTCGATTGCGGCGAAGTGGCCTCGGTGCCGGTTGGCGAAGCCTTCCGCGCGCGCTTCAAAAATCCGTATGCGGTGAGCCATCGCGCCGACCTGCATGGCGCGATCCACGAGGCCGTGAAGCAGCATCCGCTGATCCGCTTCCACACCTCGGCGCAGGTTGAAGCTATCGATATGGGCAGTCAGGGCGTCACGGCCGTCACGAGCGACGGCCGCCGTTTCCAGGCCGACGCCATCGTCGGCTGCGACGGCGTGAAGTCGGTGGTGCGCAGCAAGCTCATCGGCGATGCGCCGCGCGTCTCGGGCCACGTGGTCTACCGCGCCGTGGTGCCCGCGGCCGACATGCCCGCCGACCTGCGCTGGAACGCGCCCGTGGTCTGGGCCGGCCCCGACTGCCATCTGGTGCACTACCCGCTGCGCCATGGCGAGCAATACAACCTCGTCGTCACCTTCCACAGCCGCGAGCAGGAAGAGTGGGGCGTGACCGATGGCAGCAAGGAAGAAGTGCTGTCGTACTTCGAAGGCGTGCATGCGCGCCCGCGCCAGCTGCTCGACCGCCCCACCTCGTGGCGCCGCTGGAGCACCGCCGACCGCGACCCGGTCGAGCGCTGGAGCGAGGGCCCGGCCACGCTGCTGGGCGATGCGGCGCATCCCATGATGCAGTACCTCGCGCAGGGCGCCTGCATGGCGCTCGAAGACGCAGTGACGCTCGGCGAGGCGGTGAAGGCCTGCGGCTTCGACATGACCGCCGCGTTCAAGTTGTACGAGGCGGCACGCATCGCCCGCACGGCGCGCGTGGTGCTGTCGGTGCGCGAGATGGGGCGCCTGTATCACGCCAAGGGCGTGGAACGCCTCGTGCGAAACAGCCTGTGGGTCGGCCGCTCGCCCGAGCGCTTCTACGATGCGGTCGAGTGGCTCTATGCATGGCGGCCGGAGCATTGCCTGGACGATGCGCCTGAGGCGCTGCGGCCATCTGCCGAAGCGGCCGCCGTGCTTTCGCCGCACTGACACCCGTTGCTTCCATCATTCATAACCATCGAGGCGACCATCTAGGTTCACGCCCAGGAGACAAGACATGAATTTCTCGCGCGCACTGCTCACAGGCGTCCTTGCCTTGACGGCAGCAACAGGCGCCATGGCGCAAGCCAGCGACTTCCCCAACAAGCCCGTGACCCTGGTCACCCCGTTTGCGGCCGGCAGCGGGCCCGATGCGGTGCTACGCCTCGTCTCCGACAAGCTCTCTCGCCTGTGGGGCCAGCGCGTGCTGATCGACAACAAGCCCGGCGGCGGCGGCTTCATCGCCATCGACCAGGCCCGCCGCGCGGCGCCCGACGGCTACACGCTGCTGCAGCTCGACAGCGAGCACATCGCCGCGCTGCCGCACCTGTACAAGTCGCGCAACTTCGTGACGCTGCAGCACTTCGACCCGGTGGCTTCGCTGTTCCGCACGCCCTTCTTCGTGGCGGTGGGCACCGATTCGAAGTGGAAGAACATGAGCGACCTGATCGCCGCCGCCAAGGCCAACCCCGATGGCATCGTCTACGGCTCGTGGGGCGTGGGCAGCCCGGGCCATCTGGGGGCGCAACAACTCGAAGCGCTCACCGGCATCCATATGCGTCACGCGCCGTACCGCGAGGTGTCGCAACTGTTCTCCAACGTGGGCGCCGGGGAGGTGCCGTGGAGCTTTGCCAGCATTCCGTCGAGCCAGGGCATCTACAAGGCCGGCAAGCTGCGCTACCTGGCCATCGCGGCGCCCAAGCGCATTCCGCAGATGCCCGACGTGCCGACCATGGCAGAAGCCGGCGGCCCGGCCTCGCTGGAGGTGAATTCGTTCGTGTCGCTGCTCGCGCCGAAGGGCGTGCCGGCGGCCATCAAGGCGAAGATCAACGCCGACGTGGCCAAGGTCATCGCCGACCCCGAAATTCGCGCCCGCTTCGACACCTTCGCCTTCGAGCCACTGGCCTGGTCGCCGGAGGAAATCGAGCGCAATGCCGAGGCCAAGTCGAAGGTGTACGGCGAGCTGGTGCGCAGGGGCAACATCAGCCTGGATTAACGGGGACATTGCCAAGCCCTGGGGCTTGCCCGGTGTCTCGCTCGACAGTTAAGCTGGCCCTCTTTGTTTTTTGACAACTTTTTCACACTTCTTTTCATGCAAGCCACCAAGAGAGCTCTTTTGATTGCCTGCGGCCTGGCTGCCGCCGCCGCGCTGCCGATGAGCGCCAGTGCAGAGAATGCCGCCTGGCCGACGAAGCCGATCCGCCTGCTCGTGGGCTTTCCGGGCGGCTCCACGCCCGACATCGCGGCGCGCACCATCGCAGAGCCGTTGTCGAAGGCGCTGGGCCAGCCGATCGTGGTCGACAACAAGGCCGGCGCCTCGGGCAACATCGCAGCCGACCAGGTGGCCAAGGCCACCGACGACCACACGCTGGGCATCGTCATCAACGGCAACCTCACGTCGTCGAAGATGCTGTACGCCAAGCTGCCGTACGACCCGGTGAAAGACTTCACCTACCTGTCGCTGATCGCGACCGCGCCGCTGGTGCTGGTGGCGCAGAACAACCTGCCTTCGGGCACTGCTTTCTTCGATGAGGGCCGCAAGGCCGGCGACAAGTGGAACTACGGCTCGGTGGGCATCGGCTCGGTCGGCCACCTGGGCATGGAACTGCTCAAGACCCGCGTGCCCGGCTTCAAGCCCGAGCACGTGCCCTACCAGGGCAACCCGCAAGTCATTACCGCGATGCTGGGCGACCAGGTGCAGATGGGCCTGATCCCACCGGGCGTGGCCATGCCGCAGATCAGGGCCGGCAAGCTCAAGGCCATCGGCCTCACGGGCGGCCGCAGCGCGCTGGTGCCCGAGATTCCGCCGCTGTCCGACGCCGGCGTGAAAGACTTCAATCTCGAAGTGTGGGTGGCGCTGCTCGGCCCGGCCAACCTGTCGAAGGCGGCGCAGGCGCGCATCAGCCGCGAACTCGAAGTGGTCATGAAGAACCCGGACGTGCGCCGCAAGCTCTTCGAGCAGGGCTGGCAGGCCGTGGGCACCTCGCCGGACGGTATGCGCACGCGCGTCAATGAAGAAGCGGCGATCATGAGCAAGATCATTTCCGCACGCGGCATCAAGCTCCAGTAATCACATGACAGTCCAGACATTGCATGAACCGGCGCGCGAGCTGCCGGTATTCGGCGAATACGACGTGGTGGTGGTCGGCGGCGGCCCCGCCGGCATCGCTGCCGCCGTGAGCGCCGCACGCCACGGCGCCAACACGCTGCTGGTGGAGCGCTACGGCTTTCTCGGCGGCATGGGCACTGCCGGCGGCGTTACCAACTTCGCGGGCCTGTACGGCAAGCGCAAGGGCGAGATGACGCAGCTGGTGCACGGCGTGGTCGACGAGCTGATCGAGCGCATTGCCGGGCTCAACGGCATGAACCAGCCGCAGAACGGCATGGGCGGGCGCATCTGCGTGCGCTCGTACGACACCTCTGCCTACAAGCTGGCCGCCGACCAGCTGCTCGACGCCGCGGGCGTGAAGCTGCTGTTCCATGCCTACGCAGCCGCGGTGATTCGCGACGGCAGCCGCATCGCGGCGCTGGTGGTCGAGACCAAGTCGGGCCGCCAGGCCATTCGCGCCAACGCCTTCATCGATGCCAGCGGCGACGCCGATGTGGCGGCCTTTGCTGGCGTGCCCTTCGAAGTGGGCGACGGCCATGGCAGCGGGCTGTTCCCGACCACCATGTTCCGCATCGGCCAGGTCGATGCGCCGGCCGCGCTGGAGGCGGTGGGCGAGTTCAAGGCCATCAACGACTACATGGCGCGCACCGAGCAGCAGAAGCCGGGCGTCTACAAGTTTCCGCGCGAAGGCGCGATCCTGCGGCCCAACAAGGACCCGCGCGAATGGCGCGCCAACGTCACGCAGATCCGCAACGCCCAAGGCCGCGCGATGAACGGCGTCGATGCGCGCGAGCTCACCGAAGGCGAACTCGAAGGCCGCCGCCAGATCAGCGAGTACTTCAAGTTTTTGAAGGCCGAGGTGCCGGGCTTCGCGCAGTCGTCCATCGTGGAGATCGCGCCGCAGGTCGGCATCCGCGAGACGCGGCGCATCCAGGGCCTGTACGCGCTTGGGCGCGAGGACATCCTCGGTTCGGCGAAGTTCGACGACAACATCGGCCTGAATGCATGGCCGATGGAAATGCATGCCGACGGCCGCATCGAGTGGGCCTTTCCGCGCGACGAAGCCAACGCCTACAACCACCTGCCGTGGCGCATGCTGGTGCCGCAGGCGCTCGACAACCTGCTCGTGGCCGGCCGCTGCGCATCGATGACGCACGAAGGCCAGTCGGCTGCGCGCGCGAGCGGCGGCTGCTTCGTCATGGGGCAGGCCGCGGGCACGGCGGCGGCGTCGTTGGGCAGCACGGCCTTTGCGAAGGTCGATGTGCCCGCCCTGCAGAAAAAGCTGGTCGCCGACGGCGCTGACCTCGACCGCTGAGCACGGCGGCGCGCTAGAGTCCGGGGCAAGATGAACTCGACCCCCGGACGAAACGTGAACCTTCTTTCGTTGTCGATCACCGCGCGCCGCGGCTTCCTGGCTCTTTCGTGCGCTGCGCTCGGCCTGATGCAGTGGGGCTGCGCCAGCACGCCCGAGGGCGAGCCCGTTCATGGCAAGGACGCGATGGTGAGCTTTCTTGCGAGCAAGGACGGCCGCAAGCTCGTCATTGCCGGCGAGAAGTACCACTACGTGTTCGACGGCGACCCGGGCGTGGCCACCATCCTGCGGTGGGAAGGGCGCACCAAGATCTCGCCCGCCCTGGTCGGCGAGTTGAAGGTGGCACGCAACCAGAGCCTCGAAGGCCAGTACGTGCTGATGGTCTTCGACACCGACCTGACGCCCGACGACCAGGCCTTTTTGATCCAGACCGGCTTCGCAAAGACCGAGGTGAAATACGGCGACCGCACCGGCCCGGCGCTGCGCTACTTCGGCAGCGTCAAGGGCCGCCGCTACGAGGCCGGCGTGCTGAAGCAGGACGAGGCGGTCGACTTCACCCGGACGCAGTACCTCAAGTACGTAGAGCAGGAAACGGCCAGCGGCCCCGCCGACAAGGCGGCGCCAACGCCGGTGTCCCGAGCCGCCGACGGCTCGCTGGTGCTGGGCGGGGCGCCGCTCGCCGTGGTGCAGGGCGGAACGGACTACAGCTGCCGGGCCCGCCTCATGGACATCTGCTTCTTCAAATAGCAGCTGCTGACGGGCCCGCGACAGCCCGCGGGCCCGTCCTTTGCTATGGTCCAAGGTTGCTTTCTGCCTTGTTTTGACTGCTCCCTCTGATGACCACCGACTCCGCCACCGCCTCCCACCTCGTCAACGAACTCGTCGCGCTCATGCAGCTCGAGCCACTGGGTGGCGACCGCTTCCGGGCCCAGAGCGAGGACATCGGCACGCCCGCCGTGTTCGGCGGCCAGGTGCTGGGCCAGTCGCTGATGGCGGCCAGCCTCACGGTGGGCGCCGAGCGCCCGGTGCATTCGATGCACGCCTACTTCCTGCTGCCGGGCGAGCATGCACCCATCGAGTACAGCGTCGACCGTGTGCGCGACGGCCGCAGCTTCACCACCCGCCACGTGGTGGCGCGCCAGCAGGAGCGCATCATTTTTGAAATGTCGGCCTCGTTCCAGACGGTGGACGAAGGCGTCGAGCATCAGTTCGACATGCCCGAGGTGGCCGGCCCCGAAGGCCTCGTCAGCGAACTCGACCAGCGCATCGCCCTCGGCGACCGCCTGCCCGAGCCCTGGCGCTCCAAGGCGATCCAGCCGCACGGCATCGAATACCGCCGCGTCGATCCCGAGGACCTGATGGCGCCGCTGCCGCGCCCGGCGGCGTCGCAAAGCGCCATCTGGATGCGCGCCATCGCGCCGCTGCCCGACGACCCGATGGTGCACCGCGCGCTGCTGGCCTATGCCTCCGACCACGGCCTGCTGCGCGCCGCGATGCTGCCGCACGGCCTGAGCTTCATGAGCGGCCAGGTGCGCCCCGCGAGCCTCGACCACGCGATGTGGTTCCATCGCGATTTCCGCATGGACGACTGGCTGCTGTACGTGCTCGATTCGCCCAGCGCGGGCGGGGCGCGCGGCCTGTGCCGCGGCAGCCTCTATGCGCGCGACGGCCGCTTGGTGGCCTCGGCCGCGCAGGAGGGCATGTTGCGCATCAGGAAGCCGGCGTAGTCACAGTGCACGCCTGAAACACAAACTCCCGCCTCATCATGAAAATCTTCTTCTCTCCCGCTTCCCCCTTCGTGCGCAAGTGCATGGTCGTGGCGCACGAACTCGGCATTGCAGACCGCATCGAGAAGCTGCCGAGCGCGGCCGGCCCGGTGAAGCGCGACGCCACCATCATCCCGAAGAACCCGCTCGGCCAGGTGCCGACCTTCATCACCGACGACGGCCAGGTGCTGTTCGACAGCCGCGTGATCTGCGAGTACCTGAACGCCACGCAATCGGGCAAGCTGTTTCCGGCCGACGGCGCCGCGCGCTGGGCACGCCTGACCGAGCTCGCGCTGGCCGACGGCATGACTGGCGCTGCATTGCTCGCTCGCTACGAGAGCGTGCTGCGTCCTGAAGAACTGCGCTGGGCTGACTGGACCGATGGCCAACTCGCCAAGGTGCGCACTGGCCTCGAATGGCTCGAGACGGCTGCGCCTTCGTTCGGTGATCGTGTCGACATCGGCACCATCGCTTTCGGGTGTGCGTTGGGCTACATGGACTTCCGCTTTCCTGCCGTCGACTGGCGCGCTGAGGCGCCGAACAGTGCGAAGTGGTTCGAGGTGTTCAACCGGCGTGCCTCCATGCAGGCGACCTTGCCTACTGCCTGAGCTTCGACTCGTTTGCTTTCGGGGGCGCGATCACGCCGACGGGGTACCTTGCTCCGCGAATGTCCTCCGGCCTTCGGCCTCCTCCTTTATTTCGCTGCGCAAGGCACCCCATCGACGTGATCGTCGGGCGCAGCGGTCGAACCGCCGGCACGAGAGCAGCGCTGATGTGCGAATGGCACCGGGTGCTCCCCGCAGCGAAATAAAGGAGGAGGCCGAAGGCCGGGGGACATTCGCGGAGGGGAGTGCCCGGTGTCATTCGCACGCACCCCGAATAACAAGAGCCTGAATGGCAAGAAAGCCGAGTTCTCGGCCAAGTACAGGTTCCGTCATGAGGCGTTGGTAAAACGCGGGCCTTAGAAGCACAACAAGGGAGCTTGAATGGCCAACGAGAACACGGTGATGAGTGCCAGTGGGCGCGCAGAACCTCGCGGCCACCGTCTTCGCACTGTTCGTTTGCAGAGCCTAGCAAACCGCCGACGCGAAGAGGCATCCCTATTTCAGCCCGCACGATGAAACGCGTGTTGATTGCGCTGCTGACTGCTTGCGCAGTCTCGGGAGCATCCGCAGCATCTCCTGCGAAGTACGAGCCTGGTTTTCAGGAGGTATTGACCGCCTTGGCGCAACGCTCCGGGATACCTGAGGACGAATTGCGCGGCCTTCTGTCCCGCTGCGAGGCAAGTCAATCAGCGATGAACATTTGCGCGTATCGCGATGTCGTTGCGGCTGACTTGAAACTGAAGCACGCTTTAGCCAGCAAGGTGCAGCAGTTGCTGGCCTGCAAGGAGCGTCTCGAAGCCAAGATCGCCCGCTGGGAAGTCGTGCGCGACCAAGGATGCAAACGCAGCGCGGCGAAGGACTATGGCGGTGGATCGCTGGAGCAGACGGCGGAGTCCATGTGCGTTGAGCACGAGATCGTTCAGATGACGAAACAGGTTGAACGTCAGCGCACCTGCAAGCAGTAGGCCTGCGCACCCCGCCGACGTGATCGATGGACGCAGCGGTTGATCCGGCGGCACAACGACCGCGCTCATGTGCGAATGGCATCGGGTGCTCCCCGCAGCGAAATAAAGGAGGAGGCCGAAGGCCGGGGGACATTCGCGGAGGGGAGTACCCGGTGTCATTCGCACTCGCCCTGAACAACAAAAGCCTGAATAGCAAGAGCCCCGATTCCTTGGCTAAATGCAGGCTCTGCATGAACCAAGGAATCCCGAATGTCTTCTGAAGAGCAGAAAAAAGTAGCCATCGTCACCGCAGGTGGCAGCGGCATGGGCGCCGCCGCCGCCCGCAAGCTCGCAGACGACGGTTTTCGCGTCGCCATCCTCTCGTCGTCGGGCAAGGGCGAGGCACTGGCCGCCGAGTTGGGTGGCATCGGCGTGACCGGCTCGAACCAGTCGAACGACGACCTGAAGCGGCTCGTCGACAAGGTCGTAGCTGAATGGGGCCGCGTCGACGTGCTGGTCAACAGCGCAGGCCACGGCCCGCGCGCGCCGATCCTCGACATCACCGACGAAGACTGGCACCGCGGCATGGACGTCTACCTGCTGAGCGCCGTGCGTCCTGCACGCCTCGTTGCGCCGTTGATGGTGAAGCAGGGCGGCGGCTCCATCATCAACATCTCCACCTTCGCTGCCTTCGAGCCCGACCCCGTGTTCCCCACATCGGGCGTGTTCCGCGCCGGCCTTGCAGCCTTCACCAAACTCTTCGCCGACAAGTACGCGGCCGACAACGTGCGCATGAACAACGTGCTGCCCGGCTTCATCGACAGCCTGCCCGAGAAGGCCGAATTCCGCGGCCGCATTCCGATGGGCCGCTACGGCAAGAGCAGCGAGATCGCCGCCGTCATCGGCTTCCTCGCGTCGGAAGGCGCGGGCTACATCACCGGCCAGAACCTGCGCGTGGACGGCGGCATCACGCGTTCCGTCTGACGCCTCGAATGTTGTGTGAGGACAACTTTTTGAAACATATCAACCCCATAAAGTCGCGATCCACAACATATTTACACTTTTATTTACGTTGAATTACTATATGTAGCATCCTGAACACGGCCGCCATCGCGCCTTATTTGTTCAGCCACCGGTGTTCCCTGGGTGAACGAATGAGACAAAGATTGGCGAGAAAGTGGGTTCGATGCGGCGTGGCTGCTGCGCTGGCGATGGCGGGCTTTGCAGCCAACGCGCAGCAGGGCGAGCGCTTCGACATCGCGCGCTTCCAGGTCGAAGGCGACACACTGCTCGGCGCCGCCGAAGTCGACCGGCTGGTCGCCTCCATGGCGGGCCCCGGCAAGGCCTACGGTGACATCCAGCTCGCGGTAGACGCCCTGCAGCAGGCCTACACCCGCGCCGGCTACACGACCGTGCGGGTCTCGGTGCCCGAACAGGAACTCACCGGCGGCACCGTGAAGCTGCGCGTGACCGAGAGCGTGATCTCGTCGGTCACGGTCAGCGGCAATACGCACTTCGATTCGGACAACATCCGCGCCAGCCTCTCGCGCCTGCAGCCCGGCCGCGTGCCCGACCTGCGCGCCATCTCGGAGTCGGTGCAGCTGGCCAACGACAGTCCGGCCAAGCAGATCGGCGTGACGCTCAGCGAAGGCGCCAGCCCCGGCACCATCGACGCCAAGGTGGCGGTGGTCGACCACGATCCGCTGCGCCTCATCACCACGCTCGACAACACCGGCACCGAGACCAGCGGCCGCTGGCGCACCGGCGTCGCGCTGCAGCACGCCAACCTGTTCAACCGCGACCAGGTGGGCACGCTGGCGTACACCACCTCGCCCGACAGCCCCGCGGGCATGCGGCTGCACCTGTATTCGCTGGGCTACCGCATCCCGCTCTACGGCTTCGGCGACAGCCTGGACTTCATCTACGGCAAGTCGAGCGTCAACTCGCCGGCCAGCTCGCCCACGCTCGGCGGCGTGCTGGGCTTCACCGGCAAGGGCGATGTCTACGGCCTGCGCTGGAACCACTTTCTCGGCCGCAGCGGCGAAAGCAGCTCGAAGCTCGTGGTCGGCCTCGACCGCCGCCGCATCGACTCGCGCTGCGACATCGGCGGCGAGCAGGTGAGCATTGCGCCGCCCACACCGCCCATCGCCTCGTGCGTGCCCTACGTCACCATGCCGCTGAGCCTGACCTACATCGGCCAGCGCGACAGCGTCGACGAAGTGCTGGCCTACAGCGCCGGCCTGTCGCGCAACCTGCCCAGCGGCACGCGCTACACCAACCTCGACGGCCGCACTGACCGCTACTCCTACCTCACGCCCGGCAACCGCCGCACGCGGGACGACTTCGTCGTGCTGCGCGGCAGCGCCTCGTACGTAAAGAACCTGTCCGGCACATTCGGCGGATGGCAGGCACGGCTCGCGGGCAGCGCGCAGTACACCAACACGCCACTGGTGGCGAGCGAGCAGTTCGGCCTGACGGGCCAGACGCTGGTGCGCGGCTTCCAGGAGCGTGCCGTCGTGGCCGACAGCGGCGTGGTGGTCAACGCCGAGCTCTATTCACCCGAGCTGAGTGCCCTGACAGGCGTGCCCGGCCAGCTGCGCGCATTGGTCTTCTTCGATGCGGGGCAGGGCAGCAACAGCCGCACGGCCGGCACCACGCTGCCGCGCCGCGTCCATGTGTCGAGCATGGGCGTGGGCGCGCGCTACGGCTGGGGCCGCGACTTCAGCCTACGGCTGGACATCGCCCGCGTCAACGACGCAGGTCCCTCGTTCACCGAAAAACGCGGCGACTGGCGCGCCCACCTGAGCGCGATGCTGGCGTTCTGAACCCCACACAAGGCAAACACACCATGCGCCCGAACTTCAGACGCCGCCTCCTGCCGATGGCCGCCGCTGCGCTGTGCGCTGCAGCAGCAGCCGCTCCGCTCCCGCTGTGGGCCCAGCCGCTGCCGGGCGCGCTGCCCACGGGCTGGAGCGTCACTTCCGGCAATGTCTCGTTCACGCAGAACGGCACCACGCTGAACATCCTGCAGGGCACGCCGCAGGCCCTGGTCAATTTCGCGACCTTCAATGTCGGCGCGAACGCGCTGGTCGACATCCGCCAGCCGGGCAGCACCTCGGCGCTGCTGGCGCGCACCGTCGGCGGCGACCCGTCGCTGATCTACGGGCAGATCAAGGCCAACGGCGCGCTCTGGCTCATCAATCCGGCCGGCATCATGGTCGGGCCCGGCGCGCGCATCGACGTCGGCAGCTTCATCGCGAGCACGCTCAACGTCAGCGACAGCGACTTCCTCGCGGGCCGGCTCATGTTCCGCGGCACGGCCTCGGCGGGTGAAGTGCGCAACGCAGGCACCATCAACGCCGCGAGCGGCGGCAGCATTTACCTGGTCGGCCCCAGCGTGGTCAACAGCGGCACGCTCAATGCACCCAACGGCGAAGTGCTGCTGGCCGCGGGGCAGACCGTGCAACTGGTCGACACCGGCACGCCGGGTGTCTCGGTGGCCATCACCGGCACGCCGGGCGAGGCGAAGAACCTCGGGCGCATCGCGGCCGAGGCCGGGCGCATCGGCCTGGCGGCGGGCCTCGTGACCAACAGCGGCAGCATCAACGCCGACAGCGTGGTGCGCGAGGGTGGCCGCGTGTTCCTGCGCGCCTCCGGCGACCTGAAGACGACGGCAGCATCGGACATCAGCGCCAACGGCACGACCGGCGGCAACGTCGTTCTCTACGCCGACGGCGCGGCGGCGATCGACGGCCGCGTGTCGGCCACCGGCAGCGCGGGGCGCGGCGGCTATGTCGACACCTCGGGCCAGCGCTCGCTCGACGTGGTCAACGTGCCCATCGTGGGCCGCGGCGGCGAGTGGCACATCGACCCGCTCAGCATCGAGATCGTGGCCGGCGGCGGCAGTGGCGGCACCACCGGCACCAACGCCATCACCTCGAGCGAAACCGGCGCGCACATCGGCGCCGACATCATCACGTCGCAGCTCGACGCGGGCACCGACGTGAGCATCACCACGGGCAGCCCCACGACCGGCGCCGGCGACATCACCGTCTCGTCGGCCATCGCCAGGACCAGCGCCGCCGACTCCACGCTGACGCTGAACGCCAGCAACAACATCGTCATCAATGCGGCGATCACCAGCAAGGGCGGCAAGCTCGGGCTCAATCTCAACAGCAACCTGCAGAACGACGACTCGGGCGCCAGTCATGCGGCCCAGGTCAACGCCGACATGAACCTGAACGGCGGCGTGCTGACCGTGTCTGAAGGTTCTTCGACGACCGGCAACGGCACGCTCATCATCGGCGGCGGAACCACCTCGCTGGCCGCGCCCACCTCGGCCATCGTCGCCGGCACCGTCAATGTGGGAGCGGGCGGCACGCTGCTGGTGCAACGCGAAGGCTCGCCGATCTCGGGCGTGCTCAACAACGCCGGCACGGTGAGCATCGACAGCCCCGGCACGGTGTCGTTCGGCCAAGGCGGCACCCACAGCGGCGTGTTCAACGTGAGCGCGCCCTCCACGCTGTCGATGTCGGGCGGGCAGACCTTCAACGCCGGTTCGGGCTTCACCGGCACCGGCACGGTCGCGTGGTCAGACGCCGTGACGCTGGGCACGAACCTGAGCTTCAGCCAGGGCGGCAACAGCCTGGTGCTGCACGACATGAGCCTCAACACCGGCGGCAACACGCTGCTGACGCAGGGCGCGGGCGTGGTGGTCGACGGCGCAGTCACCCTGCGCGAAGCCGGCGTCTGGAGGAACAGCGCGGCCGTCGAGGTCAGGGGCAGCAGCGGCGCCATCCTGGCGCACGACGAGCGCGTGAAGTTCGAGAACGACGGTACCGTCACCACCACCGGCACGCGCTCCGACGTGTTCGCGGGCACGGGCGGTGTCATGGCCACCTTCATCAACAACGGCACGCTGGTGAAGGCCACTGCCAGCGACCAGCAGTTCACTGGCATCCAGAACGGCGCGGCCGGCACCATCCGCGCCGACGCCGGGCGACTGACCCTGGCGAGCTCCACGCTCGGCGGCAAGATGCAGGTCGCGAGCGGCGCGCAACTGACGCTCGACAACGTGACGCTCGACAGCAGCACCGACTTCTCCGGCGCCGGCGCCATGACCTGGCAGAACTACATCTCGCTGCTCGGCGCGGTGGACGTCAAGGCGGCCGCCCCGGTGCTGTCGATGGGCGCATCGACCGCGATCCAGGGGCAGGGCAACACGCTCACCACGCGCAACGTCGTGAACATGGCCGGCTCCGAAGTGACGCTGGCAGCCGTGACGTGGAACAACCTCGGCACCCTCAACCTCGGCGACGGCGCTGCGTTCACGGCCGGCGACGGGCGGCTCGCGAACGGCGGCACGGTGGTGAAGACCGGCACGGGCCTCGTTGCCGTGCCTCTGAGCAACATGGCGGGCGGCACGGTGCGCATCGAAGGCGGCACGCTCGATGCGCGCCAGGGCACCGACAACCCCAACAACGGCGCCATCGTGCTGCAGGCCGGCGCCACGCTGGGCGGTGGCGGCGCGGACATCTACAACAACGGCAGCATCAGCGGCAGCGGCACCATCGCGCTGGGCGGCGACGGCACGCTGGTCAACAACGGCATCGTGTCGCCCGGCACCGCCACGACGGCGGGCACGCTCACCGTGCGCGGCAACTACACGCAGACCGGCAGCGGCACGCTGAACATCAAGGTCGGCGGCAGCGGCTTCGACCTGCTCGACATCGACGGGTCGGCGCATCTCGCCGGCGCGCTCAACCTCGCCGGGCTTGGCGGCGCCTTGCCCGCGAACGGCGCGCAGGCCGACTTCGTCGTGGCGCGGGGCCTGAGCAACAGCGGCACCTTCAGCCAGGTCAACGCGCCCGCGCAGACCTCGCCGGGCAGCACGGCCACGCTGACCGTCAGCTACCCGACCGGCGGAAGCTCGGTGGCGCGCGCCACCGCCGCCGTCGTGCCCACGCTGGGGGCCTGCACCACCAACCCCGCGCTGCCTGGCTGCGACGCGGTATTGCCGACGCTGACGCAGTGCGTGGCGAACAGGTCGCTCGACGGCTGCTCGGCCGTGTTGCCGACTGCGGCCGCATGCACCGTGAGCCCCACGATGCTGGGGTGCGAGGCGCCGCCCACAACGACAACGCCGGTCACGTCGACACCGCCTTCCGCCGACATCTGCACGATCGCGCCCAATTCGGCGCTCTGCCAGGTCCTGAGCCCGCCGACGGCGTCGGAACCGGTCAAGCCGGTGCAGCAGGCGACCAACGAGATCATCAAGACCGTGACTTGGTCGTCTTCCGGGGGCGCGCTCTTCTTTACTTCGTCCACGTCGTCCAGCGACGACAAGACGAGCGACACGAAGTCCGACAAAGCCGCCGACAAGACAGACACCAAGGAAGTGGCGTCGGCGGACAAGGTCGCGACCAAGAACGAGCCCGCCAAGAAGATGTACTGCAATTGAGGAGCGCCACATGAAATCGACGACGACACGACGCATCGCGGGCCTGCTCTGCCTCATCGGCTGGCTGGCGCTGGCGCCCTCGGCCTACGCACAGGTGGTCGGCACCGTGACCAATCTCTCGGGCATCCTGGCCGCGCGCAACGCGCAGGGCGTCACCCGGCTGCTGGCGGTGGATTCGCCGGTTCACCAGGGCGACACGCTCACGACCGAGAGCCGCGCCTATGCGCAGCTGAAGTTCGCGGACGGCGCCGAGCTGATCCTGCAGCCGCAGTCGATGCTCGTGGTGACGCGCTACAGCTACGACGCCGGCAAGCCGCAGGACGACAAGGTCGAACTGGGGCTGGCGCAAGGCGGTTTTCGCAGCATCGCGGGCGCGCTCGGCCAGCGCAGCCAGGACGCGACCGTCATCAACACCCCGGCGGGTGTGCTGAAGGGGAGCGCCAGCATGGTCGTTTCCCTCGTGCCGCAGTGAGCCGCGTACTGCAAGGAGACCATCCGATGAAAAATTTCTCTTTCTTCTTCCTTTCTGCGCTGTTGGCTGCCCTGGTCCCGATGCACGCAACTGCACAGCAGCTTGTGCTGCCCAGGTCTGTACCAGCTGCTTCCACTCCCGTTCTTCCGCCGGGTCTGTATGTCCAGGTGATCGATGGCCTGATCAATGTCAGCAACAAGGGCGGGAGCGCCAACTTTGCCGCGGGGCAATTCGGCTTCACGCCAACGCCTATCCAGGCGCCGGTCGTCGTTCCGAAGAACCCCGGCCTCACGTTCACGCTGCCGCCCGCCTTCAGCGCGCCATCACCCGTCAGCGGCAGTTCCTCTGCCCCCAAGCCGAACGCTGTCGACTGCGAAGTGCGCTAGGCGCTGATTGCGCGATCGCCGCGGCTCAGCGTGCGAAAGCGCCCGGGGCTTTCGCCCACCATGCGCCGGATGGCGCGTTGGACCTAGACTTTCCATCCAGGTCCCGCCGGATGTCCGATGGGCCGGAAAGGCTGCTCATGAAAATCTCCGCACAGGCGCTGGAGAAATCGCACCGCACCGTCCAGTCCTATGAAGGTTCTGCCCGCGAGTACAACGCGATCGTGGCCGAACACCCGCTGCAGCCCGAAATCGCGGACGCGCTGCGGCGGATGATGCAGTTCGTGCCCACCGGCGGCACCGTGCTCGAGATCGGCTCCGGTCCGGGGCGGGACGCCGACTTCGTCGAGTCCCTGGGCGGGGTCGTCAGGCGCACCGATGCGGCACAGGCATTTCTCGATCTGCAGGCGGAGCGCGGCAAGAAGGGCGAACTGCTCGAC
Organism: Variovorax nivicola; assembly: GCF_051216475.1. Lineage (NCBI taxonomy): Bacteria > Pseudomonadati > Pseudomonadota > Betaproteobacteria > Burkholderiales > Comamonadaceae > Variovorax > Variovorax nivicola. The sequence continues at coordinate 114,613 of NZ_JBPJZK010000006.1, read as the reverse complement.
GTCATCACGGATGCGCTGGGCGGGCCCTACAACGCCATCCTCGCGATGTGCGTGCTGATTCATGTCGATCGCGCGCAGATCGGCCCGATCTTGCGCAAGGTCTTCGACGCACTCGAGCCCGGCGGTGTCTTCCTGGTCTCCATGCGCGTCGGCGAAGGCGAGACGAATGGCGACTGTCACACCGTGTACTGGGCGAAAGACCTGTTCGCCGCGCAGCTTGAAGAGGCCGGCTTGCGCACGCACTGGGAGATGGAGCGCATCGGCCGCAACGAGGAAGCGTGGGTCTACTTCCTGGCGCTTCGTCCGCAATGAGACGGAGGCCCTACACGCCCAGGTAGCGCGTCCACAACGACCGGTCGGCATCCAGCGCGGTCGAGTCGCCCTGCCACACCACGCGCCCGCGTTCGAGGATTACATGGCGATTGGCCAGCGGCAGCAGGCGCTGCACGTACTTGTCGACCACCAGGATCGCTTCGCCCTCGGCCTTGAGCGTGGCGATGCAGTGCCAGATCTCCTCGCGGATCACCGGGGCCAGGCCCTCGGTGGCTTCGTCGAGGATCAAGAGGCGCGGGTGCGTCGACAGCGCGCGGGCGATGGCCAGCATCTGCTGCTCGCCGCCCGAGAGCTGGTTGCCCGCGTTGGCCTTGCGTTCGGACAAGCGAGGGAACAAACCGTAGAGCGCATCGAGCGTCCAGCGCGGCGCGCTGCCCGGACGCGGTCTTGCGAAGGCGCGCAGATGCTCATCGACGCTGAGGTTGGGAAACACATGCCGCCCCTCGGGCACGATGGCCACGCCGCGCCGTGCAATGGCGTCGGGCTTGTGGCCGCCGATGGCCGCGCCGCCGAAGTGCACGCTGCCGCGCATCGGCGAGAGCGTGCCCGTCAGCACCTTCAGCAGTGTGCTCTTGCCCATGCCGTTGCGCCCGAGCAGCGCGAGCACTTCGCCGGGGCGAATGTCGAGGTCGATGCCGAACAGCACCTGGCTCGCGCCGTAGCCGGCTTCGATGGATTTAGCTTCGAGCAATGTAGTGGCCGTGCTCATGAGTGGCCCTCCGCTTCGGTGCCGAGGTAGACGGCTTGTACGTCGGGATGTCCCCGCACTTCGTCGGCCGTGCCGCTCATCAACACCTTGCCCTGCACCAGCACGGTGAGCCGGTTGGCGAGGCGGAACACCGCATCCATGTCGTGCTCGATCAGCAGGATGGCCATCGATGCGCGCAGCGATTCGATCAGCTCCACCATGCGCGCCGATTCGTCCGGGCCCATGCCGGCCATCGGCTCGTCGAGCAGCAGCAGCTTGGGCTCGGCCGCGAGCGCCAGCGCCACGTCGAGCGCACGCTGCGCGCCGTGGGGCAGCGTGCCCGCGATGCGCTCGCGTTCGCTGCCGAGGCCGACGCGGTCGGCCAGCGCCATGGCGCGATCGACAAGGTCGCGCTCCTTCGCGCGCGGCGCCATGAAGCGCAAGCTGGTGCCCGCATGGGCCTGCGCCGCGAGCATGAGGTTGTCGTGCACGGTCTCTTTCGGGAACACGCGCGTTACCTGGAAGCAGCGCGACATGCCGGCGGCCACGCGCTGGTGGTCCTTCAGCTTCGTGATGTCGGCTTCGTCGAGCAGGATGCGACCGGCATCGGCTTTCAGCAGGCCGGTGATCAGGTTCACCAGCGTGGTCTTGCCCGCGCCGTTCGGCCCGATCAGCGCATGCACTTCGCCGCGCTCCACGGTGAGGTTCACATGGTCGGTCGCCAGCAGTCCGCCGAAGCGCTTGACCAACCCTTCGATTCTGAAAAGGCTCATGGTGTCGTCTTACTCCCTCGCCCCTCTGGGGAGAGGGTTGGGGTGAGGGGCAAGCGGCGCTTGTACAGGGCAGCAAGTCCTTTGGGTGCCCACAAGGCGACGGCGATCAACAGCAACCCCAGCGGCATATGCCAATGCTCCGTGTGCTGCTTCAACGCTTCTTCGAGCACCAGCCAGACAACAGCGCCCACAGGCCCACCCCAGCTGCGCCCCAGCCCACCGATGACGACCATCACCAGCAGCGTGGCCGATTGCGTCCAGTGCATCGTCGCCGGGCTCACGAAGCCGTTGCCGCCTGCGAGCAGCGCACCGGCCAGCCCCGCGATGGCGCCCGCGATGGCGAACGCCACCAGTTGCAGCCGGAACACCGGATAGCCCAGCGCCCGCATGCGCGTCTCGTTGTCGCGGATGCCCATCAGCGCATGGCCGAAACGCGATTGCGTCGCGCGGTGCAGCCACCAGAGCGCGAGCGCCACGATGGCCAGCACCACCCAGTAGAAGTTGGCTTCGTTGCCCAGGTCCAGCCCCGGCAGCAGCGTGGGCCGCGACATCAGCGTGTAGCCGTCGTCGCCGCCATATCGGCGCAGCGACACCACCACGAAGTACAGCATCTGCGCGAAGGCCAGCGTGGTCATGATGAAGTACACGCCGCGCGTGCGCAGCGCCACCGTGCCGATCAGCGCGGCAACAAGGCCGGCTACCAGAGCGGCTGCGGGCCACATGATCCAGCCCGACATCACGCCCGCGTCGCTGAGCGCCACCACCGTGTAGGCCCCCATGCCGATGAAGCCCGCATGCCCCAGCGCCACCATGCCGCCGAAGCCGAGGATGAAGTTGAGGCTCGCGGCCGCCAGCGCCACGATGAGCACGCGCCGCACGAAGCCGATGTAGAACTCGAGCCCGAAGACGGGCGCGACCAGCGGGAACGCCGCGAGCAGCACGAAGAGCAGCCCGAGGCCGATGTAGCGTGAGGATGTCGTTGTCTTCATGCGCGTGCCGAGAAAAGCCCCGAGGGCCGGAAGATGAGGACGACCACCATCAGCGCGTACATCGCGACTTCGGCGAACAGCGGCCCCAGGTCGGCCGCGGTGGCCGGCGGCAGCGTGGCACGCAGCAGCATCGGCACGAAGGCACGCCCCACGGTGTCGACCACGCCCACGAGCAGTGCAGCCACGAAGGCGCCGCGCACCGAACCGATGCCACCGATCACCAGCACGACGAGCGCCGGAATCAGGATGGCCTCGCCCATGCCGACCTGTACCGCGACGATCGGGCCCATCAGCGCGCCCGCCAGCGCGGCCAGCGCGGCACCGAGCAGGAACACGCCGTTGAAGATGCGGCCCACGCGCACGCCCATCAGCTCGGCCATCGGCCGGTCGGAGGCGCCCGCGCGCACCCGCATGCCGATGCGCGTGTGGTTCACCAGCAGGTACAGCGCCAGCGCCACCAGCAGGCCGCCGACGAGGATGACGAGGCGATAGGCCGGGTAGGGCAGGCCGTCCATCAGGTTGACGGGCCCCGAGAGCGCGGCCGGCGTCGGCGCCATCACCGGCGAGGGCCCCCAGGCCATCGTCACGATGTCGTCGGCCACCAGGATCACGCCGAAGGTGGCGAGCACCTGCGCGAGGTGGTCGCGTGTGTAGAGGCGGCGCATCAGCAGCACCTCGAGCAGCAGCGCGACCACGACGGTGACCGCCACCGCGATGACGATGGCCGCCGCGAACGAGCCGGTGCGCGTGTGCGCTTCGGCCGCCACATACGCGCCGGCCATGAAGAGCGAGCCATGCGCGAGGTTCAGCACGTCCATGATGCCGAACACCAGCGTGAGCCCAGCAGCCAGCAGGAACAGCATCAGCCCGTAGCCGAGGCCGTTGAGCAGCTGCTCGAGAACGAGGATGCCGCTCACTTGAGGGGACACTTGTCGGCGTACGAGTCGCCGTAGTTCGTGAGAACCGTGTTGATCAGCTTGTTCGTGACCTTGCCCTGTGCGTCCTTGCCGATCACGCGCAGGTAGAAGTTCTCGATCGGATAGTGGTTGTTCGCGTACTTGAAGCTGCCGCGCGTCGAGGCGTAGTTGGCCTTCTTCAGCGCGGCCACCACGGCTTCGCGGTTCTGCGCGTTGCCGCCGGCCTGCTTCACGGCGGCGTCCATCGCGAGGATCGCGTCGTAGGCCTGCGCCGCGTACACCGACGGGTAGCGGCCGTTGTATTCCTTGCGGAACGCGGCCACGAAGGCCTTGTTGGCCGCGTTGTCGAGGTCGTGCGCCCAGTGCGAGGTGTTGAACAGGCCGAGCATCGGGTCGCCCACGGCGCCGATCACGTCCTCGTCGGCCGAGAAGCCGCTGGTCACGAGCGTGATGTCTTTCGACAGGCCTGCGCCCACGAACTGCTTGATGAAGTTGATGCCCATCGCGCCGGGCAGGAAGAAGTAGATCGAGTCGGGCTTGGCCGCGCGCAGCTGCGCGAGTTCGGCGGCGTAGTCGATCTGGCCGAGCTTGGTGTAGAGCTCGTCGGCCACCTGGCCCTTGAACTGGCGCTTGAAGCCGCCCAGGGCGTCTTTGCCGGCCGGGTAGTTGGGAGCGATGAGCACGATCTTCTTGAAGGCGCGGTCTTGCGCGAACTTGCCGGCGGCCTCGTGGAACTGGTCGTTCTGGTAGGCGGTGCCGAAGAAGTAGGCATTGCACTGCGCGCCCGCAAACTGGCTCGGGCCGGCGTTGGCCGAGAGGTACGGCACCTTGGCGTTGAAGAGCGTCGGGCCCACGGCCAGCGCCACGTTGGAGCCGATGGGGCCGCTGAAGATGTCGATCTTGTCGCGCTGGATCATGCGGTCGACCAGCTGCTTGGCCTGGTCGGGGCTGCCGGCCATGTCGGCCTGCACGAATTCGACGTCCTGCCCGCCGAGCTTGCCGCCCAGCTGCTTGATGCCCAGCGCAAAGCCGTCGCGCGCCTCGGCGCCCAATGCCGCGAACGGCCCCGAGATGTCGAGGGCCAGGCCCACCTTGACGGGTGCGGCAGCGGCCGACACCGCGGTACCGAGGGCTGCGCCGCACAGCAGCAGCGAAAGCAGGGTGCGCGGCAGCGCGGGCGACTTCAGGGGCAGGTGGCTCATGGGTTCTCCGGCAAGGAAGGATGAAACAACGCACCGGCACCGCCCCATGCGGCACCAGCGACATCAAACCGTTGATAGCTAAATACTTTAACTGTAAACAATTCGGTGTCAACAGTGCTAGCACGAATGGTGCCAGTGCGCCGTCTCGTTCCTGCTCAGCCGAAGGGGTTGGCAGTGGCAAACCAGAGGCCGATGCCGGTGGCGATGATGAAGGCTCCGTCGGTCACGCCCGCCACCAGGAAGAACTTGGTCTGCAGCGTGTCGACCAGCTCGGGCTGGCGCGCGGTGCTCTCCAGGAACTTCTGGCCGACCAGCCCGATGCCGAGGCAGGAGCCGAGGGCCGCGACGCCGATCAGCAAGGCGACTGCGAGGGGAAGGATGTTGAAGCCGGTCATGGTGTTTTCTCCTGGTTGGTTGGTTGATTGATTCGATGGAGGTACTTTCCCAGAGAGGGTGCGCACGGTCCATGACGTGGGAGGTCATGGGCAGCACGAAAAAAAACCGGCCGCTTCTTGCGGCCGGCTTTCAGGGGAGCGTCAGAGCCTCAGGGCAACTGGGTCCAGTTCTGGTTGTTGCCGCCGTTGCAGGTCCACGTGATGAGTGCCGTGTCCTGCGTCGTCGAACCGTTCGGCACGTCGAGGCACGACCCCGATGCGCGGTTGCGGACCGTCCCGCCGACCAGGCTCCACTGCGTCGTGTTGCCGGCAGTGCACGCCAGCTGCACCACCGGCGCGTTCGTCGTCGCGGTGCCGTTCTGCGCCAGGCACAGGCCGCTGTGCTCGGCCACGAACTGCACGTAGCCGCCCGTCAGGCTGTTCACCGTGAACTTCTCGTTGCCGGCGTTGCCGCACGGCCATTGCACGGCGGTCGTGCCGCTGGTGGTCGCCGCGCCCTTGATGTTCACGCACATCGTGGGGTTGAGGTCGGAGCGGATGCGCGCGACGACGGCCGGCGCGGTGTCGAGCGAGCGCACGTACTCGCGGATCGCCACCTGGTCGGCCCCCGGCAGGCTGGAGGCGTTGCCGTGGCCGCTGGCGAGCACGTCCTGCAGCGTGGCCGCCTGGCCGTTGTGGAAGAACGCCGTGGTGTTCCACGTGCCCGAAAGCGTCGGCGTGTCGAAGCCCACGCCCGCCAGCGGCTGGTTCATGCCCTTGCCCGACGATGCCTGGATCGTGCCCACGTCGTGCCGCAGGCCGTCGCGGAAGGTGCCGCCCGAGTGGCAGGTCACGCACTGCGCCGAACTGAACAGCGTCTGGCCGCGCGTCGCATCCACGCTCAGGCTGCCGTCCGCGTTGCGTGCCGGGCTGCGCATGAACTTGCTCAGCGAACCCAGGTAGGCCGCCATGTCGTCGAGCTGCGCGTTCTTGCCGGCCTTGGGCGCGCCCAGCGGGTCGGAGGTGGCCGCGAAGTCCGCATTTGTCAGGAAGCCGGTGCCACCGAACTCGTTGCGGATGTCGTTCTCGAAGTCCTGCACCTCGTCGAAGTTGGCCGTCCAGTGCAGCTTGCCGTGGCCCAGGCCGCGCCGACCCTGCAGGCTGATGGTGCGGCGCAGGCCCTCGCCGCGCTGGGTGAAGTCCCACACCATGCCGTCGTCGCCGCCGTCCGCGTGGCAGCTCGCGCAGGAGATGTAGTTGTCCTTGCTCATGCGCCGGTCGGAGGCGTTGTAGAACACCTGCTTGCCGCGCAGCGCCGCGGCCGCCATCGGCTCCTGCGCCACCGTCGACACGTTCTGCAGGAAGGTCGCGGCATTGGTCTCCGAACTCAGCACCGAGGCCACGTCGTGCACCGACACCGAGCGCGCCAGGAAGTTGTTGACGAACAGCCGCTTGCGCGCCGAGTCCAGGTACAGGCCGTGCGGCGCGCTGCTGGCGTTGATCTCGCCGCGCACCGCGCGGCTGTACGGATCGACGATGGCAACGCGGTTGCCTTCCATCTGCGCAACGAACAGGTAGTCGCCCGACGCGGAGAACAGCGCGGCGCGCGCCGGTGCGCGGTCGTCGAAGTCGATCTGCTCGTCGAACTTCTCCGCCACCGCCTGCAGGTCGACCTGCGACAGGATGGAGCGCACCGTCTGGTCGTGCACCAGGTTGTTGCCGTCCCTGAACTTGCCGCGCACGATGTTGTCCTTCTTCGAAGGCAGCACCGCCCGCCTGCCGTCCGGCGAGATCACCACCTGGCTCAGGTAGTTGGCCACGCCGCGCGCACGGCTCTCGGTGTCCACCGTGGTGGTGTCCACCGGCAGCGCGATGGTGGTCATGGCGCTCATGCTCTGCAGGTTCACCTTGTGCAGCTGGCCGCCCGTCATCTTCGACTTGAAGCGCGTGACGTAGGCCACCTGCGAGTCGGAGTTGACGGCAATGCCGCGCAGCGCGCCATCGAGCGCGACCGCACCGGTGGTGGCGCCATTGCTCGGGTCGAAGCTCATCAGCACCGACTTGCTCTCCAGCGTCAGCAGGCCCTTCGCGCCGTCGGGCGTGAAGGCCACGCCGTAGGGGCCGCTGCCGTAGGCGAGCGGCACGGTGGCGGAGATGGCGCCGTCGGCCGCGCTGAGCGCAACCAGCTTGTCCTCGCCCTGCACCGTGACCCAGATGCGGCCGTCGGGGCCGACGGCCAGCGTCTTCGGCTCGTCGCCAACGCGGGTCTCCCAGAGCTTGGCCAGGGTCTGTGCGTTGATGGCGGCGACCGTGCCGCTGTCGGGGTTGACCGAATACACCGAGTTCACGTCGCCCGCGATGTTGGTGGTGTGCGTGGGCGCCCGCGCCGTGGTCGGAACGATCACGGTGAGGTTGTAGGTGTAGAAGGTTTCGCGGCCGCTGCTGTCCTTCACCGTCAGCGTCACCGTGAAGTGGCCGGGGCGCGTGTAGGTGTAGGTGTAGTTTGGCTGGCTCGAGTAGGCCGTCTGCGTGCCGTCGCCGAAGTTCCAGCGGAACTGCGCGCCGCTGCTGCCCAGCGTGGCCGGGTTGAACACCAGCTGGCCGTTGACGATCTTCGGTCCGCCGCCGATGCCGGGGTCGCCGATGATGGCCTGGCCGCGCAGCGTGCTCACCTCGCTGTCGGAGAGCACGCGGCCGTAGACGCGCACCTCTGCCAGCGTGCCCTTGAAGAGCGCTGCGTTGCCCTGGATCTGGCCCAGCAGGTTGAACTTGTTCGACAGGCCCTTGTTGCCGGTGGGGCCGGTGGATATCGTCTTCACGCCGTCGACGTACACGGCCTGCGCACCCGAGGCCGCGTCGCGCGTCATCACCACGTGGTGCCAGGCGCCGTCGTTCACCGCCGCCGTGGAAGTGGTGCCCGCGTCGTTGCCGATCGACAGCTTGATGCGCCCGCCGTTGTCGAACCAGCCCCAGAACACGTCGTCCGCTCCGCCGGACTGGTCGCGCCCGAAGATGCCGGGCGCGGTCCACGAGTTGGGTCCGCCCGCCTGCGTGGTCTTCATGTAGAAGCTCAGCGACGCGGTGCCGCCGAGCACTGTGGCGACGGAGTCGTTCTTCAGCGGCACACCGGCGGTGCGGTTCGCGAAGTTCATGCCGATGCTCTCGAACGCGTCGCCGCCTGCGGGCGTGCCGTTGTTGTTGCCGATCTGGTCGGAGAGGTTGCCCGCCAGCGTCCAGTAGTGCATCAGGTTGATGTCGGTCGCGTTGCCGGTGTTGAAGGTCGACTTGTAGTCCGCCCCGATGGCGTTGCCCGCATAGTCCTTCACGCCGTTGGCCGGCAGGAACACTTCATAGCTGGTGCCGGGCGAGAGCGGTTGCTCGGGGTGGAAGTTGACGATGCCCAGCTGCACGCTGTAAGTGCCGGCCAGCGTGTTGCCGCCGACCGGGCGCACGATGAAGGTGTTGGAGTTCACGCTCTCGGGCCGGATGTTGTCCGTCATGCCCAGGCCGATGCGCGATGTCAGCGCCTGCTGCTTCGCGCCGTTGGCGGGCGAGACCTGCTTGACCTCGGGCTTCGTGGTGTCGGGGTCCACCGAGTGCACGACGAAGCCGCTGCCCGAGCCGTGGTCGTTGCCCACGAAGACGAGGTTGCCGAACATCGCGACCTGGCCGTTGTCCGAATGCGAGAAGTTCGGGTCGTCCTCGCGCAGGATGCTGCCGCGGCCCACCTCCACGTGGTTGAGCGGATTGCTCACGTCGACCTTGTGGATGCGCGTTTGCGCGCCCTGGATGACGTAGTTGTCCTGCGTGGCGCAGTACAGTTGTTCGTCGATGACCAGACGGTTGTCCTCGGCCACGAAGTGCGAGCGGTCGCTCAGGTCGTAGCTGTACATCTTGGCGCCGCTGTTGCGCGCGGAGGCATGCAGGTTCCTGCCGTCGAAGCAGGTCGCGTAGTAGAACGGCGTGGTGCCCACGATGGAATCGAGCACCTTGGGGTTGAGCGGGTCGGAGATGTCCAGGCTCGCGAAACCGCCGCTGCCTTCCATCGCGGTCAGCACCATGTGGTTGCCCATTGTGAAGATCGGGCCGATGCGGAAGCCGCCGAGTTCGCCGGTGGGCACCGGATTGGGCTTGCCGGCGCCGCGGTTGGCGATCACGGCGTTCGCGGGGTCCCGCGCGTCGACGATGAAGATGCCCCGGCCCGCCGACGCCACGTACAGGTAGGGCGCCTGCCACCAGAGCTGCCAGGCCACGTTCTCGTAGTCGCCGCCGTTGACGCCGGGCAGCGCCAGCTTCTTCACCTGCTTGATGTCGTTGACGTCGGTGAAGTCCCAGAACTCGACGCCGTTGATGCTGGGCAGCACCACGTACGTCTTGCCGCCGATCTTCGCGGTGCCGAAGGAGTGCGTTTCGCGGAACTCCTGGGTGCGGGCCTCGGGTTCGTAGATCTTCTTGACCAGCTGGATCTGGCGTGGGTTCGACACGTCGTACAGCAGGAAGCCGCCCGGGCCGAGGCCGCTGTCCGGCGCGAAGGAGGTGAGGAAGTAGCCGTTGACCATGATGCCCGCGTTCATGCCGTAGTCCTTGCGACCCGGGTAGGTGGCGGGCACCTCGCGCGATTCGTAGGCGCTGCTGTGCGCCGGATCGAGCGGGTGTGCGGGGCTGGTGATCATCGACACCGGCTTGAACAGCTCAGCCGACGTGTAGGTGAGATTGCCCAGGCCCGGCCCCTGCAGCGGGAGCGGGTCGGCAACGGCCGCGGAGACCGCCGCCGCCATGTTGTTCAGGGTCGTCATCGGACTGACCCCGGTGATTGCCGCGTGCGTCAGCAGCGTGACGAACGGCAGCAGGAACGCCATCAAGTAATACCGGATTTTCATCGTTGCCTCCAGGTTGTTTGAAGTCCGCAGGGGAACCCTTTTTCTCGGCCAACTCGCTCCGTCTTTTTTCTTCTGGCAAAAGCGCGCGCGCAGGACGCACCCCGGCGGGCGACGCATGCGTCGCCCGCCGTACAGCTTTTGCTTCCTCTTCTTCCCTCTCTCGCTCTCTCCTTGATCGGGTGGCGTCAGCTCACTTCATGCCGCCCGATTCATAGATGTCCCATGCCTCCTTGGCGCTTGCGCCGCGGTGGATCATGGCCATCAGCGCATCGACCACCGCCGACGGATTGGCGTGCTGGTACACATTGCGTCCGTACACCATGCCGACGGCGCCTTCGTCCATCAGCACGCGCGAGCGCGCGAACACCTGCTGCAGGTCTTCACGCCCGCCGCCGCGCACGAGCACAGGGCAGCGCGCGGCCTGCACCACACGGTGGAAGTCGGCGGGGTCGGTGGTGGGGTCGGCCTTGACGATGTCGGCGCCCATTTCGCGTGCCAGGCGCACCAGCGTGACGATCTTCTCGGCGTCGCCATCGACCATGTAGCGGCTGCCGGGTGTCGGCGATTGCATCACCAGCGGCTCGATCATCAGCGGCATGCCGTAGCGGTCGCAGTCGGCGCGCACGCGCGCGATGTTCTGCACGCACTGGCGGAACAGGTCGGGCTCGTCCGGCAGCATGAAGAGGTTGACGACCACGCAGGCGGCGTCGCGCTGCACGGCAGGCAGCACCGGGTCGTGCTCGTTCTGCAGCAGGGCCCACATCACGCGATGCGCGGTGGCGTTGTAGGGGTTGCCCATGTCGATGCGCATCACCAGCGCGGGCTTGTCACGGCCGGGGCGGTCCTGCAGCAGGTCGGACTGGCCGTAGTTGAGCTGGATCGCGTCGGGGCCGGCGGCCACCAGCTTGTCGATCACCTGCGGCATGTCCTCGAGCCCGTTGAGGAACGAGGGCTCGTTGCACACGCCGTGGTCGAGTGCGATGTCCAGGCAGCGCCCGTTGTTCAGCAGCCGGTTCAGGCGTGCGGTCTTGTCCTTCGACATACGAAAGAAATCCTTGCTTGTTTGGTTGTGTGACAGAAAAGGTGAGTCAGGCCAGCGCGAGCAGATGCCTGCTGGCCGCCGTGTCGATAAGCTGCAGCGCGTCGTCGCGCAGGTGTACCGAGCCGGCGCCTGCGTTCTCGATGGCCTGCTTGCTGACGCGCGCGCCGCACAGCGCCACGGAGACGCTGCCGCGCGCCAGCGTCCACGCGATCATGAGTTGGCCGAACGAGCATTCAAGCTGCTTGCGCAGCGGCTCCAGCTCTTCGAAGAAGGCCTTCAGCTTCCCGCGGTTCCCGGCGCTGAAGCGCGGGTTGCTCGCGCGCTGGTCGTCGCCGTTGAACTTGCGCTCGGGGTCGATGGGGCCGGCGAGCAGGCCCAGCGCCAGCGACGAGTAGCCCAGCACCGCCACGTTGTTCTCGCTGCACAGCGGCACCAGCGTCTGCTCGATCTCGCGGTCGATCAGGCTGTAGCGCTCCTGCGCCGCATCGACCGGGCCGTAGCGAAGGTACTCGGCGAGCGTCTCGGGGCTCACGTTGCTCACGCCGATGGCGCGGATCTTTCCCTGCTTCTTGAGTTCGAGCAGCGTGCTCATCGTCTCTTCGACCGGCGTGGTGCTGTCCTGCCAGTGCGTGATGTAGAGGTCGATGTAGTCGGTCTGCAGGCGCTTCAGGCTTTCTTCGGCCTCGTGGATGATCGACTCGCGCCCGAGGTAGCGGTACACCGGGTGGCCGTCTTCTTCAAAGAAGTGCGTTCCCTTTTGCGTGTGCCACACCAGCCCGCATTTGGTGGCGATCACGGCTTCGTGGCGGCGGCCTTTCAGCGCAGTGCCGACGATGCTTTCGGAGCGCCCGAGGCCGTAGGCCGGTGCGGTGTCGATCAGGTTCACGCCCGCGTCCAGCGAGGCCTGGATGGCCAGCACGGCAGCGGCGTTGTCCCCGCCGCCCCACATCCAGCCGCCCATGGCCCAGGTGCCCAGGCCGATGGCCGAGCATTCGATGCCCGAGGGGCCGAGCGTGGTCTTCTTCATCGTCGATGCGTTGTTCATCGCTTGGTCTTTCTCGTGTTCATGAGGTGGTCGATGGTCACGGCCGCGAGCAAGATGAGGCCCTTGATCACGTCCTGCCAGTAAGGCGACACGTCGAGCAGGATCAGCGAGCTGGTCACCACCGACAGCAGCGCCAGGCCCAGCACCGCGCCAAGCACCGTGCCCGAGCCGCCCTTGAGGCTGGCGCCGCCGATCACCGCGGCGGCGATCACGTTGAGCTCCATGCCCATGCCGAAGGTCGGCGTGGCGGCGCCGAAGCGGGCCGTGTAGATCACGCCGGCCAGGCCGGCCGAGGCCGAGCACAGCACCGTGACCCAGAACTTCACGTTGCCCACGCGAATGCCCGAGTACAGCGCGGCCTTCTCGTTGCTGCCCGTGTAGAACACGCGGCGCAGCAGGGTCGAGCGGCGCAATACGAAGTCGCTCGCCACCACGATCACCAGGAAGATAAGGATGACGGCCGGAATGCCGAACAGCGTGCCCTGGCCGATGAACTTGAACTCGGCCGGCAGCGAGAACAACGACTGCGGCGTGCCCTGCGTGAGCGCCAGGCACAGGCCGCGCACGATCACCATGAAGGCCAGCGAGGCGATGAAATGGTTCAGGCCGATGCGCGTGACGCAGCCGCCGATCATCGCGCCGATCAGCGCGCTCGCGCCGATGGCCACCAGCCCCGCCGTCCACGGGTCGAAGCCCATGAGAAAGAGCTTGCCCGTGACCACCATCGCGAAGCACACGACCGAGCCCACCGACAGGTCAATGCCGCCGACGATCAGCAAAATCGTCATGCCCACCACCACGATGCCCTCGATGGAGAACGACAGCAGCATCGCGCGCACGTTGTCCCACGTGAGGAAGTAGGGCGACGCGAAGCTCATGCCCACACACAGCGCCGCGATGATGAGCAACAGGCCCATCTCTCGCATGCTGCCGAGTTTGCTGGCGGGTTTCACGGGGCCTCCTCCTCCAGTCTGTTGTCGCGGCGGGAGGCCAGGGGCGGCCCCCGCGTCGAGTTGTGCCGGGTAGTTCATGCTGTCGTTTCCTCTTCGCAAAGTCCAGAGGCCAGCCGCAGCAGCGCCTCTTCCGTCATTTCGTTGTCTCGTACTTCACCGGCCAGCCGGCCGTCGCGTATCACCAGCGCGCGGTCGCACAGCCCGATGATCTCGGGCAGCTCCGAAGAGATCACGATCACGCCCACGCCCTGGCTGGCCAGCTCGCGCAGGATGTGATGGATCTCCGACTTGGCGCCCACGTCCACGCCGCGCGTGGGTTCGTCCATCAGCAGCACCGAAGGGTTGGTGGCCAGCAGCTTGGCGATGGCCACCTTCTGTTGGTTGCCGCCCGACAGGCTCGCCACGTCGATGTCGACCCCGTCGGATTTCAGCTTGAGCTTGGCGCCGAGCTCCACGGCCAGTTTGTGTTCGGCCGAGCGTTGAAGCAGGCCGAAGCGTGAGCTGACGCGCTTCAGCGCCATCGATGCGATGTTCTGTGCAATGGGCAAGTCGAGGTACACGCCGGCCGCCTTGCGGTCTTCGCTGAGGTAGGCGATGCCTTCGCGCAGCGCGTCGCTGTACTTGCGGATCGTGAGCTGCTTGCCGCGCAGGCGCACGGTGCCGCTGTGCGCGGGGCGCAGGCCGCATACGGTTTCGGCGAGCTCGCTGCGGCCGGCGCCCATGAGGCCCGCGATGCCGAGAATCTCGCCGCGTTTGAGCGTGAAGGACACGCCGTGCACGCGCTCGCCGTCGGCGATGTCGGTCACTTCGAGCACGTGTTCGCCTGAAGCAGGCTCTTGCTGCTTCGGCGGGTAGTAGTTGCCCAGGTCGCGCCCGACCATGCGGCGCACCAGGTCGTCGGCGTTCAGCTCGGAGAGAGGGCCGCTGTGCACGTCGCGCCCGTCGCGCAGCACGGTGACGCGGTCTCCGTGCGCAAAGATCTCGGCCATGCGATGGCTGATGTAGATGATGCCAATGCCCTGCGCCTTGAGGTCGTGCAGCACCCTGAAGAGCGCGGCCGATTCGTTGTCGGTGAGTGCAGCGGTGGGCTCGTCGAGGATCAGCACCTTGCAGTCGAGTGTGAGCGCCTTGGCGATCTCGATGAGTTGCTGCGTGGAAATGCTCAGGTCCTTCACCAGCGCGGAAGGATCGACGTCCTGCCCCAGCCGCTGCAGCACCTTCGCTGCGCGTTCGTTGAGGCTCGCGTAGTTCATCCACGCGTGCTTGCCGGCGTTGATCTCCGGCATGAAGATGTTCTCGGCCACGGTGGCGTCGCCGCACAAGGCGATCTCCTGGTGCACCAGGCCGATGCCCAGGCGCATGGCATGCGCCGGGCCGTCGATGACGACCTTCTGGCCGTCGAGCGAGATGGTGCCCTCGTCCGGCCGGTGGATGCCGTCGATGATGTTCATCAGCGTGGACTTGCCCGCGCCGTTCTCGCCGCACAGGGCGTGGATCTCGCCGCGGTGCAGCGTGAAGTCCACGCCCGAGAGCGCGCGCGAAGCGCCGAAGCGCTTGCTGATGCCCTTCAGTTCGAGCAATGCGCTCATTGCGTTGTGCTCACTCACTCGCCGATGCCCTTGGTGCCGCGGCGGGCGAGGTACTTGTCCCAGTAGAAGTCGTCGGCGTTGGCCTTGCTGACCACCGCAAGGCCGTTGTCCAGGAAGGGCACGGCCATCGGGTTGGTGCCGTTGCGCTTGGCGTCGTTCATCGGGTCGATGAGCGTCGGGTTCTTCGCCAGGAACAGCATCATCATGCCCATGTAGCCCTGCATGCCCTGGTTCGGGTTGATGGCGCCGAACACGTCGCCCGACTTGATCATGTCGAGGATCTTGGCGTTCACGTCGCAGCACATCACCTTGATGTTCTTCTTGGTCTCGACCTTGGCCTGCGCCGCGCCGAGCGCCGAGTTGGCCTCGGGCATGAAGAGCGCGCCCAGGTTCGGGTTGGCCTGCGCGAGGCTCAGCACCGCCTGGTAGGCCTTGTTCGGGTCCTGGTTGCTGGCTGCGCGGCCGACCAGCTTCATGCCCGGGTGCTTGGTCTTCATGCGGTTCACGAAGGCGGCGATGCGGCGGTCGTGGTTGTCCTGGCCCGGGTTCTCCAGCACGGCGTATTCGCCCTTGCCGCCCAGCGAGGCCGCGATGGCGTCGGCGGCCTGCGTGCCTTCGCGGTCGTTGTCCGAGGTGACAAAGGATGTGCGCTTGGAGTTCGGCGAATCGGCCGCGAAGGTGACGACCGGGATGCCCATCGCCGCCGCGCGGTTGATCGGCTCGATGAACGGGTCGGGGTTCATCGGGTGCAGCAGGATGCCGGCCGGCTTGCGCGCCAGCTCCTGCTCGAAGGACGCGAGCTGCTTGTTCACGTCGTACTCCGGCGTGCCGGTGTAGCGGGTGCGAACACCCAGCGTGCGGCCGAGCTGCTTCATCATTTCGTAGACCGGAAACCAGTACTCGACCCCCGACACCATCACGTTCATCACGTAGACGTCGCTGGGGTTGCCGCGCAGGCCGCCTGCAGCGGCGGGGGCTGCTGCCTGTTGCTGCGCGAATGCGCTTGCGCCAGCCAGGCCGATGCCGGCTGCCGCGGCGGACTTCAGGAAATTACGCCTCATTTTTTGTCTCCTCACGTTGGGTGGGCTCAGCTTGCGATGCTGCTTTTCAGGGCAGCGCCTTGATCCTCTGCGTCACGACAGTTGTTATGACAGGCTAGAATGTACGCGCTGCCCGTTTGACGGGATAACTAGGGGAAACGCTACTGGCAACGCGCTTTTATTCCGCCGAAGCTGTTATGACATGAAGCCAAACATACTGATCGGCATCGACATGGGGTCGAGCAGCCTGAAAGCCCTGGCCCTCGAAGCCGGGAGCGGCCGCTCCATCGCCCTGTCCCGAATGCCACTGCCGCACGACCGGCTGCCTGGAGGGGGATGCGAAGTGAGCGCGACTGCCATTCGCGCGGCCCTGACCCATGTGCTGCGCGACGTCGCCCACCAGCTCGGCGCCCGCGTGGCCGAGGTCCGCGCCATCGGCTGCACGGGCCACGGCGCGGGGCTCTATGCGCTCGATGCGCGCAACGAGCTCGTGGGCGGACGGGCCGTGGCCTCGACCGACCAGCGCGCCGATGCGCGTGCGCGTTCGCTCTCGCTGAGCCACGGCGAGACGCTGTTCGCGGATGTCGGCTGCAGGCCGTGGCCCGGCCAACCCACCGTGATCGCGGCCGAGCTGCTGGGCACCGATGCCGTGCAGCGCGGCGCGGTGCGCCGGCTGCTGTTCGCCAAGGACTACCTCGGCTTTCTGCTGACAGGCGAGATCGCGACCGATGCCAGTGACGCGAGCACCGCGGGGCTGGTGTCGATTGCCACCGGCACGTGGTCGCAGGCGGCCTTCGATGCATCGGGCATCGCGGACCTCGGGCCGCACGTCTTCGGTCCGCTGGTGCCGAGCGGCGAGGTCGTGGGCAAGCTGCGGCCTGCTGAAGCCGCGCTGTGCGGCCTGCCCGCAGGCATTCCCGTGGCGATGGGGGCCATCGACCTGCTCGCCTCGATGACCGCGATCTGCGCCGAAGGGCGTGCTCGCGCGGTGTCGGTCTTCGGCACCTGGTGCGTGAACGCGGTGATCGGGCCGGTGATCGAGCCCAAGCCCGACGTTGCCGCCGTCGTGAACTTCGGCCGCGATGACAAGCGGCTCTACATGGAGAACAGCCCGTCGTCGATGGCCAACATCGCATGGCTGGCCGGCGTGCTGGGGCTGCCCGATTCGCGCGCTGTCGTCGACCTGGCGATGTCGGTGCCGCTGGGTGCGGGCGGCCTGCGCTTCCTGCCCTTCGTCAACGGCGGTGGGGGCGTGACGGCGGGCTTCGTCGGGCTCAAGAGCCATCACACGCGTGGCGACATGGCGCGTGCGGTGGTCGATTCGGTCGCCGCGCTGCACGCACGACACACGGCGCGCCTCGCAGCCTGCGGCTTGCCCGTGTCCGCATCGACGGTGCTCGGCGGTGGTGCGAGCGACACGCGCCTTGTGCGCCTGCTCGCCGGCTTTCTCGGCCACCCGGTCGAGCGCTGCGCCGATGACGAAACCGGCGCGCGCGGCGCAGCCATCTACGCCGCCATGTCGCAAGGCATCGACCACGCCGCGCAGGGCAGCGCCTTGCTCGCTCCCTGCGACACGGTCGAACCCGATGCCGCCGAGGCGCGTGCCCATGCCGATTTCAACGCCGGTTTCAACGAACTGATCGACACCATGTCTCCTGTGTTTTCCCATCTGGCGGGAGGCGTGAAATGAGCGCCTGGCAATTGCCCTTCGTGCGTCCTGCTTCGCTTGCGGACCGCCACTTCTCGACAGTGATCGTCGGCGCCGGCATCAACGGTGTGGGCGTGTTCCGCGACCTGTGCCTGCAGCGCGTCGATTGCCTCATCGTCGACAAGGGCGACTTCAGCGCGGGCGCCAGCAGCGCGCCGTCTCGCATGATCCACGGCGGCCTGCGCTACCTGGAAAACGGCAGCTTCTCGCTGGTGGCCGAGGCCACGCGGGAGCGCAACCTGCTGCTGCGCAACGCGCCGCACCTTGTGCAGCCGCTGAAGACGGTGGTGCCGCTGTCGAGCTTCTTCGGCGGGCTGATGAGCAGCGCGCTCAAGTTCTTCGGCCGCACGCCGCCGCAGCGCACGCGCGGCCTGCTGGCAGTGGCGGCAGGCCTGCGCCTGTACGACCTGCTGGGCCGGCGCCAACGCGTGATGCCCAACCACCGCATCAGCCGCGTGCCGCAGAACGACCGCAGCCTGTTTCGTGCCGCGGTGCGCTGGACCGCGACCTTCTTCGACGCGTGGATCAGCCACCCCGAATGGCTGATCCTCGAGCTGATCGGTGACGCCTGCCGCGACCAGCCGCGCTCGGCCGCCGCCAACTACTGCCGCGTGATGGGCTGCGCGGGCAACATCCTCACGCTGCGCGACGAGATCACCGGCGCGCTGGTGCGCGTGACGGCCGACACCGTGGTGAATGCCAGTGGCGCGTGGCTCGACCGCAGCACGGCAGTGCTCGGGGGCGCGGGCTCGCGCGTGATGGGCACGAAGGGCTCGCACCTCGTGCTCGACCATCCCGCGCTGCGCGATGCACTCGAAGGCCGCATGGCCTATTTCGAGGCGGTGGACGGGCGCGTGTGCATCGTCTATCCCTTCCTCGACCGCGTGCTGGTGGGCTCCACCGACATTCCAGTGGACGACCCCGACCAGATCGTGACGGAGCCGGCCGAGGTCGACTATTTGCTCGATGTGCTGGCCGAGGTGTTCCCGAACCTGTCCTTCGGGCGCGGCGACGTGGTGTACACCTATGTCGGCGTGAGGCCGCTCGCGCGCTCCGACGCTGACAAGCCCGGCCAGATCTCGCGCGATCACTCGGTGGTGCTCGACCCGCCGAATGCGACGCGCGACATTCCCATCGTCGGCCTCGTCGGCGGCAAGTGGACGACCTTCCGCGCACTTGCTGAAGAAGCCACCAACGAAGTGCTGCAGCAGCTGGGCCGCCCGCGCACTGCATCGACAGAGCTGCTGCCCATCGGCGGCGGTGCGGAGCTGCCTGCCGATGCACAGGCGACTGAGCGCTTCGTCGATCGCATGGTTGCCACCTCCGGCCTGGGCCGCACGCGCGCGCAGGTGCTGCTGCGCCGCTACGGATCGAAGGCGCTGCCGCTGGCACAGCGCCTCGGTGCCTCGGGCGAC
This sequence comes from Variovorax nivicola, assembly GCF_051216475.1. Lineage (NCBI taxonomy): Bacteria > Pseudomonadati > Pseudomonadota > Betaproteobacteria > Burkholderiales > Comamonadaceae > Variovorax > Variovorax nivicola. The sequence goes on along the minus strand of NZ_JBPJZK010000006.1, from coordinate 95,665 downwards.
GTGCCGCTGCAGCACGCGCCCGATTACTCGGTGGCCGAGCTTTCGTACCTCTGCCTCGAAACCGGCGTGGTGCATCTCGACGACCTCGTGATCCGCCGCACGCTGCTGGCGATTCGCGGGCTCGTCACCGATGCCGCGCTGGCTGAAATGGCGGGCATTGCGGCTGAAGCGCTCGGCTGGGACGCAGCGCAGGCGCACCGCGAACTGCAAGCCTGCTCCGCCGCCCTGCGCGAGCGCCACGGCGTGCGGCTTTCACCGGTGGTGGCCGATGCGCCGCCGTCTTTCGATGCATCATTGATGACTCCTCAGGCCTTGGGCCAGCCCTCAACGTGAACTCTTCGACCGAAACTTCGACCGTGCTCGATCGCGACTCCGAGTCGCCCCTGTGGGCCCAGTTCCGCGATGCGCTTCGTCTGCAGATCCTGCAGGGCGCGCTGCCCATCGGCGCCAAGCTGCCGTCCGAAGCCGAGCTCGGCGAGCAGTTCGGCATCTCGCGCATCGTGGTGCGCGAGGCGCTGGCCGACCTGGTGCGCAACAACCTCATCTACAAGATCAAGGGCCGCGGCGCCTTCGTCTCGGCGCGCGAGCGCGACGAGGATTTCGTCTCTACCGTGCTCGGCTTCTCCGACGAGATGGAGCGCAAGGGCCGCTCGGTGCGCACGCAGATCCTCACGCAGGAACTGCGCGCGCCCACCGAGCAGGAGGCCGCATCGCTCGGCTTGAGTGACGACACGCAAGTGGTCGCGCTAAAGCGCCTGCGCAGCGTCGATGGCGAGCTTCGCCTGCTGGTGGAAACCGTGGTGCCAGCGGACCTCGCACCGGGCCTGCACCGCACGCGCCTGGACGACCGCTCGCTGTACGACGTGATGCGCCGCCAGTACGGCCTGCGCCTCGTGCGCGCCGAACGCTGGATTGACGCCGTGCTGCCCGACGCCGAAACCTGCAGGCTACTCAACCTGCCGCAGCCCGAGCCGCTGCTGCGCATCGAATCGATTGCCTACGGGGCCAACGGCCGGCCGCTGGAGCACTACCGCGCACTGCACCGCTGCAAGACCAGCCGGCTGCACGTGCAGACGACGACCTGAGGATGAGGGGGAAAAGCGGCTACAGCAGCCGCTTCAGATAACGCCCCGTGTGGCTCGCCTCGTTCGCCGCGATGTCTTCCGGCGTGCCTTCGCCCACCACCATGCCGCCGCCAGCGCCGCCTTCGGGCCCCATGTCGATGAGCCAGTCGGCCGTCTTGATGACGTCGAGGTTGTGTTCGATCACGACGATGGTGTTGCCCGCGTCGCGCAGCTGGTGCAGCACCTTCAGCAACAGCTCGATGTCGGCGAAGTGCAGGCCGGTGGTCGGCTCGTCGAGGATGTACAGCGTGCGGCCGGTGTCGCGCTTGCTGAGCTCCAGCGCGAGCTTCACGCGTTGTGCCTCGCCACCCGAGAGCGTGGTGGCCGACTGGCCGAGCTTGATGTAGCTCAGGCCCACGTCGAGCAGCGTGCGCAGCTTGCGCTCGATGGTGGGCACGGCCTTCAAAAACTCGTGCGCGGTCTCGACCGTCATCTCGAGGATCTGCGCGATGTTCTTGCCCTTGTACAGAACCTCGAGCGTCTCGCGGTTGTAGCGCTGGCCGTGGCAGACCTCGCAGGGCACGTACACGTCGGGCAGGAAGTGCATTTCGACCTTCACCACGCCGTCGCCCTGGCAGGCCTCGCAGCGTCCGCCCGCCACGTTGAAGCTGAAGCGGCCCGGGCCGTAGCCGCGCTCGCGCGCGGTGTTGGTCTCGGCCATCAGCTCGCGGATAGGCGTGAACAGGCCCGTGTAGGTGGCCGGGTTACTGCGCGGCGTGCGGCCGATGGGGCTCTGGTCGACGTTGATGACCTTGTCGAAATACTCGATGCCCTCGACCGATTCGTGCGCGGCCGGTTCTTCGTGCGCGCGGTACAGCGTGCGCGCAACGGCGGTGTAGAGCGTGTCGTTCACCAGCGTCGACTTGCCCGAGCCCGACACGCCCGTCACGCAGGTCAGCAGGCCGACCGGGAAGGCGACGCTCACGTTCTTCAGGTTGTTGCCGGTGGCGCCGACGACGCGAATTTCCTGCAGGTCGGTCTGCGTGGCCAGGTGGGCAGCTTCGCGCGCAGCGCGGCGCTCGGCCGCGGGGCTCGGCGGAAAGCGCGAGGCCTTCTTGCCTTCGTTGAACGCAGGCTTGTTCACCACGGGCAGCCACGCGGTGCGGTGCTTCGGCACTTCGATCTTGCGCGTGCCCGACAGGTACTGGCCGGTGAGCGAATCTGGATTCGACGAAACCTCGGCATACGTGCCCTGCGCCATCACGCGCCCGCCATGCACGCCCGCGCCGGGGCCCATGTCGATCACGTGGTCGGCGGCGTGGATCATGTCCTCGTCGTGCTCGACCACGATCACGCTGTTGCCGATGTCGCGCAGATGCTTCAACGTGCCGATGAGCCGGTCGTTGTCGCGCTGGTGCAGGCCGATGCTGGGCTCGTCGAGCACGTACATCACGCCCGTGAGGCCCGAGCCGATCTGCGACGCGAGGCGGATGCGCTGTGCCTCGCCGCCCGAGAGCGTCTCGGCACTGCGGTCCAGGCTCAGGTAGTTCAGGCCCACGTCGTTCAGGAATTTCAGGCGCAGGCCGATCTCGCGCACCACCTTGTCGGCGATGTCGGCCTTGGCGCCGCGCAGCTTGAGCGTATGGAACCAGGCGAGCGAATCGCGCAGCGTGAGGCGGCTGAGCTCGAAGATGGCCATGCGCGGTGGTTCGCTGCCGTCGGCGGGGCGGTTCGATTCGTCGACCAGGAACACGTTGCGCGCCTCGGGCCGCAGCCGCGAACCGCCGCAGTCGGGGCAGGGCTGCAGGTTGCGAAAGCGCGCGAGGTCTTCGCGCACCATCACCGAATCGGTTTCGCGGTAGCGCCGCGCCATGTTCGGGATGATCCCCTCGAAGGGATGCTTCTTCGTGAGCTTCTTGCCCGCGAAGTTGCCCGACTCCATGGTGTAGTTGAACTTGATCTCCTCGGCGGCCGAGCCGTGCAGCAGCACCTGCTGCACCGAGGCGGGCAATGACTCGAAGGGCGCGTCAACGTCGAACTTGTAGTGCTTCGCGACGCTCTCGATCATGCTGAAGTAGTAGCCGTTGCGGCGGTCCCAGCCCTTGATGGCGCCACTGGCCAGCGACAGCGAAGGAAAGGCCACCACGCGCGCCGGATCGAACACCTCGCGGTGGCCGAGGCCGTCGCAGCTGGGGCAGGCACCCACGGGCGAGTTGAACGAGAAGAGGCGCGGCTCCAGCTCTGACAGCGAGTAGTGGCAGATCGGGCAGGCGAACTTGGCGTTGAACAGGTGCTCTTTATCAGCCGCGCCCTCGGCGCTCAGTTCGAGCGCGATGGCGCGGCCTTCGGCCAGGCGCAGCGCGGCCTCGAAGCTCTCGGCCAGCCGCTGCTGCATGTCGGCGCGCGCGCGCAGGCGGTCGATGACCACGTCGATGTCGTGCTTCTCGGTCTTCTTGAGCTTGGGCAGGTCGTTGTATTCGTAGGTTTGCCCGTCCACGCGAAAGCGCACGTAGCCGGCCGCCTGCATCTCGGCGAAGAGCTCGAGGAACTCGCCCTTCTTCTCGCGCGCCACCGGCGCTAGGATCATCAGCCGCGGCTCGCCGGGCAGGGCGAGCGTGGCATCGACCATCTGCGACACCGTCTGCGCCTGCAGCGGCAGATGGTGGTCAGGGCAGTAGGGCGTGCCGGCGCGGGCGTACAGCAGGCGCAGGTAGTCGTGGATCTCGGTCACCGTGCCCACGGTGGAGCGCGGGTTGTGGCTGGTGGCCTTCTGCTCGATGCTGATGGCGGGCGAGAGGCCCTCGATCACGTCGACGTCGGGCTTGTCCATGAGCTGCAGGAACTGCCGCGCATAGGCCGACAGGCTCTCGACGTAGCGCCGCTGCCCTTCGGCATACAGCGTGTCGAAGGCCAGGCTCGACTTGCCCGAGCCCGACAGGCCAGTGATGACCACCAGCTTATTGCGCGGAATGTCGAGGTCGACGTTCTTCAGGTTGTGGGTGCGCGCGCCGCGGATGCTGATGCGCTGCTGCGCGAGCACGGCGCCTAGGTAGGTGGCGCGTTCGCGTTCCGCGTCACGTGCGCTTTCGGCGTCGGCTGCGGTGTCTTCAGTGGATATTGAATTCAAGGGGGCGATCGTCCGAGGGCAACCGGACATGATAGACCGCCGCGCATTTCATGGCGAGTGGCCGGGCTCTGGAGGCTTGGGCGGATGCACAGGCTCGGTGCTGCCCCCGCCGCCCGTACTGCCCGTACTGCTTATTGCCCGGCCGACCATGTGCTCGGCCAGCGTGTCGTACAGCGGGCGGCTGATCATCCGCGAGACCAGGCTGGCCAGCATGGCTGCGGCCATCAGGCTCAGCACCATCGAGTGGCCGTCGACCATCTCCATGACGATGATGAAGGCGGTGAGCGGCGCTTGCGTCACCGCCGCCAGGAAGCCGGCCATGCCCATGGCGATGAGCGCCGGCCCCTGGTCGCTGCTGGCCAGCCGGGCCACCGCGTCGCCAATGCCCGCGCCGATGGACAGCGACGGCGCGAAGATGCCGCCCGGCACGCCGCACCAGGCCGTGAGCCAGGTGGCGATGAACTTGAGCACGGTGTAGAGCGGCGTAAGCTCGTCGTGGCCCTGCAGCATCTGCTTGACCGCCTCGGAGCCCGCGCCGAAGGTGACGCCGCCTGTCGCCAGCCCGATGACGGCCACGGCCAACCCGCCGACGGCGGCGAACCGCACCGGAAAGCGCGCCCGCCAGCGGTTGAAGCGCCCGGCCGCGCCCGTGAGCGAGGCGATCAGCAGCCGTGCGAACAGCCCGCCGGCCGCGCCGCTCAGCAAGGTGACCAGCAGGCCGGGGCCGAGCACGTTCCAGCCCAGCCGGGGCACGCGGATCACGCCGAAATAGCTGGTGTTGCCGAAGGCCGACACTGCCACCAGGCCCGCCAGCACGATGGCAGTGATGATCAGGCCGCTGGAGCGCGCCTCGAGTCGGCCCGACAGCTCCTCGATGGCGAAGACCACGCCCGCCAGCGGCGCATTGAAGGCCGCCGCGATGCCCGCAGCACCGCCGGCCACCAGCAGCGCGCGTCCGTCGATGGTGGTGTTGGGCGAGAGCCAGCGGCGCGCATGCTGCATCACCCCCGCCGCCACCTGGACCGAAGGCCCCTCGCGCCCGATCGACAGGCCGGCCGCGAAGCCCGCCGCGCCCAGCCCGATCTTGGCGACCGTGAGCCGCAGCGAGGCAAAAATGAAGCGCCGCTCCTCGGGCAGGGCTGGATTCAGGGCCGCCTTGATCTGCGGAATGCCCGAACCGCCCGCGCCGGGGAAGAAGCGCAATGTGAACCAGACGATGCCGGCCGTGAGCAGCGGCGTCGTCAGCAGCACCGCCCAGGGCCAGGCGGCGTAGAAGCGGTGGAACTCGCCAAAAACCCAATCGCTGGCCAGAGTGAAGCCCACCACGAACAGCCCGGCCGCGATGGCGTAGCCCAGCACGATGGCCCGGTCGAGCCAGACACGGCCGTTCGACAGCTCGGCGCGCAGATGCTCGAAAAAGTCTGGTTCCCGGTTCATCGTAGAAGTCCATTCTGGCACTTGGCGAGAGTGTGGCCAGTCGCCTTGGGGCACAATCGAGGGTTCTTCTCAACCTCCTCCTTCATCTACTTATCAGGGGCAGTGCATATGGCATCGGTCAATAAAGTAATCGTCGTCGGCAATCTGGGGCGCGACCCCGAAATGCGTACCTTCCCGAGCGGCGACCAGGTCGCGAACGTCACAGTGGCCACCACCGATCGCTGGAAAGACAAGCAAAGCGGCGAAATGCGCGAAGCCACCGAGTGGCACCGCATCGTCTTCAACGGCCGCCTGGCCGAAATCGCCGGCCAGTACCTGCGCAAGGGCTCGCAGGTGTATGTCGAAGGAAGCCTGCGCACGCGCAAGTGGACCGACAAGGACGGCATCGAAAAGTACACCACCGAGATCCGCGCCGACCAGATGCAGATGCTCGGCAGCCGTCAGGGCCAGGGCGGCCCGTCGGGCGGTCCCGAGGACGACGGCGGCTACTCGCAAGGTGGCGGCGGTGGCGGTTATTCGCAGGGTGGCAATGGCGGTGGTGGTGGTGGCGGCGGCGGTTACGCCCCGCGCGCGCCCGCAGCGGCACCGCGCGCTGCGGCGCCGGCTCCGCGCCAGGCGCCTGCCAAGTCGTCGTCGGGCTTCGACGACATGGACGACGACATTCCGTTCTGATCCGGACCTTCGCAGGTTCACGAACAAAGAGCCGCTTCCCGAAAGGGAGCGGCTCTTTCTCTTTGGGCAGGCCCATCACGCTGTCACGCATTGCGCCGACCCGCGGGCATCAGCAACTGCTGCACGCCGACGTGCACTTCCATCTCGTGCATGTGGGTCTCGGCATCGACCATGTGCTCGGTCATCAGGCGGTGCACGGCGTCGGCGTCCTCATCGCGAAAGGCCTGCAGCAGCCTGGTGTGAAAGCCCAGGTTGGCCTCGCCGAAGTGGCGGTGCTCCCACGCGTTCTTGTAGACCATGAGGTCGCGCAGCAGGTCGTTGAGAAAACGGCACATGAAGGCGAGCAAGGCGTTAGGGCATTGGTCCGCCAGCAGGTTGTGAAACTCCAGCTCGGCGACACGTTGTGCGCGCAGCTCGATGTCGTTGCGAGGGTCCTGCTCGCACAGGCGGATGGTCTGCTCGATCAGATCCAGTTGCTTCGCGTCGAGCCGGCCGACGACGCTGACCGCGAGTTCGGGCTCCAGGATCTTGCGCAGCTGGTAGATGTGATGCCCGTCCAGGTGGTGGAAGTGCAGCGGCTCTGATGCGTGGTCCAGCGAGACCTGCTGGAGATAGGCACCGCCGGCCGGGCCCGTGCGCGTCTTGATCAGGCCGCGCACTTCCAGCGCCTTCAATCCCTCCCGCATCGTGCTTTTCGAGACGCCGAAAAGCTCGACGAGCTCTTTCTCGTTCGGTAGCCGGTCGCCCGGCTGCTTGCGCTCCGAAACGATCCAGCGCTTCACGTCTTCGACGACGAGGTCCGAGAGCTTGGGGCGTTTTCTTGCGCGTTGGCCAATGGGCATGCCCTGTTCCTTGGGAAAGCTCCCGAGCGGAGCCGATCGCCCATGATAAATCGATGCAATTGAACGCAATTGAACCAAAAACACGCGCAATAGACCGCTGATCGGGCTTGTTTGGGCATCGAACTTGCTATGTAATGTTCCTATTTATATGTTTTATACGGATAAATAGTAGACATATCGAAGAAGCTCAATCCCCAGCCCCACGTGACTCTCTCAAAGGAAAAAATCATGAAATCAAGCGAACCTTTGCAAGCCCACTCGAGACTCTGGAACGACGACCTGGCACCGACACGGGCCGATCAGCGCACCTGGCGCTGGTATCACTTCGCCGCGCTCTGGGTGGGCATGGTGATGTGCATTCCCGCCTACACCCTGGCCGCCGGTCTGATCGAAACCGGCATGTCCTGGACCGAGGCCGTCGGCACGGTCTTCCTGGGCAACTTCATCGTGCTGATCCCCATGCTGCTGATCGGGCATGCGGGCGTGAAGTACGGCATTCCCTACGCGGTGCTCGCGCGTGCCTCGTTCGGAACCCGGGGCGCCCGCATACCGGCGCTGCTGCGCGCGCTCGTGGCATGCGGCTGGTACGGCATCCAGACCTGGTTCGGCGGGATGATGATCTACACGCTGGTCGGCGTGCTGATCGGGCATCCGCTCGAAGGCGAGAAGATCGCCTGGCTGGGCATCAACTTCTTCCAGCTGGCGAGCTTCCTCGTCTTCTGGGCCCTGCAGTTCTATTTCGTCATTCACGGCATCGAATCGATCCGCAAGCTCGAGACGTACACAGCGCCGCTGAAGATCCTCATCTGCTTGGTGCTGCTGGCGTGGGCGCTCAACCGCGCCGGAGGCCTGGGCCCGATCCTGCAGCAGCCTTCGCAGTTCGTCGAAGGCGGCAAGAAGGCGGGTCAGTTCGCTGCGGTCTTCTGGCCGTCGCTGACGGCCATGGTGGGCTTCTGGGCCACCCTTGCGCTGAACATTCCCGACTTCACGCGCTTCGCTAAATCGCAGCGCGACCAGATCGTCGGACAGGCGGTCGGGCTGCCCATTCCCATGGGCCTGCTCGCGGCGCTTGCGGTGGTCGTCACCTCCGCCACGGTCGTGATCTACGGCAAGGCGATCTGGGACCCGGTCGACCTGGCCAGCCGCATGACCGGCGCGGCCGTGCTCATCGCGCTGATCGTGCTGCTGGTCGACACCGTCAGCGTCAACCTCGCAGCCAACCTGGTGGGCCCGGCCTACGATTTCTCGGCGCTGAATCCGCGGGCCATTTCATACCGCACCGGGGGCTACATCACGGCCGGAATCGCGGTCGCGATGATGCCGTGGAAGCTGCTCGAATCCACGCAGGGCTACATTTTCACCTGGCTCATTGGCTACTCCGCGCTGCTCGGGCCGATTGCCGGCATCCTGATTGCCGACTACTACCTCATCCGCCGCACGCAGCTGCAGGTGAACGACCTGTACAGCGACCATGGCGAGTACCGGTACAAGAACGGGTGGAATCCTGCCGCAATCGCAGCGTTCATCGCCGGCGTTCTGCCCAACCTGCCCGGGTTCCTCAATGCGGCGCTGCCGAGCGTCTTTCCGGACGTGCCGGAGGTCTTCAAGACGATCTACACCTACGCATGGTTCGCGGGCATCGCCATCTCGACCGTCGTCTACGTCGCGACGATGCGGCTGCAGAAGCCGACGACGGTGCCGCAACAGGCCAGGCCTTCGGAGGCTTGAGCATGACGAACGCGCTCTTGATCCGCGGCGGGATCGTCGTCAACGCCGACCGGGAGTTCGCAGCCGACGTGCTGTGCGTCGACGGGCAGATTGCCGCTGTCGGCGCCGATGCCGCCCACCACGCGCCGGCCGGCGCGGTGCAGCTCGACGCTTCCGGGCAGTACGTGCTGCCCGGCGGCATCGATCCTCACACGCACATGCAGCTGCCGTTCATGGGCACGGTCACGATGGACGATTTCTTCACCGGCACGGTCGCTGGCCTGGCCGGCGGGACCACGACCATCCTCGACTTCGTGATCCCCAATGCACAGCAGTCCCTGATGGAAGCCTATGGCACCTGGAGGGAATGGGCGCGCAAGTCCGCCGCGGACTACGGCTTTCACGTCGCCATCACCTGGTGGGACGAGAGCGTGCACCGCGACATGGGCACCCTGGTGAATGAAGAAGGCGTGAGCAGCTTCAAGCACTTCATGGCCTACAAGAACGCCATCATGTGCGACGACGAGATCCTGGTGAAGAGCTTTCGCCGCGCGCTCGAACTCGGCGCCATGCCCACTGTGCATGCCGAGAACGGCGAACTGGTCTACTTTCTCCAGCAGGAGCTGACCGCCAGAGGCGTCACCGGGCCCGAGGGCCACCCGCTGTCGCGCCCGCCCGCGGTCGAGGCCGAGGCGGCTCAGCGGGCCATTGCCATCGCGGACGTGCTGGGCGTTCCCCTCTACGTCGTGCACGTGTCCTGCATGGAGGCGGCCGACGCAATTGCGCGCGCCCGCGCGGCCGGGCAACGGGTCTACGGCGAAGTCCTTGCAGGCCACTTGGTGGTCGACGAGAGCGTGTATCGCGCGACCGACTTTGCCAGCGCCGCTGCACACGTGATGAGCCCTCCGTTCCGCTCGAAGGCGCACCAGGAATTTCTCTGGCGCGGCCTCCAGTCGGGCAGCCTGCAGACCACCGCGACCGATCACTGCACCTTCTGCGCGGCCCAGAAGGCCGCCGGCAAGGACGACTTCGCAAAGATACCGAACGGCTGCGGCGGCATCGAAGAACGCATGGCCGTGATCTGGGATGCCGGCGTCAACTCCGGTCGCCTGACGCCCAGCGAATTCGTCGCCGTGACATCGACCAATGCGGCCAGGCTCTTCAACCTGTATCCCCGCAAAGGCCTGATCGCCGAGGGGGCTGACGCCGACCTCGTGCTGTGGGACCCGCAGGCTTCCAGAACCCTCTCCGCGGCAACGCAGCACTCCAAGGGCGACTTCAACATCTTCGAAGGACGCACTGTGCGAGGCATTCCGACGCACACCGTCAGCCAGGGGCGCGTGGTGTATGCCAACGGCGACCTGCGCGCGGAGCGGGGCGCGGGCCGTTACTTGCCGCGCCCCGCATTCGGTGCCAATTTCCAGGCGCTCGACAAACGTGCAAAACAGCAGCTCGCTCCAGTGGCGGCGAAGCCTTGAGCAGGCTGTGCTCGAACCCCGGCACTGTGCGCAAGCCATGGCCGGTGGGGACACAGTGGAGCTGAGCGACCATGGGTTGAAGCTCTCCATCGATCGCCGAAAAGGCCGCGCAAGCTCGCTGGTCAGCCAGCTTGTGGACGGCATTGCCGAAGCGATCGGGCAACGCAGGATTCTGTCCGGCGAAAAGCTGCCGTCTGTGCGGCAGATGGCAATGCATCTGCAGCTCAGCACCTTCACCATTGCCCAGGCGTACCAGCGGCTGGTGTCGCTCGGCATGATCGCGTCGCGCCCTGGCGCCGGATTCGTCGTGGCGAGCCAGGTCACGATGGAGCCCGCACCGCAGCCGCGCGTGCCGCCGTCCGGCCCCAACGATGCATGGCTACTGTCGGAGGTGTTCTCCGACCAGACGGCGTCCATCAAGGCCGGCTGCGGGTGGCTTCCGTCGGGGTGGCTCGACGGCATCGAATTCGGCCGGGCCCTGCGATCGCTGAGCCGCACGATGAAGAGCCAGGTCGGCGGGTACGGCCAGCCCTTTGGCGATGCCAGCCTGCGGTCGCGCGTGGCCTTCGAACTGGCGCGCTTCGGCGTGCCTGCCGACATCAACTCGGTGTTGATCACGCAAGGCGCCACGCAGGCCATCGACCTCGTCATCCGCTTTCTGCTCAAGCCGGACGACGTCGTCGTGGTCGAAGACCCCTGCTATTGCAACCTGCTCGAGCGGCTGAAGCTCGCGCGCGTGCGGCTGCTGTTCGTGCCTCGCACACCGGCCGGCCTGGACACCGACGTGCTGGAGGCCCTGGTGCAGAAGCACAAGCCGAAGGCCCTCTTCGTGAGCTCCGCGCTGCACAACCCCACGGGCACGTCGATCACCTTGCCGATGGCCTACAAGGTGCTCCAGATTGCGCAGCGCACGCAGATGCTCATCGTCGAGAACGACGTGAGCCGGGGGCTCGCCCCGCCTGATGCACCGATGCTGGCCGCCATGGCGGGCCTCGGGCCGGTCATTCATATCGGCGGATTTTCAAAGACCATTTCACCGCTGCTGCGCGTGGGTTTCATCGCGGCCGATGCGGCCACTCTGGAAGCGCTGGTGCGCTTGAAGATGGTCACGGGCCTCACTTCTTCCGCGGTCACGGAAAAAGCCGTTCACCAGATTCTTGTCGACAGCGCCTATCGCCAGCATCTCGAACGGCTGCGCCATCGCCTGGCGGATGTGCACACGCAGATCGAGCGAAAGCTCTCCGCTGCCGGTGTGGAACTGTTCCATCGCCCGCGCGGAGGCCTCTTTCTCTGGGGGCGTTTGCCGATCGACCCTGCCGAGGCCAAGGAAGTGACGGCGCGCGCACTCAGGCAAGGCATCTGGCTCGCCCCGGGCATGTACTTCGGCGCGTCGGACACCGCCAGCGCCTGGTTCCGTTTCAACGTGGCCTATTGCGACACGGACAGGTTCTGGCAGTTTCTGTCTGCGCTATGAGCGCGTTCTCATGAGAGGACCGCCTCGATCAGAAAAGGCCCCCTGCGCTTCAGCGCGCCGACGAAGACCTTGATGAACTCTTCCGCCGTGGAAGCACGCGCAGCTTCCACGCCCATGCCCTTCGCCAGCGAGACCCAATCGAGAATGGGATCGGTGAGGTCGAAGCTGCCGCGCGTCTGGTGTTCGGGGGGCTTCACGCCCATGCGCCGCATCTCGTCGATCAGCAGCGCATATTTCCTGTTGGCCAGAACGATCGTGATCGCATCGAGCTTCTCGTGCGCCTGCGTCCAGAGCCCCTGCAGCGTGTACATGCCGCTGCCGTCGGCCTGAAGCGTGATCACCTTTCTGTCGGGGCAGGCGATGGCGGCACCCGTTGCGAGCGGAATCCCGATGCCGATCGAGCCACCGGTGATCTGCAGCCAGTCGTGCGGCGCCGCGTCGTACGACTTGGCAAAAAGCTGCGGCACGGAAGACAAAGCCTCATCGCAGACGATGGCGTTGTCCGGCAGCAGCCGGGCAATCAACTCCGCGAGCGCTTCGTTCGTCAACGGGCCCAATGGAAGATGCGGCTGGTCGCTGCGTCTTGCAGGTGGGGGCTCGTCCAGGACCAGCCGGACCGAAGCGAAGTATTCCGCGAGGCCCTCGATTGCCGCAGCAACGTCGCCTCCCGGTTCGCACAGTTCGATCACTTCGCAATCGTCGCGAAGCAGGCGGCTCGGCATGCCCGGATGCGCGAAGAACGCGACGGGCTGCTCGGCGTCGATCATGACGATCGCATCGAACTGCCCCAGCTGGGCCACTGCCTGGTCCGTCGCGTAGGCCACGCGCGGCACGACGGGCCTGCCTGCCCCGCGTGCCATGCGCGCATTCGCAAAGGGGGCCAGCAGGCTGGCGCCGGTCTTGCGGGCGATCCCGGAAGCAAGCGCAAGGGTTTCCTGCCGCAGTGCGCGGCCACCGAGAAACAACGCCGTCTTCCGGTCGCTGCGCAGCAGGGCCACTGCCCGTTGCTCCTTCTCGCGATCGGGAGGGGGCGGTGAATCTGCGAATCTTGCAAGACTTGGCGGCTGCACCGGGTCGGCATCGCCCCAGGTGACTTCCGCGGGCACGACCAGCGTGGCGACACCGGGCAGCGACCTTGCTGCCTGGCACGCGTCGGAAACGGTCGAGGCAATGTCATGCACGGAGCCGATGCGTCCGTACCAATTCGACATCGGCTTCGCGAGGCTCTCGATGTCGGACGTCAGCGGAGCGTTGAAGGGCAGGTGGTGCGTCGCATGGTCGCCGACGATGTTGACGATGGGTGTCCTGGCGCGCCTGGCGTTGTGAAGGTTCGCCAGCCCGTTGCCCAGGCCCGGGCCCAGGTGCAGCAGGGTCGCGGCGGGCTTGTCGGTCATGCGGCCATAGCCGTCGGCCGCGCCCGTGACCACGCCTTCGAACAGGCCCAGCACGCAGCGCAGGTCTGCCCGCCGTTCCATGCCGGCCACCAGGTGAAGCTCGGAGGTTCCCGGGTTGGCAAAACAGACCTCGACGCCCGAGGCGATCAAGGTTTCGCAAATGACATCGGAGCCGTTCAATTCGTTCTCCATCTTTCTTCTTCAGCCCGTGCGGCGTTGCAGCGTGGGCGCTGCGGCGTCGATGTGCAGCGGGCAGCGGGTCAGCTTCTCGTCGTTGGTGTCCGTGAAGACGTACTGCTTCCACTCGAGGTCGCCCCGGTGATAGGTGCCGACGACGTCCGGCGCCGGCTGCCCGTCGTACAGCTCCACCTGCCGGCGGATTCGCTGCCTCACCTTGTCGCCCTCCGGCGTGGGGCCGGCGAGCAGATCGAAACCCGCCCGCGGCTGCGTGACCATGGCCAGCGACTGACCGAGATTGCGGCTCTTGCGGTGCCGGTGCGCCGGCGCGCTGACGTTGATGAAGAGCGGCACACCCGCGAAGCACAGGCTCCAGAACGGCTGCTCGGGGTCGGTGGGAATCTCGGGCGGCCACGGTTCGGGATCGTTGTCGACCCAGTCTTGCATGATGTGCCACGCGGTCTGGTGGTAGTGATCGAGCGGCTGCTCCTGTGCTTCGGGCTTGAACAGGATCACCAGCACGTTCATGGATTCCTCGATCCCCGTCATCACCGAAACCGTCTTCAGGTATTCGCGCAGCCCCTGGCGCACGCGAGCGAGTTCGAGTGGATCGGTGTCGGAGCCCGCGAAGACGAAATGCAGCGTGTTCGTGCGGAACGCCGTGCGCGCGAAGTTGCATGGAAACTTGCTCGGCTCCCGCAGGTAGCCGCTGAAGTCCTCCAGGCTCGCCTTGGCCCACGGGTAGGCGTTGTCGGCGCTGTCCACCCACTCGATGGCTTCCCGGTGAGTCAGCGTGACCTTGGGTGGAAGCACCGCGGGCGGCGCAGCCACCTCGGTGCACCAGGACGAATATTCGGGGTATCCGCCCGTCACCGTCTTCAGGTAATGCGCCTGCAGCTGGCGGGTGATGGGCCCCACTTCTCCGTCGCCGATGGGCAGGCGATCGACGGAAGTCACGGGGAGTATTTCGAACAGGGTGCCGCACATCAGGACTTCGTCGGAAATCAGCAATTCGGTGCGATCGATTTCGCGCTCCACGACCTGCAGCCCCAATTTTTCCCTGGCCAGCACGATCAGCGTGTCGCGGGTCAGGCTTTCCAGGATATCGGCGAATGTCGGAGGCGTAATGAGCACGCCATCCCTGATGATGAAAAGGCACGCCGCCGGGCCTTCGGACACCTTGCCCCTGTTATTCAGGATGATTGCGATATCAAAACCGTTATCGCGCGCTTCGTTTTGTGCAAGGCGGCTGTTTTGATAATTGGCCGCGACCTTGGCACGCGGTGGAATGCAGTCATCAGAAATTCGGCGCCAGGTGGAAATTGCGGCGGCAACCCCTTTCTCAATCTTTGGAGAGCGCGGCAGCGGAATTGCGGTAATGTGCGCGCCCGTATCTTCGGTGGCGACCAGCGGCTCGCCGGGGCCGGAATATCTGAAATACGTCGACAGGTTGATTTGCGCGTGCGCCTGAAATTCGCAGCGGCTCAGCAGGTCGACTGTCGCCTGGCGGAGCGTTGGCGTATCGAAGCGCGACTTCATCCGCATGATCTTCATCGACTGCTCGAGTCGTTTCAGATGGTCATCCAAGCGGAAGATGTACGATTTTTGAGTGGATTCGTCCCAATAAGCGCGAAGTCCTTCAAATATGTTTGCGCCAAAAAATCCAGCCTGGGTGCGAACATGCAAAGTGCATTGCTCCCAATTGACAAATTCACCATCCATCCACGCGATGCTGGGGTGCGGCGCGGGAAATATCGATCGACCGGAGTTGCTGTCCATAAAATCTCCATGAGATGAAGAAAAGGAAATCCGAGGCGATAAACAGCCTTCGGCATCAGTTGGGCCAAAAAATCCCTTTCGGGATTGATGATTTATCGAATTAAATAAAAAGGATTAACTGTCTGGATTTGCCTGAAAAGGAGATTGAAGAATTAAAACAATTGAACCCGAGCGGATCGTACGGTGCCTTGTTGAAGGCATTCCATTTACGGTTTAAATCGTTATAAATAACTGTATTGGCACCAAAGTGGGGGCTGTATTGGTCGCGCAATTCGGCCGTCGGCGGTGCCCGGGCTGCCGCCGATGGCGTGCCCGCAGTCAGGGAATTCAGGGAGGCGGAAGAGGCGGCCGGCTTGCGGCGCGCCTTTACTTGCTGTGGGTCTTCCCGCGTTGCGCCCAACGCGCGACCAGCAGCGTTTCGATGTCGTGCACGCGCCGCCCTGTCGCACGCGCAATCGCCTCGCGGTAGGGCGGCATGTTGGTGCACTCGAGCACGATGTCCTCGACCGATGGCGACAGGCCTACAAGGCGGCATGCGGCGTCGACCACATTCCGGCCGGCCTCCTCGAGGTCAAGCTGCGTTTCGTTGTTGAGGATGCGCCGGTGAAACTCGCACCCCGGCTCCATGCCCTGCACGGGCGTTGCCTGCGGCACGCCGGCCATGGCCAGGATGGCGGGGCTCAACGAAGCCGCATCGAAGGTCAGGATGCCCGGCCGCGCGAAGTCTTTGCACTGCAGCAGGCTCGAAGTGACGACGGGAATGGGCACCGCGTTGGCCAACGTGTCCTGGTAGGCAGCCAGAAAGCCGCAGCTGGTCGTGATCATCGCCGCGCCACTTTCGACCATCACTCGCGCGGCATCGACGAAAGGCTGCAGCAGCGCCGGGTCGGCCTGCTTCACGATGCGCTCGGGCGAAGCGCCCGTGACCACATGAAACCGCACCGGGATGCCATGGCGACTGAAGGTCTCCGGATTGCCGATGTCGCCCGGCGGCCGCGGGAAGCGCGTGTCGAGCATCAGCACGCCGAGGAAGGCATCGGCATCGCGGATCGCTGTCATGGGGCTTGCCATTCACTCCACCGTGCTGCGGCGATCGATCTTGCGGCTCAGCACGATTGAGGTCTGCGTCTGGTTGACGCCGTCGATCTGCCCCATCTGGTCGAGCAGCGTGTCCAGCTGTTCGGGTGTGCCGCACCGCAGCAGGACCATGTAGTCGAACTGGCCGCTCACGGCCCAGACCTCCTCCACTTCGGGCAAGCGCCCGAGCGCCTTGATGATCATGGGCGCGCTCTTCGCATTGACGCTGAGGCCGCAGAAGGCCCGCACCGCGGCCTGCTCCAGCCGCTGGCCGAGGCGCACCCCGTACCCGGAGACGATGCCCTCGCGCTCCAGCCGCGCGATGCGTGCGACCACGGTGGTCCTGGCGATCTTGAGCTTGCGTGCGAGGTTGGCGGCGGGCTCGCGCGCATTGGCCTGCAGCAGCGTCAACAGATGGCGGTCCAGGTCGTCGAGTCGTAGGTCCATGGCGGCCCCTGCAGCGGAAATGAATGGATTGTGACCCGATCGAAGCGAGTGCCCGGGCGCCGGTGTCGGGGGCATCACTATCGTCAAAGCAACGGATGGTGGATAGCGAAAACTCGGAACGATTTCATGTCAAACTGGAATCAACTCGGGCCGCCATCCAGCACCCTGCATTCAAGATTGGTGCCAACAGTCTTACGTTTTGATCATCATGTTCAGACGCGAATTTCTTCCCCCCATGGGCCAGCTGCTGGCCTTCGAGAGCGCGGCACGCCACGCCAGCATTTCGCGCGCCGCGCAGGAACTGCACCTGACCCAGAGCGCCATCTCGCGGCAGATCAAGCTGCTCGAAGAGCAGCTCGGCACGGCGCTTTTTCATCGCGTGCGGCAGCGCGTGGTGCTCACCGAGGCCGGCCGCGTGTATGCGGCAGAGCTTCGCAGCGGGCTCGATGGCGTGTCCGGCGCCACACAGCGCGTGATGACCATGGGCGGCATGGGCGAAGTGCTCAACCTCGCGGTGCTGCCAACCTTCGGCACGCGATGGCTGATTCCGCGCATGAAGCGCTTTGCCGCGCTGCACCCGGGCGTGACGGTCAACTTCGCGGCGCGCACCGAGCCCTTCGATTTCGCGCGCGAGCCCTTCGATGCCGCGATTCACTTCGGCGCCGACTTCTGGCCGGGCGCCTCCTGCGACTACCTGCTTGGGGAAAGCGTGGTTCCGGTGTGCAGTCCCGAGTTCAAGCGCCGCAGCGGCATCCACACGCGCGAAGACATTGCGGGCCAGTGCCTTCTGCATCAGTCGTCGCGTCCCATGCAGTGGTCGGAGTGGTTCGAGCAGGTCAAGGTGAGCGCGGCGCATGCAATGCGCGGCCCGCGCTTCGAGCACTTCGCCATGCTCGCGCAAGCTGCGGCCAATGGCCTCGGCATTGCGCTGGTTCCGAAGTTCCTCGTCGAGGAAGAGCTGGCCTCCGACCGGCTGATCGTGCTGTTCCGCGAAGCGCTGCTGACGCAGCGGGCCTACTACGTCGTGGTGCCGGAAGTCGCCGCAGAGAATCGCCTGGTGCGGGCGTTCCGCGACTGGCTGGTGGCCGAAGCCGCCGCATCGCGGCCGTCGTCGGGTGCATCGTCGAAGTCACGCGCCCCAGCTGCGGCCGTCGTACGTTGAGATCTCGATGGCGGGGTCCATCGTGGCGACCTCGTCCACGCAGTGCAGGTTCACGTTCACCTGCTCGGGCGCCGAGCGCGGGTGGCAGTGCGTGTGGATGCCGCAGTGCCGGCAGAAGAAGTGCGCGGCGCGCTGCGTGCCGAAGCGGTAGACCGACAGCTCTTCTTGCCCCGACCTCAAGATGAACCGGTCCGCCGTCACGCGGTGATGCAGCGCCGCCTTGCGGATGCAGTAGCTGCAGTTGCATTGAACGCCCTTGACGAGGTCCGACGAGAAATCGAACCGGACCGCGCCGCAGTGGCACTGGCCCGAGTGCCAGGGCGGCGTGCTCACGCCACGGCCGCGACGACGACGTTGCTGCTGCTGCTATTGCTCGCGGCTTCCGACGAGGCCTTGAAGCGCCCCAGGAAGGCACGCGTCGATTCCTGCTGCGGGTTGTCGATCACGATGCCCGGCGGGCCGCATTCGGCGACGACGCCGTCACGCATGAAGATCACCTGGTCGGCCACTTCGCGCGCAAAGCCGATCTCGTGCGTCACCAGGATCATCGTCATGCCTTCGCGGGCCAGGCCCTTGATGACGTTGAGCACTTCGCCGACCAGTTCCGGGTCGAGCGCGGAAGTCGCTTCGTCGAACAGCATCACCGTGGGCTTCATGGCCAGCGCGCGCGCAATCGCAACGCGCTGCTTCTGCCCACCCGAGAGCTTGTCGGGGTAGTAGTCGGCCCGGTCGAGCAGGCCGACCTTCGCCAGCAGCGCGCGCGCCTCGGCCTCGGCCTGCGCCTTGGGCGTCTTCAGCACGGTGACCGGTCCTTCCATCACGTTGCGCAGCGCGGTCATGTGAGGGAAGAGGTTGAAGTGCTGGAACACCATGCCGGTCGAGGCCCGGAAGCGCGCCAGGCTGCGCTCGCTGGGCAGCGTGGTGCGCGCGCCGTCGAACTCGATGGTCTGCTCGCCGACCGTGATGCGCCCGGCATTCGGAATCGACAGCAGGTTGATGCACCGCAGCAGCGTCGACTTGCCGGAGCCCGAGGGCCCGATCATCGCGACCACCTGGCCGCGTTCGATCTGCAGCGAGATGTCCTTCAGGACGACGTTCTGCCCGAAGGCTTTCTTCAGGTTGGCGATTTCGATCAGGGGGCGGGCCATGTCAAACCTCTTTCGGGCCGGAGCCGAATTCCATGCGCTTGGCCCAGATCGTGATGGGCAGCAGAACCGCGAAGTAGGCGATGGCGATGAAGGTGTAGAGCTCCAGCGGCCGGTAGGTGTCGTGGGCGATGACCTGGCCCTGATACAGCAGGTCAGGAACGGCCAGCACCGACAGCAGCGAAGTGTTCTTCAGCTGCATGATCGACTGGTTCATCAGCGGCGGCACCATCTTCTTGAAGGCCTGCGGAAGGATCACGCGGCGCAGCAGCTGCAGCCGCGTCATGCCGAGCGCCTTGGCGGCTTCGGTCTGGCCAGCGTCGATCGAGATGATCCCGCCGCGCACGATCTCCGAATAGAAGGCCCCGCCGTACAGCGACAGGCACAGCGTGGCGGCCACGACCGCCGACATCTCGAGCCCGGTCAGCACCGGCAGCGCGTAGTAGAACCACACGAGCTGCACCAGCACCGGCGTGCAGCGGAAGACTTCGATGTAGGCGCGCAGCGGCGCGGTGATGAGCGGGTTGCTCGACAGCCGGCCCAGGCCCGTCGCCAGGCCGACGAGCAGCCCCAGCACCACGCAGATCACCGTAAAGAGCAGGGTGTAGAGCAGGCCCGACACCAGCAGGCTGCGGTATTTCCAGAGCACGCCGAAGTCCCAGTCGTAGCCGCCTGCACCGCCTCCCAGGGCACCGCCCGAGAAGTGCCGCAGGGCGGCCCAGGCGCCCGCGAGGGCCAGGACGATCAGCAGGGCGGTGCCGAGCTGGGAGCGGCTCTTCGGCTCGCTCGAAGATTCCACGCTGTCCATCGGGGCGTCCTCAGAACTTGATTTCGGGCGGGAAGGCACTGGCGGGCACGCCCGCGAGTTTCTCCATGTTCTTCAGGATGATGCTGCGGACTTCGCCCTTCGCGCGGACATCGGTCAGCCAGGTGTTGACGGCCTTCTGCATGCCGGTGTCGGTCTCTTTGCGCAGGCCGATGCTCACCGGGGCGGTGTAGACCGGCTGCGGGATGTACATGGTGCCGATGGAGCCGCGCTTGGCGAGCAGCGGCTGGGCCAGCAGGATCACGAGCACCTGGCAATCGGAGCGGCCGGCCTGCAGCGACATCGTGGCGGCGCCCGAGTTTTCCAGGCGCGAGACATCGGCCTTGGGCAGCACGCGCGTGGCGAGCTGGTCATGGCTGGAGCCGACGTCCACCACGATCTTCATGTCGGGCGAGTTCAGCTGCTCCCAGGTCTTCTGCGGCACGCCCTTCTTGCACACCACCGTGTAGGTGTTGTCGAAGAGCGTGTCGGAGAAGCCCACCACTTCCTTGCGGGCCGGCGTGGGGGCCATGCCGAACATCGCGTCGATCTTGTTGGACTGCAGGTCGAGCACCGCGTTGCCCCAGGTGGTCTCGACGTACTCGACCTTGGCGCCGAGCTTCTGCCCCAGGCTCTCCGCGAAGTCGGGGCCGAAGCCTTCCCACTTGCCGGTGGTGATGTCCTTGGCGAAATATGGAATGGCGCCTGCGACGGCACCGACGCGCAATACCTTGGTGCGTTGCACGCGGGCCAGCGAGCTTTCGGCGGATTCCTGGGCGAAGGTCGAGCCCAGCGCGCAGACGGTTGTCACAGCCACTAGGGCACGGAAAAGGATTCGTTTGGTAAGCACGTTCACTCCAAGCAAGAAGCTCGCCACAAAAAGAAAAGGAAAGTATCGCTTTCCAGCCCGGGTCCAAGTCTAGAAGTCCGGACTGTCACAATCAACGCGGCACATCGTCAGGACGACGGAATTCTCTCGTCATACCGTCGGCGTCTTCGGCGAAATGCAGCCCGGCGCGTCGTTTCGCCGGTTTCGGCAGGGCATGCGGCGTTTCGTTGCGCGCAGCGACTTCAGACCCGAAAGTCATTACCACCCCTGCGACAGTTCAAGCTGACGAACAGCGTCGTCGTATCGACGAAGCGTGCAGCCCTTTCGCCGATCTGCTCTCTACCAACTGCCAAGACTCACTTTTACAGTTCTTTTACAGGGCGACGGTGCCCCGCAGGAGAAACGAAATGACCAAAGTGAAGATCGAGAAAGTTCTGGTTCTGGGTGCCGGCAAGGTCGGCAGCACCGTGGCCGACATGATTGCGGAATACCACCGCCTGCCCGTGACGCTGGCCGACGTGAGGCCGGGCCGCGGCGACGAAAACGACCCGCTGGTGCGGCGCATCGCGCTCGATGTGGAAAGCACCGAAGACCTGCGCACCACGCTGCGCGCGCACTCGGTGGTGATCAACTGCCTGCCGTTCTTCCTCGCGCAGCGCGTGGCCACCGAAGCCGCCGCATGCGGCGTGCATTACTTCGATCTCACCGAGGACGTGGCGGCAACCAAGGCCATCCGCGAGATCTCGAAGACGGCGACCTCGGTCCTCATGCCGCAGAGCGGCCTGGCGCCCGGCGTGATCGGCATGCTCGGCGGCTACCTCGCCAGCCGCTTCGACGAGCTCTACGACCTGCGCCTGCGCGTAGGCGCGCTCACGCGCAATGCCACCAACAGTCTGCGCTACAACTTCACATGGAGCATCGACGGCGTCATCAACGAGTACTGCAACCCGTGCGACGCCATCGTGAACGGCCAGCTGGTGTCGGTGCAGCCGATGGAAGGGCACGAGACCTTCACGCTCGATGCCGAAGCCTTCGAGGCCTTCAACACCTCCGGCGGCCTGGGCACGCTGTGCGAGACCCTCGAAGGCAAGGTCCGCAACCTCGACTACAAGACCATCCGCTACCCCGGCCATCGCGACGCGATGAACTTCCTGCTGCACGACCTGCGCCTGATCGAGCGCCGCGACCTGCTGCGCCAGGTGCTCGAGCACGCCGTGCCGCACAGCCGCGAAGACGTGGTGATCCTGTTTGCATCGGCCTCGGGCATGCGCGACGGCCGCTTCGAGCAGGAGACGCGCGTCGGGCGTGTGTTCGGAGCGCCGCTGCGCGGCAAGGACCGCACCGCCATCGAGCTGACCACGGCCGCCGGCGTCGTCGGCGTGTTCGAGCTGCTGCGGCAAGGCCAGCTCCCCGCGCAAGGCTTCGTCGGGCAGGAGCAGGCGCCGCTCGGGCAGTTCCTCGCCACCAAGGTCGGCCATTACTACCAGGGCCTGGGCGTGGCGTCGTTCGCGCCCGCGCCAAGGCCCAAGGGCGAGCCAGCGCACGCCTGATCGATCCATCCGCCTGATCCGTTCGCCTTCGCGGCGCCGGCACCCGGCATGGGGCCGGCGGCCGCCCCTGTCTCTTCATTCATCCTTCCTGAAACTGGAGCTACCCATGCGTGGTGCAGATGTGCTCGTGCAAATGTTGATCAACTACGGCGTCGACGTTCTCTTCGGCGTGCCCGGGGACACCAACGTCCCGTTCTACGAGGCGCTGCAGCGCCGCATAGGCGACATCGAGCACGTGATGGCGCGCGACGAGCGCTCCGCGGGCTACATGGCCGACGCCTATGCGCGCCTCACCGACAAACCCGGCATCTTCGAATGCCCGTCGGGCGCCGGCGCCATGTACTCGCTGCCGCCGGTTGCCGAATCGAACGCGTCCTCGGTGCCGGTCATCCTGCTGACCATCGACCTCCCGCTGCCCGGCGAAGGCCGCGGCATGATCACCGAGCTCGATTGCGCGAAGCTGTTCGAGCCCGTCACGAAGATGTCGGTGCAGGTCAAGTCGGCGGACAAGCTGCCCGAAATCATCCGGCGTGCCTTTCGCGTTGCCTGCTCCGGCACGCCCGGCGCCGTGCACCTGCAGATCCCGGAAGACATGCTGCTCGCCGAGATCGACCCTGCCACGATCTCGCTGCATGCCGAGCCCGAGTGCAAGACCTTCCCCGCATTTCCGATGGCGCCCGCGCCCGGCAAGCTCGATGCGCTGTTCGCCCTGCTCAAGAGCGCGCGCAAGCCGCTGTTCGTGGCAGGCGGCGGCGTGAACCGCTCTTGCGCCGGCAGCGTGCTGACCGATGTCGCGGTGCGGCTGAACATTCCGGTCGTCAACACCATCACCGGCCAGGGCGCCTTGCCGGACGAGCATCAGCTGGCCATCGGCGTGATCGGCGACAACGGCTTTCATCCGCATGCCAACCGCGCGCTCGAAGAGTCCGACCTCGTCGTCTTCGTCGGCTCGCGCATGGGCTCCGTGGTCACCGTGGGGTGGACCTTTCCGAAGACCACGCTGAACAAGCGCGTCGTCCAGATCGACATCGACCCCGAGCGCCTGGCCAACAACTACGAGAACCTGCTGTCGATTGCCGGCGACGCGCAACTCGTGCTGCGGCAGATGCTGACAGAAGCACCCGTGGACTTCGACACCTCGAAGCACCAGGACTGGGTCGACCACCTCAACGCGTACCGTTCTAACTTCTGGTCGCATGCCGAGTCGGTGCTGTCGCTTAACGACGTGCCGCTGCGGCCCGAGCGCGTGGTGCGCGAGTTCAACCGTCGCCTCGAAGAGCACGGCAAGGCCGTGCACATCCTCTCGGATGCCGGCACGCCGACGCCCTACATGACGCGCTTCCTGCGCATCGGCGACCGCCGCACCCGCTTCGTGATTCCCCGCGCCTTCGGCGGGCTCGGTTCGGCCATTCCCGCGGTGGTAGGCGCTTGGTATGCGGACAAGAGCCGCCGCCCCATCGGCATGTTCGGCGACGGCTCATTCAACATGACCGTCGGCGAACTCGAGACGCTGGTGCGCAAGAAGATCCCAGCGCTGCTGATGCTGTTCAACAACGGCTGCTTCGGTTGGATCAAGGGCCTGCACCGCCTCAAGGGCCACGACGAATGCTTCGGCGTCGACTTCCTGCCGCCACGCGGCCAGGCCATTGCGGAAGCCTTCGACCTCAAGGCATGGACGGTCGAGACGCCCGAGCAGTTGGTTGCGGCACTGGACGAAGCCTTCGACTACGACGGTCCCTGCCTCATGGACATTCGCGTCGAATCGCTGGCCGACCGCGTGCCGCCGGTGTATTCGTGGCTCGCCAGGAAGGAGCTCGATCCGCTGGCGCTGCAGCCCGAGGACGTTGCGTACCTGGCCTAGCGTTTGCCGGCAACGAGAATCGAGGGGATGAAGAAGAACACTGTTGCCATTCTGGGCGCCGGCATCGTCGGCGTGTCGTGCGCCCTGGAACTCCAACGCAGAGGGCATGAGGTCACGCTCTTCGACCGCACGGCACCGGGCCGCGAGACCTCGTACGGCAACGCCGGCGTGATCGCGCGCAGCTCGCTGATGCCGTTCAACCATCCCGGGCTGTGGTCGGTGCTGCCGAGGCTGTTGAAGAACACCGCGGCGAGCTTTCGCTATGACCCCGTGTTCCTCGCAAAGAACCTCGCGTGGGCCGTGCGCTTTCTCGCCAGTGCGCGTGCCAGCGTGTTCCAGGAGACCACCGCCGCGCTGGACGCGTTGATCCGGCTCTCGATGGCGGAGCACCGGCGCCTGCTTGTCGAGGCGGGCGCGGCGCATCGGCTGCGCACCAACGGGTGGCTGTTTCTCTATCGCAGCGAAGAGGGCTTTGCTGGCAGCCGTCTTTCACGCGAGACCTTCGAGCGCTTCGGCGTTGCAACGCAGGTGCTGAATGCGAAGGAGCTCTCGGACCTCGAGCCTCATCTGAAGCCTCTCTTTCCGCGCACGTTGTGGATCAAGGACACCGATTCGGTGGACAGCCCCGGCCAGGTCGTGGAGGCGTACGCCAGGCTCTTCGTCGCGCGCGGAGGGCAGATCAGGCAGGCGGCTGTCGGCGGAGTCGGCCGCTCCGGTGCAGGCGATACCTGGCAGCTGCGCGAGGAGAGCGGTGCGGTGCACGAGGCGTCGCAGGTCGTGCTCGCGCTGGGGCCATGGACCCGGGAGTTCGTGGAGAAGTCGCTCGGCATCTCCGTGCCGATGGCGTTCGAACGCGGCTATCACATGCACTACAGCGCAGTGGGCAACGCCTCGCTCGGACGGCCCGTGTACGACACCGGCGGCGCCTATGTGCTGTCGCCCATGGAGCAGGGCCTTCGCCTGTCCACTGGTGTGCAACTCGCGCGGCTCGATGCGCCGAAGAACCTCGCTCAGCTCGACCTTGCAGAGCGCGCGGCACGCGAAGCGTTTCCGCTGGAGAGCCGTCTCGAACCGGAGGCCTGGCTGGGAAGCCGGCCCACGCTGCCGGACAGCCGGCCGATCGTCGGCGAATGCCCCCGGCATCCCGGCCTCTGGCTCGCGTTCGGCCATCAGCACATCGGCTTCAGCACCGGTCCGGGAACGGCCCGCATGCTGGCGTCGCTGATGCACGGTGAGCCTTGCGACATCGATCCGCTCCCGTTCGCGCCCGGCCGCTTTCTTCGATAGCCGACATTTCTGGCGCTGTCGCAAGCCGCCTGTGACAGCAATGTCATGGGATTGCACGATTCGCCAACGCAATCCACGCTCAATGCATTCATCCGTGCTACCAATGGCACACGGTTGCGCGGCGCAGAGCGAATGGCATGCATGTTGCTGAATCAAATTTTTACAAAAATTTGGCAGATGGCACATTCGTTGGACGACAAGAACGGCTTCTCCCTGGACCGCCGCGTATTTTTTCTGGGCACGGCAAGCGCCCTTGCATTGGGAACGACGGCTTGCGGTGGCGGAGGCGGTGGTTTCTCGATGGCGGCGGGCACTGGTGCTTCGGGCGCTGGGCAGCAGACAACCGCGGCATCGACCGATGCAGTAGTCGATACCAATGTCGTTGTCCCTGAATCGACAACCCCGTCCGTCGAAGCACGCAAGTTCGCCCACCCCGGCTTGCTCCACACCGAAGCCGACTTCGAACGCATGCGCCAGAAGGTCAAGGACCAGGCGCAGCCCTGGCTCAGCGGCTGGAACGCACTGACTTCCAATGGCCGTTCTCAATTGGGCGCCACGCCCCGCCCGCTGGCGACGGTGATCCGCGGTGGCGACGGCCAGAACTTCGCGCAGATGTACATCGACATCGCACGCGCCTATCAACTGGCGCTGCGCTGGAAGGTCTCGCAGGACAAGCGCTACGCCGACCTGGCTGTGGTCTTCCTGAATGAATGGTCGTCCACGCTGACCATGCTCACAGGCAATGCGGACCGCTTCCTGGCGGCGGGCATCTACGGCTACCAGTTCGCCAATGCGGCCGAGATCATGCGCACCTACGAGGGCTGGGCCGCCACCGATTTCGCGCGCTTCCAGAACATGATGCTCACCGTGTTCTATCCGCTGAACCACAGCTTCCTGATCAACCACAACGGCTCCGAGATCACCAACTACTGGGCCAACTGGGACCAGTGCACCCTGGCGGCGATGCTGGCCATCGGCGTCTTGTGCGACCGGCAGGACATCTACGACGAGGCGATGAGCTACTACAAGACCGGGCAGGGCAACGGGGCCGGCCTGCAGGCGGTCTACCAGGTGCATCCGGGCTATCTCGGCCAGTGGCAGGAGAGCGGCCGCGACCAGGGCCACTGCACCCTCGGCATCGGCCTCGCTGGCGCGTTCCACGAGATGGCGTGGAACCAGGGCGACGACACGTACGGCTACGAGAACAACCGCTTTCTCGCCGGCGCCGAGTACGTCGCCAAGTCCAACCTGACCGACAGCAGCACTGGTGACTTCTACACCGTGCCCTTCTTCACCAACATCAACAAGCAGGGCACGCAGTCGGTGTTGTCGACTGCCGGCCAGGGGCACCGGCGCGGCATCTGGGAAAGCGTCTACAACCACTATGCGAATCGCCTGGGCGTCGCTGCGCCCTATGCCTCGCTGCAGGCCATCCAGATGCGTCCGGAGTCGGACGGCGGCAATGGCGACCAACTGGGTTTCGGAACCCTGACATTCACGCGTGATCCGCTCGCGGCACAGGGAAAGCCGAGCGGGCTCACTGCGCGTGCGCGCGGCACGCAGGTGGTGCTGTCATGGTGGGGCTGCCCTGATGCGCAGAGCTATGCCGTCAAGCGCGCGAGCACCGCGGGCGGGCCGTACACCACCATCGCCCCCGCCATCACAGACACGCTCACGTTCACGGACACCAGCGTCAGCGCCGGAGATGTCTGGTACTACGTGGTCGTCGCAGCGACCGCGTCGGGCGAGAGCGCCGCCTCCAACGAAGAGCGGGCGGCGATCAAGGCCGAGCTGCTGATGCAGCTCAAGTTCGACGAAACGAGCGGCACTTCGGTGGCCGACGCGACCGGCCGGTTTGCCGCCAGCGAACTGCAAGGCGGCGCGGCCCTGGTTGCCGGACGCACAGGCAATGCGGTCGTCCTCGGCGGCACGGGCGGCGGCCATGTCGTCCTGCCCGCAGGCGTGGCGAAGGACCTTGCCGATTTCAGCATCACCGCCTGGCTGTACATCGACAGCCTCTCGACCTGGTCGCGGGTCTTCGACTTCGGCTCGGGCGAGCGCCGCTACATGATGCTGACCACCCGCAGCGGCACCGGTATGCCGCGTTTCGCGATCTCCACCGTCCACGGCTACAACGAGCAGGTGATCGACGGTTCCGCGGCACTGCCGACCGGCCGTTGGGTGCACGTTGCGGTAACCGTGTCCGGCGCGCTCGGCACCTTGTACGTGGACGGCATCGAGGCCGGCTCCAACGCGCAGATGAGCCTGGGGCCCTTCGATCTCGGCGCGACGACGCAGAACTGGCTGGGCCGCTCGCAGTTCTCCAGCGATCCGTATCTGCAGGGGCGCATCGACGACTTCCGCATCTACAGCGGCGCGCTGGGCAGCGCGGAAGTGGCGTCGCTCGCTCAGTAGCTACAGATACTTGCGCGGGTTCGACGCGAGGAAGAAGGTGTTGATCAGCGTGTTGATGTCGAACACCGGCAATCCGGATTCGGCGGCAACGAAGGAGCTGAAGGGGCACATGTTCGTGCACTCGAACAGGATGGCCCCGGGGTTCGGGCAGGTCTGCATGAACTCCCTGGTCATCCCGAGCATCTCTTCCTTGAGTACATCCGTGTCCAGCTCGAGACGGCCACCGATGTAGGTGGCGGGAAACACCGCATCCGGCTTCATGCCCTGGATCTGCACCGGGATCTTCTCCGTCGACCAGCCGACGCCCTTGAAGTGGTCGTCGTTGAGATGATGGGCCCGCTCGGTGAACACGCCGATGATCTTTCCCGGTGGCAGCAGTGCGTGGATCAACGGTGCCTGCAGCAGGCTGGATACGAAGACCGGAATGTTCACGGCTGCGGCAAGCTGCTTCTGGAACGGCGCGAGGAACCCGCAGCTCGTGGTGATGGCCCGCACGCCTTCGGCTTCGAGTTCACGCGCCGCTTCGATGAACGGCGCGAGGAGGTCCGCCGCAGGCTGGTCGCCCATGATCTTGCTCTGCACCGCGCCCTTGACCGTCTTGTAGCGCACCGGAAAGTCGTACGAAAGCGCATTGCCGATGTCGCCAGGGGGCCGGGGAAATGTCGTGTCGAGCATCAGCACGCCAATCTGTTGCCCGTAGTTGGTGAATCCGCCTTTGAGTTTCATGACTTCCTTTTCAGTGCTGCTGCCGAGTCTAGGAAGTGTGTGCGACGGACGGAAGCGGCGAGATCGTCGAGAGAAGAACGGAAACCGTCATTCCGACGACCCGGGCCGTCCATTCCGCCGCACCTCAGGCCGGCGCCGTCACAGCCCGCCCTGGCAGACGTACTTGATGTGCATGTAGTCCTCCAGGCCATGCACCGAGCCTTCGCGGCCGTAGCCCGATTCCTTTACGCCGCCGAAGGGCGCGGCCTCGGCCGCCAGCGCGCCTTCGTTGATGCCGACGATGCCCGACTCCAGCGCGTCGGCCACGCGCCAGATGCGGCGCACGTCGGTCGAATAGAAGTACGCCGCGAGCCCGAAGGGCGTGTCGTTGGCGGCGGCTATCACTTCGGCCTCGGTCTCGAAGCGCGTGACCGGCACCACGGGGCCGAAGGTTTCCTCGCAGCTGCATTCCATCGTCGAGTCGGCATTCACCAGCACGGTGGGCGCGTAGTAGTTGGGGCCGTCGCAGCGCGCATTGCGCAGCCGCTCGCCGCCGACGACGATGCGCGCGCCCCTGGAAACCGCATCGCGCACATGGCGCTCGATCTTGTCGACCGCGCGCGCATTGATCATCGGGCCGATCTGCGAGTCTGGCTCGGTGGCGGGCCCCACGCGCAGCGCACCGACCCGTGCGGCCAGCTTGTCGACGAACGCGTCGTGCACCCGGGTCTGCACGAACACGCGGTTCGGGCACACGCAGGTCTGGCCGCCGTTGCGGAACTTGGCGGCCATCAGGCCTTCCACCGCGGCGTCGATGTCGGCGTCGTCGAACACGATGAAGGGCGCATTGCCGCCGAGTTCGAGCGAGAGCTTCTTCAGCGTGTCAGCCGAAGCCCGCGCCAGGTGCTTGCCCACGGGCGTGGAACCGGTGAAGCTGATCTTGCGCACGCGCGCGTCGGCCAGCCACACGTCCACCACTCCGGGCGTGCGTTCGCGCGATGCGGTCACGATGTTGAGCACGCCGGGCGGCACGCCCGCTTCCTGCGCCAGCTTCACGAGTGCCAGCGAGGTCAGCGGCGTGTCTTCGGCCGGCTTGCACACCACTGTGCAGCCGGCAGCGAGGGCCGGTGCGATCTTGCGCGCGATCATCGCGGCGGGAAAATTCCACGGCGTGATCGCCGCGACCACGCCCACAGGTTCTCTCAGCGCAAGCATGCGGCGGCCCGTTACTGGCGCGGGAATCACTTCGCCGTTGGCGCGCGTGGCCTCTTCGGCGAACCACTCGACATAGCTGGCCGCATAGGCGATCTCTCCGACGCCCTCGGCCAGCGGCTTGCCCTGTTCGCGCGAGATCAGTTTGCCCAGGTCTTGTTGATGCGCCAGCATCAGGTCGTTCCAGCGCTTGAGAATCTGCGCGCGCTGCTTGGCCGGCACTGCGCGCCATGCGGGGAAGGCCGCGTGCGCGGCATCGACGGCCGCGCGTGCGTCGGCGGCCGTGCCGTCGGGCACGCTGGCAAAGACAGCGTCGGTCGCTGGGTCCGTCACATCGAGGCGGCGGGCGTCGCCGGCCTCGCGCCATTCGCCACCGATGAGTTGGCGGCCGGGCATCAGGTCTTTGTGTTCGAGTTCGAGTGTTGTCATGGTCGAAAGGTATTTCTTCAGGCAGAGGCAACGCGCTCGGCGATCGCGATGCCCACTTCGGTAGTGCTGGCCGTGCCGCCGAGATCGCGCGTGCGCGGCCCGTCGCGCAGCACTGCTTCGATGGCGGCCAGGATCGCGTCGTGCGCCGCACGCCCCGCGCCTTGCCCCTGCGTGAGGAAGTCCAGCATCAGCGCGCCGGACCAGATCATCGCGATCGGGTTGGCGATGTTCTGGCCGTAGATGTCGGGCGCCGAGCCATGCACCGGCTCGAACAGCGACGGAAACTTGCGCTCGGGGTTCAGGTTGGCCGACGGCGCGAGGCCGATGGTGCCGGTGGTCGCGGGCCCGAGGTCGGAGAGGATGTCGCCGAACAGGTTGCTCGCCACCACCACGTCGAAGCGCGTGGGCTGCAGCACGAAGCGCGCCGACAGGATGTCGATGTGCTGCTTGTCGACCGTCACGTCAGGAAAGTCGAGGCCCACCGCGTCGGCGCGTCCGTCCCACCAGGGCATGCTGATCGCGATGCCGTTGCTCTTGGTGGCCACGGTCAGGTGCTTGCGCTTGCGCGCACGCGCGGTCTCGTAGGCGTACCTCAGCACGCGGTCGGCGCCGTGGCGCGAGAAGACCGATTCCTGGATCACGATCTCGCGCTCGGTGCCTTCGTACATCACGCCGCCGAGCGAGGTGTATTCGCCCTCGGTGTTCTCGCGCACCACGAGGTAGTCGATGTCGCCGGGCTTGCGGCCGGCCAGCGGGCAGGGCACGCCCTCGAACAGGCGCACCGGGCGCAGGTTGATGTACTGGTCGAACTCGCGGCGGAACTTCAGCAGCGATCCCCAGAGCGACACGTGGTCGGGCACGGTCGCGGGCCAGCCGACGGCACCGAAGTACAGCGCGTCGACGCCCTTGAGTTGTTCCTTCCAGTCGTCCGGCATCATCTGGCCGTGCGCGGCGTAGTAGTCGGCGCTGGCCCAGTCGATGGTGCGGCAGTCGAGCTCGAAGCCGAAGCGCGCCGCGGCGGCCTGCACCACGCGCAGGCCCTCGGGCATCACTTCCTTGCCGATGCCGTCGCCGGCGATCAGCGCGATGCGGAAGGTCGGTGTCATTTCTGTCTTTCTCATGATGCAAGCGCGGCGTTGCGATCCGCGCGGTCCATCTCGTCGAGCCAGCCCTGGCGCAATTCGGGAACCGAGCGCGCCAGCAGCTCGTAGTAGGGGTGGTGCGGGCCACGGTCGTAGTCGGCGCGCGCTACCTGCGCGAGCTTGCGGCCGTGCTGCATCACGACGATTTCGTCGCACACCGCGCGCACGGTGTGCAAGTCGTGGCTGATGAAGAGGTACGACACGCCCAGCTCGCGCCGCAGCTCCGCCATCAGGTCCAGCACCGCTGCGCCAACCACCGTGTCGAGCGCGGAGGTCACTTCGTCGCACAGGATCAGGTCGGGGTCGGCCGCGAGAGCGCGTGCCAGGTTCACGCGCTGCTTCTGTCCACCCGAGAGGCCACCCGGCAGGCGTCCGGCCACGGTCTGGGGCAGCTTCACCAGATCGAGCAGCTCACGGATGCGCCGCTGCAGCGGCTCGCCGCGCAGGCCCTTGTAGAACTCCAGCGGCCGCGCCAGGATGCGCTCGATGGTCTGCGACGGGTTCAGCGCCGTGTCGGCCATCTGGAACACGATCTGGATGCGGCGCAGCTCGTCGCGCTCGCGCTGCTGCAGCGTGGGCTTCAGTTCGCGGCCGTGGAACAGCACGCTGCCGTGGCTGGGCTTCAGCAGGCCAGCCACCGCGCGCGCCAGCGTGGTCTTGCCCGAGCCCGATTCACCGATCACGCCGATCGCCTGGCCGCGATAGAGCTTCAGGTCGATGTCCTGCAGGATCGGCTTGGCCGGGCGTCCCTGCGCATCCACCGGGCCGTAGCCGGCCGAGAGCTGGCGCACTTCGAGCAGCAGTTCCCGGCCGTCGTCGGTGGCCCCGGCTGAAGCACGCGGCACGGGCCGCGCGGCGGCCAGCAGGCTCTTCGTGTATTCGTCGGCCGGCGCGGCGAGGATCTGCCCGGTCGCGTTCAGCTCGCGCATGCGGCCGTTGCGCAGCACCAGGATGTGGTCGGCCATCTGCGCCACCACCGCCAGGTCGTGGCTCACGTACACCGCGGTGGCGCGGCGTTCGCGCACCACGCGGCGGAAGGCGCGCAGCACTTCGATCTGCGTGGTCACGTCGAGCGCGGTGGTCGGCTCGTCGAGGATCACGAGGTCGGGGTCGCCGATCAGCGCCATCGCCGCCATCAGCCGCTGCAGCTGGCCGCCCGACACCTGGTGCGGATAGCGCGCGCCGATGCTTTCCGGATCGGGCAGCGCCAGCTCGCGGAACAGCTGCACTGCCTTTGCCTCCGCCTCGGCCCGCTTGCACAGGCTGTGGATCGCGGTCGGCTCGACCACCTGGTCCATGATCGTGCGCGAAGGGTTGAAGGAGGCCGCCGCGCTCTGCGCGATGTAGGCGACGGTGCGCCCTCGCAGCGCGCGCTGCGCACGGGCATCGAGCGCGAGCACGTCGGTGTCGCCGATCTGCACCCTGCCCGCCGAGATGCGGCAGCCGTGGCGCGCATAGCCCATCAGCGCCAGCGCGGTGGTGGTCTTGCCAGAGCCCGACTCGCCGATCAGCGCCAGCACTTCGCCGGGTTGCACGGAGAAGCTCAGGTTGTCGACCAGTGTGCTCGCGCCGGCGCAGATGCTCAGGCCCTGGACAGTGAGTGGTGCTCCCATCAGCGTGTTCCTCTTTCTCGCGCGGCGCCGCCGGGCAGGTTGTCGATGACGAGGTTGACCGCGATGGTCAGGCTCGCAATGGCCAGCGCCGGCACGATCACCGAAGCACCGCCCATGGCCAGCGCGCCGATGTTCTCGCGCACCAGAGATCCCCAGTCGGCGGCCGGCGGCTGGATGCCAAGGCCGAGGAAGCTCAGGCTCGCCAGCAGCAGCACGGTGTAGACGAAGCGCAAGCCCAGGTCGGCCAGCATCGGGCCGACGATGTTGGGCAGGATCTCGCGCAGCATGATGTAGAGCGTGCCTTCGCCGCGCGTGCGCGCCACGGTCACGTAGTCGAGCGCATTGATGTTCACGGCCAGCGAGCGCGCGATGCGGTAGGCGCCCGGCACGTAGATGATGGCCGCGGTAACCACCAGCATCGGCACCGAGGAGCCGAAGCCCGCCACCATGATGAGCGCGAACATCTTGCTCGGGATTGCCGTGAGGGTGTCGAGGCAGCGGCTGAGCGTTGCGTCGATCCAGCGGCCGCTGGCTGCCGCCAGCAGTGCCAGCACGGTGCCGGTGCCGCTGGCCACGAGCGTGGCGAGCAGCGCGACGCCGACCGTGTAGCGCGCTCCTTCGATCACGCGCGCCAGCATGTCGCGGCCGAGGTAGTCGGTGCCGAGCCAATGCGCCGCGCCGATCGGCATGAAGACGTTCGAGGTGCCCGTGGTGTCCGTGCCGAACGAGAGCAGCCAGGGGCCGAAGACCGCCGCGAGCATCCAGAAGAGCAGCACCGCGAGGCCGAGCAGGCCGGATACGCCGAAGCCCGCGAGCCAGTGCAGCCGGCCGCGCTTCGGCTCGGGCGGAGGCGCGACGGCAATGGAGGCCGTGGCGTTCACGGCCGGAGAAGAGGAGGGGGAAGTGGACGGTTCCATGCTTGCTGCCTCTTCTCAGCGGTGCCGCAGCCGCGGGTTGGCGACGATGCCGCAGATGTCGGCGGCCGTCACCAAGATCAGGTAGGCGCAGCAGAAGATCATGGCGCAGGTCTGCACCAGCGGCATGTCGCGCTGCGAGACGCCGTCGACCATCAGCTTGGCGATGCCCGGGTAGTTGAAGATGGTCTCCACGATGATCACGCCGCCGAGCAGGTACGACAGGCTGAGCGCCACCGCATTGGCGATCGGGCCCACCGCGTTGGGCAGCGCATGCGCCAGCACCATGCGCATCGGCGAGGCGCCCTTGAGCCGCACCATCTCGATGTAGGGCGCTTCGAGCTGGTCGATGACGGCGGCGCGCGTCATGCGCATCATCTGCGCGACGATCACGCAGCACAGCACCAGCACCGGCATCGCGAAGGCCTGCAGCATCTGGCCCAGCGAATCGATGTCGCTGACGAAGGAAAGCGCCGGCAGCCAGCGCAGCTTGACCGCGAACACCAGCACCGCCAGCGTCGCCACCAGAAACTCAGGCACCGACACCACCGCCACTGCCGAGGTCGAGGCCACGCGATCGAACCACGAGCCGCGCCACACCGCCGAGGCGATGCCCAGCGCAAGCGCGATCGGCACCGAGAACAGGGCCGTGACAGCGGCCAGCAGCAGCGAGTTGGGCAGGCGGCTGGCAACCAGCTCCGACACCGGCATCTGCGTCGTGGCCGAGCGACCGAGATCGCCCTTCGCGATGCCCAGCAGCCACTGCGCATAGCGCTTGGGCGCGGGCACGTCCAGGCCCATCTGCGTGCGCAGCGCGGCCAGCGCCTCCGGCGTGGCGTCCTGGCCGAGCTGCTCCTGGGCCGCGTCGCCGGGCAGCACCGCGGTGATCGAGAACACGATCACCGACACCGCCAGCAGCGACAGCAGCGCCAGCGCAATGCGCTGGCCGAGCAGCTTGAGGATCTGTCGATTCATATCAGCGAATCCATTTGCTCGCCACGCACTCCCATCGCCCATCGAAGCCAGGCCCGTTCGAGGAACACCGCGGAACCGGCTTTGCCGGGCCGCTGGTGTTGCCCCCTGCAAGGGGGTTGGCGTAGCGACACGAAGTGCGCGCAGCCTGGGGGTGAGCTCATCCTTCCAGCCATACGTTCTCGGCGAAGTTGTAGCCCATGAGGCCGCCGAGCGGAATCGGCGACAGCCCCTTGAGCTTGGAGGTGTGGCCGTCGATGCTCGCCAGGAAAAGCGGAATGCCGATGCCGGCGTCCTGGTGGATCATGGTCTGCATGTCGGCATACATCTGCTTGCGCTTGGCCAGGTCAGTCTCGGCGCGCGAGGCGAGCAGCAACTGGTCGAACTTCTCGCTCTTCCAACGCGACTCGTTCCAGGCCGCGCCCGACTGGAAGAACTGCGTGAGCAGCACGTCAGCGCTCGGACGCGGGTTGACGTTGCCGAAGCCCACCTGGCTGTTGAGCCAGTGGTTCGACCAGTAGCCGTCGGCCGGCATGCGCTTGATGTCGAGCTCAAGCCCGGCACGCTGCGCGGTCTGCTGCAGCATCAGCGCGATTTCCACCGAGTAGAGCGCCGCGGGAGACGCCACCACCGGCACCTTGCCGGTGACGCCGGCCTTCTGCAGGTGGAATTTCGCCTTGTCCAGGTCGAAGGGGCGCTGCGGCAGGCCGCCGAAGTAGAAGCGGTTGGTCGGGTCGATCGGCTGGTCGTTGGCGACCACTGCGTAGTCGAGCGCGATGGTCTTCTTCATCTGCTCGCGGTCGAACAGGTGCTTCATGCCGAGCACGAAGTCCGGGTTGGCGCCGGGGCCCACGTCCTTGCGCATCACCAGGTCGGAGTACTGGCCCGACTGGGTCACGAAGATGCCGAAGCCGGGCGTGCCCTTCACGCGTTCCACCGAGCGCGGGTTGACCGAACCCACCAGGTCCATGCCGCCCGACAGCAGCGCGTTGACGCGCGCGCTCTCGTCGCCGATGCCGACGAACTCGATCTCGTCCAGGTACGGCTTGCCGGGCTTCCAGTAGGCCTCGTTGCGCACCACCAGCGAGCGGATGCCGGGCTTGAATTCCTTCAGCTTGTAGGGGCCGGTGCCGATGCCGGCATTGAAGTCGGTGGTGCCATCCTTGACGATGTGGAAGTGGAAGGTGCCCAGGATCACCGGCAGGTCGGCATTGGGCGCACTCAGCAACACCGTCACTTCGTTCGGGCCCGTGGCCTTGACGCTCTCGATCTGGTCGGCGAGCACCTTGGCCTTGGAGGCGGTGGCCGGGTCCTTGTGGCGCATCACCGAGAAGACCACGTCGGCGGGCGAGAGCGGCTTGCCGTCGTGGAACACCACGCCCTTGCGCAGCGTGAACACCCAGGTCTTGGCGTCCTTCGTGGTGAACGATTCGGCCAGCGCGGGCTGGGGCGTCAGGCTGCCGTCCAGCGAGGTCAGGCTGTTGTAGATCATGTTGCAGCGCGAGTAGTCGGTCTGGTTCGACTGCTTGGCCGGATCGAGTGTGTCCGTTGCCGCGGCGGTGGCGCCCGCCACCCGGATGCGCCCGCCGCGCCGCGGCGTCTGCGCGTGGGCCGACACCGCCATGCCCGCCAGGCTGCCGGCCAGCGTGGCCTGCATGCCGCCGGCCATCAGCATCGTCAGGATGTCGCGCCGCGAGGCGCCGCGTCGCAGCGATGCCATCACGCGAAGGCTTTCGTCGGGACCGACGAGGTTTTCGAAGCTCTTGTTGCTGCTGTCGCTCATGGTGGGTGCTCCTGGGAGGCCGTGGGGTGGAAGAAATCGGAAACGAACGAAAGAAATGACTGCTGCAAGCCCTCAGGCCAGCCTGTCCTTGAGCCGGTAATAGAAGCCCACCGCCGGCAGGAACCACGGCGGGCCGAAGTGGCCGGGAATGGCGGGCCACTCGCGGCCCTGCCAGGGGTTGGCGCCTGCATTGCCGCCCATCACGGCGGCCATGCGTTCGCCCATGTGCACAGACATCTGCGTGCCGTGGCCGCTGTAGCCCATGGCGTAGTAGAGGCCGTCGCGTTCGCCGGCATGCGGCAGGCGGTCTTGCGTCATGTCGACCAGTCCGCCCCAGCAATAGTCGAGCCGCACCGCGCCGAGCTGTGGAAAGGTTTCGGCCAGCCCCGCGCGCAGGATGTCGCCGCTCGCGGCGTCCGACTGCGGGCTGGAGACCGCGAAGCGCGCGCGTCCGCCGAACACCAGACGGTGGTCGGCCGTTAGCCGGAAGTAGTGGTGGATGTTCGCGATGGTCGTGTACGTGCGCCGCGCCGCGAGCAATGCCTGCGCACGCTCGGCGCCCAGCGGCTCGGTGACTACGATGAAGCTGCCGATCGGCACGATGCGCCGGCGCAGCCAGCCGAAGCTGCCGTAGCCGCCATGGCGCGTCGCGCCCGTGGCCAGCAGCACCTGCTGCGCCGTGACCATGCCGCGCCCGGTGTGCAGCCGGTGCGCATGGCCCTGGCCAATGCGTTCGATGCGGCTCACCTCGGTGCCGGTGTGAATCTGTGCGCCGTTGCGCTGAGCGGCCGTCGCCAGGCCGTGCGCGAATCGGCCCATGTGCATCTGGCCGCTGCGCTTGTAGAGCAGGCCGCCGTGGAAGCGTTCGCTCTGCACCTCGGCGCGCACGCGCGCTGCGTCGAGGATCTCGACGTCGCAGTCCACGCCGTCGTCGACCAGCCGTTGCGCGCTGCGCTCGAGCGCGGCCATCTGGTTCGCCCGCGTGGCGAGCTTGAGCTTGCCGTGGCGCATGAAGTCGCAGTCGATGGCCTCCTCGCGCACCAGCCGTGCCACCGTGTCGACC
The DNA here is from genome assembly GCF_051216475.1 of Variovorax nivicola. Classification (NCBI taxonomy): domain Bacteria; kingdom Pseudomonadati; phylum Pseudomonadota; class Betaproteobacteria; order Burkholderiales; family Comamonadaceae; genus Variovorax; species Variovorax nivicola. The sequence goes on along the minus strand of NZ_JBPJZK010000006.1, from coordinate 58,103 downwards.
GCGGCGTCATACGCGTGATACCAGCCGCGAGCGCGCTCGACGCCGACCTTGGCCGCCACATCGGCGTAGTCGACGGCCAGCCCGTTGTTGACGTGCCCGCCGTTGCGGCCTGACGCTTCGGCCGCCACCCGTGTGCCGGCTTCCAGCACCGCGACACGGGCGCCGCGCCGCGCCAGTGCCAGAGCTGCCGACAGGCCGGTGAAGCCGCCACCGACGATCGCGACATCGACCTGCGCCGGCAACTCATGTGCCGCGGGGACGAAGGCTGGCGCCGAATCGGTCCAGTAGGAGTCGAGCTTCATGGCGTGGGGCTGGTGCTGCAAGAAAGAAGAAAGATCAGAGACCGACGACGCCGGGCAGGCCGCCGATGTCTTGAATCTCCGTGTAGCGGTACGCCGGGTTGCCCGGCCCATGGCCGCGATTCACGAACACCTTGTTGACGATGCCCAGGTCGTCCGCCGACATCAGGTCGTAGCGCAGGCTGGACGACACGTGCAGCACGTCTTCCGGGTTGCAGCCGAGCGAGTCGAGCATGTATTCGAAAGCCGTCAGGCGCGGCTTGTAGGCCTGGGCCTGTTGCGCGGTGTAGACGCGGTGGAAGGGCGCGCCGAGCATCGCGACGTTCTTCTGGATCTGGTCGTCCGATGCGTTCGACAGAATCACCAGCGGGATTTCTTTTGCCACCTTGGCCAGGCCGGCGGCCACGTCGGCGTGCGGGCCCCAGGTGGGCACCGCGTCATAGATCTTCTGCGCGTCCAGGTCGAAGTACTGGATCTTCCACTTGCGGCACAGGCGCCGCACTGCGTTCTTCAGCACCACCTGGTAGGGCTGCCAGGCGCCCAGCACCTCGTCGAAGCGGTAGGCCGCGAAGTCGGCGATGAACTGTTCCATGCGTTCGGCCGGAATGCGATCGGCAAAGAGCTCACGCGACATCTCCTTCATGCGAAAGCGGGTCAGCGTTCCGTAGCAGTCGAAGGTCACGTACTTGGGCTTGAAGGTCATGGTCTCGAATCCTTGGGTTCATTCAAACCGGTCGCCGGCCGGGTCGGGTCGCCTGCTTTGGACGGCAATTGCGACAAGCTCATTACGAATTGATTGCAGCACGCAGCCGCTCTGGAGTTGTAGGGAAAAACGTTGCCCGCCGCGATGAAGCTGCGGTTTGAAGGGGGCGCGGCGGCATGCCATGCGGTCTGCCCCCCATGCGTGCGGCGGCGCACCTCAGTGCGTCGCGGCGAAGTCGATGAGCACGCTTTTGAAGCGCAGGTTGGCCTCGACCGCCTGGCGCCCCAGGTCCTTGCCGATGCCCGATTGGTGATAACCCCCGGTGGGGATCACGAAGTCGGCGCTGCGCCCGTAGCGGTTGATCCAGACCGTGCCGGCGCTGATGCCGCGCATCGCCCGCAGCGCGCGGCCGATGTCGGCGGTGTGCACGCCGGAGGCCAGCCCGTAGTGCTCGTGGGCAGCGAGCGCCAGGCCTTCTTCTTCGTCGGCGAAAGTCTGCACCGTGAGCACCGGGCCGAAGATTTCTTCGCGCACCGCGGGGTTGGCACCGTCCACGCCCTCGATCAGCGTGGGCTGGAAGTAGGCGCCGCCGGGGCCGCCGTCGAACAGGCCGCCGCCGCAGCGCACGGTGGCGCCGGCGTCGCGCGCGCGATCGACGATCTCCAGGATGCGGCCGGCCTGCGGCGTCGAGATGATGGGCGGCAGTGTGGCCGTGTCGTCCCAGGTCGCACCCGGACGCATCGCCGCGAAGCGTGCCGCGATGCGCTCCACCAGCGCCTCTGCGATGCCGCGCTGCACGATCAGCCGCGACCCGGCCACGCACACCTGCCCCGCGTTGCCGGTGATGGCGCCGGCGATCATGCCGGCCAGGCGGTCCACGTCGGGCGCATCGTCGAACACCAGCTGCGGGCTCTTGCCGCCGAGCTCCAGCGTCACCGGCTTGGGGCCGGTCATGGCGCAGGCGGCCATGATGGCGGCGCCGGTGCGGGTGGAGCCGGTGAAGGTCATCTTCGATATCAGCGGGTGGCGCGAAAGCGCGTCTCCAGTGGTGCGGCCGTCGCCCTGCACGACGTTGAACAGCCCCGGCGGCACGCCGGCCTCGATGGCCAGCTCGGCCAGCCGCAGCGCCGACCATGGCGTGAGCTCCGATGGCTTGAGCACCACCGCGTTGCCAGCCGCGAGCGCTGCGCCGACCTTCCACGACACCATGACCAGCGGAAAATTCCACGGCGTGATCGCGCCGATGACGCCATAAGGCTCGGCCACCACCATGCCGAGGTGGTCGTGGCGCGTTGCCGCGACTTCGCCGCCGAGCTTGTCCGCGTACTCGGCGAAGAAGCGCAGGCCCTCGGCCGTGAAGGGAACGTCCCACGCGATGGCGTCACGCACCGGCCGCGTGGAGCACACGGCTTCCAGCGGGCCGAGATTTGCCGCATCGGCCTCGATCAGCTCGGCCCAGCGGCGCATCACGCGAGCGCGTTCACGCGGCGCGCGGCGTGCCCAGTCGCTGTGGCGCCAGGCGCTCCATGCGTCGCGCACGGCAGCGTCCACCGTGTCGGCATCGGCCAGCGGAAGCTCGGCATGCGCCTGCGCATCGGAGGGCCTGTGCACCACGATGCGGCCGGCGTCGGGCACGAGGCGCCCGCCTATGAAATGGCCCGAAGGCACGTGGATCTGTCGCGGGTCGAAGGCTTGCATGGGCGTAGGTTGCGAGAACACCGCAAGAGCGGCGATCGATCCTAGGCAGGTTGGCACAGCATTTGTATGCGTACGCAGGCACTGCACCGCAGCGAATTGCAAAACCCGGGCGCGTGGCAGCCGAAGCTTGCAAGTTGCGTTGAACGTCGATTTCGGTATGGCACCGTGCGCCGATGTCGTCCAAGATGGAAGGAACATCCTCTTCGTTACCGAGACCCTTCAATGCCCGACCAGACCCCGAATGCACCCGCCGGCGACGGCGTGCTGCTGAGACCGATGACGCCTGCCGACCTGCCATTCGCACAGGCGCTGACGGACCTGCTGCGCTGGCCGCATCGGCTGGCAGACTGGGCGCAGGTGTTCGCGCATGCCGAGGGCGTCGTAGCCGAGCGCGACGGCGAAATCGTCGGCTGCGCCCTGCGCTGGCTCTGGGGCGAACGTCACGCAACCTTGGGCCTCGTGATCGTGGCGCCGGCCTGCCAGGGCCGCCGAATCGGGCACCGCCTGATGAGCGCGCTGCTCGACGGCCTGGAAGACCGCACGGTGCTGCTGCATGCGACCGCCGAAGGGCGCGGCCTCTACGAGCGGCTGGGGTTCGTGCGCACCGGCGAGCTTCGGCAACACCAGGGCATCGCGCAGTCGGCGCCGCTGGTGGCCTTGCAACCGGGCTGGCGTCTGCGACCTGCTGGCGTTCACGAGGCAGCGGCGTTGCAGGCCCTCGACACCGCGGCGCGGGGCATGCCGCGCGATGCACTGATTGCCGACCTGCTGTCCGCCGCCGATGCCTGCGTGGTGCTCGACCATGACAACGAACCGCGTGGCTTTGCGATGCTGCGTCGCTTCGGGCGCGGTCATTCGATAGGGCCGGTGGTTGCGCCTGATGTCGATGGCGCGAAGGCGTTGATCGCGCATCTGGCCAGTGTGAATGCCGGGCACTTCACGCGCATTGACATCGATTTCGACAGTGGGCTGTCCGAGTGTCTGGAGAGCATCGGTTTGCTGCGCGTGGATGCGCCCACGACGATGGTGCGTGGTGCGCCGCTTGCCACGCCGGCGGGTGGGCCTTCGCTCTTTGCCATCGTTACTCAGGCTGTTGGATGAAAGGTCGTTTTTCGGGGTGCGATCACGCCGACGGGGTGCCTTGCTCCGCGAATGTCCCCCGGCCTTCGGCCTCCTCCTTTATTTCGCTGCGCAAGACACCCCATCGACGTGATCGATGGGCGCGGCGCTCATGCGGCCGGCGCAACGACTGCGCCCATGTGCGAATGGCATCGGGTGCTCCCCGCAGCGAAATAAAGGAGGAGGCCGAAGGCCGGGGGACATTCGCGGAGGGGAGTACCCGGTGTCATTCGCACGCACCCTGAACGTGTTTCCAGCCGAGTCCAGTCAATCATGAAAACCACCTTCCTCTACAAGTCAGACCCGACGCGAGGCCGCCTGTGGGCCGAAGTGTTCAAGCGCCGCGCACCCGACATCGACTTCCGCATCTGGCCCGACATCGGCGATCCCGCGCAGGTGCGCTTTCTCGCGGCCTGGGAGCCACCGGAAGATCTGGCGGGGCGCTTTCCTAATCTCGAAGTGCTGTTCTCCTCCGGTGCGGGTGTCGATCAGTTCGACTTCACGGCGTTGCCGACCGAACTGCCGGTTGTGCGCATGGTGGAGCCCGGCATCGTGCGCGGCATGGTCGAGTACGTCACGCATGCTGTGCTCGGCCTGCATCGCGACATGCCGCAATACCGGCGCCAGCAGCAGGAAGGCTTGTGGAAGCCGTTGCCCGTACGGCCCGCTGCTGAGCGGCGCATCGGCGTGCTCGGGCTGGGCTCGCTCGGGCAGGCCGTGCTGGCGCAGCTTGTTGCGCTGGGCTTCGACTGCGCCGGATGGAGCCGTTCGCGGCACGCCGTCGATGGCGTGCAATGCCATGCCGGCGCTGACGAACTGCCGGCCTTTCTGGCCCGCACCGACATCCTCGTGTGCCTGCTGCCGCTGACCGATTCGACGCGTGGTTTTCTCGATGCGCGGCTGTTCTCGTTGTTGCCCACGGGAGCTGGGCTGGTGCACGTGGGACGCGGACCTCAGCTCGTGGACGCCGACCTGCTGGCCGCACTCGCAAGCGGGCAGATCGGCGATGCGGTGCTCGATGTGACCGACCCCGAGCCGCTGCCGCCGGAGCATGCCTTCTGGCGCCATCCGCGCATACAGCTCACGCCGCACATCGCGAGCATGACGCAGCCGCTGAGCGCGGCGGAAGTGGTGCTCGACAACCTCGAACGCTTCGAAGCCGGCGAGCCGATGCTCGGGCTGGTCGATCGCGCGCGCGGGTATTGAAGAAGGGAAGAAGGGAAGAAGGAAGACCGACCGCACGATCTGCTGCGTGCCACGCACACAACCGCAGCCTGCTTTGTGCGACACCCCCAAAGCAGCACCACCTCGTGCGGTGTGCCGCCTAAGCTGAGGGCATCGAAAGCCTCCTTCGCTCTCGCTCCCTCCAACACCGCCATGACGCACCCCACCGCATTGCCCCACCAAGCCGCGCTCGACGCAATCGACCGCGCGCACCTCATCCACCCCGTCTCGCCCTGGCGCGTGCACGAGCAGCGCGGCCCCACCGTGCTGGCCTCGGGCCGCGGCGCATGGCTGACCGACAACAACGGCCACGAACTGCTCGACGCCTTCGCCGGCCTGTGGTGCGTGAACGTGGGCTACGGGCAGGAGAGCGTGGTGCAGGCCGCCGCCGAGCAGATGCGCCAGTTGCCGTACGCAACCGGCTACTTCCACTTCAGCAGTGAGCCTGCCATTCGCCTCGCGCAGAAGCTGGTGCAGATCACGCCCGCTTCGCTGACCCGCGTGTACCTCACGCTGGGCGGCTCCGAGGCAGTCGATGCCGCCGTGCGCTTCATCGTGCAGTACTACAACGCGACCGGCCGGCCGTCGAAGAAGCAGTTCATTTCGCTGGAGCGTGGCTACCACGGATCGTCGTCCACCGGCGCGGGCCTGACGGCGCTGCCGGCCTTCCACCGCGGCTTCGACCTGCCGCTGCCCACGCAGCACTACATCGCGTCGCCCTACGCTTATCGCCATGCCGACGGCGCCGATCCGCAGGCGCTGATCGCCTCGTCGGTCGCGGCCTTGCGTGCCAAGGTGGCCGAGTTGGGTGCTGACAACGTCGCCGCCTTCTTCTGCGAACCCATCCAGGGCTCGGGCGGCGTCGTCGTGCCGCCCAAGGGCTGGCTGAAGGCCATGCGCGATGCGGCGCGCGAGCTCGACATCCTCTTCGTCGTCGACGAAGTCATCACCGGCTTCGGCCGCACCGGCCCCATGTTCGCCTGCGATGCTGAAGGCGTGGAGCCCGACCTGATGACCATGGCCAAGGGCCTGACAGCTGGCTACGTGCCGCTGGGTGCGACCATGATGTCGGAGAAGGTCTACGCCGGCATCGCCGACGGCGCACCGGCAGGAGCATCCATCGGCCACGGCGCGACCTATTCGGCGCACCCGGTCGGCGCCGCGGTTGCACTCGAAGTGCTGCGGCTCTACGAGGAAGGCGGCATCCTCGCCAACGGCCAGCGCGGCGCGGCGCACTTCGCCGCCGGGCTCGACGCGCTGCTCGCGCATCCACTGGTGGGTGATTCGCGCCACCGCGGCCTGCTGGGCGCGCTCGAGCTGGTGAGCGACAAGGCCAGCAAGCGCGGCTTCGATGCGGCGCTGGGGCTGTCCGATCGCATCTTCGCCGCCGGCTACCGCAACGGCCTGGTGTTCCGCTCCTTCGGTGACCACATCCTCGGCTTTGCGCCTGCGCTCACCTTCACCGAGGACGAGTTTGCGCAGATGTTCGCGCGGCTGAAGAAGACGCTCGACGAAGTGCTCGATGCGCCCGACGTCCGCGCTGCGCTGGCAGCCTGAACGAACAGGCACGCAAAGCCCGCAAGACCGGCGGCCGACGACGCAGAATCGGGTTTTCTCTCGTTATCAGGCACCGCCATGTCAGAAGCTTTCAAGATCGACCGACTCGACCTTCGCATCCTGGCCCAGTTGCAGAAGAACGGGCGCATGACCAACGTCGACCTGGCGGATGCGGTGGGGCTGTCGCCCAGCCCCTGCCTCATTCGCGTGAAGCGGCTGGAGCAGGCCGGCTACATCGCCGGCTACGGCGCGCACCTGCGGCTCGAAAAACTCGGCGACACGCTGACCGTGTTCACCGAGGTCACGCTGTCGGACCACCACCGCGAGGACTTCGTGCGCTTCGAGGCCGCGATCCGCGAGGTCGACGAGGTGCTCGAATGCCACCTGGTCAGCGGCGGCTACGACTACCTGTTGCGCTTTCTCACCCGTGGCGTGAACCACTACCAGGAAGTGATCGAGGGGCTGCTCGAACGCAACATCGGTATCGCGAAGTACTTCAGCTACATCGTCATCAAGTCGCCGTTCATCAAGACGCACTGTCCGATCGAACGGCTTTTCCCTCACGAGCGCTGACCGGCGCCTTCGACTTTCCATGCCCGAACCCAAGCCTCGCTTCCAGCCGCCCGCCCGCTTCGTGCGGCTCGCGGAAACCGACCGGCCCGCGCTGACCCTGCACATCGACGGCGAGGCCCGCACCGCACTGGCCGGCGACACGCTGCTGGTGGCGCTGCTGAGCGACGGACGGCGCGTGCGCGACAGCGAGTTCGGCGACGGGCCGCGCGCCGGCTTCTGCCTGATGGGGGCCTGCCAGGACTGCTGGGTGTGGACACCGGCCGGCGAGCGCTTGCGCGCCTGCTCGACGGCCGTGGAGGCGGGCATGTCGGTGCTCACGCATCCGCCCGCGAACCAATGGCCGGTGACGCCGGACCTGCAGCAGTCGCTGGCGCGTCACTCTCCGGAGGCCGGGGCATGAGCGGGGTGCCTCCTTCTTCACCGCGCATCGTCGTCGTCGGTACGGGGCCCGCCGGCGTGCGCGCTGCGCAGGCGCTAGTGCGCGCCGGCGTGCGGCCCATCGTCATCGACGAAGGCCGGCGCGACGGCGGCCAGATCTACCGCCGCCAGCCCGAGGGCTTCAAGCGGCCCTACGCCAAGCTCTATGGCACCGAGGCCGAGAAGGCGCAGGCGCTGCACCGCGACTTCGACGCGCTGCGCGATCACGTCGACTACCGCGGCGACACGCTGGCCTGGAACGTGAGCGAAGGCGCGCTGCATGTCGTGCATGCCGGCGAGCCGCAGACGCTGCCCTTCGATGCCTTGCTGGTGTGCAGCGGCGCCACCGACCGGCTGATGCCCGTGGCGGGCTGGCACCGCGCCGGCTGCTACAGCCTGGGCGCATCGCAGATCGCGCTGAAGGCGCAGGCCTGCGCCATTGGTTCGCGCGTCGTCTTCATGGGCAGTGGCCCGCTGCTGTACCTCGTGGCCTCGCAGTACGTGCAGGCTGGCGCGCAGGTGGCGGCGGTGCTCGACACCGCACCGGCTGCCAAGCCCTGGGGCGCCGTGGCCGGGTTGCTCGCGCGGCCGCGGCTGGCGCTGCGCGGGCTTGGGCTGATCCGTGGGCTGCGCCGCACGGGCGTGCCGGTGCTGCAGGGAGTGGCGCCGCTGCGCATCGATGGCGACGACAGCCTGGGCGTGCAGGCCGTGGCCGTGCGCGATGCCCAAGGGAGTGAGCAGCGCTTCGAGTGCGATGCGGTGGGCCTCGGCTGGCATCTGCGCGCCGAAACGCAGCTGGCCGACCTCGCACGCTGCGACTTCGAATTCGAACCGCTGAGCCGGCAGTGGCTGCCGCGCATCGATGCCGACGGCCGCAGCAGCACGCAGGGCGTGTACCTGGCCGGCGACGGGGTTCGCATCCTCGGGGCCGATGGTGCCGAGGCCGCCGGCCGGCTGGCAGCGCTCGCTGCGCTGGCCGATCTCGGCCATGCGCCGGGCCGTGCGCTTTACGACGCCGAGTCCGCCGCGCTGCGCCGCACCCTGGCGCAGATGAATCGCTTCCGCGAAGGCCTGGCGCGCGCATTTCCGTGGCCGCATGCGCAGGCCGCGGCACTGCCCGACGACGCGGTCGTGTGCCGCTGCGAGGCCGTGACGGCCGGCGAACTGCGCCGCTGCGTCAACGAGATGGACAGCCATGAAGTCAACCGCGCCAAGGCCTTCAGCCGTGTTGGCATGGGACGTTGCCAGGGCCGCTTCTGCGGCCATGCGTCGGCCGAGATCGTGGCGCAGGCCAGCGGCGTGCCGGTGCAACTGGTGGGGCGCTTGCGCTCGCAGGCGCCGGTCAAGCCGCTGATGATGAACACGCGCGAGGTGCAACAGGCATGAGCAGCAATGCAATGACGACCACCACCGACGTGCTGGTGCTCGGCGGCGGCCTGATGGGCACCACCGCCGCTTTCTTCCTGCGCCGCCAGCATGGCCTGTCGGTCACGCTGCTCGAGCGCGAGCTCGTGGGCCGCCAGGCCAGCGGAACCAACTTCGGCAATGTGCGCCGCCAGGGCCGCGCGCTGGCACAGATGCCGCTGGCCAACCGTGCGCGCGCCGTCTGGGGCCGCGTGAAGGAACTGCTCGGTGAAGACCTGGAGTTCGTGCCCTACGGCCACCTGCGTGTCTGCTACACCGAGCAGCAGGCGGCGGTGCTGGAGCAGCATGCAAGAGACGTGGAGCCGCTGGGCCTCGATCTCGAACTGTTCACTGCGGAGCAATTGCGCAAGCGCTGGGGCATCTTCGCGCCCGGCATCGTGGGCGGTTCGCTCTCACCGGACGACGGCCATGCCAACCCGCGACTGGCCGGCCCGGCCTTCGCGCGCGCTGCGCGGCGTGCGGGTGCGAACATCGTCGAGCAGGCCGAGGTGGTGCAGGTCGAGCGCGACGGCGCGGGCTTCGTCGCCCACACGGCGGACGGCCGGCGTTTTCGCGCGGCACAGCTCTTCGTGGCCTGCGGCGCGTGGTCGAACCGCATGGCCGAACAGTTCGGCGAGGCTGTGCCGATGGAGGCGCGCGGCCCGCAGATGGGGGTGACGGAGCCGCTGCCCTACGCCATCGGTCCATCCATCGGCATCTCTTCGCCCATCGAGCACGAAGGGCTGTACTTCCGGCAGATTGCGCGCGGCAACATCGTCTTCGGCGGCGGGCTCAAGGGGCCGGCGCATGCGGAGCACATCCGCGCCTACGTGAAGCCTGACAACGTGCTGCGCCAGATGCGCGAGCTGCGCCGCTTCGTGCCGGCCTTCGAGCACGTGCAATTGATTCGCGTGTGGAGCGGCATCGAGGGCTACACCGCCGACTGGCAGCCCGTGATGGGCGCTAGCGCCCGCGTGCCGGGCCTGCACTACGCCTTCGGCTTCAATGGCGAAGGCTTTGCGATCAGCCCGGGCGTGGGCGAGACGATGGCCGAGCTGATCGCCACCGGTCAGACCTCGACGCCTATCGAGAGCTTCTCCATCGGCCGGTTTGCGAACGAGCTGGCGAAGCAAGCGGCCTGAGGCCGCTGTCGCTTATTGCTGCGCCATTACGACGAAGACCTTGCGCAAGGTCTCGTGTACGTGCCACTCGCCGGTGGTGTGCGCCGGAAAGAACAGCGTGTCGCCCGCGCGAATCTCCAGCGGGGCGCCATCGGTCGGCGTGAAGGTGCAGGCACCGGCGAGGATGTGCATGACCTCGGCGTTGGCCAGCTGGCGCTCGAAGCGACCGGGCTCGCATTGCCAGATGCCGCTCTTGTTGTCGCCCGCGCCCGCGAGCTCGACGTCAATGCCGCTCAGCCGGCAGGGCGGCTGGCTCACGGGCCGCGCAGGCGTGCCCTGGTCTTGCAGGCCGCCGATGGTGGCTGACTGGCGAAGGATGGTGATGCCAGTCATGCTCAAAGCCCCGCCTCGACTGCATCGGCCAGCTCGGCCAGCGTGTGGAAGTGGTAGTCGGGCACGGTGTGCTTCGATTCGAGGGTGCCACCCGAACCCTTTTGCGCATGGCGGCGCTCGATCCAGCAGGTGGTGATGCCCAGCTGCTTGGAGATGCCGATGTCGTGGTACTGGCTTTGCGCCACGTGCAGGTTGTCGGCCTGCTTGTAGCCCCAGGCGCCTTCGAAGCGGCCGCGTGCATAGGCGAAGTAGCGCGCGTCGGGCTTCTCGCACAGCGCATCGTCGCAGCTCAGCAGCATGTCGAAGGGCGAGCCCAGGGTCTTGTCGAAATGCGCGAGCGCCCAGGCCTGCGCGTTGGTCATCGTCACCAGCTTGAAGCGCTTGCCGAGCCGCTTCAGCGCCTCCACCGAATCGGGGAAAGCCGGCCATTGCGCGACCGAGTCGCGCAGGCCCTGTGCGATGGCGTCGGTGTCGGGCAGGCCCAGCGCGGGCGCGACGGCGTGCCAGCAGCGCTCCAGGTCGTCGGGGTACCAGCCGGAGTTGCCATCGGCGCGAGCGCGCCGGTAGGCGGCGAGGAAGTCGTCGTCGCTCACGTCGGCATCGGGCGCCGCGCTGCGCAGGTAGGCGAGCATGCCGCCCTCGAAATCGATCAGCGTGCCGACGACGTCGAAGGTGAGGACCTTGAAATCTTGCAGGGACATGGAAAAGCTCCAAGGATGAAGAAGAGGACTTCATCGAGCATAGGTGCGCACCCTGCGAGCGCGGGCCCGAACTTGGGCCGCGTCACGGCACAGGATGCGGTTGTCGGCGCCGCGGTGGCATCTTCTTGCGCGGCGTTTGGCCTATTTCAGCTTCGCGCGCAGGAATGCACGGCCTATGAAGCCGCCAATCCCGGCACCCACTGCGGCAGCGAGATAGATCTCCCGGTCGTTGAGCGTCACGCCGGGCAGGATGAACTTCAGGAAGATCGCCACGAGGCAGAACCCGAAGAACGCTCCGACTCCGCTGTACACGCGGGAATCCAGCGCTTGCGTCGTCTTCCGGTAGCCGTCGGAATGACCCACGGCTTCATGGATCAGCGTGGTGTTGCATTGAAAGCAGCGCACATCGGTCGCCGCGTTGAGGTTATTGCAGACAGGGCACTGCACGGCAGCGCCTCAGCCCGCCAGGCCCACAAACACGTTCTGCACGTCGTCGTTCGCGTCGATGGCCGCCAGGAAGGTTTCGACTTCTTCCAGGTCTGCCGCGCTCAGGCTTGCCGGATCGACCGGGTTCTTGGGCTTGTAGCCCAGCTTGGCCGACAGCACGGTGAAGCCCTGGGCCGGTAGCGCGCGGCTCACGAGGTCGAGGTCGGTGGGGTCGGTCAGGAAGACCGCGGGATGGCTTTCGCTGGCCGGCTCGAAGTCTTGCGCGCCGGCTTCGATGGCGGCCACTTCGGGGTCGGCGTCGGGCTTGGCGGGTTCGGCTTCGATCATGCCGACGTGGTCGAAGTCCCACGACACCGAGCCCGAGGTGCCCAGTTGGCCCTTGCGGAACAGCACGCGCATTTCAGGCGCGGTGCGGTTCACGTTGTCTGTCAGGCACTCGACCATGACCGGTACGCGGTGCGGCGCGAAGCCTTCGTACATCACATGCTCGAAATGCACTGCCTCGCCCGTGAGGCCCGCACCTTTCTTGATGGCGCGGTCGAGCGTGTCCTTGGGCATCGAGGCCTTGCGCGCCTGCTCCACGACCAGCCGAAGGCGCGAGTTGGAGGCCGGATCGGCGCCGTTGCGCGCGGCCATCATGATTTCCTTGGCGAGCTTGCTGAACAGCCGGCCCTTGGCATTGGCCGCCAGATCCTTGTGTTTCGCTTTCCATTGGGCGCCCATGTCTGTTTCCTTGAATGTGTGTTGTGCGTGCGGCCGTGTCTGGCAGGCTCCTGGCTCTTTGCAGAAAGAAGGGCTGGATGACCGGATTGGGGCGACTACTGTAGCCTTCTTCCCATGACCGCTCCAACAGACACCCGGTACCCCACGCCGTTCGAATCGGGCAACGGCAACCAGACCACGACCTGGGCCGAATGCATCGCTTTCTACGAGCGGCTGGCCAGGGAATTTCCCGGCGTGCTGCGCTGGGGCGAGATCGGTGTGTCGGACACCGGCGTTCCCCTTCACGCCGGCGTGGTCACTGCGGACGGCGTGTTCGACCGCGAAGCGCTCAAGCAACAGCGCCGCCCGGTGTTCTTCAACAACAACGGCATCCACCCCGGCGAGCCCGAAGGCATCGACGCCTGCATGGCGCTGGTGCGCGATTTCTGCACGCAGCCCGAGCGGTTGGCGGCGCTGGGCGACACGGTGTTCCTGTTCATTCCCGTCTACAACGTGGACGGCTGTATCAACCGGCAGAACACCTCGCGCGTGAACCAGCTCGGGCCCGAATCTTTCGGCTTCCGCGGCAACGGCCGGCACCTGGACCTGAACCGCGACTTCATCAAGTGCGACAGCCTGGCCGCGCAGGTGTTCAACCGGTTCTTCACCGCGTGGGACCCGGACGTGATGGTCGACACCCACACCTCCAACGGCGCGGACTACAGCTACACCATGACGCTGATCCCGACCCAGCCCGACAAACTGGGCGGCGGGCTCGGGCAGTTCCTGCGCGAAAGCATGCTGCCTGCGATCTACGGCGATATGGCACAACGCGGCTGGCCCACCTGCCCGTACATGAACCTGCTGGCCGAGACGCCCGACGACGGCATCGAAGACTTCCTCGACCTGCCGCGCTTTTCCACCGGTTATGCGGCGCTGCACCACACCATCGGCTTCATGCCCGAGACCCACATGCTCAAGCCCTTTGCCGACCGCGTGGCTTCCATGGGGACGCTGGTCGATGTAGTGCTGGAGTTCACCGTCGCGCATGCGGCGCAGATTCAGGAGCTGCGCCGCGACGCCAGGGCTGCTGCAGCGCAGCAGACGCGTTGGCCGCTGACATGGCGCAACGACCGCAACCGGCCAGCCAGCCTTCGCTTCAAGGGCTATCGCGCGGTTCGCTCGCCCAGCCGGCTGGGCAACTATGAACGCCTGGCCTACGACCGCAGTCAGCCGTGGGAGAAGGACATCGTTCATTTCGATCGCTGTGTCGAAGACGTGGCGGTCACCGCGCCCAAGGCCTATCTCGTGCCCCAGGCCTGGCGAGAAGTGATCGAGCGTCTGCAATGGAACGGCGTCGAGCTGAGGCGCCTGGAAGCGGACCAGCTGTTCGACACGGCCCGGGTGTATCGCGTGCAGAGCGCAATCCCGCGCGCGAACGCCTACGAAGGCCACATGTTCCACGACCAGGTGGTGCTAGCCACGCACACCGAGCGCTTCCAGGCACGCGCGGGCGACGTGTGGGTGCCACTGGACCAGCCCAATGCCCGCTACGCAGTCGAGACGCTGGAGCCCGAGGCTCACGACAGCTTCTTCCGCTGGGGCTTCTTCAACAGCGTGCTGGAGAAGAAGGAGAACTTCTCGGCCTACGTGTTCGAAGACACCGCGCTCCGGATGCTGGAGGACGAGCCCGAGTTGAAGCGCCAGTTCGAGCAATGGAAGGCGGACAACCCTGGGAAGCTGTCCGATCCGCAAGCGGTGCTGGGCTTTCTCTTCGCGCACGGCCGGCGCCATGCGGAGACGGGGTGGCGGCGCTATCCGGTGGTCGCGTTGATGTAGGCAGGTCGTGGCGCGGACAGCAGTTTTTTCCAAGTCCCGGCGGCGCATTGCGTCTAGGCTGCGGTCATCCTTCAACTTCTTTGGAACGACCAAACATGCGATCCAGCGACGCACAACAGAAGGCGGACGCCTTTCACCGGCTGCACGTCGGCCCTGATCCATTGGTTCTCGTGAACGCATGGGACGCCGCGAGCGCCCGCATTGTCGAGCGCGCCGGCGCGACGGCCATCGGCACCACCAGCGCGGGCATGGCTTGGTCGCTCGGCTACGCGGACGGCGAGCGCATGCCTGTCAGCGAGCTGATCGCGGCCTGTGCGCGCATCTGCCGTGTGACGGGCGCGCCGGTGAGCATCGACATAGAAAGCGGATTCGGCGACAGCACGCAGGCGGTGTGCGACGTGGCGGGTGCATTGATCGGCATGGGCGCGGCCGGCATCAACATCGAAGACGGCACACGGCCGGGCACGCGCGAGCTGACGCCGCCCGAGGTGCTGTGCGAGCGCGTCGCCGCCATCCGCAAGCTCGATCCGCGCTTCTTCATCAACGCGCGCACCGACGTCTACTTCGTGCCCTGGGACGACCCGGTGGCGCGCTTCGAGGAGGCGCTGCGCCGCGCGAAGCTTTACGCGGCGGCGGGCGCGGACGGCATCTTCGTGCCCGGCATGTCCAGCCTGGAAGAAATCGGGCGGCTGTCCGGTGCGCTGGGCGTGCCTTTGAATGTGTACGCGGGCTATGCCGGTGCACCGCCGGCCGAAACCCTTGCACGCGCCGGCGCGAGGCGCATCAGCCTTGGTTGCGGTCCGCTGCAGTCGGCGTTGGGGCTGGTGAGCCGCATCGCCAAGGAAGCCTTCGAGCATGGCCGCTTCGGCACGATGGGCGAGGGCATGCTGTCGGTCGGCGAGATCAACGGGCTCTTTGCTGCCACTTCCTGAGCCCCGTAGCCCCGCTGTGCGTTCGGGTACAGTGGGCGCCCCTTGCCGCAGCCGACCCCGCCAGTACCCAGTTCCCCGCACAGCATCCGCCTCGAGGCGGTGACGCTGGTGCGCGGCAACCAGCATGTCTTCGAGGGGCTGACGCTCAGCCTGCAGGAGACGCGCATCGGCCTGATCGGCGACAACGGGGCTGGCAAGAGCAGTCTGTTCCGCCTCATCAGCGGGCTCGACCAGCCGCAGCAGGGGCGCGTGGTCGTGCATGGCTGCGACACGCAGGCCGACCGCAGGCAGCTGTCGAAGCACGTGGGGCTGATGTTCCAGAACCCCGACGACCAGATCATCTTTCCGACCGTGGCCGAGGAGCTGGCCTTCAGCCTCACGGCGCGCGGCGAAACGCGGCAGGCGGCGCGGCAGCAGGCGCGCGATTTTCTTGCGCAGCGCGGGCTCGAAGCCTGGGCCGGGCGCGCCGTGGGCGAGCTGAGCCAGGGGCAGCGCCAGCAGGTGTGCCTGCTGGCCTTGCAGATAAGCGAGCCCGCCACGCTGCTGCTCGACGAGCCCTTTGCGAGTCTCGACCTGCTGAGCCAGGCGCGATTGGCCTCGCAGCTCGACGCGAGCGATCACCAGATCCTTGTGTCCACGCATCTGCTCGAACACGTCTATGACTTCGAACGCGTGCTGTGGCTCGAACAGGGCAAGGTGCGCGCCGACGGGCCGGGCCGCGAAGTGTGCGAGGCCTATGCCGAAAACGTGCGCGAGCGCGCCGCGGCAGAGCGGGGCCGCCATGCGTAGCCTGTATTCGGAGCAGCCGACGTGGATGCATGCGATGGCGGCGTGGGTCAAGCTCGCGGTGCTGTCGGTGTGCGGCACGTTGTTGGTGCTGGTCGAGCGGCCCGTGCATCTGGCCGTTGCCTGCGCGGTGGTGCTGCTGATCTTTGCTTCGCTCGGGCCGCCCGCGTGGCGCCGGGTGCGCATGCTGGTCGGCGTGGCGATCGCCGGCGGGTTGATCGTCGGCTTCCACTGGGCGATGGGCACGACCCCGCTCGGCGTGGCCAGTGCGCTGCGCCTTGCCAGCGCGGCCACGCTCGCGCTGATGCTTACGCTGACCACGCGCTTCGAAGACCTCCTGGCGGTGCTCGAAGCGGTGCTGCATCCGCTGCAGCGCCTGGGCGTGCCGACCGAGCGGATCGCGCTGGGCCTTGGCCTGATGCTGCGCTTCGCCGAAAATTTCTATGTGCAGTGGCAGCGCCTCGACGACGCCTACCGCGCGCGTTCGGGCCACGGCGGCGGCCTGCGGCTGCTGGCGCCGCTGACCATCCGCACGCTGCAGACGGCGGAGCGCGTGGCCGATGCGCTGGCCGCGCGGCTCGGGCGCTGAGCTTCCTTCTCTTTTCTCGATTGCGATTGCCATGACCACCACTTCAGGCTCCCTCACTTCGTCCCGTTCCCTGTCGTACATCGCGCTGTTCGCGGCGCTGATGGCGGTGTTCGGCCTGATCCCGAAGATCGACCTGCCGTTCGGCGTGCCGATCACGCTGCAGTCGCTGGGCGTGATGCTGGCGGGCTGCCTGCTCGGGCCACGCCGCGGCTTCCTGGCGATTGCGCTGTTCCTGCTCGCGGTGGCGCTCGGCCTGCCGCTGCTGCCCGGCGGCCGTGGCGGCCTGAGCGTGTTCGTGGCGCCCGCCGGGGGCTTCCTGTTCGGCTGGATGTTCGGAGCCTTCGCCTGCGGCCTGCTGATGCGCCTGGCCGTGCGCCGTATGGCCGGGGCCACCGGCGTGGGGCTGCTGGTGGCGGCTTTTGTGTCGTCGGTGGTCGGGGGGATCGTCGTGGTCTACGCCTTCGGCATCGTCGGGCTTTCTTTGATCGCCCACATGTCGCTGTCGCAGGCCGCGCTGGCCATGCTGGTGTTCATTCCCGGCGACCTGATCAAGTGCGGCATTTGCGCGATGCTCGTGCAGACCGTGATGCGCGGCATGCCGGGCTGGCGGCTCGACCGCGACTGAGCTATTCGCTGCGCCGCCTGAACACGGTGGCCGAGACATAGTCCTTGCGCGGGCCGTGGACCGTGTGGCGGATGGTGAAGGAGCCGTCGGCCAGAAAGCGGTAGCTGCTGTCGTAGGTGTCGGGTGTGCACAGGTGCGTGGCCGAACCGGCGAGCGCATCGCCGTCGCGCACGATGCCGATGGCGTGGAACAGGCGCGGCGGGGTCTCGGCAAAGTGCACGACGAAGCCGCCCGGGGCGCGTTCGAACAAGTATTCGCGGTGCCCGTCGAATTCTTTGCCGTCGGCCAGGCGGATCCGGCCCTCTTCGCGGTACTTCAGCATTCCTGTCTCGAGCGGCGTGAACACAGCGACGCCGGTCATGGAGGCCTGGCCCTCGATGGTTCGTTCCAGGTCCCAAGCACCTACCAGCCCGTCGAAGACGGTGTCCGCGGTGCCCCAGGGGGCCAAAGGTGGAAAGGCAGGGGCCGGCGCGCTCATGCAAAGACTCTACGACAAGCCCTGATCTCCCTTTGAGGCGGCTGATTGTTTCCACTTCGTGAACGCCGTGGTTCTTTTCTCTAAGGGTTTTTACTTAGGCAACGGCGCACAATTCATCTCACAGACCGGCCCCCAAGCCGATCTGGGTGAACAGGGCCCCGAGCGAGGTGGCCGCCCCCGGAGGGACGGTGACCCACCCAAGACCGGTTCGAAATCATCCAAGTGCAAAAGAACTGAAACGAATTGAAGGACATCCAAATGACCGCCTCTAAGCTCCTCTCCGCTATCTCCATCGCCCTGCTGGCCGCTGCCGGCGCCGCACACGCTGAAACGTATGAAGGCGTGCACCAAGTGACCTCGGTCGCCAGCCGCGCCGACGTTGCCGGCCAGGCCGTGGTTGCAGCCCACAACGCCAACCCCTACGCCACCGGCGCCGACGCAGGCCCCGCCCGCGTGATCGTCTCGACGGCCAATCGTGCCGCCGTTCGCGCAGATGCAGTTGCCGCTGCACACAGCGCTGACCCGTACGCCGAAGGCGCTTCCGCCGGTGTCGCACCGGTCGTGGCGAGCTCGGTGGACCGCGCCACGGTGCGTGCCGCAGCCCGCGCTGCTGCTCGTGGTGACGCACTGCCGCTGTAATCAGTCCCCGACAGGGTCAAAACAAAAGGCCGGGCCATGCAATGCATGGCCCGGCCTTTTTGCGTCTGGGTCGCAGCGCCGAGTCAGCGCGCGGGCAATAGCCGCAGCGGGGCGACGAGGATGGAGGCGCCGTCGTCGGCCATGTCGTGCAGTTCGACGAACCATTGCGCGGTGCCTCCGTGTTCGGAGCCTGCACGGAGTTCGCAGGTATAGAGCAGCCTCCCGTCCCGCGCATCCTCGCGGGACGCGACGGCTTCATCGCAGCACTCGTTGACCGGCGACCCTGCACGGATGAAGGCCCCCCGCATCAGCCGCATGCCGATGCGTTTCGGCGCCACTGTGCGTTCGCCTTCCTGCGCAACGGGCACCGTCGCGCGCAACCGCAGCTCGAACGGCTCGCCGATGCGAAAGCCTTCCCCGCGCTCCAGCGACATGTTCGCCAGCGCCACGCGCACCCGGCGGCGCTCGCGCAGCCTCGTGACGATGAGCAGCACCGTCGACACCGAGAAGACCCCGAAGAACGGCAGCCCCACCGCCAGCCAGAGCCATTGCCAGCCGCCGGCGAGCGCCCAGGTCATCGCCTGGAAGCCGAAGACCGCCATGAACACCAGCACCGCGAGCGCGACCAGCCAGGCGGCCCAGTCCGCGGCCGACTTCGGCGCGCGCTCCGTGGCCTGCGGCGCGCGCGAGGTCCATTCCGTGGGCAGCGTTTCGTCGTCCGGCTGGGCGATCGGGTCAATGGATGGATGGCGCTGCGGCATGGAGAGCCGCCGAGCATAGCCAGTCACGCAGCAAGCAGGCAGCACCACGCCGGTGCAGGTCCCGGCCAAGTGGCAGAGCCGCCTTCGCCAAAAGGCGCATTGCCTTGCCACGGCGCATCCTTCATGATGGCGCGGCGCGGAAGGGGCGGCCGCAGGATTCATGCTTTCGCATTAGTGCGTCATCGTGGTGCGGTCGGGTGAAAATACGCGCACGCTTCCGTCAGGAAAAAAGAAAGCATGATCCCGTTGCAGCCGAGGCGGCAACCCAACACGCATGGCCCTTACTCTCGACCCCGAAGACACGCGCGGACGCATCCATGACCTGGTGTGGAGCGGCTTTTATCCCGACGCCGATGTCGAATGGCTGATCACCGACGAGTACCTCGATCCCGATGAGATCACCGCCGAAGACCGGGCCTGGGTCAAGGCCGAGGCCGCAAGTGCCTGCGCCGCCAAGCGCGCGGCCGAGGCCGGGTGGCCCGCGCAGACCGAATACGACCGGCTCGAAGCCGTGTTCGCGCAGTTGCGAAGCGAAAAGATCATTGCACTGCACCGCGCGGGCAACACGCTCGCCGATGGCCACGACGACGTGCGCGAGCACTGGCGCGCCGCGGGCCGCATGGACTCGGGCATTCGCGGCTGCTGCTTCTATCACGCGCAAGACCTCGACGCGGCGGTGCGCACCGGCCGCCTGCACCTGGCCTTCAGCGGCGGCATGATCCCCGAGATCGAGCAGCGCGATGCCAACACCGTGGTGGTGGGCCACCGCATCGTCGAGCTGCTGCGCGCGGCCGGCTTCGACGCGCAATGGAGTGGCAACATCGACGAGCGCATCGAAGCCGACCTCGGCCAATGGCGCAAGCGCGGCCCCTCCGCGTGAGCGTGCAACAGGCCTGGCAGCCGCCGCGCCGCATCGACGCGATCGATTTCTGGCTGCGCTCGCGGCTGCTGGCCACGGCCCATGCGCTGCGCGAGACGCTTCGGCCTTCGGCCCGGCGCTGGCATGACGGCGACAACGCACTGGCTGGCGCGCCGGTGCTCGCGCAATACCGAACCCCTTTGTGGTCCGACGGCCGCGCCGAAGAATTTCCGCTCGTGGCCGGCAAGGTGCAGAACCTGCGCGTGGCGCGGCGCGCCTTCGATGCCATCGAGGTGCCGGCCGGCGAAGTGCTGAGTTTCTGGCGCCAGCTGGGGCGGCCGGGCGCATGGCGCGGCTTCGTGCAGGGCCGCGAACTGCGCGGCGGCTGCGTGGTGCCGACGCTGGCCGGCGGGCTCTGTCAGCTGTCGAACGCGCTGGCCACCGTGGCGGTGCGCGCGGGCTTCGAACTGGTCGAGCGCCACGGGCACACGGCGCGCATCGAACAGGCCGGCGCGGCCGACGGTGACGCGGTCGATGCGACGGTGTTCTGGAACTACGTCGATCTCAAGCTGCGCGCAAAGCATGCGTGGCGGCTTGAGGTGGAGCTGACTGACAGCGAACTGGTGCTGCGCATCCGCGCGCGCTCTCCACTGGCGGCACCGTCCGCTCCTGTCGTGTTGCGGCGCACAAGTGATGACGCGGGCGCTGCGTTGCCGCTGGCGCGCGGTTGCCTGAGCTGCGAACAGACCACGTGCTTTCGCCATCGTCCGCAGGTCGATGTCGGGCCCAAGGGACTCACCGCAGTGCTGGTCGATGGCTGGACGCCGGAGTTCGCGCGCTACCTGCGCGAGAAGCATCCGCACGCGCAGCGCCTGCAGCCGGCGCCGCTGCGGCTTGCGTTCTGGCGTCTGCCCGCGACGGGCTGGCACCGTGAGACGGTAGTGCCCGCGCAAACGCTGTGGGCCGTGAGTCTGTGCCGCACGCTGTGGCAGCGGCTCTGGGCGCGGCATGCAGGCCGGCGGCAGGCGAGCCTGATCGACGGCCAGCGCTGGCTTGCGCACGCCCTGGCAAGCCGCCTGACGCCGGAGCACACGGAACTGGTGGTCGAGCAGGCACTGCTGCCGCACCTGCAGCGCATCGGCGTGCTCGACGGGCGCCGCGTCACCGTGCTGGCCAGCGCGTTGCCGATGGCGGGGATCGAGCAGCGGCTCGATGCCGCGGCCAGTCACTGGCCCGGCGATGCGACGCTGCGCGACTTCCGTGCCGATCCCGTGCTTGTGCATGCCGAGACGCTGGCGTTTGCCCGTGCGAAGGCCGTGGTCACGCCGCACGCGGAGATCGCCCGGCAACTCGCGAAGTCGGCGCCGCATGCGGCATTGATGCGGCTCGACTGGATGCTGCCCCCGGTCAAGGCTGCTGCGGCCGTCGAACGCAAGGGGCCGCCGCTCGTCGTGTTCGCCGCAAGCGCACTGGCACGCAAGGGCGCGCGCGAGCTTGCCGCTGCACTGCAAGACTGGCCGTACCGGCTGCGTGTGATGGGTTCGCCTTCGGACGACAAGCAGCTCTGGCGTGGCATCGCGCACATCGAACACATGAACTGGCAAGGCGACTGGCTGGCCGGCGCCAGCGTCGTCGTGCTGCCTGCGCACGTCGAGCACGCGCCGCGCGCGGTACTGCGCGCCGTGGCGGCGGGCGTGCCCGTGGTCGCCTCGACCGCTTGTGGCCTCGCCAACCTGCCCGGCGTGCGCGAGGTGGCGCCGGGCGACGTGGAGGCCCTGCGCGCCGCATTGCAGGCCGCCTGCATCCCCTGAACGGAGAAGACACGTGGCATCGATCGAACAGGCTCGCGCAGCGCTGGCTCCCCATGGTGCGCTGGCGTCGCAATCCGCCGCCGAGCATTGGCGCGGAGAGATCCCTCTGCCGGCCGCCGTCGAAACCTTCTACGCACAGGTCGGCCCGCTCGGCGAGTGGATCAACGACCGCGTGGGTCATGAGGGCCTCACGGTGCCGACCGCCGGCAACCCCTTCAGCATTCCGCCGCTCGCGCGCCTGTGGGAACTGCAGGCCGGCTACCGTTGGCATGGCATCACCGGCGAGCGCATTGCCGAATGGCCCGATCACTGGCTGGTGGTGGCCGACCAGGGAGCGGACCCCTTCATCTTCGACCTGAACACAGGCGCGATACAGTTCGCCCGGCACGGCGAGGGTGCATGGAAAGACGATGCACCGATCTTTGCCGACATCCTCGAGATGGCCGTGTGCCTCGGCACCATCGGCCAGGTCTGGGACGAGGCGGGCGACGACATCTTCATGGACGACTGTTCCGTCAACCCGGTGCACCGCGCGCGCCTGATCGAGCGGCTCACGCCGCTGATCGGTGCCAGCGAGGCCGGCGACATCGCGGACCTGTTCGACTGGTAGTCAGCTGGCGCGCGGCAAGAAAAAATAACACGGAAGCAGCACTGCAATGACCATCGACCTCCAGACGCTCAAGTGCGGCGAATGCGGCAGCAGCGTGCTCAAGCGCACCGGCCTCAACGAATACACCTGCGACCACTGCGGCTCGGTCACGCTGGTGGAAGACAACGTGTCCGACCGGCTGGAGCGTGTGCTCAACCAGGTGAAGAGCGAAGCCGGCCGCCAGCTCGCGGCCGAAGAGGCGCTGAGGCAGAAGCTGGTGCTGCGCAAGGTCGGCATAGCCGTGGCCATCCTGCTGGGCGTGGTGCTGGTGTTTCGCGTGGTGGGCTTGTTCTTCTTCGACTCCCGCGATGCCACGTCCGGTGCGCCGCGCTCCGTGGTGGCCGCCGCGGTCGACCGCACCATTCCTACCGATGGCCTGAAGCTCAATGAGCCGCGCCAGGTGCTGGTAGGCAGCGGCAGTTCGGCCATGCCCAAGCTGTTGGTGGTGGCGCGCAACGAAACCGGCAAGTCGCTCTCGCGCGCGGGCATTCGCGCCACGTACTACGACGGCGACAGCAAGCTCGACGAGCGCAGCGAGATGCTGCCGGTGTCCGTGCTGGAACCCGGCGAGAGCGCGCCAGCGCTGATCGACATGCCCAGCGGCAAGAACGTCACCCGGCAGGAGCTGCGCGTGCAGAAGCTGGCCGAGCCCTACAGCGCGGTGCAGGGGCCGCGCATGACCTTCTCGCGCGTGCGGCTCATCCAGCAGGGCGATCGCGTGCGGCTGGTGGGCCGCGTCGTCAACGACCGCAAGGACGCCACCGCGCTCGGCGGCTTCGAGGTGCTGGTCACGCTGTACGACGATGCGGGCCAGGTGATCGGCTTCGGCCACGGCTACGGGCAGGCCAACGAGATCCAGCCCGGCGCGCGGACCTCGATGGACGTGAGCATCGCGCGCTTCGGCCGCGCGACGGCCATCGCGGCGTGGGACTACCGCATTGGCTACAGCGCGGTGGAGTCTTCGGGCACGCGCACGCCGGTGCTGAACGCCGACCGCGTGATCCGCACGGCGGGCGGCCCCGAGGCCTTCAACCCCGAGCTGCGCCTGGGCACCGACGACCTGCTGGCCGACGACAGCGAGCGCTTCGACGACAAGCAGCTCGAACTGCTGCCGCTGGTGGACGGGCGCAACAACATCCAGCAGCGGCTGTTCCTGGGCGAACTCGTGAACCGCAGCGCCGACGCGGTCGTGCTCGCGCCGGGCGGCGTGATCTCGCGCTTCAGCGGCAGCAAGGCACATGGCACGACCAACATCGCGGGGCTGGCGTATCTCTATCCGGGTGAGCGCTTTCCGATCTTTCTCGAGCCCGAGGACATGGAGCGCATCACCGCGACCCGTATCGAATGGAAGCCGATGCGCCGCGCGGCATTGCCGGGCCCGCGCAAGCCGCTGGAAGTGAAGGTGACGGGCACCAAGGCCGAGACCGGCAGCGTGCTGCTCAACTTCAGCCAGCGCTTCACCTACAAGAGCGTCGAGGTCACGGGCAGCGTGAAGAACCCGGGCACGGGCATCGTCGGCAAGGTGCGGCTGTGGGTCAGCCTGCGCGACCGCAACGGGCAGCTCACGGGCTTCAAGCTGGTGGAGAACCTGCCGGCCATCGCGCCGGGCGAGAGCGTGCCGTTCCAGGTGAACGTGGAGCAGAACGGCCGCGACTTCGCGAGCGTGACGACGCTATACCAAACCGAATAGCCCCTCGGGCAACGGCGTTGGGCGGTTCGCGCCATGATCGCGGCCATGATTCCGTTATCGATCCTCGACCTTTCCCCGATCACCGAGGGCAGCGACGCCGCGCAGTCGTTCCGCAACTCGCTTGCGCTGGCGCAGCATGGCGAGAAGCTGGGCTACACGCGCTACTGGCTGGCCGAGCACCACGGCATGCCGGGCATCGCGAGCGCTGCCACTGCGGTGCTGCTGTCGCACGTGGGGGCGGGCACTTCCACCATCCGTATCGGTGCAGGCGGCGTGATGCTGCCGAACCATTCGCCGCTGGTGATTGCCGAGCAGTTCGGCACGCTGGAGTCGCTGTACCCGGGGCGCATCGATCTCGGCCTGGGGCGCGCACCCGGCTCCGACCAGCGCACCGCGCGGGCCTTGCGGCGCAACCTCGAATCGGACGCGGACCAGTTCCCGCAAGACGTGATCGAGCTGATGGACTTCATGTCGAAAACGCCACAGCAGCCCGTGCGGGCGGTGCCCGGCGCGGGGCTCGAAGTGCCGGTGTGGATCCTCGGCTCCAGCACCTTCGGTGCGCAGCTCGCGGCGCACCTGGGGCTGCCCTATGCCTTTGCCTCGCACTTCGCGCCGCAGCAGATCATGCAGGCCATCCAGATCTACCGCGAGACTTTCAAGCCCTCGGCGCAGCTGCAGAAGCCTTATGTGATGCTGGGCTTCAACGTGTTCGCGGCCGACACCGATGAAGAGGCCGAGTTCCGCGCCACCTCGTGGCAGCAGGCCTTCGTGAACCTGCGCAGTGGACGGCCGGGGCGCTTGCCGCCGCCGGTGGAAAACTACCGGCAGAAGATCGGGCCCGCGGAAAACGCGCTGCTCGACTCGGTGCTGTCGTGCTCCGCGGTGGGGTCGGTCGAGACGGTGAAGAAGGGCGTGGAAGCCTTCGTCGCGCGCACCGGCGCCGACGAACTCATGATCACCTCGCAGGTGTTCGACCACGCGACCCGGTTGCGCTCTTATGAGCTGCTGGCCGGTGCGTTCGGCCAGCAGCAGCGCTAACAACAGCGGCTAGGCCCGCTTGCGGGCTTCCTCGTCCACGAGGTCCTTCTTGGAGAGCTTGCCCACTGCGGTCTTGGGCAACTCCGGGCGGATCTCCAGCGCGCCGATCATCTCGTGCTTGCCCAGGCGGTCCTTCAGGAAAGCCTTGAGCGCATCGAGCGTCAGTTCGCCCGCGCCTTCCTTCAGCTTCACGAAGGCCTTGGGCGACTGGCCGCGGTACTCGTCGGGGATGCCGATGACGCAGACCTCGGCCACAGCGGGGTGCTCGTAGATCGACTCTTCCAGCACGCGTGGATAGACGTTGTAGCCGCCGCACAGCAGCATGTCCTTGGTGCGGTCGACGATGTAGAAGTAGCCGTCGGCGTCCATCTTCGCGACGTCGCCGCTGCGGAAGTAGCCGTCGGCCGTCATCGATTCGGCTGTGGCCTTGGGGTTGTTCCAGTAGCCCTTCATCACGTTCGGGCCCTTGATGCACAGCTCGCCTGGTTCGCCGAACGCGGTGACGTCTTTCGCCGGATCGTCCAGGCTCACGAGCTTGATGCGCACCTGCGGCAGCGGCATGCCGCACGAGCCCGCCTTGCGCACGCCGCGCGCGGGCGTGAAGGTGCCCACGGGCGATGTCTCGGTCATGCCCCAGCCTTCGTTGAGATGGCAGCCGGTGAGATCGAAGAAGCGCTGCTCCACCTCCACCGGCAGCGGCGCGCCGCCCGAGCCGCAGAACTTGAGCGAGCGCAGGTCCATCTCCTTGGCCTTGGGGTGCGCGAGGATCGCGGTGTACATCGTCGGCACGCCGGGGAACACGCTGATCTTGCTGGCTGCGAGCTCGTTCATCACCGCGTCGACATCGAAGCGCGTGTGCAGCACCAGCGCCGCGCCCAGGCGCACGCCGAGCAGCATCGCCGCGCTGAGCGCGAAGATGTGAAAGAGCGGCAGCACGACCAGGAAGCGTTCTGCCCCTTCGGCCAGGATGGGCGGATCGCCCTTGGTCGACTCGTAGTACTGCGCCGAGGCCGATGTGAGGTTGGCGTGCGTGAGCATCGCGCCCTTGGGCAGGCCGGTGGTGCCACCGGTGTACTGCAGCACCACGATTTCTTCGGCGAGGTCGCCAAGCGGGTAGGTCTTGTGCGTGCCCTCGCTTTTCAGCAGCTCGGTGAAGCGCACATGCCGGTCGTCGGTGGGCACGGGGGCGATCTGGCCGGCGCCCTGCAACTGGGCTTGCACCTTGTCGCCCATCGCGCCGTAGTCGCCGAGGCTGCCGACCACCAGCTTTTGCAGGCGCGAGTTGTCGAGCAGGCGCGCCATCTGCGGGTACAGGTTGACGAGGTCCAGCGTGATCAGGATGTCGGTGCGGCTGTCCTCGATCTTGTGGGCCAGCACGCGCTCGGCGTCGAGCGGCGAGTAGTTCACCACCGTGCCACCGGCCTTCAGCACGGCGAAGAAGGCGATCGGGTAGTGAGGCGTGTTGGGCAGGTAGAGGCCGACATGCACGCCGGGCTTCACGCCCAGGTCCTGCAGGCCCTTGGCGGCACGTTCGACCGCGGCGCCGAGCTGGCGGTAGGTGATGGCCTGGCCCATGAACTCGACGGCGGATCGGTCGGGCCAGCGCTCGACGGCCTCGTCGAGCATCTGCTGCACCGGCTTCACTGGCAGCTCGGCGTCCCAGCGCATGCCGGGTGGGTAGGCGCGTGTCCAGGGGGTGTTGTCGCCAGAAAGGGCGGCGGGGGAGGGGGTGGCCATGCGTCTTGTCTCCGCTGTGCTGTTGTTGCAAATCGGCTGGCGGGTCTGCGCCGCCTTCTTCAGCGGCACTGTAGCGCCGGGCCTTCCCACTGTGGACCTGGCCCTGACAAGCCGGCGACAGGGGTTTTCCCGATTTCCCACACGCCGGAGGCTCCTACCGCCGGGCTGGGACAATGGAGGGCTTATGGCAAAGCAACGGATCGTGGTGGGACTGAGCGGCGGAGTGGACTCCGCGGTCACGGCGCACCTGCTCAAGCAGCAGGGGCACGAGGTGGTCGGCATCTTCATGAAGAACTGGGAAGACGACGATGACAGCGAATACTGCTCGTCGAACATCGACTTCGTGGACGCCGCCAGCGTGGCCGACGTGCTGGGCATCGAGATCGAGCACGTCAACTTCGCGGCCGACTACAAGGACCGCGTGTTCGCCGAGTTCCTGCGCGAATACAAGGCCGGCCGCACGCCGAACCCCGACGTGCTGTGCAACGCCGAGATCAAGTTCAAGGCCTTTCTCGACCACGCCATGCGGCTGGGCGCAGAGAAGATCGCCACCGGGCACTACGCGCGCGTGCGCCTGAACGAGGCCACCGGCAAGCACGAGCTGCTGAAGGGGCTCGATCCCTCGAAGGACCAGAGCTACTTCCTGCACCGCCTGAACCAGGCGCAGCTGTCGAAGACGCTGTTCCCGGTGGGCGAGCTGCACAAGACAGAAGTGCGCCGCATCGCGGAAGAAATCGGCCTGCCCAACGCGAAGAAGAAGGACTCGACCGGCATCTGCTTCATCGGCGAGCGGCCGTTCCGCGATTTCCTCAACCGCTACATCTCCAAGGAGCCGGGCCCGATCAAGGACGACCGCGGCCGCAAGCTGGGCGAGCACCAGGGGCTGAGCTTCTACACGCTGGGGCAGCGGCAGGGGCTGGGCATCGGCGGCGTGAAGGAGAAGGGCGCGCAGCGCGGCTCGGGCGACCACTCGCCATGGTTCGTGGCGCGCAAGGACGTCGAGAAGAACACGCTGTGGGTGGTGCAGGGGCACGACCATCCGTGGCTGCTGTCGTCGGTGCTGAAGGCGGACGATGCGAGTTGGGTCTCCGGCGAGGCGCCGGTGCCGGGCGGCTACGGCTCGAAGGAGCGCTACCGGCAGGCCGATGCGGCCTGCGAGATGGATGCCGGGGATGCCGCCGCATTCGGCTTGCGTTTTGGCGAGCCGCAATGGGCGGTGACGCCCGGACAGTCGGCTGTGCTCTATGACGGCGAACGCTGCCTTGGCGGCGGCGTCATCGTCTGATTGATTGTTCAGGGCGCCGACCGCACCGATTCGTCGACGTGGATCAGGTCCAGCGGGTGACGCTTGCCGGCCAGATGGTCTTCGATGCACTGCAGCAGCAGCGGGCTGCGATGCCGCGCCACGCTGGCGCGGATTTCGTCCGCCGTCATCCAGATGGTGCGCACGATGCCTTCGTCGAGCGGTCGGCCTTCTTCGAACGCGCCCAGCGTGCCCGTGAAGGCGAAGCGCATATAGGTGGTGTCTTCGCCGCGCTCGGCCAGTGGCCGGGAACGCGCCATATAGACACCGATGAGCGCTGTTGGCGTGAAATGGTGAGCGGTTTCTTCGAGGGTTTCGCGCGCACAGCCCTCGGCCGGGGATTCGCCGGGGTCCAGGTGGCCTGCGGGCGTGTTGAGCCGCAGGCCGTCGCTGGTCTGCTCCTCGACCAGCAGGAAGCGACCGTCGCGCTCGATCACCGCGGCCACGGTGACGTTGGGTTTCCAGCGCGGACTTGCCATGTTTTCGGCTCTTATTTCAGTACATAGCCGCTGAAGCGCCAGACGCGGTCGGTGTCGAGGTGAAAGCTCACGAGCTCGCGCGCCGTGCCGCCGGGCTTGTTCGTGAAGCGGGTCTCGTATTCGACGCTGACGTACTGACCGGCTGTGTCGCCATCCGCGTCGGCCACGACCTGGCGATTGACCGCCACCCAGGTGCGCATCTGCGGTGGGCCGATCGGGGCGCGGCTTTTGGCGATCTGGCTGGTGAAGTCGGCGCGCGTCACGCGCTTGCGGGTGGCCGGGGTGGCGCCGTCCCACAATTCGCCAGCCTTGCCCTGGTCGATCATCTGGATCGCCAGCATGCCGCCTCGCACCATGTCGCTGGCTTCGACCTCCTGCGCAGCGGCCGGGCTGAACCAGCTCCAGAACAACGTGGTGGCGAGCAGCAACCGGATCATCGAATTCATTCGTCTCATTCCTTGTGGCGCAAGCACATGACGGCGGGGTGCCGTTGGAGACTGTAGCGTGCCGGAGATTCCCGGCTCAGCGCGCGCTGATGCTGGAGAGTGCGTCGGCCTCGATTGTTTCCAGCCGATAGCCCAGGCCGTAGATGGCCAGCAGCAGGAAGCCGTTTGCGGGGCGCAGGTCGAGCTTGGTTCGCAGGCGCGAGATATGAGTGTCGAGCGAGCGTGACAGTGCCTCGATGCCAAGGCCCCAGACGGCCTCGTGCAGGTGCTCCCGCGAAAGCAGCCGCCCGAGGTTCTGGAACAGGAACAGTGCGAGCTCGTACTCCCGGTTCTTCAGCTCGACCTGCACGCCGCGAACCTTCAGGACGCGCGAGGGCGGATAGAAGTGATAGGGGCCGAAGACCAGTTCCATCTCGTGCTGGGCCGGGTAGGACCGGCGCAGCAGCGCATTCACGCGGGCTTCGAGTTCGCCGGCGTGAGCGGGCTTGACCATGAAGTCGTCCGCGCCTGCGTTGAGGCCTTCGACCATGTCCGCCTCGTCACGCTTGTCGGTCACGAAAAGAATGGGAAGCCGGCTGTTGAGTTCGTTACGGATGGACCTCACCACGTCGGGGCCCTCCATGTCGGACAGGTTCCAGTCGAGTATCAGCAGGTCGAAGGTCTGCCGGCGCATGGCCTGCAACAGCGCTTTTCCTTCTGTATAGGGATGGCACTCGTGCTCGAGTGCCGCCATGGTTCGATTGATTCGCTTGAATTGATCTACACCGTCATTGAGTACCGCGATTCGCATTCCATCCCCTTCTTCCTCCCCTTCGTCAGTCTCTGAGAACTGGCGATTGGGCTGAAGTGTATCTATCTGCGACTAACGTAAAGTTTTTGAATTGCAACTAATGCACGCAAATCGGGGTTTTCAGTTCACTTGTTAACGAAGTTAACAGCAATTGAATACAAATCGAGATCTTGAATGAATGGCGTTATGGGCGCCCATCGGCAATTTCTCGCTGGACAAACCGCCTGGAGTTCGACCGGCGCGAGGGCAAACACGTGCCGCGGTCTGCGCGAGGCGGCTATCGAATACCCGAATTCGCTATCAATTAAATAGCGACATCGGTAGCATTCATCGGCACTTTGGGGTCAAAACCACAGAGCGTTTTGGCGACAGCGGGCGGCTGTAATCTTGCTGTAAGCTCTGCCCGCATTCCCTGTGCCCCCTTGCTCTGAGGAGATCTCTATGCTGATAGGCGTGCCCGCCGAGACACTGGCTGGCGAAACCCGCGTGGCTGTTACACCTGAGACGGTGAAAAAACTGGTCGCCTCAGGGCACTCCATACGGGTGCAGTCGGGGGCCGGCGTTGCAGCCAGCGTCCCCGATGCCGCGTACCAGGCCGCAGGCGCCGAGATCACCGACCAGGCCGGGGCCTTCTCAGCCGACATGGTGCTCAAGGTGCGCACGCCCACCGATGCCGAGACCGCGCTGCTGAAGTCGGGCGCCGTCGTCATCGGCATGCTCAACCCCTTCGATGCGGCCGGCCTTCAGCGCCTGGCGGCTGCCGGCGTCGTCGGCTTCGCGCTCGAAGCCGCGCCGCGCACCACCCGCGCCCAGAGCATGGACGTGCTCTCGTCGCAGGCCAACATCGCCGGCTACAAGGCCGTGATGATCGCGGCCGACAAATACCAACGCTTCTTCCCGATGCTCATGACGGCGGCCGGCACCGTGAAGGCCGCGCGCGTCGTCATTCTCGGCGTGGGTGTGGCGGGCCTGCAGGCCATTGCCACCGCCAAGCGCCTGGGTGCCGTCATCGAGGCGTCCGACGTGCGCCCCAGCGTCAAGGAGCAGATCGAATCGCTCGGCGGCAAGTTCATCGAGGTGTCCTACGACACAGACGAGGAAAAAGAAGCCGCAGTCGGCGTCGGCGGCTATGCCAAGCCGATGCCTCCAAGCTGGCTCGCGCGCCAGCAGGTCGAAGTCGCCAAGCGCGTGGCGCTGGCCGACGTTGTCATCAGCACCGCCCTCATCCCGGGCCGAGCCGCGCCGACCCTCATCACTGAGGACATGGTCAAGTCGATGAAGCCGGGTTCCGTCATCGTCGACATCGCCGCCGGCAAGGGCGCGGGCGGCGTGGGCGGCAACTGCCCGCTGTCGGAAGCCGACAAGACGGTTGTGAAGCACGGCGTGACCATCGTCGGCGAAACCAACCTCGCGGCGCTCGTGGCGGCCGATGCCTCGGCGCTCTACGCGCGCAACGTGCTCGACTTTCTCAAGCTCATCGTCACCAAGGAGGGCGCGCTGAAGATCGACCTCGAGGACGACATCGTCGCCGCCTGCCGCGTCACGCAAGACGGCCAGGTCACGAAGAAATAAGCGCTCACGCGAGGAGAAGAAATCATGGATCCCGTTTCCCATACCGTCATCAACCTCATCATCTTCGTGCTGGCCATCTACGTGGGCTACCACGTGGTGTGGACCGTCACGCCCGCGCTGCACACGCCGCTGATGGCCGTGACCAACGCCATCTCTGCGATCGTGATCGTGGGGGCCATGCTGGCCGCCGCGCTCACCGAAACCACGCTGGGCAAGACCATGGGCGTGCTCGCCGTGGCGCTTGCGGCGGTGAACATCTTCGGCGGCTTCCTCGTCACGCGGCGCATGCTCGAGATGTTCAAGAAGAAGGAAAAGAAAGCCGCCGCACCCAAGGCCGAATCGGGAGCCGCCCAATGAGCATGAACGTCGTCACGCTGCTGTACCTGATCGCCAGCGTCTGCTTCATCCAGGCCTTGAAGGGCCTGAGCCATCCCACCACCTCGATCCGCGGCAACGTCTTCGGCATGGCCGGCATGGCCATTGCGGTGGTCACTACCGGCGCGCTGATCTACAACATGGCCGGCGGCCACCTCATGGGCCTGGCCTGGGTGCTGCTGGGGCTGGTGGTCGGCGGGGGCTACGGCGCCTACCGCGCCAAGACGGTCGAGATGACCAAGATGCCCGAGCTGGTGGCCTTCTTCCACAGCATGATCGGTCTGGCCGCGGTGTTCATTGCGGTCGCGGCCGTGGTCGAACCCGCGGCCATGCTCGAAGGCATCGCCAAGGGCGCGGCCATTCCGACCGGCAACCGGCTCGAGCTGTTCCTGGGGGCGGCCATCGGCGCCATTACCTTCAGCGGCTCGGTCATTGCCTTCGGCAAGCTCTCGGGCACCTACAAGTTCCGGCTGTTCCAGGGCGCGCCGGTGCAGTTCGCGGGCCAGCATCTGCTGAACCTCGTGCTCGGCCTGGCCATGATCGCGCTGGGCCTGGTGTTCGTCTTCACCGAAAGCTGGCCAGCCTTCTTCGCGATGCTGGCGCTGGCCTTCGTGATGGGCGTGCTCATCATCATCCCGATCGGCGGCGCCGACATGCCGGTGGTGGTGTCGATGCTCAACAGCTACTCGGGCTGGGCGGCCGCGGGCATCGGCTTCAGCCTGAACAACGCGATGCTGATCGTGGCCGGTTCGCTGGTGGGCTCTTCGGGTGCGATCCTGAGCTACATCATGTGCAAGGCGATGAACCGTTCGTTCTTCAACGTGATCCTGGGCGGCTTCGGCGGCGAGGCGGTCACGGCCGGCGGCGGCGCGAAGGAGCAGCGCCCGGTCAAGAGCGGCAGCGCCGACGACGCAGCCTTCGTGCTCGGCAACGCCGAGACGGTGGTCATCGTGCCCGGCTACGGCCTTGCAGTCGCACGTGCGCAGCACGCGGTGAAGGAACTCGCGGCCAAGCTCACCGAGAAGGGCATCACCGTCAAGTACGCGATCCACCCGGTGGCGGGCCGCATGCCCGGCCACATGAACGTGCTGCTGGCCGAGGCCGAAGTGCCCTACGACCAGGTGTTCGAGATGGAAGACATCAACGGCGAGTTCGGCCAGGCTGACGTGGCAATCATTCTGGGCGCCAACGACGTGGTGAACCCCGCCGCGCACACCAAGGGCAGCCCGATCTACGGCATGCCCATCCTGGAGGCCTACAAGGCCAAGACCGTCATCGTGAACAAGCGCTCCATGGCCGCCGGCTATGCGGGCCTGGACAACGAGCTCTTCTACATGGACAAGACCATGATGGTCTTTGGCGATGCTAAAAAAGTAGTGGAAGATATGGGCAAGGCCATCGAATAGGCCGAAGGTCCCTGCCCGCACGGCGGGCGAGTTCTTCGCGGCGCCACTTCGAGCGCCGTTTTCGTTTTCAACAAGTCCGACTTCCCGGAGGAGACAAATCCAATGACCGATCGTCCCTGGCTCAGCAGCTACCCGCAAGGTGTGCCCGCCGATATCGATGCCTCGCAGTACCCCTCGCTGGTCGCGCTCATGGAAGAGAGCTTCACGAAGTACGCAGACCGCACGGCCTACAGCTTCATGGGCAAGGACATCAGCTACGCGGAGACCGACAAGCAGAGCAAGGCCTTCGCGGGCTACCTGCAGGGCCTGGGCCTAGCCAAGGGCGACCGCGTGGCGGTCATGATGCCCAACTGCCCGCAGTACCCGATCTCGGTCGCGGGCATCCTGCGCGCCGGGCTGATTCTGGTCAACGTGAACCCGCTGTACACGCCGCGCGAACTCGAGCACCAGCTCAAGGACTCGGGCGCGAAGGCGATCATCATCATGGAGAACTTCGGCACCACGCTGCAGCAATGCATCGGGGCCACGCCGGTCAAGCACATCGTGCTGGCTTCCATGGGCGACCGCCTCGGCTTCCTGAAGGGCGCGCTCGTCAACTACGTGGTGCGCAACGTCAAGAAGATGGTGCCCCAGTTCAACCTGCCGGGCGCGGTGCGCTTCAACGACGCGCTCGACAAGGGCGCGAGCGCATCGCTCAAACCCGTGGCCATCGGCCCCGATGACGTGGCGGTGCTGCAGTACACCGGCGGCACCACCGGCGTGTCGAAGGGCGCGGTGCTGCTGCATCGCAACGTGATTGCCAACGTGCTGCAGTCGGAAGCCTGGAACGAGCCGGTCATGAACAAGGTGCCGGCCAACGAGCAGCCCACCAGCGTGTGCGCGCTGCCGCTGTATCACATCTTCGCGTTCACGGTCGGCATGATGCTGAACATGCGCACGGGCGGCAAGCTGATCCTGATTCCGAATCCGCGCGACATTCCCGGCGTGCTGAAGGAACTGTCGAAGCACACCATCCACAGCTTCCCTGCCGTCAACACGCTGTTCAACGGGCTGGCGAACCACCCCGACTTCAACATCGTCAACTGGAAGAACCTCAAGGTCTCGGTCGGCGGCGGCATGGCGGTGCAGGCCGCGGTCGCGAAGCTCTGGCTCGAGAAAACCGGCTGCCCGATCTGCGAAGGCTACGGCCTGTCGGAGACCTCGCCGTCGACCACCTGCAACCCGACCAACAGCACCGCCTACACCGGCACCATCGGCCTGCCGCTGCCGAGCACCTGGCTCAAGCTGCTCGACGACGACGGCAACGAAGTGCCGACCGGCGAGCGCGGCGAAATCGCCATCAAGGGCCCGCAGGTGATGGCCGGCTACTGGCAGCGCCCCGACGAGACCGCCAAGGTCATGACGCCCGACGGCTACTTCAAGAGCGGCGACATCGGCGTGGTCGACGAGCGCGGCTACTTCAAGGTGGTCGACCGCAAGAAGGACATGATCCTGGTGTCGGGCTTCAACGTGTACCCGAACGAGATCGAAGACGTGGTTGCACTGATTCCGGGCGTACTCGAATGCGCGGCGGTCGGCGTGTCCGACGACAAGACCGGCGAGGCCGTGAAGCTCGTGATCGTGAAGAAAGACCCTTCGCTCACTGAGGCGCAGGTGCGCGAATACTGCAGAGCAAACCTTACGGGTTACAAGCAGCCGCGAATCGTAGAGTTTCGTAGCGACATGCCGAAGACGCCGGTCGGCAAGATCCTTCGCCGCGAGCTGCGCGACGCCAAGAAGTAAGCGCTGAAGTAAGGGTTCGGCCCGGGTAGGGCCACGGCATCGATCTTGCATATTCGCGGGTCGATGTTTCGATTCCTACTGACCCGTGTGAGCCTGCTGGTGCCGACCTTCATCGGCATGACATTGCTCGCCTTCTTTCTCATCCGGCTCGTGCCGGGCGACCCTATTGAAACGATGGCTGGCGAGCGCGGGATCGACCCCGCGCGCCATGCCGAGCTGCGCACCGCCTACGGCTTCGACAAGCCGGTGATCGTGCAGTACGGCATCTACATCGGCCGCGTGCTGCACGGCGACCTCGGCAAGTCGCTCATTACGCAGGACACGGTGATGAGCGAGTTTCTCGCGCTCTTCCCGGCCACTGTCGAGCTTGCGGTCTGCGCCATTCTTTTCGCGCTGCTGCTTGGGTTGCCGGCCGGCATTCTTGCGGCGGTGCGGCGCAATTCCATCTTCGACCACGGCGTGATGGCCACATCGCTCACCGGCTATTCGATGCCGATCTTCTGGTGGGGGCTGCTGCTGATTCTGTTCTTCTCGGTGCAGCTCGGATGGACGCCCGTGTCGGGGCGCATCGCGGTGCAGTACTACATCGAGCCCGACACGGGCTTCCTGCTGATCGACTCGCTGCGCGCCGGCGACACCGATGCATTCTGGTCGGCGCTGCATCACCTTATCTTGCCGGCCATCGTGCTCGGCACGGTGCCGCTCGCGGTCATCGCGCGCATGACACGCTCGGCCATGCTCGAAGTGCTTGGCGAGGACTACATCCGCACCGCGCGCGCCAAGGGCCTGTCGCGCTTTCGCGTGGTGGGGCTGCATGCACTGCGCAATGCGCTGATCCCGGTCGTGACCGTCATCGGTCTGCAGGTGGGTGTGCTCTTCACGGGCGCGATCCTCACCGAGACCATCTTCTCCTGGCCCGGCGTCGGCAAGTGGCTCATCGAGGCCATTGGCCGGCGCGACTATCCGGTGCTGCAGGGCGGCATGCTGCTGCTCGGCGGCATCGTGATGCTGGTGAATCTGCTCGTCGACGTGGCTTACGGCGTCATCAATCCTCGCATCCGGCGCTGAGCTCATGGCCTCGACACAAACCATTTCGAACGGTGCGAAAAGCACCACCCCTCCCGGCCCGTGGCGCGAGTTCTGGACGGCGTTCTCGGCCAACCGCGGCGCGGTCATCGGGCTCGCCACCATCGTCTTCCTGCTGCTGGTTGCGCTGTTCGCGCCGTGGATCGCACCGCATGCGCCGAACGAGACCAATAGTGCAGTCTTCCTGCAGCCGCCGGCGTGGCAGCAGGGCGGCTCCGTCAGCTACCTGCTGGGCACCGACGCGATCGGGCGCGACATTCTTTCGCGCCTGATGTACGGCGCGCGGCTGTCGCTGTCGATCGGCGTCGCGGTGGTGGCGCTGTCGGTGGTCGTGGGCGTGGTGCTCGGGCTGATCGCGGGTTTCTTCCGCGGCGTGCTCGAGATCGCGATCATGCGGCTGATGGACATCGTGCTCACGCTGCCGAGCCTGCTGCTGGCCATCGTGATCGTCGCGATCCTCGGGCCGGGGCTGGTCAACGCGATGCTCGCGGTGGCCATCGTCGTGCTGCCGCACTACGTGCGCATCACGCGCGCCGCCGTCATCGCCGAGGTCTCGCGCGACTACGTGACCGCCGCGCGCGTGAGCGGCGCCGGCACGCTGCGGCTGATGTTCAGCGAGGTGCTGCCCAACTGCGCCGCGCCGCTGATCGTGCAGGCCTCGCTCGGCATCTCGACTGCCATCCTCGATGCAGCGGCGCTCGGCTTCCTCGGCCTTGGCGCGCAGCCGCCTTCGCCCGAGTGGGGAACCATGCTGGCCGATGCGCGCGAGTTCGTGCTGCGCGCGTGGTGGGTCGTCACCTTTCCGGGCATGGCGATCCTCGCGGCGGTGCTGGCATTCAATCTTCTGGGCGACGGTCTGCGCGACGCGCTCGACCCCAAGCTCAAACGCTGAAGCAAAGGAAAGAACAGATGCCTTTGCTTGAAATAAAAGATCTGCACGTCGAGTTTCCGACGCAAGGTGGCGTGCTGCATGCGGTCGACGGCGTGAGCCTCACGCTCGAAGAAGGCGAGGTGCTCGGCATCGTCGGCGAATCGGGCTCGGGCAAGAGCGTCACGATGATGGCGCTGATGGGGCTCGTCGGCTTTCCAGGCCGCGTGCGCGCGGACCACATGCGCTTCGCGGGCAAGGAACTGCTCGGCATCTCCGACAAGGCGCGCCGCGCGCTGGTAGGCAAGGAGGTCGCGATGATCTTCCAGGAGCCGACCACCAGCCTCAACCCCTGCTTCACCATCGGCTTCCAGCTGATGGAAACATTGCGGCTGCACCTGAAGCTCGACAGGCGCGAGGCGAAGAAGCGCGCGACCGAGCTGCTCGAGCAGGTGGGCATCCCGGCCGCGTCGTCGCGACTGGGCAGCTATCCGCACCAGCTCTCGGGCGGCATGAACCAGCGCGTGATGATCGCCATGGCCATCGCCTGCAACCCGCGCCTGCTGATCGCCGACGAGCCGACCACCGCGCTCGACGTGACCATCCAGGCGCAAATTCTCGACCTGCTGCGCGACCTGCAGAAGGAGCGCGGCATGGCGCTGGTGCTCATCACGCACAACATGGGCGTGGTGAGCGAAATGGCGCAGCGCATTGCCGTGATGTATGCGGGGCAGGTGATGGAGCACCAGCGCGTCGACCGGCTCTTCGCGTCGCCGCAGCATCCGTACACCGAGGCGCTGCTCGCGGCGCTGCCCGAGCGCGCCGCGCCCGAAGGCCGGCTCGCCACCATCAGCGGCGTGGTGCCCGGCGTGCACGACCGGCCCGCGGGTTGCCTTTTCGCGCCGCGTTGCAGCTACGTCACCGAGCGTGCCTGCCAGGTGCGGCCCGTGCTGCGCGAGTGGCAGAGCGCCGAGGTGCGCTGCCACTTTCCGCTCGGCGAGCCGGGGCGCAAGGCGGCCATCGAGAGCGATCCGCCGAAGCAGCAAGTGGCCGAGGTGCTGTCATGAGCGAGAGTGCATCGACCAGCACATCGACCAGTGCTTCGGCTGAAGTGGTCGTGGAGGCGAACAACCTCCAGCGCACCTACGACATCCGCCGCGGGCTGTTCCGCGCGCCGTCGCACCTGCGCGCGGTGGGCGACATCTCGTTTCGCATCGAGCGCGGGCGCACGCTGGCCGTGGTCGGCGAATCGGGCTGCGGCAAGTCGACCCTGGCGCGCATGGTCGCGCTGATCGAGAAGCCGACGGCGGGCCAGCTCACGCTGGTTGGCGCCGACGCGGTGAACCCGCCGCCAGAGCGCAAGCGCGAGCTGCGCCAAGCCGTGCAGCTGGTGTTCCAGAACCCGTACGGCTCGCTCAATCCGCGCAAGAAGATATCGACGGTGCTCGAAGACCCGCTGGCCATCAACACCACCATGGGCAAGTCGGAGCGAGCCGCCAAGGCCCGCGACATGCTCGCGCGCGTGGGCCTGCGGCCCGAGTACGCCAACCGCTATCCGCACATGTTCTCGGGCGGCCAGCGCCAGCGCATCGCCATTGCGCGTGCACTGATGCTGAGCCCGCGCCTGCTGGTGGCCGATGAGCCGGTGTCGGCGCTCGACGTGTCGATCCAGGCGCAGGTGCTGAACCTGCTGGCCGACCTGCAGGCCGAGCTGGGCCTGGCGTATCTCTTCATCTCGCACGACCTCGGCGTGGTGCGGCACATTGCGCACGACGTGCTCGTGATGTACCTCGGCCACGCGGTGGAGCAGGGGCCCAAGTCGCGCATCTTCGCGCGGCCGCTGCATCCGTACACGCAGGCGTTGCTGGCCTCGACACCGGGCCTCAGTAGCCAGCGCATCGTGCTCAAGGGCGAACTGCCATCGCCGCTGAATCCGCCTTCGGGCTGCGTGTTCAGCACGCGCTGCCCGCACGTGGCGCCGCGTTGCCACGAAGAACGGCCGCTGCTGCGCATGCTCGACGAGCGGCTGGTGGCCTGCCACTTCTCCGAGAAGTTTCTCGACGGCGCGCCGCTCGTGCACGCCGATGTTCCCCCCGCCGCCATCGCGATGGCGACGAACCCTTAACGTTCGCTTTTTCAACCGTGTCTCAAGGAGTCCACATGAAGACCCAGCCCACCGTTTCGCGCCGCTCACGAAGCCTGGCGCTCCTGGCACCGACAGCGCTTGCGGCCCTTACCCTGGCCTGTGGCGCGGTGTCTGCCAAGACGCTGGTGTATTGCTCGGAAGGCAGCCCCGAGAACTTCTA
Source organism: Variovorax nivicola (assembly GCF_051216475.1). Taxonomy (NCBI): domain Bacteria; kingdom Pseudomonadati; phylum Pseudomonadota; class Betaproteobacteria; order Burkholderiales; family Comamonadaceae; genus Variovorax; species Variovorax nivicola. The sequence continues at coordinate 18,899 of NZ_JBPJZK010000006.1, read as the reverse complement.
TCCGGGGATGAACACCACCGGCACCTCGTTCGACGTGACCACGCAGGTCTACAACACCATCGTCGAGTTCGAGCGCGGCGGCACCAAGGTCGTGCCGGGCCTGGCCGAGAAGTGGGACATCTCCGCCGACGGCACGGTCTACACCTTCCACCTGCGCAAGGGCGTGAAGTGGCACACCACGAGCAAGAGCTTCAAGCCCACGCGCGACTTCAACGCCGACGACTTCATCTTCATGCTCGAGCGCCAGTGGAAGGAGAGCGATCCCTTCTTCAAGGTCACGAGCCAGAACCACTCGTACTTCAACGACATGGGCATGCCCAAGCTGCTGAAGACGGTGGACCGCATCGATGACTACACCGTGAAGATCGTGCTCAACCAGCCCGAGGCGCCGTTCCTCGCGAACCTGGCGATGCAGTACGCGGGCATCCAGTCGAAGGAATACGCCATTGCCATGCTGAAGGCCGGCACGCCCGAGAAGGTCGATCAGGACCCGATCGGCACCGGTCCGTTCTACCTGGTGCAGTACCAGAAGGACGCGATCATCCGCTTCAAGGCCTTCCCGCAGTACTGGGGCGGCAAGGCGAAGATCGACGACCTCGTGTTCGCGATCACGCCCGATGCCTCGGTGCGCTGGGCCAAGCTGCAAAAGGGCGAGTGCCACGTCATGCCGTACCCGAACCCGGCCGACCTCGACGCGATCCGCAAGGACCCGAACGTGCAACTGCTGGAGCAGCCCGGCCTGAACGTCGGCTACCTCTCGTACAACACGACGAAGAAGCCCTTCGACGACGTGCGCGTGCGCAAGGCCATCAACATGGCGATCAACAAGAAGGCCATCATCGACGGCGTGTACCTCTCGACCGGCGTGGCCGCGAAGAACCCGATTCCGCCGACCATGTGGTCCTACAACGATGCCGTGAAGGACGACCCGTACGACCCTGAAGCCGCCAAGAAGCTGCTGGCGCAGGCCGGCTTCCCCGACGGCTTCTCCACCGACCTGTGGGCCATGCCGGTGCAGCGCCCGTACAACCCGAACGCCAAGCGCATTGCCGAGCTGATGCAGGCCGATCTGGCCAAGATCAACGTCAAGGCCGAGATCAAGAGCTTCGAGTGGGGCGAGTACCGCAAGCGCCTGCAGGCCGGCGAGCACCAGATGGGCATGCTGGGCTGGACCGGCGACAACGGCGACCCGGACAACTTCATGTACACGCTGCTGGGCTGCGCCTCGGCCAAGTCGGCCAGCGGCAGCAATATCTCGAAGTTCTGCTACCAGCCGTATGAAGACCTTGTGGTGAAGGCCAAGAGCACGACCAAGCAGGCCGACCGCGACGCGCTCTACAAGAAGGCCCAGGTGATCTTCAAGGAGCAGGCGCCGTGGTTCACGATTGCGCACGCGGTGCAGTTGAAGCCGGTGCGCAAGGAAGTGGTCGACTTCAAGCTCAGCCCCTTCGGCCGCCACACTTTCTACGGCGTGGACATCAAGTAACAGGTGGCCGCGCCCATCGCCATCGTCGCGGCAATGCACGAGGAGCTGAGCGCGCTCCTCGCGCAGATGCCCGACGAGCAGCGCGTGCGCATTGCAGGGCGCGACTTCTGGGTTGGCCATCTGCATGGCCAGCCCGTGGTCGCGGTGCTGTCGCGCATCGGCAAGGTCGCGGCGGCGGTGACGGCCACGATGCTGCTCGAGCGATTTGCCGTTGGGGCCATCGTCTTCACCGGTGTCGCGGGCGGACTCGCGCCGGGCGTGAATGTGGGCGACGTGGTCGTTGCCACGCAGCTGCTGCAGCACGACCTCGATGCCTCGCCCATCTTTCCGAAGTACGAAGTGCCCTTGCTGGGCCTTTCGCGTTTCACGGCCGATGTGGCGATCAGCAATGCATTGGCGGGCGTTGCTGAAGTGACGCTGCGCGACCCGGTGGCCCTGGTGGGGCAGGAGGCCGTCGACGAGTTCGGCCTCCAGTCACCCAAGGTGCATCGGGGCCTGCTGGTGAGCGGTGATCGCTTCGTTTCGACCGCCGCCGAAAGCGAAGCGCTGCGCCTCAGCTTGCCCGACGCACTCGCGGTCGAGATGGAAGGCGCCGCGGTGGCGCAGGTGTGTCACGACTACGGCGTGCCCTTTGCGGCCATGCGGACGATCTCGGACCGCGCGGACGACGAGGCGCATGGCGACTTCGCGCGTTTCGTGGTGGAGGTCGCGAGCCGCTACAGCCTCGCGCTGGTCGATGCGTGGCTGGCCACGCGGCATTCCTGAAGACCGGCTACTTGAGCCAGCCGCGCCGGCGGAAGTACCACATCGGCACCAGCGCGCTCGCCGCCATCAGCACGATGGCATACGGATAGCCCATGGCCCAGTCGAGCTCCGGCATGAACTTGAAGTTCATGCCGTAGATGCTCGCGATCAGCGTGGGCGGCAGCAGCGCGACGCTGGCCACCGAGAAGATCTTGATGGTCTTGTTCTGGTTGATGTTGATGAAACCGACGGTCGCATCCATCAGGAAGTTGATCTTGTCGAAGAGGAATGCCGTGTGGTTGTCCAGCGATTCGATGTCACGCAGGATCTGCCGTGCCTCTTCGAACTGCTCGGCGTTGAGCATCTTGCTGCGCATCATGAAGCTGACCGCGCGGCGCGTGTCCATCACGTTGCGGCGGATGCGGCCGTTCAAGTCTTCCTGCCGCGCGATGGCGCCGAGCACCTCGCCGGCCAGCTCGTCGCTGACGTTGCCCGACAGCACCTTCTTGCCGGCGACTTCGAGCTCGTCGTAGATGTTCTCCAGCGTGTCGGCCGAGTACTCGGCGTCGGCGTCGAAGAGCTTGAGCATCACTTCCTTGGCGTCTTCGATCAGCCCCGGCGCGCGGCGCGCGCGCATGCGCAGCAGGCGGAACACGGGCACGTCTTCGTCGTGGATCGAGAACAGCACGCCGCGGCTGCGCAGGTCGGTGTTGTGCTGGTTGAGGATGAAGGCCACGCGCACGGTGCGTGGGTCTTCGTCGTCGTCGATCAAGAAGTCGGAGCGGATGTGCAGCTCGCCGTTGTCTTCCTCGTAGAAGCGGGCCGATTCCTCGATGTCCTCGTCCATCGCGTCTTCGGGAATGGAGAGGCCGTAGTACTGCTTGATCCATCGCTTCTCTTCGAGCGTGGGCGACTCGAGGTCGACCCAGATCGGCTGGAACTTGGAGAGCTCCTCGAGTGCCTCGATTTCTTCCTGAACGAGGCGGCCGTTGGCGAGCGTGAAGATGTTGAGCATTGGCTCACTCCCGGGAATGACTGAACGATGGGCGAGGGAGGGGCGCTTTCAATTCCCGGGCCCGACGTGCGCTAAGAAAAACGCGTCAGTGAAAGGGAGTTGAAAGCTGCCGAGACGGGGCGGTTTCCATTGGGAAGAATCTCCGGTTGCAGCGAGGCGCGATTATGTCACCGGCCACATGGCAGTGCGGTGGCTGGACTGGACGGGCATACAGTAAAGTCTGCCCCATGCAGACCGCTGCGCTCCCCGTTTTTTCCGCTGCCGCGAAGACCCAGGCCGAGCGCCTGGCCGCCGCGCTGAGCACGCTCAACGACGCGCAGCGCGCGGCGGTCGAACACGGGGTGGGTGCAGCCATCGGCGAGCGCGACGAGCGGCCGCTGCTCGTCATTGCCGGCGCCGGTTCGGGCAAGACCAGCACGCTGGCGCATCGCGTCGCACACCTCATTGCCGGCGGTGTCGATCCGCAGCGCCTGTTGCTGCTGACCTTCTCGCGCCGCGCCGCGCAGGAGATGGAGCGCCGCGCAGGCCAGGTGCTGGCACGTGTGCTCGGCCTGAAGTCGGAGGCGCCGCCCGCACTGCCGTGGGCCGGCACCTTCCACGGCATCGGCGCGCGGCTGTTGCGCGAGTACGCGCCGCAGATCGGGCTCGACGAGAACTTCACCATCCACGACCGCGGCGATGCCGAAGACCTGATGGGGCTGGTGCGTCACGAGCTGGGCCTGTCTTCCACCGTCAATCGTTTTCCGCGCAAGGGCACATGCCTGTCGATCTACTCGCGCTGCGTGAACACGCGCGCGCCGCTGGCCGAGGTACTGAAGGAGGCCTTTCCCTGGTGCGACGAATGGGAGGCAGAGCTGAAGAAGCTGTTCGGCGCCTACGTAGAGGCCAAGCAGCGGCAGAGCGTGCTCGACTACGACGACCTGCTGCTCTACTGGGCCGAGATGGCCGCCGAGCCCGCGCTGGCCGCGCACGTCGGCGCGCGCTTCGACCACGTGCTGGTCGACGAGTACCAGGACACCAACCTGCTGCAGGCTTCGATCCTGCGGGCGCTCAAACCCGATGGGCGCGGCGTGACCGTGGTGGGAGACGACGCGCAGTCGATCTATTCCTTTCGTGGCGCGACGGTGCGCAACATCCTCGACTTTCCGTCGCAGTTCACGCAGGCCGCGCGCGTGGTCACGCTGGAGCGCAACTACCGCTCGACGCAGCCGATCCTCGATGCCTCGAACCGCGTGATCGCGCATGCGGCCGAGCGGCATGCCAAGACGCTGTGGACCGACAAGCCCTCGGCCGGCAAGCCGCTGCTGGTGCTCGTTCCCGACGAAGCGGGGCAGGCGCGATGGGTGGCCGACAAGGTGCTGGCGCACCGCGAGGGCGGGCTCGCGCTGAAGTCGCAGGCGGTGCTGTTCCGCACCTCGACGCACAGCGCGGCGCTCGAGCTCGAGCTGGCACGCCGCAACATCCCGTTCGTGAAATTCGGCGGGCTCAAGTTTCTCGAAGCCTCGCACGTGAAGGACCTGCTCGCGGTGCTGCGCTTTGCGCAGAACCCTCGTGGGCGCATGGCGGGTTTTCGCGTGACGCAGTTGATTCCGGGCATCGGCCCCGTCACGGGCTCGCGCCTGCTCGATGCAATGGACCAGGCTGCCGACCCCGCCGCGGCGGTGCGCGAGTTTGTACCGCCTTCCGCGGCACGCGCGCAGTGGGCCGACTTTGCCGAGGCCTACGCAGCCTTGCGCGCACCCGCGCTGAAGTGGCCGGCCGATGTCGAACTGGCAATGGACTGGTACCTGCCGCACCTGGAGCGGCTGTACGAAGACACCTCCGGCGTGCGGCGCGCCGACGTGGAACAGCTCGCGCGGCTCGCGGCCGGGTATGCCTCGCGCGAACGCTTCCTCACCGAACTCACGCTCGATCCACCCGAAGCCACCAGCGACCGCCCTGGGCCGCCGCTGCTCGACGAGGACTACCTGATCCTCTCGACCATCCATTCGGCCAAGGGGCAGGAGTGGAATTCGGTGCACGTGCTCAACGTGGTCGACGGCTGCCTGCCGGCCGATGTGGCGCAGAGCGCGCACGAGCTGGAAGAAGAGCGCCGGCTGCTCTACGTGGCAATGACCCGTGCACGCGACCACCTGCACTTGCTGATGCCGCAGCGCTTCCACATCACGCAGCAAGCGGCGCGCGGCGACCGGCACCTGTACGCCAACCGCACGCGTTTCATCGCCGATGCCGATCTCGAAGGCTTCGAGCAACAGATCTGGCCGCCCCCGCCCGAGCGCCCGCCGGCCGTGCCGCCGCCAAGTGCGGTGATCGACCTGCGCAACCGGATGCGTGCGGCCTGGCGCTGAACCACTGAGCGGGCTGCTGGCCCTTCCGGTGGCAGGGTCACACGCGGCCCGACGCTGAAACATTTGTTCCCGAAGCGCCGCATCGCCTGCCCCGCGAGCGCCAACTGCTATTGATTCGCTAGCGTGTGAAAAGCTGCGCACGAAGCCGCAAAACCCCGGGCAACTCAGGTATTGCAATACCGTGACAGCTTGGGCATAGTGAATCGACCTACCCCTCTTTCTCCTTCTTCCCCCTTCCCCCCGCTCCCTCTCAAAACTCCCGTTTCGCCGGCCACGCTGCATTCCGTAGCGCGGTCATTTCCCCAACCGTCAATTCCAGGAGGTCATTCATGAATTTGACGATCAGCGGTCATCACCTCGACGTCACCCCTGCCTTGCGCACCTACGTCACGAGCAAGCTGGACCGGGTCATCCGACACTTCGACCAGGTGGTCGATGTGAAGGTGATCCTCACGGTGGAAAAGCAGAAGGAAAAGGAACGCCGCCAAAGGGCGGAGTGCAACATTCACGTCAAGGGCAATGACATGTTCGCGGAGTCGAGCCACGCTGATCTCTACGCTGCGGTCGATGAACTGGTCGACAAGCTCGACCGCCAGGTGGTGCGCCACAAGGATCGCCTGCAGGACCATCATCACGCGGCGCCCAAGCGCGTGATGTAAGAGCCCTGAGCTCGCATCAAAGCCGCCTTCGGGCGGCTTTTTGTTTTCCGACTGCTGCGGTAGGGCTTTGGCAAGCCCCCAGAGGGAGCACGAGGTCTCTGGACAACATGTAGACAGAAAGTAAATAGGGGGACTGGGGGTTTTTACCAAGCGGGTGCATAATCGCCCCCGCTCTGCACCCACCATGAATCGCCTCGCGTCCATCCTGCCGCCCGCTCAAGTGCTTGTGAGCGTTGACGCTACTAGCAAGAAACGTGCTTTCGAAGAAGCCGGCCTTCTGTTCGAAAGCCTTCACGGTCTGGGCCGTGCCCTCATCACCGACAGCCTGTTTGCCCGCGAGCGCCTCGGCTCCACCGGCTTGGGCCACGGCGTTGCCATTCCGCATGGCCGCATCAAGGGCCTCAAGGCGCCGATGGCCGCGGTATTCCAGCTGGCCAACCCCATCGGCTTCGACGCACCCGACGAGCAACCCGTCGCGCTGCTGATCTTCCTGCTGGTGCCCGAAGCGGCCACGCAGAAACACCTCGAAATCCTCTCTGAAATCGCCGAACTGCTGAGCGACGCCAGCCTGCGCGAACAGATCAAGTCCAGCACCGACGCCGCCGCCTTGCACGGTCTCATCGCCGGCTGGCAGTCGACCCAAGTCGCCTGAGCGCATGTGTCGGCGCGTGCGGCTGCTGATAAGCTGCGCGGCTCTTCTTCCCGTCACTCATCCAATGCCGGCGCCGGGCGCCGCCTCCTGAACGCATGAAGCCGACCGTCATCAGCGCCGATGCCATGTTCGAGGAGTTCCGCGGTTCGCTCCGCTGGGAATGGCTCGCCGGCCTCGGTGCTTCAGAGCGCCAGTTCGACCCCGAAGTCATCAGCCGCGCCCAGTCGGCGGCCGACCTTGTTGGCTATCTCAACTACATCCATCCGTACCGCGTGCAGATCCTCGGCGCCCGCGAGGTGGCCTATCTGACGCGCGGCAGCGAGGAAGATTGCGCGCGGCGCATCGCCCGCATCGTCACGCTGGAGCCGCCGATGCTGGTGCTGGCCGACGGCCAGGCGGCGCCCGATGAGCTGCTGTCGATCTGCGAGCGCGCCCAGCTGCCGCTGTTCGCCACGCGCGAGTCGTCGGCCTTTGTGATCGACCTGCTGCGCGCCTACCTGTCCAAGCACTTTGCCGAGCGCACCTCGATGCACGGCGTGTTCATGGACATCCTGGGCATGGGCGTGATGATCACGGGCGAGTCGGGCCTGGGCAAGAGTGAGCTGGGGCTGGAGCTGATCTCCCGCGGCAACGGCCTCGTGGCCGACGACGCGGTCGACCTGTTCCGCATCAACCAGAACACCATCGAAGGGCGCTGCCCCGACCTGCTGCTGAACCTGCTCGAAGTGCGCGGCATCGGCCTGCTGGACATTCGCGCGATTTTCGGCGAGACAGCGGTGCGCCGGAAGATGCGGCTCAAGCTCATCGTGCACCTCGTGCGGCGTGACAGCTTCGAGCGCGACTACGAGCGCATGCCCTCGGCGCCGCTCACGCAGGACGTGCTGGGCATCCCGGTGCGCAAGGTCATCATCCAGGTGGTGGCCGGGCGCAACATCGCCGTGCTGGTGGAGGCGGCGGTGCGCAATTCGATCCTGCAGCTGCGCGGCATCGACACGTATGCCGACTTCGTGGCGCGCCACCACAAGGCGATGGAAAACTCCCGCGACGGGGACTGAAAACGAGGGAGACGGATCAGCGCTTTTTTGCGCAGTCTCCGCACAGGCCATAAAGCGACATGGCATGGTCCTGCAGGATCCAGCCCTTGTCCTTGGCGATCATCTGCTGGCGGCGTTCGATCTCGGCGTCGTAGAACTCCTCGACCTTGCCGCAGGAGGTGCAGATCAGGTGGTCGTGGTGCGTGCCTTCGTTCAGTTCGTACACGGCCTTGCCGCTTTCGAAGTGGCTGCGCTCCAGGATGCCAGCCTGCTCGAACTGCGTCAGCACCCGGTAGACGGTGGCCAGGCCGATGTCGGAATGTTCGTTCAGCAGCACGCGGAACACGTCTTCCGCCGTCATGTGCCGTTGGCTGCCGGTCTGGAAGATCTCGAGGATCTTCAGGCGTGGCAGAGTGGCCTTGAGGCCGGTGTTCTTCAGTTCGTCGATGTTGGCCATGTTGGTTCCTGCGCCCTGGGGCTGCGGCAAAAAGGCCCCGAAAAAGGCCAGCCGCTACAATGGCCGATCATATCGCTACCCCCTTTTTCCTCCCATGCCTGCCATTCTCCAACGCCGTCCCTGGCTGCTGGTTGCTGCCGTTGCCGCAACGCTCTGCCTTGGTGCCTGCAGCGGTTTCAGCGATCGCACGCGTGGCGCGCTGGCTGCTGTAACTCCTTACAAAGTCGAAGTGGTGCAGGGCAATTTCGTGTCGAAGGAACAGGTCGCGGCGCTCAAGCCGGGCATGTCGCGCCAGCAGGTGCGTGAAATCCTCGGTACCTCGCTGCTGAACGACGTGTTCCACGCCAACCGCTGGGACTACGTGTTCACCATCCGCCGCCAGGGCGTCGACCCGCAAGAACGCCACCTGACCGTGTTCTTCAACGGCGAGCTCATGGACCGCTTCGAGGGCGACGAAATGCCCAGCGAGGAAGAATTCGTCGCCACGCTCGACACCCGCAAAAAATCGGGCAAGGTGCCGCCGCTCGAGGCCTCGGAAGACGATCTCAAGAAATACGCACCCGCCAAGGACGAGAAAAAAGCCGGCACTGCCGCAGATACGTCGGCCTCCCTGCCGCCGCTGCCGGCCGCCTACCCCCCGCTCGAAGCCGCGCGCTGAGCGCACGAGCATCAGCAGCAACCGCGGGCGGCGCCCGCCGAGTCAGGCGGCGTCCGTCCCGTGTCCATGCATGCCATTGGCCATTTCGAAATTTCGAAGACTGAATCCGCGTGACTGAATCCACCTCCACTCCTTCCAGTTCCATCGCCGCACCGCGCCGTGTCGCCGTTGCCGGGGCTTCGGGCCGCATGGGCCACATGCTGGTCGAGGCCGTGCGCAATGCGCCCGACCTGCGCCTGGCCGGTGCACTCGACATCGCGGGCAGCCCGGCCCTCGGCACCGATGCCGGCGCCTTCCTGGGCTTCGACAGCGGCGTGTCCATCGTGTCCGACCTGCGCACCGGCCTGAAGGATGCGCAGGTGCTCATCGACTTCACCCGCCCCGAAGGCACGCTCGCGCACCTCGCGGTCTGCCGCGAACTCGGCGTGCAGGCCGTCATCGGCACTACCGGCTTCAGCAACGAGCAGAAGGCCGAGATCGCCGAGATCGCCAAAGACATCGCGATCATGATGGCGCCCAACATGAGCGTGGGTGTCAACGTCACCTTCAAGCTGCTCGAAATGGCGGCCAAGGCCATGTCGACGGGCTACGACATCGAAATCATCGAGGCGCACCACCGCCACAAGGTCGACGCGCCCTCGGGCACCGCACTCAAGATGGGCGAAGTGATCGCCGATGCGCTGGGCCGCGACCTCAAGGACTGCGCCGTGTACGCCCGCGAAGGCATCACCGGCGAGCGCGACCCCTCCACCATCGGCTTCTCGGCCATCCGCGGCGGCGACATCGTGGGCGACCACACCGTGCTGTTCGCGGGCACCGGCGAGCGCATCGAGATCACCCACAAGTCGTCGAGCCGTACCACCTACGCCCAGGGCAGCCTGCGCGCGGTGCGCTTCCTGGCCGAACAGCGCGCAGGCCTGTTCGACATGTACGACGTGCTGGGCTTGCGCTAACCAAAAGGACCGTCGATGAGCGTGCTCGATCTGCTGACCCATGGCGACGGCGTCAGCCGTTCGGTGGCGGCGCTGTTGCTGGCGATGTCGATCGCAAGCTGGGTCATCATTCTCTGGAAGGCGTGGCTGCTGCGCGGCGGCACGCGCGACGTGCTGCGCAGCATCGCGGCGTTCTGGCAGTCGTCCACGCTGGCCGACGCCGAGCAGAAGCTCAAGGCCTTCGACCGCGCGACGCTGGTGTCGCCCGCCGTGTCGGCCATCAAGAGCGTGGCCGCCGGTGCGCCGGCCGGCACGCTGGGCGCCACGGTCGACCGCAACCAGCGGCTCACGCGCGTGCTGCGCGACGCCCTGCACGGCGCGCTGCGCCGGCTGCAGGCGGGGCAGATCCTGCTCGCCACGGTCGGTGCCACCGCGCCCTTTGTCGGCTTGCTGGGCACGGTCTGGGGCATCTACGGTGCGTTGACGGGCATTGCCGGCCAGACCGGCGGCTTCACCATCGACAAGGTGGCCGGCCCGGTCGGCGAGGCGCTCATCATGACGGCCTTCGGCCTGGCCGTGGCCATTCCGGCCGTGCTGGCCTACAACGTCTTCGGCCGCGTCATCGGCCGCATCGAAGCCGAGCTCGAAGGCTTCGCGCACGACCTGCTGGGCAGCTTCGGCGCCCCACCAGAGCCCGCTGCGCCGCCGCCCGCGCGGCCGATGCCGGTCTGAGCACCCCACACGATGGCCTTCGGTCGCACTTCACTGGGTAGCAGCGCCGGCGGCGGTGGGCGTGCCATGGGGGCGGGCGCGCAGCGGCCGCTGTCCGACATCAACGTCACGCCCTTGGTCGACGTGATGCTGGTGCTGCTGGTGATCTTCATCATCACCGCGCCGCTGATGGCCAGCTCGATCAAGCTCGACCTGCCGCAGACCGATGCGGGCCAGCCCAACGACGCGCCCAAGTTCGTGAGCCTCTCCGTCGACGCCTCGGGCAAGGTCTTCCTGAACGACCAGCCCGTGACCGACGAGGAACTCGCCACCCGCCTCGAAAAGGCCGCCGCCGACAACAAGGACACCGAGGTGCAGCTGCGCGCCGACCAGACCGTGCCCTACGGCAAGGTGGTGGCGCTGATGGGCATCGCGAACAAGGCCGGGCTGAGCCGCATCGGCTTCGTGACCGAGGCCGAGCCGCCTAAGAAGCCGGGAAGCTAGCTGGTCAGCCCAGCACCACGGGCTTGGTGTGCCAGATTTCATGCGCGTACTGCGCAATGGTGCGGTCCGACGAGAACGCACCCATCCCCGCCACATTGAGAATCGCCATCCGCGTCCACGCATCCGAATCGCGGTACAGCGCATCGACCTCGGCCTGCTTGGCCACGTAGCTCGCGTAATCGGCCAGCAGCAGATAGTGGTCGCCCCAGTTCACCAGCGCGTCGTAGATGCCCTGGTAGCGCGCTGGCTCGCCGGGTGAAAACGCGCCGTCGCGGATCGCGTCGAGCACGCGTTTGAGTTCGGCGTTCTCTTCGTAGATCTCGCGCGGCTGGTAGCCCCGCGCGCGGATGTCGGCCACTTCGGGCGTCGTGTTGCCGAAGATGAAGATGTTCTCCGGTCCCACGTTCTCGCGCATTTCCACATTGGCGCCGTCCAGCGTGCCGATGGTGAGCGCGCCGTTGAGCGCGAACTTCATGTTCCCGGTGCCCGAGGCTTCCGTGCCCGCCGTGGAGATCTGCTCCGACAGGTCGGCCGCCGGCATGATGATCTCGGCCAGGCTCACGCTGTAGTTCGGCAGGAACACCACCTTCAGCAGCTTGCCGACGCGCGCGTCGGCGTTGATGGTGCTCGCCACGTCGTTGATGAGCCGGATGACGAGCTTGGCCATCGCATACGCCGAAGCTGCCTTGCCCGCGAACACCACCACGCGCGGCACGATGTCGACGGGGCCCCCCGCTGCCTGCGCGTCGAGGATGCGGTGGTAGCGCGCCACCACGTGCAGCACGTTGAGCAGTTGCCGCTTGTATTCGTGGATGCGCTTGACCTGCACGTCGAACATCGCGTCGGTGTCGATGTCGAGCTTCAGGTGCTGCTCGACCCAGTTGGCCAGCCGCAGCTTGTTCTCGCGCTTGGCATGGCGGAATGCGCGCACGAACGCCGGTTGCGCGGCCATGGGCTTGAGCGCCTCGAGCTGCGACAGGTCGCGCCGCCAGCCCTTGCCGATGCGCTGGTCGAGCAGCGCCGCCAGCGGCGGGTTGGCCTGCGCCAGCCAGCGGCGCGGCGTGACGCCGTTGGTCTTGTTGTTGAAGCGTTCGGGAAAGATCTTCGCGAAGTCCGAGAAGATCGACTGCTTCATCAGCTCCGAGTGCAGCCCCGACACACCATTGATCGAGTGGCTGGCCAGCACCGCCACGTAGGCCATGCGCACGCGCCGCTCGCCGGCCTCGTCGACCAGCGACAGTCTGCGCATCAGCTCCACGTCGTTGCCGACCTTCTGCGTCACGGTGGCGAGGAACTTCGCGTTGATGTCGTAGATGATCTGCAGGTGCCGCGGCAGGATGCGCCCCAGCATCTCCACCGGCCAGGTCTCCAGTGCCTCGTGCATCAGCGTGTGGTTGGTGTAGCTGAACACTTTCTGCGTGTGCGCCCACGCTATGTCCCACGCAAGGCCGTGTTCGTCGAGCAAGAGGCGCATGAGCTCGGGCACTGCCAGCACGGGGTGCGTGTCGTTCAGGTGGATGCTGACCTTCTCGGACAGCTGGTCGAAGGTCTTGTGGTTGCGCAGGTAGCGGCGCAGCAGGTCTTGCACGCTCGCGCTGCAGAAAAAATACTCCTGGTGCAGCCGCAGCTCGCGGCCCGAGGGCGTGGAGTCGTCGGGGTAGAGCACGCGCGAGACGTTCTCCGAGTGATTCTTGCTTTCCACCGCCTGCATGTAGTTGCCGCGGTTGAAGGCCGAGAGATCGATTTCCTCGGTGGCGCGTGCCGACCACAGCCGCAGCGTGTTGGTGGCCTGCGTGCCATAGCCCGGAATGATGGTGTCGTAGGCCACGGCCAGCACGTCGTGCGTGTCGACCCAGTCTGCGGCGCCGTAGGGTGCGTTGGTGCCCTCGCGCTTCTGCACGTGGCCGCCGAAGCGCACGCGGTAGTTCACCTCTGGCCGCTGGAACTCCCACGGGTTGCCGCGCGTGAGCCAGTAGTCGGGCGTCTCGACCTGCTGGCCATCGACGATGCGCTGGCGGAACATGCCGTACTCGTAGCGGATGCCGTAGCCCATGCCCGGCACGCCGAGCGTGGCCATCGAGTCGAGAAAGCAGGCCGCGAGCCGGCCCAGGCCGCCGTTGCCCAGCGCTGCGTCGGGCTCGCGCTCGGCCAGCGCGTCCATGTCGACGCCGAAGTCGGCCAGCGCCTCGCGCACCGTGTCGTAGAGGTCCACGGCCAGCAGCGCATTGGTGAAGGTGCGCCCGATCAGGAACTCCATCGACAGGTAGTAGACGCGCTTCAGGTCCTGTGCGTAGTTGGCGCGCGTGGTCATCATCCAGCGCTCGACCAGCTGGTCGCGCACCGCTTGCGAGGTGGCGTTGAGCCAGTCGTCCTGGCTGGCGGCGACCGGGTCCTTGCCGACCGCGTAGATCAGCTTGTTGGCCACCGCGCGCTTGAAGGCCGCGACGTCGCGGTCGGGGTGGTCATAGGCGAAGTCTTTGATCGTCATGGGCGCCCTTGTTGCGTGGAAGTTGTTGTGGTGGTCAGGCACGCGGCTGTTCGAGCGCCTGCCGGTAAACATCGATGTACTGCGCGGCTGCAGTGGCCCAATCGGCCGGTCGCCGCATGGCGTTGCCGCGCACGCGCCGCCAGTCGGGCGCACGCTCGTAAAGCGCGAAGGCACGGCGCACGGCGCGCTCGTAGTCGGCAACCTCGAAGCTGTCGAATACGAAGCCGGTGGCCTCGCCGCTGGCCATGTCTTCGAGAGAGCTGTCGACCACCGTGTCGGCCAGCCCGCCGACGCGGCGCACCAGCGGCAGGCTGCCGTACTTGAGGCCGTACATCTGCGTGAGGCCGCAGGGCTCGAAGAGCGAAGGCACCAGCGTCACGTCGCCCGCGCCGAACATCTGGTGCGCCAGCGTCTCGTTGTAGCCGATGGTGACGCCGACCGATTGCGGCGCCGCCGCCGCGCGCTGCCGGAAGGCTTCCTCCAGCCAGGTCTCGCCGCTGCCCAGCAGCGCCAGCTGGCCGCCCTGGGCGAGCAGTGCATCGAGCCCGCCCAGCACCAGGTGCAGGCCCTTCTGCTCGGTGAGCCGGCTCACGAGAATGAAGAGCGGCGCATCCGGCCGCTCGGCCAGCCCCAACTGATGTTGCAGCACCGACTTGCAGCGCGCCTTGCCGGCCATGTGGCGGCCTTCGGGCGTGTGATAGCCCTGAACCAGCGCGGCGTCGGTTGCCGGGTTCCAGACCTTGTCGTCGACCGCGTTGAGGATGCCGCTGAGCACCCCGCTGCGCTGGCGCAGCAGCCCGTCGAGCCCGCAGCCCTGCTCGGGCGTCTGGATCTCGAGCGCGTATGTGGGGCTTACCGTGGTGAGCCGGTCGGCGAAGTACAGGCCGCCCTTCATGAACGAGACCTGGCCGTGGTATTCGAGGCCGTTCATCTGGAACGCCGTGCCCGGCAGGCCGAGCTCAGCGAAGTGCCAGGGCGCGAAGATGCCCTGGTAGGCCAGGTTGTGCACGGTGAAGACGCTGCCTACGTGCGGGCCACCGGCCTGCCGCGCGAAGTGAAGGTAGGCCGGCGCGAGCGCGGCATGCCAGTCGTGCGCGTGCACCACCTCCGGCTGCCACTGCGGATCGAGCCCTTGCGCCAGCTGCGCCGCGGTCCAGCCGAGCAGCGCGAACCGGCGGTGGTTGTCGCCGTAGGGCTGGCGCGACGTGTCTTCGTAAGGATTGCCGGGCCGGCCGTAGAGCGCCGGTGCGTCGATCACGTAGGCCGGGATGCCGGGCGCCCCGTCGATGTCGATGTGCCCGAGGCGCAACCCGAAGCGCTCGCCCCAGGGCGCGTTGAAACCGTCCACGGGCGCCAGGTCGCGCACACCCGCAACGATGGCCGGAAAGCCCGGCAGCAGTACGCGCGCGTCCTCGCCTTCGGCCATTAGCGCCAGGGGCAGGGCGCCGGCAATGTCCGCCAGGCCGCCGGTCTTGAGGAGGGGGAAGAGTTCGGCGCTGACCTGGAGGATTCGCATCGTGTGGCGTTGTGGCCTCAGGCGGCCAATCGTTTGAGCATTTCGCGCGTGACCAGCACCACGCCGTTCTCGGTGCGCTCGAAGCGCGCGGCGTCGGCCGTGGCATCTTCGCCGATCACCATGTCGTCGGGTATGACGCAGGCGCGGTCGATCACCACCCGGTTGAGCCGGGCGCCGCGCCCGACTTCCACGTCGGGCAGCAGCACGGCCTCGTTGATCTCGCAGAAGGAATGGATGCGCACGCCCGAGAACAGCACCGAGCTGCTGACCTTGGAGCCCGAGACGATGCAGCCGCCCGAGACGATGGTGTTGACCGTCATGCCGTGCTGGCCGTGCCGGTCGAGCACGAACTTGGCCGGTGGCAGCTGCCGCTGGTAGGTCCAGATGGGCCAGTCCGTGTCATAGATGTCGAGCTCCGGGGTGATGGAGGCCAGATCGAGGTTGGCTGCCCAGAATGCATCAATCGTGCCCACGTCGCGCCAGTAGGCCTTGGCGTCCGGCCCGCGCGAGGCCCGCGTGACGCACGACATGCCGAAAGGATGGGCCAGCGCGCGGCCCTGGGCCACGGCGCGCGGGATGATGTCCTTGCCGAAATCGTGGCTCGAATCGGGGTTGACGCTGTCTTCTTCCAGCAGCTGGTAGAGGTACTCGGAGTCGAACACGTAGATGCCCATGCTCGCCAGCGCCACGTCGGGGTTGCCGGGCATGGCGGGCGGATCGGCGGGCTTTTCCAGGAAGGCCGTGATCTGGCGGCCGTCGTCGATGGCCATCACGCCGAAGGCCGTGGCTTCCATGCGCGGCACCTCGATGCAGCCGACCGTGCAGCCCAGGCCGTGCTCGGCATGGTCTTTCACCATGATCGAGTAGTCCATCTTGTAGATGTGGTCGCCGGCCAGCACCACCACGTAGTCATGCCGGGTGGAGCGGGTCTGGATGATGTCCAGGTTCTGGAACACCGCGTCGGCCGTGCCGCGGTACCAGTGCTCGTCGCCCACGCGCTGCTGCGCAGGAAGCACGTCGACCATCTCGTTGAGCTCGGCGCGCAAAAAGCTCCAGCCGCGCTGCAGGTGGCGCATGAGCGAGTGCGACTTGTACTGCGTGACCACCGCCATGCGCCGGATGCCCGAGTTCAGGCAGTTGGACAACGCGAAGTCGATGATGCGGAACTTGCCGCCGAAGTACACGGCCGGCTTGGCGCGCCGGTCGGTCAGCTGCTTGAGCCGGGAGCCGCGCCCGCCGGCCAGCACCAGGGCGATGGTGCGGCGTACCAGTTGATGGGCCTGCAGCTCCTGCTGCGGGTGCGCTTGCGGTGTGAGGTTGTCCATCCTGTGTCTCCGTTCGTTCGATCGTTCGCTTGTTGGAATTCGTCGTCAGAGTTTCTGCATCGAGACTAGCACCGCGCCGTGCGCCTGGCTCCTACGTTCTTGCAATCCCGATGCTTGAAAAAGGCACTTGTGCCGTGTCGCCGAGCGGTTGAGCGACCTCGCCCGGGTCGAGCCCGGGATCGGTGGAAAGGCTCAGGCGCCACGTGCCCGCGGGCAGCGTGAAAGACACGGTCTGCGGGCCTGCGTTCACCATCACCAGCCATGCGCTGCTGTCGTTGTCAGTGCCATCGCCGAAGAGGATTGCAAGGGCCGTGCCCGTGCTGTTCCAGTCGGCGGGCGTCATCGGTTCGCCGTCGGGGCGCAGCCAGCGGATGCCCGGTGGCGTGCCCTGCGGCGCTTCGGCCGGCCACCAGCGGGTGCTGCGCAGTGCCGGGGCCTCGCGGCGCAGGGCGGCCAGGCGCGCCACGAAGGCGCTCATGCGAGCGGCGTCGCTGCCGGGGGCGGATGCGCCTATCCATGCGAGCCAGGTGGTTTCGTTGTCCTGGCAGTAGGCGTTGTTGTTGCCCTGCTGGCTGTGGCCAAGCTCGTCGCCGGCCAGCAGCATGGGCGTGCCTTGGGACAGCATCAGCGTGGCGAGCAGCGCGCGCTGCAGGCGGCTGCGCAATGCCAGCACGGCGGGGTCGTCGCTCGGGCCCTCGACGCCGCAGTTGTTGCTCATGTTGTGGCCGTGGCCGTCGCGGTTGTTCTCGCCGTTGGCGAGGTTGTGGCGCTCGTTGTAGCTCACGAGGTCGCGCAGCGTGAAGCCGTCGTGCGCGGTGACGAAGTTGACGCTCGCGGTCGGCGCGCGGCCGTTGTGCGCAAACTGGGTGCTGGAGGCCGTGAAGCGATGGGCGAAGTCGCCGAGGCTGGCCTTGTCGTCGTGGTCTTGCCGCAGCCAGAAGCCGCGCTGCGTGTCGCGGTAGCGGTCGTTCCATTCGAGCCAGCCGGGCGGAAATTCGCCGAGGCGATAGCCGCCGGGGCCGATGTCCCATGGCTCGGCGATGAGCAGCGTGCGCGAGAGCACCGGGTCTTGGGCGATGGCGGCGAAGAAGGGCGCTCGAGCATCGAACCCCCGTTGTGCATCGCGGCCGAGCACCGGCGCGAGATCGAAGCGGAAGCCGTCCACGCCCATCTCGCAGGCCCAGAAGCGCAGGCTGTCCATCACCAACTGCAGCACGCGCGGCTCGCCGAGGTTGAGGCAGTTGCCGCAGCCGGTCCAGTTCTCGTAGAGGGCGCGGTCGTCGGGGCGAAGGTGGTAGTACAGGGTGTTGTCGATGCCGCGCAGCGAAAGCGTGGGGCCGAGCTCGTCGGTTTCGGCGCTGTGGTTGTAGACGACGTCGATCACCAGTTCCATGCCGCGCGCGTGGATGGCGTCGGCCATGGCGCGGAATTCGCCGGCGGGGGTGGTGCCGGGGCGGCCGCTCCAGTAGCGGGCTTCGGGGGCGAACCAGCCGATGGTGGTGTAGCCCCAGTAGTTGCTCAGGCCCATGTGCAGCAGGCGTTGTTCGTCTGCTCGGTGCTGGACGGGCATGAGGTTCAGGGTGGTGATGCCCAGGGCCTGGAGGTGGTCGAGTACGGCGGGTTCTGCCAGGGCGGCGTAGGTGCCTCTCAGGGCTGCGGGGACGGCGGGGTGGAGCTTTGTCTGGCCTTTTACGTGCAGTTCGTAGAGGACTCGGTTGCTTGCTGCGATGCGAGCGTGGCCGGGAGTGGCTGGTGCTGGGGCGGAGGCAGTTACCCGGGCTTTGAGGGCTACTGCGGCGTTGTCTCGGGTGTCCCTCTTGTCTGGATTCGCTGGGTCATGGCCTAGGAAGATGTCGCTGCCGTCGTAGCTGCCCACGATCTCTTTGGCGTAGGGGTCTAGCAGGAGCTTGGCTGGGTTGAAGCGGGTTCCCTCGTGTGGGGACCAGGGGCCGTGGACTCGGTAGCCGTAGACCAGGCCTGAGGCTGCACTGGGGAGGTGGCCGTGCCAGATGCCGTCTGTTTGTGTTGGCAGTTTTAGGCGTTGTTGTTCGTTTTTGCCTGTGCTGTCGAAGATGCAGAGTTCTACTGCTTCTGCTGTTGGGGCTGCCAGGGCGAAGTTGACGCCTTGTTGTGAAGGTGTTGCTCCTAGCGGGAAGGGCTTGCCTGGGCTCAGCATGTGGCTGACCTCCGGCGGGGTTTGCTTCCCGAGGCCGGGTCTCGCCCCGGCGGGCGAGCTACTTTCTTTTGCTTCGCTGTATGGACCGGGGACCTTGGAAACAGGTGTGCGCGGACATAGGAAACACGTTGGCAGGTTAGCGCTTTACAAGCAAGGAGTTCAAGTCCAGCCGCATGAACGGGTGGTGGCAGAAG